>NZ_JAWRYI010000001.1:0-1343296 GCF_046534705.1 Pseudomonas sp. SIMBA_068
GGACTCATAGCTCAGCTGGATAGAGTACTCGGCTACGAACCGAGCGGTCGCAGGTTCGAATCCTGCTGAGTCCGCCATATCCCATCAAGAAGCCCGCTCAGTTGAGCGGGCTTTTTGTTTTTCTGCGCCACTGAATTGTTGGCCATGTCGATCTAAGCTCTTCTGTAATGTTTGTGGTGTAGCTTGAGGCCGCTGGTGCGGCGCCGAATTCGATCAGGCATCGCAAACACATCTACGCACACAACAAATGTGCTTTAAACGCCAGAGCCGCCGTCGCACTGATAGCTTCAAGCGTTGTCCCACCTTTATCGCGCAAACGATTGTTCTGGCCAAAAATTTAAGCGATCTGACAGCTTTAGCAGTGTATGATTGCGCCCGTCAGCCCCGCCGGGGCTTGTGGAAAACCACCATGGACTTACCCAGTAGTTACTCGCTAACACGATTCATACAGAAAGATCTGACCGATTGATTCTCCCGGCGTGCTCCGCTGCTGGGAGTGGAGTTCGCCTATGACTGAAGTAGAAGTAAAAAAAGCGCAAGAAAGCCTGCAGGATCGCCTGGCCCAGGTGGTCGAACTGCTGCAACGCCAGCGTGTGGTCGAAGACCTGACGCACCGCCAGGAAGGCGCGCACAACGACTTGGTCGAAAACCTGGTCCACCGCCAGAATCTCGTCGAGCTGCAGCGCAAGCTCGATGATCTGCACCCCGCCGACATCGCCTATATCCTCGAAGCCTTGCCCCTGGAAGACCGCCTGACGGTCTGGCAGCTGGTGCGCTCGGATCGCGATGGCGACATCCTGCTTGAAGTTTCCGACTCGGTTCGCCAATCGTTGATCGCGGACATGGACGATCACGAGCTGCTGGCCGCCGCCAAGGAAATGGACGCCGACGAGCTGGCCGACCTGGCCCCAGAGCTGCCGCGCGACGTTGTTCACGAGCTGATGGAAACCCTCGATGCCCAGCAACGCGAGCGTGTGCGCTCGGCGCTGAGCTACGACGAGGAGCAGGTCGGTGCGCTGATGGACTTCGAGATGGTCACCATCCGCGAAGACGTCAGCCTGGAAGTGGTGCTGCGCTATCTGCGCCGCCTGAAAGAGCTGCCCAACCACACCGACAAACTGTTCGTGGTCGATTACGACGGCATCCTCAAGGGGGTGTTGCCGATCAAGCGCTTGCTGGTCAACGACCCGGAGAAGAAGGTAGCGGAGGTCATGGCGACCGACCCGGTGTCCTTCCAGCCCGAGGAAGATGCCTATGATGCAGCGCAGGCTTTCGAGCGTTATGACCTGGTATCGGCACCTGTAGTAGACAAAGGCGGGCGCCTGATCGGCCGTTTGACCATCGACGAAATGGTCGACCTGATCCGTGAGGAGAGCGAGAGCGAAGTCCTCAACATGGCGGGCCTGCGTGAAGAGGAAGATATCTTTGCCTCGGTCTGGCGCTCGTTCCGCAACCGTTGGGCATGGCTGGCGATCAACCTGATTACCGCTTTTCTCGCTTCCCGCGTTATCGGGCTGTTTGAAGGCTCGATCGAAAAGCTGGTGGCGTTGGCTGCGTTGATGCCTATCGTTGCGGGTATTGGTGGCAACTCGGGTAACCAGACCATCACCATGATTGTCCGCGCGATGGCGCTGGACCAGGTGTCGCCGGGCAATACCAGCCGCCTGATGCGCAAGGAGTTGGCAGTGTCGCTGATCAACGGCCTGGTGTGGGGCGGAGTGATCGGTGCGGTGGCTTTCTGGCTGTATGGCAGCTGGTCACTGGGTTTGGTGATGACCGCCGCAATGACCCTGAACCTGTTACTGGCAGCGCTGATGGGCGTGCTCATCCCGATGACATTGGCCCGCCTGGGCCGCGACCCGGCGATGGGGGCGAGTGTGATGATCACTGCCGTGACCGACAGTGGCGGCTTTTTCATCTTCCTCGGCCTGGCTACGCTGTTCCTGCTGTAAACCGATCTTTCCCTGTGGGAGCGGGCATGCCCGCGAACACCGGCGCAGCCGGTGCCATCCACCGCGTCGCCTGATTCGCGGGCTTGCCCGCTCCCACAGTGGTCCTGCAATGGCGTATGCCGTTGCCGTAGGCCAGCCACAAAAAAGCCAGCTTACGCTGGCTTTTTCATGTTCGCTGCAGACCTCAGGAAGCGTCAGCGGCCATTTCCACATCGTGAGCGATGAGGGCCACCAGGGCGTTCTGCTGGCGGTGGGACAGTTGACGGAAGCGCTGCAGCAACTCGCGCTCATGCAGCGACAGCTCAGGGCTGTCCAGGCGCATGCTCAGCTCGTCACCCAGCGCACCTTCCTGGATAAGGCTCTGTTCCAGGCGCGCGATGATTTCGGAGTTCATGCTGCGGTGATGGTTTCGCGCTACCTCGGCAATGCGCTCACGCATCCCGTCTGGCAGGCGGACGACGAACTTGTCAGCGGTGCGGCTCGAATAAATAGCCTGTTTCATTGGGCGCATATAAATTGACCGGAGTTTGGTTCAGGGGAAGCGGTTCTCAAATTGGCCGCACGGGGTGGAAGTACGACCGTGGCGACGACAAAATGTTCAACCGGCAGTAAAAATGGGTGCTCATCTTGCCTCATCATCGCCGTTTCCTTGGCGTCAATTCTGTGACAAATAGTGAGCCGGATAAAGGCTTTCTGCCAGTACCAATTATCAGAAATGAGCACTGGTTTGAAAAGTTTTACATGCTCCGGCTTGCCCAACCGTCAGTCTTTTGCCGTCAAAAACTGGTAAAACGCAGCAAAAGGCAAGGAAAACACCTAGAATGCGGCGGTTTCCCTTCATAGAGCATAGTGGCTATGCAACATGACGCAAGCGACCGTCGATCAGGGTCAGGCCGGTTGATATTTCTGATAGGACCGTCGGGTTCGGGGAAAGATTCCCTGATCGACGCTTCGCGTGAGCGACTGGCGGCCGCCGGGGTAGAAATTGCCCGTCGCGTCATTACCCGTTCGGCCGAAGCCAAGGGCGAAGCCGCTCATGGGGTTACGCCCGAGCAGTTCGAGACCCTGCGTGCACAGGGCGCATTTGCCATGCACTGGCGCGCCAACGGCCTGGACTATGGTATTGCGCAGCAGGTGGACGAGTGGATGGCGGCGGGCAGGGCAGTGCTGGTGAATGGCTCGCGCGCCTACCTGGCCGAAGCGCGCCAGCGTTACCCGGACCTGCTGGCGGTGCTGGTCGAGGTCAGGCCCGAAGTGCTGCGTCAGCGCCTGCTGGCCCGTGGCCGCGAAAACGCCGAGGAAATCGAGCAGCGCCTGGCTCGCAGCGCCCGTTTGCAGGCACCGCCCGATCCTTCAGTGCATGTGCTGGACAACTCGACAACCCTGGAGGCAGCGGTCGCAGCCCTGTTCGGGCTGCTTCGCGATGAAGGGGTTCTGCCACCGGTGTAGCAGTGCCAGAAAAGGATTACGCGAAAAAGCCCGGCAGGTGCATGACAAACGCCAGCATGCTGGTTAACATGCTGGCCATCCCGCTGCGCAGCGCTCGCTGCCGGTCGTAGCGTCTCAGTAGCTCAATTGGATAGAGCATCCCCCTCCTAAGGGGAAGGTTGCAGGTTCAATTCCTGCCTGGGACGCCATTTCTTGTTTCTCCCGTTTTTGCCTCCGCCTCCTGTGCAGCCGCCGCCGTCCGTTTGCGCGTCAGGAAGTACCCCGCCACTACCAGCACCACCGTCAGCACCGTGAACCAGAACTGGAAACGCGACGCCGGTTCGAACGCCTGGGTGCCGATCACTGCCAGCAAGGCGAACAGCGCAACGATATTGGCGTACGGGAACAGCCAGGCGCGGAAGGCCTTGGGGTCGATCGCTTCATGACGGGTTTTCCAGCGCATGGCCACGTGGGCGATGATGATGAAGATCCACACGACCATCACGAGGCTGCCGGTACTCTTGGCCAGGGTCATGAACAGGTCGCCGGCGCTGATAAAGTGCACGGTCAGGATCATCGTGCAGATCGACAGGCTCAGCAGCAATGCATTGATCGGCACGCCCTTGGCACTGGTGCGCGAGAACAGCTTGGGCGCGTGCCCGCGCTGGCTCAGCGAGAACAGCATGCGCGAGTTGGAGAACATGAACGAGTTCATCACCGACATGAACGAGACGAACAACACCAGTTTCATGGCCACCGCCGCACCACCGAACCCGGCCAGGCTGAACAGCGAAACATAGGGCGAGGCCAGGTTGGCCTTGTCGGTCCATGGCAGGCACAGGATCAGGATCGACACCGAGCCGACGTAGAACAGCATCACGCGCAGGATCACGCTCTTGATCGCGCGGATCACGTTCTGCCGCGGGTTCTCCGACTCACCTGCGGCCACGGCGGCGATTTCGCTGCCGCCCAGCGAGAAGATCACCACGATGACACCCGCCATTACCGGCGACAGGCCGTTGGGCATGAAGCCGTCGTGGGCGGTGAGGTTGACCAGGCCAGGCGACGGAATGTCGTGGTGCAGGCCAAGCAGGATCGAGATGCCCAGCAGCATGAAGATGAGGATGGTGGCGACCTTCATCGCCGCCAGCCAGTACTCCACTTCGGCAAACGAACGCACCGAGTAGGCGTTGCTGGCCATCAGTGTCACCAGCATCAGGAAGGCGCCTGCCCAGATCGGCAGCCAGGGTAGGAAGTCATGCAGGATGGCGCCCAGCAGGACTGCTTCCAGGGTGATGGTCATCATCGACTTGAACCAGTACAGCCAGCCGACTGCAAACCCGGCCCAGTCGCCGAGCCAGGTGTTGGCGTAGGTCGAGAACGACCCGGCATCCGGGTTGCGGCAGGCCATTTCGCCCAGCATGAACATGACCAGGGTGACCACCAGGCCACCAATGAAATACGACAGGATGGCCGCAGGCCCTGCCGATGCGATCAGTGAGCCCGAGCCCATGAACAGGCCTGCACCGATCACCCCGCCCAGTGCGATCATGGTGATGTGCCGCTGCTTGAGGCTTTGCTTCAAACTGTTGGATTGCATTTCCTTGTCCTCTCTTATTGTTGGGGGGACCTGACAACGTCCCCCAACGCAGGCATCGTCATGCGCCTGCGTCCACGCGTGGCAAATAGCTACCAGCCTGCCAACCTGGACAATAAGGCCAAGGACCTCAAACGAATTCTCTGCACAACATCCTGCCGATTTTTCCTGAGATCGGTTATGGCGCCGGTAGCGGTGCAGTTGACCAAGCCATGCACCACCTGAACATCGACACCGCCGGGCGCCTTCAAACGGGTCAGGTTGGGGAGCCTTTCACGACCCGCGGCACTTTCGTACCGACCGCCGCAACTCCCTCATGCCGTGCCGGCCGCTTGTTGCTCTTCATCCAGGCCGTCCGCCTTGGCGAGCTGCTCTTGCGCTTTCTCCTCGATCTTGCGCTCGATGTCCTCTTTCATGCGCTGGGCGATCAACTCGTCGACCTTTGCTTTCATTTCTGGCGGCAGGGCGTCGTACTCTTCTTCGGTCAGGCCTATTTCACGCAGCAGTTTTTCCTTGATCATCTCGCCGGGTGACTTGGACATGAAGTCGTGAAACTCCTGCCGGGCAGTCTTGGGTGGCAGTGGTTCTCCGATCACCGGCTCGGTGGTCGCAGAACCCAGGTTTTGCAGCATCACCTTGAATTTGGCAAAGGCTTCTTCGCGAGCATCCTCAGCGTTTTGCTGAGCGGTGTTGCCTTGGCGCTGCTGTTGGGTCGCCGTGTTGGCGGTGGTTATTGGCGTGCCGGCTGGCGCAATCTCGGCCACTGTCTGCTCATCGTTGGCGTGCCGAGGCTGATGGAGCGTGGGCTGCCAGCTGACGCCGTTAGGGGCGATTATCATGTTTCCTCCTTGGAAATAGCGTTGGCAGCTACCCAGCGCAAAAGCCATGCCAGCGCTGTGCCGGTCGAAATCAGGCCTTTGGCGCTATTTCGGTTGCGCGCTGGCGGGCATATGCTTGCCTGTCCAAGGCATGATCTTGCCGCCTGCGGCAATTACCACCACTGTCGGCAGCCCCTTGACCGGAGCGCAGTTGCTGGGCATCAGGGAGAGCGTCCATGAATCAGGAAACCAGGCCGGCACCCGCCAGCTTCAGTGAACAGCAATTGCACACCTTGTTCGAGTTGATCAGTGATGGCATCTGGGACTGGAATGCCAACACCGGCTACGTCTATCGCAACCCCGGCTGGTACGCCATGCTCGGTTACGCCAGCCACTCCATGGCCAACTCGGTACTGACCTGGGAAAGTGTGATCCACCCCGAGGACTACCCGCGGGTAATGGCGCATTTCGAGGCCTATATCAACCAGCGCAACGAGCGCTACCTCATCGAATACCGCTGCCGTTGCCAGGATGGCAATTACATCTGGATCGAAGACAGCGGCTACATCATCGGCCAGAACGCAGACGGTTCGGTGGCGCGCATGCTCGGGGCGCACCGCAACATCGACGCCGGCAAGCGCCTGGTGGCGCAGCTGGAGCAGAAGAACCAGTCGCTGGAGTGCCAGGTGGCCGAGCGTACCCGCGAGCTGTCCTGGGTGAACCAGCAGTTGCAGCGGCAACTGGACGAAAACCTCGAGTTGGCCGAGCGCGATGCGTTGACCCGCATTGCCAATCGCTATCGGCTGGAAAAGTCGTTGCAGACGGAGTGCGAACGCGCCCAGCGATTCCGTCAGCCGTTGTCGCTGATCGCCATGGACATGGACGATTTCAAACCGATCAACGACCGCTACGGCCACGCCCGTGGCGATGCGGCGCTGGTGTTGGTGGCCGATAACTTGCGTACCTGCCTGCGCGAGCTCGACGTGTTGGCGCGCTGGGGTGGCGATGAGTTCGTCATCGTGCTGCCCCAGACCACGCTGGGCGAGGCGCTGGATGTGGCGGCGGGCTTGCGCCAGGTGATGGAGCAGCTGGAGCCGGTGGGCGATTGCCGGCTGACCCTGAGCTATGGCGTGGTGCAATGGCAGGAAGGGGAGGACCAGCATGCGCTGCTGGCGCGTGCCGACAAGGCGCTGTACCGGGCCAAGGCGGCCGGCAAGAATGCCATAGCCCCATAGCCTGACGCGGTCCGACAAGGGATCGCGCAGGTGATGGGGATCAGTGCCTGGATGAAAAAAGACCCGCAGCGCCTCTCGGCGCAGCGGGCCAAATCGGCCTTGGCCGCTTCAGTGTCAGATATGCAGGGCGTGGCCCAGGGCGCGCAATGCCGCTTCCTGTACCGCCTCACCCAGCGTCGGGTGGGCATGGATGGTGCCGGCCACATCCTCCAGGCAGGCGCCCATCTCCAGCGATTGGGCAAACGCGGTGGACAGTTCGGAAACCGCCACGCCAACGGCTTGCCAGCCCAGGATCAGGTGGTTGTCCCGCCGTGCCACCACGCGCACGAATCCGCTCTTCGCTTCCAGGCTCATGGCCCGGCCATTGGCGGCAAACGGGAACTGCGCGACGATGCAGTCCAGCCCTTGCTGGCTGGCCTGCTCCGGGGTTTTACCGACTACCACCACTTCTGGGTCGGTGAAGCACACCGCAGCAATCGCGGCAGGCTCGAAGCGGCGTGCCTTGCCAGCGATGATCTCGGCGACCATTTCGCCCTGGGCCATGGCCCGGTGCGCCAGCATCGGTTCGCCAACCACGTCGCCGATGGCCCAGACGTTGTGCATGCTGGTCTGGCAGCGCGCGTCGATGGCAATGGCGGCGCCGTTCATTTTCAAGTCCAGGCACTCCAGGTTGAAACCTTTGGTGCGCGGCCGGCGGCCGACGGCCACCAGCACCTGGTCGGACTCCAGGCGCAGTTGCCCGCCCTTGCCGTCGTTGGCCAGCAGGCAACCGTTTTCGTAACCTTCGACGCTGTGGCCCAGGTGCAGGGCGATGCCCAGCTTTTTCAACGACTCGGCCACCGGGGCAGTCAATTCGCTGTCGTAGGTCGGCAGGATGCGCTCACGCGCTTCCACCACGCTTACTTGCGCGCCCAGCTTGCGGTAGGCAATGCCCAGTTCCAGGCCGATATAGCCACCGCCCACCACCACCAGGTGCTGCGGCAGGGCTTTCGGCGCCAGGGCTTCGGTCGAGGAAATCACCGGCCCGCCCAGTGGCAGCATCGGCAGTTCGACGCTGCTGGAGCCGGTGGCCAGCAACAGGTGTTCACACTGGACACGCTGGCCATCAACTTCGACCTGCTTGCCGTCGAGCACCTTCGCCCAGCCATGAATTACCTTGACCCCGTGCTTTTTCAGCAGGGCGGCCACACCAGTGGTCAGGCGGTCTACGATGCCGTCCTTCCAGGCCACGCTCTGGCCGATGTCCAGGCGCGGCGAGGCAACGCTGATGCCCAGTTCCGACGGCCCGGCGAAGCGCGAGGTCTGGTGGAACTGCTCGGCCACATGGATCAGCGCCTTGGACGGAATGCAGCCGATATTCAGGCAGGTACCGCCCAGCGCCTGGCCTTCCACCAGCACGGTAGGGATGCCCAGTTGCCCGGCACGGATGGCGGCCACATAGCCGCCAGGGCCGCCGCCGATGATCAACAGGGTAGTCTGGATAGTCTGTTGCATGCTTACTCCACGAACAGGCAGGCAGGTTGTTCGAGCAGGCCACGCACGGCCTGGATGAACAGGGCGGCGTCCATGCCATCGACCACGCGATGGTCGAACGAGCTGGACAGGTTCATCATCTTGCGCACGACGATCTGGCCGTCGATCACCACCGGCCGCTCAACCATGCGGTTGACGCCGACAATCGCCACTTCCGGGGTATTGACCACCGGCGTGCTGACGATGCCACCGAGGGCGCCCAGGCTGGTCAGGGTAATGGTCGAGCCCGACAATTCTTCGCGGTTGGCCTTGTTGCTGCGTGCAGCGTTGGCCAGGCGCGAAATCTCGCCGGCATTGGCCCACAGGCTGCCCGCTTCGGCGTGGCGCAGCACCGGTACCATCAGGCCGTTGTCACCTTGGGTGGCGATGCCCACATGCACCGCGCCATGGCGGGTGATGATCTGCGCTTCGTCGTCATAGGTGGCGTTGATCTGCGGGAAGTCACGCAGCGCCACGACCAGTGCACGCACCAGGAACGGCAGCAGCGTCAGCTTGCCGCGGCTGTCGCCGTACTTGCTGTTGAGCTGCTGGCGCAGGGCTTCCAGGGCGGTGACGTCGATTTCTTCCACATAGCTGAAGTGCGCGACCCGGCGCTTGGCGTCCTGCATGCGCTGGGCGATCTTGCGGCGCAGGCCGATCACTGGCACCTGCTCGCTGTCGCTGCGCTTGGCATAGCCATTGGGGGCTTGCCCGGCGGCGCTCTGCGGCTTGCTCATGAAGGCGTCAAGGTCTTCGTGCAGGATGCGCCCGGCCGGGCCGCTGCCGTGCACATAGCGCAGTTCGATACCGGTATCCAGCGCACGCTTGCGCACAGCCGGTGAGGCCAGCGGCTTATCGCCCGGCTGGCGCGGCACGATGGGCGCAGCTTCGTGGTTGGCGGGTGCCTGGTACGCAGCGGGTTTTACGTCTTTCTGCGGTTCTGGCTTGTCTGCCACAGGGGCGGCGGGCGTTTCTACCTGTTTGGCCTGAGGCACATCCACATGGTTACCGCTGCCTTCCACTTCGATGCGGATCAGCTCGCTGCCGACCGCCATCACTTCACCTGGCTGGCCACCCAGGGCCAGCACCTTGCCGCTGACCGGCGAAGGGATTTCCACGGTAGCCTTGTCGGTCATGACGTCGGCCACCACCTGGTCCTCGGCGATCATGTCGCCGACCTTGACGAACCATTCCACCAACTCGACCTGTGCGATGCCTTCGCCAATGTCCGGCATCTTGATGACGTGCGTGCCCATTCAGACCTCCATGACCTTTTTCAATGCCGCACCTACCCGCGAAGGCCCTGGGAAATACGCCCATTCCTGCGCGTGAGGGTAGGGGGTGTCCCAGCCGGTGACGCGCTCGATCGGCGCCTCCAGGTGGTGGAAGCAGTGCTCCTGCACCAGCGACACCAGTTCGGCACCGAAGCCGCAGGTACGGGTGGCTTCATGCACCACCACGCAGCGGCCGGTCTTTTTCACCGACTCGACGATGGTGTCCAGGTCCAGCGGCCACAGGCTGCGCAGGTCGATCACTTCGGCATCGACGCCGCTTTCTTCGGCAGCCACCTGGGCCACGTACACCGTGGTGCCGTAGGTGAGCACGGTCACGTCATTGCCGGGGCGGGTAATGGCGGCCTTGTCCAGCGGCACGGTGTAGTAACCGTCGGGCACGGCGCTGTGCGGGTGCTTCGACCACGGCGTTACCGGGCGGTCGTGGTGGCCGTCGAACGGGCCGTTGTACAGGCGCTTGGGCTCCAGGAAGATCACCGGGTCGTCGCATTCGATCGAGGCAATCAGCAGGCCTTTGGCGTCGTACGGGTTGGACGGCATGACGGTGCGCAGGCCGCACACCTGGGTGAACATCGCTTCCGGGCTCTGGCTGTGCGTCTGGCCGCCGTAGATGCCACCGCCGCATGGCATGCGCAGGGTCAGCGGGGCGATGAACTCGCCGGCCGAACGGTAACGCAGGCGCGCCATTTCCGAGACGATCTGGTCGGAGGCGGGGTAGAAGTAGTCGGCGAACTGGATCTCCACCACCGGGCGCAGGCCGTAGGCGCCCATGCCCACGGCGGTACCCACGATGCCGCTTTCGGAGATTGGCGCGTCGAATACGCGGGACTTGCCGTACTTGTTCTGCAGGCCTTCGGTGCAGCGGAACACGCCGCCGAAGTAGCCGACGTCCTGGCCGTAGACAACCACATTGTCGTCGCGCTCAAGCATGACATCCATGGCCGAGCGCAGGGCCTGGATCATGGTCATGGTAGTGGTGGCCATGGCGGTTTCCGGGTTGATGCTGTTGTTGTGATCGTTCATCTCAAACCCCCAGTTCCTGGCGTTGACGGCGCAGGTGGTCGGGCATTTCCTTGTACACGTCCTCGAACATCGAGGCGGCGCTCGGGATGTGACCGTTGGCCAGGGTGCCGTACTGCTCGGCTTCTTTCTGCGCGGCAATCACAGCAGCCTCGAACTCGGCCGTGGTGGCCTGGTGTTCTTCCTCGGACCAGTGGCCGATCTTGATCAGGTGCTGCTTCAGGCGGACGATCGGGTCGCCCAGCGGGAAGTGGCTCCAGTCATCGGCGGGGCGGTACTTGGACGGGTCGTCCGAGGTCGAGTGCGGGCCCGCGCGGTAGGTGACCCACTCGATCAGGCTTGGGCCCAGGCCGCGGCGGGCGCGTTCGGCGGCCCAGCGCGAGGCGGCGTATACGGCGACGAAGTCGTTGCCGTCAACCCGCAGCGAGGCGATGCCGCAACCTACACCACGGCCGGCGAAGGTGGTCGACTCGCCACCAGCGATGGCCTGGAAGGTAGAAATGGCCCACTGGTTGTTGACCACGTTGAGGATCACCGGGGCACGGTAAACGTGGGCAAAGGTGAGGGCTGTGTGGAAGTCTGACTCGGCGGTGGCGCCGTCACCGATCCACGCCGAGGCGATCTTGGTATCGCCCTTGATCGCCGAAGCCATGG
This sequence comes from Pseudomonas sp. SIMBA_068, assembly GCF_046534705.1. Classification (NCBI taxonomy): domain Bacteria; kingdom Pseudomonadati; phylum Pseudomonadota; class Gammaproteobacteria; order Pseudomonadales; family Pseudomonadaceae; genus Pseudomonas; species Pseudomonas sp. SIMBA_068. The sequence continues at coordinate 11,509 of NZ_JAWRYI010000001.1, forward strand.
CCCAGCCGACCGCCTGCACGAACTGGGTCGCCAGGTTACCGCTGATGGTGAAGAAGCCAGCCTCGCGTACCGAGTACATGATCGGCAACTGGCGGCCCTTCAGCGGGTCGCGCTCGTTGGAGAGCAGCTGGCAGATCATCTCTACCAGCGACACGTCGCGGGCCATCAGGATGCTTTGCTGGCGGTAGGTCGGGAAGCACATGTCGGTGCGGTTCAGCGCCAGCGCCTGGCCGCTGCCGATGGCTTCTTCGCCCAGGCTCTGCATGTAGAAGGACATCTTCTTCTGGCGCTGGGCAACCACCATGCGGCTGTCGAAGATCCGCGTCTTGAGCATGGCGCGCATGCCTTGGCGGAGGATTTGCGGGTCGATGTCTTCAGCCCACGGGCCTTGGGCGTCGCCTTGCTCATCGAGCACGCGGACCAGGCTGTAGGACAGGTCGGCGGTGTCGGCAGCATCGACATCCACAGGGGGTTTACGGGCTTGACCTGCATCGTTGAGGCGCAGGTAGGAAAAATCGGTCTGGCAGCCTGGCCGGCCGGTGGGCTCGGGCACATGCAAACGCAGGGGGGCGTACTCGTTCATGCTTTTTACGCTCGCTCGGGTATTTGTTTTTGTGAGCTCTGAAGCGGCCGCCGCTGAATACCTGCTTGTGACTGGTAGGTCAGCGTCATCTACATCTTAGTGGCCCGGCAGGAGAATTTTTCTCTCAAGTTGATTGCCTTTGCCGAGCGGTGCAGATAAACATTCCGCATAAACACAAAAAACCGGTGATTTTGTCTCATGCGCAAACTCGATCGTACCGATATCGGCATTCTCAACAGCCTGCAGGAAAACGCCCGCATCACCAACGCCGAGCTGGCACGCTCGGTCAACCTGTCGCCCACGCCCTGTTTTAACCGGGTGCGGGCCATGGAGGAACTGGGGGTAATCCGCCAGCAGGTGACCTTGTTGTCACCCGAGGCGCTGGGGTTGGATGTAAACGTGTTCATCCATGTCAGCCTGGAAAAGCAGGTGGAGCAGTCGCTGCACCGCTTCGAGGAGGAGATTGCCGAGCGCCCCGAGGTGATGGAGTGCTACCTGATGACGGGGGACCCGGATTACCTGTTGCGGGTACTGCTGCCGAGCATCCAGGCGCTGGAGCGGTTTCTCGATTACCTGACGCGGTTGCCGGGGGTGGCCAATATCCGCTCGAGTTTTGCCTTGAAGCAGGTGCGGTACAAGACCGCTTTGCCGTTGCCGGCCAATGGCATGACCTTGCGCGAGTAGCCCATCTGTAGGAGCAGCCTTGTGCTGCGAAGAGGCCATCAGCACCAGTAGAGAAGCAGCGGCCATGCGGGCCTCTTCGCAGCTCAAGGCTGCTCCTACGGATCCCGGCGTGCCCCGTAGGTGCTTGATATTTTAAACACCCCCAGCCTATGTTGTTGTCAGCGTACAACAACAAGGACAAGCGTCATGAGCACCGCTCCGCTTCAGGGCATCGATGAAATCGAATGCGTCACCCCCGACCTCAACGGCGTCCCGCGCGGCAAGGTGATGACCGCCGAAGGCTTTCTGGAAGGCCGCCGCCTGCAGATGGCCCGGGGGGTGTTGCTGCAATGCATCATGGGCGGCTACCCGCCGGCGAAATTCTACGGCAGCGACGACGGCGACCTGGCGCTGGTGGCCGAACCCAGCCAGGTCCATCGCCTGCCCTGGAGCAGCGACGGTCGCGCCCTGGCCATCTGCGATGCCATTGAACTGGATGGCCGGCCCTCGGCACTGTCCACCCGTGGCCAGCTCAAGGCGGTCATCGCCCGCTACGCGGCCCTGGGGCTGGCGCCCGTGGTGGCGACCGAACTCGAATTCTTTGTTTTTGCCCCCAACAGCGACCCGCAGCAGCCGTTCCAGCCACCCGTAGGCAGCGATGGCCGTCGCGAGCTTGGCCATTCGGCGTTCAGTGTCAGTTCCAACAATGGCCTGCGCCCGTTCTTCAAAGAGGTGTACCACTGCATGGCCGCGCTCGGCCTGCCGCGCGACACGTTCATGCACGAAATGGGCGTCAGCCAGTTCGAGATCAACCTGCTGCACGGCGACCCGCTGGTGCTGGCTGACCAGACCTTCCTGTTCAAGCATCTGCTCAAGGAAGTGGCGCTCAAGCATGGGCTGACCGTGGTGTGCATGGCCAAGCCGCTGGCGCGCACGCCCGGCAGCTCCATGCATATTCACCAGAGCCTGGTCGAGGCCGGCAGCGGGCGTAACGTGTTCAGCGACGAGCAGGGCCAGCCGACCGACACCTTCCACCATTTCATCGGCGGCCTGCAGGCGTGCATGGCCGACTTCACCGCGCTGTTCGCGCCCAACGTCAATTCCTACCAGCGCCTGTGCCACCCCTATGCCTCGCCAAACAATGCCTGCTGGTCTGAGGACAATCGCGCCGCTGGCCTGCGCATTCCGGCCAGTGCGCCGTCAGCGCGGCGGGTCGAAAACCGTTTGCCCGGTGCCGACACCAACCCATACCTGGCCATCGCCGCCAGCCTGGCTGCCGGGCTGCACGGTATCGAGCAGCGCCTGCAACCTTCGCCGGCCATTCAGGGCGAGTTTGAAGTGCCCGAGCACCTTAGCCTGCCGTGTACCCTGCATGCCGCGCTCGAACGGCTCAAGCGCAGCGCACTGGCACGGGAACTGTTCGGCAGCGAGTTCATCGAAGGCTACATCGCCAGCAAAACCCTGGAGCTGACCGATTTCTACGACGAGATCACCCCGTGGGAGCGCCGGGTGCTGGCGGCACAGGCCTGATCGCGACACGACCTGCACCGGACACGTCCCCGCCACCGCATTTTGCTGGCGGGGGCCTGCACTGACCGGCATTTGCCCTTATGCTGCTAGCACCTACCGCCACCTGACCAGGGAGCTTCTCGGTACGTATGCGAAATGTATGGAAGCCGTTTCAGTCGTTGTATTTCGCCGCGCTGATGATGTTGATCGGTTCGGGCCTGCTCAGTACCTACCTGGCCCTGCGCCTGGCGGCCGACAATGTCGACAGCCTGTGGGTGGGTGCGTTGATGGCGGCCAACTACTTTGGCCTGGCCGTCGGCGGCAAGGTCGGCCACCGGCTGATTGGCCGGGTCGGGCACATTCGCGCCTATGCCACTTGCGCCGGTATCGTCGGTGCGGCGGTGCTGGGGCATGGACTGACCAATTGGCTACCGGCCTGGGTCGGGCTGCGAATGATCGTCGGCCTGGGCATGATGTGCCAGTACATGGTCATCGAGAGCTGGCTCAACGAGCAGGCCGATGTGAAACACCGCGGTGCGGTGTTCAGCGGCTACATGATCGCCTCGTACCTGGGACTGGTGCTCGGCCAGCTGATCCTCGTGGTGCACCCTGAGCTTGGCCCGGAGCTGCTGATGCTGGTGGCGATGTGCTTTGCCCTGTGCCTGGTGCCGGTGGCAATGACCCGGCGCATCCACCCGGCGCCCTTGCGCCCGGCACCGATGGAACCGAAGTTCTTCATCAAGCGCGTGCCGCAGTCGCTCAGTACGGTATTGGGCTCGGGGTTGATCGTCGGCTCGTTCTACGGCCTGGCGCCTTTGTACGCCTCAAGCCAGGGGATGGCGACCGAGCAGATCGGTCTGTTCATGGGTAGCTGTATTTTTGCCGGCCTGCTGGTGCAGTGGCCGCTGGGCTGGTTGTCTGACCGTTACGACCGGGCGGTGCTGATCCGTAGCGTGGCAATAGGCCTGGCGCTGGCGGCTGCGCCATTGGCGATACTTCCCAGTGTTCCCCTGGAGATGCTGTTCGGTATCGGCTTCCTGATTTCGTTGCTGCAGTTCTGCCTGTACCCGCTGGCGGTGGCGTTTTCCAACGACCACGTGGAAAGCGAGCGGCGGGTGTCGCTGACGGCCATGCTGTTGGTGACCTATGGCGTGGGCGCGTGTATCGGGCCACTGGCGGCGGGCGTGCTGATGAAAGTGCTGGGCCCGCAGATGCTCTATGCGTTCTTCGTGTTCTTCGCCCTGGTGCTGGTGTGGCGCATTCGGCCGAAAGCGGTTACCGGGCTGCACCAGGTGCAGGATGCACCGCTGGGCCACGTGGCGATGCCGGCGGCCGGTTCGCCCTTGTCGGCAGCGCTGGACCCTCGGGTGGATGAGCAGACCGTGCAGGACGTGATGCAGGCGCCGGTGGCGGCGGAAGACACCGAAGAGGAAGAGAAGGGCGCTGAGAAGGGCCTTGAGCCGGAGAGTGAGGTCAGCAAGTCGATGTAGGCCGGCACTGGAAGAACACAAATGAAAACGCCACCTGAAAAGGTGGCGTTTTTGCATTTGGCCGACGATCAATAATCGTCCTTGTCGAACCGCCGCGCCTCGCGTTGCAGCTGGTACACAAAACTCTCGATCTTGCGCTGTGCCTGCCCGCTCAGGTTATGGAAGCGCACGCCAGCGAAGGTGGTGTTGATGTGCTCTTCATAGTGCAGGTGACGCAGTTCGACCATGGTGTCCACCAGGCCCAGCGGGTTACCCGCCTTGAAGCGCTCGTACACCTGGCCCAGTTGCAGGCGGCTTTCTACATCGCCTTCAAAACGCAGCTTGCAGCCGGTGGCCGAGATATCCAGCAGCTTGCCACGCAGGGCGCCGTTACCCTTCAGGTGGGTGCCATCGAGGATGATGTCGACCAGTTGCGACAGCTTCAGCGCGGCGCGGAAGGCGTTGCGGCGCTGGTGGTAGGTCATCTCTTGAGGCATGGCGCCGCTGTAGCAGCGGTGGCCGTCGACTTCGCTGATCTTCAGCTCGTGGTTGCATTCCCAGGCGATGCGCACGCCATCGTGGAAGCCCTCAACGCGGAAGTGCTCGCCGTTTTCGATGAATTTTTCACCGTCGCGCGGGATCATCTCGTCCAGTGCCAGGGTGTTGCTTTCACGGTCCACGTGCACCACGTAGCTTTGGAAGCGCTGGCTGCGGTCATGGAAGGTGATGATCAGGGGGTCGTGGCTTTCCTGCAGTTGCCGCAAGTTGGCCGCAATCTCCAAGGGGGTGTTCAGCACCTTTGGCGGTTGCGGGGCTTCGGTTTCATTGAACACGGCTTATCGTTCTCCAGGCAAAAGCGACACACGCAAGTTACGGCATTTTGCCAGTATGTTCCGTGCCTTGATAGAAAAATCACACTTGGCTGAGGGCCCGTGGCTTGGCCAGCAGCGAGGTGCTGCCGCGGCTGTCGTAGAGCGACGGCGAGTCGCCGCCCATGAGGATTCTGATCTGGTTGTTGGTGACGTGTTGCTGCACCTGGATGATCCGGCCGTTGGTCTGGTTGACCTGCTGGCAGTCATCCATCAGTTTCGACAGCATGTCGAGCCGCTGCAGCATCGCTTCGCCATGGGGCGATTGGGCGGCTACCGCTTGCACGCCAGTGCGATCGGCACTCAGGCCCAGGCTGCCGAGCAACTGGCTGCGGCGCTGGCCATGCTGCTCGAGCAAGATGATCAGCGACTGCTTGCGCGCCAGAATCTGTTCCAGCAGCGGCATGTCGCGGCCATGCAGGGCGATCGCTTCTTTATTCAGAAGGTCGAGCAGTTCCTGCATCGGGGCAATGTCATCTTCGATCAGTTGCAGCAAGGTGGTGTCGTGCATGGCTAACTCTTGGCTTTTCTAGCGTCCGTGAAGTCAGCGCGCCGAACGGTCAGCGCTGGGCTTCGAAATCGAGCAGTTTGCTGGCGATCTTGCCGGCATCGACCTGATAGCTGCCGTCGGCGATCGCCTGTTTCAACTGGGCCACACGGGCACTGTTGACGACTGGCTCGTCGCGCAGCTTGTCGCTGATCTTCTGCAACTGCTGTGCCTCTTGGCTGAGGTGTACCGCTTCTCCGCTGGCGCTGGTGCTGGTGGCCGCTTCCTGGCTGGCGGCCGGTTTTTCGGCGCTGCCGGGCGCGGTATTGCCGCGCACGCCGCCCGTGACGGACGGAGAGTTATTCAAACGACTGAAGTCGATGACCATGATCAGGAACCTCTGGGTATTTGGACGCTTGCCTTGTTTTCGGCCAACCCGAAAGAAACTTTAGGCACAAATGCATAGCCGCCTGTCAGCAAGCTCGCGAACCCGTTCTCTGACACAGTTTAGGAAATGCGGTTCCTCACTGCCAGCGCAATCTGTGGCTGGCTACATACTCACCTCGACCTGGCCCGGGCCAGTAACCCGGGCCTTGACCACCCGTTTGGAGTTCAGGTTGCGTACCCGTATCTGTTCGCTCAGGCCGCCCTTGCTCAGGGCTTCGCCCGGCATGCGCACGCTGAGGCTGCCGCTACGGGCGATGATCACCACCTGGTCGCCCTTGCGCACCACCTCGGCCCGCTCCAGATGCTGCGGGGTGAGCACCTGGTCGATCACCGTGGGGCGCAGCATCTTCATGCCCACCGCCTGGTCCAGTTCGGTCAGAAAACCCTGGCCAAGGGTGCCGACATCGCGCTCGCGCAGGGCCACGTCGCCTTCGCCCACCGTGTTATCGCGCTTGAGTGGACGGGTGACCACCACCACGTCGCGGAACAGCCGCACCGTGGCCGGGACAAACACCGTCCACGGGGCCGTACTGTCGCAGCGCACCCGTACCGTTACCCGGCCAAGTGGCAGGGAAGGGCTTTCCAGCGAGGCGTCTAGCTGCTGGCTGCACAACGGCATGCGCAGGCGGGGGTCCAGCGGGTTGACCTGGATTTCATAGCGGCCGGGGGTCTGGGTGGTGGCCAGGTAATCTTCTACCGTGAATTCAAGAAACCCTTGGGTGACACCGATAAGCTGTTCAGGCAAGGTAAGCGCGTCCGCTACCGTGCGAACGCCGGGCGCCAGCAGGCACAGCGTGGCCAGCGAGCCAGTCAGCAGGCGCGTCAATCGTCGGAAAAATGTCGTTTTCGTATGCATGACGCTCAAAAAAGCAAAGCCCGTGCCGACTCGTAACTTGAGTTGCAACGAAAGGCTGAAAGATTAAGGAGTCTGGCATGGCGGGTGTTATGGATTCGGTCAACCAGCGCACGCAGCTGGTGGGGCAGAATCGCCTGGAATTGCTGCTGTTCCGCCTCAATGGCGAACAGCTTTATGGCATCAACGTGTTCAAGGTCAGGGAAGTGCTGCAATGCCCTGCGCTGACCCTGCTGCCCAAGGCGCACCCTGTGGTGCGTGGCGTTGCCAACATCCGCGGGGCGACCATCCCGATCCTCGACTTGTCGATGGCCACCGGGTTACGGCCGCTGCAGGAAGAAACACGCAACAGCTTCGTGATCATCACCGAGTACAACACCAAGACCCAGGGCTTCCTGGTGCACTCGGTGGAGCGCATCGTCAACATGAACTGGGAAGAGATCCATCCGCCACCCAAGGGCACCGGCCGTGACCACTACCTGACTGCGGTCACCCGGGTGGACAACCGCATGGTCGAAATCATCGACGTGGAGAAGGTGCTGGCCGAGGTTTCGCCGTCGTCCGAATCGGTGTCGGCCGGGGTGATCGATGCCGAGGTGCAGGACAAGGCGGTGCTGATGCGGGTGCTGACCGTCGATGATTCGTCGGTGGCGCGCAAACAGGTCAGCCGCTGCCTGCAGACCGTGGGGGTGGAAGTCGTGGCACTCAATGATGGCCGTCAGGCCCTGAACTACCTGCGTCAGCTGGTGGATGAGGGCAAAAAGCCGGAAGAAGAGTTCCTTATGATGATCTCGGACATTGAAATGCCGGAAATGGACGGCTATACGCTAACGGCGGAGATCCGCAGCGACCCGCGCATGCAAAAATTGCACATCTGCCTGCATACTTCGCTTTCCGGGGTGTTCAACCAGGCAATGGTCAAGAAGGTCGGCGCCGATGACTTCCTGGCCAAGTTCAAGCCGGACGACCTGGCCCAGCGGGTGGTCGACCGGATCAAGGCAGCGCATTGAAGCAGCCGGGGCAAGCCCCCGGCACCAGTGATTGAAAAGAGGCGGCAGTAGTGTCTACGGGTAATTTGGATTTCGAACAGTTCCGGGTATTCCTGGAGAAAGCCTGTGGCATCCTGCTGGGCGAAAATAAGCAGTACCTGGTTTCCAGCCGTCTCAACAAGCTGATGGAACAACAGGGCATCAAGAGCCTGGGCGAGCTGGTGCAGCGCATCCAGGCCCAGCCGCGCAGTGGGTTGCGCGAGCAGGTGGTCGATGCCATGACCACCAACGAGACCCTGTGGTTTCGCGATACCTACCCGTTCGAAGTGCTGAAGAACAAGGTGATCCCCGAGTTCATCCGCAACAACCCCGGCCAGCGCCTGCGCATGTGGTCGGCGGCCTGTTCGTCGGGGCAGGAGCCGTATTCCATCTCGATGGCAATCGACGAGTTCGAGCGCAGCAACCTTGGCCAGTTGAAGATGGGGGCGCAGATCGTTGCCACCGACCTGTCCGGCACCATGCTCACCAACTGCAAGACCGGTGAGTACGACAGCCTGGCCATTGCCCGCGGTTTGTCCCAGGAACGCCTGCAACGCTACTTCGACCCCAAGGGGGCGGGGCGTTGGGCGGTCAAGCCGGCGATTCGCAGCCGCGTCGAGTTCCGCTCGTTCAACCTGCTTGACAGCTATGCCAGCCTGGGCAAGTTCGACATCGTGTTCTGCCGCAACGTGCTGATCTACTTCTCGGCACAGGTGAAGCGCGACATCCTGCTGCGCATTCACAGCACACTGAAGCCAGGTGGCTACCTGTTCCTTGGCGCCTCGGAGGCGCTGAACGGGTTGCCGGACCATTACCAGATGGTCCAGTGCAGCCCGGGGATCATCTACCAGGCCAAGTAGACACAGGCGCGGTCCTTGTAGGAGCAGCCTTGTGCTGCGAAGAGGTCGGTGCAAGCGCAGTTGATCAACTGTTCTTTCACCGGCCTCTTCGCAGCACAAGGCTGCTCCTGCAGAGGCCGGTATGGATCTCAGATAGTCTGACGTCAATTTTTTGTTTTGCCGCTTTTGCCGCCCGGCAATTGCCGCTTTCGCCGCCCAAGGCGGAAGGTCTTTGCCGCTTTTCTGGCATCACCCTGACACCACTCCACCTCGAAAGCCCATGTTTCCGGGCTTTGCAATGATTGGCACAGCCCTTGCTATACCTTGCTCAACGAAATTCCGGTCAACCTCTGAAGGTTTCCCCGACATGAGCATCAGCTTCGACAAGGCGCTTGGTATTCACGAAAAGGCCATGGGCTTCCGCGCCCAGCGCGCCGAAGTGCTGGCCAACAACATCGCCAACGCCGACACGCCCAATTACAAGGCGCGTGACATGGACTTCGCCTCTGTGCTGGCCGCCGAAAGCGACAAGCAGCAAAGCGGCCGCTTCGCCATGGACCGCACCAATAGCCGCCACATCGAAGCCGAAGGCCTCGCCATCGCGGCCGACGATACCCTCAAGTACCGCACGCCGCTGCAGCCATCGATTGACCAGAACACCGTGGACGCGCAGATCGAGCAATCGAACTACACCGAAAACGCCATTGGCTTCCAGGCCAGCTTCACCTTGCTCAACAGCAAATTCAAGGGGCTGGTATCGGCCCTGCGGGGAGAATGACCATGTCCCTTTCCAGCGTCTTCAACATTGCCGGTAGCGGCATGAGCGCGCAGAACACGCGCCTGAACACCGTGGCTTCCAACATTGCCAACGCCGAAACCGTCTCGTCGAGCATCGATCAGACCTACCGCGCTCGCCACCCGGTGTTCGCCACCACCTTCCAGGATGCGCAGGCTGGCACCAGCCAGTCGCTGTTCGACGACCAGGGTGAAGCAGGGCAGGGCGTGCAGGTTAAAGGCATCGTGGAAGACCAGAGCACCCTGGAGGCTCGCTACGAGCCAAACCACCCGGCAGCGAACAAGGACGGCTACGTCTACTACCCGAACGTCAATGTGGTCGAGGAGATGGCTGACATGATCTCCGCCAGCCGTGCGTTCCAGACCAACGCCGAGCTGATGAACACGGCCAAGAGCATGATGCAGAAAGTCCTGACCCTGGGGCAGTGATAGGAAGCCGACATGACCACTACCAATTCAACCTCTGACGTCAGCAGCGCGTACCTGACATCGCTGCAGAAGCAGACGTCGAAGACCGACAGCAGTACCGGTGCTGCCGGCAGCGCGCTGGGCAAAGATGCTTTCCTGCAGTTGCTGGTTACCCAGATGAAGAACCAGAACCCGCTCGATCCGCAGGAAAACGGCGAGTTCGTGGCGCAGCTGGCGCAGTTCAGCAGCCTTGAGAGCATGCAGTCGCTCAATGACTCGGTGACCTACATCGCGGCTGGGCTGCAATCCTCCCAGGCGCTGCAGGCTTCGTCGCTGGTCGGGCGCAATGTGATTGTCCAGACCGACAAGGCCGTGGTCGACACCAGCAAGGATATGAAAGGCACTGTCAACCTGACGTCGTCGAGCACCGCCACCTCGGTGGGCATCTACGACAAGGACGACAAGCTAGTGCGCACCCTCGATCTGGGTACTCAGAAAGCCGGCAAGATCGACTTTACCTGGGATGGCCTGAACGACGACGGCGAAGCAGCGCCAGCCGGTACCTACACCTTCAAGGCCACTGCTTCGATCGATGGCACGGCCACGGCCATGACCACCAATCTGCCCGCCTCGGTCACCAGCGTGACCATGGGCACCAACGGTTCGGAGATGACACTCAACCTGGCCGGGTTGGGCAGTGTTGCTCTTTCCAAAATCCAAAGCATCGGCATCTAGGGCCTGAGCAAAACGACAGGAGTTACACATGTCTTTCAATATCGGCCTTAGCGGCCTCTATGCAGCAAACAAGGCCCTGAACGTTACCGGCAACAACATTGCCAACGTTGCCACCACCGGCTTCAAGTCGTCGCGCGCCGAGTTCGCCGACCAGTACTCCAACTCCATTCGCGGCACCAGTGCCGGCAAGAACGTGGTGGGCACTGGCGTGAAGACTGCCGCCGTGTCGCAGATGTTCACCCCGGGCAACATCAATGGCACCGGCCAGGCGCTGGACATGGCCATCGATGGCAACGGCTTCTTCGTGATGAACGACAATGGCTCGAAGATCTACACCCGTGCCGGTGCCTTCTACAGCGACAAGGACGGCTACGTGGTCAGCTCGTCGGGGGCCAACCTGCAAGGTTATGCAGTGGATGCCAATGGCAAGATCATCCAGGGTGTGCTGACCAACCTGCAGATCGACACCTCGAACCTGACGCCGAACCCGACCGGTCGCATCTCCGAGAACGTCAACCTCAACTCCACCGCGACTGCACCCACCCAGACGCCGTTCGATCCGACCAATACCGGCACCTATAACTACACGTTCAATACCGACGTGTACGACAGCCAGGGTAACGCGCACCAGCTGAACCAGTACTTCGTCAAGGACGCCACCAGCAACTCCTGGACCATGTACACCACTATCGACGGGCGCAACCCGGCCGATCCGACCTCGACCACGCCGCTGTCCAACAAGCTGCCGTTCAAGTCTGACGGCACCCTGGACACCGCCTCGATGACGGAAGGTCCGGTAGCCGGCGGCATGACCATCGCCGCCAACAAGACCTTCACCCTCAGCAACTGGATCCCGGCACAGAAGAACGCCGCCGGTGTATGGGGTGCCAACGGCGCTACCGCCAACGTTGCGGGGGTGAACCTGGACATGCTCGGTACCACCCAGTACAACGCCGCCTCCGCCACCACCGCGAAGAGCCAGGACGGCTTTGCCACCGGTGAGCTGTCGGGCCTGACCATCGACGAAAGCGGCAACATGTTCGCCAACTTCACCAATGGCCAGGACAAGGTGATCGGCCAGGTGGCTATCGCCAACTTTGCCAACCTGCAGGGCCTGACCCCGATTGGTGGCACCAACTGGAAAGAGTCCTACGCCTCGGGCGTGCCGGTGATCGGCGCCCCGGACACGGGTACCTTGGGCCAGATCACCGGCGGCGCACTGGAAGACTCCAACGTCGACCTGACCGGCGAGCTGGTCAACCTGATCAAGGCGCAGAGCAACTACCAGGCGAACGCCAAGACCATTTCCACCGAAAGCACCCTCATGCAGACCATCATCCAGATGACCTGATGGTCGCCTGCTAGTGTGGTTTTGTCTGTAATTGGGGCTGCCTTGCAGCCCATCGCCGGCAAGCCGGCCCCCACAGGAGGTTGCAATTCCCTGTGGGAGCTGGCTTGCCGGCGATGGGCCGCAAAGCGGCCCCAGGTTCTTCAAGGTTCACACCCATGAAACGGCTAATGCTTACCGCCCTCCTGGCCATGGCCTTGCCGCTCTCGGCCGCTCCCGCCCCGTTCTACCAATGGCAAAGCCTGGCCACCGGCCGCTACCTGTGCTCGGCCAGCAATCCGGGGGAGGGTTGGGTCCGCCATTCCGGCCCCTACAACAACGCCGCGTGCCGCACCTTCTGACAAGCCCTTGCCGCAGGCGGCAAACATCCGCCGACAAACTGACGTTTGTTGCCCCTTGCCGCGCTGAAACCCCCGTAAACAGGCGGTTTCAGACTTGGTTCGATTATTGCTTCGAACCTGCCCAGTGACAGCGCGGCAGCGACGCGCAGAGGAGATACTGTGGACAAGTTGCTTTATGTGGCCATGACCGGCGCCAGCCAGAACGCGCTGGCGCAAAAGGCCCACGCCAACAACCTGGCGAACATTTCCACCAACGGCTTTCAGCGTGACCTGGAACAGGCGCGTTCGATGCCGGTGTTCGGCGACAGCTTTCCGGCGCGCGCCTTTGCCATGACCGAGCGCCCGGCCACCGACTTCAGCGAAGGCCCGTTGGTCGAGACGGGTCGTGACCTGGATGTTGCCGTGACCGGCAAGGGCTTCATCGCTGTGCAGGCACCGGACGGCAGTGAAGCCTACGTGCGTACCGGCAGCCTGAACATCGACGCCCTCGGCGTGCTGCGTGCCGGCAACGGCATGCCGGTGATCGGCAACGGTGGCCCTATTGCCATCCCGCCGGAGCAGAAGGTTGAGGTCGGCGCCGACGGCACCCTCAGCATTCGCTCCATGGGTGAAGACCCGCGGGTGATGGCCGAGGTCGACCGCATAAAGCTGGTCAACCCGGACACCAAAGGCCTGACCAAAGGCCTGGACGGTCTGATCCACACCACCTCTGGCCAGCCGGCCGACGCCGACGTCAACGTGCGGGTGGTGGCGGGCTTCCTGGAAGGCAGCAACGTCAACGCTGTCGAGGAAATGACCTCGGTGCTGGCGCTGTCCCGCCAGTTCGAACTGCACGTCAAGATGATGAACACGGCCAAGGAAGGCGACGAAGCCATGGCTCGGGTTTTGCAAATCGGCTAATCACTTTTGAACGGGTGCCGTAAAACAGGCGCACGAGGAGAAACTACATGCTTCCGGCTCTTTGGGTCGCTAAAACCGGCCTGTCCGCCCAGGACACCAACCTGACGGTCATTTCCAACAACCTGGCCAACGTCTCCACCACCGGCTTCAAGCGTGACCGTGCCGAGTTCGCTGACCTGCTGTACCAGATCCGCCGCCAGCCCGGCGCCCAGTCCACCCAGGACAGCGAGCTGCCTTCGGGCCTGCAGGTCGGTACCGGTGTGCGCATTGTCGGCACCCAGAAGAGCTTCGTCGCCGGCAGCCTGCAGACCACCGAAAACCCGCTGGACATGGCCGTCAACGGCCGTGGTTTCTTCCAGATCCTGCAGCCGGATGGCACGGTGTCGTACACCCGTGACGGCACCTTCCACCTGAACTCCGACGGCCAGATCGTCACCGCCAACGGTTACGCCCTGGAGCCTGCCGTTGTCGTGCCGAACGACGCGCAAACCTTCACCGTCGGCCAGGACGGCACCGTGTCGATCACCACGGCCGGCAACCCTGCGGCGCAGGTGATCGGCAACATCCAGACTGCCGACTTCATCAACCCGGCTGGCCTGCAGGCCATCGGCGACAACCTGTTCCTGGAAACTGCCGCCAGTGGCGCGCCGCAAGTGGGCACCCCGGGCCTGAACGGTTTCGGTACCACCCAGCAGCAGACCCTGGAAAACTCCAACGTCAGCACCGTGGAAGAGCTGGTGAACATGATCACCACCCAGCGCGCCTACGAGATGAACTCCAAGGTCATCTCCACCGCCGACCAGATGCTGTCGTTCGTGACCCAACAGCTCTAAGCCCTGTCGCTTCGTTACACCCGTGAGGTATGCACCATGAATCGTCTGTTGTCCGTGTTCGCCCTGGGGGGGGCGGTGTTGCTGGCAGGTTGCGTCGGCCCGACGCCCAAGCCCAACGACCCGTACTACGCGCCGGTACTGCCGCGCACCCCGTTGCCGGCAGCGGCCAACAACGGTTCCATCTACCAGGCCGGTTTCGAGCAGAACCTGTACAGCGACCGCAAGGCGTTCCGGGTGGGTGACATCATCACCATCACCCTCAACGAGAAAACGTCGGCCAGCAAGAACGCAGGTTCGCAGATCCAGAAGAACAGCAAGGCCGACATCGGCCTGACCTCGCTGTTCGGCAGCACACCGAACACCAATAACCCGTTCGGTGGCGGTGACCTGTCGCTGGAGGCCGGCTACAACGGCGAACGCGCCACCAAGGGCGACAGCAAGGCCACCCAGGGCAACACCCTGACCGGTTCGATTACCGTGACCGTGGCCGAAGTGCTGCCCAACGGCATCATCGCCGTGCGCGGCGAGAAGTGGCTGACCCTGAACACCGGCGAAGAGCTGGTGCGCATTGCCGGCATGATCCGCGCCGACGACATCGCCACCGACAATACCGTGCCGTCCACCCGTGTGGCCGACGCGCGCATCACCTATTCCGGTACCGGCTCGTTCGCCGATGCCAGCCAGCCCGGGTGGCTGGACCGCTTCTTCATCAGCCCGCTTTGGCCTTTCTGAGTACGGATGACCATGTTCAACGTGAGGCAGCTGATTGCCGCAACCCTGCTCCTGTCCTGTGCCTTCGGTGCGCACGCAGAGCGCCTGAAGGACATCGCCAGCATTTCTGGCGTGCGTTCCAACCAGTTGATCGGTTACGGCCTGGTGGTGGGGCTGAACGGCACGGGTGACCAGACCACCCAGACGCCGTTCACCCTGCAAACCTTCAACAACATGCTGTCGCAGTTCGGCATCAAGGTGCCGGCCGGCTCCGGCAACGTGCAACTGAAGAACGTCGCGGCAGTGTCGGTGCATGCCGACCTGCCGGCGTTCGCCAAGCCCGGCCAGGTGGTGGACATTACCGTGTCGTCGATCGGTAACTCCAAGAGCCTGCGTGGCGGCAGCCTGCTGATGACCCCGCTCAAGGGTATCGACGGCAACGTCTACGCCATCGCCCAGGGCAATCTGGTGGTGGGGGGCTTTGACGCCGAAGGCCGTGACGGCTCGAAGATCACCGTCAACGTTCCGTCGGCCGGTCGCATCCCCGGGGGTGCCAGTGTCGAGCGGGCAGTGCCGAGCGGCTTCAATCAAGGCAACACCTTGACCCTGAACCTCAACCGCCCCGACTTCACCACCGCCAAGCGCATCGTTGACAAGGTCAACGACCTGCTCGGCCCGGGTGTGGCCCAGGCTGTGGACGGTGGTTCGGTGCGGGTCAGTGCGCCGATGGACCCCAGCCAGCGCGTGGATTACCTGTCGATCCTGGAAAACCTCGAGATCGACCCGGGCCAGGCGGTGGCCAAGGTCATCATCAACTCGCGTACCGGTACCATCGTCATCGGCCAGAACGTCAAGGTGTCGCCGGCAGCGGTGACCCACGGCAGCCTGACCGTGACCATTACCGAAGACCCGATCGTCAGCCAGCCGGGGGCCTTCTCCAATGGCCAGACGGCCGTGGTGCCGCGCTCGCGGGTAAACGCCGAGCAGGAAGCCAAGCCGATGTTCAAGTTCGGCCCGGGCACCACGCTGGATGAGATCGTCCGCGCGGTGAACCAGGTGGGCGCAGCGCCCGGCGACCTGATGGCCATTCTCGAAGCCCTGAAACAGGCCGGCGCCTTGCAGGCCGACCTGATCGTGATCTGAGGACGGCGCGGATGAACATCAAAAGCCAGGTTTCCGGCAGTGCCGACAGCGGCGCCTACACCGACCTCAACCGCCTGAGTGCGCTCAAGCACGGTGACCGCGACAGCGAAGCCAACGTGCGCAAGGTGGCCCAGGAGTTCGAGTCGCTGTTCATCAGCGAAATGCTCAAGGCCTCGCGCAAGGCCAGCGACGTGCTGGCTGATGACAACCCGATGCACACCGAAACGGTCAAGCAGTACCGCGACATGTACGACCAGCAGCTGGCCGTGAGCATGTCCCGCGAAGGTGGTGGTATCGGTCTGCAGGATGTGCTGGTGCGCCAGCTGACCAAGGGCCGCAGTGCGTCGATCAACACCAGCCCGTTCCCGCGTGCCGACGGCAGTGGCCCGGCGCTGTGGGGCAACAGGGTGGCGGAGCCGGTGCATGCGACGGAATCGACCGCTACCCGCAACGACGTCGCTGCGCTCAACTCGCGGCGCCTGGCCTTGCCGAGCAAGCTTACCGACCGCCTGCTGGCTGGCATCGTGCCGTCGGCCGCCACGGCCAATAACGCCGCTGTGCCGGCCCGTGACGGCCAGCAAGTGGCCAAAGCCTTCGCTGTGCCGGATAACGGCCTGCGCATTGTCGGCCGCGCCGTGGCCCAGCCGCCGCTGGCGCCGAACAAGGCCTTTACCGACAGTGACGAATTCGTCGCCACCATGCTGCCGATGGCCGAGCAAGCGGCCAAGCGCATTGGTATCGACCCACGCTACCTGGTGGCCCAGGCCGCGCTGGAAACCGGCTGGGGCAAATCGGTGATGCGCAATACCGATGGCAGCAGCAGCCACAACCTGTTCGGCATCAAGGCCACCGGCAACTGGCAGGGTGAGCAGGCACGGGCGATCACCAGCGAGTTCCGCGATGGCCAGTTCGTCAAGGAAACCGCAGCGTTCCGCAGCTATGACTCGTACCAGGACAGCTTCCACGACCTGGTGAACCTGCTGCAGGGCAATTCTCGCTATCAAGATGCGCTGGACTCGGCCGATAACCCTGAGCAGTTTGCAAGAGAGCTGCAGAAGGCAGGTTATGCGACCGACCCGGGCTATGCGAAGAAGATCATCAGCATCGCCCAGCAAATGCAGTCAACCCCGCAATACGCCATGGCTGGCAGAACCACGAATCTATAAAAGGACTAAATCATGTCGAGCCTGATTTCCATCGGCCTGAGTGGCCTGAGTGCCAGCCAGGCGGCCTTGTCGGTAACCAGTAACAACATCGCCAACGCCGCGACCAGTGGCTACTCGCGCCAGCAGACGGTTCAGGCGGCGGGGCCCTCGCACAACATCGGCGCGGGGTTCCTGGGTACCGGTACCACGCTGGCGGACGTGCGCCGCATCTACAGCTCCTACCTGGACAACCAGCTGCAGACCGCTACCTCGCTGCAGGCCGACTCGGTTGCCTTCCAGGACCAGATCACCAGCATCGACAAGCTGCTGGCCGACCGCGATACCGGTATCAGCTCGGTCCTTACAGCGTTCTTCTCGGCCCTGCAGACGGCGGCGGCCAAGCCCGGTGACGTTGCCTCCCGGCAGCTGTTGCTGACCCAGGCGCAAACCCTGAGCAACCGTTTCAACGCGGTGAGCACTCAGCTGACCCAGCAGAACGAAACGATCAACTCCCAGCTCGACACCATGGCTGGCCAGGTCAACAAGCTCACCGCCAGCATCGCCGAGTACAACAAGCAGATCGCGGCGGCCTCGGGCACCGGCAACACGCCCAACAGCCTGCTGGATGCGCGCAGCGAAGCAGTGCGCCAGCTCAACGAGCTGGTCGGCGTGACCGTACAGGAACGTGACGGCAACTACGACGTGTACCTGGGCAGCGGCCAGTCGCTGGTTACCGGCAACAAGGCCAACACCTTGTCGGTGCAGCCTGGTACTGCCGACAAGAGCCAGGCCAGCCTGCGCATCAACTATGAGTCGTTCAGCTCCGACGTGACCTCGGTGGTGACCGGTGGCGCGATCGGCGGCCTGGTGCGTTACCGCCAGGACGTGCTGATACCGTCCATGAACGAGCTGGGCCGTGTTGCCCTGGTGGTGTCGGACAGCATCAACAGCCAGCTGGGGCAGGGCCTGGATGCCAATGGCCAGTTTGGCAGCTCGCTGTTCTCCAGCATCAACAGCGCCACTGCCGTTGCCCAGCGCAGCCTGGCTTCGTCGAACAACAGCACCGGCTCCGGCAACCTGGACGTGACCATCGCCAACAGTGGTGCGCTGACCACCTACGACTACGAGGTGAAGTTCACCAGCGCCAACCAGTACAGCGTGCGCCGCTCCGACGGCACCGACATGGGCAGCTTCGACCTCAGCACCGACCCGGCGCCGGTGATCGACGGCTTCAGCCTGTCGCTGAAAGGCGGTGGCCTGGCGGCCGGCGACAGTTTCAAGGTGATCCCTACCCGTGCGGCAGCCGGCAGCATCACCACCACCCTGACTGATGCCAACAAGCTGGCCTTCGCCGGGCCGATCAGTGCGGCGGCAGGCAGTGGCAACAGCGGTACCGGCACCATCACCCAGCCCACGCTGGGCGAATCGCTGGATATTTATGGCGGTGCCGATACCGCACTGATCCAGCAGTCGATTCGCGACTCGATGCCGGTGCGCGTAGTGTTCGACGCCGCCAGTGGTGGCTCCCAAGGCTACAAGCTGTTCGATGCCAAGGGCACCCAGATCGGCACCGGCAGCGTGGTCCCGGGTACCGACAACAAGCTGTCGGTGGCTGTGCCAATGCTGGATGCTGCCGGGCAGCCGATTCTCGATGGCAGCGGCAACCCGCGCACGTTCAGCGTCGAGACCACCATCGGCGGCAGCCCGGCGGCCAATGACAGCTTTACCCTGTCGTTCAATGCCGACGGCAAGGCCGACAACCGCAACGCCACGGCGCTGCTGGGCCTGCAGACCAAGTCGACGGTGAACACCGGTTCCGGCGGTGGCACCAGCTTCACGTCGGCCTATGCATCGCTGGTCGAGCGAGTGGGTGCCAAAGCCAACCAGGCGACCATCGACACCACGGCGACCGAGGCGGTACTCAAGTCCGCCAGCGAAAGCCGCAGCGCGGTATCTGGCGTCAACCTCGATGACGAGGCGGCCAGCCTGGTGAAATTCCAGCACTACTACACGGCTTCGTCGCAAATCATCAAGGCGGCGCAAGAAACCTTCAGCACCCTGATCAATGCCTTGTAAGGAGTAGACTCTCGTGCGTATTTCCACTGCTCAGTTCTATGAGGCCAGCGCCAGTAGCTACTCCAAGAACTTCTCCACCATGAACAAGACCAACGATCAGGTCACGTCGGGTATTCGCATCCAGACCGCGGCCGATGACCCGGTCGGCGCGGCGCGTCTGCTGCTGCTGCAACAGCAGCAGTCGCTGCTGGACCAGTACAGCGGCAACATCAACACGGTGAGCAACGCCCTGCTGCAGGAGGAGAGCGTACTCTCCACCATCAACGACGCCATGCAGCGCGCCAGCGAGCTGGCGATCCGTGCTGGCGGCCCAGGGGTTACCGACTCTGACCGTGTGGCCATCAGTACCGAGCTGAAAGAGATCGAGGCGAACATCTTCGGCCTGCTCAACTCGCGCGATGCCAACGGCGACTACATGTTCGGCGGCTCCAAGAGCACCACGCCACCCTATGTGCGCAACTCCGACGGCACCTACAGCTACAACGGTGACCAGACCCAGCTGAGTCTGCAGGTGTCCGACACCCTGAATCTGGCCACCAACGACACCGGCTTCACCATCTTCGATTCCGCCAGCAACAAGAGCCGCACGCAGTCGACCCTGGTGGTGCCCGCCACTGACGATGGCGTGGTCGGGGTATCGTCTGGCCTGATGACCTCGAGTACCAGCTACAACAACAGCTTTACTGCCGGCCAGCCGTACAAGCTGACCTTCACCAGCGCGACCCAGTACACCATCACCGATGCAAGTGGCAGGGACATCACCTCTGAAACCGCCACCAACGGTACCTTCGACAGCAAGACCGAAGGCGCCAACAGCATTGCCCTGCGTGG
Organism: Pseudomonas sp. SIMBA_068; assembly: GCF_046534705.1. NCBI lineage: Bacteria > Pseudomonadati > Pseudomonadota > Gammaproteobacteria > Pseudomonadales > Pseudomonadaceae > Pseudomonas > Pseudomonas sp. SIMBA_068. The sequence goes on from NZ_JAWRYI010000001.1 coordinate 31,522, forward strand.
CGTCGAGTTTGAAATCACCGTTACCGTGGAGGAGGGCGCCGATGCCGACGCCGCGGTGGCAGGGCGCGAGTTTTCCCTGGCGGCGCGCCCGGACTCGTTCAACACCACCCGCAACGCCAGCAACACCTCCAGCGCCCAGGTCACCAGCGGCAGCGTGACCGACGAAGCGGCTTATCGCAGCACCTTCCCCAGCAATGGGGCTGTGATCAAGTTCACCGGGCCTGGCGCCTACGAGCTCTACGCCCAGCCGCTGACGGCTGACAGCAAGGCAGTAGCCACGGGTACCTACACCGCACCAGCCCTGACGGTGGCGGGTGTCACGTATCAGGTGAGCGGTTCGCCGGAGGCGGGTGACCAGTTCGCGGTTACCGCCAATACGCACCAGAACCAGAATGTGCTGGAAACCCTCAGCCAGTTGCGTGCTGCGCTGGATACGCCGGTAACGGGTGTAGGCCAGGCCAATGCGCTGAAGGATGCGGCGGCCTCGGCGATCGCCAACCTCGCCAGTGCCCGTGAGCAGGTCGATATCACTCGTGGTTCGATCGGCGCCCGGGGCAATTCGCTGGAGATCCAGCGCCAGGAGAACACCAGCTTGGGCCTGGCCAACAAGACCACCCAGAACGCCATCGGCAACACCGACATGTCGCAGGCGGCCATCACCCTGACCTTGCAGCAGGCCATGCTGGAGGCCTCGCAGCTGGCCTTCTCGCGCATTTCGCAGCTGAGCCTGTTCAACAAGCTCTGATCTGTCTTGCTGAAACCGGGGCGCAAAGCGGCCCCGGCTTTTTCATGCCCGCGAAAATTCCGGTTTCTCACACCCTCGGCACGGCTTTCGTAGCATTTCAATGTGACCAATGAGTCAAAACGATCATCTTCCCTGTATTCTATGCAGCAGCTGTTGCAGCATTTTGTTACCGGTGCGCAGGTGAGCCCTGCCTTCAACCTCTGGCGGTGACGCGCCCCGGTATTTGGCGCCCTCAATTCATCGAGTGGTGGTCTTTGGCTGTTTTCATTGGGAAGCCAGAATGATTGGCATCAAAAGCATTGCGAGTTACGTGCCTACCGCTGGCTTGGACAACTACGTCCAGGGTGCGAAGTTCGGCAAGGACGAAGAGTTCATGTTCGGCAAGATCGGCGCGTCGTTCCTGCCGCGCAAGGCCGAAGAGCAGGAAACTTCCGACCTGTGCGTAGAAGCCGCCCGGGCCCTGTTTGCCAGCAACCCTGACCTTGATCCGCAGTCGATCGATGCGCTGATCGTGGTCACCCAGAACGGTGATGAAGAAGGCCTGCCGCACACCGCCGCCATCGTCCAGAGCAAGCTCGGCCTGTCGACCCGCGTGGCGGCGTTCGACGTGTCGCTGGGTTGCTCCGGCTATGTGTATGGCCTGTACGCGATCAAAGGCTTCATGGAAGCGGCAGGGCTGAAAAACGGCCTGCTGATCACGGCCGACCCGTATTCGAAGATCGTCGACCCGGAAGACCGCAACACCACCATGCTGTTCGGCGATGCCGCCACAGCCACCTGGATGGGTGAAGACGCGGTATGGAACCTGGGCCAGGCGCGCTTTGGCACTGACGGCTCCGGTGCCGAGCACCTCAAAGTCACTGACGGCAAGTTCTTCATGAACGGCCGCCAAGTGTTCAACTTCGCCCTGGTCAAGGTGCCGGCGCACCTGCACGAGCTGCTGGATGCCAGCGGCCTGACCTCGTCCGATATCGACGCCTTCTGCATCCACCAGGGCAGTGCGGCGATTGTCGACGCCGTGGCCCGGCGCTTTGAAGAGCAGCACCCGGAGAAGTTCGTGAAGGACATGCTGGAAACCGGCAATACCGTGTCCTCCAGTGTGCCGCTGCTGCTGCAGAAGCACATGCTCGACGGCAGCTGGAAGCGTGTGGCGATCAGCGGCTTTGGCGTGGGCCTGTCGTGGGGCTCGGCCATCCTGTACCGCGACTGATCCCCCAGCAGTCCCCAAAAGCGCCCGGCGGCCCCCGCCCGGCGCTTTTTTTTTGCCTGCAAAATTCTGTGGCTTGGCGCCGCTTTCTGTGGGAGCGGGCATGCCCGCGAAGAAGGCGACTCAGTGGATGGCACCGGCTTTGCCGGTGTTCGCGGGCGCGCCCGCTCCCACAGATGGAGTGGCTGGCTGGTGAAATTAAGCTGGATTTGGAGTGGTTTTTGACGCCAATAAACTGCCCTTAACCCCTTGATTTCTCGGGGCTGGCCCCATGCCAGCATTTTTTTTTCGAAAAACCCCTCAAGCATCCCGCGCACCCGACGATAACTATTACGAAGGTTCTCTAGGCCAGTCCGGCGGTTGCCAAGGCCGGAAGCCGCAGTACCCATCCAACGAGGATTTCGTCATGGCTTTAACTGTAAACACCAACATTGCGTCGATCACCACCCAGGGCAACCTGACCAAGGCTAGCAACGCTCAGACCACTTCGATGCAGCGTCTGTCCTCGGGTCTGCGTATCAACAGCGCTAAAGACGACGCTGCCGGCCTGCAGATCGCCAACCGTCTGACCAGCCAGATCAATGGCCTGGGCCAGGCTGTGAAGAACGCCAACGACGGTATCTCGATCGCTCAGACCGCTGAAGGTGCAATGCAGGCTTCGACCGACATCCTGCAGAAAATGCGTACCCTGGCCCTGTCCTCGGCTACTGGCTCGCTGAGCAACGACGACCGTAAGTCGAACAACGACGAATACCAGGCTCTGACCGCTGAGCTGAACCGTATCTCGGAAACCACCACCTTCGGTGGCCAGAAGCTGCTGGACGGTTCGTACGGCACCAAGGCCATCCAGGTCGGCGCCAACGCCAACGAAACCATCAACCTGGCGCTGGACAACGTTTCGGCCAAGAGCATCGGCTCGCAGCAGATCAAGTCGGGCACTATCGCGCCTAGCGCCAGCGGTGTGGCCGCAGCTGATCTGGTTGTCACTGGCAACGGTCAGAGCAAAACCGTCAGCTATGATGCGGGCTCCTCGGCCAAAGACATCGCTGCCAAACTCAATGGCTCCATCGGTGGCCTGACTGCTACTGCCAGCACCGAAGTCAAACTGGCTGTTGCCAGTGGCGCTGCAGCTACTCCAGCCAACTTTGACCTGACTGTAGGCGGTAGCACCGTCAGCTTCATCGGTGTTACTGACACCGCAAGCCTGGCTGATCAGCTGAAGTCCAACGCCGCCAAGCTGGGTATCAGCGTTAACTACGACGAATCGACCAAGAGCCTGTCGGTGAAGTCGGACACTGGCGAGAACCTGGCCTTCACCTCCAAGGCCGGCGCAGACGCCATCTCGGTGGGTGCACGCGACGGCAACGGTGATTTCCCAGGTACTCTGACCACGCTTTCCGCTACCGTTAACGACAAATCGACCGTTACTGGCCAGATTTCTCTGGACTCTGCCAAAGGTTACTCGGTGGCTAACGGTGCAACCGGTACTGGCGCTACTGACCTGTTCGGTTCAGCTTCCAAGTCTTCGGCCAAGACCACCATCGCCGACACCGATGTCACCGAGGCCACCAACGCCCAGAACGCTCTGGCCGTTATCGACAAGGCCATCGGTTCGATCGACAGCGTCCGTTCGGGCCTGGGTGCTACCCAGAACCGTCTGCAAACCACCGTCGACAACCTGCAGAACATCCAGAAGAACTCCACCGCTGCCCGCTCCACCGTGCAGGACGTGGACTTCGCTTCGGAAACTGCCGAGCTGACCAAGCAGCAGACTCTGCAGCAGGCTTCGACTGCGATCCTGTCGCAGGCTAACCAGCTGCCATCTTCGGTCCTGAAACTGCTCCAGTAATTCAGGCGCCTGAGTAAAGGGTGAAAGGGCGCGTTTACGTGCCCTTTCACCCTTTTTGACATGAGGAGTTCGAAACATGGACATGAGTGTCAAGCTGAGCCAGGTGTATCCGTCGGTGTTACCCCAGGCGCCAGTCGCTGATCGGGATCGGGATCCAGCATTGCCTGCCAAGGTGCAGGACGCTGCGGCCCCCGATTACCAGCCGCACTCGCGCGAAGACCTGGAAAAAGCGGTTGGCGAGATCCGTGATTTCGTCCAGTCAAGCCAGCGTCAGCTGGATTTTTCCATTGATGATTCCACTGGTCGGGTTGTGGTCAAGGTAATTGCCACCCAGTCCGGTGAGGTGATCCGGCAGCTTCCGTCGGAAACTGCGCTGAAATTGGCGCAGAGCCTCAGTGAAGCCAGCAGCCTGCTGTTCGATGATCAGGCATAGGCTGGCATGATTTTTGTTGCTGTCGGCCGATTGATGGATTTATCCGCCAAGGATCCGGCAGCTACTGAACAAGGAGAGCAATGATGGCAGGTACAACAGTCAGCGGTATTGGCTCGGGCATTGATACCCAGGCGATCGTCGATTCCCTGGTGGCCGCGCAGAAGGCGCCGAAGCAGGCGCAGATCAATACCCAAACGCTGAAGGCAACCACCACGTTGTCCTCTATCGGCAAGATCCAGTCGGCGCTGGATGCCTTCCGCGGCGCCTTGACCAACATGACCGACACCAACAGTTTTGGTGGCCTTAGCCTGAAGTCTTCGGATGAGAAGGTTGCCACCGTCACCATGGGTACCGGGGCTGCCAACGGTTCGTTCAAGTTGATTGTCGACAAGCTGGCGACTGCGTCGAAGGTGTCAACGAAGGTCTACGCAAATGGCGCCGGCTCTGTAGTCAACGCCACTGGCAGTCCGACCACGTTGACCATGACTCAGAATGGCAAGGCCTACGATTTGAGTGTTCCTGCTGGCGCAACGCTGCAGCAGGTGCGCGATAGCATCAACAGCCAGTTCAGTACGGCAGGCCTGAGTGCCAACGTACTGACCGACGCCACGGGTTCGCGTCTGATCATCACCTCGACCAAAATGGGTGACGACTCCGACATCACCCTTTCGGGCAATTCGGGCATTGATACTGGCTATACCGTTGTCGATGAACCGGCGGACGCCGAGTACACGCTGGACGGTATCGCCATGAAGTCCAAGACCAACGACATCACCGATGCCGTGAGTGGTCTCAACATCAAGCTGGTGGGTACGTCGCCTAAAAACGCGACAAGTGGCGAGGTAACAGCGACGGTACTTTCGCTGACTACCAGCTCTACTACGTTGAAGTCGGGCCTCAAGGGTTTCATTGATACCTACAACGCCCTGCTCAAAGTCATGAATGCTGAAACCAAGGTCACCAAAAACGCTGATGGCACCATGACGTCTGCGGCGCTGACCGGTGATGCCACGATGCGTACGTTGATGTCCTCCATTCGTGAGGAGCTCAATGCGGTGTCGGGCAGCGGCACCTTGAAATCGCTCGCTGCCTTTGGTGTCACTTCTGCCCAGGATGGCGGTGCGCTCAGCCTGGATGACAAGAAATGGGACAAGGTTGCCTCCACCAATGCGGCGGACCTGACCAGCATCTTCAATGGCAAGGATGGCCTGCTGGCGCGCCTGCAAAAGGTGACCGAGCCGTTTGCCAAAGCCAGTACCGGTACCTTGGCCGAGCGCTCCAAGGTCCTGAGTGAAAGCCTGACCAAGCTCAAGAGCGAGCAGGACACCCTGGATACCCGGATGGAAGCCCTGCAGAAGAGCCTGCAGGACAAGTACAACAACATGGATACGCTGGTCACCCAGCTGCGCCAGCAGCAGAATTCCGTGCTGAGTACCCTTAATGCGCTGAACAAGTCGAGCAGTGACGATTAAAACGTGAACATTGCATGAAGTGCGGGCATGATGCCCGGCTTCATGTCGTCGGCCGGTAAAGTTTTTCACCGCCTGCCCGATACAAGGAATATCTCTCCCTTAAGCCTGCCCGTCACGAGGTCGCAAGATGAATCCCATGAGAGCCCTTCGTCAGTACCAGAAGGTCAATTCCCATGCCCAGATTTCCGAAGCCACGCCGCACCGCCTGGTGCAGATGCTGATGGAAGGTGGCCTCGATCGCATGGCCCAGGCCAAGGGTGCCATGGCGCGTGGCGACATCGCGGAAAAGGGCCTGATGCTCGGCAAGGCGATCGACATCATCATCGGCCTTCGCGACGGCCTGCAGCCCGAAAAAAGTGAAAACCCGGAGACTGTCGAGAAACTCGACGCGCTCTATGTCTACATGACTAATCGGCTCATGCAGGCCAATGTCGACAACGATGCCGGCATTATCGACGAAGTTGCCCAGCTGCTGATTACCGTGAAAAGCGGTTGGGACGGCATTGCCGACGCCCAGCCTGCCAGCTGACGGCAAGGAGATTACCGTGACCGCACTGCAACGCCTCGATGACACCTGTGATGCCCTGGTCGGCGCCCTGAGCGAGCGTGACTGGGAAGCCATTGCCAAGCTGGATGTGGCGTGCCGCGCTTGCATCGACGAGGTGCTGGAAACCCACGCGGTGGACCAGGCGTTGCTGCGCGAGAAGCTGGAAGGGGTGCTGCTGGTCTACCGCAACCTGATCGACGTGACAACCGGGGAACGCCAGGCAATTGCCGAAGAGATGATGCAGATCAACCAAGCGAAAAATGCTTCGAAGGTTTACCATCTGTTCAGTTAAGATGCGCACAACTTGACAAAAGGCGCCATAAATTTGACTGTGTGGGCCTTTTTGACTTTACTAGTGTCTGTTCTCGAATTCCAGACGTCCGAACACTGACCATTCAGTCGGAATGATGTCGAGCATGCCCCTGCAGGGCGGCGATATGACTAGGGAAGTTGCTATTGCATGTGGCGTGAAACCAAGATTCTGCTGATTGATGACGACAGCGCGCGCCGCCGCGATCTGGCGGTGGTGCTGAATTTCCTCGGTGAAGAAAACCTCGCTTGCTCGAGCCATGACTGGCAGCAAGCGGTCGAGTCGTTGTCTTCGAGCCGTGAAATATTGTGCGTGCTCATCGGCAGCGTAGACGCTCCGGGCAATCTCCTTGGGCTCGTTAAGACAGTGGCCGGGTGGGATGAGTTCCTTCCGGTGCTGCTATTAGGTGAAATTTCTTCTGCGGAGTTCCCGGAAGACCTTCGCCGCCGGGTGCTTTCCAACCTGGAAATGCCACCAAGCTACAGCCAGTTGCTGGATTCACTTCACCGTGCCCAGGTCTATCGCGAGATGTACGACCAGGCGCGCGAGCGCGGCCGTCAGCGCGAGCCTAACCTGTTCCGCAGCCTGGTCGGCACCAGCCGTGCCATCCAGCACGTGCGGCAGATGATGCAGCAGGTGGCCGATACCGACGCCAGCGTGCTGATCCTGGGTGAGTCGGGCACCGGCAAGGAAGTGGTGGCGCGCAACCTGCACTACCATTCCAAGCGCCGCGAAGCGCCGTTTGTACCCGTCAACTGTGGCGCGATCCCGGCCGAGCTGCTGGAAAGCGAACTGTTCGGCCACGAGAAGGGTGCCTTTACCGGGGCGATCACCAGCCGCGCCGGGCGTTTCGAGCTGGCCAACGGCGGTACGCTGTTCCTCGACGAAATTGGCGACATGCCGTTGCCGATGCAGGTCAAGCTGCTGCGTGTGCTGCAGGAGCGTACCTTCGAGCGTGTGGGTAGCAACAAGACCCAAAGCATCGACGTGCGCATCATCGCTGCAACGCACAAAAACCTCGAGACCATGATCGAGGACGGCACCTTCCGCGAAGACTTGTACTACCGTCTGAACGTGTTCCCCATCGAGATGGCGCCGCTGCGTGAGCGGGTGGAAGACATCCCGTTGCTGATGAACGAGCTGATTTCGCGCATGGAGCACGAGAAGCGCGGTTCCATCCGTTTCAACTCCGCGTCGATCATGTCGCTGTGCCGGCACGGCTGGCCGGGCAACGTGCGCGAGCTGGCCAACCTGGTCGAGCGCATGGCGATCATGCACCCGTACGGCGTGATTGGCGTGTCCGAGCTGCCGAAGAAATTCCGCTACGTCGATGACGAAGACGAGCAGATGGTCGACAGCCTGCGCAGCGATCTGGAAGAACGCGTGGCCATCAACGGCCACACGCCAAACTTCAGCAACCCTGCGATGCTGCCACCTGAAGGCCTGGACCTGAAGGACTACCTCGGTAGCCTGGAGCAGGGCCTGATCCAGCAGGCGCTGGACGATGCCAACGGTATCGTTGCCCGCGCGGCTGAACGTTTGCGTATTCGCCGTACCACCCTGGTCGAGAAGATGCGCAAGTACGGCATGAGCCGCCAAGGTGGCGAGGACCAGGCGGAGGATTGACGCCTGGTGGCACCCCTGAAATGACCTCTTCGCGGATAAACCCGCTCCCGCAGCAATGGCGCAAGTTTTAAGTATTGCGCGACACCTGTGGGAGCGGGTTTACCCGCGAAGAGGCAAGCAAAATTCCCTCCATTATTTATTCTTCCCCGCTCGCCAGTCGGTCAGGGCCGGCCCCGGCATGGGTTGAGCCTTCTCGGAAACCCCCCAGTAACAAAACCGATTTCGCAGCCAGTGCGATCCTAAAGCAGGCATGCGTTTTGCTTTGCCTAGCATAAAGGGCCAAGGGCCAGTTTTTTGTCGCCGCCCCTCCGACCAATGCGGACCAACAGTACAATGAAAGCAGTCATTCTGGCCGGTGGGCTGGGCACACGCATCAGCGAAGAATCCCACCTGCGCCCTAAGCCGATGATCGAGATAGGCGGCAAGCCGATCATCTGGCACATCATGAAGATCTACTCGCACTACGGGATCAACGACTTCGTCATTTGCCTGGGCTACAAGGGTTACGTGATCAAGGAGTACTTCGCCAATTACTTCCTGCACATGTCGGACGTCACTTTCGACATGGCGGAAAACCGTATGGATATCCACAACCGCCACGCCGAGCCATGGCGGGTGACGCTGGTGGATACCGGTGAAAACACCGCCACCGGTGGCCGCCTGAAGCGAGTTCGCGATTACGTTGGCAATGAAACCTTCTGCCTTACTTACGGCGACGGTGTGTCCGACGTCGATATTCCGCGCCTGATCGAATTCCACCGCCAGCACGGCAAGATGGCCACGGTTACCGCCGTACAACCGCCGGGCCGTTACGGCGCCCTGGATGTGCACGGCGAGCAGGTGCGCGGCTTTCAGGAAAAGCCGGCAGGCGACGGTGGCTGGATCAATGGTGGCTTCTTCGTGCTCGAACCGGCCGCGCTCGAATACATCCAGGGCGATGCCACTACCTGGGAAGACGAGCCCATGCGCCGCCTGGCCGAAGACGGCCAGTTGATGAGCCACCTGCACCGTGGCTTCTGGCAGCCGATGGATACCCTGCGTGATCGCACGCTGCTTGAAACACACTGGAAGAACGGCGACGCAGCATGGCAGCTATGGCGTTGAGCCCGGCATTCTGGGCAGGGCGCCGCGTCCTGCTGACCGGGCATACCGGTTTCAAGGGCGGCTGGCTGGCCGTGTGGCTGCGCCAGCTTGGCGCCGAGCTGCGCGGTTTCGCCTTGCCTGCCGCCACCACGCCATCGCTGTGGCAGGTCGCGCAACTGCAACAGCAGATTCCAGGTGATTTCGCCGATATCCGTGATGCCTCGGCCCTGGCCCGTGGCCTGCAGGATTTCCAACCCGAACTGGTGCTGCACCTGGCGGCTCAGCCGCTGGTGCGCGAGTCGTACCGGGCGCCGGCTGACACCTACGCTACCAACGTCATGGGTACGCTGAACCTGCTGGAGGCCGTGCGTGCCACGCCCTCGGTACGTGCGGTGCTGGTGGTGACCACTGACAAGTGCTACGACAACCGCGAGTGGCCCTGGCCCTACCGCGAGCAGGATGCCCTGGGCGGCTTCGACCCCTATAGCAGCAGCAAGGCCTGCGTCGAACTGCTGTGCGCAAGCTACCGCGACTCTTTCCTGCGTTCCGCCGGCGTGGCCCTGGCCACGGCACGTGCTGGCAATGTTCTGGGTGGCGGGGACTGGTCTGCCGAGCGCTTGCTGCCGGATATCTTCCGCGCCTGGCAAGACGGTGAAGAAGTGGTCTTGCGCTATCCCCATGCGACCCGCCCCTGGCAGCACGTGCTCGACCCGCTGATGGGCTACCTGCAGCTGGCGCATGGCTTGCTCACAGACGCCGAGCGATACGCAACTGCCTGGAACTTCGGCCCGGACAGCGCAGGCCTGGCTACCGTCGGCGAAATCGTCCGTCGTCTTGCCCTGCGCTGGCCGGGCGAAGCGCGCTGGTCGGTCGCCAGCGATGCCCAGCCGCATGAGGCCGGTTTGCTGGCACTGGATTCCAGCAAGGCGCGGCAAGTGCTTGGCTGGGCACCGCGCTGGTCGCTGGATGACACCCTGAAACATACCCTGGACTGGCACCTGGCCTGGCGCGCAGGGCGTGACATGAACATCGTTACCCGCGAGCAGATCGCGGCTCACCAAGGCGGAACCCATGAGTGACAGTACGGCGCAGCAGTTGCGCCAACAGATTGCCGAACTGGTCGGGCGCTATGCCGAGCTGCAGATGGCACCCAAACCTTTTGTCGCAGGGCAGAGCAGCGTGCCGCCCTCCGGCAAGGTGATCGGCGCCGGCGAGTTGCAGTCCATGACCGAGGCCGTGCTGGATGGCTGGTTGACCACCGGCCGCTTCAACGAGGCGTTCGAGAAGCGCTTGGCCAGGTACCTGGGGCGTCGCTGTGTACTCACCACCAATTCCGGCTCGTCGGCCAACCTGCTGGCGTTTTCCGCACTGACCTCGCCACGCCTCGGCGACCGGGCGATCAAGCCGGGTGACGAGGTGATCGGCGTTGCTGCCGGCTTCCCCACCACCGTCAACCCGATCCTGCAGTTCGGCGCGGTACCGGTGTTCGTCGATGTCGAGATGGGCACCTACAACATCGACCCGGCGCTGATCGAAGCGGCCATCGGCCCGAAGACCAAGGCCATCATGTTGGCCCACACCCTGGGCAACCCTTTCGATCTGGGCGTTGTGCGCGCCCTGTGTGACAAGTACGGCCTGTGGCTGATCGAAGACTGCTGCGATGCCCTGGGTTCCACTTACCAGGGCCGTATGGTTGGCGGCTTTGGCGATATCGGCACCCTCAGCTTCTACCCGGCGCACCACATCACCATGGGCGAGGGCGGTGCGGTGTTTACCGACTCGCCGTTGCTCAAGCGCATCATCGAGTCGTACCGCGACTGGGGCCGCGATTGCTACTGCGCGCCGGGCGAGGACAACACCTGCAGCAAGCGCTTCTGCTGGCAAATGGGTGACCTGCCGCACGGCTACGACCACAAGTACACCTACTCGCACCTGGGCTACAACCTGAAGATCACCGACATGCAGGCCGCCTGCGCCCTGGCGCAGATGGACCGGGTTGATGATTTCGTTGCCGCCCGTAAGCGCAACTTCGCCTGGCTGAGCGACCGGCTGGCCGGTTGTGCGGACCAACTGATCCTGCCGCAGGCCACCCGCGACAGCGACCCGTCCTGGTTCGGGTATCCGATCACCCTGCGCGATGGCTGTGGAATCAACCGCGTCGAGCTGGTGCGCTACCTGGATGAACAGGGCGTGGGCACACGCTTGCTGTTTGCCGGCAACCTGACCCGCCAGCCCTACATGCAGGGGCTGAACTACCGGGTTTCCGGCGAGTTGCCGGTAACCGACAAGATCATGAACGACACGTTCTGGATCGGCCTGTGGCCGGGCTTGAGCGACGCCCACCTGGAACATGCGGCCAGTCACATCGAAGCCTGGCTCAACCGAGGATCCCAATGATGAGCACCCCTACCGCCAGCGCGGGTACCTTGTTCGACAAACCGCTGTTCATCCTGGAAATGGCGAACAACCACATGGGCGATGTGGCGCATGGCGTGGCGCTGATCCGCGCCTTTGCCGAGGTGTGCAAGGCATTTCCGTTCCGCTTCGCTTTCAAGCTGCAATACCGTGATCTGGACACCTTCATTCACCCGGCGATGCGTGGCCGTGACGATGTGAAGTACATCAAGCGCTTCAGCGAGACGCGCCTGTCCCGTGAGCAGTTCGATAGCCTGGTGGCGGAAATCCGTGCCAACGGTTTCCTCTGCCTGTCCACGCCGTTCGATGAAGCATCGGTGGAGGTGATCGAAGAGCAGCAGCTGGATGCGATCAAGATCGCCAGTTGCTCCATGAGCGACTGGCCATTGCTGGAACGCGTGGTACAAACTCAGCATCCGCTGATCGTTTCCACTGCCGGATCGACCCTGGAAGAGCTCGATCGCCTGGTTAGTTTCCTTGCCCATCGGGAAAAGAACTTCGCCATCCTGCATTGTGTAGGCGAGTACCCGACCGCCGATGCCAACATGCATCTGTCGCAGGTGGATTTTCTGCGCCGGCGTTATCCGGGTGTGCGCGTGGGCTTTTCAACGCATGAAAATCCGGACAATACCGATATCGTCAAGATTGCACTCGCCAAGGGCGCGCGCATTTTCGAAAAGCACGTCGGCTTGCCCACCGAGCAGTTCCCGCTCAACGCCTATTCGGCAAGCCCGGAGCAGGTTCGACGCTGGCTGGAAGCCGCGCAATATGCCTTGCTGCTCTGCGGTGAAGGCGAGCAGCGTTTGCCGGTAAACGAGAGTGAAGTCGCCAGCCTGCGCTCCCTACGTCGTGGCGTATTTGCGCGCAGGGCCATTGCCGCGGGCGAGGTGGTACAGGCAGACGATGTGTATTTCGCTTTCCCGCCGCAGGATGGGCAGATCACTGCCAATGACTGGTCGAAATACGCCACCTTCACAGCCCAGGCGGATATTCCCGAGCATGCAGCGCTGAGCACGCAGAACAGCACGCGGCGCGATGTGCGTGACAAGGTCTGGGAGATTGTCCAGCGCGTTCGGGCGCAGCTGAGCAGCAGCCACGTGGTGGTGCCGGGCCGGGTCGACCTGGAAATATCCCACCACTATGGCCTGGATCATTTCGACGAGGTCGGTTTGACCATGCTCACGGTGGTCAACAGGGGTTACTGCAAGAAGCTGCTGATGCTCCTGCCGGGTCAGCAGCACCCGGAGCAATATCACCAGCGCAAGGAAGAGACCTTCCACGTCCTGCATGGCGAGCTGACGCTGCAGCTGGACGGTGTAAGTCGTGCCTGCCGCCCGGGCGATGTGGTCACTGTCGAGCCAGGTGTTCGCCATGCCTTCCACAGTCAGGAAGGGGCAATCATCGAAGAGCTGTCTTCCACGCATTTCAGCAATGATTCGTTCTATACCGACGAAGCGATCAATGCCAATCGCGACCGTAAAACCCTCTTGAGCTATTGGATGGACTGACGTGCCTACCCCCTATCGTGTTGCTGACTACATTGCTGACTTCATCGCCGATCTGGGGGTGGAGCACGTCTTCCTGTTGCCGGGCGGAGGTGCCATGCACCTCAACGACGCGGTCGGCAAGCACCCCAACCTGGATGTAGTGGCCTGCCACCATGAGCAGGCCGCCGCGATTGCTGCCGAAGCCTATTGCCGTATCAATGAGAATATCGGTGTGGCCATGGTCACCACCGGCCCGGGTGCGACCAACGCCGTGACTGCCGTTGCGGGCGCGTGGATCGAGTCGGTGCCGTTGCTGGTCATCTCCGGCCAGGTCAAGCGTGCCGACCTGCTGCGTGGCGCGCCCCTGCGGCAGAAAGGCGTGCAGGAAGTGGACATCGTCAGTGTGGTCGAGCCGATCACCAAGTACGCGGTAACCATCCAGCAGCCAGAAGACATTCGCCGGGAGCTGGAGCGCGCGGTCTTTGTGGCACGAGATGGCCGTGCCGGCCCGGTGTGGATCGACGTACCGCTGGACGTGCAGGGCGCGCCGATCGATCCCGACAACCTGGTGGGGTGGGACGAGGCCGCTGCACCCGTTGCAGCGCTGGAGGCGCAAACGCTGGCGCAGATCCGCAGCTTGCTTGAGGGTGCCGAGAGACCGCTGATCCTCGCCGGCCATGGTGTTCGCTTGAGCGGCGCGGCCGCAGCCTTTCGTGATCTGATCGAGTCCATGGGCGTGCCGCTGGTGACGACCTGGAATGCAATGGACCTGCTGCCGCATGAGCACCCATTGTATGTGGGCCGGCCAGGTGTGGTAGCGCTGCGTGCACCGAACTTCGCGGTACAGAATGCCGACCTGCTGATCACTCTCGGCTGTCGTCTGGACAACATCATCACCGCCTATGCACCACGAGACTTTGCGCGCAATGCACGCAAGATCGTCGTTGATGTGGATGCCAACGAGATCGCCAAGCTCGACATGGCTATCGATGTCGCCGTTACCTGCGACGCCGCCAGCTTCGTCGACACACTGGCTGCTTCTCTGAAAGGTGCTTCGTTCAGCCGGCCACAATGGTTGGAACGTTGCCGCGACTGGAAGTCACGCTATGGCGTCAACGACGGCAAGCCCTTCGCCGCCAGCGGGCCGATCAGCCACTTCCAGTTTGCTGACTCGCTTTCCAATGCAGTGCCGGAAAATACGCTGGTCAGCACCGGCAGCTCCGGGCTGGCGGTCGAAGTGTTCTACACCGTATTCCGCAATCGTCCAGGCCAGCGTGTATTCCTGACCTCGGGTCTGGGTGCGATGGGTTACGGCCTGCCAGCTGCGATTGGTGCTTGCTTCGCCAACGGCTGCAAGCCGATGGTGGCGGTGGAGAGTGATGGCAGCCTGCAACTGAATATTCAGGAGCTGGCCACGCTTCGCGGTTTCAACCTGCCGATCTGCCTGGTGGTGATGAACAACGGCGGTTATGCCTCGATCCGCAATACCCAGCGCAACTACTTCGAAAGCCGCTATGTCGGCACAGGCCCTGAAGCAGGCTTGTGGATGCCGGACCTGGAAGAACTGGCGCGTGCCTACCATTTGCCGTTCAAGCGTATCAGCGATGCCGCCGAATTGGACCAGGGCCTGGCCGAGGCCATGCAAATGCCGCGGCCGATGATTCTGGAAGTCCTGTTGATGAAGGATGAGGCATTGAGCCCGAAAGTCGCCGCGATTCCGCAGGCCGATGGTTCGATGACCTCCATGCCGCTGGAAGATATGTCCCCCTTGCTGCCGCTGGCAGTACTGGAGGAAGAAATGGCTGGCAACATCGCCCCGGTATCGCGCCAGGTTCGGCAGCAGGTCAAGTGATGAAGCGCCACGTCCTGTTCGACTTCGACGGCACCTTGGTTGACTCCGCGCCGGCCATTCTGGCCTGCTTTGCCCGTGCGCTGAAGGCACACGGCCTGCAGGCCATGTGCCCTATAGACGCCAGCCTGATCGGGCCGCCTTTGCGCCAGACGCTGGCGACACTCAGCGGTAGTAGCGACGCAGTATTGCTTGATGCCCTGAGCGCTTCGTTCAAGGACATCTACGACGCCGAAGCCTGCCTGGAAACGGCCGCCTATGTCGGGTGCCAGGCGGCCTTGGAACAGCTACATGAGCAGGGCTTCAGTCTGTCCATCGCGACCAATAAGCGGTTGCTGCCAACCCAGCGCATCATTGCGGCATTAGGTTGGCAAGGGCTGTTCAGCGAAGTGTATGCCAGTGACTCCTACCCTGATCGCTATTCGGACAAGGCCGGCATGATCGCTGCCTTGCTGGAGGATGGCGGCATTGCAGCGCAATCGGCTCTCTACATTGGCGATACCGTCGCAGACGGTCGTGCAGCGGCTGCCAATGGTGTCGAGTTCTGGCCCGTCGCTTGGGGTTATGGTCAATTTGCCAGTCATGAGCAGCCATTGCCTTCGCCGCAAAAGTTGCTGGAACGCCTGGTGCGCGCATGATGACAACCACGACAGCCAGTGCATGCCCCTGCTGCGGATCCATCGAGATGCAGTTGCCCAGCCCTGCGTACACACCCTGCCGGCTGTGCGGGCATCGTTGGCGGCTGCCGATGGACCAGGCGGGCTACTATGAAACCCTGGTTGCACGTAACGATCTGAACACACCTTGGTTCAAGCGCAAGATGCGTGAGCGCGTCGCTGCGGTTTCTGACTTGCTGCAGACGGGCAGGGAGCGTGTGCTCGAAGTCGGCTGTGCGGAAGGTGAACTCGGGCGTGAGATCAAGGCGCGCTTTGCCGTCACCTATGAGGGTGTGGAGTTGTCGCAAGACAGGGTGCTGGCCGAGCAGAAGCTTGACCGCGTCTTCCATACGCCGACCAGCCAGATCGAGGCAGCGCCGTACCAGCTGATCGTGTCCTTTCATGTGCTGGAGCATATCGCCCGACCCGAGCAGGAGCTTGCGGCCTGGTCGAGTCTTCTTGGTGCAGACGGGCGTGTGCTGATCGAGGTGCCGAACCAGGCGGGGCATCCGCTGCTGGCCAGTGATCGCAATCTCGAGCACCTGCACCAGTTCACCCCGGCGTCGCTGACCCTGCTGCTTGCACGTTGCGGCTTTAGTTGTGATGGGGTGTCCGTGGGGCATTACGAATCACCGGTCTACCCGGACTCGATCCGCATCGTCGCCCGCCTGCAACTTGGGGCAGAGCGCCGCGAGCAGCTTCTGCTGCAGCGTTTTCGTGAAAGAACCGGCGGCCCGTTCCTGGTGTACGGAATTGGCGGCGACTACCTCAATTACCTGGCACCGTTAGCCGAGTCGCTGGATATCCACGCCTTGCTGGACTCATCCGAAGCGAAATGGGGGCAACGCCTGGGTAAACACGTGGTGTGTGCCTACGACCCGCAAGCGCATGCGGAATTACCCATCGTCATCTGCTCCATCCGCTTCGCCGCAGAAATCCGTCAGCACCTGCTCAACCTCGGGATTGCAGCGCAGCGTATCATCGGTCTGGATAGCATCTATGAAGACGCCTGATTCCATTCTCGCCGGGGATTTGAGCGGTATTCTCGCCGCCCCGTTGCCTTGGGAGGCCCTGTACGGTCGTCACATCCTGGTCACCGGCGCCTCGGGTTTTATCGGGGGGCATGTAGTCGAGGCCCTGGCCTGGCTCAATCGCCTTCAGCCCCAGGCGAACCTGCATGTGTATGCCCTGGCTCGGGACCTGGAAAAACTGCGTCAACGCATGCCCTGGCTGGATATGCCTGGTGAAGTGACGCCTCTGATCCAGGATGTCACCCAGCCCTGCGGCCTTGCTGCGCCACTGGGTTTCATCATCCATGCCGCCAGCCCTGCCAGCCCCAAGGACTATCTGCAGCGCCCGGTCGATACGATTCGCGCCAATACCGATGGCACCGGGGCACTGCTTGAGCTGGCCCTGGAAAAGCAGGCACGTTTCCTGTTCCTCAGCAGCGGTGCGGTGTACGGCGACAATCCCTGGCAAACCGATGCGATCGCGGAAGGTGATTTTGGCCGTGAAGACCCGTTGGCTCCACGGGCCTGCTATGGCGAGAGCAAGCGCCTGGCCGAAACCCTGTGCCGGGCCTACCACACCCAGTACGGTGTGGATGCCAGGATCGCGCGAATTTCCCATTGCTATGGGCCGGGTATGCGTCTGGATGATGGCCGGGCGATTTCCGATCTGCTTGCCGATGTACTTCACAATCGGGATATCCAGCTGGATTCCGATGGAAGCGCCTCGCGTCCGTTCTGCTACGTCTCCGATACCGTGCTCGGGCTGTTCCACATTCTGTTTCAGGGTGAAGCAGGCCATGCCTATAACGTTGGTGAAACGCAGGAAACCAGCATCCTGGAATTGGCCGAAAAGTTGATTGCCTCAGCCGGTAAGGCAGGGCAGCTCATGGTCAGGCCGAAGGCGCGCAGTGGTCCGGCGCCCGCCGTGAGAAGCGCTGGGCATTTCAATATCGACAAGATCCGCGCTTTGGGGTGGGCGCCACTCACATCTCTGGATGTGGGTTTAACCAGACTCTTGCAGGCCAATACATGAACGCTCCCGATTCGCGTCCGACTCTGATTGGTTACCTCCCCCCGCCTGAGGGGATTAGAAAGACAGGGGCCAATTACCAGTATCATTCCCAATTTATCAATATTGGGGACATTGTTTACGCCCATGCCGGCGCGCTGTTGACTTCGGGGCGCAATTTTGAGGCCTGGAACTTTCGGATGACCGCAGAAGAGGTCAATGAGCGATTTTCCAAGGTGATATTTTTCATCCCTTGCAGGATTGCGCCGCCTCCGTATGACCAGGATGGTTATCCTTACGCCTACGTCACGGACTTTATCGAAAAACTGAAGATTCCTTTTTTCAGTCTTGGCGAATCCATTCAAGCCAGGGAGTACGATTATCAGCCCGGGTTCCACAAGCAGCTTTCCCCTGCGGTGGTCCGCTATCTGAGTGTGATCGCCGATAGATCGCCGGTGGTGGGGACGCGCGGCTATTATTCAGCGGACGTGCTGAATAGCCTCGGGATCAAGAATGCCGTTCCCTTAGGCTGCCCATCCCTCTACTTGAATGGCCCTGCGCTGCGCACATCCTTGATGGAGGTGCCGAGCAACCCTGAAAAGGTTGCGGTGTGCTACTCGAACTACCAGGGCAATCGGCATAGCCGGATCGACGACTTTCTTCGCCTGGCCAGTGAGCAGGATTATTACTATGTCGAGCAGGTCTTTGGCCTGCTTGCGCAGGCGCTCTATTACCCCGGGAAGGTCAGCGGGGCCGATATCCATGCGGCGCGGCGGTTCTATAAAGACTTGGCGCCTGTGCTTGCCTTGTTGAAAAAAAAGCGCGTTCGCTACTTTACAAACTACAGCCTGTGGAAGGAATTCCTCGGGTCGATGGATTTTGTGTTCGGGGCCAGAATGCACGGTTTGACGCCGGCGATCCATGCCGGAAAACCTGCCGTTTTCATTGCGCACGATTCAAGGGTGCGGGAAATGTGCGAGTTTTTTTCACTGCCGTTTGTGGCGGAACATGAACTGCCCGCATCAATGGATATCAACTTCTTCTTGTCACGCTGTGACTACACCGCAACGCTTTCGCAGTATCAGGACGCGTATGCGCGATTCGTTCAGACGCTGCGCGCGCTTGGGCTGGACGGCAATATCGATGCAGCGGGTTCGATTATTGACTGCTGGGAGCCCGCGCCTGACGTGCAGGTGGCCGGCGAGGAGCGAGTTCCCCGTTACTCACCCGAAGAAATGTTTAACCTGGAACAGCAACTTGCCATTTGCGCCGGGATTCCGGACGAGGCCTTTGTGAGGCTTGCCCAGATCCGTGATATTTCTCAAAGTTGGTACCGTTCTCGCCTCAATACACAGGCGGGCTAAGACCGCTCTTTTGGCCAGTTATTGTTGCGTCTTCCGTTTTGGCAAGGCCGTTCGTAAAGTTCAGGGTAGGCGATATGAGAGCGTGTGAAATTTGTGGCGCAAGCCATCCGGAGCAACTGCACCGTCAGCATTTTCTGTTCCCGGGGCTTCCCCAGGCAGTCCATTACGATGTGGTGGCCTGTCGCAACTGCGGTTTTGCCTACGCCAGCGACATTCCGGATCAGTCGGCGCTCGATCAGTTCTATCAGAACGTCGAGCATCACCTGCATACCGACCTGCCGCCCGGGTTGGCACGTATTCATGGCGATTTCTTCCACTTCGTCCAGCAACATGCAGACTTGGCAAGCGACGCTCGCATTCTCGATATCGGTTCGGGCATGGGTCATTTCCTTGCACATTTCAAACAGGCAGGCTTCCAGCGCTTACTAGGCATGGAGCCCAGCCCAGCTGCAGCCAAGCTGGCGCACGAAATCTACGGAGTAGAGATCAGAAGCGCGACCGTGGATGCTTTCGTCACTGAAGAGCGCTTCCAGTTGATCAGTCTTTGCGGCGTGCTGGAGCATATTGCCGACCTGCGCAACAGCCTGGCGAAGATTGCGGCGCTGCTGGCGGATGACGGCTATCTGTTCATCGCTGTTCCCGATGCCGAAGCCTTCGGCAAGACGCCGCTGGCTGAGCCCTTCCTCGAGTTTGCACTGGAACACATCAACTTCTTCAGTGCTGCCAGCCTCGACAACCTGCTGGCGGCTAACGGCTTCGAGAAAGTGACGGTGATCTCCCAGCACAACGATTTCTACGACAACCATTACCTGCTGGCCATGTACCGCAAGACCAGCCCGGCAGCGAAGCGTTTCACGGTTGATGCTGTGGCGGCTGCCAGCCTGCTCAGTTATGTCGAGCTTTCACGGCAGGTATTGCGCCCGGTGGAAGCGCTGGCCCAGCAACTGGAGGCCAGTGCTGAGCCGGTGCTGATCTGGGGCGCTGGCGCGCTTACCAGCCGGTTGCTCTGCGATACCCGGCTGGGCAAGGCCAATGTCTGCGGCATCGTCGACCGGAACAGGAACCTGCAGGGCAAATCCCTGCTCGGTGTGACCATTACCGGCCCCGATGAGCTGGCGCAGCACCAGGGGGCCACGGTCTTCATTGCCAGTACCACTTACGCTGCAGAGATCCGCGACACACTGACCCAGCAACATCACTGGCGCGGCAGAATCCTCAGCCTCGCAACCGGAGCCCGGTAATGCCGATGAACACGCTCAACCACATCCGTACGGCCTATGAGGCCGGGGGCTCTGCCAAGCAGGATTACATCGAGGCCATTCACGCGCGGCACGCCAGCCTGTTCGAGTACCCTGAGTTTATCGCCGGTACCGATGTGGAGTCTTTGCGCATTCTGCCAGAGGGCATCTTCGTGCGTTCCCGCTCGCAGCAGGTCGAGTTGTTTCTGGATCCCCAGGACCAGCACCTGGTGCCCTGTACCCTGATGAACTTCCGTGCCTATGAAACACAGGAAACCGAGTTCCTCAAAGCCATCACCCAGGAAAACGCGGTGATTCTGGACATCGGCGCCAATTGCGGCTGGTATGCCCTGGCGCTGGCTCGGCATTGCCCGTCGGCGCGGATTCACGCCTTCGAACCAATCCCCCATACCTATGAGATTCTCGAGCGCAACATCCGCCACAACGGCTTGTTCAACATAGAGGCGCACCGGCTGGCCTTTTCAAACCAGCAGGCGACGCTGGAGTTTCTCTACACGCCCAACTGCTCCGGCGCCACTTCCCAGGTCCTGGCCGGGCAACCGGGCCGCCAGGAAAGCCTGCAGAAGGTGTCCTGCCCGGCCACGACGCTGGATAGCTTCTGCGCGCAGCATGAGCTGGCGCCCCAGATCATCAAGTGCGATGTGGAAGGGGCGGAGTTGATGGTGATCCAGGGTGGCGAGGCGATGCTCGCTCAACACAAACCGGTGATTCTGATCGAGCTGTTGAGAAAGTGGGCCAGGAAGTTCGATTACCACCCTAACGAGGTGGTGGAGCGGCTCGATGGTCTTGGCTACCAGGCTTACACCCTGAGCGAAGAGGGGCTACGCCCGTGCCCTGGCATTGACGAGGAAACCCAGGAAACCAACTTTGTCTTTCTCCACGGGCAGAAGCACCGTGAGATCCCTGATCTGGTGCGGTCGTTGCCATGAACCCAGCCATTCCGTCGCTGACCGTTGCGCTGCTGACCTACAATCGACTGCACTACCTCGAGCAGTCCATCGCTGCCGTCCTGGCCCAGAGCTATGAGGATTTCGAGCTGCTGGTACTCGACAATGGCAGCAGTGACGGGACTGCGGAGTTTATCCTGCGCTTGCAGGACCCGCGAATCCGCTACGTCAGGAATTCCCGCAACATCTCCAGTGTGGAGTTCAACTGCCGTTCGGCTTATCACCTTGCCCTTGGGCGACGGGTGATCGTGACCCATGACGATGATGTCATGGAGCGAGACATGCTTGAACGGCAGATGCGTTTCATGGATTGCCATCCAGAAGTGCGGCTGGTGTGGACTCGCGTCAGTGACATTGATCAGGATGGGGATGCGCTAGTCGGCGAGCACACCCTGCCTGAATCGGAGCGAGTCTTCGCTCCAGGGGAATACATCAGCAGTTTTCTCAAGGAGCGGTTGTGGCCTATGCCCAGCGGCGTGATGCTGGAGCGGGCCGTACTGCCCAGCTTCTATGCGGTACACGCGTGCCTCGGCGACGCGGCTGCCCACAAGAAAACATTGGAGACGGCAGGCATCGAGGACGTGCTGATGCCGGCGCGTATCAACCGCCGGCATGCTATCGGCTTCCTCGATCAGCCGTTGCTGCGCCGTCGGCTGCACACCAGGCAGTTCTCCCATGTGGCAAGCCTGTCGCTACCAGGGGTCGCTCTCTATCGAGACCTGAAGCACATTGCCAGGGGCGTGCCTGGTCTGGAGGTAGAGGCCCTTCATTTTGATGCCTACGTGGCGCGCTTCGCGATTCAGGAAGCCATTACCACCCAGGTGGGTCAGGCAATCGACAAGCACATTCTGAAGAAGATTGGTAAAACGGCCGACAGCCTGCTGCGCAACTTGGAGCAAGCCCCCGACGCCTTTCTGGCGGGCTTGCCAGTCTTCCTGCTAGCCCAGCTTCTGTTGCTGGGGGACCAGGTGTGCCCGCTGGACAAGTTGTCGGTTTCCGGGCATGCCAGCGCTACCCGGCAACTTCTGAAATGGACGCGCAAAACCGTTGAAAACCCAGGCTCGAGCATTCTGGCCGGCCTGGAGGGGCGCAGGATCATCATCTTTGGTAGCGCCTTCATCGCCGCATTGCTGATTCTTGAAGCCAGAAACAAAGGTGGACAGGTCGTCGCCTGTATAGACTCCAACCTCAATCGCCAGGGCACGCAAATGCTCGGCGTGCCCATCCAGCCCTTGGCCTGGATGAGTGAGCAAGTGGAACAGGACGATGTCGTGATCATCAGCTCCGAGCGGGACCATGAACATTACATCGAAGCGCTTGTCCGCCAACATCTCACGGCGCCGGCACGCATCGTGTCGTGGAAAGAGCTGACGGAATCTGCGTGATTCAGGGCATAGAGGCTTCGTGCCGACAGGCGCCGTGTCGCTTGACGCAAGCGAGCAACATTTTTTGGGGGAAGTGACAGCATGACGAATTGGGCTTTGATCGCGGGTGGGCGTTGTACCGGGCAACCTTGGCGAGTGCTGGTTGCCGGGTTTTGCCTGGACGATGAGCAGGCCTTCCTGCTGTCCGATGCGCACTGGCAAGAACTACAACGGCAATTGCCGCTGCAGCCCCTGGCGGCCTATGGCCTGAGCAATGGGCTGGTGTTCGAGCGAGCTACCGAAGCCGCCGGAGAGTGCGACGGCGTCTTTCTGATTGCCCACCCTCGTCAAGCCAATGCCTTGTTCGCGTTGCCGTCACAGGTGCGGCGTTATCTGCTGCTACGTTCTTCCGAGCAATTTGGGGCGCTACAGGACGATACCTGCTTCAGCAAGGTTCTGATTCCGGCGAAGGGAGAGCCTGTCAGTACTTCGAGGGTGCACATCGATTACTTGAAACTTCCCGATGCGCCCGGATCCGATGCGCAAGCGTGGCCACTGACGCGAGAAGCTGAAGACCGCGACCATTCCAGGAATTACCATTGTTCGGCGGACTTCTGGCTCTATAAAGTCACCACTGCAATCGCTGATGATGCTGCTGCCGTACGGCAGTTCGAGCCGCTGCTGAGTGTCGTTATTCCGACCTACAACTATGGGCGCTATCTTGCCCAGTGTGTTCAGTCGGTGCTCGATCAGGGTGTGGAGAATATCGAGATCCTGGTGCTGGACAACGCTTCCACGGACGATACCGCCGAGGTAATGGCGGCATTCGCGGGCAACCCGAAAGTGCGATACATCCGTAACCGATACAATTACGGCCCGGGTTACAACTGGCGAAATGGCCTGCGTATCGCGCAGGGGCGTTACTTCACGTTCCTTTCCGCCGACGACTATTTCAATCCGGGCCATCTGTCGCGTCTGTTGCCTACGCTGGAGAGCCAGCCCAACGTGGCGGTTGGCTATACCGGCATTCGCTGGGTCGATGGTTCGGGGCAGGCATTGAACCAGCCTCGTCACCCCGGCTACCGCAATGGCGACTATGTCGGCGGGCGTAATGAAGTCGCTGATCTGCTCATCTACGACAGCTACATGACGCCTTCGGCCGTCATCTACCGGCGTGAGATTTTTTGCCGGGTCTGGAATCCAGGCAACAGCTACGGTGCCGGCGACTGGGAAATGGTCGTGCAGATGGCGGAGCGTTACCCCGATTTCGCCTACGTCGATATGCCGGGTGTCAGCTATCGCTGGCATGGTGCGCAGTATTCGAGCGGGTTTTATGCCTCCAGCGAGCCATTGATGGGGCACCTTGCCATTGTCGAGGGGGTATTCGAGCGCAATGCGCAGCATCATCTTCACGGGCGTGAGCGCGAGGTGGCCGGGCACCTCAAGCGGCGTCTGGATCTGTATCCTGACGAGCAGGGTTCCGAGCTGGGGGCCCGGGCACGCCGGCTTTGCGAGCGCCTGGAAGAACAAGCGCGGCAGCAAGAGCAGGCGTTGTTCTCTGTTATCCTGACAACCTTCAACCGCCCGCAATTGCTCAAGGATGCGCTGAACAGCATTGCGCATCAGTCCTTCAAGGACTTTGACGTCATCCTGGTCAATGACAATGGCGAGCCGGTCGAGTCGCTGCTGGCTGAGTACGATTTCCCGATCACGTACATCCGCCAAGGCCGCAATCGCGGCCCGGCCGCTGCCCGTAATACCGCTTTGCATCTGGCCCGTGGCCGGTATGTCGTTTATCTGGACGACGACGACCTGTACCTGCCTGACCACCTTGAAACACTGGCCAAAGCGCTGGATACCCACCCCGACAGTGTGGTGTACACGGATGCAGTGTTCATTCAGGAAACGATTGCGGCGGGCAAGCGGACCGAGGTGGCGCGTGAACAACGCTATCCACACGAGGCCTACTCCCGGGAGCGTTTGCTGGTAAACAACTACATCCCGATCAACACCTTTGCCTGCCCACGCGCGCTTGCGCTTGCCGTGGGGGACTTCGACGAGTCGCTGGCAGGCTTGGAGGATTGGGATTTCCTCATGCGCCTGAGCGCGCGAAGCGCCTTCCATCATGTGCGCAGCGAGACGGTGGAAGTCCGTATGCGGCGGGACGACAATGCACCTGCACGACGCTCCGAGCAGGCACTGAAAGATTACCCAGCGCTTTATCGCGAGTTGTATGCGCGCCATGGCGACGTTGGCAGCGAAGAAGTACAGCGCGGGCGCCAGCAAATGCTGGAGCATCTGGGTGGCAAGCCCAAGGCGTTGACACTGCAAACCTGGCTGGCCGAACGCGTTCCGGATGCCATGCAGAGTCGCCTGATCGAACAGCGTCTGCGCGCCCATCAGGGTGGCCCTGTGATCGGGGTAATCGTGGTGGACGCTGACGGGCGCGCCGATGCATTGAAAGCTTCTCTGCAAAGCCTGGGTAGCGATCACTGCCTTTATTCCACTTTGAAAATTGTGGCGCTGACGCCGGGCGAGGCTCCCGCGACTTCGGCGCAGGACAAGCTGCATTTCGTGCGTCTGACCGATGCCAGCCTGAGCGATCAGCTGAACCAGGCAGTTCAGGCGGGTGAATTTGACTGGTTCATGCTGGTAGACGCGGGGAGTGAGTTCACTGCAAGTGGCTTGCTGATTGCCGCGCTTGACCTGTTGGCGGCGCCGGGCTGTCGGGCCGTCTATGGTGATGAGGGTTTGCGTTCCGATGGGTCAGAAATGGGCGCTGTGCTGCGCCCTGATCTAAACCTTGATCTACTGCTCAGTTTGCCGGCGAGCCTGTCACGCCACTGGCTGTTCAACCGGCAGGTGTGGCTGGAAATGGGCGGCTTCCGCCAGGAGGCGGGCCAGGCATACGAGCTGGATTACATCCTGCGCCTGATCGAGTCTGCCGGTTTCGAGGGGCTGGGGCATATCAGCGAGCCGTTGTTGGTCTGCGATGCCCCGTCGCTGCGCGACTGCCCGGACGAGCGCGGGGTCATCCAGCGCCATCTGCATGCCCGCGGTTTTGCACAGGCGCGCATCGGGTCTCGTCTGCCCGGGCGTTATGATCTGAACTATGGCGCCCCCGGCGACGCACCGGTCAGCATCCTGATCCTGCTCCAGGGCAACAGCACCGAGCGGGTGCAGCGCTGCATGGAAACCATTCTGGAGAAGACAACCTATCGAAACTACGAGGTGCTGCTGCTGGCGCGTGATAATGCCGGCCCGGCAGTAAACGGCTGGCTCGACAACGTTGCCCGGCTTGGCACCGATGCCATTCGTTGCCTGCGATTCCCTGCCGGCATGGCGCCTGTGCAAATGCGCAACCAGGCCGCCGGGCAGGCCCGTGGTGATTTCCTGCTGTGGCTGGACGAAGGCGCTGCGGTGCTCGATAACGATTGGTTGCAGCAGATGCTCAACCACGGCATGCGCCAGGAAGTCGGCGTGGTGGGGGCCAAACTGGTGGCGGGGGACGCTACCATCAGCCATGCCGGTTTCGTGCTCGGCCTGAATGGCCCTGTTGGCGAAGCTTTTGCCGGTCAGCCGATGGACGCGTCCGGCTATCTGCAGCGCCTGCAAGTGGACCAGAACTATGTCGCCGTGAGCGGCAAGTGCCTGCTGGTGAACAAAAGCCTGTTCCTGGAGGCGGGCGGTTTCGACGAGTCCCCCGAGTTGCAGCGCTGGACGGATGTTGATCTGTGCCTGCGCCTGCACCGTGGCGGCTACCTGAACGTGTGGACGCCGCGTGTTCAGTTGCTGCTAAGTGAGGATGCTGTAACGCCGGCCACCGCCGCAGAAGAAGATGCCTTGTATGACCGCTGGCTGCCTGTACTGGCACGCGACCCGCTCCACAACCCGAACTTCTCGCTGTCTTCCGACAATGGCCTCGGCCTGGCGCCCTCCGGTCTGAGCTGGCGACCGTTGTCGTCCTGGAAACCGCTGCCGACGATCCTCGCCCATGCGGCGGACAGAGGAGGGTGTGGCAACTACCGGGTCATCCAGCCGCTGGATACGCTCAACCGCGAGGGGCTGGCCGAGGGGGTGGTGGCGTGGAATTATCTGGCGCCTGCCGAACTTGAGCGTTATCAGCCCGACAGCATCATCCTGCAGCGCCAGGTTGGCGATGAGCAGATTGAGCATATACGCCGGATGCACGCGTTTTCGCGGGCTTTCAAGGTCTTCGAGCTGGACGACTACCTGCCCAACCTGCCGCTCAAGAGCGTGCACAGGGCGCACATGCCCAAGGACATTCTGCGGTCCATACGTCGCAGTCTTTCCTATGTGGACCGCTTTGTCGTCTCCACGCAGCCGCTGGCCGAGGCCTTCGCCGGCGTACATGGCGATATCCGCGTGGTACCCAACACGCTGGATACCCGCTACTGGAGCGACCTCAAGGCCCTGCGCCGGCAGTCGCGCAAGCCGCGTGTCGGCTGGGCGGGTGGGGCGAGCCACACGGGCGACCTGGAAGTGATCGCGGACGTGGTCAAGGAATTGGCCAACGAGGTGGAATGGGTGTTCTTCGGCATGTGCCCGGACAAGCTGCGGCCTTATGTTCATGAGTTCCACCCGAGTGTCTCGATTGAGCAATACCCCGCGACGCTGGCCAGGATGAACCTGGACCTGGCCCTGGCGCCGGTCGAGCAGAACCTGTTCAACGAGTGCAAGAGCAACCTGCGTTTGCTGGAGTACGGCGCCTGTGGTTTCCCGGTGATCGCCAGCGACCTGCGTTGCTACCAGGGCTACAGCGATTTGCCGGTCACACTGGTGAAGAACCGTTTCCGAGGCTGGGTAGATGCCATTCGCATGCACATCTCTGATCTGGATGCCACGGCGAAGGCGGGCGATGCACTGCGCAATGCAGTGCTGGGCGGCTGGATGCTCGAAGGCGACAACCTGAGCAACTGGCGCAAGGCCTGGCTGCCGGATTGATACATTGTCGTAGGCCTGGATCGGCCTCTTCGCGGGCTTGCCCGCACCCACAGGTACAGCGCAGGGCTTGACTCCTATGCTGGCCCTGTGGGAGCGGGCAAGCCCGCGAAGAGGCCGGCACAGGCAACACAAATCCCCATCTCCGGCACGGCTATTGCTACACCGCTGGCAACACACCGTTTTTATGACGGTCAGCCACGCGAGAGAGCACGATGCCCCAGGCCGCCCACGTAACCCGAGCCCCCGATCATCAGGGGCAGACCCCGATCGAGCAGGACAGCCACCAGGGTATCGAGCAAGCCTTCGCCCTGTTCAATCAGGTATCCAGCCAACTCAGCCAGTCCTACAGCCTGCTCGAAGCCCGGGTCAGTGAACTCAAAGGCGAGCTGGCCGTGGTCAGTGCCCAGCGCATCGAGGAACTGAGCGAAAAGGAACGCCTGGCCAACCGTCTGCAGAACCTGCTGGACCTGCTGCCTGGCGGGGTGATCGTGATCGATGGCCATGGCCTTGTACGTGAAGCCAACCCGGCTGCCTGCGAACTGCTCGGCGAACCGCTGATCGGCGAGTTATGGCGTCAGGTGATCGCCCGCAGCTTTGCACCACGCAAGGACGATGGCCATGAAATCTCGCTGCGCGACGGCCGCCGCCTGTCCATCGCCACCCGCTCGCTGGATGCCGAACCCGGCCAGCTGGTGCTGCTCAACGACCTGACTGAAACCCGTCGCCTGCAAGACCAACTGGCCCGCCACGAGCGCCTGTCGTCGTTGGGGCGCATGGTCGCCTCGCTGGCGCACCAGATCCGCACGCCGCTGTCGGCCGCCATGCTCTACGCCAGCCACCTCGCTGACAGCGAGCAACAGCTGAGCCCGGAAACCCGCCAGCGCTTCGCCGGTACCTTGAAGGAGCGCCTGCACGAGCTGGAGCACCAGGTGCGTGACATGCTGGTGTTCGCCCGTGGCGAGTTGCCGCTGGGTGATCGGGTTACCCCAAAAGCCCTTTTCCAGGCCCTGCAGCAGGCGGCTCAGGCGCATGTGCAGGGGCACACCGTGCGCTGGCAGTGCGACAGCCATCTGGGTGAGCTGCTGTGCAATCGCGACACCCTGGTCGGCGCCTTGCTCAACCTGATCGAAAATGCCCTGCAGGCCAGCGACGGCCCAGCGCGCTTGAAGGTGCACCTGTTCCGTCGCGAGCGCACCCTGCATCTGTGTGTCAGTGACGCCGGCAGCGGTATCGCCGCCGAGTTGTTGGCGCGCCTTGGCGAGCCGTTTCTCACCACCAAGGCCACTGGCACCGGCCTCGGCCTGGCGGTGGTCAAGGCTGTGGTGCGTGCGCATCAGGGCGCTATCAGCCTGCGCTCGAAGGTGGGCCGAGGCACCTGCGTGCGGGTAGAGCTGCCGTTGATCGACGGGCAATTGGCGGAGGGGGTGTAATGGCAATCAAGGTGCTGCTGGTCGAGGACGACCGCGTATTGCGCCAGGCGCTGGGCGATACCCTGGAAATCGGCGGTTTCGCCTACCAGGCAGTGGGCAGTGCCGAAGAAGCGCTGGAGGCGGTGGTGGATGATGCCTTCAGCCTGGTGGTCAGCGATGTGAACATGCCCGGTATGGACGGGCATCAGTTGTTGAGCCAGTTGCGCCGCCAGCAACCTCAGCTGCCGGTGCTGTTGATGACGGCGCACGCCGCCGTCGAGCGTGCCGTCGAAGCAATGCGCCAAGGTGCTGCCGACTATCTGGTCAAACCGTTCGAGCCAAAGGCGCTGCTCAGCCTGGTCGAGCGGCATGCCGCCGGGCGGGTGTCCGCTGACGAGGGGCCGGTGGCCTGTGAGCCGGCCAGCCGCCAGTTGCTGGAGTTGGCCGCACGCGTGGCGCGCAGTGACTCGACCGTGCTGATTTCTGGTGAGTCCGGCACCGGCAAGGAAGTGCTGGCGCGCTACATTCACCAGCAGTCGCCGAGGGCGGCGCAGCCCTTTGTGGCAATCAACTGCGCGGCCATCCCCGACAACATGCTCGAAGCCACCCTGTTCGGCCATGAAAAGGGTGCCTTCACCGGTGCCATCGCCGCCCAGGCCGGCAAGTTCGAGCAGGCCGAAGGCGGTACCCTGCTGCTCGACGAAATCTCGGAAATGCCAATGGCCTTGCAGGCCAAGCTGCTGCGTGTGCTGCAGGAGCGCGAAGTGGAACGGGTGGGCGGGCGCAAGCCGATCAGCCTGGATATCCGCGTGCTGGCCACGACCAACCGCGACCTGGCCGGCGAAGTAGCGGCCGGGCGCTTCCGTGAAGACCTGTTCTACCGCCTGTCAGTGTTCCCCCTGGCTTGGTGCCCGTTGCGTGAGCGCCCGGGCGACATCCTGCAACTGGCCGAGCGCCTGCTGGCGCGCCATGCGGCCAAGATGAAACACGCCCCGGTACGCCTGTCGCCGCAGGCCCGGGCCTGCCTGCAGGCCTATGCCTGGCCGGGCAACGTGCGTGAACTCGACAACGCGCTTCAGCGGGCGCTGATCCTGCAGCAGGGTGGGGTGATCGAGGCGGCGGATTTTTGTCTGGCAGGCGCCATTCCCTTGTCGGCGGGCACGTCGCCATCACTTGAAGCCACTGCCGAGGCCAGCGGGCTGGGCGATGACATGCGCCGCCATGAGTACCAGATGATCATCGATACCCTGCGCGCCGAGCGCGGTCGGCGCAAAGAGGCGGCCGAGCGCCTGGGCATCAGCCCGCGCACCTTGCGTTACAAACTGGCGCAGATGCGCGATGCCGGGTTCGACGTCGAGGCCAGCCTGTTCGGCTGACACTGCGCCCCGCTGTGAATACCGTCCCACAGGGGCCGTATAAGCCAGTGAAAGGTGATTGCCAAGGCTGGCACCTTTGTTGCTTTACGTAGGCTATTCGCCGCATGAGTGTCAAAAAAATGCGGCCGCAGGAGAGAGAAGGGTCATGAGCCAAGGTGTTGAATTCAATCGTCTGATGCTGGACATGCGGGCCATGCAGGCCGATGCCATGTCGCTGCCCAAGGTCGCCGCCGCCCCCGAGCTGGCGCCGGGGCAGAGTACCTTTGCCGACATGCTTGGCCAGGCCATCGGCAAGGTGCATGAGACCCAGCAGGCATCGACCCAGCTGGCCAATGCCTTCGAGATCGGCAAGAGCGGCGTCGACCTGACCGACGTGATGATCGCTTCGCAAAAGGCCAGTGTGTCGATGCAGGCCATGACCCAGGTACGCAACAAACTGGTACAGGCGTACCAGGACATCATGCAGATGCCGGTTTGAGGACGGACGTAGACCATGGCTGAAGCAGTCGTCGACAACCCCCCCGCCAAGACGGGCCCGGCAGCGGCCAAGCGCCCGCTGCCAGGTATGTCGTTCCTGGAAAACATCGCGCAGATGCCCATGCTGCGCCAAGTCGGCCTCATGGTCGGCCTGGCGGCCAGCGTGGCAATCGGCTTTGCCGTGGTGCTGTGGTCGCAACAACCCGATTACCGTCCGCTGTACGGCAGCCTGTCGGGCATGGACACCAAGCAGGTCATGGACACCCTGGGTGCTGCTGACATCCCCTATAACGTCGAGCCCAACTCCGGTGCTCTGCTGGTCAAGGCCGACGACCTCTCCCGTGCCCGCCTGAAACTGGCGGCCGCCGGCGTGGCGCCCAGCGATGGCAATGTCGGTTTCGAACTGCTCGACAAGGAGCAGGGGCTGGGCACCAGCCAGTTCATGGAAGCCACTCGCTACCGCCGCAGCCTGGAAGGCGAGCTGGCGCGTACCGTTTCCAGCCTGAACAACGTCAAGGCCGCACGCGTGCACCTGGCCATCCCGAAAAGCTCTGTGTTCGTGCGCGACGACCGCAAGCCTAGCGCCTCGGTACTGGTCGAGCTGTACCCGGGCCGTGCCCTGGAAGCCGGTCAGGTGTCGGCCATCGTCAACCTGGTGGCGACCAGTGTGCCGGAGCTGGACAAATCCCAGGTCACCGTGGTCGACCAGAAAGGTAACTTGCTGTCCGAGCAGCTGCAGGACTCTGCCCTGACTGAGGCCGGCAAGCAGTACGACTACAGCCGCCGTATGGAAAGCATGCTTACCCAGCGCGTGCGCAACATCTTGCAGCCTGTCCTGGGCAATGACCGATACAAGGCCGAAGTGTCCGCCGACCTGGACTTCAGTGCCGTCGAGTCGACTGCCGAGCAGTTCAACCCCGACCAGCCGGCGCTGCGCAGCGAGCAGTCGGTTGACGAGCAACGCGCCAGCAGCCAGGGCCCGCAAGGTGTGCCTGGCGCGCTGAGCAACCAGCCGCCAGGCGCCGCTTCGGCACCGCAAACCACCGGTGGCGCCGCTACCCCGGCCGCAGCCATTCAGCCTGGCCAGCCGCTGGTGGATGCGAACGGCCAGCAGATCATGGACCCGGCCACCGGCCAGCCGATGCTCGCACCGTACCCGTCGGACAAGCGCCAGCAAAGCACCAAGAACTTCGAGCTGGACCGCTCCATCAGCCACACCCGCCAGCAGCAGGGGCGCATGACCCGCCTGTCGGTGGCAGTGGTGGTAGACGACCAGGTCAAGATCGACCCGGCCACCGGCAACACCAGCCGTGCACCCTGGGCCGCCGAAGACCTGGCGCGCTTCACCCGCCTGGTGCAGGACGCGGTCGGCTTCGACGCCAGCCGTGGTGACAGCGTGACGGTGATCAACGTGCCATTTGCCGCCGACCGTAACGAAGAAATTGCCGATATCGCCTTCTACCAGCAGCCGTGGTTCTGGGACATCGTCAAGCAAGTGCTGGGCGTGGTGTTCATTCTGGTACTGGTGTTCGGCGTGCTGCGGCCGGTGCTCAACAACATCACAGGGGGCGGCAAGCAGGCCGCTTCGGATAGCGACATGGAGCTGGGCGGCATGGTGGGGTTGGATGGCGAACTGGCCAACGACCGCGTCAGCCTGGGTGGCCCGACAAGCATTCTGCTGCCTAGCCCGAGCGAGGGTTACGAGGCACAGCTCAACGCAATCAAAGGCCTGGTGGCCGAAGACCCGGGCCGTGTAGCCCAGGTCGTCAAAGACTGGATCAACGCCGATGAGTGATAACCGAGCCGTTACCGCCAAGCTGAGCCGTGTCGACAAGGCGGCAATCCTGCTGCTTTCGCTGGGCGAGACCGATGCGGCCCAGGTGCTGCGCCACATGGGCCCCAAGGAAGTGCAGCGGGTGGGTGTGGCCATGGCGCAGATGGGTAATGTGCACCGTGACCAGGTCGAGCAGGTAATGAGCGAGTTCGTCGACATTGTCGGCGACCAGACCAGCCTGGGCGTGGGGTCCGATGCCTACATCCGCAAGATGCTCAACCAGGCCCTGGGCGAGGACAAGGCCAATGGCCTGGTCGACCGCATCCTGCTGGGTGGCAACACCAGTGGCCTGGACAGCCTGAAATGGATGGAACCGCGCGCGGTAGCCGACGTGATCCGCTACGAGCACCCGCAGATCCAGGCAATCGTGGTCGCTTACCTCGACCCTGACCAGGCCGGCGAAGTGCTGAGCAACTTCGACCACAAGGTGCGCCTGGACATCGTCTTGCGCGTATCGTCGCTGAACACCGTGCAGCCGGCGGCGCTGAAAGAGTTGAACCAGATCCTCGAGAAGCAGTTCTCGGGCAACTCCAACGCCGCGCGCACCACCTTGGGCGGCATCAAGCGCGCTGCAGACATCATGAACTTCCTGGACAGCTCCGTGGAAGGTGCACTGATGGATGCGATCCGCGAAGTCGACAGCGACCTGTCGGAGCAGATCGAAGACCTGATGTTCGTCTTCAACAACCTGGCCGACGTCGACGACCGTGGCATCCAGGCGCTGCTGCGCGAAGTGTCGTCCGACGTGCTGGTGGTGTCGCTCAAGGGCGCCGACGAGCGGGTCAAGGACAAGATTTTCAAGAACATGTCCAAACGTGCCTCCGAACTGCTGCGCGACGACCTGGAGGCCAAGGGGCCGGTGCGGGTCAGCGACGTGGAAACGGCGCAGAAGGAAATCCTCACCATCGCCCGCCGCATGGCCGAGGCCGGCGAGATCGTGCTCGGCGGCAAGGGTGCCGAGGAAATGATCTGATCCATCAGGTCAGGAAAAAATGGTGGGGCTGGTGCGGTCATTGTGGGAGCTGGCTTGCCGGCGATGAGGCCAGCCCAGGCAGAGTCGTTGCATGGCAAGGGCTGCGCCCTTGATCGCCGGCAAGCCAGCTCCCACAAGGCCCTTATGGGTCGAACATGCTTGTTGAGTACTTTAAAACATGTCCAGCAAAGAACATCACCCCAGCGACCTGATCCGCGCCCGCGACCTCGAGGGCGTGGATGTGTGGACGCTGCCCAGCTTCGACCCGGAGCCAGAGCCCGTACCCGAGCCTGAGCCGGAGCCCGAGCCGGTCGAGGAAGAAATCGAGGAAGTGCCGCTGGAAGAAGTCCAGCCGCTCACCCTGGAAGAGCTCGAGGCCATCCGCCAGGAAGCCTACAACGAAGGTTTCGCCACCGGCGAGCGAGAGGGCTTTCACAGCACCCAGCTCAAGGTGCGCCAAGAGGCCGAAGCGGCCCTGAAGGCCAAGCTCGACAGCCTTGAACAACTGATGGCCAACCTGATGGAGCCGATCGCCGAGCAAGACACCCAGATCGAGAAAACCCTCGTGCACCTTGTGGCGCACATGACTCGCCAGGTGATCGGCCGCGAATTGCACAACGACTCCAGCCAGATTACCCAGGTGCTGCGCGAAGCATTGAAGCTGCTGCCCATGGGCGCGGACAATATCCGCATCCACCTCAACCCGCAGGACTTCGAGCTGGCCAAGGCCCTGCGCGAACGCCACGAGGAAAACTGGCGGCTGCTGGAAGACAGCGCACTGCTACCGGGGGGCTGCCGTATCGAAACTGCCCATAGCCGCATCGATGCGACCATGGAAACGCGCATCGAGAAAACCGTGGCGCAGCTGTTCGACCAGTTGCACGACCATTCCCTGCACCCGGCGGCGCCAGACATGTCGGTAGACCTGGACGCCCCCGTCGAGCGTTCGGTGGAAAGCCCTGATGCACCTTAAGCGCACCAGCTTCGGCAAACGCCTGGGCAGTTATGCCGAGGCCATCGAGCTGCCGTCCCAGCCCATCGTCGAAGGCCGCCTGCTGCGCATGGTCGGGCTCACCCTGGAGGCCGAAGGCCTGCGCGCCGCGGTGGGAAGCCGCTGCCTGGTGATCAACGACGACAGCTACCACCCGGTCCAGGTAGAAGCCGAGGTCATGGGCTTTGCCGGGCCCAAAGTGTTTCTCATGCCGGTCGGCAGCATTGTCGGTATCGCCCCCGGCGCCCGGGTGGTGCCGCTGGATGACGGCGGCCGGCTGCCCATGGGCATGAGCATGCTCGGCCGTGTGCTGGACGGCGCCGGCCGCGCGCTGGATGGCAAGGGCGGGATGAAGGCCGAGGACTGGGTGCCGATGGACGGCCCTGTGATCAACCCGCTCAACCGTGACCCCATCAGCAAGCCGCTGGACGTGGGCATTCGCAGCATCAATGGCCTGCTGACCGTCGGTCGCGGCCAGCGCCTGGGCCTGTTTGCCGGTACTGGCGTAGGTAAGTCGGTGTTGCTGGGCATGATGACCCGCTTCACCGAAGCCGAAATCATCGTGGTTGGCCTGATCGGTGAGCGGGGCCGTGAGGTGAAGGAGTTCATCGAGCACATCCTGGGTGAAGAGGGCCTCAAGCGTTCGGTAGTGGTGGCTTCGCCTGCCGACGATGCGCCGCTGATGCGCCTGCGCGCTGCCATGTATTGCACGCGCATCGCTGAGTACTTCCGCGACAAGGGCAAGAACGTGCTGTTGCTGATGGACTCGCTCACCCGTTTCGCCCAGGCCCAGCGTGAAATTGCCCTGGCCATCGGCGAGCCGCCTGCCACCCGGGGTTACCCGCCGTCTGTATTCGCCAAGCTGCCCAAGCTGGTGGAGCGGGCGGGCAATGGCGAGGCGGGCGGTGGTTCGATTACCGCGTTCTATACCGTGTTGTCCGAAGGTGATGACCAGCAGGACCCGATCGCCGACTCGGCGCGCGGTGTGCTCGACGGCCACTTCGTGCTGTCGCGCCGGCTGGCCGAAGAGGGCCATTACCCGGCCATCGACATCGAAGCCTCGATCAGCCGGGTGATGCCCCAGGTGGTCGATGCCGACCACTTGCGCCAGGCGCAGAAGTTCAAGCAATTGTGGTCGCGCCTGTCGCAAAGCCGCGACCTGATCAGCGTGGGCGCCTATGTGGCCGGCGGCGACCCGGAAACCGACCTGGCCATTGCCTTGCAATCGAAGCTGGTGGAGTTTCTGCGCCAAGGCCTGCAGGAGAATGTGGGCATGGCGCAGAGCCGCGAACAGCTGGGGGCGATCTTCACGCCCCCGGCGGGCTGATAGGCCATGGCGCTGCCCGGACGCGCTGCGCGCCTGGCGCCGGTGGTGGACATGGCCGAGGAAGCCGAGCGCAAGGCAGCCCAGCGCCTGGGGCATTTCCAGCAGCAGGTGGCCACGTCCCAGGCCAAGCTGGCTGAACTCGAACGGTTTCGTGAGGATTACCAGCTGCAGTGGATCAACCGCGGCGGGCAGGGGGTCAATGGCAGCTGGCTGGTCAACTACCAGCGTTTTCTGGGGCAGCTGGAAGCGGCCATGACCCAGCAGCGCCAGAGCCTGGTGTGGCACCAGAACAACCTCAACAACGCCCGTGGCACCTGGCAGCAGGCCTATGCCCGGGTAGAAGGTTTGCGCAAGCTGGTGCAGCGCTACATGGACGAAGCCCGGCGCGCCGAAGACAAGCGTGAGCAGCGGTTGCTGGACGAACTGTCGCAGCGCCTGCCCCGCCAAAACCATTTTTAATCCTGTCTTGCACCATCAATCAGGCTACCGCGTGCCCCTGTAGGAGCAGCCTTGTGCTGCGAAGAGGCCATTGCAGCCAAAGATAATCTTTGGCGTTACCGGCCTCTTCGCAGCACAAGGCTGCTCCTACAAGGGGTCGCGTCGCCTGCTGGAACCATGTGCTTGCCACCCATGCCATCGCCTGCTAAACCTTAATGGAGTTGCATCCGCCATCATCGAAGGAATCGCTAGCATGGCAGTCGAGACTGATTTTTCGCAGGAAGGGAAAAAGCTGACGATCAAGATCAAGGGGCGCTTCGATTTCGGCAAACATCAGGAATTTCGTGACGCCTACGAACGCCAGCCCTATCGGCCCGATTCGGTAATCGTCGACCTGAAAGACACCACCTACCTCGACAGTTCCGCGCTCGGCATGCTGCTGTTGCTGAGGGACCATGCGGGCGGCGATGAGTCGGATGTGCGCGTGGTGCATGCCAGCTCCGATGTGCGCAAGATCCTCGCCATCTCCAATTTCGAAAAACTGTTCGACATCAGTTGAGCGCCGACATGCCGCCCCAACAGGCGTTGACCGTGCTGGTCGCCGAAGACGGGGCCGCCGACAGAATGCTGCTGGCGCAGATCGTGCGCCGCCAGGGCCATCAGGTATTCACCGCAGAAAACGGCGAGCAGGCGGTGGCGCTGTTCATCGAGCGGCGCCCGCAGCTGGTGCTGCTGGATGCGCTGATGCCGGTGATGGATGGCTTCGAGGCGGCGCGGCAGATCAAGGCTCTGGCCGGCGAGGCGCTGGTGCCGATCATTTTCCTGACGTCGCTGAATGAGGAAGAGGGCCTGGTGCGCTGCCTGGAGGCCGGGGGCGATGACTTCATGGCCAAGCCCTACAGTGCGGTGATCCTCGGCGCCAAGATCCGCGCCATGGACCGCCTGCGCCGGCTGCAGGCTACCGTGCTGGAGCAGCGTGACCAGATTACCCGGCACCACCATTACCTGCTCAACGAGCAGCGGGTGGCCAAGGCGGTATTCGACAAGGTGGCCCACTCCGGCTGCCTTTCTGCCCCTAACATCCGCTACCTGCAATCGCCCTATGCGCTGTTCAATGGCGACCTGATGCTGGCCGCGTTCACGCCGGCCGGTGACATGCGTGTGCTGCTTGGCGATTTCACCGGCCATGGTCTGCCAGCGGCGGTAGGGGCGATGCCGCTGGCCGAAGTGTTCTACGGCATGACCGCCAAGGGCTACGGCATGGCGCA
The DNA here is from genome assembly GCF_046534705.1 of Pseudomonas sp. SIMBA_068. Taxonomy (NCBI): domain Bacteria; kingdom Pseudomonadati; phylum Pseudomonadota; class Gammaproteobacteria; order Pseudomonadales; family Pseudomonadaceae; genus Pseudomonas; species Pseudomonas sp. SIMBA_068. The sequence goes on from NZ_JAWRYI010000001.1 coordinate 69,212, forward strand.
GATCCTGCGCGAGATGAACGCCAAGCTCAAACGCATCCTGCCGGTGGACATGTTCTGCTGTGCACTGCTGCTCGACCTCAGTTTGCAGCGCGGTTCGGTCGAGGTGTGGAACGGGGGCATGCCCGATGGCTATCGCCTGTCGGTAAATGGCCATATGCTATCATCACTGAGCTCTCGGCACCTGCCGCTGGGTATCCTGGCTGCAGAGCGTTTCGATGACAGCACTGAAGTGCTGCCGTTGGCACCGGGCGAGCGCTTGTTGCTGTTGTCGGACGGCGTGCTGGACACCGCCGATGACCAGGAACGGTTATTCGGCGTAGAGCGTTTGCGTGCGGTGCTGGCCGACAATCGCGACCCTGCGCAGCTGTTCGATGAAGTCATGCAGGCGCTGGAGCAATTTGGCGGGCACCCGCGTGATGACATCAGCCTGTGCGATATCCGCATGTTCAGCGCTGAGGAGCGGGTGCCGGCGCCGATGATCTACTCTGATAGCGGCCGTTCCAGCCCGCTGGACTGGTCGCTGAGGTTCGAGGTACGTGGTGAGAGCCTCAAGAGCTTCAACCCGGTGCCGTATCTGGTGCAGTTGTTGCAGGAAATTCACGGCCTGCGGGCGCGCACCGGCAGCCTGCACGCAGTGCTCAGCGAGCTGTATTCCAATGCACTGGAGCATGGTGTGCTGGGCCTGGATTCGCAGCTCAAGCGCGATGTGCAGGGGTTCGCCGACTATTATCAGGAGCGCGCCCGGCGGCTGGGTGCGTTGAGCGACGGTTTCGTGCGCATCGACTTCAGGGTTGAACCGCACGCCGAGGGCGGGCGTCTGATGATCGAGGTGCTCGACAGTGGCGTCGGGTTCGATGTGCAGCGTGTGCTGTCGCGGCCGTCGCTGGCGCAGGGCCTGAGCGGGCGTGGCCTGAACCTGATTCAGCGGCTGGCCAGCAATGCCCGCTGGAGCGAAGGCGGGCGTTGCGCACATGTGGAGTTCGTATGGTGAGCCACAGGCTGGCTCGGACATAATCTGGCTTGATCAAGGAGTGAACAAGTGACTGACATGCATATTGACCACAAGGTCCTCAGTGACCTGCGTGAAGTCATGGAGGATGGCTACCTGCAGTTGGTGCAAACCTTTCTCGACGACTCTGAACGGCGCCTGAGCCAGCTGCATGCGGCCAAAAGCGCCGAAGAGCTCGGTGCGGCCGCCCACAGCTTCAGGGGCAGCAGCAGCAACATGGGCGCCGTGGCCTTGGCTTGCCTGTGCCAGCAACTGGAAGACCGCGCGCGGCAGCGCCCGCTGTATGGGATCGAAGACCTGATCAACCGCATCGATCTGGAATATGTCGAGGTGCAGCACTTCTACCGCGATGAGCAGCAGCGTATTTCTGCAGGCTGATGTGTGAGTTGGCGCGAGTCTTGCCTCTCTCTGGCTGGATGATCTTTCTGTTCCTGGCGCGGAGACCGCTCAATGCCTGTCGCACCCAACCCTTTGTTGCAAGCCAACGCCATTACCAGCACCTCGCGTTCGGCCACCGCGCAGGCGGATAAACCGCTGCAGGCGCTGGGTGACAAGGGCGACGGCTTTGGCCAGGTGATGGCCAGGCAGGGGCGTGACAAGGCCGCCGGGCAGGATGACAGGGTCGCCTCGGCCAAGCCCAAGGACAAACCTGAGTCGGCAGCGGGTGGCAAGAAAGACCCCGCCGACAAAACTGCGGTTGCCGATGACGGCAATAAATTGCCAGCTGACGACGCTGCCCAGGCCGATACCGGGCTGCGTGATGCCAGCCTGGTGGCCGGCCAGGTCACCGACGCCCAGCCTGGTGCGCAACTGATCCAGGCCCAGGCCGAGGCCGTTGCGCCGGTACTGCAGGCCGCCACGGCGCAGGTTGCTGCGCTGCCCGAAGAACCCGCTGCCGAAGAAGCCTTCGACCCCGATGCCGACCCGTTGGCCAACCTGCCAACCTTGCGCCTGGCCTTGGAGCAGAGCGCCCAGGCCAAGGGTGGCACCTCGGCACATGCGCTGGATCCGTCCCGGGCCCAGGGCGAGGATGGGCAGGCGGCCGTCAATACCTTGGCGAATCTGGTGGACAATAGCGAGGGTGAAGCGGGTGAGTCGAGTGACAAGGCCTTTGGTGCCTTGCTTGAAGATGGCCTGAAAGACACCAAGAGCGCCAGCAGCGACACCCGCATCGATGATTTCGCCAATCGCCTGGCCAGCCTGACCCAGGCGGCCACGGCCAAGACCGCCAACGCCGTGCCGGCCAATGCCAGCCCGTTACACCAGCCATTGCCGATGAACCAGGGTGCCTGGGCCGAGGGCCTGGTCAACCGGGTCATGTACCTGTCCAGCCAGAACCTCAAGTCGGCGGATATCCAGCTGGAGCCGGCGGAGCTGGGCCGCCTGGACATTCGCGTCAATGTTGCGACGGACCAGTCGACCCAGGTCACCTTCATCAGCGGTCACGCTGGTGTGCGTGATGCCCTCGACAGCCAGGTGCACCGCCTGCGCGAACTGTTCGCCCAGCAGGGGCTGGCCCAGCCAGACGTCAACGTGGCCGACCAGTCGCGCGGGCAGCAACAGCAGCAGGGGCAGGCGCAGGGCAGCAACCTGTCCGGGGTGGCGGCGCGGCAGGCGGAGCAGGGCGGGGGCGAGCCCGTCGAAGGCGCCCGGCCTGTGGAGCAGCAGGTGGTTGTTGGCGACAGTGCGGTTGATTACTACGCCTGAAACTCATTCGCCTGTACCGGCCTCTTCGCAGCACAAGGCTGCTCCTACAGGGGAATGCAATCCCTGTAGGAGCAGCCTTGTGCTGCGAAGAAGCCGGCGCAGGCTGTCCAGGCTCATTCTGGCATAACACTTGCTCAAGCCAAGCCATCCACCTTTGAACCCCCGATGGACGACGGATTATTGGCATGGCGAAGAGCGAAACAGTCAAAGACCCCGCCACTAAAGGCAAACTCAAACTGATCCTGCTGGCCGTCGTAGGCCTGTTGCTGGCGATCGGCCTTTCGGTGGGCGCTACCTGGTTCATCATGCACAAGAGCGATTCGGCCCCGGCCGCCGAGCCTGTGGCCGGCAACGTCAAGCCAGCGGCGATCTACGAGGCGCTGACCCCGGCATTTGTGGTGAATTTCAACCAGAATGGCCGCCAGCGCTACATGCAGCTGAGCATCACCATGCAGGCGCGCAACCAGGCTGACCTGGATGCCCTGAAGGTGCACATGCCGGTGATCCGCAACAACCTGGTGATGATGTTCTCCGGGCAAGGTTTCGACACCCTGGCCAGCAGCCCGGTCGGGCAGGAGATGTTGCGCCAGAAGGCTACCGCAGTGGTCCAGGAAGTGGCGCAGAAGGAAGTCGGCAAGCCGGTCATCGACCAGTTGCTGTTCACCAATTTCGTATTGCAGTAGGAGTCCGCAATGGCCGTACAGGACCTGCTGTCCCAGGATGAAATCGATGCCCTGTTGCACGGCGTCGACGACGGGCTGGTGCAGACCGAAAGTGCATCCGAGCCTGGCAGTATCAAAAGCTACGACCTGACCAGTCAGGACCGTATCGTACGGGGTCGCATGCCGACCCTGGAAATGATCAACGAGCGCTTCGCCCGTTACACCCGTATCAGCATGTTCAACCTGCTGCGCCGTTCCGCCGACGTGGCCGTGGGTGGCGTACAGGTGATGAAGTTCGGCGAATACGTGCACTCGCTGTACGTGCCGACCAGCCTCAACCTGGTCAAGATCAAGCCGCTGCGCGGCACCTCGCTGTTCATCCTCGATGCCAAACTGGTGTTCAAGCTGGTGGACAACTTCTTCGGTGGCGATGGCCGCCACGCCAAGATCGAAGGCCGCGAATTCACCCCTACCGAGCTGCGCGTGGTGCGCATGGTGCTGGACCAGTGTTTCGTCGACCTCAAGGAAGCCTGGCAGGCAATCATGCCGGTCACCTTCGAGTACATGAACTCCGAGGTCAACCCGGCCATGGCCAACATCGTCGGCCCCAGCGAGGCAGTGGTGGTGTCCACATTCCACATCGAACTGGACGGTGGCGGCGGCGACCTGCACGTGACCATGCCGTACTCGATGATCGAGCCGGTGCGGGAAATGCTCGATGCCGGGTTCCAGTCCGACCTGGACGACCAGGACGAGCGCTGGGTCAAGGCCCTGCGCGAGGACGTGCTGGATGTGGCCGTGCCACTGACCGCCACGGTCGCCCGCCGCCAGCTGAAACTGCGCGACATCCTGCACATGCAGCCCGGTGATGTGATCCCGGTGGAGCTGCCCGAGCACCTGGTGCTGCGCGCCAACGGTGTGCCGTCGTTCAAGGCGCGGCTGGGTTCGCACAAGGGCAACCTGGCCCTGCAGATCATCGACCCGATCGAACGCCGCTGACGGCGTGCCGGTCGCTCACAACGAATTGAATGCCTGTCGAGGAAACCATGGCTAACGAAAACGAGATCACCTCCGCAGAGGACCAGGCGCTGGCCGATGAGTGGGCTGCGGCCCTTGAGGAAACCGGCTCGGCCGGGCAGGCCGACATCGATGCGCTGCTGGGCGGTGACACCGGCAACGGCGGCGGTGGCCGCATGCCGATGGAAGAGTTCGCCAGCTCGCCGAAGCCGAACGAAAACGTCAGCCTCGAAGGCCCGAACCTGGACGTGATCCTGGACATCCCGGTGAACATCTCCATGGAAGTGGGCAGCACCGAGATCAACATTCGCAACCTGCTGCAACTCAACCAGGGCTCGGTGATCGAGCTGGACCGCCTGGCTGGCGAGCCGCTCGATGTGCTGGTCAATGGCACGCTGATCGCCCATGGCGAAGTGGTGGTGGTCAACGAGAAGTTCGGCATTCGCCTGACCGACGTGATCAGCCCCAGCGAACGTATCAAGAAGCTGCGCTGAGTGAAGGGCACGATGCGCGCCATTGCGGCGTTCGCTGCACTGCTGGCCAGCCAGGCGTGCCTGGCCGCGGCCACGCCCGCGGCGACCCCGGCGACGGCGCCTGGCAGCCTTGGCGGCCAGTTGGCGCAGATGGTCTTCGGCCTGCTGCTGGTGGTGGGCCTGATTTTCTTCCTGGCGTGGGTGCTGCGGCGTATGCAGAGCACGGCGGTGAAGGGCGGGCAGGTGATCGAGATCGTCGGCAGCCGGGCCATCGGCCCGCGTGACCGCCTGCTGCTGGTGCAGGTGGGCAAGGAGCAGATCCTGATTGGCCACACCCCCGGTAGCATCGAGGCCTTGCATGTGCTGGCCGAACCTGTGGAAGTGCCGGCTGGCGCACGTCAGGCAACGCCGGAATTTGCCCAGCGGCTGATGGAGCTGATGGGCAAGGACCCTAAGGACAAGTTGTGATGAGCGGCCCGCTGCGTACGTTGTTGAACTCTTTATTGGGTGTAGCGCTGCTGCTGGCTGCGCCGCTGGCCCTGGCCGCCGACCCGTTGTCGATCCCGGCCATTACCCTGTCCAATGGGGCGGACGGGCAGCAGGAGTATTCGGTCAGCCTGCAGATTCTGCTGATCATGACGGCGCTCAGCTTCATCCCGGCGTTCGTCATCCTGATGACCAGCTTTACCCGCATCATCATCGTGTTCTCGATCCTGCGTCAGGCCCTGGGCCTTCAGCAGACACCGTCCAACCAGATCCTGACCGGCATGGCACTGTTCCTGACCATGTTCATCATGGCGCCGGTGTTCGACCGGGTGAACACGGACGCCCTGCAGCCGTACCTCAAGGAGCAGATGACCGCTCAGCAGGCCATCGACAAGGCCCAGGTTCCGCTCAAGGACTTCATGCTGGCGCAAACCCGGCAAAGCGACCTCGACCTGTTCATGCGCCTTTCAAAGCGCACCGACATTGCCGGCCCCGACCAGGTGCCGCTGACGATCCTGGTGCCGGCATTCGTCACCTCCGAGCTGAAAACCGCGTTCCAGATCGGTTTCATGATCTTCATCCCGTTCCTGATCATCGACATGGTGGTGGCGAGTGTACTGATGGCCATGGGTATGATGATGCTGTCGCCGCTGATTATCTCGCTACCGTTCAAGATCATGCTGTTCGTGCTGGTGGATGGCTGGGCGCTGATCATGGGTACCTTGGCCAGCAGTTTCGGCGGCGTCTGACGCCGTCAAGGAGAGCCGCCGATGACACCTGAAGTAGCTGTCGACCTGTTTCGTGATGCCCTGTGGCTGACCACCCTGATGGTCGCCGTGCTGGTGGTACCGAGCCTGTTGGTGGGCCTGGTGGTTGCGATGTTCCAGGCCGCCACCCAGATCAACGAGCAGACCCTGAGCTTTCTGCCGCGTCTGCTGGTGATGCTGATCACGCTGATCGTCGCCGGGCCATGGCTGGTGCAGAAGTTCATGGAGTACATCACCACCCTCTACACCAACATCCCGCAACTGATCGGTTGACGCGGATATGCTGGAGCTGACCGACGCGCAGATCGGCACTTGGGTTGCCACCTTCATCCTGCCGTTGTTCAGGGTGACTGCGGTGCTGATGACCATGCCGATCCTTGGCACGCGCATGCTGCCGGCGCGGGTGCGCCTGTACGTGGCGGTGGCCATTACCGTGGTGATCGTGCCGGCGCTGCCGCCGTTGCCTGAATTCGACCCGCTGAGCCTGCGCGGCCTGCTGCTGTGCGCCGAACAGATCATTGTCGGTGCGCTGTTCGGCCTGGCCTTGCAGTTGTTGTTCCAGGCTTTCGTGATCGCCGGGCAGGTCGTGGCGGTGCAGATGGGCATGGCCTTCGCCTCGATGGTCGATCCCGCCAACGGCGTTAACGTCACGGTCATCAGCCAGTTCATGACCATGCTGGTGAGCGTGCTGTTCCTGTTGATGAACGGCCACCTGGTGGTGTTCGAGGTGCTGACCGAAAGCTTTACCACCTTGCCGGTGGGCAATGCGCTGGTGGTCAACCAGTTCTGGGAGCTGGCCGGGCGGCTGGGTTGGGTATTTTCTGCCGGCCTGTTGCTGATCCTGCCGGTGATCGCTGCGTTGCTGGTGGTGAACATTGCCTTCGGCGTGATGACCCGCGCCGCGCCGCAGTTGAACATCTTCTCCATTGGTTTTCCGCTGACCCTGGTCATGGGTATGTTCATTTTCTGGGTCGGCCTGGCCGATGTGCTGTCCCACTACCAGGCATTGGCCAGCGAAGCGCTGCAATGGCTGCGTGAACTGGCGAGGGCGCGCTGAGCATGGCAGAAAGCGAGAGCGGTCAGGACAAGACAGAAGACCCCACCGACAAGCGCAAGCGCGATGCCCGCGAGAAAGGTGAGATCGCCCGCTCCAAGGAGCTGAACACGGTGGCGGTGACCCTGGCTGGCGCGGGTGGCCTGCTGGCATTCGGCGGTCATATGGCCGAGACGTTGCTGAGCATCATGCGCATCAACTTCAGCCTGACCCGCGACATCATTGTCGACGAGCGGGCCATGGGCGCCTTCCTGCTGGCCTCGGGCAAGATGGCGATATGGGCGGTGCAGCCGGTGCTGATCCTGCTGTTCGTGATTTCCTTCGTGGCACCTATTGCCCTCAGTGGTTTCCTGTTCTCTGGCAGCCTGCTGCAGCCAAAATTCAGCCGCATGAACCCACTGGCCGGGCTCAAGCGCATGTTCTCGATGCATGGCTTGACCGAGCTGCTCAAGGCGCTGGCCAAGTTTTTCGTGATCCTGGCGGTGGCGGTGGTGGTGCTGATCAACGACCGCCAGGCATTGCTGTCGATTGCCAACGAACCGCTGGAGCAGGCGATCATTCACAGCCTGCAGGTGGTGGGCTGGAGTGCGCTGTGGATGTCGGCCGGGTTGCTGCTGATCGCGGCGGCGGACGTGCCCATCCAGCTGTACCAGACGCACAAGAAAATGAAGATGACCAAGCAGGAAGTGCGCGACGAGTACAAGGACAGCGAGGGCAAGCCAGAGGTCAAGCAACGCATTCGCCAGCTGCAGCGCGAGATGTCGCAGCGGCGCATGATGGCGGCGGTGCCGCAGGCCGATGTGATCATCACCAACCCGACGCACTATGCGGTGGCCCTGCAGTACGATCCGGAGAAGGGCGGGGCGGCGCCGTTGCTGCTGGCCAAGGGTACCGACTTCATGGCCTTGAAGATTCGGGAGATTGGCGTGGAGCACAAGATCCAGATCCTCGAATCGCCGGCGCTGGCGCGGGCGATCTACTACTCCACCGAGCCAGAGCAGGAGATCCCCGCCGGCTTGTACCTGGCCGTGGCGCAGGTGCTGGCCTATGTGTTCCAGATCCGCCAGTACCGCGCTGGCAGGGGCAAGCGGCCAGAGCCGTTGAAAGAAGACCTGCCGATCCCGCCGGACCTGCGCCGCGACAGTTGACCTCTTGTTATCCTTAAAGGCGGCGCGGTGCGTGTAGGAGCAGCCTTGGGCTGCGAAGAGGCCGGTAAGGCTGAAGTTGATCTTCGCTTGCAATGGCCTCTTCGCAGCACAAGGCTGCTCCTACAAAAACAGCATCCTCTCCCGTGCAAAGTTGGAAGGCTTCTTGCAAAGCCACGCCCAGGCGCCCCCTGGGCGTCAAAGTTTTGCATCAAGAGGACTCGCGGTGGATCGCACTCAGTTAATCAGCAACGCCCGCAACAACCTGGCCGGTCTCGGTCGGGGCAACCTGGGCGTGCCGCTGCTACTGCTGGTGATGTTGGCAATGATGATGTTGCCGATACCGCCGTTCCTGCTCGACGTGTTCTTCACCTTCAACATCGCCCTGTCGATCGTCGTGCTGCTGGTCTGCGTGTACGCCCTGCGCCCGTTGGACTTTGCCGCCTTCCCCACCATCCTGCTGGTGGCCACGCTGCTGCGCCTGGCCCTGAACGTGGCGTCCACCCGTGTGGTCATGCTGCATGGCCAGGAGGGCCACGGCGCTGCCGGCAAGGTGATCCAGGCCTTCGGCGAGGTGGTGATCGGCGGCAACTACGTGGTCGGTGGCGTGGTGTTTGCCATCCTCATGATCATCAACTTCGTGGTGGTGACCAAGGGTGCCGGGCGTATTTCCGAGGTAAGCGCGCGTTTCACCCTCGATGCCATGCCCGGCAAGCAGATGGCCATCGATGCCGACCTCAACGCCGGCTTGATCGACCAGGCCCAGGCCAAGCACCGCCGTGCCGAAGTGGCGCAAGAGGCGGAGTTCTACGGCTCGATGGACGGTGCCAGCAAGTTCGTCCGCGGTGATGCCATTGCCGGCCTGCTGATCCTGTTCATCAACCTGATCGGCGGCATGCTGATCGGCATGCTGCAGCACGGCATGAGCTTCGGCGATGCCGGCAAGGTATACGCCCTGCTGACCATCGGTGACGGTTTGGTGGCGCAATTGCCATCACTGCTGCTGTCCACCGCCGCCGCGATCATGGTCACCCGCGCCTCGGGCTCCGAGGACATGGGCAAGCTGATCAACCGGCAGATGTTCGATTCGCCCAAGGCCCTGGCGGTGTCCGGCGGGCTGATGATCGTCATGGGGCTGGTGCCGGGCATGCCGCACGTGGCCTTCCTCAGCCTTGGCCTGCTGGCCTGCGGCGGCGCCTACCTGGTGTGGAAGAAGCAGAACAAGGTGAAGCTGGAGGCGCTACAAGAGGCGCAGCGCCAGCAAGACCTGTTGCCCTCGCCGCAGCGCGCGCTCGATACCAAGGAGCTGGGCTGGGACGACGTGACGCCCATCGACATGATCGGCCTGGAAGTCGGTTACCGGCTGATCCCGCTGGTCGACCGCAACCAGGGCGGCCAGTTGCTGGCGCGGATCAAGGGTGTGCGCAAGAAGCTGTCCCAGGACCTGGGTTTCCTCATGCCCACCGTGCACATTCGTGACAACCTCGACCTGCAGCCCAGCGCCTATCGCCTGACCCTGATGGGGGTGATCCTGGCCGAAGCGGAGATTTACCCGGACCGGGAGCTGGCGATCAACCCCGGGCAAGTGTTCGGCACCCTGAACGGCATTGCCGCGCGCGACCCGGCGTTTGGCCTGGAGGCGGTGTGGATCGACGTCGGCCAGCGTTCCCAGGCGCAGTCGCTGGGCTACACCGTGGTCGACGCAAGCACCGTGGTGGCCACCCACCTCAACCAGATCCTGCAGAAGCACTGCCATGAGCTGATTGGCCACGAAGAGGTTCAGCAACTGCTGCAGGTGCTGTCCAAGGCATCGCCTAAACTTGCAGAAGAGCTGGTGCCGGGTGTCATTTCCTTGTCGGGCCTGCTCAAGGTGCTGCAAGCGCTGTTGTCGGAACAGGTGCCGGTGCGCGATATTCGCAGTATTGCCGAAGCCATCGCCAACAACGCCGGCAAGAGTCAAGATACCGCCGCGCTGGTGGCGGTGGTGCGCGTCGGATTGTGTCGCGCCATCGTGCAAAGCATTGTCGGCGTTGAGTCGGAGCTGCCAGTGATTACCCTGGAACCAAGGTTGGAACAGATTTTGCTCAATAGTCTGCAAAGGGCCGGGCAGGGTCAGGAAGATGGTGTTCTTCTGGAACCGAGCATGGCCGAGAAGCTGCAACGTTCGCTGATCGAAGCGGCCCAGCGCCAGGAAATGCAGGGCCAGCCGGCCATCCTGCTGGTCGCCGGCCCGATCCGCGCCATGCTGTCGCGTTTCGGTCGCCTGGCTGTACCGAATTTGCATGTTCTGGCGTATCAGGAAATACCGGACAACAAGCAAGTCACCATCGTTGCCACCGTGGGCCCTAACGGCTGAGGTAGTGGATAATGCAAGTTAAGCGATTTTTCGCCGCCGATATGCGTCAGGCCATGAAACTGGTCCGTGACGAGCTGGGCGCCGATGCCGCGATCATTGGCAACCGCCGCATTGCCGGTGGTGTCGAACTGACGGCCGCGCTGGACTATAAGTTGTCCGCCCTGGCTCCGCGCGTGCCCAACGCCGAGCTGGAAGAAGAGCTGCGCAAGACCCATACGCGCATCGCCACTGCCCAGGCCGAGCTGGACCACCGCCAGGACAGCAGCGACAACAACCGCCAATTGTTTGCCGGGCAGTCGCTGACCGCCGCCGAGCCGTTGATCGAGCCGCACGTCGATGCCCCTGAGGCTGCCGCTGCCCCTGCTGCGGCGCCGGTCGACCCGCGCCTGTTCGATGCCATGCGCTCCGAGCTGTCGGGCCTGCGCGAGCTGCTGGAAGTGCAGCTCGGTTCGCTGGCCTGGAGCCAGTTGCAGGGCAGCAAGCCACAGCAGGCCAACCTCTGGCGCCGGCTGCAGCGCATCGGCCTGTCCGGGCCTATCGCCCGTGAGTTGCTCGACCTCACCGCCGAGATCGAAGAGCCACGCCAGGCCTGGCGCATGCTGCTGGCGCACCTGGCGCGGATGATCGAAATCCCCGAAATCGAACCGATCGAAGAGGGTGGGGTGATTGCCATGGTCGGCCCGGCCGGCATGGGCAAGACCACCACCCTGGCCAAGCTGGCTGCCCGCTACGTGCTCAAGTACGGCGCGCAGAACCTGGCACTGGTGAGCATGGACAGTTTTCGTATCGGCGCCCAGGAGCAGCTCAAGACCCTGGGCCGCATCCTCAACGTGCCAGTCACCTACGTCGACCCGGGCCAGTCGCTGGCTGCGGCACTGGAGCCACTGCTGCGCAAACGCGTCGTGCTGATCGATACCGCTGGCCTGCAGGCCAGCGACCCGGCACTGCGCATGCAGCTGGAAACCCTGGCCGGGCGTGGCATTGCCGCGAAGAATTACCTGGTGCTGGCTACCACCAGCCAGAAGCAGGTGCTGACCGCCGCCTACCACAGCTACAAGCGCTGTGGCCTGGCCGGTTGTATCCTGACCAAACTGGATGAAACGGCAAGCCTTGGCGATGTGCTGAGCCTTGCCATCAGTCATGAACTGCCCGTGGCCTACCTCACCGATGGCCCGCGCATTCCTGACGACCTGCATCTGCCGCGTGGCCACCAATTGGTGTCCCGTGCGGTCAATGTGCAGCAGCAGGACGAGCCCAGCGAGGAGGCCATGGCCGACATGTTCGCTGATCTCTATCACAACCCCCGGCGAGCGGGTTGACCATGAAGCGTGTGCAAAGTAGCTATGCCAAGGGGTACGCAGAATTGCCCCACGTGTGGCCTGAGTCCCAGCGAGACAAGGTAAAGAACAGACATGGGTAGCATGCATCCCGTACAGGTGATCGCCGTGACCGGTGGCAAAGGTGGCGTCGGCAAGACTAACGTTTCAGTGAACTTGTCCCTGGCGCTGGCCGAGCTTGGCCGCAGGGTCATGCTGCTGGACGCCGACCTGGGCCTGGCCAACGTCGACGTGTTGCTGGGCCTTACCCCCAAACGTACCCTGGCCGATGTCATCGAGGGACGCTGCGAGCTGCGTGACGTGATGCTGCAGGGCCCCGGCGGTGTGCGCATCGTACCGGCGGCCTCGGGCACCCAGAGCATGGTGCACCTGGCCCCGGCCCAGCATGCCGGGCTGATCCAGGCGTTCAGCGAAATCGGCGACAACCTCGACGTGCTGGTGATCGACACTGCGGCGGGGATTGGCGAGTCGGTGGTCAGCTTCGTTCGCGCCGCCCAGGAAGTGCTGCTGGTAGTCTGCGACGAGCCCACCTCGATCACCGATGCCTACGCCCTGATCAAACTGCTCAACCGCGACTACGGGATGAATCGTTTCCGTGTGCTGGCCAACATGGCGCAGAGCCCGCAGGAAGGGCGCAACCTGTTCGCCAAGCTGACCAAGGTCACCGACCGCTTCCTCGACGTTGCCCTGCAGTACGTGGGCGCCGTGCCGTACGACGAGTGTGTGCGCAAGGCGGTGCAGAAGCAGCGCGCCGTCTACGAAGCCTTCCCACGCTCCAAGTGCGCGCTGGCTTTCAAGGCGATCGCCCAGAAGGTCGACAGCTGGCCGCTGCCGGCCAATCCGCGCGGCCACCTGGAGTTCTTTGTCGAGCGTCTGGTGCAACCCACCAGCGCGGGACCCGTGCTATGAACGCCAGCGGCTTCAAGATGTACAGCCGGGCGGCGAAAGACGCCCAGTACGAGCTGATCGAACGCTACGCCCCGCTGGTGAAGCGCATTGCCTACCACCTGTTGGCGCGGTTACCGGCCAACGTGCAGGTCGAGGACCTGATCCAGGCCGGCATGATCGGCCTGCTTGAAGTGGCCAACAAATATGACGCCAGCAAAGGCGCCAGCTTTGAAACCTATGCCGGCATCCGCATCCGCGGGGCCATGCTGGACGAGGTGCGCAAGGGCGACTGGGCCCCGCGTTCGGTGCACCGCAATACCCGCATGGTCAGTGACGCGATGCGTGCCGTTGAAGCCAGAACAGGCCGGGACGCTAAAGATCATGAAGTTGCTGCCGAACTCCAATTGAGTCTCGATGATTACTACGGGATCTTGAACGATACCTTGGGCAGCCGCCTGTTCAGCTTTGACGACCTGTTGCAGGACGGCGAGCACGAAGGGCTGCATGAGGATGGCGCCAGTGGCCATGTCGAACCTGCGCGTGGCCTGGAAGACGAACGCTTCCAGGCTGCCCTGACCGAGGCCATTGCCAACCTGCCGGAGCGTGAGCGCCTGGTACTGGCGCTGTACTACGACGAAGAGCTGAACCTCAAGGAAATTGGCGAGGTGCTTGGGGTCAGCGAGTCGCGGGTCAGCCAGTTGCACAGCCAGTGCGCCGCGCGCCTGCGTAGCCGCCTGGGGGAATGGCGGGCACGTTGAGCCCGGTGTCGTTGCAGTCGTTTTCCACGTGCGTTATCCACGTTGTACCGAATTGAATGAGTGCGTGCCCGGTAGACCGGGCGCGTTTGAGACTGCTTGGAGGTCTAATTGGACAAGAACATGAAAATCCTCATCGTTGACGACTTTTCGACGATGCGGCGGATCATCAAGAACCTGTTGCGTGACCTGGGCTTCACCAACACCGACGAAGCCGACGATGGCATTACGGCGCTGCCGATGCTGCAAAGGGGCGCCTATGACTTCCTGGTGACCGACTGGAACATGCCCGGCATGTCCGGCATCGACCTGCTGCGCAAAGTGCGTGCCGACGATCAGCTGAAGACCTTGCCAGTATTGATGGTGACCGCTGAAGCCAAGCGCGACCAGATCATCGAAGCGGCCCAGGCCGGCGTCAATGGCTATGTGGTCAAGCCGTTCACCGCTCAGGTGCTCAAAGAAAAGATCGAGAAGATCTTCGAACGCGTCAACGGCTGAGTCACGTCAGGGGGCGCGCCATGGATTCATCACAAACGTCTTTGGGGGAGTTCGAATCGACCCTGAAGAAACATGCCCAGGAGTTGGTCGAAAGCCTGGAACGGGGCCGTTTTGGCGAGGCGGTACAGCTGATTCACGAGCTGAACCAGACCCGCGATCGCGGCCTGTACCAGGAAGTCGGCAAGCTGACCCGCGAGTTGCACAGCGCTATCGTCAGCTTCCAGATCGACCCGACCATCCCGCAGGCCGAGGAGGTGTCGCAGATTACCGACGCTACCGAGCGCCTGTCGTACGTGGTCAAGCTGACCGAGGGCGCGGCCAACCGCACCATGGACCTGGTCGAGGCAAGCACCCCGGTGCTCAACGACCTGGCCAGCGAAGCCAAGGCCCTGAGCACCGACTGGCAGCGCTTCATGCGCCGCGAAGTGGCTGCGCCGGAGTTCCGTGACCTGGTCAAGCGCGTCGACAGTTTCCTGACGCACAGCGCTGAAGGTAACCGCAAGGTTGCCGGGCATCTCAACGACATTCTGCTGGCTCAGGACTATCAGGACCTGACCGGCCAGGTGATCAAGCGCGTCACCAGCCTGGTGACCGAGGTGGAAAGCAACCTGCTCAAACTGGTGCTGATGGCCAGCCAGGTCGACCGCTTTGCCGGTATCCAGCATGACCACGATCAACTGCGCGCAGAAAAAGATGCAGAAAAACATCCGACTCGGGGTGAAGGTCCGCAGATTCATGCCGATAAGCGTGAAGACGTTGTGTCCGGTCAGGACGATGTCGATGATTTGCTGTCCAGCCTGGGTTTTTAAGGAGCACGTTTGATGAGCTTCGGCGCCGATGAAGAAATCCTCCAGGATTTCCTGGTAGAAGCCGGCGAAATTCTTGAGCAACTGTCCGAGCAACTGGTCGAGCTGGAAAGCCGACCTGACGATGCCGACCTGCTCAATGCGATCTTTCGCGGTTTCCACACTGTAAAAGGGGGCGCCGGCTTCCTCCAGCTGAACGAGCTGGTGGAGTGCTGCCATATCGCCGAGAACGTGTTCGACATCCTGCGCAAAGGTGAGCGCCGGGTCGATGCGGAACTGATGGACGTGGTGCTTGAAGCACTGGATACGGTCAACAGCATGTTTGGCCAGGTGCGCGAGCGCGCCGACGTAACCCCGGCCACCCCCGAGTTGCTGGCGGCCTTGTCGCGTCTGGCCGAACCCGGTGGGGCCGAGGCCGCTGAAGCGCCTGCGCCAGCGGCACCGGTAGCCGAGGCGCCGGTTGCGGCCATGGGCCCTGCCGATGAGCAGGACATCACCGACAGCGAGTTTGAACAGCTGCTCGATTCGCTCGATGCGGTCAAGGCGCAAGCCGCGGTCGATGAGCAGATGCAGGGCGAGGCTGTCAGTGGTGCAGGTGACGAAATCACCGACGCCGAGTTCGAGTCGCTGCTCGACCAGCTGCACGGCAAAGGCCAGTTCAGTGTCGAAGCTGCGGTACAGCCGGTTGCCGCACCCGCAGAAGCGGTAAGCGACGAAATTACCGACGAAGAATTCGAATCGCTGCTCGACCAGTTGCATGGCAAGGGAACGTTCCAAGCTGATGCCTTGCCTGCCGTCAAAGCACCGGCGCCAGTCGCGGTTGACAACAGCGCCGCTGGCGACGAAATCAGCGAGCACGAGTTCGAGGCCCTGCTGGACCAGTTGCACGGCAAGGGCAAGTTTGGTGGTGACGTTGCTGCGGTCGAGGCCCCGGTTGTCGCCAAGGCGCAAGCGCCTGCCCAGGCCTTGGCCGACAGCCAGCCGGTGGCCAAACCAGCCGTTGCTGCGCCGGCGCCTGCGGCCGCCAGCAAGCCTGCGCCGGCCCCCCGTGCGCCGGCGCAGGCTGCCGAGAAGCATGCCGTCAGCGAAGCGGAAACCACCGTTCGCGTCGACACCGCGCGCCTGGACGAGATCATGAACATGGTCGGCGAACTGGTGCTGGTGCGTAACCGCCTGGTGCGCCTGGGCCTGAACAGCGGCGACGAGGCCATGTCCAAGGCCGTGTCCAACCTCGACGTGGTCACTGCCGACCTGCAGACGGCGGTGATGAAAACCCGCATGCAGCCGATCAAGAAAGTGTTCGGCCGCTTCCCACGGCTGGTACGCGACCTTGCCCGCCAGCTGAAAAAAGAGATCAACCTGGAGCTGGTCGGCGAAGAAACCGACCTGGACAAGAACCTGGTCGAGGCCTTGGCCGACCCGTTGGTGCACCTGGTGCGCAACGCCGTCGACCATGGTGTCGAGATGCCCGACGAGCGTGAAGCTTCGGGCAAGGCCCGCACCGGACGCGTGGTGCTGTCGGCCGAACAGGAAGGTGACCACATCCTGTTGTCGATCTCTGACGACGGCAAGGGTATGGACCCGAACATCCTGCGCGCCAAGGCCGTGGAAAAAGGCCTGATGGACAAGGATGCCGCTGAGCGCCTGAGCGAGTCGGACTGCTACAACCTGATCTTCGCCCCGGGCTTCTCGACCAAGACCGAGATTTCCGATGTGTCTGGCCGTGGCGTGGGCATGGACGTGGTGAAAACCAAGATTTCCCAGCTCAACGGTTCGATCAACATCTACTCGGCCAAGGGCCAGGGCTCGAAGATCGTCATCAAGGTACCGCTGACCCTGGCGATCATGCCCACCCTGATGGTGATGCTGGGCAACCAGGCGTTCGCCTTCCCGCTGGTCAACGTCAACGAGATCTTCCACCTCGACCTGTCGCGCACCAACGTGGTCGACGGCCAGGAAGTGGTGATTGTGCGCGACAAGGCGCTGCCGCTGTTCTACCTCAAGCGCTGGCTGGTACAAGGCCAGGTGCACGAAGAGCAGCACGAGGGTCATGTGGTGATCCTGTCGGTCGGCACGCAACGCATCGGCTTTGTCGTCGATCAACTGGTTGGCCAGGAAGAAGTGGTAATCAAGCCGCTGGGCAAGATGCTGCAGGGCACCCCGGGCATGTCCGGGGCCACCATCACCGGTGACGGTCGCATTGCGTTGATTCTCGACGTCCCGAGCATGCTCAAGCGTTACGCCGCGCGGCGTATTTGATTTCGGTGGCGCACCCTGGCGGGTGGCGCCGCCTAATGGAGTGTTTATGGCAGTCAAGGTCCTGGTGGTGGATGATTCCGGTTTCTTCCGCCGCCGTGTCTCGGAAATCCTCTCTGCGGATCCGACGATCCAGGTAGTAGGTACCGCGACCAATGGCAAGGAAGCAATCGACCAGGCGCTGGCGCTCAAGCCCGATGTCATCACCATGGACTACGAAATGCCCATGATGGACGGCATCACCGCGGTGCGGCACATCATGCAGCGCTGCCCGACGCCGGTATTGATGTTCTCCTCGCTGACCCACGAAGGCGCTCGCGTCACCCTCGACGCGCTGGATGCTGGCGCGGTGGATTACCTGCCGAAAAACTTTGAGGACATCTCGCGCAACCCCGACAAGGTCAAGCAGATGCTGTGCGAGAAGGTGCATACCATTTCGCGCAGCAACCGCCGCCTCGGCAGCTATGCCAGGCCGGCGCCGGTCGCCGCCCCTGTGCCCGCCAGCAGCCCTGCGCCGGCCAGCAGCTTCGCAAGCCCGGCGCCGGCCCGCCCTGCGGCGACTGCCCGTGCAGCGGCCCCGGCGGCGTCGCACTCGCCAGCCCCCAAGCGCAAACCTTACAAGCTGGTGGCCATCGGCACCTCCACGGGCGGCCCGGTGGCCCTGCAGCGGGTATTGACCCAGCTGCCGGCCAACTTCCCGGCGCCGATCGTGCTGATCCAGCACATGCCGGCGGCGTTCACCAAGGCCTTTGCCGAGCGCCTGGACAAGCTGTGCCGCATCAACGTGAAGGAAGCCGAGGACGGTGACATGCTGCGCCCAGGCCTGGCCCTGCTGGCCCCCGGCGGCAAGCAGATGATGATCGACGGCCGTGGCACGGTGAAGATCCTGCCCGGTGACGAGCGCCTGAACTACAAGCCGTGCGTGGACATCACCTTCGGCTCGGCAGCCAAGTCGTACGGTGACAAGGTGCTGTCGGTGGTGCTCACCGGCATGGGCGCCGATGGCCGCGAAGGTGCGCGCCTGCTCAAGCAGGGCGGCAGCACCGTGTGGGCCCAGGATGAAGCCAGCTGCGTGATCTATGGCATGCCCATGGCTATCGTCAAAGCCAACCTGGCGGACGCGGTGTACAGCCTGGACGAAATCGGCAAGCACCTGGTGGAGGCCTGCGTCTGATGGACGTCCTCAGCCTGATCGGCCTGATTCTCGCCTTTGTCGCCATCGTCGGTGGCAACTTCCTCGAAGGCGGCCATGTCGGCGCTCTGGTCAACGGCCCGGCGGCGCTGATCGTGCTGGGTGGCACCCTGGCGGCTGCCTTGTTGCAGTCGCCGCTGTCCTCCTTCAAGCGCGCCTTGCAGATCTTGCGCTGGATCCTGTTTCCGCCGCGGGTCGACCTGGCGGGTGGCATCGACCGCGTGGTGAACTGGAGCCTGACCGCGCGCAAGGAAGGCCTGCTGGGCCTGGAAGGCGTGGCCGATGCCGAGCCAGACCCGTATGCGCGCAAGGGCCTGCAGTTGCTGGTGGACGGCGCCGAGCCAGAAGCCATCCGCAGCATCCTTGAAGTCGACTTCCTGACCCAGGAAAGCCGTGACATCCAGGCGGCCAAGGTGTTCGAGAGCATGGGCGGCTATGCGCCGACCATCGGCATCATTGGTGCGGTAATGGGCCTGATCCACGTGATGGGCAACCTGGCCGACCCCTCGCAGCTGGGCAACGGCATCGCCGTGGCCTTCGTTGCCACCATCTACGGCGTGGCCAGCGCCAACCTGATCCTGCTGCCGGTCGCCAACAAGCTCAAGGCCAACGTCATGCGCCAGTCGCGCTACCGCGAGATGCTGCTTGAAGGCTTGTTGTCGATTGCCGAGGGTGAAAACCCGCGCTCGATCGAGTTGAAGCTGCAAGGCTTCATGGAGTAACCCATGCGTCGCCGTCGTCATACCGAGGAACACGAAAACCACGAACGCTGGCTGGTGTCGTACGCCGACTTCATCACCTTGCTGTTCGCCTTTTTCGTGGTGATGTACTCGATTTCCTCGATCAACGAGGGCAAGTACAAGGTTATTTCCCAGGCCTTGCTCGGGGTGTTCAACGACCCTGAGCGCAGCATGAAACCGATCCCCATCGGCGATGAGCAGCCGTTGAGTGTGCGTCCGGCAGAGCCGCTGGTCAAAGACAGCGAGCAGACCGAAGCGGGCCTGGCAGCGACCAATGTCGACCCGCTGAAAACCATCAGCGATGATGTGCGCGATGCCTTTGGCGACCTGATCAACAGCAACCAGATGACTGTGCGCGGCAACGAGTTGTGGATCGAGATCGAGCTGAATTCGTCGCTACTGTTCGGCAGTGGCGATGCCATGCCCAGCGACAAGGCATTTGCCATCATCGAAAAGGTGGCCAACATCCTCAAGCCGTTCGCCAACCCGGTGCATGTCGAAGGCTTTACCGACAACCTGCCGATCCGCACGGCGCAGTACCCGACCAACTGGGAGCTGTCGTCGGCGCGGGCGGCGAGTATCGTACGCCTGCTGGCCATGGAAGGGGTCAACCCGGCGCGCATGGCCTCGGTGGGTTACGGCGAGTACCAGCCGGTAGCCGGCAATGACACCGCCGAAGGCCGCGCACGTAACCGCCGGGTGGTACTGGTGATTTCGCGTAATCTGGAAGTGCGCCGCAGCCTGACCGGCTCGGGCAGTGCCCATGCCACGCCGGATGCCGCGTTGCGCCGGGCTGGCACACAAAGTGCACCTGCAACGCCAGCAACGGTGGCGGGGCAGTGATCCGTCAATTCCCCGTCGCTGCATTGTATTGAAAGTGACTCCGTCCCCTGTGGGAGCGGGCATGCCCGCGAAGTAGACGACGCGGTGGATGACACCGGCTGCGCCGGTGTTCGCGGCGGTTCGACGCTTCGATGAGCCCGCTCCCCCCAGGGATCGTGCCGGATCTTGGATAGTAGTTTCTACAGTGTCCCTGCCAAATCAATAGATAGAGTTTGCTTGATGAGAGTCTGGGCAGTAGCCAATCAAAAAGGTGGCGTCGGCAAGACCACCACCACCATCGCCCTGGCTGGCCTGCTGGCTGAGGCAGGCAAGCGCGTGGTCGTTGTCGACCTCGATCCGCACGGTTCGATGACCAGCTATTTCGGGCACAACCCCGATGCGCTGGAGCACAGCTGCTACGACCTGTTCCTGCACAAGGGCGCAGTGCCAGACGGCCTGCCCGGGCAGTTGCTGCTGCCCACCAGCGACGAGCGCATTTCGCTGTTGCCGTCGAGCACCGCACTGGCCGTGCTGGAGCGTCAGTCGCCGGGGCAGAATGGCCTGGGCCTGGTGATCGCCAAGAGTCTGGCGCAGCTGTGGCAGGATTTCGACTATGCCGTGATCGACAGCCCACCCTTGCTGGGCGTGTTGATGGTCAATGCCCTGGCGGCCAGCCAGCAGTTGGTGATTCCGGTGCAGACCGAGTTTTTGGCGGTGAAGGGCCTGGAACGCATGGTCGGCACCCTGGCCATGATCAACCGCTCGCGCAAGCAGGCGCTGCCGTACCAGATCGTGCCAACGCTGTTCGACCGCCGCACCCAGGCCTCCCTGGGCACACTCAAGCTACTGCGTGACACCTACGGCCAACAGGTTTGGCAGGGCTATATTCCGGTGGATACGCGCCTGCGCGATGCCAGCCGCAAGGGCGTCACGCCCTCGCAGTTCGACAGCAAGAGCCGCGGGTTGATTGCTTACCGGGCGCTGCTCAAGCACCTGCTGACCTACAAGACTGCAGTGCAGGTGGCCTGATGACCCAGACCCGACACACCAGCACCCGGCCGCAGATGGCCTTGCAGTCGTACCTCGATGGCCTGCTGCAGGAAGCCACCGAGGCCGAAGACCTGTTTGAGCCGCCAGCCGCGCAGGACGCGTTCGCCGAGGCGGTGCGTGAGGAACAGGCACGTGATGCCCGTCAGCTGGCCCGACCGGTACCCGCCGAAGCCCCTGCCAGCCTTGCCCCGCGGCCGTTTGCCGAACCCAGGCTGGCGGTGCTGCCCAGCGTCGTGCCAGTAGAGGCGCCGGTGGTGACGGTGGTCGAGCAGGAGGTGCTCGCCGAGGCCGCCATTCCGGTGCTGGTCGAAGAACAAACCGTGGAACCCGCAGTGCCGCTGGTCGACGTGCACCTGCCAGCGCCCAATCTCCCGGTGCCCCCGGCGACCGTCGACGGCCGCCCGGTGTGGGCGGCGGAGCCGTTCGAGTGCCTGCTGTTCGATGTCGCCGGCCTGACCCTGGCGGTGCCGTTGGTGTGCCTGGGCTCGATCTACAACCTGGCCGGCCAGGAGCTGACGCCGCTGTTCGGCCAGCCTGACTGGTTCCTGGGTATTTTGACCTGCCAGGCCGGCAACCTGAAGGTGCTGGACACCGCGCGTTGGGTAATGCCCGACCGCTACCGCGACGATTTTCGTCAAGGCCTGAATTACGTGATTTCCGTGCAAGGCTACGAATGGGGGCTGGCCGTGCATCAGGTCAGCCGCTCGTTGCGCCTGGACCCGTCCGAGATCAAGTGGCGTAGCCAGCGCGGCCAGCGCCCGTGGTTGGCCGGCACGGTGATTGAACACATGTGTGCACTGCTCGACGTCGCCGCACTGGCCGAGCTGATCGCCAGCGGCGCGGTCAAGCAGATGCACGCCAAACAGAAATGACACAGAACACAACCGCCAAACAGCGGATTTTGAGGGTAGGGGAATGAAAAAGTCGTCTGCACAAGGTTCCGAAGATCCGATCCTGCAGTGGGTTACCTTCCGTCTGGACAACGAGTCCTACGGCATCAACGTGATGCAGGTACAGGAAGTGCTGCGCTACACCGAGATCGCCCCGGTACCGGGCGCTCCAAGCTACGTGTTGGGCATCATCAACCTGCGCGGCAATGTGGTGACCGTGATCGACACCCGTCAGCGTTTTGGCCTGATGCCGACCGAGGTCACCGACAACACCCGTATCGTCATCATCGAAGCCGACAAGCAAGTGGTCGGCATTCTGGTCGACAGCGTGGCCGAAGTGGTTTACCTGCGCCAGTCCGAAATCGAAACCGCACCGAACGTGGGTAACGAAGAGTCGGCCAAGTTCATCCAGGGCGTGTGCAACAAGAATGGCGAACTGCTGATCCTGGTCGAGCTGGACAAGATGATGACCGAGGAAGAGTGGTCCGAGCTGGAGAATATCTGAGTTGATCCTACAGGTTGCTGTCATCTTCCTGGCGCTGGTCTGGGCGCTGAGCCTGTGGTTCTTCCTCAACTACAGCAAGCGCCAGCGCGAGCTGGCTGCGCAGCAAGCCGAGGGCGATGCGCTGCGTGACCAGCGCATCAAGGACCTGGCCAAGCGCCTGGACGACTACCAGAACGGTACCGTGCGCATGGGCGAGGCGCTGCACGAGCTGAGCGTGACGATGGCCCCGCTGCCTGACAGGCTCCAGCAGTTGGAGCAGCGCGATCCCAACAACGTCACTTTCTCACAGGCGGCCAAGCTGGTTGGCATGGGCGCCAGCGTGGCCGAGCTGACCGAAAGCTGCGGCCTTACCCAGGCCGAGGCGGAGCTGATGAGCAAGCTGCACCGCAGCGGCTGACCTGGGTTACAGGCCTGCCTGGGCGCACCGGAGCAGGGGCTGATCCTGTATCGCGCTGCGGGTCAGGTAACTCAGGACGCCGACCTCAGGGTTTGCCCCAAGAGTGGTAGTTGCCGATGGTTGCCACGCTACCCAGTGCCTGGTCGTTGTTGCGCGCCTGGGCAATGGGGAAGGCCAGGTTTTCCGTGAGGGCGCGATAAGTGGTCTGCGGAATCGACTCCAGCTTGCTTAGTTGCCGCAGGAACTGCAGCCTGGGTAGATGCCGAGCAACTACATCGTTGAGCAAGCCAGGCCCGGTCATCCTGCTCAATTCCTTGGCGTAGGCTGCGTAACCGTGGGTGCCTGCCAGTGGCCTGATGTCGTAGAACGATAGATTGCTGCGGTAGCGTGCATCCATCTCTGCAGAAATTGCGCGCAGGGTCGGGTTGTTGGCATGGCTGCCGATCATGTTGCTGTTGTAGTCACAATGCATGCCCAGCAGCTCGTTGTTCACCGGGCTGCCGAGGACCAGGCCATCAGGCGTGGTTTTCAAGGCTACCGAGCTGATCATGGCGAAGCTGTCGGGGTTGTCTTCGAAGCTGCGCAGCGTGTCGTCGACGTCCATGTAGATTCCGCCCTCCGAATGGAGTAACGGGTAGCGCAGTACGTCGGAGGCAGACGCGAAGTTTGCCCCGTTACTGTCCAGTGCCTGGCGGTACTGATGGTAGTAGTCAGTTTGCTCGAAGGCCGCGTAGAAGGGCTGCTCTTCCAGGGTTTTGATCTGAACGTTCGAAGCAGCGGTCAACTTTGCGCGGTTTTTCATGAAGGCTTTAGGGTTGGACTTCGACAGGTAGAACTCATAGGTAAAGCCTGTACCCTCAAGGCGTTTGGCATTGCTCGCGATGTTCTCCACCAGCTCATCGGGGATGCTCTTCCCGCCGACCCAGATGCTGAGGATTTTCTTGGGCAGTGGGGTTACTTCCGAGCTGTTGACCACAGGCACACTGAGCGGCAGTTGCAGGTCGACGTCCAGATTACGTAGCGTGTACATGCGCATTGCATCGCTGGCGCCACGCGTGGCCGGGTTGACCTGATACAGATCGCGCGTGCCCGCGTGTACCTGATAGTAATTCGGCAGGACTTCGTTGGCATCCTCCTGGAGGATGAAGGCATCGTTTTCAGTGTCATACAGTACCTGGACTTCGTTGCCGTCCTTGAGCGCCAGCAGCGGGTTGGTACCCGTTGCCCGATTCAAGGGTCCCCTGGCAATCCGCGTGGCTTCCACAGGTGGCTCGGCTGGCACGAAAAAGTCTGCCAGTATTTCTTCAGGTAGCCGGGGAGGGCTGTTGGGGCTCAGGGGGTAGCCCCATTGATCGTTAAGACGCGTGGGCAGGACGAAGCGCGAGCTTTTGCCTGGGAACAGCATTCGCAGGTCGTCTGCAGGGAGCAAGGCCAGTGGGGCGGCATTAAGCAGGCCGAAGGCGATGTTGGTCACACCAGCGTCCTTGTCTGCAAGGGTCTTGCCGTTGATCGCCTGATCGAGCCCCAGGCCAAATTGCGCGACACCGCCGGCTGCCAGCAGCGGGATCAGCTCGGGAACCACCAGCGCCAGTGGTGCCAGCAGGTTGATCGACGCCACCAGGTAGCCGCGCCAGCGAGCCTTGGTCACCTGCGCATCGCTGGTGATGATGAAATCGGCATCGGCATAGCTGCGCTCGCGCTGGCGTTGGGTGAGGGCTGTGAACAGATCACCTGCGAGCAACGGGCTGTAGTGGCCGGCCTTGTAGTTGATGTACTCGCGGGGGGGCCAGGGGCCGTCGACGGTGAAGCCTGCGCGGTTGGGCGATCGGTGGTGAAAACCGGGGTAGGCGCCAAGGCCCGCCAGCGCGGTATCCAGCCCACTGAAGTCCAGGCCATCGGGGGTGTCGGCCAGTTTGAAGTACTGGCGCAGGCGCAGGCGTTTTTCGTCGTCGCGGCACTGTTCGGCGAACCAGTCTTGCATGGCAGCCATACCGTCGAACTCATGCAAGGGAGATGCATTGCCTGGCAGGTACAGCAGTACTTTTGGCTGTGCCTCGTCTGTGATGCAGATCAGGTCGGTGGCTGCGTAGCCGTAAACGTTCAAAGGCCTTGCCTGCAAACCGGGTGCTTTTGCCATCAGCCCCGCCACTTGCCAGGCCATCTGGCGGCCTGCATCGCTCAACGAGCCTTCCTGGACCTGCTTGTTGCAGGCGGCCATGAAGCTGATCTGCATTGACTGCCGGTGGGTTTGTTCAGCCTGTTGCCAGTAATTGTCGAGCATGCCGACGAAGCGGGCGTGAAAGTCCAGGTCCCAGATGAACTGCTGCATGGCCTCGACGTCGACCGGCAGGTGTGTGCTGCTGTCGTAGCGGGCCGGGGTCGTGCGCCGGAACAGGCCGTTGAACACCGAGAAGCCGGCGCTGTTGTCGAACACCCCAGGTTCGGGCAGGCGCTCGACGATAGTCAGCGGGCCATCTGGCAACGTGCCTGCCCAGTGGCCAGGGAGCAACTGGCCGATCAGGTTCTTGGCTGTTTCACCCTGCCAGTCTGAAAGCGTCGCTTGGGTAAGTGAAAGGCGCTGGACGATGACTGCCTGATTGCCACGGTAGTGCAGGGTGACTACGTCGGTCTGGTCGGGGTCAAGGTCATGGCCCTGCTGCGTCAGCCATTGGTGGATCGCACGGCTGGCTTCGCGGTCAGGGCGGGGGATATGGCTCAGGTGGTCGCGAACGTACTGCACGGCGGCGGCGTTGATGCGGCTTGTGGACATGGTGTTCACCTTGCTCATTGACAGGAATGGCAAGGCTGAACGGCTGACGTCGACGGCGGTGGTAGATAACTACCGGTGGTTTGCCGGCGGCAGCAGTGCGGTGACCGGAGTGATGTCGCGCGGCGCCTCGGCTTCGTCGCTGAAACCGGCGGGCACCTTGCCCCGCAGTTGCCAGGCGAAGGCAATGATCTCGGCAATGGTCAGGTACAGTGCCTCCGGGATCTGCTCGCCCAGTTCCAGGCGTGCCAGCAGGCGCACCAGTTCGGCGTTTTCGTAGATCGGCACCTCATGCTCGCGGGCCAGGGCCAGGATGGCCTCGGCCAGCGCATCGTCACCTTTGGCGGTGAGGGTTGGGGCCTGCTGGCCGTCGTAGGTCAGGGCAATGGCCTGGCGGAGTGGTTTCTGTGTCATGCGTTTTCGTCTACCCAGCGTTGCTCAACCCGTGTGCGCGGGCCTTGAGGGGGGATGCCCGGGTGGCATTCCAGGTCGCCAACCTCCAGACCCCGCTCCAGCAGGCGCTGGCGCAAGGCACCGAGCTGGCTGTCGATCAGCTTTGCGGTTTGTTCGCGCTCTGCCCACAGGTGCCCGCTCAGGCGGCCTTGGCTGAACTGCGCCTGTACTTGCAGTGGGCCGAGAGGTGAAAGGTCGAAGGCCAGTTCGATGCGCCACAGGGCTTGCAGAGGGTCCTGTGCTTCGGGTTGGCGGTCTGCCTGCTGTTGCGGGGTTTCTTCACGCTGCAGTTTGACCTGCAATGGGATGAACTCCTGGCCGTGGCGGATCGGCACTTCAGTTTGCCAGGTGGTCTGCAGATTGCCGTTTTCCAGCGTGCCGGTTTGTTGCAGGCTGCTCATGGCATGGCTTTGCAGGCGCGAGATGGCCGCAGCGGCCAGGCGCAGCAGTTGTTGCAGGTCGCCTTCGTCTTCCATGGCCTTGAGCAGGCGCGAGGGCAGGGGGAACGCCCCTGGCTGCGGCTTGGGGCTGACCCGTTCGAGCATGCCCAGCGCGCTGCGGGCCAGCGCCGGCATGGTCACGGCCAGGCTGGCGGGCGCGAGGTTGGGCGTGCCGGGTGCGTTGGCCGGGGCCTGAGTGATCAGGCGCAGCAGGTGGGCCTTCAGGTCTGTGGCCACGCTGGCAGGAAAGCCGCCCAGCAGTTTCGCTTCAAGGAAAGTGCCGCTGTTGTTCAGGGCCTGGGCCACGGCCTTGGCGTCGCCCAGCTGGCGGGCGTCTGGCAGGCCGGCCAGCAGGCGCTCGGCGCTGGCACGCAGGTCGCCATCGACGCCCGGGTCGCGGGTGAGCTGTTGCAGGGCGTTGAGCAGGCCGGGCAGCGAGGCCTGGCGGTTTTGCTGGGTCAGCAGTTGCTGGGCAATGCTGAGCTGGTCCTGCCTGCCGCTAAGCGGGACAAAGCGCAGCGACTGGTCGCCCTGCACCAGTGCGCTGAGCAGGCTGCCAATGGCCAGCGGGCGCGGGCTGTCGATGCTAAGGGTGGAGCCGGCCTGGGCAGTGTTGAGCAGGCTGACCAGCGCCCGGTAGCTCGCCGGTTGCCCAGGCGCCTGGGCCAATGCCTGGTTGGTCAGGACCTTGCCTTGCAGCAGCGTGCCGACGGGCACTTTGCTGGTATCCAGGCGAGCGAGGGTGGCGATCTGGCTGGCGTTGGCCTGCTGCAGCATGATTGCCAGGCGGTTGCTTTCGGTCTGGCTGACAGTGACCTGGCTGCCTTGGGGCAAGGGCTGGCTGGCGCTGGCTTGCAGTTGGGTCTGTACGCCGTTGGCCTGTATCAACCGCAGCACCAGCTGGAAGTCCTGGCCCGTCTGGCGCAACGACACGACCTCGGCCTGTGCGGTCTCGCCGGGTGCCAGCAGGCCGGGCTGCGCCTGGATCAGGCGCAGCAGTTCGCCGGTCATGCCCGCCTTCATGGCTTGGCTGTTGATCGCGGTTTGTGCGCCGAGACTATTGATTTCAGTCATGATTGTATACAACCTGTCGGACCCGGCCTCTTGGCAGCGCGGTGGCGCGTGTAATAATGCCGACCGCCCGTGGTTGCCAGTATAACGGCAGCGCGCGGGGCGACTTGAGACACAAGGGTTCTGGAGCGGCGTCGCCTGCTTCGCGGGCACGCCCGCGAAACAGGCGACGCCGGCCCGAAGCCCTACAAAGATAAGGCGAAACCGTGACCCTTCACCTCCAAGCTGCGGGCCTGGCCTGCGAGCGCGACTGGCGCCTGCTGTTCGAGCAGCTCGATTTCGAGCTGGGCGCCGGCGACATGCTGCAGATCAGCGGCCCCAACGGCAGCGGCAAGACCAGTTTGCTGCGGCTGCTGGCCGGGTTGATGCAACCCACCGCCGGGCAGATATTGCTGGGCGGCAAGCCCCTGGCCGAGCAGCGCCATGCCCTGGCCAGCATTCTGCTGTGGATCGGTCACGCCGCGGGCATCAAGGACCTGCTCACCGCCGAGGAAAACCTCACCTGGCTGTGCGCCCTCCACCAGCCGGCCAGCCGCGAGGCGATCTGGGCGGCGCTGGAGGCTGTCGGTTTGCGCGGTTTCGAAGACGTACCCTGCCATACCCTGTCGGCCGGTCAGCAGCGCCGCGTGGCCCTGGCCCGGCTGCACCTGGCCAGCCCGCCGCTGTGGATTCTCGACGAGCCGTTCACTGCCCTGGACAAGCAAGGCGTAGCGCAGCTCGAAGCGCACCTGGCGGCCCACTGCGAGCAGGGCGGCACGGTGGTGCTGACCACCCACCATACGCTGGAATGCAAGCCCTCCGGTTACCGTGAACTGAACCTGGGGCAATGGGCGGCATGAGCGTATTCATCCTGTTGTTGCGTCGCGAAGCGCGCCTGCTGTTCCGTCGTCCTGCCGAGCTGGCCAACCCGCTGGTGTTCTTCGCCATCGTCGTGGCCATGTTCCCGCTGGCAGTCGGCCCGGAAAGCCAATTGTTGCAAACCTTGTCGCCGGGCCTGGTCTGGGTAGCGGCGCTGCTGGCAGTGCTGCTGTCGCTGGACGGCTTGTTCCGCAGCGATTTCGAGGATGGCTCGCTGGAGCAGTGGGTGCTGTCGCCGCACCCGCTGGCGCTGCTGGTGCTGGCCAAGGTGCTGGCGCACTGGATCTTTTCCGGGCTGGCGCTGGTATTGTTGGCGCCGCTACTGGCGCTGATGCTGGGGCTGCCGAGCCATTGCCTGCCAGTGCTGCTCGGCTCCCTGCTGCTGGGCACACCGGTACTGAGCCTGCTGGGCGCGGTAGGTGCGGCGCTGACAGTCGGTCTGAAGCGCGGTGGTTTGTTACTGGCGTTGCTGATTCTGCCGTTGTATATCCCTGTATTGATCCTGGGCAGTGGCGCGTTGCAAGCGGCGTTGCAAAATATGCCCGCAACCGGCCACCTGCTCTGGCTCGCCAGCCTGACGGCCCTGGCCGTTACCCTGGCACCCTTTGCGATAGCGGCCGGCCTGAAGATCAGCGTCGGCGAATAACGAGTCCCGGGCTTTCAAGCCCGGCAAATACCCTGGATGTACCCTGATGAAAATAAGCTGGACGTGGTTCCACAAGCTGGGCTCCCCGAAATGGTTCTATGCCATCAGCGGCCGTATGCTGCCATGGCTGGCCGGCGCTGCCGTGCTCCTGTTGCTGGTCGGTATCACCTGGGGCCTGGCGTTCGCCCCTCAGGACTACCAGCAAGGCAACAGCTTCCGCATCATCTACATTCATGTGCCGGCGGCGATGCTGGCGCAGTCCTGCTACGTGCTGCTGGCGGTCGCCGGGGTAGTGGGGCTGGTGTGGAAGATGAAACTGGCCGACGTCGCCCTGCAATGTGCCGCGCCCATCGGCGCCTGGATGACCGCCGTGGCGCTGGTTACCGGCGCCATCTGGGGCAAGCCGACCTGGGGCAGTTGGTGGGTGTGGGACGCCCGCCTTACGTCCATGCTCATCCTGCTGTTCCTGTACTTCGGCATTATTGCGCTGGGCCAGGCAATCAGTAATCGTGACAGTGCGTCCAAGGCCTGTGCGGTGCTGGCGATTGTCGGAGTGGTCAACATCCCGATCATCAAGTACTCGGTGGAGTGGTGGAACACCCTGCATCAGGGCGCGACCTTCACCCTGACCGAAAAACCGGCGATGCCCGCAGAAATGTGGTTGCCGCTGCTGTGCACGGCGTTGGGTTTCTACTGTTTCTTCGGTGCTGTGCTGTTGCTTCGCATGCGCCTTGAAGTGCTCAAGCGCGAGGCGCGCGCCAGTTGGGTCAGGGACGAAGTGTTGAACAGCCTGGGGCGGAGGAGCGCACAATGAGCTTTGCCACCTTCGGTGATTTTCTCGCCATGGGCCACCATGGCCTGTACGTGTGGTCGGCCTATGGCATCTGCCTGGCGGTGCTGGCGCTGAATGTCGCTGCGCCGCTGTTGGCCCGCCGTCGCTACCTGCAAGAAGAGGCGCGCCGTTTGCGCCGGGAGAACAACCAGTGAATCCGCAGCGCAAGAAACGCCTGTTGCTCATCGTCGGCCTGCTGGCCGGCGTCGGGGTTGCCGTCGGCTTTGCCTTGAGCGCATTGCAGCAGAACATCAACCTGTTCTACACACCGACCCAGATCGCCAACGGCGAAGCGCCGCTGGACACCCGCATCCGTGCTGGCGGCATGGTCGAGAAGGGCTCGGTGCAGCGCTCGTCCGACTCGCTGGACGTGCGCTTTGTGGTCACCGACTTCAACAAGTCGGTGCCAATCACCTACCGCGGCATCCTGCCCGACCTGTTCCGCGAAGGGCAGGGCATCGTCGCCTTGGGCAAGGTCAACGCTGAAGGCGTGGTGGTGGCCGATGAAGTACTGGCCAAGCACGATGAGAAGTACATGCCGCCCGAGGTCAGCAAGGCCCTGAAGGAAAGCGGCCAGGCCGCCACCGGTACGGAGGCCAAGCCATGAATGCGGCACTGGTAATCCCTGAACTCGGCCAGCTGGCGATGATTCTGGCCATCTGCTTTGCCGCCGTGCAGGCCAGTGTGCCGCTGCTCGGCGCCTGGCGTGGCGACAGCCTGTGGATGAGCCTGGCGCGCCCGGCGGCGTGGGGGCAATTCGCCTTCCTGGCCTTTGCCTTCGCCTGTTTGACCCATGCCTTCATGACCGACAACTTCTCCGTCGCCTATGTGGCCAGCAACTCCAACAGCGCCTTGCCGTGGTACTACAAGTTCAGCGCCGTATGGGGCGCCCACGAAGGTTCGTTGCTGCTGTGGGCGTTTATCCTGGGCGGCTGGACCTTTGCCGTGTCGGTGTTCTCGCGTCAGTTGCCGCAGGTGATGCTGGCTCGCGTGCTGGCGGTGATGGGCATGATCAGCGTCGGCTTCCTGAGCTTCCTGATCATCACCTCCAACCCGTTTCAGCGCCTGCTGCCGCAAGTGCCCACCGACGGCCGCGACCTCAACCCGCTGCTGCAGGACTTCGGCCTGATCGTTCACCCGCCGATGCTGTACATGGGCTACGTGGGCTTCTCGGTGGCCTTTGCCTTCGCCATTGCCGCCTTGCTCGGTGGCCGCCTGGACGCTGCCTGGGCGCGCTGGTCGCGGCCTTGGACCATCGTCGCCTGGGCCTTCCTGGGGGTTGGCATCACCCTGGGCTCGTGGTGGGCCTACTATGAGCTGGGCTGGGGTGGCTGGTGGTTCTGGGACCCGGTGGAAAACGCCTCGTTCATGCCCTGGCTGGTGGGCACGGCGCTGATCCACTCGCTGGCGGTGACCGAAAAACGTGGGGTGTTCAAGAGCTGGACCGTGCTGCTGGCTATTGCCGCATTCTCGCTGAGCCTGCTGGGTACCTTCCTGGTGCGCTCTGGCGTGCTGACCTCGGTGCACGCGTTTGCCGCCGACCCGTCGCGGGGCATTTTCATCCTGTTCTTCCTGTTGTTCGTGGTCGGTGGTTCGCTCACCCTCTTCGCCCTGCGCGCACCGGTGGTCAAGAGCCAGGTCGGCTTCGCCCTGTGGTCCCGCGAGACGCTGCTGCTGGCCAACAACCTGGTTCTGGTGGTGGCCGCGTCGATGATTCTGCTCGGCACGCTGTACCCGCTGGTGCTTGATGCCCTGACCGGGGCCAAGCTGTCGGTGGGTCCGCCGTATTTCGATGCCTTGTTCCTGCCGCTGATGGCGCTGCTCATGGTGGTAATGAGCGTGGGCGTGCTGGTGCGCTGGAAGGACACCCCGGGCAAATGGCTGATCAGCATGATCACCCCTGTGCTGATCGGCAGTGCCATCCTTGCCCCGGTTGCCGGTTTTATCGTTGACGACTTCGACTGGCCGACCCTGTCCGCCTTCGCCCTGGCGGCCTGGGTGGTACTCGGCGGGCTGCGCGACATCCTCGACAAGACCCGTCACAAAGGCCTGCTGAGGGGCCTGCCTGGCCTGGGACGCAGCTACTGGGGCATGCAACTGGCACACCTGGGCCTGGCGGTGTGTGCGCTGGGCGTGGTGCTGTCGAGCAACAACAGCGCCGAACGCGACCTGCGCATGGCCCCGGGCGAAAGCGTGGAGCTGGGTGGGTATCACTTCCTGTTCCAGGGCGCCAAGCACTTCGAGGGGCCGAACTTCATCTCCGACAAAGGTACCGTCGTGGTCAGCCGTGATGGCCGTGAAGTGACTACCCTGCACCCGGAAAAGCGCCTGTACACCGTGCAGCAGTCGATGATGACCGAAGCTGGCATCGATGCCGGCTTTACCCGCGACCTTTACGTTGCCCTGGGCGAGCCGCTGGAAAACGGCGCCTGGGCGGTGCGTGTGCACATCAAGCCTTATGTCCGCTGGATCTGGCTGGGCGGTCTGCTGACCGGCCTGGGCGGGTTGCTGGCGGCGCTCGACCGGCGCTACCGCGTCAAGGTCAAGACCCGGGTGCGTGATGCCCTGGGCGTGTCTGGAGCAGCTGCATGAAGCGTTGGATCATGGTAGTCCCCCTGGCAGTGTTCCTGCTGGTGGCGGTGTTTCTCTACAAGGGGCTGTTTCTCAAGCCCGACGAGCTGCCGTCGGCAATGATCGGCAAACCGTTCCCGGTGTTTTCCCTGGCTTCGACCCAGGGCGACCGCACCCTGACCCAGGCCGACTTGCAGGGTCGCCCCGCACTGGTCAACGTGTGGGCCACCTGGTGCCCGTCGTGCAAGGTCGAGCACCCGTACCTGAACCAGCTGGCGCAGCAGGGCGTGGTGATCCACGGGGTCAACTACAAGGACGACAACGCCGCCGCGCAGAAATGGCTGGCCGAGTTCCACAACCCGTACCAGCTGGACATCCGTGACGAGCAGGGCAGCCTGGGCCTGGACCTTGGGGTGTACGGCGCGCCGGAAACCTTCCTGATCGACGCCAAGGGCATCATCCGCTACAAGCACGTGGGCATTGTCGATGCAACTGTCTGGCGTGAGCAGCTGGCGCCGCTGTACCAGGGCCTGGTCGACGAGGCCAGGCCATGAGGCGCTGGCTGGCAGCTGCCGTGCTGGGCATGAGCCTGGCCGGCGTGGCCAAGGCGGCTATCGACACGTACCAGTTCCGCGACGACGCCGAGCGCGAACGCTACCAGCAGTTGACCAAGGAACTGCGTTGCCCCAAGTGCCAGAACCAGGACATTGCCGACTCAAACGCGCCGATTGCTGCCGACCTGCGCCGCGAGATCTTCCGCATGCTTGGCGAAGGCAAGAGCAACCAGCAGATCGTCGACTTCATGGTCGACCGCTATGGTGACTTTGTGCGCTACAAACCGGCACTCAGCGGGCGTACCTGGCTGTTGTGGTTCGGCCCGGGCATCCTGTTGGTCGGTGGTTTTGCGGTGCTGGCGGTGATCGTGCGCCGACGCCGTGGTACGGCTTTGCCGGGCAACAATGAGCTTTCCGTCGAAGAACGCGAGCGACTCGCCAAACTGCTGGAAAAAGAACAGACCCATGACTGAATTCTGGCTTAGCGCGGGCCTGCTGCTGCTCGCCGCCCTCAGCTTTTTGCTGATCCCGATCCTGCGTGGCCGTGGCCGCCAGCAGGAAGAAGACCGTACCGCCCTGAACGTGGCCCTGTACCAGGAGCGCGTGGCCGAACTGGCTGCCCAGCAGGCTGCCGGTGTGCTCGATGCGGCGCAGTTGACCAAGGGCCGTGACGAGGCTGCCCGTGAGCTGCTGGCCGATACCGAAGGCGCCGAAGCCCCGCGCCAGGGCCATCTGGGCAAAGCCCTGCCGCTGCTGGCTGCAGTGCTGGTACCG
The DNA here is from genome assembly GCF_046534705.1 of Pseudomonas sp. SIMBA_068. Lineage (NCBI taxonomy): Bacteria > Pseudomonadati > Pseudomonadota > Gammaproteobacteria > Pseudomonadales > Pseudomonadaceae > Pseudomonas > Pseudomonas sp. SIMBA_068. Next base: position 102,990 of record NZ_JAWRYI010000001.1, read on the forward strand.
CTGATGGCGCTGGGGCTGTACCTGCATTTTGGCGCCGCAGACAAAGTGGCGCTGACCCAGGAATTCGCCGAGGCGCCCAAGTCGATGGAAGAAATGACCACGCGCCTGGAGCGTGTGGTCCAGGCCCAGCCGGAGTCGGCAGAGGCCCTGTACTTCCTGGGCCGTGCCTACATGGCCGAGCAGCGCCCGGCCGATGCTGCGCGTACCTTCGAGCGTTCGGTCGCCTTGGCTGGCCGCCAGCCCGAGCTGCTCGGCCAGTGGGCCCAGGCCCTGTACTTTGCCGCCGACAAGCAGTGGAACCCGCAGTTGCAGGCACTGACGGATGAAGCGCTGAAGGCCGACCCCAACGAAGTGACCAGCCTGGGCCTGCGCGGTATTGCTGCCTTCGAAGGCGAGCGTTACCAGGAAGCCATCGACTACTGGAAGCGCCTGCTGGCGCAACTGCCGGAAGGCGATGCCTCGCGTGCGGCCCTGCAAGGCGGCATCGACCGCGCTGCCGAACGCCTGGGTGGCCCGGCAGGGCAGGCTGCAGAGCCCGCGCCGGTGGCTGCGCGGCTGAAAGTACGGGTGGAACTGGCGGCGGCATTGAAGGACAAGGTAAAACCGGACGATACGGTGTTCATCTTCGCTCGCGCCAGCAATGGCCCGCCCATGCCGTTGGCAGCCAAGCGGGTGACGGTAGCGCAGTTGCCGATCGAAGTGGAGTTGTCCGATGCTGACGCGATGATGCCGCAGATGAAACTGTCGCAATTTGCCGAAGTCCAACTGGTTGCACGTGTTTCCCGCGCTGGCCAGCCTACCCGCGGCGAGTGGATTGGCCAGGGCGCGCCGTTGCCCAGTGCCACCCAGGCTACCCAGCACCTGACCATCGACAGCCCAGACCCGTAAGAGAGCAAAGCCATGCATAGCACCGTCCGCCTGACCCTGATCACCCTGGCCCTGGGTTTGTCTGCGTGTACGGTGCACCAGCCGTATGAACAGCCGGCACCACCGATCGAGCGCGTGCCGCCGCAAGGGCCGGTGGTCAAGCCGTTGCCGGGTGGGCAGCCGTCCACCCAGCCGAGCAAACCGGCGGCGATACCCAAGCCGATGCCGCGCACCTCGGCCAGCTTTGCGCCACCACCTGGCGGGGCGAGCCATTGGGACCCCAAGCTGGGTGTATATGTATTGGAGAAGCAGCCCAACACGTTCTACCGGCAGCGTACCTACTATCGGTTTGATAACGGCTGGAGCTGGTCGCTGAGCCCGAATGGGCCTTGGCAAGATACTGACAGCAGTGGTGTGCCCGGTGGGTTAGGGCGAGCGTTCGCCCAGTAGGGGGCTTTCGGGTCCGTCTTGAGTTATTTGGGTGTTCGAGATCGAGCGCCGCCCGCGCGGCGCATCGCGAGCGAAGCTCGCTCCTACGTTTGTTTCGGGCCAATTATTCCTGTGGGATTTGCGCGCGAACGCCTTGGTGCATGGCTCGATATCGCGTTGTACAAACAAGGCGGTCGCGCGCGCTTGCCACAGGCGTAACTGGCCCGAAACAAACGTAGGAGCGAGCTTCGCTCGCGATGCGCCGCGCGGGCGGCGCTCGATCTCCCATGCACCGCATCTCTAACGCCGGACTCCCGGCCGTTACGCTATCTCATTTCCCACTCCACCAATACAGTACAATTTTCCGCGCAATTACCGATTGACTGTACTGCACGGTGATTCCGCATAATGCCCCTTCAACATTGGGAGGTGGCATGCGCAAGACAGTCTTGGTACTGGTAGAAACCGTCGACGATTACCTGCCCATGCTGGAGCAGGCCGGTTACCGCCTGATCCGCGCCCCCTCGCCGCAACTGCGCGCCGACGCCATCCAGCGCCACGCCAGTGAAATCGATGCCGTGCTCACTCGTGGCCCGCTGGGGCTGACTGCCGCAGAAATCGACGCATTGCCCAAGTTGCAGATCATCTGCGTGATCGGTGCCGGTTACGAACAAGTCGACCTGGCTGCCGCCGCCGCCCGCGGCATCACCGTTACCAACGGCGCGGGTGCCAATGCCAGCGCGGTCGCCGACCACACCCTGGCGCTGTTGCTGGCGCTGCTGCGCGACATTCCCCGTGCTGACGCCAGCACCCGCCGCGGCGAGTGGAACCGGGTAATCAGCCCGTCGGTGAGTGGCAAGCGCCTGGGCATTCTTGGCCTGGGGGCGGTGGGGCAAGCCATTGCCAAGCGCGCCAACCTGGGCTTCGACATGCCCGTCAGCTACCACAGCCGCACGCCGCGCGAAGATGTGCCTTACACCTGGTACGACAGCCCGCTCCACCTGGCCGAAGCTGTCGACATCATGGTCGTGGCCACTCCCGGTGGCGCCAATACCCAGCATCTGGTCGATGCCCAGGTACTAGAGGCGCTGGGCGGCAAGGGCTATCTGGTGAATATCGCCCGGGCTAGCGTGGTCGACACCGACGCCCTGGTGGCCGCCCTGGAGCAAGGCAAGCTGGCTGGCGCCGCCCTGGACGTATTCGATGACGAACCGGCGGTGCCGGATGCTCTCAAGGCTATGGCCAACACGGTGCTCACACCCCACGTGGCCGGCCAGTCGCCGGAGGCCGCGCGCGATACCGTGACCCTGGTGCTGCACAACCTGCAGGCATTCTTTGCCGGTGAACCAGTACTGACCCCGGTGAGCCGGTAACCCTTTCAGACATCTGCCTGGCAAATCCCGGGCAACAAGGAGTGTGTGCATGCAACTCGAAATCTTCCAGGTCGATGCCTTTTCCGCTGAACCGTTCGGTGGCAACCCGGCGGCGGTGATCCCGCTCCAAGCCTGGCTGCCGGACGATGTGCTGCAGCGCATTGCCGAAGAAAACAACCTGTCGGAAACCGCCTATTTCGTGCGCAACGGCGAAACCTTCGACCTGCGCTGGTTCACCCCGACCGTAGAAGTTGACCTGTGCGGCCACGCCACCCTGGCCTCGGCTTATGTGCTGTTCGAGCAGCTGGGTGAGCAGGCGCAGGTACTGCGCTTCAACACCCGCAGTGGTGAATTGCGTGTCAGCCGTGGCACTGACGGGCTGCTGGCCATGGATTTCCCGGCCAAGCAGCCGGCCGTCGTGGAAACCCCGGTGGGCCTGCTGCAAGCGCTAGGCCTGACCCAGGCACAGGCGGTGTACCGCAGCGATGACTATGTAGTAGTGATTGATGACGCCCTGTTGCTCGATACGCTGAAGCCGGACTTTGTAGCGCTGTCGGCCTTCGACGTGCGTGGTATTGCCGTGACGGCGGCAGGGCGTGGCTTTGATTTCGTCACCCGCTGGTTCGGCCCACGGGTTGGCGTGAATGAAGACCCGGTCACCGGCTCGGCACACACCTCGCTGGCGCCAGTGTGGGCTGACCGCCTGGGCAAGCAGGTGCTGAGCTGCGAGCAGGGCGGGGCACGCAAAGGGCAGCTGCTGTGTGAAGTACCGGGCAATGGCCGGGTGATCATCAGCGGGCGAGCGGCGTTGTACCTGCGCGGCACTGTGTACATCTGAAGCTTCACGCGATCCTTTGTAGGCGCGTTGCAGCTGGCATCTATAATTGCTGGCCCAACCCTCGCTAAAGGAACCAGCCATGGCCATGGAAAAACAAGGTACCTGCCTGTGCGGCGCCACCACGCTCAAGGTCACCGTCGACAACACTCATATCAGCGCATGCCATTGCAGCATGTGCCGCAAGTGGACCGGCGGGCCGTTGCTGGTGGTGCATTGCAGCCAGCCACCGGTGATCGAAGGGCGTGCCCCCAGTGTCTATGACTCGTCCGACTGGGCCCAGCGAGGGTTTTGCGGCCAATGCGGCACGCACCTGTATTACCGGCTGAAGGCCAACGACTTCCATGCAGTGCCGGTCGGCCTGCTGGATGGGGATCAGGAATGGGATTTCGATCTGCAGATTTTTGTCGAGCAGAAGCCCGCCTGGTACTGTTTTGCCAACCACACCAAAGAGCTGACCGGCCAAGAGGTGTTTGAGCAGAACAGCTAATCGTGTGCCGTCGATCCTGCTTGCCAAACCGGTGCATTCCTGAGAAAAGGGCGGCTTTGTTTCCAGCGTTGGAGTGTGCCCGTGAGCCAAGAACTGCAGATAATCGACCTGGTCGAGGGTGAAGGCAAAGCCGCCGTCAAAGGCGCCCTGATCACCACCCAGTACACCGGCTGGCTGGCCGATGGCAGCGAGTTCGATTCATCCTGGTCACGCGGCAAGCCGTTCCAGTGCGTGATTGGTACCGGTCGAGTGATCAAGGGGTGGGACCAGGGCCTGATGGGCATGCGCGTTGGCGGCAAGCGCAAACTGCAGGTTCCTGCACACCTGGGCTATGGCGAGCGCAGTGTGGGGGCGATACCGCCTGGCTCGGACCTGACCTTTGAGATCGAATTGCTGGAAGTGCTGACGCGGGATGATTGAGGAAAAGGACTACACGCGCTGTCGGCGCGTGTCTGATTGAGGGGCGATTCACAGCCAGTTAAGCTTGCCCACTCAACAAGCGAGAGGGGAGCAATTCCATGAAGTCGCATTTTTCCTCGAGGGTGGTACGCGAAGCTAACGCTTTGCTAGTTGCATCAGGTGCACGTATGGAAATTTCGCTACCGCGTGAACTGGCCAGCGTGATCACTAACCCGCGGAAGACCCGTTCGGAACTGAAGGCAGCCTTTACAGCCGCGTACTTCCGCCTGCGCAAGGGGTGAAAGCCTTATGGCGGACGGCTGCTACAACCACATCTACTCTGTGCTTGTAGAAAATGAGTAAGATACGCTCGGTATCATTGCCTATTCGTTATACAAGCGGCAGAAAATCGAATTCATCCAGGCTTTCAAAACAAAGCATGATCGGGAGCCCAAAGATGAAGACTTGGCTCTCATCGAACAGCTGTTTGATGTCACCATCATCGACTCTGTCCCTGCGAGCGAAGCTGCAGGAGCACTGTGACGGCTACTCCTCAGAGTGATTAGTCGAGACTGGACATAATTCAGCAACACCCATCCCCTAACCTAGGCCTTGCCCAGGGAACGGCATCCACCTCCAGGGAGGAACCAAACGGGTTCAGGGCACTCTGACCCTCACTCGTTGCCAAGGATGGCATTCACTACAAGGGCGCCCTGCAGCTGACAGGGCGATGTGGCGGGTCAACCCGATTTTCTCTGCCACACGAGCCTGCCTTGATGAAGTTGCCAACATTCTTCCGCCGTCGTCGCCATTTGCTGCTGAGCCTGGTACTCACGGCCGTCGCCGTGCCGCTGGCGCTGGAGGCTGTCGAAAGCCGGGCTGAACCGGTGGATGGCACCCAGACCCTGGTGTTCTTGCGCCATGCCGAGAAACCGGGTGAGGGGCTTGGCCAATTGAACTGCCAGGGCCTCAACCGCGCACTGGACCTGGCAACCTTGCTGCCGGAGCGCTTCGGCAATGCCGACTACGTGTTTGCCGCCAACCCTTCGCGGCAAGTCGAAGAAGGCAGCAAGGACGAGAGCTACAGCTACATTCGCCCGCTGATGACCATCACCCCCAGCGCCATCCGCCTCGGCTTGCCGGTGAATATCGACTACGGCGCCAACGACACCGAGGAACTGGCCGATGAGTTGCTGAGCGACAAATACCGCAATGCGACCGTCTATACCGCTTGGTCCCACGGCTACCTGCCTGAACTGATCAACACGGTGGCCGGCAAGGCCTTGGGTGAAGAGCAGGTGATCACCCAGGACTGGAGCGGCGATGACTTCGACACCCTCTATGTACTGACCCTGACCTGGCACGACGGCAAGGCCAGCCTGCTCAGCCGCAACGTACGCCAGGGCCTGAATGACGGTGCGCATAGCTGCCCGACCTGATCCGCTGGTACTGTTTGGCCAGGAAGCCGGAACAGGGAAGGGTGATGAAGCAGCGGGTAACGGTAATCGGTGGCGGGGTGGTTGGCCTGGCAACGGCCTACGCGCTTGTTCGTGAAGGGTGGTCGGTTGATTTGATCGAGGCCCGTGACAGCCTGGCGTCGGCCACCAGCTTCGCCAATGGCGGGCAATTGTCCTATCGCTATGTGGCACCGCTGGCTGATGCCGGGGTGCCCTGGCAGGCACTGGGTTGGCTATTGCAGGGCGAGTCGCCGCTGCGCCTGCGCTTGCGTCTGGACCCGGCGCAGTGGCGCTGGCTGCTGGCATTCACCTTGGCATGCCGGCGCAGCGTCAATCGCCGAAATGCCGGGCAACTGCTGGAGCTGGCGCTGCGCAGCCAAGCCGTTCTGGCGCAGTGGCGCGACAGCCAGAACTTTGGTGATTTTGCCTGGCGGCGCAATGGCAAGCTGGTGGCTTTTCGCAGCGAACGGGCCTTTGCCCATGGCCGGGCGCAATTGACCGACCCGGCCAGCCAGCGGGTGCTGGCGGCCTCCGAGTTGCGCGCGCTGGACCCTGCGCTGGAGGGCGCACCGTTTGTGGGTGGCGTGTTCACAGCGGATGAAGAGGTTGGCGACTGTCACTTGTTCTGCCAGCGCCTGGAGGCACTGTTGCGCGCTTCGGGGCAATGCCGTTTCCTGCTTGGTCGGCCAGTGACGCAGCTGGTACGGCGCCAGGACCAGGTCGTAGCGCTGCAACTAGGCAATGAGCAACTGGACGTGGAGCAGTTGGTGCTGTGTGCGGGGCATCGTGGCCCAGGCTTGGCATTACCGGGGGTGCAGATACCGGTGTATCCGCTTAAGGGCTACAGCCTGACGGCACCCATCAGCGCCGGGCATCGGCCGCCGGAGGTGAGCCTTACCGACTATGAACGCAAGATCGTCTATGCCCGCCTGGGGCAGCAGATGCGGGTAGCGGCGATGGTGGACATTGTCGGGTTCGACGAGTCGGTGGAAAAGCGCAGGTTGCAGAGCATGCGGCGGCTGGCGCTGGAGACATTGCCCATGGCTGCGGATTATGGCCAGGCGGTGGAGTGGGCGGGCATGCGCCCGGCGACACCGACCGGGGTGCCGATCATAGGGGGGACGGTGTATCGCAACCTGTGGCTGAACCTGGGGCATGGGGCATTGGGGTTTACCCTGGCCTGTGGCAGTGCGCAGCGCCTGGTCGAAATGATGGGTTGATAGCACTGGCCTCTTCGCGGGCAAGCCCGCGAAGAGGCCAGTACAGGCCAATGAAGGATCAGCGGCCCAGGCGCATCGGCCAACCCACCACTTTCTTCACCCGCGGCGTGGCATAGGTGCGCACCTTGGAGGTGCTCAAGCCCATGCGCACCAGCGATTCGGCGATGGTCACCGCCGCGCTCACGCCATCCACCACCGGCACGCCGGTGCGCTGGCGGATCTGCTCGTCGAGCCCGGCCATCCCACCGCAACCCAGGCAGATCACCTCTGCCTTGTCGTCACGCACGGCGCGTTCGGCCTGCTCGACAATCGCCTCCACAGCACGTTGTGGGTCAGCTTCCAGCTCCAGCACCGCCAGCCCGCTGGCCCGCACCGACGCACAGCGGTCATAAAGGCCAGACAGCTTCAGACGGTCTTCGATCAGTGGCACGGTGCGGTCCAGCGTGGTCACCACGGAATAGGCATGGCCCAGGTACATCGCGGTGCTGGCGGCTGCATCGGTAATGTCCACCACGGGCACGTTCAGCAATTCCTGCAGGCCCTCGCGGCCGTGTTCGCCATAACCGGCCTGGATCACGGCGTCGTAGGGGCCCTCGTAGGCCAGCACCCGGTCCATCACGGCGATGGCGGCCAGGTAGCTTTCGAAGTTGCCTTCCACCGACTCGGCACCGAACCAAGGGGTAAGGCCGACGATTTCGGTACCGGGCGCTGCTACGGCCCGGGCTTGCTGGGCAATGGCTTCGGTGATGGCATCGGTGGTGTTGACGTTGGCGATCAGAATACGCATGGGCAGTCCTCCCTGATTAATGGCTGCTGTGGTCGACGGCGATGCATTCGCCGCTGACGTCGTGGTAGTGGCGGTTGCGTGGTGCGATCAGCAGGTACAGGACGGCGGCGATGCCGGCACCGATCAGCCAGGAGAACGGGGCCACACTGTGGAAATTGGGTACCAGGGCCAGCACGATGGCCAGCAACGCAGCAGGCACGAAGGCGGCCACGGCGCGCAGGTTGATGCCCTTGCTGTAGTGGTAGGCACCGGTCGGGTGCTCGGTGTATAGCTCTGGCACGTTGATGCAGCCTTTGCGCAGCAACCAGTAGTCGGACATGATCACCCCGTACAGCGGGCCGAGCAGGGCGCCCAGGCCGGACAGGAAGTACACGATCACCAGCGGGCTGTTGTACAGGTTCCACGGCAGGATCAGCACCGCCAGGGTGGCGCTGATCAGCCCCGCGCGACGGAAGTTCAGGTGGCGTGGCGCCAGGTTGCTGAGCACAAAGGCCGGGGCGACGAAGTTGGCCATGATGTTCACCGCCACGGTGACAATCAGGAAGGCTACGCAGCCCAGTACCAGGAACAACGTGCTGGGGATGGCGGCGACGATCTGGGTCGGGCTGTCGATGATCTGGCCGTTGATCTGGAACTGCGCGCCGCACAGCACCACGGTGATCACGGCAAACACCAGGATGTTCACCGGAAGGCCCCAGAAGTTGCCGACGCGGATGGTCTTGCGGCACGGCGAGGAGCGGGCGAAATCACAGAAATTCAGCACCAGGGTGCCGTAGATGGCCAGCCACAATGCCCCGCCGGCGAAGATGTTGCGCCACATATCGATGCCGGTCAGTGGCTCGGCGACCGACCAGGCGATGCGCGCGTCGGCCTTGAAGTACATGAACACTGCCAGGGCGGCCACGGTCAGCAGGATCACCGGGCCGGCGAAGGCCTCGTAGCGGCGCACCATCTCCATGCCGTAGGCCAGGATCACCAGCTGTACCAGCCAGATTGACACGAAGCACACCCAGCCCAGGCTCGACAGGCCGAGGATGCTGTCGTGGTCGTAGGCCGCCATTTGCGGCCACACGGCGGTAAGCAGCACGCGCAGCACCACTGAGGCCAGGAAGGTCTGGATGCCGAACCAGGCGATGGCAATGACTGCGCGGATCAGCGCCGGTATCTGTGCGCCATGGATGCCGAAGGCAATGCGGCTGATGACCGGGAACGGCACCCCGGTTTTCTGCCCCATGTAGCCGGACAGGTTCATGAAGAAGTACACCAGCGCCGCGCCAATGGCCAGCGACAGCAAAATCTGCCAGCCACCCAGGCCAAGGGCGAACAAGCCCATGGCGAACGAGTAGTTGGCAATATTGTGCACATCGTTTGTCCACAACGCGAAGATGCTATAGCCACCCCAGCGCCGCCCTGCGGTGCGTGTCGGGGCAAGGTCGCGGTTGTGCAGGCGCGGGCTCAGGGCCAGTTCTGGCGCATTGCCGACGAGGCTGGAAGCGGGGGGGGTGCTGGCGACGGATAGCTCAGGGGCAAGGTCGAGGCTGCTACTCATTCCGGCGGGCTCCTGATGCACTTTGACTGCGATGAGCGGGCATGCGCACGGGCTCGCCATCTCGTCGGTGCAGCTTGGCATCACAGGGTTCTGGGCGCGGCGGCCGGCTTTGGACCGGCGTCGCGGGTTCTTGTGTATTTATGTTTTGTTCAAGTTGTATACAAAACATGAACACACAAAAGCGAGTTCCATGCCAAGGAAAGAGCAAGTTTCAACAGGTCATCATTTCAAACCTATCTTGTTCAAAGATAAGTTGATGAAATAAATTGGTTATAAGTTGACCTAATGAACAGGTTTATTTTTTTGGAGGATTAGTTAGTTGATCAATTGGTCAAATTAAGCGGTGGGAAGTGTGTAACGAAATGGGGCTCTACTGGATAAAGTGCACACAAAAATGGCACTTATGGTGACGTTCTTGTGTACAAAAAATAGTCAGCTTTTCCTGTTTTGGCCTCTTCGCGGGCACGCCCGCGAAGGGGCCGTAACAGGAGCAAATCAATCCATCGGCGGCAATCGCCGCTTCACCGGGCTTTTCTTGATAATGGCGGTGTTGGTCTCGGCCAGCACATTGATGCGGTCGAGCAGGGTGTCCAGTTGCTCCATCGAGCGCACATGCAACCGGGCAATGAAACAGTCCTCCCCGGTGACCTTGTCGCACTCGGTGAACTCGGGGATGGCAATGATCTGCCGTTCTACCTCCTGCAGCTGGCCCGGCAGTGGGCGGATGCGCACGATGGCCTGTAACTGGTAACCAAAGGCGCGCGGGTCGACCTCGACGGTGTAACCGCGCAGCACCCCACGCTCTTCCAGTCGGCGCAGGCGCTCGCTGACGCTGGGCGCGGACAGCCCGCTGACTTGCGCCAAGGCTTTGAGCGAGCGGCGCGAGTCTTCCATCAGTGCGTTGATCAGCAGTTGGTCGATGGCATCGGTCATGGTCACCTCGTCAGGTAATTCGCGTTATTTGCCTTGATAGTAAAGGCAAGGCTGCAAATCTGCCTTGGTAATCCGCTGGAAGGCAAGGCTGTAACCTTTGCATACTGTTGTCATCGTCAATGGGAGGTGTGAGATGGACAGTTCATTGCGCCGTGGCTCGCTGGAAATGGTCGCCGCCATGCTGATTTCCGGGACCATCGGCTGGTTCGTGCTGGTGTCGGGGCAGCCGGTGCTCGAGGTGGTGTTCTGGCGCTGCGTTTTCGGCGCCGTAACCCTGCTGGTGATTTGCGCCGCTTTCGGCTTTTTGCGGGCCGGAGTCATCAGCCGTACGGCGTTCCTGTTGGCGATCGCCAGCGGCGTGGCCATTGTCGGCAACTGGCTGCTGCTGTTTGCCTCGTATTCCCGTGCGTCGATCGCCATCGGGACAGCGGTGTACAACGTGCAGCCGTTCATGCTGGTGGGGCTGGCAGCGCTGTTTCTGGGCGAAAAGATCACACTGGCCAAGCTTACATGGCTTAGCGTGGCGTTCCTCGGCATGTTGGCCATCGTCAGCGCCCATGGTGTGGGGCAGGGCGGTGGTGAGGAATACTTGCTGGGCATTGGCCTGGCACTGGGCGCGGCGTTTTTGTATGCCATTGCGGCGTTGATCATCAAGCGGCTGAAAGGCACCCCGCCTCACCTGATCGCGTTGATCCAGGTAGCGACGGGTGTGCTGTTGCTGGCGCCGTGGGTCAAGCTCGGCGGATTGCCGGGTGAAGCGCCAGCGCTGGCCAGCCTGTTGACGCTGGGCATGGTCCACACCGGCCTCATGTATGTGCTGCTGTACAGTGCCATCCAGCGTTTGCCCACGGCGTTGACCGGGGCGCTGTCGTTCATTTACCCGATTGCGGCGATTCTGGTGGACTGGGTGGCCTTCGGTCATCGGCTGGCGCCGCTGCAATGGCTGGGGGTAGGGCTGATTCTGCTGGCAGCGGCGGGGATGCAGCAGGGGTGGTGGTTCCGGCCGGCGCGGCTTGCAGTCAAGAATTGAAGTGACCTTGTGGGCCTCTTCGCGGGTAAACCCGCTCTCACAGGATCACCGTAGCTCTGAATACTGTGGGGTCCCTGTGGGAGCGGGTTTACCCGCGAAGAGGCCGGCAAGGTAGAATGCCGCTTTTGCCAGCCTGCGACCCACCATGACTTCCCCGATTCACACCTTGGAGCAGCACCTGCTCGCCGCCCTCGACCCTGCCCCGCAGGAAACCCGCCGCCTGTTCCATGGCCGTGGCCGTTGCTGGGCAGGCCTGGAGCAGGTCACTGTCGACTGGTTGCAAGGCGTGCTCTCGGTAGCCCTGTTCCGTGAGCTGCCCGAGGGCCAACTGGCCGAACTGGAAGCCATGCTGCGCAACGTGGCCCAGTCCCCGCAATGGGCCGGCCAGGCCATTCTCATCCAGCACCGCTATTTGCCCGACAGCCCGGGCCAGTGGCTGCTGGGCGAGCCGTGCCAGCAACGCGAGGTGGTCGAAGACGGCCTGACTTACCTGCTGGACCTGGGCGTGCGGCAGAACAATGGCCTGTTTCTCGACATGCGCTACGGCCGGCGCTGGGTGCGCGAGCAGGCGGCGGGCAAGCGCGTGCTGAACCTGTTCGCCTACACCTGCGGCTTCTCGGTGGCAGCGATTGCCGGAGGCGCCGAGCAGGTGGTGAACCTGGACATGGCCAAATCGGCGTTGTCCCGCGGGCGCGATAACCATCGCCTGAATGGCCACGATGCATCGCGTGTGGCCTACCTGGGGCATGAGCTGTTCAAGTCATGGGGCAAGGTGCGCAAGTACGGGCCTTACGACCTGATCATCATCGACCCGCCGACCTTCCAGCGTGGCAGCTTTGTGCTGACCCAGGATTACGCGAAGATCCTGCGGCGTTTGCCGGAGTTGCTGAGCGCGGGTGGGACGGTGCTGGCCTGTGTCAACGACCCGGGTGTCGGGCCGGAGTTTCTGATCGAGGGGATGGCTGAGCAGGCGCCGTCGCTGGCGTTTGTCGAGCGGCTGGAGAACCCGCCGGAGTTTCCGGATGTGGACCCGGCCGGGGGGCTGAAAGCCTTGGTATTCCGTCAGACCTGAGGTTGCCAGTACCGGCCCTATCGCCGGCAAGCCAGCTCCCACAGGGCTCAGCACAACCCTGAATGTTGTGGGGGCCTGTGGGAGCTGGCTTGCCGGCGATAGGGCCGGTGCTGACAGCATCAAGCCCCCAGGGCCTGCAGCGGCAGCGGGTACACCTGGGCAAAACTCACGTTGTCGGTCTGGTCCACCCGCTTCTTCAGCCGCTCGTTGAACGCTCGGCTCACCGCATATTGCCCGCCGGAGATGGTGCGGAACTGCGCCGTCAGCACAAACCCGTTCAAGTCCATGCGGTCCACCCCGAACACTTGCAGCGGCCCTTGCAGGTTGATGCGCAGCAGCGGGTCTTCGCTGATCGACTTGCCCACCTCATGGATCAGCGCCAGTGACGCATCCACATCACTGTCGTAGGTGAACTGCACCGAGAAGAACGCATAGGCGAACTGCCGCGACTGGTTGGTAACCGCCTTGATCTGGCCGAACGGCACCGAGTGCACAAAGCCTTTGCCATCGCGCAGGCGCAAGGTACGGATCGTCAGGCTTTCGACGGTACCGGCATGGCCGGAATCAAGCACCACCCAGTCGCCGATTGAAATGGTGTCCTCGATCAGGATGAACAGCCCGGTAATCACATCCTGCACCAGTTGCTGCGAGCCAAAGCCGATGGCCAGGCCGATCACTCCGGCACCGGCCAGCAGTGGCGCGACGTTGATGCCCAGGTTGGCCATGGTGGTGATGGTGCAGATGACGATCAGGATCACTTTGATCGCATTGCGCAGCATCGGCAGGATGGTCCGTACCCGGGTGCTCGGCTGGCGTGCGCTGCGGCGGCCCACGGGTGGCTTGAGTGCTTCCTGGATGGCCGTGTCGAGTACCACCCACAGCAGCCAGGTGACCAGCAGGATCAGGCCAATGCTCGACAGCGAATTGCTGATCGCCTGGCCCAGGCTGTTGCTCAGGGCGAAATCGACCACCGAGAAGCCCCAGATGCGCCCCAGCAGTTCGATGAACGTCACCGCCATGGCGATGCGCAGTAGCGCATGGGCGAGGCTACGCAGCAGCTCCTTGTAAGGGCGTACCCGCTGTGCCGGGTCGGTTTCGCGCTGGGCCAGCAAGTGTTGCAGCAAGGTGCTGAGGAACACGGTACAGACCAGCAGTACAGTGGTCAGCAAGGCTTTCTGCAGGGCCTTCTGGCTTTCTTCGCCGGCGCCGATCAGGTGAATGGCCGACACCAGGATCATCAGCAGGATCGGCAGATACCACAGCACCGAAAAGATCCGCAGGGTCTCCTGCACGGCGCGATGCTGCACGCGGTCCTTGAAGGCGCGGTTGCGGATCAGGTGCGCCACCGGGCGGCGCAGGCGGATCACCAGGCTGGCGAAGATGAAGGTGGCAATCAGGCCGGTGGCCACCGCGATGCTGGCGGTGATGTTGCCGCCCAGCTGGCGGGCGATCTGTGGGCTGGTCAGGGCGTCGCTCCAGGCCGCGAGGAAGCCGATCATGAACAGCGGACGGGGGGCCAGGCGTTTGATGACCGCCACGGCGTCGCGTTTGTGCCCGGCATCGAACAGGGTCACCAGGCAGAGGATGATCGAAGTCGAGAACAGGCCGCTGCTGGTGGCGTAAGCCAGGCTCAGGCCCAGGGCGCGGGCCACTGACGGGTCGAGAAAGCGGCTGGCGTACAGCGTCAGCGGCAAGCTGGCCAGGGCCGGCAGGGTGTAGGGCAGCAGGTAACCGAGCAGGCTGCTGGCGCGTTTGCGTTCGCGTAGCCAGGGCGTGCCGGAAGTGCGCTTGGCGACCCAGCGGCCGAGGCTGGTGAGTGCCGCGAAGCTGGCGGCCCAGGTCAGGGTGAGCAGGAGGAAGTTGCCGACCAGTTGCAGCGAATCGTCGGACGAGTGCCGGTCGACCAGGCGCTCGACTTCCTTGGCGGCGCGGTCGGTGCGCAGGCGCCAGGCATCGACCAGATGGGCATCGAGGTCGAGCTCCTGGGCGGCGCTGTCCAGGCCGTCGGCCAGGGCCCCAAGCAGTCCGCCTTGCAATACCGGTTCGGGTTCGGCGGGTTGTTCTTCGGCGGGGGTGGGGTCAGCGGCCAGCAGGTGGGTGCTCAGCAGGCAGCCGAGCAGCAGGGTAGAGAGAAAACGCAGCACTGGAGTACTCCTTGGGCCGGGGTGAGCGGGCAGGGTTACTCAAGGAACTGATTGCAGGTTGATGGAGAAAGTTCGAAGAGGTGTGTCAAAACCACTGGCGCTATCGCCGGCAAGCCAGCTCCCACAGGTACTGCACACGCCTAATGGATTGTGCAGTACCTGCCTGCATCAGTTACTGACCGGTATAGATCTGGTCAAACACCCCACCATCGTTGAAGTGGGTCTTCTGCACGGTGCGCCAGTCACCAAAGGTTTTCTCCACTGACAGGAAGTCCACTTTCGGGAAGCGGTCAGTGTACTTGGCCAGTACTGCTGCATCACGCGGGCGCAGGTAGTTGTTGGCGGCGATCTCCTGCGCTTCAGGCGACCACAGGTACTTCAGGTATTCCTCGGCCACAGCCTGGGTACCTTTCTTCGCCACGACCTTGTCGACCACGCTGACAGGGGGTTCGGCTTCGGCCGACACGCTTGGGTAAACCACTTCGAACTGGTCGCGGCCGAACTCGCGGGCGATCATCTCGGCTTCGTTCTCGAAGGTGACCAGCACATCACCAATCTGGTTGGTCATGAAGGTGGTGGTGGCGGCACGGCCACCGGTGTCCAGCACCGGGGCCTGCTTGAACAGCTTGCCGACGAAATCGCGGGCCTTGGTCTCGTCACCGCCTTGCTTGAGCACATAGCCCCAGGCCGACAGGTACGTGTAGCGCCCGTTACCCGACGTTTTCGGGTTGGGCACGATCACTTGCACGCCGTCCTTGAGCAGGTCGGGCCAGTCTTTCAGGGCTTTCGGGTTGCCCTTGCGCACGATGAACACAGTGGCCGAGGTGAACGGCGCGCTGTTGTTCGGCAGGCGGGTTACCCAGTTGTCCGGCACCAGCTTGCCATTGTCGACCAGGGCGTTGATGTCGGTGGCCATGTTCATGGTGATGACATCGGCCGGCAGGCCATCGATCACTGCACGCGCCTGTTTGCTCGAACCGCCGAAGGACATCTGCACGTTGACCTTCTCTTTGTGCTCGGCTTCCCAGTG
This sequence comes from Pseudomonas sp. SIMBA_068, assembly GCF_046534705.1. Taxonomy (NCBI): domain Bacteria; kingdom Pseudomonadati; phylum Pseudomonadota; class Gammaproteobacteria; order Pseudomonadales; family Pseudomonadaceae; genus Pseudomonas; species Pseudomonas sp. SIMBA_068. Next base: position 118,605 of record NZ_JAWRYI010000001.1, read on the forward strand.
CTTCTGGAAGGCCGGGTTGTAGTCCTTGTAGAAGTCGCGCATCACGTCGTAGGAAACGTTCAGCAGGGTAGGGGCGGCCTGGGCGAGGTTGCCCAGGGCCAGGCCTGCGGCGAGCAGCGAGGCGGTGAAGAGTTTTTTCACGTTGCTTCCTTGTTATCGAGGTGTTGGCATTTTGCCTGCGACTATAGCGGGTGGGTTTGTGGCGGTTAAAGAACAAAAATGACTTTGGTTATGCCGTCGCCTGTGCTGGCCCTTTCGCGGGTAAACCCGCTCCCACAGGGACCGCGCACTGCCAAGGCCTGTGGTGATCCTGTGGGAGCGGGTTCACCCGCGAAAGGGCCGGCACAGGCAGCATCATTGCTTGGGAAACAACCCATTTCCACAGCGCGAACAGAACGCCGCGCCATGCTCATGCGTCTTTTTGTGACACGTCGGGCAATCATGCTGCAACTGCTCCCCGCGCATGGCATTGGCCAGTTCGGCGGTAAAGATGCCGGTCGGCACGGCAATGATCGAGTAACCGGTAATCATCACCAGCGACGACAGCACCTGCCCAAGCGGCGTCTTTGGCACGATGTCGCCAAAGCCCACCGTGGTCAGGGTAACGATGGCCCAATAAATACCTTTGGGGATGCTGGTAAAGCCATGTTCCGGGCCTTCGATCACGTACATCAGCGTGCCGAACACCGTTACCAGGGTCGATACGCTGACCAGGAACACGATGATCTTCTGCTTGCTACCGCGCAGCGCCTCCATCAGGTAGTTGGCCTGCTTGAGGTACGGGCTGAGCTTGAGCACGCGGAAGATCCGCAGCATCCGTATCACCCGGATGATCAGCAGGTACTGGGCGTCGCTGTAGTACAGGGCGATGATCCCAGGGACGATCGCCAGCAGGTCGACCAGGCCATAAAAACTGAAGGCATAGCGCAAGGGCTTGGGCGAGCAGTACAGGCGGGTGATGTACTCGGCCAGGAATATCGCGGTGAAGCCCCACTCGATGCCGGCCAGCAGGCCGGCGTAGCCTTGGTGCACTTCGTCGATGCTGTCGAGGATGACGGTGACCAAGCTGGCCAGGATTATCAGCAGGAGGATTTTGTCGAAGCGTCTTCCTGCCACGGTATCGGACTGGAAGACGATGACGAAGAGCCGCTCGCGCAGGCTCGCAGGATTATTCATTGGCTCATTCCAAAAAAGCGATGGGCTGAGCCTAGGGGTTGCATTTCAGCTGTGCAAGCGGCTGGCGTTGCGCTGCCTGGGCTGAGCCAGGTGGCTGCCCAGGTGCATCAGCCAGCAGGCGGCGACGAAGGGCGCGGTCAGGCCCGGCACGGGCAGCAGCTTGAACAGCGGTTGCAGCAACAGGGCCAGGGCGATGGCCAGCAGCGTCACCCAGGGTTTTTCACCTTGCCTGCTGAAGGCCACTGCCGCCAGCGCGGCGTTGAAACCATACAAACCCAGCCATGCTGCCTGCGCCTGGTCGGCAATCAACGCCACGCCTCCACCGATCGCCGAGCCGATCACCGCCCACATTGCCGCATAAGGGTTGGCGATGAACATGCCGACGATGATCAGCAAGCCGGCCAGTGGCTGGTCGAGCAGGAAGATCTGGCCTACGCCGCGGGCCAATGCGTACAGCGGGTCAACTTCGACGAAGGCGCTGGGCGAAGGGCTGACGACTAGCAGGGTGCCCCAGCCCAACAGCACGAATGGCGCGGTGTAGGCGACCAGCAACTTGCCGCCGCGCTTGCGCCACTGGTGGGTGATGATGCTGGACAGGCCGCCGGCGGCGATGATCAGGGGGGGCAATATGGCCGACCAGGGCAGCACGGCGCTGATCAGGATGCCGATCAGCACGCCGTTGTAGCAGTACAGCCCGGCCTGGCGGTCGGCGCGGTCGTAGCCACGGGCCTGGGCGGTGAGCAGGCCGGCCAGGGCGCCGAGCAGGGCGCCGCCGACCAGGTTGGGCGCGGTCAGCAGAATGGCCAGCAGGCAGCACAGGCCGCACAGGGGGTTGCGCAGCAGCAGCACCTGGCTGAAGCCGTTGAGTAACGCCGTGGCCCAGTCCGGGCACGGGTTGACGAAATTTTTGGTGTACATGGGGCAGTCAGTGAGGTTGATGGGGGAGCGGTGGGCCTCTTTGGGCCTCGGTTTTCCGCAGTGCAGGTAGATCGGTGTACGGGGAGGGCTGCGCCCTCCATTCGCAGCACAAGGCTGCTCCTACAAAGGAATCGCGAGCTTCTCAGGCTACGCGGTCCCTGTAGGAGCAGCCTTGTGCTGCGAATGGGGCGCAAAGCGCCCCCGGCAATCTCAGATCAAAGTCTCGATCCGCAGCGTGTTAGTCGACCCTGGTTTGCCGAAAGGCACACCGGCGGTGATCAGCAGCGTGTCGCCACGGCTGGCCATGCCTTGCGCCTGGGCAATCTCCAAGGCAGTGGAAACCACCTCGTCCACCTGGCGCAGGCGGTCGTTGACCACCGAATGCACGCCCCAGGCCACGCTCAGGCGGCGCGCGGTGTTCAGGTTCGGCGTCAGGTTGAGGATCGGTGCCCGTGGCCGCTCGCGTGCAGCGCGCAGGGTCGAGGCGCCCGACTCGCTGTAGTTGACCAGCACCGCCACCGGCAGGATGCCGCTGATGCGGCGGATGGCGCAGCTGATGGCGTCCGACACGGTGGCCTCGGCCTTCGGCCGGCCAACGTCGAGCTGGGCCTGGTAGTCAGGGCCGTTTTCCACCTGGCGGATGATCTTGCTCATCATCTGCACGGCTTCCAGCGGGTAGTCACCCGAGGCAGTCTCGGCCGACAACATGACCGCGTCGGCACCTTCGGCCACGGCGTTGGCCACGTCAGTGACTTCGGCACGGGTCGGCGCCGGCGAGAAGCGCATCGACTCGAGCATCTGCGTGGCAACCACCACCGGTTTGCCCAGCTGGCGGCAGGTGTTGATGATGCGCTTCTGGATTTGCGGCACGCTTTCGGCCGGCACTTCCACGCCGAGGTCACCACGCGCCACCATGATCGCGTCTGCCAGTTCGGCAATGGCTTGCAGTTGTTCGACCGCCGAGGGTTTCTCGATCTTGGCCATCAGGTAGGCGCGATCGCCAATCAGCTGGCGCGCTTCGACGATGTCCTCAGGGCGCTGTACAAACGACAGGGCCACCCAGTCCACGCCCAGTTCCAGGCCAAAGGCCAGGTCGCGGCGATCTTTTTCGGTGAGCGGGGAGAGGTCGAGTACCGCTTGCGGTACGTTGACACCCTTGCGGTCGGAAAGCTCGCCACCGTTCAGCACTTCTGTGTCGATGGCGTCGTTGTGCTTGGCGGTGACGCGCAGGCGCAGCTTGCCATCGTCCAGCAGCAGGTCCATGCCGGGCTCGAGGGCTGCGATGATTTCAGGGTGTGGCAGGTTGACCCGGCGGCTGTCGCCCGGGGTCTTGGCCAGGTCCAGGCGCAGCGCCTGGCCGCGTTGCAACTGCACCTTGCCTTCGGCAAAGCGGCCCACGCGCAGCTTCGGCCCTTGCAGGTCCATGAGAATGCCCAGCGGGTAGTTCAGTTGCTGCTCCACTTCGCGGATCCACTGGTAGCGCAGGGCGTGGTCAGCGTGTTCGCCGTGGCTGAAGTTGAGGCGGAAGATGTTCACCCCGGCTTCGACCAGCTGGCGGATGTCGTCGATGCCGTTGATCGCAGGGCCGAGGGTGGCGAGGATCTTTACTTTTTTATCAGGCGTCATGGTTGGGCAGTCTCGAGGATCAGGATGGCGCGGAAGTCGTTGACGTTGGTGCGGGTTGGCTCGGTGACGATCAGCGCATCCAGCGCGGCGAAATAGCCATAGCCGTTGTTGTTGTCCAGCTCGTCGCTGGCCGACAGGCCCAGGGCCTCGGCACGGGCGTAGCTGCCCGGGGTCATGAAGGCACCGGCGTTTTCTTCCGAGCCGTCGATGCCGTCGGTGTCGCCGGCCAGCGCGTATACGCCCGGCAGGCCTTTCAGGCTTTCAGTGAGGCTGAGCAGGAACTCGGCGTTGCGCCCGCCACGGCCATTGCCGCGTACGGTCACGGTGGTTTCGCCGCCGGACAGGATCACGCAGGGTGCCTTCAATGGCTGGCCGTGCTGGACGATCTGCCGGGCAATACCGGCGTGTACCTTGGCCACTTCGCGCGACTCGCCTTCCAGGTCGCCGAGAATCAGCGGGCTGAAACCAGCCTGTCGCGCTTTGACTGCGGCGGCCTCGAGCGACTGCTGGGGTTTGGCGATCAGCTGGAAGTGGCTGCGGGCCAGGGCCGGGTCATCGGCCTTGACGGTTTCCGAGGCCGGGTTGTTCAGCCACTCGATGACTGCTTTGGGCGCTTCGATGTTGTAGCGTTTCAGAATGGCCAGGGCATCAGCCGACGTGCTCGGGTCGGCCACGGTGGGGCCGGAGGCGATCACGGTGGCGAGGTCGCCCGGCACATCGGAAATGGCATAGGTGTAGACCGTGGCCGGCCAGCAGGCCTTGGCCAGGCGGCCGCCCTTGATCGCCGAGAGGTGCTTGCGCACGCAGTTCATCTCGCCGATGGTGGCGCCGGACTTGAGCAGTGCCTTGTTGATATGTTGCTTGTCGGCCAGGGTCAGGCCCTCGGCCGGCAGCGCCAGCAGGGCGGAACCACCGCCAGACAGCAGGAAAATGACGCGGTCGTCTTCATTGAGGTTGCTGACCAGTTCCAGCACGCGCTTGGCCACGGCCAGGCCGGCGGCATCCGGTACCGGGTGGGCGGCTTCGACCACTTCGATTTTCTGGCAGTTGGCGCCGTGGCCGTAACGGGTCACGACCAGGCCGGAAACTTCGCCCTGCCAGCTTTTCTCGACCACTTCGGCCATGGCGGCTGCGGCCTTGCCGGCGCCGATGACAATGACCCGGCCGCTACGGTCGGCGGGCAGGTAGGGTTCGAGGACTTGGCGGGGGTGGGCGGCAGCGATGGCTGTGTCGAACAGCTCGCGGAGAATTTTTTGCGGATCGACCGACATGGCAGGCTCCCAGTTATTGTTGTTCTGCAAAACCAAAAACGCCCCTGGAACTGCCTCCGTGCAGGCCGAACCAGGGGCGGGTGTTGCTCGGTGCTACCGCTGAACCTGTGGTCGCAGGTTCAGCGGTGTTGGCTTCTTCGCGCCGAACCGCCGCGAAGAGGCCGGTAAGGTCTACTACTTACTTGTCGCCGCGGATCGAGAAGTTGGCCATGTGTTCCAGGCCTTTGATCAGCGCCGAGTGGTCCCAGTTGCCGCCACCCAGGGCCTGGCAGGTGTTGAACACTTGCTGGGCATTGGAGGTGTTGGGCAGGTTGATGCCCAGTTCCTTGGCGCCTTGCAGGGCCAGGTTCAGGTCTTTCTGGTGCAGGTTGATGCGGAAGCCTGGGTCGAAGGTGCCCTTGATCATGCGCTCGGCGTGTACTTCGAGGATTTTCGACGAAGCAAAGCCGCCCATCAGTGCTTCACGCACCTTGGCCGGGTCGGCGCCGTTCTTGGCGGCGAACAGCAGTGCTTCGCTGACGGCCTGGATGTTCAGGGCGACGATGATCTGGTTGGCGACCTTGGCGGTCTGGCCGTCACCGTTGCCACCCACGCGGGTGATGTTCTTGCCCATGGCTTCGAACAGCGGCAGGGTGCGCTCGAAGGCTTTAGGGCAGCCACCGACCATGATGCTCAGGGTCGCGGCCTTGGCGCCGACTTCACCACCGGACACCGGGGCGTCCAGGTAGGCTGCGCCGGTTGCCTTGATTTTTTCAGCGAACGCTTTGGTGGCGGTAGGCGAGATCGAACTCATGTCGATCACGATCTTGTTCGGGCCTACGCCCTCAGCCACGCCGTTTTCACCGAACAGTACGGCTTCCACCTGCGGGGTGTCCGGCACCATGACGATGATGAATTCGGCTTCCTGGGCAACCTCTTTCGGGTTGGCCAGGGCCACTGCACCGGCGGCGATCAGGTCAGCTGGCGCGGCGTCGTGGTGGGTGGAAACGAACAGGCTGTGACCTGCTTTTTGCAGGTTTTGGGCCATGGGCTTGCCCATGATGCCGGTGCCGATGAAACCGATTTTAGCCATGAGAATGTGCCTCTTTGTATTTGTGATGTCTCAAGCAAGCCGCGGCCCCTGTGGGAGCGGGCATGCCCGCGAAACAGGCGACTCGGTGGATGGCACCGGCTATGCCGGTGTTCGCGGGCATGCCCGCTCCCACAGGGTCCCGAGTTGTTCCTCAGATTGCGTTGTGGGTTTTCAGCCAGCCCAGACCCGCCTCGGTGGTGGTCTTGGGCTTGTACTCCGCGCCCACCCAGCCCTGGTAGCCAATGCGGTCCAGGTGCTCGAACAGGAAGCGGTAGTTGATCTCGCCAGTACCAGGCTCGTTACGGCCGGGGTTGTCGGCCAGCTGGATGTGGTTGATCAGCTGCAGGTTGGTTTCCATGGTGCGAGCCAGGTCACCTTCCATGATCTGCATGTGGTAGATGTCGTACTGCAGGAACAGGTTGTCACTGCCCACTTCGGCCTGGATTTCCAGGGCCTGCTGGGTGGTGTTCAGGTAAAAGCCCGGGATGTCGCGGGTGTTGATCATTTCCATGACCAGGCGGATACCGGCGGCCTTGAGCTTGTCGGCGGCGTAGCGAAGGTTCTCCACGAAGGTCTTGCGCACGGTGGCGCAGTCCGGGCCTTGTGGGCGAATGCCGGCCAGGGCGTTGACCTGGGTGTTGCCCAGCACCTTGGCGTACTCGATGGCCTTGTCGACACCGGCGCGGAATTCTTCGATACGGTCGGGGTGGCAGGTGATACCGCGCTCACCTTTGGCCCAGTCGCCAGCAGGCAGGTTGAACAGCACCTGGGTCAGGCCGTTGGCTTCCAGCTGCTGCTTGATTTCTGCAGCGCTGAAGTCGTAGGGGAACAGGTATTCGACGCCACTGAAACCGGCGTCGGCGGCAGCCTTGAAGCGGGCCAGGAAGTCCTGTTCGGTGAACAGCATGGACAGGTTGGCAGCGAAGCGAGGCATGAGTTGTCTCCTTGCGATGAAGGCCCCCAAGGCGTGCCTGGGGGCGTCAGGCGATCAGTCCAGCATCGAGATGGCGGTTGGCGCGTCGTTGCCGACCAGCGCCAGGTCTTCGAACTCGTTGACCGCGTTGATCTCGGTGCCCATGGAAATGTTGGTCACACGCTCGAGAATCACTTCGACCACCACCGGCACGCGGAACTCTTCGGCCATCTTCTGCGCCTTGAGCAGGGCTGGGGCGATCTCGGCCGGTTCGAACACGCGAATGGCTTTGCAGCCCAGGCCTTCGACCACTGCAACGTGGTCGACACCGTAGGTGGCGGCGTCGGTCGAGTTGATGTTCTCGAACGCCAGTTGTACACAGTAATCCATGTCGAAGCCACGCTGCGCCTGACGGATCAGGCCCAGGTAGGCGTTGTTCACCAGCACGTGGACGTACGGCAGGTTGAACTGCGCACCCACTGCCAGTTCTTCAATCATGAACTGGAAGTCGTAGTCACCCGACAGCGCCACAACCTTGCGTTTAGGGTCTGCTTTGACAACACCCAGTGCGGCAGGGATGGTCCAGCCCAGCGGGCCGGCCTGGCCGCAGTTGATCCAGTGGCGTGGCTTGTACACGTGCAGGAACTGCGCGCCGGCAATCTGCGACAGGCCGATGGTGCTGACGTAGGTGGTGTCCTTGCCGAATACCTGGTTCATTTCTTCGTATACGCGCTGCGGCTTGACCGGCACGTTGTCGAAGTGGGTCTTGCGCTGCAGGGTGGCTTTGCGCTGTTGGCAATCTTCCAGCCAGGCAGCACGGTCTTTCAGCTTGCCAGCGGCTTTCCACTCGCGGGCCACTTCCAGGAACACGTCCAGTGCCTTGCCGGCGTCTGAAACGATACCCAGGTCCGGGGTGAATACGCGGCCGATCTGGGTCGGTTCGATGTCGACGTGCACGAACTTGCGGCCTTCGGTGTAGACATCGACGGAGCCGGTGTGGCGGTTGGCCCAGCGGTTACCGATACCGAACACCAGGTCGGATTTCAGCAGGGTGGCGTTGCCGTAGCGGTGCGAAGTCTGCAGGCCGACCATGCCGACCATTTGGGCGTGGTCGTCCGGGATGGTGCCCCAGCCCATCAGGGTCGGGATTACCGGCACGCCGGTCAGTTCGGCGAACTCGACCAGCTTGTCGCTGGCATCGGCGTTGATGATGCCGCCACCGGCGACCAGCAGCGGGCGCTCGGCGTCGTTGAGCAGGGCCAGGGCTTTTTCAGCCTGTACGCGAGTGGCGGACGGCTTGTTGACGGCCAGCGGCTCGTAGGCGTCGATGTCGAATTCGATTTCGGCCATCTGTACGTCGAACGGCAGGTCGATCAGTACCGGGCCTGGGCGGCCGGTGCGCATTTCATAGAAGGCCTTCTGGAAGGCGTAAGGCACCTGGCCTGGCTCCAGAACGGTGGTCGCCCACTTGGTCACCGGCTTGACGATGCTGGTGATGTCGACGGCCTGGAAGTCTTCTTTGTGCAGGCGTGCACGCGGGGCCTGGCCGGTGATGCAGAGGATCGGGATGGAGTCGGCCGAGGCGCTGTACAGGCCGGTGACCATGTCGGTGCCGGCTGGGCCGGAAGTGCCGATGCACACGCCGATGTTGCCCGGGTTGGCACGGGTGTAGCCCTCGGCCATGTGCGAGGCACCTTCGACGTGGCGAGCGAGGACGTGATCGATGCCACCGACTTTCTTCAGGGCCGAGTACAACGGGTTGATGGCAGCCCCTGGGATGCCGAACGCGGTATCTACACCTTCACGGCGCATGACCAGAACGGCTGCATCGATTGCTCTCATTTTGCTCATGGGTTGTGCCTCATCGATTTTGTAATTGTATACAACTTGCTTTGCGACAGAGTGTATTCACGGCTGGCGGCTCAGGTCAATGGGTTTTCATCGGGTAGGCCGGGTTTCGTCAAAGCGGCCGTGAAAACGGCTATTTGCGCCATCGCATACGATCGTTTCAAAATATTGTATACAAAAGTGCCTTTCGTTGTGTTCTATTTGCCCTATCAGTTTTCAACTGCCCTCAGGGCTTCTCACAACAAGAAGAGGACCTTTCCATGAACGTCTTGAACCTGAAAGTCGCTGTCAGCCTGGTAAATGCCGCACTGGCGGCGGGCCGCAACATCAATGCCGCGCCACTGACCGTGGCGGTGCTGGATGCCGGCGGGCATCTGCTGGCGCTACAGCGTGAGGATGGCGCAAGCCTTATCCGCCCTGAGGTTGCCACTGGCAAAGCCTGGGGCGCGATTGCCCTGGGCAAGGGATCGCGGCTGCTGGCGCTGGACGCGCAGCAGCGTCCGGCGTTTTTTGCCGCGTTGAACGGGATGGGTGAACGGCCGGTGGTGCCGGCACCGGGTGGTGTGCTGATCCGTGATCAGGACGGCAAGGTGCTGGGTGCGGTGGGGATCAGCGGCGATACGTCGGATATCGACGAGCAGTGTGCGATCAGTGCGATCGAGGAGGTGGGGTTGAAGGCGGATGCCGGGGTAGCGGCGTAACGCTCAAGATAGCCGGGGCCGCTTTGCGGCCCATTCGCGGCACAAGGCCGCTCCTACAGGGGATCGCGTTTGACCTGCGATCGCGATGTCCTGTAGGCGCGGCCTTGTGCCGCGAATGGGCTGCGAAGCAGCCCTACCGGCCCTGTCAGGCTGCTTCAGGCTCACAGCCTTTCAAGACCATGCGAATGATGGTCTCGGCCGCCGCGTCATAATCGCTGTCGGCCAGCTTGGCCTTGCCGGTCACCGCAGAAATCTGCCAGTCAAAGTCGGCATACGTCTGGGTCGCCGCCCAGATGCTGAACATCAGGTGATGCGCGTCCACATGGGCAATCTGCCCACGGTCGATCCAGCGCTGGATGCATTCGATGTTGTGCCGGGCCTGCTCGTTCAGCTGCTCCACCTGGTTGGGCGACAGGTGCGGGGCGCCGTGCATGATCTCGCTGGCAAACACCTTGGAGGCGTGCGGCAGGTCGCGCGAAATGCGGATCTTCGAACGAATGTACGCACTCAGCACTTCCTTGGGGTCGCCGTCGGCATTGAATGGCGTCGACGCCTGCATGATTGGCGCGATGATGCTTTCCAGGACTTCGCGGTAGAGGTTGTCCTTGGACTTGAAGTAGTAATACACGTTCGGCTTGGGCAGGCCGGCCTTGGCCGCGATATCGCTGGTCTTGGTGGCGGCGAAGCCCTTGTCGGCGAATTCCTCGCTGGCCGCGCGCAGGATCAATTCCTTGTTGCGCTCGCGAATGGTGCTCATGGTCAGGGATCTTCCTCGTGTCTGGCCACCTCTAAGAGGGATCGGGCATGGTAGCACCGCGCTCGACGGGCGCTCAAGGCAGCGGCTTTGGGCTAGAATCCGTGGCACACACCTATCTGGATACAGGCAAACATGGCAGGAAGCAGTCTACTGGTACTGATCGACGACATCGCCACGGTGCTTGATGACGTCTCGCTAATGACCAAGGTCGCGGCAAAAAAAACAGCAGGTGTGCTGGGCGATGACCTGGCGCTGAACGCCCAGCAGGTTACCGGTGTGCGTGCCGAGCGCGAAATACCGGTGGTGTGGGCGGTGGCCAAGGGGTCGTTCGTCAACAAGGCAATCCTGGTGCCGGCAGCGCTGCTGATCAGTGCGTTCATTCCGTGGGCGGTTACGCCATTGTTGATGATCGGTGGCGCCTACCTGTGTTTCGAAGGCTTCGAGAAGCTGGCGCACAAGTTCCTGCACAGCAAGGAAGAGGACGACGCGCAGCACAATGCCCGTAAGGAAGCCGTGGCTGACGCCAATGTCGACCTGGTGGCGTTCGAGAAAACCAAGATCAAGGGCGCGGTGCGCACCGACTTCATCCTGTCAGCGGAAATCATCGCCATCACCTTGGGTACCGTGGCCGATGCGCCGCTGAGCCAGCAGATCATCGTGCTGTCGGGCATCGCCATCGTCATGACCATTGGCGTTTACGGGCTGGTGGCGGGCATCGTCAAGCTCGATGATCTGGGGTTGTGGATGACCCAAAAGGCATCGAGCCTGACCCAGGCCGTCGGCAACGGCATCCTGCGGGCTGCGCCCTACATGATGAAGAGCCTGTCGGTGATCGGCACGGCGGCGATGTTTCTGGTCGGTGGCGGCATTCTGGTGCATGGCATCGAGCCGCTGCATCATGCCATCGAGGCGTTCAGCGAGGGGCGTGGCGGGGCGTTGACCGGGGCACTGCTCAATGGCGTAGCCGGGGTGCTGGCCGGTGGCGTGGTGCTGGCGGTGGTGGCGGTTGCCGGCAAATTGTGGCGGGCGATCCGGCCTGCCACATAAGGTTGCATGGCCGGGGCTTTGCCCCGGTTTGCGTAGGAAACGGTGATCATTGTGGGAGCGGGCTTGTCCCGCGAAGGGGGCCTCGCGGTGCATGGCACCGGCTGCGCCGGTGTTCGCGGGACAAGCCCGCTCCCACGGGGCCTGCTTAGGTCAGAAGTGAACCTTGACCAGGAAACTCATGGTGTTCTGGTCAGTCGTAAAGGCATCGCTGTCCTTGATGCCGTACTTGTTCTTCCAGTAGTCGTACTCCACACCCACATACAGCTGCTTCTCGCCCAGGTGCAATGCCTTGCCCAGGTCATACTTGATCTGCGGGTTGAAGTGCAGGTTGGCGTGGTAGGTGCCGCGGCGGTTCTCGTCGTTGTCCACCACCCAGTCCATGAAGCCGTCGATCAGCACGTCGGAATCGCCCACCGGGATGGTGTACGACCATACCGGGGTGATCTGCCATACGTTGTCGCCGGCGCGGCTGCCGTCGGTGGTGCGGTTGTAGAAGTTCAGCTGGAAGTAGTCGAAGCCGGGAATGGCCAGGTCGAACCCTGGGCCGATCAGGTACGACTCGGTGTCACCCTCGCCAAACTCGTAGGTCATCGCCAGCAGCACGTCCTTGACCGGGCCGAACTCCACCTTCTGATCGAAGATCTTGTTGAACGACAGGCGTGGGCTGATTTCACCGTAATAGGTATTCGGGCCATTGCCGGCGTCTTTCTGGCCTTGGTAGAAGATCTTGTCGACGAAGACGAAGTTGTCGCCGTACTTCCAGCCATCGGCGTGTTCAAACGTGACGGTTTGCTGAATCGCCGGGTTGACCTTGAAGTTCTTGCCCCACAGGTAGGTCAGGCTGTTGTTCTGCCATTGCAGCAGGTCGTCGGCGTAGGTCGTGCCACAGGCCAGCAGGCCGCCGGCGAGGATCAGGCTGTTGATGGTACGCATTGCGAGTGTCGCTCCCTTGATTGATCTGTTGTCAGCGCTCGGTATTGGCGCTTTTTTGTTGTCTTGCGAGTCAGCTTTTTTCGATAGGCCACAGCTGTTTGGCAAGGGTTGAGCCAACTTTTCCGGGTTGGCAAAACCTTCCTGCTCGACTTCGTTCTGAACGGATGAAAAGGGTCTTTCAGGCTGGCAACACGTTGGCCAACCGCCCGTATTCATTGACTGAGCGGTCAGTAAACGCAGGCAGAATCCGTTCTGCCCTGATCGAGGGGGCGCGCAGATTACTGGCTTGCGCGCCGCGCCTCAAGTGCTCCGTCCTGGAGCGGGGTGGTTCAAACTTGTGCGTTTGGTCAGTTTCTTAGAAATGCACTTTGATCAGGGCACTGGCGACGCTCTGGTTGCTTTCCAGGTTGCCGCGGCTGTCGATGCCGTATTTGTCCTTCCAGTAGCTGTACTCAAAGCCCACGTAGAGCTGCTTGGCGCCCAGGTTCAGCGCCTTGCCCAAGTCGTATTTGACCTGCGGGTTGAAGTGCAGGTTGGCGTGATAGGTGCCACGGCGGGTCTGGTCGTTGTCGGGGACCCAGTCCATGTAACCGTCGATCAGAATGTCAGACCTGCCCACGGGGATGGTGTACGACCAGCCAGGGGTGATCTGCCAGACGTTGTCACCGGGGCGGCTGCCCTCGGTGTTGCGCACGTAGAAGTTGAGGGTGAAATAGTTGAAGCCGGGGATGTTCAGGTCAAAGCCGGGGCCGATCAGGTAGGCTTCGTTGTCGCCTTCGCCACGCTCGTAGGTCATGGCCAGCAGCACGTCCTTGATAGGGCCGAAGGCAAGCTTCTGGTCGAAGATCTTGCCGAACGACAGGCGCGGGCTGAACTCGCCGTAGTAGGTGGTCACGCCTTTGCTGGCGTCGGCCTTGCCGTTGTAGAAGATCTTGTCGACGAACATGAAGGTGTCGCCGTACTTCCATTTGTTGGCGTGCTCGAACGTGATGGTCTGCTGGATATCAGGGTTGACCTTGAAGTCCTTGCCATACAGGTAGGTCAGGCTTTCGCCATGCCATTGCAGCCATTCGCCTGCATGCGAGGGTAGGGTGGCCAGCAGGCTGCTGCCCAACAACAGGGACGTGGTGATGCGCTTCATGTTGTGATTCCCGGACTTATTGTTTTTGTTGGCGGTTTTTTTGGCGCGCAGGCGCCCCGGGCGACCCATTCCGGCGGGTCGACGGCGTAGCGGTTACTGCAGATGTGAGTAAGGGGCGGCAATGCGCCGCCCCGTTTGGCTCAATGCTGGTGACACGCGTCGTTGTGCACCGCGCGGTCGGCGCCACCAAGGATGTTGAACAGCACGTTCAACACCAGGGCACTGACCGTGGCCATGGCGATACCACTGTGGGTGATGGGTTCCATCCACTGCGGCATCTGGGCAAAGAACTCCGGACGCACCACGGGGATCAACCCGAAGCCGACGCTCACCGCCACCAGCAGCTGGTTGCGGCGGTCGCCGATGTCCGCCTCCTGAAGAATCTTGATCCCGGTGGCGGTGACCATGCCGAACATGGCAATGGACGCGCCGCCCAGTACTGCAGGCGGGATCGAGGCAATCAGGAAGGCCGCCTTGGGCAGCAGGCTCAGCAGGATCAGCAGTGCACCGGCCACGATGGTGACAAAGCGGCAGCGCACCCCGGTCATCTGCACCAGGCCGATGTTCTGGGCGAACGAGGAGTGGGTAAAGGTGTTGAAGAAGCCGGCAATGAACGATGCACCGGCATCGCACAGCAGGCCGCGACGCAGCATCCCTGGCGTAACTTCGCGATCAGTCACCTTGCCCAGGGCCAGGAACATGCCGGTGGACTCGACGAAGATGATCACCACCACCAGGCACATGGACAGGATCGGCGCCAGGCTGAAGGTCGGCATGCCGAAGTGCAGTGGGGTTACCACCTGCAACCACGGCGCGTCTTTCAGGCCAGACAGGTCGACCATGCCGATGGAGCCGGCCAGGATGTAGCCAAGGCCCATGCCCACCAGCACCGATACGTTGACCCAGAAGCCACGCATGAAGCGGTTGATCAGCAGGATGACCGCCAGCACCAGGCCGGCCACCAGCAGGTAGATCGGCGAGCCGAAGGTTTCAGCTTCATGGCCGCCACCGGCCCAGTTGACCGCCACCGGGAACAGCGACAGGCCAATCGAGGTGATCACCGTACCGGTGACCAGCGGCGGGAAGAAACGTACGACCTTGGACATGAACGGCGCGATCAGCATGCCGAAGAACCCGGCGGCGATGGTCGCCCCGAAGATCCCCTGCAGGCCCACGCCGGGCATGCCGGCCATGGCCACCATGCTGCCGACGGCAGCGAAACTGGCACCCATCATCACCGGCATGCGGATGCCCACCGGGCCGATACCGAACGACTGGATGATGGTGGCGACGCCAGCGACCAGCAGGTCGGCGTTGATCAGGAAAGCGACTTCTTCACGGGACAACCCAGCGGCCTGGCCGATGATCAACGGCACGGCAATCGCGCCACCGTACATCAGCAGAACGTGTTGCAGGCCAACCAGGATCAGTTGGAACAAGGGCAAGGGTTCGCGCGGCGGCGCAATGGGGATATACGCCTTGCGTGACTCGGACATGCAGCACCTCGAGTTTTGTTTTTATTCTCGGATCCAAGCGGCAAGCTCCAAGCGGCAGTTTCTCGGTGAAGAGAGACCGGGGTTCCCGCTTGCAGTTGAACGCTCGATGCTTGCTTGTTGCGTGAATCTTCAAGTTTGAGGCCGGGTTAACCGGCCTCTTCGCGGCGCAAGGCCGCTCCTACAGGGGACTCAGTCGCCTTGTAGGAGGGTGTTTCAATTGACCTGGGCACCTTTGGCGATCCAGTCGCCGACGAGCTTGCGCTCTTCGGTGGTCATCTGGGTGATGTTGCCCAGCGGCATGATCTGGCTGGCGACCGCTTGCGCCTGGATGCGCGCGGCC
Organism: Pseudomonas sp. SIMBA_068; assembly: GCF_046534705.1. Taxonomy (NCBI): domain Bacteria; kingdom Pseudomonadati; phylum Pseudomonadota; class Gammaproteobacteria; order Pseudomonadales; family Pseudomonadaceae; genus Pseudomonas; species Pseudomonas sp. SIMBA_068. Next base: position 133,844 of record NZ_JAWRYI010000001.1, read on the forward strand.
TGGGCCTGGATCTGCTGCGGGGTGTCGAACATCACGCCGGCAGGGGCGGCGCTGAACAGTGGGCTGGTCGGCTTGGACGAGTGGCACACGGTGCAGCGTTCCTGGATGACATTGTGGATCTTGTCGAAGTCGCCACCGCCGGCCTGGGCAGCGGCCTGGGCCGGTGCTTGCGCGGGTGCAGCCGGCGCTTCGGCAGCCTTGGCGGCGTCCTCGGCGCGCTGCTCGGCAGCGGTCTTGCCACCGACGGCAGTCGCAGGCAGCGGCTGGTACTCGACCTTCGCTGCCGCTTGCTCAGGGCTTACGGCCATCGGTTTCGGACCGGTGACGTAGGCCAGGCAGATCATCGCCAAGGCGCCGACCGGCAGGGTCCAGGCGTACTTGTTGCTGTCGTGGCGGGTGTTGAAGTAGTGGCGGATCAGAACCGCGGCTACTGCGATACCGGCCAGGATCAGCCAGTTGTACTGGCTACCGTAGGTGCTCGGGAAATGGTTGCTGATCATGATGAACAGCACCGGCAGGGTGAAGTAGTTGTTGTGGCGCGAGCGCAGCAGGCCCTTGGCCGGCAGCACCGGGTCGGGCGTCTGGTTGTTCTCGATCGCCGCCACCAGCTGGCGCTGGGCCGGCATGATGATGCGGAACACGTTACCGACCATGATGGTGCCGATGATCGCGCCGGTGTGCAGGTATGCACCACGGCCGCTGAACACCAGGCTGAAGCCCCAGCAGGCGGCGATGATCAGCACGAACAGTACACCGCCGAGCAGCGCTGGCTTCTTGCCCAGGGGCGAGTCGCACAGGAAGTCGTAGATGAACCAGCCAGCGATCAGCGAGCCGATACCGATGGCCACGCCTTCGGCACCGCTCAGGCTGCTGCCAGGGGCCAGCAGGTACAGCGCCGGGTTCCAGTAGAACACCACGCACAGCAGGGCGATACCGGACATCCAGGTGAAGTAGGCTTCCCATTTGAACCAGTGCAGGTTCTCGGGCATTTTCGGGGGTGCGAGCTTGTATTTCTCCAGGTGGTAGATACCACCGCCGTGAATTGCCCAGAGATCACCCGACAACCCATCGCGCGGGTTGCTTCGGTTCAGGTGGTTCTCCAGCCAGACGAAGTAGAACGATGCACCGATCCAGGCGACACCGGTGATCATGTGAACCCAGCGAATGCTCAGGTTCAGCCATTCGTGAAGGTGTGCTTCCACAGTATGTACCTCTGCCGATCACCTAACGATGATCGACCTTTTCTTATTGGTGGGGATTGAGGATCAGCATCTGTTCCTCGGTGAAGTAATGCTCATCGCAGTTGTTGCCAGAACCACTGCGATCAACCACCAGGAAATCATCCCGCTTTTCGATCGTGAGCACCGGGTGGTGCCAAACGCCGCGATGGTAATTGATGCCCTGCCTGCCATTACTGCGGAAGGCGCGGACCAAGCCTGATACAGGTGCATCGCCAACGGGCGCGACCACGATCAGAAAGGGGTTGCCGAGCAGCGGGATGAAAGCCTGGCTGCCCAGCGGATGGCGTTCCAGCATGCGTACGGTCAGCGGCATGTCCAGCGCGTCGGCGCGGAAGATGCTGATGATCGCCTTGTCTTCGGGCTCGGCGGTCTCGACCGTGGCGAGCTTGTGGAAGCGCATGGTCGAGCCGTTGTTGATCATGAAGTGGTCGCTGCCGTCGGTTTCGATCACGTCTCCGAACTGGGCGAAGGCTTCTTTGGTCAGGGGCTCGATCATCAGGGTGCGCATGCGGGTCTCTCTTATATGTTCGTTGTACTGAAAAAGGTTCGGCTGTCGCTTACAACTGCAGCAGGCGGAACAGGGCGATCAGGTTGATCTGCGCCAGGGCTTCCTTGAATTCGGCATCTGCATCGTTGTGGATGCGCTTTTCAAAGGCGGCGAGGATCTGGTGCCGGTTGCTGCCCTTGACCGCCATGATGAACGGGAACTGGAACTTGGCTTTGTAGGCGTCGTTCAGCTCGGTGAAGCGGGCGAACTCTTCGGCGGTGCACTGGTGGATACCGGCGCCGGCTTGTTCGTTGGTGCTCGATTCGGTCAGCTCGCCCTGGATGGCGGCCTTGCCGGCCAGGTCCGGGTGAGCATTGATCAGCGCCAGCTGGTCGGCGTGGTTGGCGCTAAGCAGGATGTCGCTCATGCGCTGGTGCAGCGCCTCGATCTCGTCCAGCTCGCCCAACTGGCCCAGGTCGTAGGCTTTTTCGGCAACCCACGGCGAGTGCTCGTAGATGTCGGCGAAGGCCTCGACGAAGGCGTCACGGCTCAGGGCGGAGGGCTTGAGGGTGTTGAAGGCGGTCATCAGGCGTTCTCTTTCTTGTACGGGTGGGTGGCGTGCCAGTGGCGGGCGATATCCACGCGACGGGCGAACCAGACCTGGTCATGGCTTTTTGCGTAATCGACGAAGCGCTTGAGTGCAGCCAGCCGTGCCGGGCGGCCGACCAGGCGGCAGTGCAGGCCGATGGAGAGCATTTTCGGCGCTTCGGCGCCTTCGGCGTACAGCACATCAAAGGCGTCTTTCAGGTACTGGAAGAACTGCTCGCCGCAGTTGAAACCCTGTACCTGGGTGAAACGCATGTCGTTGGTGTCCAGGGTGTAGGGGATCACCAGGTGCGGCTTGCCGGTGGGGTTGTTCGGCTCCCAGTAGGGCAGGTCGTCGTCGTAGGTGTCGCTGTCGTACAGGAACCCGCCTTCTTCCATCACCAGGCGGCGGGTGTTCGGGCCGGTGCGGCCGGTGTACCAGCCCACCGGCCGCTCGCCGGTGAGTTCGGTGAGGATGCGGATGGCTTCGAGCATGTGCTCGCGCTCCTGGGCCTCGTCCATGTTCTGGTAGTCGATCCAGCGGTAGCCGTGGCTGCAAATCTCGTGGCCGGCTTCGGCCATGGCGCGGATCACGTCGGGGTGGCGCTGGGCGGCCATGGCCACGGCGAAGACGGTCAATGGCACGCCGCTGTCCTTGAACAGCTTCAGCAGGCGCCACACGCCAGCACGGCTGCCGTATTCGTAGAGTGACTCCATGCTCATGTTGCGCTGGCCCTGCAGCGGCTGGGCAGCGACCATCTCGGACAGGAAGGCTTCGGACTCTTTGTCACCGTGCAGGATGTTGCGTTCGCCGCCTTCCTCGTAATTGAGGACGAAAGACAGCGCGATGCGAGCGTTGCCCGGCCATTGCGGGTGAGGAGGGTTGTTGCCGTAACCGATCAGGTCGCGAGGGTAGTCAGCGCTCACTGCAGTCTTCCTTCTTGTGCGTTAGTGCGGGTGGTGGGCGGGCCGCGTCGGTATGTCGCACCACCGGATGGGCTGATTGTATACAACTTCTGAAATCTTTTGTAAGCCTGTTTTTCCGCATTTCTTCCCTTTTGTCGCCGCGCGGCGACCTGGAAATACAGTGCAAGAAACCTGCCTGATTGGTCAGCTAATGACGTTTGCCTCGTTATGCTGCCTGTATTTGCGACCGATGGGTCGTTTAGGGGCAGGAAATGCCGGGTGCGACAGATGGGTTTAAAAAATTGTGTACAATCCGGCGATGGAATGTCTTAATGGCGTCATTCCCGCCTGCCGCAGGCGCTATGCTGGTGCGATGGCTGAGTATTTTTTGCCCACAGATTGAACAAGAGGCGACACGCAATGGGACGTTTGACCACACACGTACTGGATGCCGCGCATGGCTGTCCGGGCAGCTCGATCAAGGTCGAGCTGTACCGCGTCGAAGGCCAGCAGCTGGAGCTGGTGAACACCGCCCTGACCAACAGCGATGGCCGTGTCGACGCGCCGCTGCTGCAGGGTGACGACTACCGCACCGGTGTTTACCAGTTGCAGTTCAGCGCTGGCGATTACTACCGCGCCCGTGGCGTGCAGTTGCCGGCCCAGGCGTTTCTGGATGTTGTTGTGCTGCGCTTTGGCATCGACGAGTCGCAGGAGCACTACCACGTGCCGCTGCTGATCTCGCCGTACAGCTATTCGACCTATCGTGGAAGCTAGTTGGTCGCTAGAAGAATCTTCGTAGGTCCTTTGGCCCGCTCTCACACTGGCGGGCTTTTTTTCGTCTGCAGGAAAGTGGTGGGTGATGCGGGGTGTTCGGCGTGGGTTTTATAGCCGAAATGAAATCGAGCGCCGCTCGCGCGGCGCTCGATCTCGAACACACTAAAACTCTATAGCCAGGCTACCGGTGCTTAGAGGAACACGAACTTGGCAATGAAGATGGCGCACAGCACCCACAGGCTGGCCGAGATTTCCTTGTACTTGCCGGTGCCTGCCTTCAACGCGACGTAGGTGATGAAACCCAGCGCGATACCATCGGCAACGGAGAAGGTCAGCGGCATCATGATGACCGTGACAATCGCCGGAATGCTGTCGGTGGCTTCGTCCCAATGGATGTGCGCCATGCTGCCCATCATCAGCATTGCCACGTAGATCAACGCACCCGCCGTTGCGTAGGCCGGAATCATCCCGGCCAGTGGGGCGAAGAACATCGCGGCGATGAACAGCAGGCCAACCACCACCGCAGTGAGGCCGGTACGACCACCTGCGGCCACACCTGCGGCACTCTCCACATAACTGGTCACTGGAGGCACGCCGACCACAGCACCGAATACGCTGGAAGCACTGTCGGCCTTCAATGCGCGTGACAGGCCTTCGATACGCCCGTCCGGCGCTACCAGGTTCGCTCGCTGGGCAACCCCCATCAGCGTGCCAGCGGTGTCGAACATGTGCACGAACAGGAACGCCAGTACCACGCTGATCATGCTGACGTTGAACACCCCGGCCACGTCCATGGCCATCCAGGTCGGTGCCAGGCTTGGCGGCATCGACATCACCCCGCCAAACTTGACCAGGCCCAGGCCCCAACCCGCCAGGGTGACGCCAATGATGCTGATCAGGATCGCGCCAAATACCCGCTTGTAGCTGAGGATGGCAATCAGCAGGAAGCACACGGCCGCCAGCAGCGGCCCCGGCTCATGCAGCGAGCCCAGCTTGATCAGGGTGGCGGGGCTGTCGACGATGATGCCTGCCGTTTTCAGGCCGATCAGCCCGAGAAACAATCCGACGCCGGCCCCCATGGCATGGCGCAGGCTGACCGGGATGCTGTTGAGCAACCATTCGCGCACTTTCGACAAGGTCAGGAACATGAACAGCACGCCCGAGACGAACACCGCCCCCAGTGCCGTTTCCCAGTTGTAGCCCATGGTGCCGACCACGGTGTAGGTGAAGAAGGCGTTAAGCCCCATGCCCGGCGCCAGGCCCACCGGCCAGTTGGCGTACAGGCCCATCAGCAGGCAGCCCAGCGCGGCGGCGATGCAGGTGGCGACGAAAGCGGCACCATGGTCGATGCCGGCGTCGGCCATGATGTTGGGGTTGACGAAGATGATGTAGGCCATGGTGATGAAGGTGGTCACCCCGGCGATCATTTCGGTTTTGACGGTGCTGCCATGTTGCTTGAGTTTGAAAATCCGCTCCAGCCAGCTTGTTTCGAGCGGTGGGGCGAGATCCAGCGTAGGGGCTTCGGATTTGCGGCTTTCCACAGCGAGTACTCCTCAAGTCTTTCTTGTTGTTATGGAGCCAGTTTCCTGCGCAATGCACTTGGCGGCTCCGCGAGGGAAGGCAGACGTCTGACCGTTTTATTGACTCGCGGGTCAAGAAGTTGCTCGGTGGATTATGCTTTTGTGTACAAAGAATGCAAATAATGTTTTATGTTTTGTGTGCGCAATGCGTCGTACAACGGCTATATAGGTAAAACGCCACCTGCGGAATCGCCTCAGCCTGTGTACAATGGCGCCATACTTTCTCTTCGTGCCTCGAGAGCCCATGAACGAACAGCTGCAACCTCTGAAGAAACCTGCACGTGTCGGCAAGGCCGGCCGCAGTGGTACCCAGGACGACATCGTCTACGCGCACATTTTCGAGGCGATCCTCGAGCAGCGCCTGGCGCCGGGCACCAAGTTGAGCGAGGAAGCGCTGGGCGAAATCTTCGGCGTCAGCCGCACCATCATCCGCCGCGCCCTGTCGCGCCTGGCCCACGAAAGCGTGGTGCTGCTGCGGCCGAACCGCGGTGCAGTGGTGGCCAGCCCCACGGTAGAAGAGGCGCGCCAGGTGTTCTTCTCGCGGCGCATGGTGGAGCGGGCCATTACCGAACTGGCCGTGCAGCATGCCACCCTGGATCAGCTCAACGAACTGCGCCAGATGGTGCGCGAAGAGCGCGACAGCTTCTCTCGCGGTGATCGCGGTGCCGGCATTCGTCTTTCCGGCGAGTTCCACCTCAAGCTTGCGGAAGCCGCGGGCAATGCGCCGCTGGTGAGCTTCCAGCGCAGCCTGGTGTCGCAGACTTCGCTGATCATTGCCCAGTACGAAAGCGGCAACCGCTCGCATTGCTCGTATGACGAGCACATGCAGCTGATCGATGCCATCGAGGCGCGTGATGCCGAGCAGGCCGTGAGCCTGATGATGCACCACATGGACCACATCGACAGCAAGCTGAACCTGGACGAGGAGAGCGCCTCGGACGATCTGCACGCGGTGTTCTCGCATTTGCTGAAAAAGCCCAAGGTTTCCGCCAAGGGTTGATCGTTTGCCAAGGTGATTGAAGGGGGCTGCTTTGCAGCCCATTCGCAGCACGAGGCTGCTCCTACAGGCGTTACGCGATCCCTGTAGGAGCAGCCTTGTGCTGCGAATGGGTCGCGAGCGCCCCCCAGTCATTTCTGGCCCTAAGCCAAACGTCTGCTAAATTCTTGTGAGCAAACCTTCATCAAGCAGTTGGGCTTGCGCATTCGCTGCGTTCAACTTCTTGAGGATGGATTCATGAGCATGTCCCTCGGTAAACGCATGGGTGCCGAACTGATCGGCACCTTCTGGCTGGTCCTTGGCGGCTGTGGCAGTGCAGTACTCGCAGCCAGTTCCCCTCTCGGCATCGGTGTGCTCGGTGTCGCTTTCGCCTTCGGCCTCACCGTACTGACCATGGCGTTCGCCATCGGCCATATCTCGGGTTGCCATTTGAACCCCGCCGTGTCGTTCGGGCTAGTGGTGGGCGGGCGGTTTCCGGCCAAAGAGCTGTTGCCCTACGTGATCGCACAAGTGATTGGCGCCATCCTGGCAGCGGGTGTGATCTACCTCATCGCCAGCGGCAAGGCCGGTTTCGAGTTGTCGTCGGGATTGGCTTCAAACGGCTATGCCGACCACTCGCCCGGTGGTTATACGCTGGGTGCGGGTTTCATCAGTGAAGTGGTGATGACGGCGATGTTCCTGGTGGTGATCATGGGGGCGACCGATTCCCGGGCGCCGGCAGGTTTTGCGCCGATAGCCATCGGCCTGGCCCTGACCCTGATCCACCTGATATCGATCCCGATCACCAACACCTCGGTCAACCCCGCGCGTAGCACGGGGCCGGCCTTGTTCGTCGGGGGCTGGGCCCTGCAGCAACTGTGGCTGTTCTGGGTGGCGCCGCTGATCGGCGCTGCAATCGGCGGCGCGCTGTACCGGGGCCTTGCAAAAGAGCCTTAGCGCTGGTGCACGCAACGCCCGGCAGCGTAGGTTTCGCGCACAGTGCGGTCATCGCCCAGGGTGGTGAGCACGAACAGGGTCTCTTCGATGCTGTTGGACTGCTGAATACGGTAGTCCAGCAGCGGCGTGGCCTTGTAGTCCAGCACCACGAAGTCGGCATCGTTGCCCGGGCGCAGGCTGCCGATGCGCTCGTCCAGGCGTAGCGCGCGGGCGCCGCCGAGGGTGGCCAGGTACAGCGACTTGTACGGGTGCAGGCGCGCGCCTTGCAGCTGCATCACCTTGTACGCTTCGTTCAGGGTGTTGAGCAGCGAGAAGCTGGTGCCGGCGCCGACGTCGGTACCCAGGCCTACGTTGACCTTGAAGCGCTCAGCCTGGGGCAGGTTGAACAGGCCGCTGCCGAGGAACAGGTTGGAGGTGGGGCAGAAGGCCACGGCCGAGCCGGTTTCGGCCAGGCGCTGGCATTCGTCGTCGCACAGGTGCACGCCGTGGGCAAACACTGAGCGCTCGCCCAACAGCTCGAAGTGGTCGTACACGTCCAGGTAACCCTTCTGCTCAGGGAACAGCGACTTGACCCAGTCGATTTCCTTGAGGTTTTCCGACAGGTGCGTGTGCATGTACACGCCCGGGTGTTCCTTGAGTAACTGGCCGGCCAGGGTCAGCTGTTCGGGTGTGCTGGTCGGGGCGAAGCGCGGGGTAACTGCGTAATGCAGGCGGCCCTTGCCATGCCAGCGCTCGATCAGCGCCTTGCTCTCGGCATAGCCGGATTCGGCGGTGTCGGTCAGGTAGTCCGGGGCGTTGCGGTCCATCATCACCTTGCCGGCAATCAGGCGCAGGTCCAGGCGCTCGGCCTCTTCGAACAGGGCGTTGACCGATTCCGGGTGCACGCTACCGAACACCAATGCGGTGGTGGTGCCGTTGCGCAGCAGTTCCTTGAGGAAGATTTTCGCCACCTGGTCGGCGTGCGCTTTGTCGGCGAACTGCTTTTCGCAGGGGAAGGTGTAGGTGTTCAGCCAGTCCAGCAGTTGCTCGCCGTAAGAGCCGATCATGCCGGTTTGCGGGAAATGGATGTGGGTGTCGATAAAACCCGGGGTGATCAGCGCGTCCTGGTAGTGCTCCACCGGGATGCCTGCGTCCAGGGTCGGCAGCAGTTCGCTGGCGTGGCCAATGGCGCTGATGCGGCCATCGTCGACCACCAGCAGGCCGTCTTCGAAGTACTCATGGGAAGCCTCCAGGCCCACCTCGGCCGGGTCGGCGATGCTGTGCAGGATGGCGGCACGGTAGGCTTTACGGGTAACGGTCATAACACACTCGTCAAATAGCTTGGCTGCGCCGGGAGGGCGGCAGCAACTGGGCAATGGGGCCGGCATTGGCCGCAGCGTCGTGCTGGCCGAAGCAGGCGTTGTAGGTGGCGATGATCTCGCCGGCGATGGACACGGCGATCTCGATGGGCAGCTTGCCCTTGACCTCGGCCAGGCCCATGGGGCAGCGCATGCGGGCCATTACGGCCTCGTCATAGCCGCGCTCGCGCAGGCGGTGCTCGAACTTGACCCGTTTGGTCTTCGAGCCGATCAGGCCGAACCAGGTGAAATCGTTGCGCTTGAGAATGGCAGCGGTCAGCTCCAGGTCGAGCTGGTGGTTGTGGGTCATGACGATGCAGTAGCAGCCTGGCGGCAGGCCCGCGACTTCGTCGACCGGTTCCTCACTGACGACCTTGGTCACCCCGTTGGGGATGAGCTCGGGGAATTCCTGTTCACGCGAATCGATCCAGCGCACCCGGCAGGGCAGCGCGGCGAGCAAGGGTACCAGAGCCCGGCCGACATGGCCCGCGCCGAACACGGCGATCTGCGCCTGCACGGCGGCCATTGGCTCGAACAGCAGCACGGTGACGCCGCCACAGCACTGGCCAAGGCTGGCGCCGAGGCTGAAGCGCTCCAGGTGCGGGGTGGTGCGCTGCTCTTCAAGCATTTGCCGGGCGATGTGCAGGGCCTTGTATTCCAGGTGGCCGCCGCCGATGGTGTCGAACAGGCCACTGGCGCTGACCACCATCTTCGAGCCAGCGTTGCGCGGGGTCGAGCCGCGCTCCTCGATGATGGTCACCAGCACGCAGGCTTCGCCACGGGACTGGTGGTCGGCGAGGGCGTTGATCCATTGGTGCATGATGCAAATCCTCTTCAGTGCAACGCGGTCGGCTTTGTGTAGGAGCGGCCTTGTGCCGCGAAAGGGCTGCATGGCAGCCCCCAAAATCTTCATTCCTGTGCCGATCCTAGGGCCGCTGCGCGCCCCTTTCGCGGCACAAGGCCGCTCCTACAAGGACCGCGGCGTTACTGAGTCACAGTTTCCAACTCTGGGGCTTCAGGTTGCGCTGCAGCCACCGCCTTGCGCATCTGCTCACAACCCCACAGCACCCGCTCCGGTGTCGCCGGCGCGTCAATGTTCGGCTGCACGCGGTAGTCGGCCAGGCTGGCCACGGCATCCTTGATCGCACACCAGGCCGCAATGCCGAGCATGAACGGCGGCTCGCCCACGGCCTTGGAATGGAACACGGTGTCTTCCGGGTTCTTGCGGTTTTCCACCAGCTTCACCCGCAGGTCCAGCGGCATGTCGGCGACGGCCGGGATCTTGTAGCTGGCCGGGCCGTTGGTCATCAGTTTGCCCTTGGCGTTCCACACCAGTTCCTCGGTGGTCAGCCAGCCCATGCCCTGGATGAAGCCGCCCTCCACCTGGCCAATGTCGATGGCCGGGTTAAGCGAGTCACCCACGTCGTGCAGGATGTCGGCCCGCAGCATCTTGTATTCGCCGGTCAGGGTATCCACGATCACCTCCACGCAGGCAGCGCCGAAGGCGTAGTAGTAGAACGGCCGGCCGCGTGCCTGGCTGCGGTCGTAGAAGATTTTCGGCGTGCGATAGAACCCGGTGCTGGACAGCGACACCTGCGCGAAGTAGGCCTGCTGCACCAGTTGCTCGAAGCTGACGATCTGGTCGCGCATGCGCACATGGCCGTTGCGGAACTCGACGTCTTCTTCGGTCACCTGATAGTGCCGTGCGGCAAACTCGGTCAGGCGCCGCTTGAGGATTTCGGCAGCGTTCTGCGCTGCCTTGCCATTCAGGTCGGCGCCACTGGAGGCTGCGGTCGGCGAGGTGTTGGGTACCTTGTCGGTGTTGGTGGCGGTGATCTGTATGCGGCTGAAGTCCACCTGGAAGATCTGCGCCACTACCTGGGCCACCTTGGTGTTCAGGCCCTGGCCCATCTCGGTGCCGCCGTGGTTCAGGTGAATGCTGCCATCGGTGTAGATGTGGATCAGCGCACCGGCCTGGTTGAGGAAGGTGGCGGTGAACGAAATGCCGAACTTGACCGGCGTCAACGCCAGGCCCTTCTTCAGCACCGGGCTGTTGGCGTTGAAGCGGCGGATCGACTCGCGGCGCTCGGCGTAGTCGCTGCTGGCTTCCAGGTCGGCGGTCATCTCTTCGAGCATGTTGTGCTCGACGGTCTGGTAGTAGTGGGTAACGTTGCGTTCGGTCTTGCCATAGTAGTTGGCCTTGCGCACGGCCAGCGGGTCGCGGCCCAGGTGGCGGGCGATATGGTCCATCACCTGCTCGATGGCGACCATGCCCTGCGGGCCGCCAAAGCCGCGGTAGGCGGTGTTGGAGGCGGTGTTGGTCTTGCAGCGGTGGCCGTGCACGGTGGCATCGCCCAGGTAGTAGGCGTTGTCGGAGTGGAACATGGCGCGGTCAACGATGGAACCGGACAGGTCGGGCGAGTAGCCGCAGTTGCCGGCCAGGTCGAAATTGATGCCGTGCAGCCGGCCGGTGTCGTCAAAGCCCACGTCGTACTCGACGTAGAACGGGTGGCGCTTGCCGGTCATGGTCATGTCTTCGACCCGCGGCAGGCGCATCTTGGTGGGCTGGCCGGTCAGGCGCGCAATTACCGCGCACAGGCACGCCGGGCTGGCGGCTTGGGTTTCCTTGCCACCAAAGCCGCCTCCCATGCGGCGCATGTCCAGCACCACCTTGTTCATCGGCACGTCGAGCACTTCGGCGACCAGTTTCTGCACTTCGGTGGGGTTTTGCGTGGAGCAGTAGACGATCATGCCGCCGTCTTCGGTGGGCATTACCGAGGAAATCTGCGTTTCCAGGTAGAAGTGTTCTTGGCCGCCAATGTGCAGCGTGCCCTGAATGCGGTGTGGGGCGCTGGCCAGGGCGGTAGCGGAATCGCCGCGCTGGTGGGTGTGGCTGTCAAGCACGAAGTGCTTCTTGCGCAGCGCCTCGACCACATCCAGCACCGGCTCCAGGTCTTCGTATTCGACGATCGCGGCCATGGCCGCGCGGCGTGCGGTTTCAAGGTCGCGGGCGGCAACGGCAAGCACCGGCTGGCCGAAGAACTCGACCTTGTCGATGGCCAGCAGCGGGTCGCCGGCCACCACTGGGCCGATGTCTTTCAGGCCGGGGATGTCTTCGTGGGTGATGGCGATGCGCACACCCTCGAAGGCATAGCACGGCGTGGTGTCGATGCGCAGGATGCGCGCATGGGCGCGGTCGGCGGTGCGCGCATAGACGTGCAGCTGGTTGGGGAATTCCAGGCGGTCGTCGATGTACAGCGCCTCGCCGGATACATGCTTGTCGGCGCTGTCGTGCTTGACGCTGCGGCCCACCCCGGTGGTCAGGTCCTGGCTGAACAGCTCGGCCATCTCGGCCTGGCTCTTGGCTACGTGATGGTTAGACATAAGCGGTCACCCGGGTTTCGATGTGCGGCGTTTGCTGTTCGATGAAGTACTTGCGCAGCAGGTTCTGCGCGGTCAGCAGGCGGTATTCCTTGCTGGCGCGGAAGTCGCTGAGCGGTGTGAAGTCCTCGGCAAGGGCCTGGCAGGCACGCTCGATGGCGGCCTGGTTCCACGGCTTGCCGCGCAATGCGGCTTCGCAGGCGCGGGCCCGTTTAGGGATGGCCGCCATGCCGCCGAAGGCGATGCGCACACCACTGACCACGCCGTTTTCGATACTCAGGTTGAAGGCCGCGCATACGGCAGAAATGTCGTCGTCCAGGCGCTTGGACACTTTGTAGGCGCGGAACGCCCAGTCGCTGGTGGCGCGAGGCACGATGATCTTCTCGATGAACTCGCTGTCCTGGCGGGCAGTGATGCGGTAGTCGATGAAGTAGTCTTCCAGTGCCATGGTGCGCTGGCGCTCGCCTTGGCGCAGGACGATCTGCGCGTCCAGGGCAATCAGCAAGGGAGGCGAGTCGCCGATGGGCGAGGCGTTGCCGATATTGCCGCCCAGGGTGCCCTGGTTGCGAATCTGCAGCGAGGCGAAGCGGTGCAGCAGGTCGCCGAAGTCCGGGTACTCCTCGTGGAGTGCGCCGTAGCAGTCGGTAAGCGGGGTGGCCGCGCCGATTTCCAGGTGGCTGGGGGTTTTTTCGATGCGCTTGAGCTCGGCCACGTGGCCGACATAAATCATCACCGGCAAGGTCTTGTGGAACTGGGTCACTTCCAGGGCCAGGTCGGTACCGCCGGCCAGCAGGCGGGCTTCGGGGTGTGAGCTGTACAGGTCGGCCAGGTCGGCCACGGTCAGGGGCACCAGGCAACGCTTGTCGCCGCTGTTCAGCTCGCCCGTCTGGGTCGGCGTAATGGCCTTGAGGCGGCTGATGGTGTGCGCCTGCTGGGCATCGAACTGGTCGCGGCAGGGCTGGCGGCAGCTCTGCTCGGCGGCGTCGAGGATCGGGCGGTAACCGGTGCAGCGGCACAGGTTGCCGGCCAGGGCTTCCTGGGCCTGGTGCAGGTCAGGGCCGCTGCTGTTCTTTTGCAGGGCGAACAGCGACATGACAAAGCCTGGGGTGCAGAAGCCGCATTGCGAGCCATGGCAATCGGCCATGGCCTGTTGCACGCTGTGCAGTTGGCCCTGATGCTTGAGGCCTTCGACGCTGATCAGTTGCTTGCCGTGCAGCGACGAGACAAAGGTGAGGCACGAGTTGAGGCTGCGGTAGCGCAGGCTGTCGTTGCCTTGTTCGTCCTGGGTCAATTCGCCGACGACCACGGTGCAGGCGCCGCAGTCACCACTGGCGCAGCCCTCCTTGGTGCCGGGTTTGCCCAAGTGCTCGCGCAGGTACTGCAGCACCGTCATGTTCGGGTCCAGGGCGTGCTCACTACGCAGCTCCTGGTTGACGAGAAACTGGATCACGGGGATGGCCTCGCAATGGTTTTATTGTTGTTGGGCGGACTCTAAGCAACACCTGTCCAGCAGGTCAATATTTTTCTGACTCAAAGGTCAAGAAATTGCTCATGCCACCGCCCGGCCGAATACATTGCCCATACAACAAGCATAGATCGCGCCGGGCGCACGGCTGTCTGGCTGGTCAAATAAACCGCCAGGCCCCTCTGCGCGATTACCGCCCAAATACGCTACAATCCGCCCCTTGTGCCCAGTTCAATGATTTTGAAGGAAAACCATGACGTTCAAGGCCCCGGACAGCCTCTCCGAGCAGATTGCCGATTACCTGGCCGAACGCATCATCCGCGGCGAGCTGGCGCCAGGCGAGCGTATCCAGGAGCAGAAGGTGACCCTGGCCCTGAATGTCAGCCGTGGCTCGGTGCGCGAAGCGTTGTTGATCCTCGAGCGCCGGCACTTGGTGGCGATCTTGCCGCGTCGGGGTGCCCACGTGACCGTGCTGGACGAGCGCAGCGTGCGCAGCCTCTGTTCCTTGATGGGCGAGTTCTACATCCTGCTGGGCAATGCGGTTGCGCAAAAATGGCGCACCGACGCCGACCTGCGCCCGTTTCTGGATATTCAGCAGCGCCTGCAGCGTGCCCATGACCAGCTCGACATCAAGACGTTTGTCGCCGATAGCTTCGCGGTGATGCGCGCAGCCTATCCGTTCGCCGACAACCCGTTCCTGCAGGAAACCGTGGAAAACCTGCAGCCGGCCATGAGCCGTGCCTACTACCTGTCGCTGGACCAGCGCCAGGCCAACATGATCGACTACCTCGACCTGTTCGCCCGCCTGCTCGACGCCGTTGTCGCACGCGACCTGCCGCGCATTCGCGAGGTGCTTACCGCCTATGGCCAGCGCAGCTGCGAACTGGTGCTGGCGGCGCTGGCCCGAGGCTGACCGATGCGCCTGAAGTGCATTCGCCTGGCCGGCTTCAAGTCGTTCGTCGACCCGACCACGGTCAATTTCCCCAGCAACATGGCGGCCGTGGTCGGCCCCAATGGCTGCGGCAAGTCCAACATCATCGACGCGGTGCGCTGGGTGATGGGCGAGAGCTCGGCAAAAAACCTGCGCGGCGAGTCGATGACCGATGTCATCTTCAACGGCTCCAGCGGCCGCAAGCCGGTCAGCCAGGCCAGCATCGAGCTGGTGTTCGACAACAGCGAAACCACCCTGGTAGGCGAGTACGCCGCTTACGCCGAAATTTCGATCCGCCGCAAGGTCACGCGCGACGGGCAGAACAGCTATTACCTCAACGGCACCAAGTGCCGTCGACGCGACATCACTGATATTTTCCTCGGTACCGGCCTGGGGCCGCGCAGCTATTCGATCATCGAGCAGGGGATGATCTCCAAGCTGATCGAGGCCAAGCCCGAGGAGCTGCGCAACTTTATCGAGGAAGCCGCTGGCATCTCCAAGTACAAGGAGCGCCGCCGCGAAACCGAGAACCGCATCCGCCGCACCCAGGAAAACCTGGCACGCCTGACCGACCTGCGCGAAGAGCTGGAACGCCAGCTGGAGCGCCTGCACCGCCAGGCCCAGGCGGCGGAGAAGTACCGCGAGTACAAGGCCCAGGAGCGCCAGTCGAAGGCGCGCCTGTCGGCCTTGCGCTGGCGCGGCCTGGACGAGCAGGTGCGCCAGCGCGAGTCGGTGATTGGCGACCAGGATGTCTCTCATGAGGCGTTGGTGGCCGAGCAGCGCAACGCCGATGCCAGCATCGAGCGCCTGCGCGATGGCCACCATGAATTGTCCGAACGCTTCAACCAGGTGCAGGGCCGCTTCTACTCGGTAGCCGGTGACATTGCCCGGGTCGAACAGAGTATCCAGCACGGCCAGCAGCGCCTGCGCCAGTTGCAGGACGACTTCAAGGAAGCCGAGCGCACACGCCTGGAGACCGAATCGCACCTGGGCCACGACCGCACCTTGCTGGCCACCCTGGGCGAAGAGCTGGCCATGCTCGAACCTGAGCAGGAAATGACCCTGGCTGCCGCTGAAGAGGCCGCTGCGGCCCTTGAAGAAGCCGAGTCGGGCATGCACGGCTGGCAGGAGCAGTGGGACAGCTTCAACAGCCGCTCCGCCGAGCCACGCCGCCAGGCCGAAGTACAGCAGGCGCGCCTGCAACAGCTGGAAGCCAGCCTGGAGCGTTTGGCCGAGCGCCAGCGCAAGCTGGGCGAGGAGCGCGAGCAGCTGGGTAGCGACCCGCAGGACGCGGCCATGCTCGAATTGGCCGAGCAACTGGCCAGCAGTGAAATGCTGCTGGAAGAACTGCAGCTGTCCGAAGAGCAGGTAGTGGAGCGCCTGGAAGGCGCGCGCGAGCAACTGCAACAGGCCACCCAGGCCCAGCAGCAGGCGCAGGGCGACCTGCAGCGCCTGGGTGGTCGACTGGCCTCGCTTGAAGCCTTGCAGCAGGCCGCCCTGGAACCGGGCGCCGGTGCTGCAGACTGGCTGCAAGGCCAAGGCCTGGAACAACAGCCACGCCTGGCTGAAGGCTTGCGGGTAGAGCCGGGTTGGGAGTTGGCAGTAGAAACGGTGCTTGGCGCCGATCTGCAGGCCGTGCTGGTGGATGATTTCGATACGCTCGATTTCACAGGCCTTGAGCAAGGTGAACTGCGCTTGCTGCAGGCCAGCGGCAAGTGTGCGTCGTTGCCCGGCAGCCTGCTGGAAAAGGTCGAGGGCCGTATCGACCTGGCGCCCTGGCTGGGCCAGGTCAAACCTGTGGACGACCTGGCCCAGGCGCTGGCGCAGCGCGCGTCGCTTGGCGAAGGGCAGAGCCTGGTCAGCCGCGATGGCTACTGGGTAGGCCGGCACTTCCTGCGGGTGCGCCGCGGTGGTGAAGCTGAAGGCGGCGTGCTGGCGCGCGGCCAGGAGATCGAGCGCCTGGGCCTGGAGCAACATGAGCAGGAAGCGGCACTGGAGCAGTTGGAGCAACAACTGCAGGCCCTGCGCGAGCAGCAGCTGGACCTGGAAGAGCAGCGCGAACAGCTGCGCCGCCGCACCCAGGAAGAAAACCGTCTGCATGGCGAACTGAACGCCAGCCTGTCGGCCAGCCGTGCCCGCGCCGAGCAGGTCGAGTTGCGCCGTCGACGGCTGCTTGAAGAACTGGCCGAGCTCGAAGAGCAGCGCGCCCTGGAGCATGAGCAGCTAGGTGAAGCGCGCTTGCTGCTGCAGGAAGCCCTGGAGCTGATGGCCCAGGATACTGAGCAGCGTGAGCAGTTGATGGCCCGCCGCGACACCCTGCGCGAAGGCCTCGACCGGGTGCGCCAGGAGGCTCGCCAGCACAAGGACCACGCCCACCAGTTGGCCGTGCGCCTAGGCTCGTTGCGTGCCCAGCACGACTCCACCCGTCAGGCTCTGGAGCGCCTGGAGCAGCAGGCTGCGCGCCTTACCGAGCGCCAGGAGCAACTGAGCCTGAACCTGGAAGAGGGCGAGGCCCCCCAGGAAGAACTGCGCCTGAAGCTCGAAGAGCTGCTGGAGCGGCGCATGAGCGTTGACGAGGAAATGCGCAAGGCCCGCCTGCACATGGACGAAGCCGACCGCGAACTGCGTGATGCCGAAAAACGCCGCACCCAGGCCGAGCAGCAAGCCCAACTGCTGCGCGGCCAGCTGGAAACACTGCGCCTGGAGTGCCAGGGCCTGGATGTACGACGCAAAACCCTGCAGGAGCAGTTGCTGGCCGATGGCTACGACCTGCAAGGCGTGCTCGCCACCCTGGAGGCCGAGGCCAGCGAGCAGGGCACCGAACAGGAACTGGAGCAGCTTGAAGCACGCATCCAGCGCCTGGGCGCGATCAACCTGGCCGCCATCGAGGAATATGAACAGCAGTCCGAGCGCAAGCGCTACCTGGACGCGCAGGACGCCGACCTGGTCGAAGCCCTGGAGACCCTGGAAAACGTCATCCGCAAGATCGACAAGGAAACGCGCAACCGCTTCAAGGATACCTTTGATCAGATAAATGCCGGATTACAGGCACTTTTCCCAAAAGTTTTCGGTGGTGGCAGCGCTTATCTGGAACTGACGGGCGAAGATCTACTCGATACAGGGGTGACGATCATGGCGCGACCACCGGGCAAGAAGAACAGCACCATCCATCTGCTGTCCGGTGGCGAGAAGGCACTGACCGCTTTGGCGCTGGTGTTTGCCATCTTCAAGTTGAACCCCGCACCGTTCTGCATGCTCGACGAGGTCGACGCACCGCTGGACGATGCCAACGTCGGGCGCTATGCGCGCCTGGTCAAGGAAATGAGTGAAAGCGTGCAGTTCATCTACATCACGCATAACAAGATTGCCATGGAGATGGCGGACCAATTGATGGGGGTGACCATGCATGAACCAGGTTGTTCACGTCTTGTTGCAGTTGATGTGGAGGCGGCCATGGCCATGGTCGACGCTTGATGTGCGACGATGGGGGCACATTCTGGAACGAAATGCCCCCGTCATGTGCGACAGACGGTGTAAAGTTGTCTTTGGTCGTGCTAGCTTAATGTCACTCGTTTTTTGCGTGGGTAAAACGCCTGTCAGAACATAGAGTTGGCGCCACGTGTTAAAGGGCTTTGAACCCTTTGTTTTCAAGCATATTTTTATAGAGGCACGGGATTACATGGAAATCGGTCTGCGCGAGTGGCTGATCGTCATCGGCATCATTGTCATTGCCGGGATTCTTTTCGACGGCTGGCGCCGCATGCGCGGCGGGAAAGGCAAGTTGAAATTCCGTCTGGATCGCAGTTATTCCAACCAGCCGGACGAAGAGGGTGGCAGCGCCGAAGTGCTCGGCCCGTCGCGTGTGCTGGACACCCACAAGGAGCCTGAGCTGGACGAAAGCGACCTGCCGTCGCTCAGCGCTTCTTCGCGTGATCGCGAACGCGAGCCCAAGCCGGCCAAGGCCAGCAAGCGCAACAAGCGCGCCACCGCAGCGGCGGATGTGCAGCAGGGTGACCTGAACCTGAGTGCCGACACGCGCGAGCCGGACCTGTTTGCCGACAGCGATGACGACTTTGCCGCCGACAACACCCGCAGCAGCAGCCCGGCGCCTGCCACCAGCCTCAAGGAGCTGCCACCGGCCGAGGAAGTGCTGGTGATCAGCGTGATCTCCCGTGACGAAGGCGGCTTCAAAGGCCCGGCACTGCTGCAGAACATTCTGGAAAGCGGCCTGCGCTTCGGCGAAATGGACATCTTCCACCGCCACGAGAGCATGGCCGGCCACGGCGAAGTGCTGTTCTCCATGGCCAACGCGGTGAAACCTGGCGTGTTCGACCTGGACGATATCGACCACTTCAGCACCCGTGCGGTGAGCTTCTTCCTTGGCCTGCCGGGCCCGCGTCATCCGAAGCAGGCCTTCGACGTGATGGTCGCCGCGGCGCGCAAACTGGCCCACGAACTCAACGGCGAGCTCAAGGACGACCAGCGCAGCGTGCTGACGGCCCAGACCATCGAGCACTACCGCCAGCGCATCGTCGAGTTCGAGCGCCGTGCGCTGACCCAGAAGCGCTGACAGATCCAGACGAAAGAGCAGCCTGAGGGCGTGCTGGTCGGTTCGGGAGTTACTGCCCGACCCGGCCCTGTCGCCGGCAAGCCAGCTCTCAAAGGTGTATCACTGCCTTCCAGGCTCGTGGTGTACCTGTGGGAGCTGGCTTGCCGGCGACAGGGCCGGGTCAGGCAGTTACCAATCCAGGCCCCAGGCACCACCCCAGGCTGCTCTTTTTGCTTTGCAAGAGACCCTGAAAATGACCGCCGAAACCCGTATCCACGAACTGCGTGCCGAACTCGACCAGCACAACTACCGCTACTACGTGCTCGACGAACCCAGCGTGCCCGATGCCGAGTACGACCGCCTGTTCAACGAACTGAAGGCGCTTGAGGCTGAAAACCCCCACCTGGTAACCCCCGATTCGCCAACCCAGCGCGTCGGCGGCCAGGCTTTGTCCGCCTTCAGCCAGGTGCGCCACGAAGTGCCCATGCTCAGCCTGGGCAACGCCTTCGAAGAAACCGACCTGCGTGAGTTCGGTCGCCGCGTGGTAGAAGGCCTCGACCAGCCCGGTGCGGTCGACTACAGCTGCGAGCCCAAGCTCGACGGCCTGGCGGTGAGCCTGCTGTACCGCGACGGCCAGCTGGTGCAGGGCGCCACCCGTGGTGACGGCACCACCGGCGAGGATATCAGCGCCAACGTGCGCACCGTGCGCAACATCCCGCTCAAACTGCAGGGCCAGGGCTGGCCGGCGGTGCTGGAGGTACGCGGTGAGGTGTACATGAGCAAGGCTGGTTTCGACCGGCTCAATGCGGCCCAGGCCGAAGCCGGCGGCAAGACCTTCGCCAACCCGCGCAACGCCGCCGCCGGCAGCCTGCGTCAGCTGGACTCGAAGATTACCGCCAGCCGCCCCCTGGAGTTCTGCTGCTATGGCGTTGGCCAGGTGTCCGAGAGCATCGGCGACAGCCACATCGGCACCCTCGAGCAGCTCAAGGCCTGGGGCCTGCCGATCAGTCGCGAGCTCAGGCACGCTGCCGGCATCGATGAATGCCTGGCCTACTACCGCGACATTGGCGAGCGGCGCAATAGCCTGCCTTACGAAATCGACGGCGTGGTGTTC
Organism: Pseudomonas sp. SIMBA_068; assembly: GCF_046534705.1. Taxonomy (NCBI): domain Bacteria; kingdom Pseudomonadati; phylum Pseudomonadota; class Gammaproteobacteria; order Pseudomonadales; family Pseudomonadaceae; genus Pseudomonas; species Pseudomonas sp. SIMBA_068. Next base: position 154,127 of record NZ_JAWRYI010000001.1, read on the forward strand.
AAGGTCAACAGCCTGGCGGCCCAGCGCGAGCTGGGTTTCCGTGCCCGTGAGCCACGCTGGGCGATTGCCCACAAGTTCCCGGCCATGGAAGAGCTGACCGAGGTGCTGGACGTCGAGTTCCAGGTTGGCCGCACAGGTGCCGTAACGCCTGTGGCGCGCCTGAAGCCGGTCAAGGTGGCCGGTGTGACCGTGTCCAACGCCACGTTGCACAACATGGACGAAATCGCCCGCCTGGGCCTGCGCATTGGTGACACGGTGATCATCCGCCGTGCCGGTGACGTGATCCCGCAGGTGATGCAAGTCGTGCTGGAGCGCCGCCCGGAAGATGCCCGCCCGGTACAAGTGCCGAGCGAGTGCCCGGTGTGTGGCTCGCAGGTCGAACGCACCCAGCTGGTCAAGCGCAGCAAAGGCAAGGCAACTACCAGCGAAGGTGCGGTGTACCGCTGTGTCGGTCGCCTGGCCTGTGGTGCCCAGCTCAAGCAGGCGATCATTCACTACGTGTCGCGCCGTGCCATGGACATTGACGGCCTGGGTGAGAAAAGCGTCGAGCAGTTGGTGGATGAAGGCCTGATCGGCTCGCCGGCAGACCTGTACAAACTGGAATTCGAGCAGGTTGTCGGGCTTGAAGGCTTTGCCGAGGTGTCCAGCAAGAAGTTGCTCGATGCCATCGAAGCCAGCAAGCGCCCGAGCCTGGCGCGCTTCATCTACGCCCTGGGCATTCCGGACGTAGGCGAAGAGACCGCCAAGGTACTGGCCCGCTCGCTGGGTAGCCTGGCGCGCGTGCAGCAGGCGCTGCCGCAGGTGCTTACCTACCTGCCGGACATCGGCCTGGAAGTGGCCTACGAGATTCACAACTTCTTCGAAGACGAGCACAACCAGAAGGTCATTGAGCAGCTTCTGGCCAGCGGCATGCAATTACAGGACGAAGGCGAACTGGCTGCCGAATTCGCTGCCAGCACCACCTTGGCCGGGATGATCGCCAAGCTCGACATCGCCTCGGTCGGCCCGACCGGTGCCGAGAAGCTGGTGGCCAAGCTCGACAGCCTGGACAAGATCATCGCCGCCGACGGCATCGACCTGCGCCAGGCCCTGGCCGCCAAGCAGGCTGACGCAGTGCGTGAGTTCTTCAAGGATGAAGCGAATCAAAAGCTGGCGCGGGATATCGAAGCCCAGTTGCTGGCGTTCGGCATGCATTGGAGCAGCGAGAAGAAGGTGGCCGAAGGCTTGCCGCTGGCTGGCCAGACCTGGGTGCTGACCGGCACCCTGGAACGCATGAGCCGCGACATCGCCAAGGACAAGCTGGAAAGCCTGGGCGCCAAGGTGGCCGGTTCGGTGTCTGGCAAGACCCACTGCGTGGTGGCAGGGCCGGGGGCAGGGTCCAAGCTTGCCAAGGCCGCTGAGCTGGGCGTGAAGGTGCTGGACGAAGATGCCTTCGTCACATTCCTGGCCGAACAGGGCATTACTATCTGAAGCCCTGCGCTATCCCCGGCCCCAACATTCTGGCCCGATACCAAGAACCAGAAGCTTGTACGGTCCCTGTAGGAGCAGGCTTGCCGGCGATCACCGGCAAAGCCGGTGCCATCCACGGCGCTGCCTTCTTCGCGGGCGCGCCCGCTCCCACAGGTTTGCGCGCCAGCTCAGCGACCATGCGCCTGACAAGTCATTGAGAAATGATGACTTTTTCTGCCTCAGAGGTTGTATCTGCCCTCAAGACCGGTACAATGGCGCCACTCGCTGCTCAGCGAGGCATGTAGTGGTGGCCCCGTCGGTCCCCCCGCATTGATTACCCGTTAACCTGGTCAGGCCCGGAAGGGAGCAGCCATAGCGGGAACATCGAGTGCCGGGGTGTGGCTGGTGGGGCCGCCTCCATTTCTGGGGTCGGAAAACCTCAATCTGCAACGAACGCCTTCGTTCTTGCCTGCTTCTCGCCCAATGCTCCGGCCGCCGAGAGCTTCATCAGCCGCTGGAATTTCGGGCATGCCAGATGATCTTGTTCAGGACACTGCGCCGCATGCCGCAATCCCTTGCTCATCGCTTGCATCCGCCTGATTCGCGCATCCAGTTCGTCCGCCTTGGCGATCAGCATCTGCCGGTCGACCTGCAGGTCCACCAGCATCGCCCCCACTTCATCCAGCGAAAACCCCGCAGCCTGCCCCAAGGCGATCAGTGCCAGCCGGTCTGCCACATCAGCCGCAAACTGCCGCCGCTGGCCGCGCCCGGCCAGCGACTTGAGCAAGCCTTTCTTCTCGTAGTAACGCAGTGTCGATGCGGGTACGCCTGTGCGTTTGGCGACGTCGGCAATGTCCATTTCCGGTCCTTGACTTGAAGTTGACTTCAACTTCTATGCTGCGCGGCATGGGTATTGACCGTCAACCTTCGAGGGCTTGTTCAATGACGTTAACTGCGATGTTTCTAGCTGCTTTGCCGATTGGCATCGGTGCCACTGTGGTGATGGACCTGTGGGGGCTGCTGCTGAGGCGGTTGGGTGTGGCAACGCTGAACTTTGCCATGGTCGGGCGTTGGGCAGGACATTTGCTAGGCGGGCGTGTGTCGCACCAAGCGATTGCCAAAGCGGAACCGGTGCGAAATGAGTTGGCGTGGGGATGGGTGATTCATTACGCCACTGGCGTGCTTTTCGCGTTGCTGCTGGTTTTGATCGCAGGGGAGAGCTGGTTGCGGTCACCTACTCTTTTGCCAGCAGTAGCTGTGGGTGTGGGTACAGTCGTGGCACCGCTGTGCTTCATGCAGCCGGCGATGGGGGCGGGGTTCTTTGCGTCCAGAACGCCGACACCTGCGCGTAACTGCCTGAAGAGCCTGGCCACGCATTTTGTGTTTGGTGTGGGGTTGTTCTTGAGTGCGGGTTTACTTGCTTTAGTGTGACGGCAGGGAGTTGGGTCAGAGCGAGCGCAAAATCAGCATACCTGCTAACAGCAGTACCCCTGTAGAGGTTGCGCCGATGTAAAAAAGGAGCACACCCGTCCATGGCGAAGACGCTCGAAGGTTGCGCATTTCTTCGGCGAACGCTTCTGCTTCATTCAGTGCTGTTCTGGTGTGATCCTGGGCGGCGCGGTGCATGTGTTACTCCTTGTGCTGGATTAATCGAAGCTCAGAGCTTGCTGGCCACTGCCATTACGCCAACTATGGTTGTTACAACTGCTGAACCCGTTGCGATTGGGTACCAGAACGCCTCCAGCCGGAGCTTACGCGCTTCTGCTACAAATTTCTGTGCTTCGGCCCTTAACTTGCGGCCTTCATTTTGTAACTTCTCAAGTTCGAGATGTTCACGATCATCCTGATGCATCGGGCTGTCTATTCTGTTGCGGCGAAGGTGCCAGGGGCGGGCTTGATTGTGTGTGGTTTGGTTCGGCCGCGAAACCGCCGTCTTCCATTGAGTGTTGTAGTCCAATTGCGATCAAGTTCGTCAGGCACGTCACGTCGGAGTAATTTTAGACGGATCTGATATCAATCGAAGAAAGCTCCTACACGTCAGGTAGGTATAGCGAATTATCCTACGATCTCCGTCGACTCCCGTCTGATTGTCCCGGTCAACCTCGCCCACTAGGCTTTCGCGGTCGCTGTCAGTTCAGCGATCGGGTGTGGAAGCCTGGGCGGCACACGGGACAGTTGTCATTTATGGCGGCTGTGCGCGGGAGGTATTCGTACCTGCCGGGTCTACCGTGTGCCTGGTCTTCCACCCCGCGTACAGTTGCCACCCTAATGCGTGGAAGCAGAAGGGGACAACACAGCCAACACGGAGCTGTCATGAAAAAGCTGGTCCCCGATCCGCCCCACGTCTTCGATCTTCCCCAAGGCAAATCCCTTTCCCGCGCCATCAGCGAAGGCATCGTGCCGATGGAGTTCGCGCTGATGAATGTTTCCCACTACCTGATGTTCGCCTACAGCGATAGCCGTCGGGCGCTTGAGCGCATTCAGGACGAAGAAACCAGGCAATTGCTGGAGCATGGGTTGCGGGCCATGCAGATTGCCTGGGGGCAGGCGGATGCGGTCAGCTTGGCGTTTGAACGCAAAGGCCAGTGATGTTTGGTTTGCATTAGAGATTTTGAGTGTGCCGCACAACTCCGTGGGAGCGGGCATGCCCGCGAAGAACATTACCCGGTGGATGGCACCGGCTATGCCGGTGTTCGCGGGCATGCCCGCTCCCACAGGGTTTGCCCAAGCGTTCACAAGTTGAGAAGGGCAGTAAGTTGTGCCGGCATTATGCTGGGCATTTCAGGGCCGGGCCACAGACATGTTGTCCGGGTCGCCCGCTCCCCCATACCGCTGCACAATCCGCTCGATCTCCCCCGACTGCTTCATTTTTACCAGCGCCCGCAACAGCGCTTGTGTCGGTATCGCCGGGTCGTTGCGCACCATGCACCCCAAATCCTGTTCTTCCAGCACCGCCAGCGCCTGCAATTGCTGCTCGGCTGGCAAGCCTTGGTTGAACCACTGCAAAGACAGCTGGTTGCTCACCGCATGCCGATACCGCCCGGCCTGAAGCTTTTGCAGCACCAGCAACTGGCTGCGGCTGTCCTCACGGTGCAGCTGGCCCTTGTCCAGCAGCGGTTGCAGGGTTGAATAGGTGTAGCCCAGCACCGTGCCGATAGCCTGGGGTGGCAGCTGCTCTGGCGGCATCGGGGTGCTGTCACTGGCGCGGCCAACCAGCACGTCGCGCTGGTGAATCAGCGGGATACTCCACACAAAATTCCCCGGGCGGTCATTGAGCCATCGGGTGCTGACGTAGCAACGCACATCGATGTCGCCGCTGCTCATGGCCTCCTCCAGGCGCAGGCGGGCCATGACGTGATACTCGGGACGAGCGCCCACTTCCTTGGCAACGGCCTGTGTCAGGTCGTAAAGCAACCCCTCCACTGGCTGGTCGCCTTCGAGGCGCACCAGTGGCATGCTCCAGCTCTCTGCCACCGAGAAACGCAGCACCGGCTGTTCCGCCAGGCTGTAAGCGGACCAGAGCATCAGAAGCGCCAGCAGAATTGGCAAAGGCGTATCCTCCCTGAACAACGCGCCTGTCTCAAAGCGTAGACGACGCGCGCAGGGTGCAATTTTGCCCCCGCTCCGCTAGCATTAGCGATCTTCCGCTCTATCAGGCTACGATGGTTTTTCGATGAGTTATCAGGTTCTTGCACGTAAATGGCGTCCGCGCTCGTTCCGCGAAATGGTCGGCCAGGCCCATGTGCTGAAGGCCTTGATCAATGCCTTGGACAATCAGCGCCTGCACCATGCCTACCTGTTCACCGGTACCCGGGGCGTGGGCAAGACCACCATCGCCCGTATTATCGCCAAGTGCCTGAACTGTGAGACCGGCATCACCTCCACGCCATGTGGCACCTGTTCGGTGTGCCGTGAAATCGACGAAGGCCGCTTCGTTGACCTGATCGAGATCGACGCCGCCAGCCGCACCAAGGTCGAGGACACCCGCGAACTGCTGGACAACGTGCAGTACGCCCCGAGCCGTGGGCGCTTCAAGGTCTACCTGATCGACGAAGTGCACATGCTCTCGACCCACTCGTTCAACGCCTTGCTCAAGACGCTGGAAGAGCCGCCGCCCTACGTCAAGTTCATCCTCGCCACCACCGACCCGCAGAAGCTGCCGGCCACCATCCTGTCGCGCTGCCTGCAGTTCTCGCTGAAGAACATGAGCCCGGAGCGGGTGGTTGAACACCTCAGCCACGTACTGGCTGCCGAAAACGTGCCGTTCGAGCCGGATGCCCTGTGGCTGCTGGGCCGTGCGGCCGATGGCTCGATGCGTGACGCCATGAGCCTTACCGACCAGGCCATCGCCTTTGGCGAAGGCAAGGTGCTGGCCGCGGATGTGCGGGCCATGCTTGGTAGCCTTGATCATGGCCAGGTCTATGGCGTGTTGCAGGCGTTGCTCGAAGGCGATGCCCGGGCATTGCTGGAGGCCGTGCGCAACCTGGCCGAGCAGGGCCCGGACTGGGCTGGGGTGCTGGCCGAAATGCTTAACGTGCTGCACCGTGTGGCCATTGCCCAGGCGCTGCCTGAAGCGGTGGACAACGGCCAGGGCGACCGTGAGCGGGTGCTGGCGCTGGCTTCGGCCTTGCCGGCCGAAGACGTGCAGTTCTATTACCAGATGGGCCTGATCGGTCGCCGAGACCTGCCGTTGGCACCAGACCCGCGTGGTGGCTTCGAGATGGTCCTGCTGCGCATGCTGGCGTTCCGCCCGGCCGATACCGACGATGCGCCGAAACCGGTGCTAAAGCCAGTGGGGATCAGCCTAGCCACAGCTGATCCTGCAGCGCCGGTGGCAGCCTCGGCGTCGGCTGAGCCCTCATCGTCTGTCGCGGCAGAGCCTGTAGCGGCCGCCCCACAGCTGGAAGTGCCTGCACCTGCGACAGCCGACCATGAGCCGGAGGCCGAGCCAGACGTTGAGCTGCAGGCCGAGATCGAGGCCATTTCCGTACCCGAGCCAGTTGCGGAGGTGGTCGACCTGCCGTGGGAAGAGCCGGCAGTTGCACCCGCACCGGTAGCCGCTGAACCTGCGCCTGTGCCCGTACCAGCGCCCGAGCCTGTAGCCCCCGCGCCGGCACCACAGGCCACCCCGACCCACGACGAGCCGCCTTTCGACCCCTCCGCCTACGCAGCCGTAGGCATGGATCGCGACGATGAGCCGCCGCTGGACGAAGACTATTACGGTGGTGAAAGCGACCCGGTCGGTTTCAGCTACCTGGACGAGTTGGCCGAACATGTTCAGGAGGACGTGTCCAAGCCTGCGGCCGAACCGCTGCCGGCAGCCAAGCCGGCCACCGGGCTGGCCCTGCAATGGCTGGAATTATTCCCACAGTTGCCTGTGTCCGGGATGACAGGCAACATCGCGGCAAACTGTACGCTGATTGCCGCCGATGGCGACGATTGGCTGCTGCACCTGGACCCTGGCCAGGGCGCGCTGTTCAACACGACCCAACAGCGGCGCCTGAACGAAGCGCTCAACCAGCACCTGGGGCGCACGCTGAACCTGCGGATCGAGCTGATCCTGCCCGAGCAGGAAACCCCGGCCCAGGCGGCGTCGCGCAAGCGCGCAGAGCGCCAGCAGGACGCCGTAACCTCGATCGAGCAGGATCCGTTGATCCAGCAGATGATCAAGTTGTTCGGTGCCAAGGTGCGGCAGGATACTATTGAGCCTGTAGAGGCCCTGGCCAAACAGGGCCAGTAACGGATAACCATGCGGCTGGCCCTGCGCCGGGCCGCATCACATGACCCAATCGAGGTATACCCCATGATGAAAGGTGGCATGGCCGGCCTGATGAAGCAGGCCCAGCAGATGCAGGAAAAAATGCAGAAAATGCAGGAAGAGCTGGCCAACGCCGAAGTCACCGGCCAGTCTGGTGGCGGCCTGGTGAGCGTGGTGATGACCGGTCGTCACGACGTCAAGCGCGTCAGCATCGACCAAAGCCTGATGTCGACTGACGAGGACGACAAGGAAGTGCTGGAAGACCTGATTGCCGCCGCGCTGAACGATGCCGTGCGCAAGATCGAGCAGAGCAGCCAGGACAAGATGGGCGGCATGACCGCCGGCATGCAACTGCCACCGGGCTTCAAGATGCCGTTCTAAGGGCATTGCGATACCGGAAACCGCCGCTGATATCAGCGGCGGTTTTTTTTGCCCAGATTTCAACCCAGGCGCGGTCTGCTTTCATGTGGGAGCAACGGTTTTGCTCAAACTTTGAAATTTTGCACGATAACTGTGGGAGCTTTCCAGTTTTGTGCAAGGCAGTTGCTCTCACATAACTGCAGGCCGCGTAGACTTGGGATGACGTGATTTGACGCCACTGCCCACGCTGGGTATAAACCGCCTCTTATTGATTTGTCAGGCCATCCCCATGAGCTTCAGCCCCCTCATCCGCCAACTGATCGACGGCCTGCGCATCCTGCCAGGTGTCGGTCAGAAAACCGCCCAGCGCATGGCCTTGCAACTGCTCGAGCGTGACCGCAGCGGGGGCTTGCGCCTGGCGCAGGCCCTTACCCAGGCCATGGAAGGGGTGGGCCATTGCCGGCAGTGCCGCACCCTGACCGAGCAAGAGCTGTGCCCGCAATGCGCCGACACGCGCCGTGACGACACCCAGCTGTGCGTGGTCGAGGGGCCGACCGATGTGTATGCGGTGGAGCAGACGGGCTACCGTGGCCGCTACTTTGTGCTCAAGGGGCACCTGTCGCCGCTGGACGGCCTGGGGCCGGAGGCCATTGGCATTCCGCAGCTGATGGCGCGCATCGAGGAGCAGGGCACCTTCACCGAGGTGATCCTGGCGACCAACCCGACGGTGGAAGGGGAGGCGACGGCGCATTACATCGCGCAGTTGCTGAGCGAGAAGGGGCTGATGGCGTCGCGGATTGCCCATGGCGTGCCGTTGGGCGGCGAGCTGGAGATGGTGGATGGCGGGACCTTGGCCCATGCCTTTGCAGGGCGCCGGCCAATTTCGCTCTGACTTGGTCAATTTCGCTCTGACTTGGTATTGAGGGGGCTGCAAAGCAGCCCCAAAAGCCAACTCAGTATTCGCTGAGGGTAAACTCGGTCAGGCAGAAGGTTGGCACACCCGCGGCCTGAAGCCGGCGCGACCCCTCCAGTTCCGGCAGATCAATGATAGCCGCCGCCTCGAACACCTGCGCCCCGGTGCGGCGCACCAGGTTGGCCGCCGCCAGCAGCGTACCGCCCGTGGCAATCAGGTCATCGAAGATCAGCACCGAATCGCCTTCGCACAGGCTGTCGGCATGCACTTCCAGGAAGGCTTCGCCGTACTCGGTCTGGTAACCCTCGCTCAGCACGTCAGCCGGCAGCTTGCCCTGCTTGCGGAACAGGATCAGCGGCTTGTTCAGCTGGTGGGCGATGATCGAGCCAATCAAAAAGCCCCGCGCGTCCATGGCACCAATGTGGCTGAACTCAGCCTCGACATAGCGCTCGATGAACTGGTCGGCCACATAGCGCAGCCCGCGCGGCGATTGGAACAGCGGGGTGATGTCGCGGAAGATCACGCCCGGTTTGGGGAAGTCCACTACCGGGCGGATCAGGGCTTTGAGGTCGAAGGCGTCGCTGTGCATTGGTGCGGGTATCCTGGGAAAACGAATGCCCAAGTATACCCGCTAAACGCAGGCCTCAGGCTTCGATTGCGCCACCGGCCAGCGCGCACAGCTGGATCGGGTCAAGGATGTGCACTTCCTTGCCTTCGGCGCGCAGCAGGCCGTTCTGCTGGAAGCGGGTGAACACCCGCGACACGGTTTCCACTGCCAGGCCCAGGTAGTTGCCGATTTCGTTGCGCGACATGCTCAGGCGGAACTGGTTGGCCGAATAGCCGCGGGCGCGGAAGCGCGCCGACAGGTTGACCAGGAAGGTGGCAATGCGCTCGTCGGCAGTCTTCTTCGACAGCAGCAGCATCATTTGCTGGTCGTCGCGGATTTCCCGGCTCATCACCCGCATCAGCTGGCGACGTAGCTGCGGCAGTTGTACCGACAGCTCGTCAAGCCGCTCGAAGGGGATTTCGCACACCGACGTGGTTTCCTGAGCCTGGGCCGACACCGGGTAAGCTTCTGTGTCCATGCCCGACAGGCCGACCAGCTCGCTGGGCAGGTGGAAGCCGGTGATCTGCTCTTCGCCGCTGTCGCTGAGGCTGAAAGTTTTCAGGGCACCGGAACGTACGGCGTAGACCGAGCCGAAATTGTCACCCTGGCGGAACAGGAACTCGCCTTTTTTCAGCGGCCGGCCACGCTTGACGATTTCATCCAGTGCATCCATGTCTTCCAGGTTCAGCGAAAGAGGCAGGCACAGGGGGGCCAGGCTGCAATCCTTGCAATGGGCCTGGTTGTGTGGGCGCAGTTTGACTGGCTCGGACATTTGAATCGATCCTTGTGGGAAAGCACACATAAGTCGTAAGGGTAACCCACGACACAGGGTGTAGGCCAGCATGCGCGTTGATGGTGCGCCCTGGCGAAACCCCGGCAGACCTCCTGCCGGGAGTCCTTGTGTGCCCATACTGTGCCTGGCAAGGAAGCTTGTCCATGCGGTTGAACGACTCGGTTTTCAGATAACCCGCGAGAAGCGCTGGCGGTTGTGCATCGCCAGGTAGGCGTCGAACACCATGCATACCGAGCGCGCCAGCAGGCGGCCGGCCGGCAGGATGCGGATGCCCTTGGCATCCAGGCTGATCAGGCCGTCGCGCTGCAAGGTCAGCAGCTCTGGCCAGAGGTCGTTGAAGTAACCGCGAAAATCGATGGTGAAGGCCTGTTCGATGGGTTCGAATGCCAGCTCGAAATGGCAGATCAGCTGCTGGATCACCGCGCGGCGTATCCGGTCGTCGTGGTTGCACACCAGGCCGCGCTGGGTGGCCAGCTGGGCGTTGGACAGGCTCTCCTGGTAGGTATTGAGGTCGCTGCTGTTCTGGCAGTACAGGTCACCGATCTGGCTGATGGCCGACACCCCCAGGCCAATCAGGTCGCAGTGCCCGTGCGTGGTGTAGCCCTGGAAGTTGCGCTGCAGGGTGCCTTCTTCCTGAGCGACGGCCAGTTCGTCGTCGGGCAGGGCGAAGTGGTCCATGCCGATGTAGCGGTAGCCGGCGGCGGTCAACTGGTCGATGGTAGCGTGCAGCATCTCCAGCTTGGCGGCCGGGCTGGGCAGGTCGTTGTTGTCGATGCGCCGCTGGGGCATGAAGCGCTCGGGCAGGTGGGCGTAGTTGAACACCGACAGGCGGTCGGGCTGCAGGCGGATCACTTCTTCGACGGTGCGCGCAAAGCCTTCCGGGGTTTGCTTGGGCAGGCCGTAGATCAGGTCCAGGTTGACCGAGCGGAACTGCAGGGTGCGCGCAGCTTCTATCAGTGTGCGGGTCTGTTCCAGGCTCTGCAGGCGGTTGACCGCACGCTGCACGGCCGGGTCGAGGTCCTGCACGCCCAGGCTGACGCGGTTGAAGCCCAGCTCACGGAGCAGGCCCATGGTCGACCAGTCAGCCTCGCGGGGGTCGATCTCGATGCCGTAGTCGCCGGAGTCATCGTCCAGCAGGTGGAAATGCTGGCGCAGGGTGGCCATCAGCTGGCGCAGTTCCACATGGCTGAGGAAGGTTGGCGTGCCGCCGCCGAAATGCAGCTGTTCAACCCGTTGCTTGGGCCCCAGGTGGCAGGCGATCAGCTGGATTTCCTGCTCCAGGCGCTGCAGGTACGGCGCGGCGCGGGCACGGTCCTTGGTGATGACCTTGTTGCAGGCGCAGTAGTAGCAGATGTTGGCGCAAAACGGCACGTGCACGTACAACGACAGCGGGCGCACGGCACGACGGCTCTCGCGCAGGGCGTGGAGCAGGTCGAACGAGCCCACCTCGCTGTGCAGTTGCACGGCGGTTGGGTAGGAGGTGTAGCGTGGCCCGGCCAGATCGTAGCGGCGGATCAGGTCGGTATCCCAACGAAGGTCGTCGAGCATGAGGGCGGTCCCCGGAAAGAGCAGCAGTGTTCCGGAGTCTATGGCTGTCTGTAGGGATGGGTGTTGATTTGCATCAAGGGCATTGGGGCCGCGGAGAGGCCCCCGTCAATGCCCCATCAACCAGTGCTGGTGTGGGCCCGGCATGGTCCAGATACCGAATAGCATCACTAGCACACCGCCCGCCACCCGCACGCTCCGTCGCCGCAACAGGGCGTTTACCCGTTCGGCCGCCAGCCCGGTGGCCAGCAGCACCGGCCAGGTTCCAAGCCCGAACGCCAGCATCAACGCCGCGCTGTACCCGGCGTTGCCTTGGCTGGCTGCCCACAGCAGGGTGCTGTACACCAACCCGCAGGGCAGCCAGCCCCACAGGGCGCCCAGCAGCAATGCCCGGGGCAGGCTGGACACCGGCAGCAAGCGCGACGCCAGCGGCTGGATATGCCGCCACAGCCCGCGCCCCAAGGCTTCGATACGGGTCAGGCCGCTCCACCAGCCGGCCAGGTACAGCCCCATGGCGATCAACAGCAGCGCAGCCACCACCCGCAGCGCCAATGCTGCCGGGCTGCTGGCCACGGCCCAGCCGGCCAGGCCCAGCAACAGGCCGGCGCTGGCATAACTGAGAATGCGCCCAAGGTTGTACGCCAGCAGCAGGCGCAAGCGCCGGCCACGCTGCTCTGGCGGGATGGCCAGGGTCAGCGCGCCCATCAGGCCGCCGCACATGCCCAGGCAGTGGCCGCCGCCAAGCAGGCCAAGGACCAGTGCCGAGCCAAGCAGGGGAAGCAGATCAGGCACGGGGTGGTGGTTCCTTGTCGGCGTCGGCCGGGGTGTCGTCAGGCTTCACCGCAGCCTGGTGGCGCGGGTCCTGGTCGTCGAACAGAATGCTGTGGGCGGGGCCTTCGAGGTCGTCGTACTGGCCGCTGTCCACCGCCCAGAAGAAGATATACACGGCAACGCCGACCAGCAGCAGGGCTGCGGGGATCATGACATAGAGGGCGGGCATGGCGACTTCCTCCCGGGCAGGGGTGCTTCGGTTTTCGGCAGGCTCGATGCCATCGGCATGCGGGTAAGGCGCAGGGCATTGAGCACCACGATCAGCGAGCTGACCGACATGCCGATGGCGGCCCACACCGGGGTGATCCAGCCGAGCGCGGCAAACGGCAACATCAGGCCATTATACAAGGTGGCCCACAGCAGGTTCTCGAGGATGTTGCGGCGGGTGCGGCGGGCCAGGTCGAAGGCCTGCACCAGGGCTGGCAGGCGGTTGGACAGCAGCACGGCGTCGGCGCTGGTCTTGGCAAGGTCGGTGGCGCTGCCCATGGCGATGCTGATGTCGGCGGCGGCCAGCACAGGCACGTCGTTGACCCCGTCGCCGAGCATCAGCACCTTGCGCCCGGCCGCCTGCAGCGCCTTCAGCCGGTCCAGCTTGTCGTCCGGGCGCAGGCCACCAATGGCCTGGTCGATGCCCAGTTGCGCGGCCACTTCGGCGACCATCGGCGAACTGTCGCCCGACAGCAGCAGCGTGCGCCAGCCTCGCGCCTTGCAGGCGGCGAGCAGGGCCGGGGCGTCCTCGCGCAGGCGGTCGTCCAGGCCAAACCAGGCCAGCGGCCCCTGGCGGTCACCCAGTAGCAGCCACTGGCCGCGGGGCTCCGGCACGCCGGGGATCTCCGCACCGCTCAGGGCGCAGACGAAGGTGGCCTGGCCGATACGCAGGCGTTGGCCGTCGACCAGCCCTTCCAGGCCCAGGCCTGGCACGGTCTGTACATCGTCGGCGGGTATCGCGTTACGGCCGAATGCGCGGGCGATGGGGTGTTCGGAGCGGTTTTCCAGGGCGGCGGCCAGGGCCAGGCAGCGGTCAGCGGGTACGCTGCCGAGCGGGCGGATGCTGCGCAAAGTCAGGCGGCCTTCGGTCAGTGTGCCGGTTTTGTCGAAGATTACCGTGTCGATCTGGTTAAGGCCTTCGAGGACATGGCCGCGGGTTATCAGCAGGCCTAGCTTGTGCAGGGTGCCGGTGGCGGCAGTCAGTGCCGTAGGCGTGGCCAGGGACAGCGCGCAGGGGCAGGTGGCTACCAGCATGGCCAGCACGATCCAGAACGCCCGTGCAGGGTCCAGGTACCACCACCACAGGCCGATGGCCATGGCAGCCACCAGCGAGAACAGCAGAAACCACTGCGAGGCCCGGTCGGCGATTTCGGCCAGGCGCGGTTTTTCGGTCTGGGCGCGTTCCAGCAGGCGGACGATGGCCGAGAGCCTGGAATCGTGGCCGAGGGCTTCGACTTCCACGTTCAGGGTGCTTTCGACATTCAGCGTACCGCCGGTGACCCGCTCGCCCACGCGGCGCGGTTGCGGCAGGTATTCGCCGGTCAGCAGCGACTCGTCGATGCTGGAGCGGCCTTCGACGATGCGCCCGTCGGCGGGGATAACCGCGCCGGGCAGCACCTGCACCGTGTCACCGCAGTGCAGCTCGCTGAGCAGAATGCGCTCGCTGCGGCCAAGGGCGTCCAGGCGCAGGCACGAGGCCGGCAGCAGGTTGACCAGCTGCGCGGTGGCCGCAGCCGTGCGTTCGCGGGCACGGCGCTCCAGGTAGCGGCCGGTGAGCAGGAACAGGGCGAACATGCCCACGGTGTCGAAATACAGCTCACCGCTGCCGGTGATCGCGGTCCAGATGCCGGCGCCGAAAGCCAGGGCGATGGCCAGTGACACCGAAACGTCCATGGTCAGGTGGCGTGTGCGCAGGTCGCGTGCTGCGCCTTTGAAGAACGGCGCGCAGCTGTAGAAGACGATGGGGATGGTCAGGAACAGGGCCACCCAGCGCAGGATGGTGTGCAGTTCCGGTGACAGGTCGATGTTGAATTCCGGCCAGGTGGCCATGGTCGCCATCATTGCCTGGAACCACAGCAGCCCGGCCACGCCGAGGCGGCGCAAAGCGCTACGGTTCTCTTGGGCCAGTTGCTCGGCGGCCTTGTCGGGCTGGTAGGGGTGGGCGGCGTAACCGATCTGGCGCAACTCGGCGAGCAGGTGTGACAGCGGCAGTTGCTTGTCGTCCCAGCTCAGCAGCAGGCGGTGGTTGGACAGGTTAAGGCGCGCCTCGGCGACGCCGGGCAGGTTGCGCAGGTGCTTCTCGATCAGCCAGCCGCAGGCGGCGCAGCTGATGCCTTCGACCAGCAGGGTAGTTTCGGCCAGCTCGCCCTGGTGGCGGACGAAGGTTTGCTGCACGTCGCTGCGGTCGTACAGGGCCAGTTCGTCTTGCAACTGCCTGGGCAGGGCCTCGGGGTTGGCGCTGTTGTCACTGCGGTGCTGGTAGTAGTGCTCCAGGCCACCGGCGACGATCGACTCTGCCACCGCCTGGCAGCCGGGGCAGCAGAACTGCCGCGGCTGGCCGAGAACCACGGCGGTGAAGCGGCTGCCGGCGGGGACGGGCAGGGCGCAGTGGTAGCAGGGGGTGGGCTGGGTCATAAGGTAAGCACGACTGCTCAAGCAGAGATGAAACCCTGTGGGAGCGGGCGTGCCCGCGAAAGCGTCAGGCCTGAAAACACCTTTGCCTGAGCTACCGCATTCGCGGGCATGCCCGCTCCCACAGGGATTTGCGATGTTGCTACTGTTGGTGCTCGGCACCTTGCAGGGCTTCGTCACCCAGCTGCAAGGTCACACCATGCTCCACTTTTTCCTCTTCGAACAAGCGCCACACCTGGCCACCTTCACTGCCCAGCAGCTCGACAAAGCGGCGCCCGTCGACCTTGTCCTCCAGCTGCCCCACATAGCGCCCCGCGTCGACCCTGGTGAGCAGTACCTTGCGGTCCTTCTCCGGCTGGGTGGGCGAAATCAGGTTCAGCTCCAGGTTTTGCGGGCCACTGCTGCCAGTAAGGCGAAGGTCCACTTCGCCGGTCAACTCGTCCAGGTGCACGGCGGCCTTCAGGCTCAGTTGCTGCGCCAGCAGTTCGCGGTCCAGCGAGCGGTTGATGCCTTTGCCGGCCTCGTAGTAGTTGTCGTTCACCAGGTTGTCCGGGTTGCGCACGGCAATGCTGACCATTGTCAGGCTCAGGCACACCGAGGTGGTGAGGATGCCGATGATGATCCAGGGCCAGAGGTGCTTGTACCAAGGGCTGGCAGCGGTGGCGGCAGGCATTGTGCGTTATCTCTCTCAGCGGATCTGTGGGCCGATGAAGCGGCTCTTGGCTTCAACCTGGGCGTCGCTGTCGTCGGCGCTTTTGAGGGTGAAGGTGATTTCGTTGGTGGTCGATGGCAGTTTCTCAGGCGCGACCGACAGCTGCACCGGCAGGCTGACGATATCACCGGCAGCCACGCGGATCTCGCGCTGGCCTTCAAGCTTGAGGTCCGGCAGGCCGGCAGCGTCCAGTACGTAGACGTGGTCGCGCTGGTCCTTGTTCATCACTTTCAGGCTGTACACGTTTTCGATCCGGCCCTGGGCGTTCTCGCGGTACAGCACGCGGTCTTTGCTCACGTCGAAGCCAACCAGCGAGCGGGTGGCGAAGGCAGTCGCAAGGCCAATGATCATAACCAGCAGCACTGCGGCATAGCCGATCAGGCGTGGGCGCAGCATGTGGGTTTTCTGCCCGGACAGGTTGTGTTCGGTGGTGTAGCTGATCAGCCCCTTGGGGTAGTTCATCTTGTCCATGATGCTGTCGCAGGCATCGATGCAAGCGGCGCAACCGATACACTCGATCTGCAGGCCGTCACGGATGTCGATGCCGGTGGGGCAGACTTGAACGCACATGGTGCAGTCGATGCAGTCGCCCAGGCCCTGGGCCTTGTAGTCGGTGTCTTTTTTACGTGGCCCGCGGGTTTCACCACGGCGCGGGTCGTAGGACACGATCAGTGTGTCCTTGTCGAACATCACGCTCTGGAAGCGTGCATAGGGGCACATGTACACGCACACCTGCTCGCGCAGCCAGCCGGCGTTGCCGTAGGTGGCGAGGGTGAAGAAGCCGACCCAGAAGTAGGCCCAGCCATCGGCCTGACCGGTGAAGAATTCGATGACCAGCTCGCGGATGGGCGAGAAATAGCCGACAAAGGTCATGCCGGTGACAAAACCGATCAGCAGCCACAGGCTGTGCTTGGCAAACTTGCGCAGGAACTTGTTGCCGCTCATGGGGGCTTTGTCGAGCTTCATGCGCTGGTTGCGGTCGCCCTCCGTGACCTTTTCGCACCACATGAAAATCCACGTCCACACGCTTTGCGGGCAGGTGTAGCCGCACCACACACGGCCTGCGTACACGGTGACGAAGAACAGGCCGAAGGCGGCGACGATCAGGATGCCCGACAGCAGGATGAAGTCCTGCGGCCAGATGGTGGCGCCGAAGATGTAGAACTTGCGCTCGGGCAGGTTCCACCATACAGCCTGGTGGCCGCCCCAGTTCAGCCACACGGTGCCGAAGTACAGCAGAAACAGCACCGCACCGCCGACCATGCGCAGGCGACGGAACAGGCCGGTGAAGGCGCGGGTGTAGATTTTTTCCCGGGAGGCGTAGAGGTCGACGGAATCCTTCCCTTTGCTGGCAGGCGGGGTCACATCATGTACCGGAATTTGCTTGCTCATCATCAAGTCCCACGGCAGTGGAGAAACGCCGCGGCCAGTGCGTGCCGGCCGCAGTCTCGCGCAATCTGCTAGCGCTCTGCGGTCCATGATACGCCGCTGATGGCAGCATGGGGTCGCACTGCGACCTTTAGTCGCGTTGGGTTCGTGGTATGAATCGTGTTATGGCGGGTGTCAATTGATCCAGGTCATCCTGGGTGGCATTTGCCGGCCCTTTCGCGGGGCAAGCCCGCTCCCACAAGTAACCCATTGTTCCGGATTCGGTGGTGTACCTGTGGGAGCGGGCTTGCCCGCGAAGAGGCCAGGCCTGCTTACTCAGCCTTGGCCTGCGCCTGGTCCCGTTGCGACAGGCTGTAAACATAAGCCGCCAGCAAGTGCACTTTGTCATTACCCTGCAGCTGTTCTTGCGCCGGCATCTGCCCTTGGCGACCATAGCGAATGGTCTGCTGCAGCTGGGCAAAGCTCGAACCGTAGATGAACGCCTGTGGGTGGGTCAGGTTCGGTGCACCCATGGCTGGGGTTCCTTTGCCTTCTGGCCCGTGGCAGGCCACGCAGTTGGCGGCGAAGATCTTCTGGCCGTTCTCGGCGTCGGCCTTCGCGCCCTCAGGCAGGGTGCGGCCATCGAGCTTGCTGACTACGAAGGCAGCCACGTCGGCCACGCCCTGATCACCGATTACTTCGGCCCAGGCTGGCATCACGCCGTGGCGGCCGCCCATGATGGTGGTCTTGATGGTTTCCGGCTCGCCGCCCCAGCGCCAGTCGTTGTCGGTCAGGTTGGGGAAGCCGAAGGCGCCCTTGGCGTCGGAACCGTGGCATACCGAGCAGTTGGAAGCGAACAGCCGCGCGCCCATTTTCAGTGCCTGCGGGTCCTTGGCAACCTCTTCGATGGGCATGGCGGCGAACTTGGCGAAGATCGGCCCGAAGCGGGCGTCGGCCTTGGCCATTTCCTTTTCCCACTCGTGCACGCCGGTCCAGCCCGGCTGGCCGTTGGAAAACTCGGTCTGCTTGTCGTTATCCAGGTACGAGTAGCCCGGCAGGATGCCTTTCCAGTTGCCCAGGCCCGGGTACAGCACCAGGTAGCCGAGGGCAAAGATGATGGTGCCGACGAACAGCCAGAACCACCATTTTGGCAGCGGGTTGTCATATTCCTCGATGCCATCGAAGGCATGCCCGACGGTTTCGTCGGTGACCTCTTCGCGCTGGCCCTTGCGGGTCGACAGCAACAGCCAGGTCAACGAGAAGATGGTGCCCAGGGTCAGGACGGTAACGTACAGACTCCAGAAGGTTGTCATTGTTTTTTGCTCCCAGAAGCTTTTGCTTGCTCGACGTGCCGGGTGGCCTCGGGGTCATCCGCGAAGGGCAGTTGGGTCGCTTCGTCGAAGTCCTTTTTACGCCGTGGGTTGAACACCCACAGCGCCAGGCCCACGAAGGCCACCATCACCACGACGGTGCCCAGGCCGCGAATCATCCCGATATCCATCAGCGTCACCGTTTGCTCTTGATGATGGTGCCAAGACCTTGCAGGTACGCGACGATGGCGTCCATTTCGGTCTTGCCCTTGACCGCGTCACTCGCGCCGGCAATGTCGGCATCGGTGTACGGGGTACCGAGTGTGCGCAGCACCTCCAGCTTCTTCGCGGTGTCCTTGCCATCGAGCTTGTTCTCGACCAGCCACGGGTAGGACGGCATCTTCGATTCCGGCACCACGTTGCGCGGGTTGTAGAGGTGCGCGCGGTGCCAGTCGTCCGAGTAGCGGCCGCCAACACGGGCCAGGTCCGGCCCCGTACGCTTGGAGCCCCACAGGAACGGGTGGTCCCACACGCTCTCACCGGCCACCGAGTAGTGACCGTAGCGCTCGGTTTCGGCGCGGAACGGGCGGATCATCTGCGAATGGCAGCCTACGCAGCCCTCGCGGATGTAGATATCACGGCCTTCCACCTCCAACGCGGTGCGCGGCTTCATGCCTTCGACCGGCTTGTTGGTGACGTCCTGGAAAAACAGCGGGACGATCTGGGTCAGGCCACCGACGCTGACGGCGATGACCATGAAGAAGGCCAGCAGGCCTATGTTCTTCTCGACGGCTTCATGCTTCATCAGTGCGCTCCCACAACGACGATCTTGGCGGCTTCCTCAGCCTGTGCCGGGTTGGCGGCACGTACGGTACGGAACACGTTGTAGGCCATCAGCAGCATGCCGCTGGCGAAGAACGCACCGCCCAGGGCGCGGACGATATAGCCAGGGTGGCTGGCCTGCAGGGCTTCGACGAAGGAGTAGGTGAGGGTGCCGTCATCGTTGATGGCGCGCCACATCAGGCCTTGGGTGATGCCGTTGACCCACATCGAGGCGATGTACAGCACGGTGCCGATGGTGGCCAGCCAGAAGTGCGCGTTGATCAGGCCGATGCTGTGCATCTGCTCGCGTCCGTAGAGTTTCGGGATCATGTGGTACACGGCGCCGATCGAGATCATTGCCACCCAGCCGAGCGCGCCGGCGTGGACGTGGCCGATGGTCCAGTCGGTGTAGTGCGACAGGGAGTTCACGGTCTTGATGGCCATCATCGGGCCTTCGAAGGTGGACATGCCGTAGAACGCCAGCGAAACGACCAAGAAGCGCAGGATCGGGTCGGTGCGCAGTTTGTGCCAGGCACCGGACAGGGTCATCATGCCGTTGATCATGCCGCCCCAGCTTGGCGCCAGCAGGATGATCGACATCACCATGCCCAGCGATTGCGCCCAGTCGGGCAGGGCGGTGTAGTGCAGGTGGTGCGGGCCAGCCCAGATATACAGGGTGATCAGCGCCCAGAAGTGCACGATGGACAGGCGATACGAGTAGATCGGCCGCTCGGCCTGCTTGGGCACGAAGTAGTACATCATCCCCAGAAAGCCGGTGGTGAGGAAGAAGCCCACGGCGTTGTGGCCATACCACCACTGGATCATCGCGTCGGTGGCGCCAGCGTAGGCCGAGTACGACTTGAACAGGCTCACCGGCAGCGAGATGTGGTTGACGATGTGCAGCATCGCGGTGACCACGATGAAGGCGCCGTAGAACCAGTTGCCGACATAAATGTGCTTGGTCTTGCGCTTGACGATGGTGCCGAAGAACACCAGCCCGTAGGTGACCCAGACGATGGCCAGCAGGATCGCCAGCGGCCATTCGAGCTCGGCGTATTCCTTGGTGGTGGTGTAGCCCATCGGCAGGGTGATCAGCGCGCCGAGGATCACCGCCTGCCAACCCCAGAAGGTGAAGGCGGCCATGCTGTCGGAGATCAGCCGGGTCTGGCAGGTGCGCTGCACCACGTAGTAGCTGGTGCCGAACAGCGCACAGCCCCCGAAGGCGAAGATCACCAGGTTGGTGTGCAGCGGGCGCAGGCGGCCGAAGCTGGTCCAGGGCAGGTCCAGGTTCAGTTGCGGCCATACCAGCTGCGAGGCGATGAAGACGCCGAGGCCCATGCCAAGGATCCCCCAGACCACCGTCATGATGGCGAACTGGCGGACGACCTTATAGTTATAAGCAGTCGGACTGATTGCTGTGCTCATTCTAAGGTTCCACGGTTTTAATGTTCTTGTTGGTCGAAAAATCGGCGCCAGTATTGATAACCAGCAAGGCTACTGCAACGCAACTTTGGTACGCCGACCCGTGTCCGGGCCCGTTCACTGATGTCCCGCAGTGATCGGGTCCGGACGATTGTACACAAATAAATATTTGTAATGTGTACCGTTTTTCACCTTTTTCTGATCGATCGGTCAAGCTTTTTTTGGGGCGGCGACAGGCTATGCGCCGCGTCTGCTTCAGTCCTTTCGGAGCGAAGCCCACTGAGGCAACAAGCTTAGTTGTGTTCGGAGGGGGTGCAAGGAGGGGGTAGAGCGGGGAGAGGGGCTGCTTTGCAGCCATTCGCAGCACAAGGCTGCTCCTACAGTTGTTACGCGATCCCTGTAGGAGCAGCCTTGTGCTGCGAATGGGCCGCCAAGCGGCCCCGGGGTACTACTTGGAGGTCACCGTTTCAGCAGCGCTATCTTGCGACAGGCTATACACGTAAGCCGCCAGCAGGTGCACCTTGTCGTTGCCCTGGATATCGGCCTGCGCCGGCATCTGCCCCTGGCGACCATAACGAATGGTCTGCTGCAGCTGGGCAAAGCTCGAGCCATAGATGAACGCCTGCGGATGGGTCAGGTCGGGTGCGCCCATGGCGGGAGTGCCCTTGCCTTCAGGCCCGTGGCAGGCCACGCAGTTGGCAGCGAAGATCTCCTTGCCCTTGACCACGTCGGCCTTGCTCCCTTCAGGCAGGCTGCGACCGTCAAGGTTGGTCAGCACGAATGCGGCCACATCGGCCACGCCCTGATCACCGATCACCTCGGCCCAAGCTGGCATCACGCCATGACGGCCATTCATGATCGAAGCCTTGATGGTTTCTGCTTCGCCGCCCCAGCGCCAATCCTTGTCGGTGAGGTTGGGGAAACCGAAGGCACCCTTGGCGTCCGAGCCGTGGCACACCGAGCAGTTGGAGGCAAACAGGCGGCCGCCCATTTTCAGCGCCTGCGGGTCCTTGGCCACTTCTTCCACGGGCATGGCGGCGTACTTGGCGAAGATCGGGCCGAACCTGGCGTCAGCCTTGTCCATTTCCTTTTGCCATTCGTTGACGCCGGTCCAGCCATTTTCATAACCCGGCAGGATGCCTTTCCAGTTGCCCAGGCCCGGGTAGAGGATGAGATAGCCGACCGAGAACACCAGGGTGCCGACGAACAGCCAGAACCACCACTTGGGCAGCGGGTTGTCGTACTCCTCGATGCCGTCGAAGCTGTGGCCCATGGTCTGGTCGGTGGTGTTCTTGCTCTCGCCCTTGCGGGTGGCGAGCAGCAGCCAGGTCAGGCCGATCAGGCTACCGATGGTCAGTACGCTGATGTACGTACTCCAGAAGGTGGTCATTGCCCGTTACTCCTTGCAGCAGTCGTGGCAGCAGGTTCCTGCCCGCTAGTGGGCAGGTGGTCGTCGACGAAGGGCAGCAGGCGCGCTTCGGCGAAATCACGGTCGCGGCGGCGGTTGAATACCCACAGGGAGAGGCCGATGAAGGCGATCATCACCACCAGGGTGCCCAGGCCGCGGATCATGCCGATGTCCATTTCCATCGCACTCACCTCTTGTTCTTGATCGCGGTGCCGAGCACCTGCAGGTAGGCGACCAGTGCATCCATCTCGGTCTTGCCCTTGACCGCGTCGCGGGCGCCGGCAATGTCGTCGTCGGAATACGGCACGCCCAAGGTGCGCAAGGTGCGCATCTTGACGTCGGTGTGGCTGTTGTCGACCTGCTGGGCGACCAGCCACGGGTACGACGGCATCTTCGACTCCGGCACCACGTTGCGCGGGTTGTACAGGTGCGCGCGGTGCC
Source organism: Pseudomonas sp. SIMBA_068 (assembly GCF_046534705.1). Classification (NCBI taxonomy): domain Bacteria; kingdom Pseudomonadati; phylum Pseudomonadota; class Gammaproteobacteria; order Pseudomonadales; family Pseudomonadaceae; genus Pseudomonas; species Pseudomonas sp. SIMBA_068. The sequence goes on from NZ_JAWRYI010000001.1 coordinate 176,485, forward strand.
AGTCGTCCGAGTAGCGGCCGCCAACACGGGCCAGGTCCGGCCCGGTGCGCTTGGAGCCCCACAGGAACGGGTGGTCCCACACGCTCTCGCCGGCCACCGAGTAGTGGCCGTAGCGCTCGGTTTCGGCGCGGAACGGGCGGATCATCTGCGAGTGGCAGCCCACGCAGCCTTCGCGGATGTAGATATCGCGGCCTTCCAGTTGCAGTGCGGTGTAGGGTTTCATGCCTTCCACCGGCTTGTTGGTGACGTCCTGGAAGAACAGCGGGACGATCTGGGTCAGGCCGCCGATACTGACGGCGAACACCATCAGCAGGGCCATCAGGCCGACGTTTTTCTCGATGACTTCATGTTTCATCAGGCGTTTCTCCTCAAGCCAACTGGGCGTTCGCAGGGGCGACGTCAAGCGCTGGCGAACGCACGGTGCGCCAGGTGTTCCAGGCCATCAGGAACATGCCGCTGAGGAAGATCGCGCCGCCGACGAAGCGCACGACAAAGCCTGGGTGGCTGGCTACCAGGGTTTCCACGAACGAATAGGTGAGCGTGCCGTCGCTGTTGACTGCGCGCCACATCAGGCCCTGGGCGATGCCGTTGACCCACATCGAGGCGATGTACAGCACGGTGCCGATGGTGGCCAGCCAGAAGTGCGCGTTGATCAGGCCAAGGCTGTACATGCGTTCCTTGCCGAACACTTTCGGGATGGTGTGGTACAGCGCACCGATCGAGATCATTGCCACCCAGCCGAGGGCGCCGGCATGCACGTGGCCGATGGTCCAGTCGGTGTAGTGGGACAAGGCGTTGACCGTCTTGATGGCCATCATCGGCCCTTCGAAGGTGGACATGCCGTAGAACGCCAGCGATACCACCAAAAAGCGCAGGATCGGGTCGCTGCGCAGTTTGTGCCAGGCGCCCGACAGGGTCATCATGCCGTTGATCATGCCGCCCCAGCTCGGTGCCAGCAGGATCAGCGACATCACCATGCCCAGCGACTGCGCCCAGTCGGGCAGGGCGGTGTAGTGCAGGTGGTGCGGGCCGGCCCAGATGTACAGGGTGATCAGCGCCCAGAAGTGCACGATCGACAGGCGATAGGAATACACCGGCCGCTCGGCCTGCTTGGGCACGTAGTAGTACATCATCCCCAGGAAGCCCGCAGTCAGGAAGAAGCCTACCGCGTTGTGGCCGTACCACCACTGCACCATGGCATCGGTGGCGCCGGCGTACACCGAGTACGACTTGGTCAGGCTGACCGGCAGCTCCAGGTTGTTGACGATGTGCAGTAACGCCACGGTGAGGATGAAGGCACCGAAGAACCAGTTACCCACGTAGATGTGCTTGGTGTTGCGCTTCATCAGCGTGCCGAAGAACACGATGGCGTAGCCCACCCAGACGATGGTGATCAGGATGTCGATCGGCCATTCCAGTTCGGCGTATTCCTTGGAGCTGGTGTAGCCCAGTGGCAGGCTGATGGCCGCCAGCAGGATCACCAGTTGCCAGCCCCAGAAGGTGAACGCGGCCAGGCGCGGTGCAAACAGGGTGGTCTGGCAGGTGCGTTGCACCGAATAATAGGAGGTGGCGAACAGCGCGCAGCCGCCGAAAGCGAAGATCACCGCATTGGTATGCAGGGGGCGCAGGCGGCCGAAGCTGGTCCAGGGGAGGTCGAAGTTGAGGGAAGGCCAGGCGAGCTGGGCGGCGATGAAGACGCCGAGCCCCATCCCGACGATTCCCCACACCACCGTCATGATGGCGAATTGGCGGACCACCTTGTAGTTATAGGCGGTACTGCTGGTTGTGTTCATGTATGGGTTCCCATCCACGGTTATTTGGCAGGCTTTACAGCGAGGCAAGCATGATTAATGGGCAAAGTGCCGGTATTGACGGGGATCAATGGGCGAAGGTCGGAAATGTCCCAGGCTTGCGCTGCGATCCTCCACAGGCTCAGGGCAAGGACGGCTACAAGGGCTGCCTGATCCTGGCCCACGGCGCAGGTGCGCCGATGGACAGCGGGTTCATGGACGAAATGGCGCAAAGGCTTGCGGCGCTTGGGGTGGCGGTAGTGCGCTTCGAGTTCCCGTACATGGCCGAGCGCAGGGTTACCGGCGGCAAACGGCCGCCGAACCCGCAGAAGGTGCTGCTGGAATGCTGGCGCGAGGTGTACCGGCAGGTGCGACCTTTGGTCGCGGGCAGGCTGGCCGTGGGTGGCAAGTCCATGGGCGGGCGCATGGCGAGCCTGTTGGCCGACGAACTGGGCGCGGATGCGCTGGTGTGCCTGGGCTATCCGTTCTATGCGGTGGGTAAACCCGAGAAACCACGTGTGGAGCACCTGGCCGGGCTGAAAACCCCGACATTGATCGTGCAGGGCGAACGGGATGCGCTGGGTAACCGCGAGGCGGTGGCGGGGTATGCGTTGTCGCCGGCAATCGAAGTGAGCTGGCTAGTGGCGGGGGACCATGACCTGAAGCCGTTGAAGGCCTCGGGGTTCAGCCATGAGCAGCATATGCAGTCGGCGGCGGAACGCGTTGCTGATTTCCTGAAGGATTAGTGCTGGATTCTTCGCGGGCATGCCCGCGAAGAGGCCGGCACAGGCCGACGCTTAGTCGCGGTACTCGCACAGGTAAGCGGTATCCACCTTCACCTGCAGCTGGAACTTGCTGTTGGCGGCAACATTGAACTTGTCGCCCGCATTGAAGGTTTCCCAGTTGTCGCTGCCTGGCAGCTTCACGGTCAGCGCGCCCGATACCACGTGCATGATCTCGCGCTTGGCAGTGCCGAACTCGTATTCGCCCGGGGCCATGACGCCGACAGTGGCCGGGCCTTCTTCGCCCGCGAATGCGATCGACTTGACGGTGCCGTTGAAGTACTCGTTGACCTGGAACATGGGCGACTCCTGAAAAGGGGGATGAAAAAGGGCTGGCCAGTATGCCCAAGCCCACAGGCCTCGTCATCTGCTTTCAGGGGCTGTTGGCGGGCAGGGTCAACGGCAATAGCCGCGCCGTGTTGCGCGCATCTTCAAGGGCCCGGTGCTGCTGCCCGCAAAAGTGCATGCCGGCCAGGTGCAGGGCACCGTTCAGGCCGGTGGGGCGCTGCAGGTGGCGGGCCTTGGCAAAGCGTTGCTTGAGGTTGATGTGCGGCAAGGTCCGTAGCAGGCTGTCGAGTCCGTGAAGCTGCCATTCCTGGTGCAGTTGCTGGCGGTCGTAGTCGCCCCAGCTGACCCAGGCCTGAATCTGCTCACGGTGGGGCCCGAGCCAGCGCTCGAAGCTTGCCCACACCTCGCGAAACGGCGCAGCGCTGTCCACATCGGCCTGGCTTATGTGCGTCAGTTCGCGGCAAAAAGGGGTCAGCTGTGGCCGCCGCCGTGGCCGCACGAAACACTGAAAGTGGTCGACCTCGCGGCCTTCGCGGGTAACCAGGCTGGCGCCGATTTCAATGACTTCCATTTCTGTTACCGGCCACCCACCCTCGTCGGTGGTGGCTTCCAGGTCGATCACCAACCAATGGCCCATACCAGGCTCCCTTGCAGATCCTGCTAGAGCGTAGCCAAACTCCGCGCATACGGCACCCCCTGGCATATTGCCGCCTGCTTTGTCACAAAGAGCGCGCACCGGCAGTTGTGCCGCTTCCGGAAAACGCCTAGCTTAAGCGGACCCAGGCATGAACCGTGATGAGCGTCCGTCTTGACTCCTGCACCCGGCCCCAAGGCCTTGTCCACCCTGATGTTGCTGGCCGTGTATTGGCTGGCGGTGCCGGCATGGGCTGCCGACGCCGTGGAGGTGAAGATTGGCGCGGCGCATTTCCCGCCCTACACGGTCCGCCCTGAACAGGGGGCCGACACCGGCCTGTTGCCGCAACTGGTCGACGCGCTCAACCGCTTGCAGCAGGGTTATCACTTCGTCCTGGTGCCCACTTCCATCCAGCGGCGTTTTGGTGACTTCCAGCAAGGCCGCACCGACATGGCGATTTTCGAGAACCCACAATGGGGCTGGGAGCAGATTGCCCACCAGACCGTCGACATGGGCCTGGAGGATGCCGAAGTGTTCGTTGCCCGCCAGGCCAATGGCAGCGACCCGCATTACTTCGACGACCTGAGTGACAAACGTTTGGCATTGTTCAACGGCTACCACTACGCGTTCGCCCGCTTCAACTCCGACCCCGACTACCTGCGCGAAGCCTACAACGCGACCCTGACCTACTCCCACGACAGCAACCTGCTGATGGTGCAGGCCGGCCGCGCCGATATCGCCCTGGTCACGCGCTCCTACCTCAGTGATTTCCTGGCGCGCAACCCGGCCAGCAAGGCGCAGCTGGTGCCTTCGCAGCGTATCGACCAGGTCTATCACCACTACGCCTTGCTGCGCCCGGGTGCCCCTATCGGCGAGCAGTCGTTTGCCGGCCTGCTGCGTGACCTGCGTGACAGCGGTGAACTGGCACGGATCTTCGAGCCCTACCGCATTACCGTCTCGGTCCCCCAAGACTAAATTCACGCACTGCGGCAACGTTCTCAACAGTGAGCCTTTTCTTCATTTTCGTGAGTCCAGCCCATGCCGTTCGATGCCGCTTCGCAGCCTCAGTCACCGCCACGCTGGCGCAGCCTCAGTGCCGAGGAGGGTGACAGCTGGCTAAGCCTCACCCTCGAAGGCCGCCCACTGATCCAGGTGCGCCTGGAGGCGGTCGCTAGCTTGCACGTCCACCTTGAGCGCGTCTGCCATGAGCGCCCCTATCAAGCCTTGTGGGCTGCCTGCTACTGGCTGCTATCCCGCGATACGGGCTGCCAGCGCCTGGTCTGGCACTTGCCCGAGGTACAGCCCCAGGCACTGGCCAGTGGCTTGCTGCTGGTGGCTGAGCAAGCTGGTCAGTACCTGTGCGAGCGGGCGCTGTTCTGGCAACTGCCACAGCCATGGCTGGGTGATGCGCTGGCCTCGGTGTACCCGCAGCAGATGCAGATCAGCAACGGCAAGCGTCACCCGCGCCGCGCGCCCAAGCCCCGTGGTGAGGTGTACCGGCGCTTCGATGCGCGCCTGGGTAGCTGGGTGTCGCTGCGCACGCTGGAGATCGAGCACGACCTGGAGCGTTTCAACCGCTGGCAGAACAACCCGCGGGTGGATGCGTTCTGGCAGGAGGGCGGCACGCTGGCGCAGCACCGCGAGTACCTGGGCAAGCTGGAGGCCGACCCGCATACCCTGACACTGATCGGCTGCTTTGATGATGAGCCGTTTGCCTACTTCGAGGCGTACTGGGCCAAGGAAGATCGCATTGCTCCGTTCTACGCGGCCGATGACTACGACCGCGGCATTCACATGCTGGTAGGGGAGGAGAACCATCGCGGGCCGCACAAGGTGACCAGCTGGCTATCGGCGCTGGTGCACTACCTGTTCCTGGATGACCCGCGTACCCAGCGGGTGGTGGCTGAGCCACGTGCCGACAACGGCAAGATGATCGGCTACATGCACGACCAGTGCTTCCATTGCGACAAAGAGTTCGACTTCCCGCACAAGCGTGCGGCGCTGATGATTCTGGGGCGGGAACGGTTCTTCGATCGCTGCAAGCTGGCTTGAGGGTTCTGGTGGCTCCTGCAGGAGATGGTGGCCTTTTGGAGGAGCAGCCTTGTGCTGCGAAGGGGTCGGCAAGACAAGCGATATGTTGTGTCGGGGAGGGACTCTTCGCAGCACAAGGCTGCTCCTACCTCGGGCCGGGGGGGGGGCTGTAGGTAGGAGCCTTGGTTTTAAACCTGCCGGTTGGCCGTCTTGCGGCAGTGCACCAGCGCATCGCGGATCATGAAGTTGACCAGTGTCGGCGACACCCCCAGCTCCTTGGCAATGTCCTTCTGCGGTACGCCATGCAGGCGGTACATCTCGAACGCATAGCGGGTACGCTGCGGCAGTTCGTTCAGCGCCTCGGCAATGTCATCCAGCGCGGCGAGGTTGATGTGGGTCGCTTCGGGCGAGGCGTTCTGGAGGACCACGTTCAGGCCTTCCTCCTCGCTGCCGGAGTACTTCAGCTCCATCGCCTGCTTACGGTAGTGGTCAATCGCCAGGTTGCGCACAATCTGGAACAGGTAGCTGAGCTGCGCCTTGAACGACGAGGTGATCTGCGGGGCGGCGTTGAGCCGAAAAAAGGCATCCTGCACCACATCTTCGGCGCGCGAGCGGCAGCCGGTGATGCGGGCGGCGATCTTGACCAGGATGCTGCGATTGTCGACGAAGGCCTGCAGTAATGGTGAATCGCACTTACTTGTGGATAGTTGTTCCGCCATGGAAATCACCTTGTCACAGAGGGGAAAGGAGGCCCCCAAGGCTGGGAAGCTTCCTACGACGTGCGACAAGCTATTCAGAATGATAATGATTGTCAAATACGAAACGTAATTAGTATCTGTATCTTTCAGTTCTAAGCCCGCAGTGTGAAACGGTTCACCCTTGGCCCCTTCTGGCACCGCGTAATCCCCGCTAATTTCTGCCCCCGCCCATCCGTTCTCCTGTGTACATCCTCGGTCGCCACTCGCTGTCCGCCCACGTTCGCGGAGCAGCCGGCACGCCCCAACAGACACTGGCAGGAACACCCCATGACGGACGCCTTCGAACTCCCGCTCTCGCTGGTCCAGGCACTGGCGCAACGCGCCGCGCAGACCCCGGACAAGATCGCCTTGCGCTTTCTGGCCGACGCCCCCGGCGAGCAGGCCGTGCTCAGCTACCGGGACCTCGACCAGCGCGCACGCACCATCGCCGCCGCCTTGCAGGCCCGTGCCGGCTTCGGCGACCGTGCGGTGCTGTTGTTCCCCAGTGGTCCGGACTACGTGGCGGCGTTCTTCGGTTGCCTGTATGCCGGGGTGATCGCGGTGCCGGCTTACCCGCCGGAGTCTGCGCGTCAGCACCATCAGGAGCGTTTGCTGTCGATCATCGACGATGCCGAGCCGCGCCTGCTGCTGACGGTCGCGGCGTTGCACGGCAGCCTGCAAGGCCTGGAAGCGCTGGCGGCGGACAACGGCCCTGAACTGCTGGCGGTGGACGGCCTGGACCCGGCGCTGGCCGCGGACTGGCGCGAGCCCGCGCTGCAAGGTGATGACATCGCCTTCCTGCAGTACACCTCTGGTTCCACTGCGCTGCCCAAGGGCGTGCAGGTCAGCCATGGCAACCTGGTGGCCAACGAGCAGTTGATCCGCCAGGGCTTCGGCATCGACCTCAACCCCGACGACGTGATCGTCAGCTGGTTGCCGCTGTACCACGACATGGGCCTGATTGGCGGCCTGCTGCAGCCGATCTTCAGCGGCGTGCCGTGCGTGCTGATGTCGCCGGGTTATTTCCTGGCCCGGCCGCAGCGCTGGTTGCAGGCCATCAGCGAGTATGGCGGTACTATCAGCGGTGGCCCCGACTTTGCCTACCGCCTGTGCAGCGAGCGGGTCAGCGAGGCCTCGTTGGCCGGTCTCGACCTGAGCCGCTGGCGCGTGGCCTATTCCGGCTCCGAGCCGATCCGCCAGGACAGCCTGGCGACGTTCGCCGACAAGTTCCGGGCCTGCGGCTTCGACCCGCAGAGCTACTTCGCCAGCTACGGCCTGGCCGAAGCCACCCTGTTCGTCAGCGGCAGCCGCCGTGGCCAGGGCATCGCCGCGCTGGAACTGGACGCCGAAGCCTTCGCCGCCAACCGCGCCGAGCCGGGCAAAGGCAGCGTGCTGATGAGCTGCGGCTACCCGCAGCCCGGTCACGCGGTACGGGTCGTCGAGCCGCAGCACTTGCAGGTGCTGGGCGACAACCAGGTCGGCGAAATCTGGGCCGGTGGCCCGAGCATCGCCCTGGGTTACTGGCGCAACCCCGAAGCCAGTGCCCGCACCTTCGTTGAAATGGACGGGCAGACCTGGCTGCGCACCGGTGACCTGGGCTTCATGCGCGACGGTGAGGTGTTTGTCACCGGGCGCCTGAAAGACATGCTGATCGTGCGCGGCCAGAACCTGTACCCGCAGGACCTGGAAAAAACCCTCGAACGCGAAGTCGAGGTGCTGCGCAAAGGCCGGGTGGCCGTGTTTGCCGTCGAGCAGCAGGGCGAGGAGGGCATCGGCGTGGCGGTGGAGATCAGCCGCAACGTGCAAAAGGCAATCAAGCCCCAGGACCTGATCAAAACCCTGCGCCAAGTGATCGCCGACGCCTGCCGCCAGGCCCCGGCTGTGGTCCTGTTGCTGAACCCGGGCGCGCTGCCCAAGACCTCCAGTGGCAAGCTGCAGCGCTCGGCCTGCCGCCTGCGCATGGACGATGGCAGCCTGGACTGCTACGCCCGCTTTCCTGATGTGAGCGAAGCCGCTGCAAGCGCGGCTGCTGGCGATGAACTGCAAACACGCATCGCCGCCGTGTGGCGCGACATCCTCAAGCTGGAGGCGGTTGCAGCAGACGACCACTTCCTGCTGCTGGGCGGCAACTCCATCGCCGCCACCCAGGCCACCGCACGCCTGGCCGATGAGCTGGGCATCAACCTGAGCCTGCGCACCCTGTTCGAAGTGCCAGTGCTGGCTGATTACAGTAACGCCGTGGCCTCGATCATCGCTGAAGGCGCAGCCGGCACCGCCACCATCGCAACGCTGGAACGCGCCCAGGCCTTGCCCCAGTCGCTGGCGCAAAACCGCTTGTGGCTGATGTGGCAGCTGCAGCCACAATCGGCCGCCTACAACATCCCGGCCGGCCTGCAACTGCGCGGCGAGCTGGATGAAAGCGCCCTGGAAGCCGCCTTCCACATGCTGGTGGTGCGCCACGAATCCCTACGCACCGTATTCAGCGAAGAAAACGGCCTGGCCCTGCAACGCATTTTGCCGCACCAGCCGTTCAGCCTGCGCCGCCTGGGTCTCGAAGGCCAAACCCCCGAGCAGGTCAGCGCCGAGCGTGAAGCCGAAGCCCGTCAGCCGTTCGACCTGACCCAGGGCCCGTTGCTGCGGGTGACCCTGGCACGCCTGGACGACGAACACCACCAGCTGTGGGTGACCCTGCACCATATCGTCGCTGACGGTTGGTCGCTGAATATCCTGCTGGATGAATTTGCCAAGCTTTACGCCGCCCGCTGCCAAGGCCTTGAGGCCAACCTGGCGCCGCTGACCCTGGGTTACGCCGACTACGGCACCTGGCAGCGACAATGGCTGGCCGCCGGTGAAGCCGAGCGCCAACTGCAGTACTGGAAGGCACAGTTGGGCAATGAACTGCCGGTGCTTGACCTGTGCACCGACCACCCCCGCGCCAGCCAGCGCGAGTACAGTGCTGCGCGGTTCAACCTCAAGGTGCCTGCCAAGCTTGCCGAAGCCCTCAAGGGCCTGGCCCGCGAACAGCAGGCCAGCCTGTTCATGGTCCTGCTGGCCGGCTGGCAGGCGCTGTTGCACCGCTACAGCGGCCAGGCTGACATCCGCGTCGGTGTGCCCAACGCCAACCGCCCGCGCCTGGAAGCCCAAGGCATGGTCGGCTTCTTCATCAATACCCAGGTACTGTGCGCGCAGCTCGATGGCCGCCTGCCATTCGCGCAGTTGTTGGCCCAGGTGCGCCAGGCCACCCTCGCGGCGCAGGCTAACCAGGACCTGCCGTTCGAACAGCTGGTCGAAGCCCTGCCTGACGCCCGTGAGCAAGGCTTGTTCCAGGTCATGTTCAACCACCAGCAACGCGACCTGTCGGCCCTGCGCCGCCTGCCGGGGCTGTTGGCCGAGGAGCTGCCGTGGCACAGCCGCGAAGCCAAGTTCGACCTTCAGCTGCACAGCGAAGAAGATCATCAGGGCCGCCTGAGCCTGGCCTTCGACTATGCCGCAGAGCTGTTCGAAGCCAGCACCGTCAAACGTCTGGCCCATCACCTGCTGGCGCTGCTGGAGCAGGTGTGCGCCGCGCCGCAGCGGCCGCTGGGCGAAGTGCAATTGCTCGACGAGCCTGGCCGCGCGCAACTGTTGGGCTGGGGCCGCGCACCGGCTGCCGCGCCGCCAAGCCTGTTGGTCGAACAACTCAACGAACAGGCCCGCCGGACCCCTCAACGCACTGCACTGGCCTGGGACGGCGGCAGCCTCGACTACGCCGAACTGCACCAGCAGGCCAACCGCCTGGCCCAATACCTGCGCGACAAAGGCGTCGGCCCCGACACCTGCGTAGCCATTGCCATCGAGCGTTCGCCACAGTTGCTGGTTGGCCTGCTGGCCATCCTCAAGGCCGGCGGCGCCTACGTGCCGCTGGACGTCGACTACCCGGCCGAACGCCTGGCCTACATGCTCGCCGACTGCAACGCCGGCCTGCTGCTGAGCCACAGCAGCCTGCTGGGCAAGCTGCCGCAAGTCGACGGGGTCAGCGCCATTGCCCTCGACCAGTTGCACCTGGACAGCTGGCCCAGCCACGCGCCTGGCCTGCACCTGCACGGCGACAACCTGGCCTACGTGATCTACACCTCCGGCTCCACCGGCCAGCCGAAGGGCGTGGGCAATACCCATGCGGCGCTGGCCGAGCGCCTGCAGTGGATGCAGGCCACCTACGCGCTGAATGACAGCGATGTGCTGATGCAAAAGGCGCCGATCAGCTTCGATGTGTCAGTGTGGGAATGCTTCTGGCCGCTGGTAACCGGCTGCAAGCTTGTACTCGCCGGCCCCGGCGAACACCGCGACCCGCAGCGCATCGCCGCGCTGGTACAGGCCCATGGCGTGACCACGCTGCACTTCGTGCCGCCGCTATTGCAGGTGTTTGCCCAAGAGCCGCAGGCGGGCGCCTGCAGCAGCCTGCGCCGGGTGTTCTCCGGTGGCGAAGCATTGCCTGCGGCGCTGCGTGACCGCGTGCTGCAAGTGTTGCCGCAGGTGCAGTTGCACAACCGCTATGGCCCGACCGAAACCGCTATCAACGTCACCCATTGGCACTGCCAGGCGGCGGACGGCGAGCGCTCGCCCATCGGCCGCCCGTTGGGCAATGTGCTGTGCCGTGTGCTGGACGATGAGCTTGAACTGGCCGCCCCCGGTGTACCGGGCGAGTTGTACCTCGGTGGCGCGGGCCTGGCCCGTGGCTATCTGGGCCGCCCCGGCCTCACTGCCGAGCGCTTCGTGCCCCAGGCCGACGGCCATGGCGAGCGCCTGTACCGCAGCGGCGACCGCGCCCGCTGGCAGGTGCAGCTTGAGGCCCTGGAATACCTCGGTCGCCTCGACCAGCAGGTAAAAGTGCGGGGTTTCCGCGTCGAGCCAGAAGAAGTGCAGGCTTGCCTGTTGGCACAGCCGGGTGTGGAACAGGCGCTGGTGCAGATTCACAAGGACGCCGTTGGCGCGCAGCTGGTGGGTTACTACAGTGGCAGTGCACAGCCAGCCGAAGTCCTGGCCGTGCTGGCTGAGCAACTGCCCGCGTACATGGTGCCGGCCCAGCTTATCCCGTTGGCACAGCTGCCGCTGGGCCCCAGCGGCAAGGTCGACCGCAAGGCACTGCCGGCCCTGGTGTGGCAGCAACGCGAACATGTCGAGCCCCACACCGAGTTGCAGCAACAGGTCGCCGCCATCTGGCGTGAGGTGCTGAACCTGCCGCGCGTCGGCCTGCAGGACGACTTCTTCGCCCTGGGCGGGCACTCGCTGCTGGCCACTCAGATCGTCTCGCGCAGCCGCCAGGCCTGCGATGTCGAGCTGCCGCTCAAGGCGCTGTTCGAAGCCAGCGAACTGGGCGCTTTCTGTGCCGAGATCGCACGTATCCGCGCGGCCGGCGAGCGCAACCTGCAAGGCGCAATCGCCCGCGTCGACCGCCGTCAGGCGGTGCCGCTGTCGTATTCACAGCAGCGCATGTGGTTCCTCTGGCAAATGGAGCCGGACAGCCCGGCGTACAACGTCGGCGGCATGGCACGCCTGCGCGGCACCCTGCATGTGGACGCTTTCGAGCGTGCGCTGCAGGCGCTGATCGTGCGCCATGAAACCTTGCGCACCACCTTCCCCAGCGTCGACGGGGTGCCGTACCAGTGCGTGGCCGAAGACAGTGGCCTGCACCTCGACTGGCAGGACTTCAGTGCCTTGCCCATTGATGCCCGCCAGCAACACCTGCAACAACTTGCCGACGACCAGGCGCACCAGCCGTTCGACCTGGAGCGCGGCCCGCTGCTGCGCGCCTGCCTGGTCAAGGCTGACGAGCGCGAGCATTTCTTCGTGCTCACCCTGCACCACATCGTCACCGAAGGCTGGGCCATGGACATTTTCGCCCGCGAGCTAGGCGAACTGTACGAAGCCTTTGTCGATGACCGCGAGTCGCCGCTGGCGCCGCTGCCGGTGCAATACCTGGACTACAGCGTGTGGCAACGGCAATGGCTGGAAAGCGGCGAGGGCGCTCGTCAACTGGCCTACTGGAAGGACCGCCTGGGCGACGAGCACCCGGTGCTGGCGTTGCCTGCCGACCGCCCGCGCCCGGCAGTACAGAGCCACCGCGGCGAGCTCTACCGCTTTGAACTCGACCCGGCGCTGGTCGCCCGCGTGCATGCCTTCAACAGCCAGCGCGGCCTGACCTTGTTCATGACCATGACCGCCACCCTGGCCGCCTTGCTGCACCGCTACAGCGGCCAGCGTGACCTGCGCATCGGCGCGCCGGTGGCCAACCGCATCCGCCCGGAAAGCGAAGGCCTGATTGGCGCATTTCTCAATACCCAGGTGCTGCGCTGCGAGCTGGATGGCCAGATGACCGCCAACGCACTGCTGGAGCAGATGCGCCAGGCAGCCATCGAAGGCCAGTCGCACCAGGACCTGCCGTTCGACCAGTTGGTGGAGGCGTTGCAACCGCCGCGCAGCAGCGCTTACAACCCGCTGTTCCAGGTGATGTGCAACGTGCAGCGCTGGGCTTTCCAGCAAAGCCGCACACTGGCCGGCATGCAGGTGGATTACCTGCTCAATGACGCCAGTGCCACCAAGTTCGACCTGTACCTGGAGGTCACCGACCTCGACGGCCGCCTGGGTTGTTGCCTGACCTACAGCCGCGACCTGTTCGACGAACCCCGCATAGCGCGCATGGCCGAGCACTGGCAGCAGCTGCTGGTCAGCCTGCTAGACAACCCGCAGCAGCGCCTGTGCGAGCTGCCGATGCTGAGCAGCGCCGAACAGCAGGTGCTGGCGGGCCAGTTGCAGGGCGAGCAGGACTTCGACCTCGACCAGACCCTGCACGGCCTGTTCGCCGCCCAGGCGGCCCGCACACCACAGGCTGGCGCGCTGACCTTCGCCGGCCAGCACATGAGCTATGCCGAGCTCGACCAGCAGGCCAACCGCCTGGCCCGTGCCCTGCGTGAGCGTGGCGTCGGCCCGCAGGTGCGCGTGGGCCTGGCACTGGAGCGCTCGCTGGAAATGGTCGTCGGCCTGCTGGCCATCCTCAAGGCCGGCGGCGCCTACGTGCCGCTTGACCCCGAGTACCCGCTCGACCGCTTGCGCTACATGATCGAAGACAGCCGCATCGGCCTGCTGCTCAGCCAGCGTGAGCTGTTGCAAACCCTGGGCGAGCTGCCCGAGGGCGTGGCCCGCTGGAGCCTGGAGGACGATGCCGCCAGCCTGTCGGCCTACAGCGATGCGCCGCTGGACAACCTCAACCTGCCGCAGCATCAGGCGTACCTGATCTACACTTCCGGCTCCACCGGCAAGCCCAAGGGCGTGGTGGTCAGCCATGGTGAGTTCGCCATGCATTGCCAGGCGGTCATCGCCGCGTTCGGCATGCGCAGCGATGATTGCGAGCTGCATTTCTATTCGATCAACTTCGACGCTGCCAGCGAGCGCCTGTGGGTGCCGTTGCTGTGCGGTGCCCGCGTGGTGCTGCGCGCCCAGGGGCAGTGGGGCGCCGAGGACATCTGCCAGCTGGTGCGCGAGCAGCAGGTGAGCATCCTGGGCTTTACCCCCAGCTACGGTAGCCAGCTGGCGCAATACCTGGGCGGGCAGGGCGAGCAACTGCCGGTGCGCCTGGTGATCACCGGTGGCGAAGCGCTGACCGGCGAGCACCTGCAGCGTATTCGCCAGGCCTTTGCGCCGCAGCAGTTCTTCAACGCCTACGGCCCGACCGAAACCGTGGTCATGCCGCTGGCCTGCCTGGCGCCAGAGGCGTTGCCTGCAAACCTTGGCAGTGTGCCGATTGGCCATGTCATCGGTAGCCGCTCGGCCTACATCCTCGACGAAGACCTGGCCCTGTTGCCGCAAGGTGGCATCGGTGAGCTGTATGTCGGCGGCGCCGGGCTGGCTCAGGGGTATCACGACCGGCCGGGCCTGAGCGCCGAGCGATTCGTCGCGGACCCGTTCAGCGCCGAAGGGGGCCGCTTGTATCGCACGGGCGACCTGGTGCGCCTGGGCACTGACGGCCTTGTCGAGTACGTCGGCCGTGCCGACCAGCAGGTGAAAATTCGCGGTTTCCGCATCGAACTGGGCGAGATCGAGAGCCGCTTGCAGGCGCATGCCGATGTCGACGAGGCCGTGGTGCTGGCCTTGGATCTACCGGGCGGCAAGCAGCTGGTGGGTTACCTGTTGTGCAAGCAGGCCACGGCTGGCAGCGAGGCGCAAAGCCAGCTGCGTGAAGCCGTGAAGGCTGATGCCCGCCAGCACCTGCCGGATTACATGGTGCCGGCGCATCTGGTGTTGCTCGACAGCTTGCCGCTGATGGGTAACGGCAAGCTCGACCGCCGTGCGCTGCCACTGCCAGACCTGGAGCAGGCGCGTCAACAGTACCAGCCCCCCGGCAACGAGGTGGAAGCGCAACTGGCGCAGATCTGGCGCGACGTGCTCAACGTTGCCCGGGTAGGGGTGCAGGATAACTTCTTCGAACTGGGCGGCGACTCGATCCTGTCGATCCAGGTGGTCAGCCGGGCCCGTCAGGCCGGCTTGCAATTCACCCCGCGCGACCTGTTCCAGCACCAGACCATCCAGACCCTGGCGGCCGTGGTTCGGTACAGCGAAGCCGCGAGCAGCATCGAGCAGGGCTTGCGCCAAGGCCAGACCGGCCTGACGCCGATCCAGCACTGGTTCTTCGACAGTGAAGTGCCACAGCCGCAGCACTGGAACCAGGCGGTGCTGCTGGAAGCTCGCCAACCATTGGATGAGGCCGCACTTGGCCAGGCATTGGCTGCGCTGGTGCAGCACCACGACAGCCTGCGCCTGCGCTTCGACGAGGCCCGTGGCCGCTGGCAGGCCGAATACGCCCAGCCTGACGCGAGGCAATTGCTGTGGACCGCCACCGTGGCCGATTTTGCCGATTGTCAGGCGCTGTACACCGACCTGCAGCGCAGCCTCGACCTGCAGCAAGGCCCGCTGCTGCGCGCCTTGCTGGTGCGGGACGGGCAAGGCAGCCAGCGTTTGTTGGTGGCGATCCATCACCTGGTGGTCGATGGCGTGTCCTGGCGGGTGCTGCTGGAAGACCTGCAGGCGCTTTACCGTGGCCAACCGCTACCGGCCAAGACTCACAGCATGGGCGACTGGGCCGCGCGCTTGGCCAGCTACGCCGGCAGCGATTCGCTGCGGGACGAACTGGGCTGGTGGCAAAGCCAGCTGGGCGGCGTGCGCCGCGAACTGCCGTGCGATCATCCGCAGGGTGGCAACCTGCACCGCCACGCCCATACCCTGGCCATCGGCCTGGACGTGGAGCAGACCCGGCAATTGCTGCAACAGGCTCCGGCGGCCTACCACACCCAGGTCAACGACCTGCTGCTGACTGCACTGGCGCGGGCGCTGTGCCGCTGGAGCGGCGATGAGGAAGTGCTGGTGCAGCTTGAAGGCCACGGCCGTGACGGGCTGTTCGAAGACATGGACCTGACCCGCAGCGTCGGCTGGTTCACCAACGCCTATCCACTGAGCCTGCGCCCGCTGGCAGGCGAACACGAGGCGGCGCGGGCCGGCTCGATCAAGCGCATCAAGGAACAACTGCGCCAGGTGCCGCACAAGGGCTTGGGTTACGGGGTGCTGCGCTACCTCGCCGACCCGGCCTGGCGCGAACAGATGGCAGCCTTGCCGCAGGCGCGTATCACCTTCAACTACCTGGGCCAGTTCGACCAGCAATTCGACAGTGCGGCGCTGTTCCAGCCACTGGAGGCACCGGCCGGTCTGGCGCATGACCTCGACGCACCGCTGCCAAACTGGCTGAGCGTCGATGGCCAGGTGTACGGCGGCGCCTTGCAACTGCGCTGGACCTTCAGCGCCGAGCGCTATGACCCGCAGACCATCGCCCGCCTGGCCGAGGCCTATCGCCAGGAGTTGCTGGCGCTGGTCGCGCATTGCCTGGCCGATGGCAACGGCAGCTTCACCCCGTCGGACTTCCCGCTGGCGCACCTGACCCAGGAGCAGATCGACGCATTGCCGGTACCGGCTGCGCAGATCGAGGACGTTTTCCCGCTGACGCCAATGCAGGAAGGCATGCTGCTGCACACCCTGCTGGAGCCGGGCACCGGCCTCTACTACATGCAGGACCGCTACCGCATCAACAGCGCCCTGGACCCTGAACGTTTCGCCCAGGCCTGGCAGGCGGTAGTGGCGCGCCACGAAGCGTTGCGCGCCTCGTTCAGCTGGAACAGCGGCGAGGCGATGCTGCAGATCATCCACAAACCGGGCAACCTCGCGGTGGACTACCAGGACTGGCGCGGCCTTGCTGACGACGCCCAGGAGCAGCGCCTGCAAGGCCTGCACAAGCAGGAGCGCGAGGCCGGGTTTGCCCTGCTCAGTGAAGCACCGTTCCACCTGCGCCTGGTACGCGTGGCCGACGAGCGCTACTGGTTCATGATGAGCAACCACCACATCCTGATCGATGCCTGGTGCCGCTCGCTGCTGATGAACGATTTCTTCGAGGTCTACCAAGCCCTCGGCGAAGGCCGTCAGGCCCAGTTGCCGGTGCCGCCGCGTTACCGCGATTACATCGGCTGGTTGCAGCGCCAGGGCCTGGACGACGCACGCGCCTGGTGGCAGGCCAACCTGGCCGGCTTCGAGCGCGCCACGGCCATCCCCAGCGACCGCCCGCTGCGCCATGACCACGCCGGTAGCGGCATGATCGTCGGCGATTGCTACACCCGCCTGGAGGTAAGTGATGGCGTGCGCCTGCGCGAACTGGCCCAGGCTCACCAGCTTACCGTCAACACCTTCGCCCAGGCGGCCTGGGCGCTGGTGCTGGCGCGCTACAGTGGCGACCGCGATGTGGCCTTTGGCGTGACCGTGGCCGGGCGCCCGGTGAGCATGCCGCAGATGCAGCGCACCGTTGGCCTGTTCATCAACAGCGTTGCCCTGCGTGTGCAGTTGCCCGTATCGGGTGAGCGTTGCAGTGTGCGCCAGTGGTTGCAGGGCCTGCTGCAAAGCAACATGGAGCTGCGCGAGTACGAGTACCTGCCGCTGGTGGCGATCCAGGAGTGCAGCGAGCTGCCCAAGGGCCAGCCGCTGTTCGACAGCCTGTTCGTGTTCGAGAACGCGCCGGTGGAAACCGCCGTGCTCGACCACGCCCAGCACCTGAACGCCAGCTCCGACTCGGGCCGTACCCACACCAACTTCCCGTTGACGGCGGTGTGCTACCCGGGTGATGACCTGGGCCTGCACCTGTCGTTTGACCAGCGTTACTTTGATTACCCGACCGTCGAGCGCCTGCTGGCCGAGTTCAAGCGCCTGCTGCTGGCGCTGGTGCAGGGCTTCGATGGAGAGGTGAGCGCGCTGCCTCTGATGGGGGCAGACGAACAGCGCTTCCTGCTGGAAGACTGCAACCGCACCGAGCGGGCTTATCCGCTGGAGCAGAGCTACATCGCGCAGTTCGAAGCGCAGGTGGCTGCGCACCCTGAACGTACTGTGGCCCGCTGCCTGGAGGCCTCCTATGACTACGCCGGGCTGAACCTGGCGGCCAACCGCCTGGGCCACGCCTTGATCTCGGCCGGCGTAAAGGTGGACCAGCCGGTGGCGTTGCTGGCCGAGCGCGGGTTGCCGCTGCTGGGCATGATCGTTGGCAGCTTCAAGGCGGGCGCCGGCTATCTGCCGCTGGACCCGGGGCTGCCGGCTGCGCGCCTGCAAAGCATCATCCAGCTCAGCCGTACCCCGGTGCTGGTGTGCAGCGCGGCCTGTGCCGAGCAAGGCCGGCAGTTGCTGGGTGAGCTGGACGTTGCGGTACGGCCACAACTGCTGGTGTGGGAAGACACCCAGGCCAGCCAGGTTGCCAGCCACAACCCAGGCATCCACAGTGGCCCGGACAACCTTGCCTATGTGATCTACACCTCCGGCTCGACCGGCCTGCCAAAAGGGGTGATGGTCGAGCAGCGCGGCATGCTCAACAACCAGTTGAGCAAGGTGCCGTATCTGGCGTTGAGCAATCAGGACGTCATTGCCCAGACAGCTTCACAAAGCTTCGACATTTCGGTGTGGCAGTTCCTTGCCGCGCCGCTGTTCGGCGCCAGGGTCGAGATCGTGCCCAATGCCATCGCCCATGATCCGCAGGGCCTGCTGGCGCATGTGCAAGCCACCGGCATCACCGTGCTGGAAAGCGTGCCGTCGCTGATCCAGGGCATGCTGGCCAACGACCACCAGGCCCTCGACGGCCTGCGCTGGATGCTGCCGACCGGCGAGGCCATGCCACCTGAGCTGGCCTCGCAGTGGTTGCAGCGGTACCCGCAAATCGGCCTGGTCAACGCCTACGGCCCGGCAGAATGCTCCGATGATGTGGCGTTCTTCCGCGTCGATGCCGCATCGACCCAAGGCAGCTACCTGCCGATTGGCACGCCGACCGACAACAACCGCCTATACCTGTTCGGCGAGGAGCAGGCGCTGGTGCCGCTGGGCGCGGTGGGCGAGCTGTGCGTGGCGGGTACCGGCGTGGGCCGTGGCTATGTCGGCGATCCGGTGCGCACTGCCCTGGCGTTCATCCCACACCCCCATGGTGCCGCGGGCGAGCGCCTGTACCGCACCGGTGACCTGGCGCGCCAGCGCCCGGACGGTGTGCTGGAGTACGTCGGGCGCATCGACCACCAGGTGAAGATTCGCGGCTACCGCATCGAACTGGGCGAAATCGAAGCCCGCCTGCACGAGCAGGCCGAGATTCGTGATGCGGCGGTGGGCGTGCAGGAAGGCGTCAACGGCAAGCACCTGGTCGGTTACCTGGTGGCACACCAGGGTATCGCCGCCGATGCCGCATTGCTGGAGCAGATCAAGCAGCGCCTGCGTGCCGAGTTGCCGGAGTACATGGTGCCGCTGCACTGGGGTTGGTTCGACAGCCTGCCGCACAACGCCAACGGCAAACTCGACCGCAAGGCGCTGCCGGCCATCGACATTGGCGGCCAGCACAGCCAGGCCTATCAGGCGCCGCGCAATGAGCTGGAGGAGGTGCTGGCGGGTATCTGGGCCGATGTGCTCAAAGCCGAGCGGGTGGGGGTGCACGACAACTTCTTCGAGCTGGGCGGGCATTCGCTGCTGGCCACGCAGATCGCTTCGCGGGTGCAGAAGCAGCTGCAACTGAACGTGCCGCTGCGGGCGATGTTCGAGTGCAGCACGGTGGAGGAGCTGGCCGAGTATGTGCAGGGGTTGCAGGGCAGTGCGCTGGATGACGACAAGGTCGACCGGCTCAGTGACCTGATGGCGGAACTGGAGGGGCTGTGATGGGCAGGGGCGCTTGGTGCCCCTTTCACAGGGTGTAGAGACCGGACACATGGTGGACACGTGTACGGAGACATGGTTGACACTTTCTGGTAGCCCACTTGCCAGGATTTTCACCATGCCTTGGAACGTGAGAAACGCCATGAGCCTGAAAGAAGAGTTCGTATCCCTGGCGCGACAACCGGATGCCAATATTCGAGCGTTATGCCGACACTTCAGTATCAGCCCTCAAACCGGATACAAATGGCTGCGCCGTTTTGAAGAAGGCGGCTCGGCCGCTTTACAAGAGCGATCTCGGCGGCCGGCTAGCAGCCCTCGCTTGACCGAGGCTAGCTTGGAAGCCCAAGTCGTAGCCCTTCGACAGGAGCATCCGGCCTGGGGCGGACGCACCATCAGCAACCTGCTGAGCAAGGGTATTGCCCCCAGTACCGTCACTAACGTGTTGCACCGTCATGAACTGATCCAGAGTCCTGAAAAGACGCGAGAGGCGCGGCTTAGGTTTGAACACGATGCGCCCAACGATCTCTGGCAGATGGACTTCAAAGGCCACTTCGCCCTGCAGCAAGGCCGGTGCCACCCGCTGACCATTCTTGACGATCACTCCCGCTTCAACTTGGCCATTCATGCTTGCGATAACGAGCGAGGAGCGACGGTCAGGGCTAAAATGATCGAGGTCTTCCAGCGCTATGGCCTACCGGTACGAATCAACGTCGATAATGGTGCTCCCTGGGGTTCGCCGCGCAACCCTGGAGAGGTGACAGAACTAAGTATCTGGTTGATTCAGTTGGGAATAAGGATCAGTTTTAGTCGCCCGTACCACCCTCAGACGAATGGCAAGATTGAGCGTTTCCACCGCTCCTTGAAGGCTGAAGTACTCGATGGTCGGCAGTTCTCGACCCTGGAACAAGCCCAAACGGCGTTTGATCGATGGCGTGAAATTTACAACCTACAGCGACCCCACCAGGCTTTGGGGTACCAAGTACCGATGGCCAGATATCACACCAGCCCGTGGGCCTACCCCAATCGGCTTGAGGAGTTTGAATATGGGCCGGACGATATCCTCGCCAAGGTTTATCACAGTCGCTTCCGCTTCCAGAAACGCTATTTCAGCATCGCAAAAGGCCTGGTTGGGCATACTGTAGCGATTCGCCCTGGGCGGGATGGCGGGGACATGTTCGATGTCTATTTTTGCCATCAGCGGCTGCGAACCATCGACGTAAATAAACCTGATTACGGACCATAATGTGTCAACCATGTCTCCGTACACGTGTCAGCGATGTGTCCGGTCTCTACAACAGGGTCAAAGTACCTGAGGAAGTCGCATAATACGCTTGCTGGATATGGCTGAACCCAAGGCTATTTCAGCCCGGGTCAGACGGCCTATGCTGACTTGATGCGGGAAGCCTTGACAGACCAGTGTTAACCATTAAACGAATGCCCCAAAAACTTTTAAAATGGCGCCTCATAAGGTCGAGGCCGCACTATCGGTCCAACCCGCGCCTCCCGGACGATAAATAAGTCATATCCCGATTCCCGAATAGCAATTTGCATTTTTTCATAAGGTTGCTGGGCGGCATGCGAAAAGTCGAAATGCTTCCCAGGTGTGAGGCGGGCCATATTTGGGGTATATACGTTATACGATTGTCCTCCGTCGCCGGAACCGAACATTGACCACGACGAATCCACTGCAACATAAAATCCACGCCCAAGCTCCTGATACCCATCGCGTGATTTTATAAATTTCGGGTCAAGCGATTTCAGTAAGCCCTTTTTATTAGGGGTTGAAGAACCGTGAATACCTATCCGGTCCCACCCCGGTGGAATTTCATCAACGGCTGGGCTGGCTACTAGCGAACGGGCCGAGCCAAACTCATGTCGCCTTCCCAAAGTTCTTTTATAGTTAGACATATTTTCATTAAACTCCTCCAGGTTTATTTCAAATCTTGTCTTACTTTTGTGTAGGCTTGGGAACATAGTTCGAAGCCTAATGATATTCCAGGATTGCACCGGGGTTCGCCCATCGGGATCAGATAAATTTATCGGGTCGCACAGGCAATAACAATACGGGTTAAGACCTCCAGATCCGAAAGGGCTCACAGCATCTGGAGAAGTGAAGCGCATCAAGGCTGGGTTAAAAAATCGATAGCCAGCGCCCAGTGCATAATTATAAGTTACTGGGTCAGATCGCTCCCCATTAAATCCAGTAGCAGCCATCTGCATTGGCGCAGGGGGGCAATAACCATATGGCGAATAGGCAATAGCGTGGGTCATGCTGTTCTTCTTGAATATGTGCCTGGCAATCGACATGGCGGTGTTCTCCAAGCTTGACACTCTGCTTGTAAGTATTGCATTGCAGAAGGGTAATGAAAACTAGCAAAAATAATAGGTTCAATAATTGCGCGATGCTCGAGTGTGGCGCGCTGGATAGCACAGACTTTGCCCGTGTTCGCGGGTAAACCCGCTCCTACACCCGACCGCGCAGGCCTTTCGAATTTAGAGCAAGACAGTTGTTCCTACATCTACAGCGTATGTCTTGCGGCAGGCTAGTAGCCTTGCGATCACATGCCTGGCGCAAAATCCCGCCGTTAGCACGAACCCCCGTAGGAGCGGGTTCACCCGCGAACACCGGCGTAGCCGGTGCCATGCCCCGCGTCGCCTGCTTCGCGGGTATGAACCCTTTGATACAGCCAACCTTTTCAGCGCTGAACACCTCAAAAAGCTTGACCACTCACATATCAAGGAGCGAACTTCGCGCGCGATGCGCTCGATCTGTGTATCACAGCAACATTCAAGAGAAGCCTAGCGCTTGCCCAGAATCTTCCCCAGCATCTCCGGCCGTGGTGCCCCTTGCTGGCTTTGCAGGTTGCCTTGCTCATCTTGGTAGAAAATGGCCGGGGTCGCCTGCAACCCCATCTCTTCCATCAACGCCATGTTCACCGCCAGCTTCTGTTGCACAGCCTCTGGCACCTGTTCCAGCGCCTTCAGGGTGCTGGCCTTACCGGCCTTCTCGTGCTGTTGCAGTGCCTTGGCCGGGTCTTTCGCCGCCAGCAGCGCCGCCGACTTGCCCGGGCTGTCTTCGCGGATGATGCCGACCATGATATGGCGCAACTGCACCTTGCCCGACTTCACCCAGGGCCGCGCCTGTTCCCAGAACATGTTGCAGTACGGGCAGTTCGGGTCGCTGAACAGGTACACCTTGCGCGGCGCATCGGCCTTGCCGTCGGCGATCCACGCGGTCTTTTCCATTTTCGCCCAGATTTCCTTGCTCATCGGCGCGTATACCAGCTTTTGCAGCGGCTCGGCGCTCAGGTCCTTGCCCTGTTCGTCGAACAGGCTGCCGACCAGCACGTGCTTGCCGTCAGGGGTCAGGTACAGGGCCAGGGCGTTGTTCTGGTACTCGGCGGCATAACCGCGCAGGCCGTTGGGCGCATCGAAGCTGCCCTTGATCACGGCGCCCTTGGCTTGCAGCTGCTGAACTGCTTTGGGCAGTTCTTCGGCCTGCAGGGCAGGGGAGGCCAGCAGGGCCAGGGACAGGGGCAGCAGTGCAGTCAATCGCATGTCAGTTTCCTTGTGCGGCAGGGGCGGGCGCAATGGCCCGGTCGAAAGGTTCCAGGGCGTGGCGCAGGCTGGCCCGGGACAGCTCGCCCAGGTGGCTGCCAACCAGCCGCCCGTTGGCGTCGTAGAACAGGGTGGTGGGCAAGGCCATGGAACCGACGCGCTGGGCCAGCAGGCCGGTGCCGTCGAACAGCACGTGGGTCAGGCTCAGGCCGGTGGTGGCGAGGAAGGTGCTGACGTTCTCCGGAGTTTCGCCCTGGTTGACGAACAGGAAGGTCACGTGCGGGTAATCGCTTTGTGCCTGTTGCAGCACTGGCATCTCACGCCGACACGGTGGGCACCAGGTGGCCCAGATGTTGATGACCAGCGGCTTGCCGCGGTAACTGTGCAGCGCCACCGGTTGGCCACCAGCGTTTCGCAGGCTCAGTTCAGGCAGCTCGGTGCCTTTGCTGTACAAGTGTCCGCCGAAGCTGGCCAGGCCCCAGAACAGCGCGCCACTGAACAATGCCCAGCCCAACGGGCGGCGCAGGCCCGGTTGACGCCAGCCCTGCCACACCGCACCGAGGACGATGCCGGCAAGGCCCGACCAGAGCAGGAAGCCGCCGTCGCGGATGTCGATCATTTGCAACGGCTCATCACGGTACATCGGCCAATAGGCCAGCACGAAGCCGGCACGGGCGCACAGCAGGCCGATCAGGAACAGGTTGAACAGCGCCGATTCCGGGCTTTCGCCGCCACGCCGGGCGACCCACCAGCCGACCACGCTGGCGATCACCAGGGCGGTGAGCATCAGCAGGTGGTTGAGGGCCATGGTCAGTGGCCCGAGGGTTACGGTCAACATCAGCCTTGGCTCCTGGTCTGGGCCCAGTGTTGCTGGAACGCGGCGGCATCCACTTCACCGGTAATGCGCCGCGCGCGGCGTTCGTCGCCTTCCGGGCCGATCCAGATGATGCTGGGCGGGCCGGGTACCTGGTAGCGCTGCAGCAGGGCTTTGCTGGCCGGCGTGTCGGCGGTGACGTCCAGGCGCAGCAGGTGCACGCCGGCCAGGCCGGCCTGTACGTCGCCACGGGCGAACACCTGTTTTTCCATGACCTTGCACGACACGCACCAGTCGGCATAGTAGTCGAGCATCACCCATTGGCCACGGGCCTTGGCCGCATCCAGTTCACGTTGCAGGTCTTCAGGGCGGCTGACCGTGACGAAGCTGTCTTCGGCATGCTGGGCAGCAACGGCCCCGGTACCCCCACCGGTGAACGGGCGCAGCGGCTGCCAGAGGTCATCGCCACCGGCGGCGGCACCGACCAGCAACAGGCTGCCCCACAAGGCACCCAGCAGCGGTACTGCGCGCAATGCTGGCAGGCGCTGCAGGGCGGGCCATGTGGCCCAGGCCAGGGCGATCAACCAGCCGCCACTCAGTGCCAGCAGCAGCGTGGCGGGCAACAGGCTACGCACGGTGTACAAGGCCATGGCCAGGAACACGAAGCCGAACACGCCCTTGACCCGGTCCATCCAGGCGCCTGGGCGCGGCAAGTAACGGTTGCCCAGGGTCACCAGCAACAGCAGCGGCACGCCCATGCCCAGGCCCAGGCTGAACAGCACCAGTGCCCCTTGCAGCACGTCGCCGCTCTGGGCGATGTACAGCAGCGCGCCGGCCAACGGCGCGGTCATGCATGGGCCCAGCAGCAGGCCGGACAACGCCCCGAGCAGCGCCGCGCCATACAGGTTGCCGCCCCGGGTGCCTTGCCCGGCGCGGTCAAGGCGGTCGCGCAGGGCGGCGGGCAGTTGCAGTTCGAAGGCGCCAAACATAGGCAGGGCCAGCAGCACGAACAGCCCCGCCAGGCTGCCCAGCAGCCAGGGTTGCTGCAGCCAGGCCTGCAGGCTGGCACCCAGCAGTGCGGCGACCACGCCCAGGGCGGCGTACACCAGTGCCATGCTCAGCACATACACCCCGGCCAGCAGCCAGCCGCGTCGGGCGCTGGCGCCATTGCCCAGCACCAGCCCGGCAAGGATCGGCAGCATCGGGAGCGAGCAGGGGGTAAAGGCCAGCAGCAGCCCAAGGCCGAAGAACGCCAGCAGGCTCCAGGCCAGGTGGCCCTGTTGCAGGCCACTGGCCAGAGCCTGGTCGCTGGCTTGCTCGGCGGCGGGTGCCACACTGCCGCCCAGGTCAATCAGGGTGGTCTGCGGGGGGTAGCACAGGCCGGCGTCGGCGCAGCCTTGCCAGCCCAGGCGCAACTGGCCCTGGGCATTGGCCGGCAGCAGCAGTTCGAGCTGGTCGCGGTACACCGCACTGTCACCAAAGAATTCGTCATGGTGGTTGAGCGCCGGCGGCAATTGCGGGTGCTGCCCGGCAGGCAGGCCATCGAACTTCAGGCGCTTCTGGTACAGGTAGTAGCCCTGCTTGATCTGGAAGTACAGGCGCATCTGGCCGTCGGCCTGGCGGTCGTGGGTAAGCACAAAGGCCTGGTCGACCGGCAGGAAGTCCGGTTTTACATCGAACGGGTTGGCCTGCAACGGGCCGGCCAGAAGCAGTGTCAGGAAGAGCAGGAGGACGCGCATGTCTTCGCCTTGGCAGATCTAGGAATGGGGCCATGCTGGCTGGGGTTGATTAAATGAAGGTTAACTCTGGTTTTTGGTCTGCCAGCCCCACCCAATGCCACCCATCATCCCAGACACACCGCGACATATTGTCGGCTTGACTTTGCCAATCCCCACACACTTCCTGTAAAGTTGACGTACAAGTCAGCTTTTCCCCGCTAGCACTAGAATCAAAATAGGGCAGGCCCCCCAACTGCCCAGAGGATCAAGCATGTCCAACCGTGATATTTCCCGGCGCGCCTTCTTGCAAGGCGGGCTGATAGCTGGTGTCGGCGTGACCATGGCGCCACTCGGCAGCCAGGCATTCGCCGCCCTGATGGAGGACCGCGTCACCACCTCGCCGCAGAAGTGGATGAACCATGACGGCAAGGCGCGCTTCCGTAACGATGCCCTGTCCAAGGTGTGCGGCGACAAGGTGTTCGCCCGCGATATCCGCGCCAAGGACATGCCCGGCTGGCCCACGCAGCAGGGCCATGCGCTGCTGCTCAAGGCGACCAAGGCCGACCGTATCTATGCCGGTCACGACCTCAGCCTGCTCGGTGGCGAGCTGCAGCCTGACCGCATCGTTACCGCCGCCGATCTCGAGAAAGACGGCATTGCCTGGCCGGAAGCCCATTCGCCCGACCCGCTGCTGCCGCCCGGCAAGGTGCCGATGTTCATCGGCCACCCGGTGGCGATCCTGATCTGGCACGACTTCGAGCGCTTCCGCCAGGCCAAGCGCAAGCTGCAGTTCAACGAAAAGGCGATCCGTTACGGCGCCCAGGCGCCGCTGTACCAGCGCGACCCTTACGGCAGCTTTCGCTTCGTGCGGGTGGGTGGTGCCACGCCGTTCGACGACGATGATTTCTCCAGCCTGAAGAATTCCATGCTGTTCCCGACCATTCTCAACCGCAAGCCGGTGTGGTCGAAGCAGCCCAACCAGCACGGCGACCTGACCGAGCAGGGGCTGTTCTACGCCAATCGCATGGCCGAGCAGCTGGACAACCCGCCCGAGGACTGGCTGGTGTTCGACGAGCGCTACAAGACGCCGTCCATCGAACCCGCCGCGCTGGAACCGGACAACGGCAACGGCTGGTACGACCCGGCCAGCGGCACGCTGCACTTCGTGGTTGCCACCCAGTGCCCGTTCGAAGTGGCGCAGGAATGCGTGCATATGATCAAGCCGTCGCGTTTCGCCCTGAACACGCTGAACATGCACCCGGGCTATACCGTGGGCTACGGCTCGAAAGACAACAACATCTTCGTCTTCTACGCCGCCGTGGCCGCGCTGTATGGCGCCGGCGTGCCGATTCGCCTGGCCAATGACCGTTACGAGCAGTTCCAGAGCGGCATCAAGCGCCATGCCTTCGATATCCGCTACCAGCTGGCCGTGGACAAGAAGGACAACAGCTTCAAGATCTTCCGCGCCGACATGAGCTGCGACGGCGGCGGGCGCATCAACTACAGCCCGTCCGTAGCTGCGGTAGGCGCCACTGCTGCGCAGTCGATCTATTACATGCCGCAGAACGACCTGTCGGTTACCGCCTACCATTCCCGCGGTGTCGAGGCCGGCTCCATGCGCGGCTACGGCACCTTGCAGAGCATGGCTGCCACCGAGATGATGGTGGACGAAATCGCAGGCCGCCTGGGCGTCGATGCCATCGACCTGCGCCGTGCCAACGCGCTGAAATCGGGCATGAAGAACACCCAGGGCGCGGTTCCGGCGGGCGCGCTGCGTCTGTACGAGATTCTCGACAAGGCCGCCGTGCACGACTGGTGGCGCAACCGCGACGCACGCAAGCAGCAGATGGATGCGCAAGACCAGGACCACTGGTACGGCGTGGGCTTTGCGATTTGCCAGAAGGACTTCGGCACCGGTTCCGAAGCACCGATGGCCAGCATCGAGTTCAGCCGCGACGGCCGCATCAGCCTGCGCCACATCGGCACCGAGTTGGGCACCGGCATGTCTACCTCCCAGGCCCTGGTGGTCAGCGACTTCCTGGGGCGCTCGGTTGACGAGGTGAGGACGGCGGTTACCGAATGGCCAGAGCTGCAACTGAGCACCAGCGGCAACCCGTACCTGATCAGCCAGCCCGAGCAGGACGCCGCGCTGCGCAACCCGCGCTGGGTCGGCAAGCTGGCGTCGCCATCGTCGGCGACCAACTCGGCCTTCTACTTCAGCCATGCCACCCGCGAAGCGGCGCGCGTGCTGTTCAACCACGGCCTGTGGCCGGCGGCCATGGCCATCTGGAGCCAGGGCCCGCATGGCGGCCAGGCCAACCCGCTGGTGGTACGCCGCGAGAACGCGGTGTGGGTCAACGGCGAGCTGACCGGTAACGGCCTGCAGCCGATCCCGTTCGCCCAGCTGGCACAGAAGGCCCACGACATGGGCCTGGTCACCGGCGCCAGCGTGCACGGTTTCAACCGTTGGAGCTGGGCCGAGGCCGACTTCGTCATCGACGGTGTGCGCGAGCGCTTCCCGCTTGACGCCGTGGCGGTGAAATACGGCGATGGCGCGGTGAACGCCAAGAAGGCGCAGATGAGCAGCCACGGTTACCACCTGCTCGACCGGCAGAACGCTGCCTACCCCGACACCCAGCTGAACAATGCCATGGTTACCTACTACAGCCCGGTGGCGACCATTGTTGAAGTCAAGGTGAACAAGGGCACCCATGAAGTGCAGGTGCTCAACCACCACAGCTGGGTCGAGTGCGGCCGAGTGTTGGTACCGGAGCTGGTCAAGGGCCAGCTCGAAGGCGGTATCGCCATGGGCATCGGCCACGCGCTGACCGAAGAAATGCCGATGTACGAGGGCGGGCCCGGGGAGGGCGACTGGAACTTCAACCGCTACCGCCTGCCGCATGCGCGCGACGTGGCGGTGTGGAAGCAGACCAGCGAAATCCTCCCGCCGCTGTCACCGACCGACCCGTCCAAGGGCATCGCCGAAGTGGTGATGATCCCGGTCGTGGGGGCCATCGGCAATGCCGTCGCCCATGCCATTGGCAAGCGCGTGCGCGATCTTCCCATCACTCCAGCCCGTATCAAGGAGGCCCTCAATGGCTAACCGTCCACTGCAACTGACCCTCAACGGTCAACCGGTCGGCCCGGTCGAGGTCCCCGCTGACCTGGCGATGATCGACTACCTGCACGAACACCAGAACCTCACCGGCTCGCGCCTGGGTTGCGGCCAGGGCATCTGCCACGCCTGCGTGGTGATCGTCGACAACCCCGACGGCACCAGCGAAGAAGTGCGCACCTGCATCACCGGCGCCCACTACTTTGAGGGCAAGAAGGTACGCACCATTGAGGGCCACGCCAAACCGGACGCGGCCGGTAACCTCACGCTGAACCCTATCCAGCAGAAGTTCGTCGACCTGTTCGCCTTCCAGTGCAGCTACTGCGCGCCGGGCTTCGTCAACGCCGCTACCGTGCTGGTGGAAACCGCCCAGCGCCAGCCATTGAAGAAGAGCGAAGTGGAAGACCGCATCGAGGCCAGCCTCGGGCACCACATCTGCCGCTGCACCGGCTACGTGCGTTATTACGACGCCACCCGCAAGGTGCTCAACGACCTCGGCCTGGTCAAGGAGGGTTGAGCATGGGCTTCGTTCGTAACGCAGTGGCATTGGCCCTGGGCCTGGCGGTCAGCTCGTTCGCCTTGGCGGCCGACGAGGCTCAGGTCAAGCGCGGTGAGTACCTGGCACGCGCGGCCGACTGCATGGCCTGCCACACCGCCGAAGGCGGCGCGCCGTATGCCGGCGGGCTGCCGATTCATTCGCCGTTCGGCACCATTTATGGCAGCAACATCACCCCGGACAAACAGTACGGCATCGGCAACTACAGCGCCGACGAGTTCTTCGCCGCAGTCACTGAGGGCAAGCGCAAGGACGGCGCCAACCTTTATCCTGCCATGCCTTACACCTCGTACCACCTGATCAAGCGTGAAGATTCGGACGCGATCCTCGCCTACCTGATGACCATACCGCCGATCAATCGCCCGGCGCCGCAGACTGCGTTGCGCTTCCCGTTCAATGTGCGCATGGGCCTGAGTGGCTGGAACATGCTGTATGGCAAGAGCGTGCAGCTGCAGCCAACCGAAGGCAAAAGCCCGGCCTGGCAGCGTGGTCAGTACATGGTCGAAGTCATGGGCCATTGCGGCGAATGCCATACCCCGCGCAACCCCATCGGCGCGTTGCAGCAGGACCAGCGCATGACCGGCGGCCTGCTTGGTGGCTACCTGGCGCCGAGCCTGCTGGCCCAGGACCTGGCCGAGCGCGGCTGGACCCAGCCAGACCTGACCACCTTCCTCAAGCATGGCATCAGCGCCCAGGGCAGCATGTTCAACGAGATGTTCCCGGTGGTGCACCACAGCACCCAACACCTGGAAGATGCCGACCTGGCGGCCATGGCCACCTACCTGCTGGGCGACCAGCCACCGCCGGCCAAGGCCATCCAGGCCGTTGCCCTGGAGCAGATGAGCGACAGCGCCAAGCGCGGCCACCAGCAGTACCTCAACGTGTGCGCCGGTTGCCATGGTGTCGACGGCGAGGGCAAGCCGCACATCGCCGTGGCCATGCAGGGCAACACCGTGCTGCGCCAGGGTGACTCGCGCAACCTGGTCAAGGTCATCCTCGAAGGCATCCGTGAACAGCAGTTCACCGGCTTCGAGCGCATGCAGCCGATGCCGGGCTTTGCCGACAAGCTCGATGACCAACAGGTGACGGATATGGTCAACTACCTGCGCCAGGCCTGGGGTGGATTGCCCGGTGACCTGAACGTACAGCAGCTCGCCGAGCTGAAGGTGGAATAAACGTGCAGCATCTCGATCTACAGGTGGTCCGTCAGGCCTTGCAGTGGTCGTGCAACGGTCAGCGGGTTTGGTTGTGTACGGTGCTCGCCACCTACGGCTCGGCGCCCCGCGCGCCGGGCTCGCTGCTGGCAGTCAATGCCAGCGGCCAGTGGCTGGGGTCGCTGTCGGGTGGCTGCGTCGAGGACGACTTCCTCGAACGTGTGGCCCTGGGTGAGTTCCCGGAGCCGGTTGCCATCGTGCGCTACGGTGACGACAGCGACCCGCGTTCGAGCATCCGTTTGCCCTGTGGTGGCGTGCTCGAGGTGCTGGTGGAGAACCTGCCCGCCGAGTGCGAGGTGCAGGCGCACCTGCGTCAGCTGGAAAGCGCGCTGCTGGGCCAGCGTCGGGTGCTGCGTGAAGTGAGCCTGCCGGACGGTACCCGCCAGCTGGCCGATGACCATTGCCAAGGGCCACGCGTCGAGCGGGATAGCGCCCGTGTTCGCCTGCGCGTCGGCGCCGCCCAGCGCCTGCTTCTGGCCGGCTATTCCAGCGTGGCGCATTTTTGCGCCGAGTTCGGCAAGGGCATGGGGTTTGAAGTCATCCTTTGCGAGCCGCGGGACGAAGTGCTGGATGGCGTGCGGCTGGACGGCATCGAAGTGCGCCGCGAGTTGCCGTCGGAGTTTATCCGCCATGGCGGTTGCCATGCCGACACGGCGGTGGTGGCATTGACCCATGACCCCAAGATCGACGACCTGGCGATGCTTGAAGCGGTGCGTACCGAGGCCTTCTATATTGGCGTGATGGGCTCCCGGGTGACCTCCGACAAGCGCCGCGAGCGCTTGCAGCGCATTGGCGGCCTGGGTGAAGTGGAATTGGCCCGTATCCATGCCCCGATCGGCCTCAACCTGGGCAGCAAGACGCCGGCCGAGATCGCGCTGGCGGTATTGGCCGATATCCTGCGGGTGCGCAACGGCATTGCGCGGGGGGCGCTGTGAGCGTGGTCGCCCTGGTGCTGGCGGCTGGGCGCGGTATGCGTTTCGGTTCCGACAAGCGCCGGGCGACCCTGGCCGATGGCCGCAGCCTGCTGGCGCATAGCGTGGAGCGGGCCCGGACGGTGTTCGATGACGTGCGTGTGGTGTTGCGCGAGGGTGAACGGGGGGAGGATTTTGGCTTGCCAGGCGATTACCGGGTAATCATCAGCCCCGACGCCGCGTCGGGCATGGGGCATAGCCTGGCAGCCGGCGCTCGGTCTTTGCTCGACAGCCAGGCCCAGGCAGTGGCGATTTTGTTGGGTGACATGCCGTGGATCGAGTCGGCAACCTTGTGCCAGCTGGCCGCGGCGGCCTCGGCTTCCACCATCGTGTTGCCACGCCATGCGGGGCAGCAGGGGCATCCGGTGATTTTCGGGCGTGATTTCTGGTCTGCGCTGGGGCAACTGTCCGGCGATGAAGGGGCGCGGGCGGTGGTGCGGGCTAATCGCGGCAGTTGTGTGGTAATCGAACTGGGAGATGCCGGGGTGTTGCTGGATGTCGATACGCCACAGGGGTTGATGTAGGGCCTAATGGTTCGCCACAACATTGTCAGCGCCTATCAGATCGAGCGCCGCCCGCGCGGCGCTTCGCAGCACAAGGCTGCTCCTACATCTGTTTCGGGCCAGTAACGCCTGTGCCAAGGCATGCGACCGCCTTTTTCGGCCGCCACGATATAGAGGTGTGCTCCGAGAGGGCGCGCGCCGCTCCCCCAGACAAAATTGGCCCGAAACAGATGTAGGAGCAGCCTTGTGCTGCGAAGCGCCGCGCGGGCGGCGCTCGATCTGCCAGGCGCTGAAAATGTTGTGGCGAGCACCAGGGCCACCCCTGCACCCAAGACGAGCACCCTGACCCACCCACAAAGGTCCATAATGCCCCCTTAATCCGCCCAAGGTGCAATGCCAGCCACACCACTCCGGGAGCCCCACCATGCACGTTCTGCTCTGCGAGGACGACGACCTGATCGCCGCCGGCATCTGCGCCGGTCTTACCGCCCAGGGCCTGACCGTGGACCGGGTGGGCAATGCCGCCGATGCGCGGGCGATGCTGCAGGCCGCGCAGTTCGACGTGATGATCCTCGACCTTGGCCTGCCCGACGAAGACGGCCTCAAGCTGCTGCGTCGCTTGCGCCAGCAGGGGGTGGACTTGCCAGTGCTGGTGCTCACTGCCCGCGATGCCGTCACCGACCGCGTCGATGGCCTGCAGGCCGGCGCCGACGACTACCTGCTCAAGCCGTTCGACCTGCGCGAACTGGCCGCTCGCCTGCATACCCTGCTACGGCGGGTGGCCGGGCGGGCGGTGAATGTGATCGAGCACGGGCCGTTGCGGTATGACCCCAGCAGCTGCGAGGCGAGCCTGGCCGGGCAGCCCGTCGACCTGTCCCGCCGTGAGCAGGCCTTGCTCCAGGCACTGCTGCAGAACCCCGGGCGGGTGCTGTCCGGCGAACAACTGAAAGACTGCGTGTACGGCTTCAGCGACGAAGTCGAAAGCAACGCCCTGAACGTGCATATCCACCACCTGCGGCGCAAGCTGGGCAACGGCATTGTCGAGACCGTGCGTGGCCTGGGTTACCGGCTGGGCCCGGCGCAGGCACCGGAAGAGGCTGCATCATGAGCCTGCGGGTTCGCCTGAGCCTGATCCTGGGCAGCGCTTTCGTGATCATCTGGGCGCTGGCCGCGGCGTGGATGCTGCGTGACCTGCGCCAGCAGATGATGTTTTCCCTCGACCAGCGCCTGGTGGCATCGGCGCGTATGGTCGCCGGGCTGATCGACCAGTTGCCACAACCGCTGACCGCCAAGGGCGGGGAGGCGCACTTTTCTGCCGACCAGTTCAGTGTGCCGGACGGCATGGCCTGCCAGGTCAGTTCGCTGCGTGGCGAGATCCTCGCCAGCAACCACAAGCACGATGGCGCCATGGACGACGAGCGCAGCGGCTTCCGTGACCAGACTATCGACGATGCACTGTGGCGCACCTTCACCTACAACCACGGTGATGTGCGCATCACCACTGCCGACCGGCACATGGAGCGCGAGGCGCTTAACCAGTCGATTCTGCTGGCGGCGTCGGCACCCGTGCTGATGGCCTTGCTCGGCAGCCTGGGGTTGTTGTGGATCGGCCTGGGCAAAGGCCTGGAACCCCTCAACCGCATGCGCGACGCCTTGCGCCGACGGCGAGCGGACAGTGTCGAGCCGTTGCAGGTGGCGGGCATGCCCAGCGAGTTGCAGCCCTTGCTGGAAACCCAGAACCAGCTGTTCCTGCGCATTGCCCAGACCATCGAGCGCGAGCGGCGCCTGACCGACGATGCGGCCCATGAATTGCGCAGCCCGCTGACCGCGATCAAGACCCACCTGCAGGTGGCACGCATGACCGATGGCGCGGTGCGCGAGCAGGCGCTGGAGCATGCCGAGCAGGGCACCGACCGAATGCACCGCACGCTGGAGCAGTTGCTGATGCTGGCGCGGGTAGAAGGCAGCCTGTCCTTCGAAGATGGTGTGCAGTGCAGTGCCGAGCAGGTGGCCCGCCAGGCAGTGCAGGACGCCGGTGGGGGTGACAACCGCCGTATCGTGCTACGTCTGCCTGAAGCAGCCACTCAGGTCTACCTCGGCATGCCCGCACCGTTGGCGGTGGCCGCCCTGCGCAACCTGCTGGACAACGCACTGCGCCATGGCGGCGACGAGGCGGTGGAGCTGGAGGTGCAGATGGCCGACGGCCAAGTGGGCTTCATGGTGCGCGACCACGGGCCTGGGATTGCCGAAGCCGACCTTGAGCACCTGACCGAGCGCTTCTGGCGCAATGGGCAGAGCGGGGGCTGCGGGTTGGGGTTGGCGATTGTCCAGGCGATCGTGCAACGTTGTGCCGGTAGCCTGCGCTTTGACAGCCGTAGTGATGGATTGCGGGTGCTCTTGCAAGTACCGGCGCGCTCCGGGCATTGATCTTTATCGGCTGCGCCGGCCTCTTCGCGGCTTCACCCGCGAAGAGGCCGGCGCAGGCAAAGTAAAATCCAGTAACAACCGCTAAATCCTCCCGGCACTCAAGCGTTTTCCAAGCGATAACTGCCCATTCGCTTGCTTGCGAGGATTTACCCATGTCCACCGCTTCCAGCCTTGCCCAGGTTGCACCGGTCAGCGCGTCGCAACCTTTGTACGAGTTTACCGAATCACCCCTGCTGCAACGCCAGCAACAGCAGGAGTCCAACGCCCGCAGCTACCCGCGGCGCATTCCGCTGGCGCTCAAGCGCGCCCGTGGCATCTATGTGGAGGATGTCGAAGGCCGCCAGTTCATCGATTGCCTGGCCGGCGCCGGTACGCTCGCGTTGGGCCATAACCACCCGGTGGTGGTCGAGGCCATCCAGCGTGTGCTGGCCGATGAGCTGCCCCTGCACACTCTGGACCTGACCACGCCGGTCAAGGACCGCTTCGTCCAGGACCTGTTCGGCATCCTGCCCGAGGCGCTGCGCCGCGAGGCCAAGGTGCAGTTCTGCGGCCCGACCGGCACCGATGCCGTGGAGGCGGCACTCAAGCTGGTACGCACGGCTACCGGTCGTAGCACGGTGCTGGCCTTCCATGGCGCCTACCACGGCATGAGCCAGGGCGCGCTGAGCCTGATGGGCAGCAACGGGCCGAAACAGCCGCTGGGCGCCTTGCTCGGCAACGGCGTGCAGTTCATGCCGTACCCCTACGATTACCGCTGCCCGTTCGGCTTGGGCGGCGAAGCCGGGGTGAAAGCCAACCTGCATTACCTGGAAAACCTGCTGCTCGACCCGGAAAGCGGCGTGCCACTTCCGGCGGCGGTGATCCTTGAGGTGGTGCAGGGCGAGGGTGGTGTGATCCCGGCCGATATCGAATGGCTCAGGGGGGTGCGCCGTATCACCGAGCAGGCCGGTGTGGCGCTGATCATCGACGAGATCCAGAGCGGCTTTGCCCGCACCGGGCGCATGTTCGCCTTCGAGCATGCCGGCATCGTGCCGGACGTGGTCACGCTGTCCAAGGCCATTGGCGGCAGCTTGCCGTTGGCGGTAGTGGTGTACCGCGACTGGCTGGATACCTGGAAGCCGGGCGCACATGCCGGCACCTTCCGTGGCAACCAGATGGCCATGGCGGCGGGGTCGGCGGTAATCAACTACCTGGTCGAGCACCGCCTGGCCGAACACTCCGAGGCTATGGGGCAGCGCTTGCGCCAGCACCTGCTGCAGTTGCAGCGCGATTATCCGCAACTGGGTGATGTGCGCGGGCGTGGCTTGATGCTTGGGGTCGAACTGGTGGACCCACAGGGCAATGCGGATGCATTGGGTCACCCGCTGGCCAACCGCGAGCTGGCGGCCAAGGTGCAGCGTGAGTGCCTGAAGCGCGGGCTGATCCTGGAACTGGGCGGGCGCCATGGTGCGGTGGTGCGCTTCCTGCCGCCACTGATCATCAGCGCCGAGCAGGTTGATGAAGTGGCGCAGCGTTTTACCAAGGCATTGATCGCGGCGGTCTGAATCATGGCGGGGGCCGCCTTGCCGGCGAAAGGAGCGCAAAGCGCCCCCGGTTATTTCCAGTCAATCAAAGGTCCGCCCGGCCCGCCAATAGCCCATCAAGGTCAGGCACTCGCGCTGCAGCCCGCGTTCCTTGATCAGGTAGCGGCGAATATCCATGACTGTCGCTGATTCCCCCGCCACCCAGGCATGGAACGCACTGTTGGCGCTACTGGCCTGCTCCCACAGTATCCGCGTGTCGATATCCACCTCTTCCAGCTTTACTCGCGGCGCGGCTTGCACCTGCGGCAGGCTGGCCAGTTCGCGCACTGCATGCTGCATGGCCTGGCCATGCTCGCAATTGAGCAACTCGCGCGGCAACCAGTGAAGGTCGGTAGCGTTTCCATGGCGCAAAGGCAGGCAGTCCGCTTCCAGCGGTACTTCGATAAACGCTTGCACCGGCAATTCGGGTTGGTCTTCGGCCAGTTGCTCAAGAATGCCGGCAATTGCCGGCAATGCCGTCTCGTCACCAACCAACAGCACGTTGCGTACACCCTGCGGCGGTTTCCATTCATACCCGCCGGGGTCGCCTTCATGGGCAAGATTGGGCGCGACCATCTGCAATCTCTCACCCACTTGCGCGTGCGTGGCCCAGGCCGAAGCGGGGCCGTTGACGCCATGCAGTACGAAGTCGACATCCACCTCCAGTGCCTCAGGTCGCAAGGCGCGGATGGTGTAGGTGCGCATCGGTGGGCGCCGGGCTGTCGGCAAGGCGCTGTGCGCAGCCTTCCAATGCTGCGCGTTGCTCAGGTTGGGCAGTGAGCCGTCGGGCGCGGGAAACAGCAGCTTGACGCGCTGGTCCGGCGCCAGGGTGACCATCTGGGCGACATCCGGGCCGGTGAATACCAGGCGAGCCAGCGAGGGGCTGAGGTGGATGCGCCGGGCAAGCACCAGGTCGAAAATGCGGTAGGCGCCGGTGGCGGGGGCGCGGCCTCTGATCAAGCGGCGCAGCCCTTGCTGCAGCGCATGGGTGATGCTGGCGGAGCTGGACATGCGATGGGCCTCTTGCAAGCGGTTTCCTCTAGGACGAGCCGCTGGCGCTGCAAATTAACCCCGCATCGGCCGTTACCAGCCGCGCCCGGAGTTCACCCAGAAGTTCACCGACAGCGAGGTCGACACCGATTCCACCTGGTGGAACCAGCCCTCCGGCAGGAACAGCAGGTCGCCGGCCTGCAGCACCACGCGCAAGAACGGCACGTCGCGCGCTGCGGGGAAGCGCTGGTAATCCGGGGCGTCAGGATTGAAATCGCAGCCGTCGAGGCCGCCTTTGGGGCTGGTTGACCACGTGCCCAGCGCAGGGCGGTGATGCGGCGCGGCGAGGATGAACGACTTCTGCCCCCACACCTGGGCGAACAGGTTGTCGGTGTCGTCGCGGTGCAGGGGCGTCAAGGTGCCTTTTGGCCCGATCCAGATGCGCGGTGCGATGAATTTGTCGCGGCTGAAGTATTGCGGGTAGTTGATCAGCGCCAGCAGCTTCTCCGGCACGATGTTGTTGCCCATGTAGGCCGGGGGGGCCCCCGGTTTGGTCGGGGTGTCCAGCGAGGCGATGAACGCGGCCATGGAGGTTGAGCGGAAATCGCGGTCGGTGGAGAAGGTCTTCTTCACGTAATCACCGTGTCGGGTGATGCCCTGCAATTCGGCGAAGTGCTCCAGTGATGCCTCGCGGCCCATGGTGAATAGCGGCCAGTCCTGCAAGGCAGCGCTGATGACCACCGGCGTGCCGTGCTTCAGATACTCGCTCTTGAAGCGTGCCACTGGCATGTCGGAGTGGGCAATGCGTGCCACCTCGCGCTGCACGGGCTGCGCGATCGACACCCGTTCGCTGAGGCGGGCAGGGGTCGGGTAACGCTGGTTCATCGACACCTTGGCCGCTGCGGCACCCCGACGGGCGTTGCTGATGATCTGCGGCAGCAGGGTGGCCAGGCCCATGTTGCCGGTAATCTTCAGTCGTGCGCTGGCGAACAGTTCCTCGACGTTGGCCGTACCGTCCATGATGCCGAGAAAGTCGCGCTCGGCCACCTCGATGGTGACATCGGGGGCGCTGTGCCGGCCGGCGCCGGTGCGGCTGGTGTCTCGTACCTCCGACCAGAAGGCCAGGTCCTGGGCGAAGACGAACTGGAATACGCCTTCGATGCCGACGGCATGGGCGTTGGCGAACAGTTTGCTGAGGATGCTCTGAAGGTCCACGGTGTGCCTCGGGCGGTGTTTCGTTGTGCAGGGATAACGAGCGCCTGCGCCAACGATTTAGCCGTATGGCGGTTAATTTTTCGGTGTGCTGCTACGTCCCGTAGGGAGGCTTGAGTCACATTGTTTACCCAAGGAACCCACATGGCACTGCACCCTGATCTGGCGGCATTTCTGGAATTGGTCGAGTTTGGCCGGCTGACGGGCAGGAGCCTGCCCATGCACGCGATGGACGTGGCCCAGGCCCGGGCCGAGTTCGCCGGTAGCTCGCAGGTGCTCGACCCGAGCCCACCGGGCAATGTCACGGTCAGCGAGTTGCAGGTTACCGCGCGCGACGGTGCCAGCCTGGATGCGCGCTTGTATCGCCAGGGCGAAGCGGGCGCAGACTTGCGACCGGTGATTTTCTACCTGCATGGGGGCGGCTATGTGGTTGGCAGCCTCGACTCCCACGACTCGGTGTGCCGCCGCCTTGCGGCCCTTGGTGAGTTCGCGGTGCTGGCGGCGGATTATCGGCTGGCACCGGAACAGCAGTTCCCGGTCGCCCTGCACGATGTGCTGGATGTTGCCAACTGGCTGGCCGAACAGGCAGCGGTGCTGGGCCTGGACAACCGCCGAGTGGTGCTGGCAGGGGACAGCGTGGGCGCCAGTCTGGCGGCGGTGCT
Organism: Pseudomonas sp. SIMBA_068; assembly: GCF_046534705.1. Classification (NCBI taxonomy): domain Bacteria; kingdom Pseudomonadati; phylum Pseudomonadota; class Gammaproteobacteria; order Pseudomonadales; family Pseudomonadaceae; genus Pseudomonas; species Pseudomonas sp. SIMBA_068. The sequence continues at coordinate 215,288 of NZ_JAWRYI010000001.1, forward strand.
GGCGATTACGGCGGTCGAGCAGCCCGAAGTGTTGGCGTTCAAGCCACTGGCACAGTTGCTGTTCTATCCGGTGACCGATATTTCCTGCCAGCGAGGCTCGCATCGCGAGCATGCCGAGGGCTACCTGCTGGAGACGCCAACCCTGGAGTGGTTCTACCAGCACTATGCACCGCAGCCGGAGCAGCGCCGGGACTGGCGGGTGTCGCCGCTTCTGTCGACGCTGTGTGAGCCGCTGGCGCCGGCCTACCTGTTCGTGGCTGAGTATGACCCGTTGCATGATGAGGGCATTGCCTACCGTGACTGGTTGCTGGCCGGCGGGACGGCTGTGACGTTTGCGCGGCTGCAAGGGCTGACCCACGACTTCTTGCGCATGTCAGGGATCGTGGGGCAGGTGGAGGAGATTTACCGGGATGTCGGGCAGTGGTTGAGAGGGATTGCCGGTCAGCCATGACTTAGGCTTGCCAGGGGCGCTTCGCGCCCCATCGCCGGCAAGCCAGCCCTCAAGCGCGCCGATAGCGCTTCAATACATCCACCAATCGCTCGATCTCGGCCTCGGTGTTCAACAACCCAGGCGCGGTGCGCACCACGGGCCCCGCATCCCGCGATACTGCGTCCACCACAATGCGCTGGCTGTTAAGGTGCCTGGCCACCTCATCGGCATCCTGCCCCTTGACCCTGAAGAAGGTGAAGCCCGCGGAATAGTGAGCGCTGCGCGGTGTTACCAGTTCGATCCCCGGCAGTGCCTCCAGGCGCTGCTTGAGGAAGTCGTTAAGCCCGTGGATACGCGCCTGTACGGCTGCCTTGCCCAGTTGCAGGTGCAACTCGAAGGCCTTGCCCAGCGCCCAGCGGTGCTCGAACGCGTGGTAGCCGCCTGGGGTCATCACCGTAGCGAAGTCTTCATTTTCGGAGAACGTGGCAATGGTCGGGGCCAGCTGTTTCAGCTCGGTGGAGGCTGCACATATGATCCCTGTACCGCGTGGCCCGAACATCCACTTGTGGGTGCCGGCGATGAAGTAATCGCAGTTGAAATCGGCGAAGTGCGTATTTTCGACGCCAAAGCCATGCACGCCATCAATCACATAGATGATCCGGTCCTGCTCGTCACGCTGGCGATTGACCTCGCGTACCAGCTTGCCGACCTCGCCCACGGGCAGTTTCACGCCGCTGCCCGAATGCACCCAGGTCATGCCAAGAACCCGGGTTCTCGGCCCGATCGCGGCCGAAATCGTGCTCAGCACCTGGTCGGTACTCACCTTGGCGGGGTCGTCGAACAGCCGCAGGCGCCGCACAGCCGTGCCATCGCGCGCGGTGCGAAAGCCCATGGTATGGCGGGCCGCCGAGTGCTCGTGCACGGTAGTAAGAATTTCCTGCCCCGGCGCAATCTTCAGCCCACCATAGATCAGCCCCAGGCCTTCGGTGGTGCTGCCGGTCAAGGCAATCTGCCGCGGTTTCACTTCAAGGTACCGCGCAGCCCATTCACGCACGTCAGCTTCGTGCTTCCATTCCGACTGGCTGTCCCAGTCGACCATGTAGGCCGGTTGGCGGTCGAACTGTGCGCGCAGGGCTTCGATGGCTTCGCGTACGGGCCTTGGGTGCGAGGTGATCAGGAAGTTGGCAAAGTGTGCGTAGGTCGGGTCCAGCTCGAACAGGCCGCGAAACGCGGCCCAGTCATCGGCCGTGGCGGGCTTCGCCGGTGCAGCGTGGGCGACAGGCAGCAGCGGGCCGGGGCCGGTCAGTGGCAGGGCGGCAGCCAGCAGGCCGGCCTGCTTGAGGAATGTGCGACGGTCGTTCATCAAGGTGCTCGCAAGGGTCATGGGGACGAAGTGGCGACGGGTTGCGCGGCGCGCTGCACCTGCTCCCACACGCGCAGAAAGTTGCCGCCCCAGAGCTTGGCGATATCTGCTTCGGAATAGCCGCGGCTGATCAGTTCGGCTGTGACGTTGCGTGCTTCGCCTGCGTTCTGCCAGCCCTCGATGCCGCCGCCTTCGTTGAAGTCCGAGCTCAGGCCGACGTGGTCGATACCGACCTTGCGTACGGTGTAGTCGATGGCGTCACCATAGTCCTTGAGCGTGGCAGGTGGTTCTTCGTCGAGGATGCCGTACAGCTCGTTGGCGTACTGGCCGACCTTCTGCTCGGGCCAGCCGGCGATCACCGGGTCGCCAGGCATCAGCGCGTAGTTAAGGTTGGCCAAGGGCGGCAGGCCATAGCGGGCGCGCAGGATGTCGAGTTTGTCCTGGGTCTTGCTGCTCAGTGGCTTGAGGTAGGTGGAGAAGGCCACCAACTGGATTACCCCGCCGCTGTCCTTGATCAGTTGCAGCTCCTTGTCGGAGAGGTTGCGGTTGATGTCGACCATCGCTCGTGGCGCCGAGTGCGAGGCCACCAACGGCGCGCGGCTCAGGGCGGCCACCTGGGCCAGCGCCTTGCTCGACATCTGCGACACGTCGATGATCACGCCCAGGTCATTCAGCCGTTGCACGGCGCGCTTTCCGGTTGGTGACAAGCCTTCCAGCGCATCGACGGTGTCATTGAAGAACGGCAGCGGGCGCGAAGAGTCGGCCCAGCTGTTGTTGCCCACGTAACTGAAGCCGAACATACGCACGCCGCGCGCGGCCCAGCGGTCGAGCTGGTCGATGTCGTCACCCAGGGCATAGGCGTTTAGCATGCTGAGAAATACCGCGAACTTGCCTTCGCCATGCAGGCGCCGCATGTCTTGCGGGGTATAGGCAATACCGACCTGCTGCGGGAAGTCGCGGACCATGGCGGTGATGGCGTTGTAGCGCACCTCCTGGGTGTGGCGCGCGGCCTCGACGAAGCCTGGGGTAGGGCGGTGCGGGCCATCGTTGCCGGTCCAGGATTCTGGCCAGGCGAAGATGGTCAGGGCGGCTGCTGACAAACGGCCCTGTGCGGCCTTGGCCAGGTCGAAGCGGCCATTGCCATCCTTGTCGGCCTCGCTGCCTTCGGTCCCGAAGGTCAGCGGCAACGTGATGTGGCTGTCGAACGAGATGATGCGTTCCTGCAGGTCGTTGGCCTGGCGGGTCACCTCGCGGGAATAGCCGGCTGGGGTGGCCAGGTAGTGCCAGGCGGCAAACCCGGCACCGGCGGCAATCGCCGTGGCCAGGCTGATAAACAGGGCTTTCTTCCAGCGTGGAGTCGTCATCTTGGTCTCAGTAGGTTCACCGTCAGGGATGGGCACAGAGGCCGCCGCTACCTGCAATGAACGAGCTCGCACGCGCAAAATTTAGCCAGCGTCCTTGGTCATGCGCCGTTAAATTTCGCTGTCCGTGCAACGTTCTAGCCTTGGACGGGCCGTGCTCCATGGCCGCTATGAATGCACAGGTAAGCAATGACGATTTCCCGACGCGGTTTCATCGCCGGTGTGGCATTGACGGGTGTGGTGGTACCTGGCGCGCTGGGGGCGTTGTATGTGCAGCGCCAGCGGGATGCCGAAGCGTTTCCGCAAACCCCTGGCGAGGCCGTGGTCGAGTTGGCCGACACCGCCTTGCAGCAGTTGGGCGATACCCTGCGCGGCATCTGGCGCTGGACCCTGCAGGGCAAGGATGCGGGGCTGGATGGCCTGCCGGGAGGTGAACTGGAGTTGTTCCTGGATGTGGCAGCCAGCGGTCGTGCACTGCGCGGTTACCTGGACACTCCAGAGCGCCTGCGTGGGGACGAGGAGCCGCGCTACCGGGTGGTCGGCGACCTGCTGGCGGACAAGCCGGGCACCGTGCGCTGGCGGCTGTTTTCGGCCCAGGCGCGCTATGAATGCCACATCGTGCTCGATGAAGTCTGGGGGCGGTTCGGCAATGCCGGTCCGGCAACCCTCAACGGGCACATTGCGCGCATGGACCGTGCGCTGACATTGCCGGTGGAGGACAACCACTTCCTGGCGTTGAAACGCACCTTCCCCGAAGCGCGCGAACGAACCCCGCTGAACCCTCGACTGCTGGCCTGGCTCATTGCGCCGGAGCATCGCCTTTTTCATCAGTTGTGGCACTCCTCGCGGGACAAATGGCACAAGCTGGACAAGAGCAAGCAGAAGGCCCTGCGTGGCCTTGGCTGGCAACCGGGGCCGCGTGACCGCGAGCGTGACGCACGCGGGCGGCACAAGGACCGCAACGGTTCGGGTGAGGACTTCTTCTTCATGCACCGGCACATGCTTGGCAGCGCCCGTGCCCTCCAAGACCTGCCCTCCTGGCCGCGCTTTCCGCTGCCACAACCGGAGCTGGAGCGTGACCGTGCAGGCTTTGCCCGCTACTTCGATAACCACGACGGCAATGCCCTGCCACCCACCTGGCTGGCCAGTGATGACGAGGAGTACACCCAGTGGGTACGTGACATCAAGTCACCGGATACCTTCCACGGCAATTTCCAGGTCTGGGAGTCGCGGTACACCGACCCGGATTACTTGAGCAGCCTGACCCTGGGCCAGTTCGGCTCGGAGGTGGAACTGGGCCTGCACGACTGGTTGCACATGCGCTGGGCATCGGTGCCGCGGGACCCTTCCAACGGCATGCCGGTGCCGACGGCGCGCTCCCCGGACGATTTTGCCGAACGCTGGTTCGCGGCGGACAACGACTTTCTCGGAGACCCGTTTTCTTCTCATGTGAACCCGGTGTTCTGGCATTTTCACGGCTGGATCGACGACCGTATCGAAGACTGGTTCCGTGCCCATGAGCGGCTGCACCCGGGCGAGGTGCGGCGGCTGGAGGTTAACGGTGTGCAGTGGTTTGCGCCGGGGCGTTGGGTCGAGGTGGCAGACCCGTGGCTGGGGCCGGACACCCACGGTTGCTCGACCGTACCGGGACTACGGCCCGGGCGCAGCGTGGAGATGGACCCGGAGACGATGAAGCTGGCATTGCGCATCATTTACAGTGATGAAGACCTGTTCGACAAGTTGCAGCCCAAAGTACCGAAGCGGCCTTGGTATGCGCGTAACCTCAGGCTGGCGCAGCGTTCGGGCTGACTGGCGGCGCGTTGCGCCCCAATCGCGTCACAAGGCCGCTCCCGCAGGTCGGCGCACGGCTTGAATCTTGCGCGGTCAATGTGGGTGCGGCCATGCGTCGCGATTGGGCTGCGCAGCAGCCCCCGAAGAAGACTCGGACTAACGTTCGACCTGCCACCCCCCACCCAATGCTTTGTACAACGCCACGCTAGCCTGCAGGCGGGCCAGGCGCAGTTGCGCTTGCTGGTCCTGCGCCACATACAATGTGCGCTGGGTTTCAAGCACGCTCAACAAGGTCTCGGCCCCCGCGCCGTAACGCTGCTGAGCAAGGTCGAATGCCAGTCGTGCCTGCTGCACCTCTTCATCCTGCCATTGCCGCTGCTGGTCCACACCGTGGATCGCATTGAGCGCTTTCTCGACATCGGCAAAGCCCGCCAGGATGCTGCTGCGGTAGGCCTCCAGCAATTCTTCCTGTTCAGCCTCGGCCAGCTCTCGGGCAGCGCGTAGTCGGCCGTTGTTGAAAATCGGCGCGACCAGGCCGCTGGTGAGGGTGTAGTACGAGCTGTCGAACAAGTGGGCAAAGGTATTGGCGCCAGCGCCCAGATTGGCCCCTAGGGTCAGCTTGGGGAGCATGGCGGCGCGGGCGACCTGCACATTGGCGCTGGCTGCAGCCAGCCGCGCTTCTGCTGCGGCAATGTCCGGGCGGCGTGTGAGCAGTTCGCTGGGTAGACCGCTGCCAATGGTCGGCCATTGCAACGCATCGATCGCTTCCGGGCTGGCGGGCAGCGACTGCACGGGGTCGCCGAGCAGGGTTGCCAGCGTAACCCGGCTGTCTTGCCATTTCTGCTCCAGCAATGGCAGCTGGCGTTGCTGGGTGGCCACCAGACTGCGCTGCTGGGCCAGTTCCAGACGCGTGGCGGAGCCGCTACGCTGGCGCGTCTCTACCAGGCCTAGCACGTCCTGGGCATTGCGCAGGTTGAGGCGGGCAATGCGCAGCTGCTCTTCCAGGGCCAGGCCCTGCAGGTAACTGTCGGCGACTGCGCTGACCAAGGTCAGCTCCACCGTCTGGCGGTCGAAGCGGCTGGCGTCGAGGCTGCGCAGGGCGTTGTCGCGCGTTGCCCGCAGGCCACCCCAGAAGTCGATTTCGTAGCGGGCGCTGAGCTGCGCGTCGAACGATGTGCTGGTGGGCGCGTTACGGCTTACGTCCAACTGGTCATTGCCTTCGCCATGCAGCAGGCGCTGGCGGCTGCCGTTCAGGTCCAGTTGCAGTTCTGGCAACAAGGGTGCGCCTGCAATGAGCGCGCGGGCCTGGGCCTGGCGGACGCGCGCCGTGGCAGCAGCCAGATCGTGGGCGTTGACCAAGGCGTGCTGTACCAGGCGGTCCAGCTCGCGACTGGCGAAGCTGTGCCACCACTGTGCTGCGGGCAGGTGGGCCGAAGGCGCTGCGGCATCGCCTTGCCAGGCAGGTGGCGCGACGATTCCACTGGTAGGCGTGGGGGGAGTGCTGCAGGCGGCAATGGTTGCACAAAGGGGCAGGCACAACGTCAACAGGCTGATGCGGCTAGGCAATGTCATGGGTTATTCGCTGGTAAGGGCTTTGACCGGATCGAGGCGGGCGGCCTTGCGCGCCGGCATGAAGCCGAACACGATGCCGGTGACGACGGCGCAGGCAAAGGCACCGAGCATGGCTGGCAGGGCAAAGGCTACTGCCACCTCGGCCAGCATCAGGCCGCCGCCAATGGCCAGGGCCAGTACGATGCCAGCCAGGCCGCCGACCATCGACAGCATTACCGCCTCGCTGAGGAACTGGCGCAGAATGTCGCGCTGTCGCGCGCCGGTGGCCATGCGGATACCGATTTCCCGGGTACGCTCGCGCACGGTCATCAGCATGATGTTCATTACGCCGATGCCGCCTACCAGCAGCGAGATTGCGGCGATCGCCCCCAGCATCAGCGACAGGCTGTTCTGCGTGCGTGCTTCGGCCTGGATCAGTGCCGCGTCATTGGTCAGCTCGAAGTCCTGGCGGCCATTGTGGCGTTGGCGCAACAGCTGGTCGATGGCTGCTTCGGCCTGGTTGACCCGGGTAGAATCAAGGGCAGCGACGGCGATGTAGTCCGGGTCGCGCTGGCCGAACAGGCGGATGGCGGCGGCAGAGTAGGGCACGGCGATGCGCCCATCGCTGTCCTGGTCGCCGGAGCTTGCGCCTTTGCCAGCCAGGATGCCGATCACCTGGAAGGGCACATTGCCGATCAGGATGTACTGCCCCAGCGGATCGCGCCCTGGGTCGAGCATTTTCTCCCGCACTTTCTGGCCGATCACGGCCACGGCGGCCGCATTGGTTTCGTCGCTTTCGCTGTAGAAGCTGCCTTTGGCCGCCGGCCAGTTGAAGATCTCCGGGAAAAAGGTGTTATTGCCGCCTACGTAGAATGTCTGACTGTTGTTGCCATGGCGCACCATCAGTTTTTCGCCAATCACCGGCATCACATGCTTGACCTGCGGCAGTTCGCCAATGGCTGCCACATCATCAAGGGTGATGGTGCCGGCAGGCTCGCCAAGCGTCGCCGGCTTGCCATTGAGGTAGAGGATGTTGGAGCCGAAGGCGGCCATCTGAGCCATGACCTGACGCTTGCTGCCTTCGCCCACGGCCAGCATCACCACCACCGAGGCCACGCCGATGACGATACCCAGCAGAGTCAGGGCGGTGCGGAAGCGGTTGACCCACATGACCCGCCAGGCTGCTTGCAGGGCTTCGAGCAGTTCACCCTTCCATGCCCCGCGCAGGGTAGCGCCGCGGTCCAGGCGCTGGCGCAACTGTTCGGCTTGCAGGCCTTGGCCTTGGTCGATCGCCGGCTGTTCGCCGGCCGAGTCACCTATGATCAGACCGTCGCGGATCTCGATCACCCGCTGCGCCCGCGCGGCCACTTCGCGATCATGGGTAATCAGGATGATCACATGGCCCTGGCTGGCCAGTTCGTCGAGCAGTGCCATCACCTCGGTGCCGCTGTGGCTGTCGAGGGCGCCGGTGGGCTCGTCGGCGAGGATGATATGGCCGCCGTTCATCAGTGCGCGAGCAATCGAAACCCTTTGCTGCTGCCCGCCGGACAGCTGGTGCGGGCGGTTGCCGGTGCGGCTGGCCAGGCCCAGACGGCCGAGCAGGGCGCTGGCGCGGGCGTGGCGTTCGCTGGCGTCAATGCCGGCATAGATGGCCGGCATCTCGACGTTTTCCTGGGCCGAGCCCGAGGGGATCAGGTGGTAGCCCTGGAACACGAAGCCAAATGCTTCGCGGCGCAACCAGGCCAGTTCATCGCTATCCAGTTCGGCCACATCTTTGCCGGCAAAGCGGTAGCTGCCAGAGGTTGGGCGGTCGAGGCAACCAAGGATGTTCATCAAGGTCGACTTGCCCGAGCCTGAGGCTCCGACGATGGCGACGAACTCGCCGGGGTGGATGCTGAGGCTGATGCCATGGAGGATATCGACTTTGGGGGTACCCACACCGCCATAGGACTTGCGGATGTCGATCAGCTCGATCAAAGGTGTGCTCATTCAGCCTCCGCTCACGGCGGGGGCGCCGATGACCAGGCGCTCGCCTTCGTTGAGGCCGTCCAGCACCTGTACCCGCAGCCGGTCACTGAGCCCGGTGCGTACCTGACGCTGTTCCACCTTGCCGTCCCCAGTCAGCACGTGCGCCAGGCGCAGGCCGTCACCGTCATCCAGCGCAGCCAGCGGTACCGTCAGCACCTGGCTGGCCTTGCCAGCGACGAAGAACACCTGCGTGGTCATCTCGGCCATCAGCGCGCCGTCCGGGTTGTCGACATCCAGCAGCACGCTGTATTGCACAACCTGGCTGCCGGCACTGCCATTGCTGACGCTGGCCGGGCTGCCGCCGCCCTGGCTGGCCTGTTCCAGTGGTTTGGGCGGGATTGGCAGCACTTGCCGCACGGTGCTGGTCCAGCGGCGCTTGCCGCCTGCCAGGGTGGTGAAATAGGCGGTCATGCCTGGTTTGACCTTGCCAATGTCGGCCTCCGACACCTGTGCCCACACGGTCATCGGCGAGAGCCTGGCGATGCGCAGGATCAACGGGGTTTGCTGCTGGGCGTTGAGGGTTTGCCCTTCGCGGGCATCAACCGCCACCACCGTGCCGTCCATGGGGGCGTAGATCCGCGTGTAGCCCAATTCGGCTTCGTCGCTTCGCAGGCTGGCCTGGGCCTGGCGGATCTGCGCCAGGAACATGTCGATGCGCGCCTGGGTGACCTTCATCTGCGCGAAGGCGGTTTGCACATCTTCATCGCGGGTGGCGCCAGCGGCGGCCAAGTCGCGCTGGCGCTTGAGCTGCTGCTGGGCCAGCAGGTATTGCGCGCGCTGTTCGGCCAACTGGGCCTTGAGGTTGTCGATAGAGAAGCGCCCGGCATCCAGACGCGCTTGCTGGGTGGAGGGGTCGATCTCGACCAGCAGTTGGCCCTTGCGCACGGTGTCGCCAACTTCAACGTGCAGCTTGTGGATCTGGCCGGAGGCCTGGGCGCCAACATCCACGTAACGTCTCGGTTGCAAGGTACCCAGCGCGGTAACGCTGCTCTCGATATCAGTGCGGGTCACGGCGACCGTGCTCAACGGCTGGGCGCCGTAGGGCAGGGCCTTCAAGGCCAGCAGGCTGCCTAGGCCGAGCAAGCCCAGGCCAGTGAGCAGGGCACGGCGACGGGTGTTGGTTAAAGGTCTCATGCAGACATCCAGCCAAGGGGTGTGGGGACGCGCATCAAGTGGCGGGCGCGGACCGGGTGCCAGATAGACGAAAGCGGTAGCGGGGGATTTAGCAGGGGGGCGGGCTAACACGTGGCCAGCCGCGCTTGTTGCTGAGAATAATTATAATTTGTAAGATCGCACGTTGACATCACTCGGTCCTGCATTGCTGCCTGAAAGGGCTTTCTGGCAAAAGCTGGCAGGACATCTCAGGTATCGTCGTGGAACATTACTATCGCGAACTGGTGGGTTTCCTCTCCGCACGCCTGGGCAGTCGTCAGGCCGCCGAGGATGTGGCGCACGATGCTTACCTGCGGGTGCTGGAGCGCACCGACGCCGAGCGTATCGAGCACCCACGCGCCTTCCTCTACCGCACGGCGCTCAATCTGGTGGTTGACCGCCACAGGCGATACCAGGTGCGCCAAGCCGAGCCGCTGGAAGTACTGGATAGCGACGAGCGCTGGCACACGGCGGCGCCGGCCCATGACTTGCAGCTTGATCAGCGGCTGGCGTTGATGCAGCGTGCACTGGATGAGCTGAGCAAGGTGTGTCGCGACTGCTTCCTGCTGCGCAAGCTCGATGGCCTGTCGCACCCGCAGATTGCCGAGCACCTGGGCATATCCCGCAGCATGGTGGAGAAACACATCGTCAATGCGATGAAGCACTGCCGGCTACGCATGCGCGAGTGGGAATCGTGAAGGCCGGCTTAAAGGCAAATGCAAATTCCGTCAGTCAATCACTTGATTTATGCGGGTTTCCCGACTTCTATCAAAGAAGACCGCTGCCAGGCTTGGCCATGGCAGTAGCCGGTACTGGCGCAGTATGGTCATGGAGCGTACCCATTACCCAACTGCCCAGGTCCCACCATGGCAAACAAGACCCTGCGCATCCTCATCGCCGACGCACACCCGTGCCAGCGCCTGCAGCTGGAGCGGTTGCTCAATGGCCTGGGCTATTACCGGATCGCCCCCGTGGAGAGCTTCGAGGAGCTCCAGCGCCTTGTTCAGTGCGCCTTGCAGCCTTTTCATCTGCTGCTGGGCAATATCGAGCTGGCGAATCATGCCGGGGTCGACCTGGCGCGCTTCTGCCGCGTCAGCACGCAGATCCAGCACGCCCTGCTTTACCACTCCAGTCAGTTGAAAGTGCCTTCAGTACCGCAGGCCGAACGCCAGGCGGTCAGCCTGAGCCTCCCCCAGGTGCCTGATAACGAGGCGCTGGAGTCATTCATGGCGATCATCGACGCGCCGCTGGTGGTCGGCAAGTTGCCGCTGCCGGGCAGCATGCCGGCTACCGCGGCGCGGCCACGGCCGCGGGCCAACTTCGCGCACACGGTGTTCAACCGCTAGCGGCGCAGCGTGCAGGGCAACGGGGCAGCTATTTGTTATCCTCTTGCCCTTTGCCGATTTGCGGACCCCTGCCATGACTGCCATCGATACCGCTCGCCCGCCCCGGTTCAGCCGCGGCGATCACCGGACCCTGGGCCTGGCGGCACTGGGTGGCGCGCTGGAAATCTACGACTTCATCATTTTCGTGTTCTTTGCGCTGACCCTCAGCCAGCTGTTCTTCCCGCCCGAAATGCCCGAGTGGCTGCGCCTGCTGCAAAGCTTCGGCATCTTCGTCACCGGTTACCTGGCGCGGCCGCTGGGCGGCATCCTGATGGCGCACTTTGCGGACCACCTGGGGCGTAAACGTGTGTTCAGCCTTAGCATCCTGATGATGGCCCTGCCGTGCCTGCTGATCGGCGTGATGCCGACCTATGCCGACATCGGCTATGCCGCGCCGTTGATTCTACTGGCGCTGCGTATCTTCCAGGGTGCGGCGGTGGGGGGCGAGGTGCCGAGTGCCTGGACCTTCGTTGCCGAGCACGCGCCAGCCGGCCGACGCGGTTATGCCTTGGGCTTCCTGCAGGCCGGGCTGACCTTCGGCTACCTGCTGGGGGCGCTGACCGCGACCTTGCTGGCGCAAGTATTCACACCGCAGGAGATCCTCGACTACGCCTGGCGTTACCCGTTCCTGTTGGGTGGGGTGTTTGGCGTGATTGGCGTGTGGCTACGTCGCTGGCTGAGCGAAACACCGGTGTTTCTTGCCTTGCGCGCACGTCAGGAACAGCCGGTGAAGTTCCCCCTGCGGCGGGTACTGGGCGAGCACCGCCGTGCGCTGATTCCGGCGGCGCTGCTGACTTGCGTGTTGACCTCTGCCGTGGTGGTGCTGGTGGTGATAACCCCGACGGTGATGCAGCAGCGCTTCGGCATGAGCGCCGGGCACACCTTTGCCCTGAGCAGTGTGGGCATCGTCTTCCTCAATATCGGCTGCGTACTCGCCGGCCTGCTGGTTGACCGCGTGGGCGCCTGGCGTGCGCTGATGCTTTACAGCGTGCTGCTGCCGCTGGGCATCGGCGCGTTGTACGCCAGCCTGAATGGGCAGTGGGGCATGACCTGGCTGGCCTACGCGCTGGCAGGGCTGTCCTGCGGCGTGGTGGGGGTGGTGCCGTCGGTGATGGTCGGGTTGTTCCCCGCCGAGATCCGGGTTTCGGGCATTTCCTTCACCTATAACGTGGCCTACGCACTGTGGGCCAGTACCACGCCGCTGGCATTGATCGCGCTGATGCCGTGGAGCCCGTGGGTGTGTGTCGGGTTTTGTCTGATCATGGGTATGGTGGGGCTGCTGACGGCCCTGTATTTCGGGCGCCGCGAGCCATTGACGTTTACTGCGGAGCCGATGCCGATCATGTGTGGTGACAAATGAGAGGGTAACGCTATTGAGGCGCTGAGGCAGACTTCCGGGCGGGGGTTATTGGAATAACCTATTGGCCAAATTTAACCTGGAAGGTTAATTTCTCATGGAAAAGAGAACGCCTCACTGTCCGCTGGAACGGGTAAAAGTCTTGGCTGCTGCAAGGCGCATCAGCCCTACAAGCGCTGCACTGAGAGGCGCCAAAGCGCTGGGAATGGATTATCCGGGCATGCTTGAAGTGATCTCCAGTTTGGAGCGCACTGATTTTTACAAGAGCATGACCAGCCATGTGGATCATCGGGTTTGGCAGGACGTCTATCGTCCGCTTACAGCAATTGGGTACGTTTATCTGAAAGTGTCCGTGGTAGACGACGTGCTCATCGTGTCTTTCAAGGGGTTGTAACCATGAGATGTCCAATATGCGGCGGTGCGGAGCTTGCACCTGATGTTCAAGGCATGCCCTATAGCTATAAAGGAGGGGCAACCGTCATCCCGGACGTAAGTGGCGATTACTGTTCCGCATGTGGTGAATGTGTACTTAGTCACGATGAGGCCATGCGTGTCAGTAACCTGATGACGGCATTCGAGCGCCAAGTCAACGCAACTGTTGTGGATCCTTCCTTCATTGCTTCAATGCGCCGGAAGTTCGATCTCGACCAGCGTGAAGCGGGGGAAATTTTCGGTGGTGGCGTCAACGCGTTCTCCCGTTATGAAAATGGCAAGACCACACCACCCGTGGCATTGGTGAAACTGCTCAAGCTGCTGGATCGCCATCCAGAGCTCTTCGAGGAAGTGCGTACTGCCTGATTTTGGCGGTAACAAAAAGCCCCCGGCTCGTGAGAACCGGGGGCTTTTTGTTGCCGCCAGGGCAGAGGCCTTACATGTTCGGGTAGTTCGGCCCGCCAGCGCCTTCAGGGGTGACCCAGGTGATGTTCTGGGCCGGGTCCTTGATGTCGCAGGTCTTGCAGTGCACACAGTTCTGCGCGTTGATCTGGAAGCGCTTGTTGCCGTCTTCCTGGGTGACCACTTCGTACACGCCCGCCGGGCAGTAGCGCTGGGCCGGCTCGTCGTAAAGCGGCAAGTTGCTGGCGATCGGGATACTCGGGTCGGTCAGCTTCAGGTGGCAGGGTTGTTCCTCTTCATGGTTGGTACTGGAGAGGAATACCGAGCTGAGCTTGTCGAAGCTCAGCTTGCCGTCCGGCTTCGGGTAGTCGATCTTTTTCGAGTCGGCAGCCAGCTTGAGGCAGGCGTAGTCCGGCTTGGTGTCGTGCAGGGTGAACGGCAGCTTGCCGCCGAACCAGTTCTGGTCGACGTAGTTGAATGCACCACCAAACAGTGGGCCGAACTTGTGCAGCGCAGGGCCGAAGTTACGGCTGGCGAACAGTTCTTCGTGCAGCCAACTGGCCTTGAAGGCGTCAACGTAAGTGTTCAGCGCATCGCCGCCCTCGCTGCCAGCGATCAATGCGTCCGCTACTGCTTCGGCCGCGAGCATGCCCGATTTCATCGCGGTGTGGCTGCCCTTGATCTTGGAGAAGTTCAGGGTGCCCAGGTCGCAACCGATCAATGCGCCACCGTTGAACACCATCTTCGGCAGCGAGTTCAGGCCGCCTTTGCAGATGGCGCGGGCGCCATAGCTGATGCGCTTGCCGCCTTCGAGGTACTGCTTCATCACCGGGTGGTGCTTCAGGCGCTGGAATTCGTCGAACGGCGACAGGTACGGGTTGGCGTAGGACAGGTCGACGATCAGGCCGACCACCACCTGGTTGTTTTCCAGGTGATAGAGGAACGAGCCACCGGTGTTGTCCTTGGCTACCACGTCCAGCGGCCAGCCGGCGGTGTGCACCACCAGCCCCTGCTCGTGCTTGGCCGGGTCGATCTCCCAGATTTCTTTCAGGCCGATGCCGTAATGCTGGACATCGGACTCGCTGTCGAGGTTGAAGCGCTTGATCAGCTGCTTGCCGATGTGGCCACGGCAGCCTTCGGCAAACAGGGTGTACTTGGCACGCAGTTCCATGCCCGGGGTGTACAGGCCTTCCTTCGGGTTGCCTTCGCGGTCGACACCCAGGTCGCCGGTGACGATGCCGCGGACCACGCCGTTGTCGTCGAACAGCGCTTCCTGGGCGGCGAAGCCCGGGTAGATTTCCACGCCCAGGTTCTCTGCCTGCTGGGCCAGCCAGCGGCACAGGTTGCCCAGCGAGATAATGTAGTTGCCATGGTTGTGCATGGTCTTGGGCACGAACAGGTCCGGCACCTTGGTGGCGCTGCCGGCATCCTTGAGCACATAGATGTCGTCGCGCTTCACTTCGGTGTTCAGCGGTGCGCCGAGCTCTTTCCAGTCGGGGAAGAGTTCGTTCAGGGCGCGGGGTTCGAACACCGCGCCGGAGAGGATGTGGGCGCCGACTTCAGAGCCTTTTTCCACCACGCAGACGCTGATTTCGCTACCGGCTTCGGCGGCCTTCTGCTTCAGGCGGCAGGCGGCGGACAGGCCTGCCGGGCCGGCGCCGACGATGACCACGTCGAATTCCATGTATTCGCGTTCCACTGGTTCTCTCCTACTCATCAAGGCTCGTGCTGTTGCTTTGTCTTATGGGTGTTTGCGCGCAGTGGCTCATCACGGGAGCGAAACTGTAGCTGCGCAAATGACGGACTACACCGTTTTGTCTTGGCCGCGCATTATATCTACACCACTTGGCGGGTCCAATACAAACGTTTGTTTGAATTTGCCGCAGGCCAGTAAAATCAAAGGAACACGGCTGGAGGGTGACCGATTTGCCGTATTGACCGGATGGGGTGTTACGGTCAAGATACGAGCGGTTTTACGTTCGCCGTAGGCTTGCAGCCGGGCGCAGGTACACCTCTAAAGACCAGGTGTGGAGCAGGGTTTTGCGGCCTTGGGCCGGTTTGTAGTGGAGTTTACACGCCACGACAGAAAATGACCCGTGAGTATTTGTCGCAAGAGTCCGGACAAGACTGTTCGGTCACAGTGAAGATACTGGCTCCCGGTACGTTTTTAGAGGTGCCCTTGTACCCACGCGCATCGCCGGGCTCAGCCCCAGGCGACTATCTATTCACCGGAGAGTAACGAGGAATCCATGAAGGTTCTTGTAGCTGTCAAACGAGTGGTCGACTACAACGTCAAGGTTCGCGTCAAGGCGGACAACTCCGGCGTCGACCTTGCTAACGTCAAGATGTCCATGAACCCCTTCTGCGAAATCGCCGTGGAAGAGGCCGTACGCTTGAAGGAAAAAGGCGTTGCGACCGAGATCGTCGTCGTTTCCGTCGGCCCGACCACTGCCCAGGAGCAACTGCGTACCGCCCTGGCCCTGGGTGCCGACCGTGCCATCCTGGTAGAAGCCGCTGACGAGCTGAACTCCCTGGCGGTGGCCAAGGCGCTGAAAGCCGTTGTCGACAAAGAGCAGCCGCAGCTGGTCATCCTTGGCAAGCAGGCCATCGACAGCGACAACAACCAGACCGGCCAGATGCTGGCTGCGCTGACCGGCTACGCCCAGGGCACCTTCGCCTCCAAGGTGGAAGTCGCCGGCGACAAGCTGAACGTCACCCGTGAAATCGATGGCGGCCTGCAGACCGTATCGCTGAACCTGCCAGCCATCGTCACCACCGACCTGCGCCTGAACGAGCCACGCTATGCGTCGCTGCCGAACATCATGAAGGCCAAGAAGAAGCCGCTGGAGACCGTTACTCCAGACGCGCTGGGCGTTTCCCTCGCCTCCACCAACAAAACCCTGAAAGTTGAAGCGCCGGCTGCCCGCAGCGCTGGCATCAAGGTCAAGTCGGTGGCCGAACTGGTCGAGAAGCTGAAGAACGAAGCGAAGGTAATCTAAATGACTATCCTGGTTGTCGCTGAATACGAAGCCGGCGCCGTTGCCCCGGCCACCCTGAACACTGTCGCCGCAGCCGCCAAGATCGGTGGTGATGTGCACGTGCTGGTCGCAGGCCAGAACGTCGGTGGCGTTGCTGAATCCGCTGCCAAGATCGCTGGTGTGGCCAAGGTCCTGGTTGCTGATAACGCCGCCTACGCCCACGCCTTGCCGGAAAACGTCGCGCCGCTGATCGTCGAGCTGGCCAAGGGTTACAGCCACGTGCTGGCCCCGGCCACCACCAACGGCAAGAACATCCTGCCGCGCGTTGCCGCGCTGCTGGACGTGGACCAGATCTCCGAGATCATCTCGGTCGAGTCCGCCGACACCTTCAAGCGCCCGATCTATGCCGGTAACGCCATTGCCACCGTGCAATCGAGCGCTTCGATCAAGGTCATCACCGTGCGTACCACCGGCTTCGACCCAGTCGCTGCCGAAGGTGGCTCGGCTGCTGTTGAAGCGGTGAGTGCCGCGCACAACGCCGGTATCTCGGCCTTTGTCGGTGAAGAGCTGGCCAAGTCCGACCGCCCAGAGCTGACCGCTGCCAAGATCGTCGTTTCCGGCGGCCGCGGCATGGGCAACGGTGACAACTTCAAGCATCTGTACAGCCTGGCCGACAAGCTCGGTGCTGCTGTCGGTGCCTCACGCGCTGCGGTCGACGCCGGCTTCGTGCCGAACGACATGCAGGTCGGCCAGACCGGCAAGATCGTTGCGCCACAGCTGTACATCGCCGTCGGTATCTCCGGCGCGATCCAGCACCTGGCCGGCATGAAAGACTCCAAAGTGATCGTTGCGATCAACAAGGACGAAGAAGCGCCGATCTTCCAGGTGGCCGACTACGGCCTGGTCGCTGACCTGTTCGAAGCGGTTCCGGAGCTGGAAAAGCTGGTCTGATCCGCCTGCATCACTTATAAAGAACCCGGCCCTCGCATTGAGGGTCGGGTTTTTTTATGGGTTGAGGAGTGAGGGATGACGTTGCGCGGAACGGGCAGGGTGCTGGCATGCATGGTGGCGTTGGCTTCGCCGCTGGCCATGGCGGCAGGCAAGTGCGAGCGCCTGGTGGCAACCGGCAGCCCTGATGCGCCGCCTTATTCGTGGCAGGACCCAAAAGACCCGAAACACCTGATAGGCGCCAACGTCGACCTTTTGCGCCAGGTGGCTGGCGAGCTGGGGGTGAAGGTGGAGGTGCTGAGTGCAGGCCGTCGCGACCAGGCCCTGGAGGAAGTGCGCAGCGGGCGTATGGACCTGCTGCTCGATACGCCGCTGCAGGTGGAGCAACTGACCGCGCTGGACTACATCCACCCACCCCTTCAACTCAACGAATACCTGGTGTGGACACGCCACGATGCCACGCTGACCTTCGATGGCCCGGCGGACCTGGCACAGTACCAGGGTAGCTTGTCCGAACGCGCGCGCCTGACCCCGGCCTTTACCGCGTTTGCCAAGGCCCAGCTGAAGCTGGTGCCGGCGCAGAACCTGACCCAGGCGTTCCAGAAACTGGTGCTTGGCCAGGTGGACTATGTACTCGCTGGTCGCTATTCGGGCATGGCCATGGCCCAGAGCCTGGGCATGAACAATGACCTGGTCGCCCGCGGCCTGCCGGTGGACCGGCCAGGCCTGTACTTGGCCCTGTCGCACAACTCGGCATGCAATGACAGCTGGTTGCGTGGGCAATTGGCAAAAAAACTGACAGAATTGCCGATCTCCGGTGCGTCCGAGGCGGTCCTGCAACGTAATGTCGAGCGCTGGAAAGCGCAGTTGCAGGTGCCGGCGGACGCCCCCAAACACTAGGAAGATTGCGTGAGAACCCAACCACTAATCCTTGCCTTGGCCGTGCTCGGCCTGGCTGGCTGCGCCAATGATCCGGCCCCTGACGAGCAGATGCGCATTTCCGAGCAGGCACTGGAGCAGGCCAGGGCCGTAGGTGCCACCGAGCAGGTCGAAACGCTGCAGATGGCTGAAGACAAGCTGGCCCGGGCCAAGGCCAACATGCTGACCCAGGACTACCGTGATGCGCGCATGCGCGCCGAGCAGGCCGAACTTGATGCCCGCCTGGCCGAGGCCCAGGTGCTGAACCAGAAAAGCGAAGAGCAACTGCAACTGCTGCAGTCGCGGGTCAAGCGCTTGCGCAAGCAACTGGAGGTGCAGCCATGATGCGCCGTACACCATTGGCCGCGCTGGTGTTGCTGGCGCTGGCAGCAGGCTTGCAAGGTTGTGCCAGCCAGCGCAGCTCTGCTGCGCTGGATGAAGCCAGTGCCACCTTCGCCAAGGTCAAGGATGATTCCGATGTGCTGCGCAGTGCGCCACGTGACGTGATCCGTGCAGGTGAGTCGCTGGCCCGTGCCGAGCGCCTGTCCAGCTATATCGGCACCGGTTCCGATGTGCGTCATTACGCTTACCTTAGTCAGCGCTACAGTGAAATTGCCAGTGAGCATGCCAAGCTGGCGCTGAACCAGGAGCGCCAGGCCAAGCTTGACCTCGAGCGTCAGCGCCTGCAGTTGGCGTTGCGCGAGGCCAAGCTGGCCAGCGTGCAGCAGCAAGGCAAGTGGGTCGAGTCGCAGATCGCTGCGCTGGCTTCGGAGCAGACTGATCGTGGCCTGGTGATGACCCTGGGTGACGTGCTGTTTGATACTGGCCGTGCCGAGCTGAAGAATTCGGCCAGCCGTACCGTGCTCAAGCTGGTGCAGTTCCTTCAGCTCAACCCGCGGCGGGTAGTGCGTATCGAAGGTTATACCGACAGCACTGGCGCGGCCGAAGACAACCTGAAACTGTCCCGCGACCGGGCGCAGGCCGTGGCCGACATGCTGGTGGACCTTGGTATCGACGAAAAGCGCCTGCAGGTCGAGGGCTATGGCGACCAGTACCCGATCGAGGCCAACGCCTCTGAGCGGGGCAGGGCGCAGAACCGCCGCGTGGAGATCGTGTTCTCCGACGACAAGGGCAGGCTCGCGCCTGCGCGCTGATCGCTGGCGTGCGGAGGACGGCACCGGCTTTGCCGGTGTTCGCGGCTAAAGCCGCTCCCACAGGGTAGTGTCAAGCCCAAGACATGTGCAGAACCTGTAGGAGCGGCCTTGTGCCGCGAAAGGGCCGCCATGCGGCCCCGCTTTTTGTCGGCTTAGTCGTTTCGATAGCTATCACGCTATTGTATTGTCGACTATGTTGCATACTGTCCCAGTACACTTTGCAACTGTTACGGTATCCTCTACCGTCACTGAGCCGTATAAGAACAACGAGCCGCCGCCATGACCAACCTGCTGCTGTACCAGCGTATCGCCCAGCAACTGGCCGATGACATCCGTCGCGGTGTCTACCAGCCAGGCGAGCGGGTACCCTCCGTGCGCAAGATGAGTGCCCAGCTCAATGTCAGCCATGCCACGGTGCTGCAGGCCTATGCCAACCTCGAAGACCAAGGGTTGATCCGCGCGCGGCCACAATCTGGCTACTACGTGCACCAGACGCCGGCCCTGACCGCGCAAACCCCGGACATTGCCCGGGTGGAGCGCCCAGGCCTGGTCACCCGTGCCAGCATCATCCAGCAAGTGCTGACCGAGGCGCGCCGTGATGGCGTGTTCCCGTTCGGCGCCGCGGTGCCGCATGTCGACTACCTGCCAGTGCGTGCCCTGCATCAGCAAATTGCCAAGGTCACCCGCTTTCACAGCCCGCGTGCCTTCAGCTACATGTTCAGCCCCGGTTTCGAGCCACTGCGCCGGCAGATCGCCATTCGCATGCGCGATGCCGGCGTGCTGGTCGACCCGCGTGAAGTGATCGTGACCCATGGCTGCGTCGATGCCCTGCAAATGTCCCTGCGCGTGTTGACCCGCCCGGGCGATCTGATCGCTGCCGAGTCGCCGACCTATTACGGGTTGCTGCAACTGGCCGATTTGCTCGGCCTGAAAGTGATCGAAATCCCCAGCGATCCATCCACGGGTATCAGCCTTGAAGCCTTGCAGCTGGCGGCTAACCAGTGGTCGATCAAGGCCTTGGTACTGACGGCGCGCCTGAGCAATCCGCTGGGTGGCACGGTCCCTGAGGAGCGGCAAAAGCAATTGCTGCGCCTGGCGTCAGACTTCGATATTCAGATTATCGAGGACGACATCTATGGCGAGTTGATGTTCGAGCAAGGCAAGACCAAAGCGCTGAAGGCATTCGACCGCCTGGACCGGGTGATCTACTGTTCAAGCTTCTCCAAGACCCTGTCCCCCGGTGTGCGCGTTGGCTGGATGATCGCCGGGCGCTATCAGGACGAAATTCAGCGCCTGCAGACCTTCA
Organism: Pseudomonas sp. SIMBA_068; assembly: GCF_046534705.1. Classification (NCBI taxonomy): domain Bacteria; kingdom Pseudomonadati; phylum Pseudomonadota; class Gammaproteobacteria; order Pseudomonadales; family Pseudomonadaceae; genus Pseudomonas; species Pseudomonas sp. SIMBA_068. The sequence continues at coordinate 235,844 of NZ_JAWRYI010000001.1, forward strand.
CCACCCATTCGGCCTGTAGCGTGACGCAGATGGGGGTGGCGGCCTATCTGGAAAATGGCGGTTACGACCGGCACCTGCGCTACATCCGCCAGGAGTATCGCAAGAACCTCAGTGCCTACCAGTTGGCGGTGCAGCAGCACTTCCCCGAGGGTACCCAGATGACCCGGCCCACGGGCGGTTTCATCCTCTGGATAAGCCTGCCGGGGCGGGTCAATACCCAGGAGCTGCATGTGCGGGCGCTGGAGCAAGGCATCAGTATCGCGCCGGGGTTAATATTCAGTAACACGGAACAGTTCAACCACTGCATCCGCCTTAATTGTGGCATCCCGTGGAACAAAGAGGCCGAGCGGGCAGTGATTACGCTGGGTTTGCTGGCTCAGCAGTTGTGCAGGGAGCCTGCGCTCACACTTTTGTAAGGCTTGCCAGCCGCCCGTGGAACATGGAGCATACGCACCTTTCTTGCCAGTCTGTCCATTTGCCATGAAAGCTTTGCGCCGTTTTGCCTTGATCTTGTGCCTTGCACCGCTCTGCTACCCGGGCAGTCCAGCCTTGGCTGCGCAGCCGGCAAGCCAGGCGCAGGCAGCCCAGGGCAAAAATGTGCAAAAAAAGGCGCCAGGCAAGCCTGCGCAGAAGCAGGTGGTGAAAAAGGCTGGCAGCAAGAACAAGGCGCACAAGCCGGTCAGCAAAGCGGTCGCCAAACCATTGCCCAAGGCAAAGCTGGACCTCAGCCTGCCTGTCGATATGGTCGACAATCTGGAGCCGAATGTGGGTACCCCGTCGCCCATCCAGCGGCGCAAACCTTTGCTGCCGCCCATGTTTACCGAAAAGCCGGAAACCAGCGACAGCCCGTTCCAGCTCAATGGCCGGTTGATCAATAACGAAATGCAGCTGCAGTTGCGTAATGACAGCCGTCATGACGTGGAAGGGGCAGCCATCGATTTCGAGTATCGCCAGTAGCCGGGAACTGACTGCCGGGTCACGGCAAATTTCATCGTGCCAGTAATTTCAAACGCCTGTTTGAGCGGTTACTATCCAGGGACGTTCGTCCCGTTTTGTTCCAGGGAGTCCTGATTTTGGTGAATGACCATGAATTGCCGTGAGGGCTGTGGTGCCTGCTGCATCGCCCCGTCCATCACTTCTGCGATGCCGCGCATGCCCAATGGCAAGCCGGCTGGCGAGCGCTGCCTGCACCTGACGGCTGCCAACCTCTGCGACCTGTTCGGCAAGCCCGAGCGGCCGGCGGTATGTGGCGGCTTCAAGGCGGATGTCGAGGTGTGCGGCAGTGATCGTGACGAGGCAATCAGGATTCTTGGCTGGTGGGAGCAGATGACGGCGGCGTGACAGGCTGGATCTTCGACAACAAGGATAAACATATGAGATCGTTCAAGCGTATTGCACTGCTGTGTGGCGTGGGTGTTCTGCTGTCGCCTGCGGCCTGGGCCGAGAACTGGCAGGTGGCCAAGGACGAGGAGGGGATCAAGGTATCCCTCAGCGAAGTGGCGGGCTCCAAGTACAAGGCTTATCAGGGTGTCACCGTGATCAAGGCGCCGCTGGCCAAGGTGCAGGCGTTGCAGGAAGACGTGGTCGGCGCCTGCGCATGGATTCACGAGTGCAAGTCGCAGAAGCTGCTCAAGCATGAGGGTGACCAGAGCTGGACCTACACCCAGTTCAATACGCCATGGCCGGTGACGCCGCGGGATTCGATTCTGCATGTGACCACTGTCAAGGCAGCGGACGGCAGCCTGGTGCGGAACCTGAAGGAAGAGCCGACCTATCTACCGGAAGAGAAGGGCTTTGTGCGGGTAGCCAAGGTTGAGGGCTTCTGGAAGCTGGTGCCCAAGGGCGACAGCACGGAAGTGACCTACCAGGTGCACACCGAGCCGGGTGGTAGCGTGCCGGCGATGGTGGCCAACAAGTTCGTGGTGGATGCGCCGTTCAATACCCTGAAAGGGCTGCGCGAACGGGCTGAGAAAAACTGAGGTTTAACGCGGGGCTCCCGCAAGGGTCGAGCTGCGGCCATCAGGACCTGGAATAAAAAAGGCTGCCCGAGGGCAGCCTTTTTGCGTTCGGCTAAAAAGCTTACTTGCGGTCTTTCAGTGCAGTGATGTCGCGTTTTTGCTCGCCGGTGTACAGCTGGCGCGGACGGCCGATCTTGTACGGGCTGGAGAGCATTTCTTTCCAGTGCGAGATCCAGCCCACGGTACGTGCCAGGGCGAAGATCACGGTGAACATGCTGGTCGGAATGCCGATTGCCTTGAGGATGATCCCCGAGTAGAAGTCGACGTTCGGGTACAGCGAGCGTTCGATGAAGTACGGATCGGTCAGGGCGATCTCTTCGAGGCGCATGGCCAGTTCCAGCTGCGGGTCGTTCTTTATGCCCAGCTCGCGCAGGACTTCGTCGCAGGTCTGCTTCATCACGGTGGCACGCGGGTCGCGGTTCTTGTACACGCGGTGACCGAAGCCCATCAGCTTGAACGGGTCGTTCTTGTCCTTGGCCTTGGCGATGAACGTGTCGATGTTCGAGACATCGCCGATTTCATCGAGCATGGTCAGGACGGCTTCGTTCGCACCGCCGTGGGCCGGGCCCCACAGTGCGGCGATACCGGCGGCGATACAGGCGAACGGGTTGGCACCCGACGAGCCGGCCAGGCGGACGGTGGAGGTGGAGGCGTTTTGCTCGTGGTCGGCGTGGAGGATGAAGATCCGGTCCATTGCCTTGGCCAGCACCGGGCTGATCGGTTTGATCTCGCACGGGGTGTTGAACATCATGTGCAGGAAGTTTTCCGCGTACGACAGGTCGTTGCGCGGGTACATCATTGGCTGGCCCATGGAGTACTTGTAAACCATCGCGGCCAGGGTCGGCATCTTGGCGACCAGGCGCACCGCGGAAATTTCGCGGTGTTGCGGGTTATTGATGTCCAGGGAGTCGTGATAGAACGCCGACAGGGCGCCGACCACGCCACACATCACCGCCATCGGGTGAGCGTCGCGGCGGAAGCCGTTGAAGAAGGACTTCAGCTGCTCGTGAACCATGGTGTGGTTCTTGACGGTGCTGACGAACTGGGCCTTCTGCTCGGCATTCGGCAGTTCGCCGTTGAGCAGCAGGTAGCAGGTTTCGAGGTAGTCGGATTGCTCGGCGAGTTGCTCGATCGGGTAGCCGCGGTGCAGCAGGATACCTTTGTCGCCGTCAATGTAGGTGATCTTCGACTCGCACGAGGCAGTCGCCATGAAACCAGGGTCGAAGGTGAAGTGACCAGTGGCCCCCAACCCGCGGACGTCGATTACATCAGGACCAACGGTGCCGGTTAAAATGGGCAGCTCGACGGGGGCAGCGCCCTCGATGACCAACTGCGCTTTTTTGTCAGCCATGTGGCCTCCTATTAATGCTTGAAATCATCAGACAGACCCCCCACGCAGGGCCCGCACCACTATAGAGGGATAAATCCAGATGTCAATTTGCCTAAAGGCTTGTTGAAACAGGCATTCAAGCCTGATTTTTCCCGAAATTCTCGCCCATTTACGCCTTTTGTTCGTTAAAGGCAATGCGCTATTTGGGCTACCCCGTCACGTTGTCATAAGCAGCCTAACTGTCTATACTCGGCACCCGACCGCCAGGGGCTTGCAAGCCCGAACTGCTGGGGGTCGCCGTTCCCTGGGTGGTGGGTACCTGACCAGTACACTTACCAACAACTTTGCCCTGATTCGCTAGGGGCTCTTCAGTGTGAAAAAAGCCGTGAAAAGCCAACGACCTGTAAACCTAGACCTAAGGACCATCAAGCTCCCTGTCACTGCGTACACGTCCATCTTGCACCGTATCTCCGGCGTCATCCTGTTCATCGGCCTTGCCATCATGCTTTATGCACTGGGCAAATCGCTGGGTTCCGAGGAAGGCTTCGGTGAGGTGAAGGCGTGTCTGACCAGCCCGCTGGCCAAATTCGTGACCTGGGGTCTGCTGTCTGCCCTGCTTTATCACCTCGTGGCAGGTGTTCGTCACCTGATCATGGACATGGGTATCGGTGAGACGCTGGAAGGCGGCAAGCTGGGCTCGAAAATCGTGATCGTCATCTCCGTGGTGCTGATCGTTCTGGTGGGAGTTTGGGTATGGTAACCAATGTCACGAACCTGTCGCGTTCGGGCCTCTATGACTGGATGGCGCAGCGCGTTTCTGCGGTCGTTCTCGCGGCTTACTTCCTCTTCCTGATCGGCTACGTGATCGCCCACCCAGGCATCGACTACACCCAGTGGCATGGTCTGTTCTCCAACAACGCGATGCGGATCTTCAGTCTGCTGGCCCTCGTTGCCCTGGGCGCTCACGCCTGGGTCGGCATGTGGACCATTGCAACCGACTACCTGACGCCTATGTCGTTCGGCAAGTCGGCAACTGCGATTCGTTTCCTGTTCCAGGCGGTATGCGGCGTTGCGATGTTCGCTTACTTCGTCTGGGGTGTGCAGATTCTCTGGGGTATCTGATCCATGGCTAGCATTCCAACCATTTCCTTCGACGCCATCATCATCGGTGGCGGCGGCGCCGGCATGCGTGCTGCGCTGCAACTGGCTCAAGGCGGCCACAAGACTGCCGTAGTCACCAAGGTCTTCCCGACCCGCTCGCACACCGTATCCGCCCAGGGCGGCATCACCTGCGCCATCGCTTCGGCCGACCCGAACGACGACTGGCGCTGGCACATGTACGATACCGTCAAGGGTTCCGACTACATCGGTGACCAGGACGCTATCGAATACATGTGTCAGGAAGGCCCGGCTGCGGTCTTCGAGCTGGACCACATGGGCCTGCCGTTCTCGCGGACCGAAACCGGCCGCATCTACCAGCGTCCGTTCGGTGGTCAGTCCAAGGACTTCGGTAAAGGTGGCCAGGCTGCCCGTACCTGTGCCGCTTCCGACCGTACCGGTCACGCGCTGCTGCACACCTTGTACCAGGGCAACCTGAAAGCCGGTACCACCTTCCTCAACGAGTACTATGCCGTTGACCTGGTGAAGAACCAGGAAGGCGCCTTTGTCGGTGTGATCGCGATCTGCATCGAAACCGGCGAAACCATGTACATCAAGTCCAAGGCCACCGTTCTGGCGACTGGCGGTGCGGGCCGTATCTACGCCTCCACCACCAACGCCCTGATCAATACCGGCGACGGTATCGGCATGGCCCTGCGTGCCGGTGTACCGGTGCAGGACATCGAGATGTGGCAGTTCCACCCGACCGGCATCGCTGGCGCCGGTGTACTGGTCACCGAGGGTTGCCGCGGTGAAGGTGGTTACCTGATCAACGCCCACGGCGAGCGCTTCATGGAGCGTTACGCGCCGAACGCGAAAGACCTGGCCGGCCGCGACGTGGTTGCCCGTTCCATGGTCAAGGAAATCATCGCCGGCAACGGCGTGGGCCCGAACAAGGACCACGTACTGCTGAAGCTGGACCACCTGGGCGAGGAAGTGCTGCACAGCCGCCTGCCAGGTATCTGCGAACTGTCCAAGACCTTCGCCCACGTCGACCCGGTCGTCGCGCCGGTGCCGGTCGTTCCGACCTGCCACTACATGATGGGCGGCGTTGCTACCAACATTCATGGCCAGGCGATCACCATGGACGAAGAAGGCAAGGATCACATCATCCCTGGCCTGTTCGCCGTAGGTGAAGTGGCGTGCGTATCGGTTCACGGTGCCAACCGCCTGGGCGGCAACTCGCTGCTCGACCTGGTGGTGTTCGGCCGTGCTGCCGGCCTGCACCTGGAGAAGGCGCTGAGCGACGGCATCGAGCATCTCGACGCCAGCGACACCGACATCGAAGTTGCCCTGAACCGCCTGAACAAGCTCAACGAGCGCTCCACTGGCGAAGACGTTGCCAGCCTCAAGCGCGAGCTGCAGAGCTGCATGCAGAACTACTTCGGTGTATTCCGTACCGGCGAGTACATGCTCAAGGGTATCGAGCAACTGGCCGGCCTGCGTGACCGCATCGCCAACGTCAAGATCAACGACAAGTCCCAGGCCTTCAACACCGCGCGTATCGAAGCGCTGGAGCTGCAGAACCTGTTGGAAGTCGCCGAAGCTACCGCCATCGCGGCCGAAGCCCGTAAAGAGTCCCGCGGCGCTCACGCCCGTGAAGACTTCGAAGACCGTGACGACGAAAACTGGCTGTGCCACACCCTGTACTACCCGGGTGAGAAGCGCGTTGCCAAGCGCGGTGTCAACTTTGCGCCGAAGACCGTTCCGGCCTTCGAGCCAAAAATCCGGACTTACTAAGGGTGGCTGCTATGTTGAAAGTCGAAGTTTATCGTTACAACCCCGACACCGACTCGGCGCCCAAGATGGAGTCGTTCGACGTCGATACCGGCGGCAAGGACCTGATGGTTCTCGATGTATTGGCGCTGATCAAGGAAAAGGACGAGGGTTTCTCGTACCGTCGCTCCTGCCGTGAAGGCGTGTGCGGTTCCGATGGCATGAACATGAACGGCAAGAACGGCCTGGCCTGCATCACCCCGCTGTCGGGCGTGGTCAAGGGCAACAAGCTGGTTCTGCGCCCGCTGCCGGGTCTGCCGGTCATTCGTGACCTGGTCGTCGACATGAGCATCTTCTACAAGCAGTACGAGAAGGTGAAACCATTCCTGCAGAACGACACGCCGGCCCCGGCCATCGAGCGTCTGCAGTCGCCTGAAGAGCGTGACAAGCTGGACGGTCTGTACGAGTGCATCCTGTGCGCTTGCTGCTCGACTTCCTGCCCGTCGTTCTGGTGGAACCCGGACAAGTTCCTGGGCCCCGCCGCACTGCTGCAGGCCTACCGCTTCCTGGCCGACAGCCGTGACACCAAGACTCAGGAGCGCCTGGCGTCCCTGGATGACCCGTTCAGCGTATTCCGCTGCCGCGGGATCATGAACTGCGTAAACGTTTGCCCGAAAGGTCTGAACCCGACCAAGGCAATCGGTCACGTACGTAACATGCTGCTGCAAAGCGGCACCTGATACAACGTGTTGTACCTGCAGTATGCCGAGGTGCGGGTGTGAGCCCGCACTGAGGTAAAACCCGAACAAGGGCCCACAAAGCCCGCGTTCATACCTATGAAGATATGAGACCAGCAGGGGCTTTCCGGGCTGGTACCCGGAAAATCAGCAGGATCCAAGTGGCGTGGTTCAGTCGCTTTATTCGGACTTTTCCAGGTTTGCTGTGGCTCTTGTCGATCAGTCCCCTAATCGAGGGTGACCAAGCATGCAAGAAAGCGTGATGCAGCGCATGTGGGATAGCGCCCACCTTTCAGGTGGTAACGCTGCATATGTGGAAGAGCTCTACGAACTCTACCTGCACGACCCTAACGCTGTGCCAGAAGAGTGGCGCACTTACTTCCAGAAGTTGCCAGCCGACGGCAGCACCGCTACTGATGTATCGCACTCGACAATCCGCGACCATTTCGTACTGCTGGCAAAGAACCAGCGCCGCGCCCAACCGGTGTCCGCCGGGAGCGTGAGCAGTGAACACGAGAAGAAGCAGGTTGAAGTTCTGCGACTGATCCAGGCCTATCGTATGCGCGGCCATCAGGCTGCCAAGCTTGACCCGTTGGGGTTGTGGCAGCGTCCAGCGCCCGTAGACCTGTCGATCAATCACTACGGCTTGACCAATGCCGATCTTGATACGACCTTCCGTGCCGGCGACCTGTTCATCGGCAAAGAGGAGGCGAGCCTACGCGACATCTTCGATGCACTCCAGAAGACATATTGTCGCACCATTGGCGCCGAATTCACCCACATCGTCGATTCCGAGCAGCGCAGCTGGTTCCAGCAGCGTCTGGAAAGCGTGCGCGGTCGTCCGGAGTTTTCCGCTGACGTGCAGGCTCACCTGCTCGAGCGCGTGACCGCCGGTGAGGGCCTGGAAAAGTACCTGGGCACCAAGTACCCGGGCACCAAGCGTTTCGGCCTTGAAGGCGGCGAGAGCCTGATTCCGATGCTGGATGAAATGATCCAGCGTTCCGGCTCTTACGGCGCCAAGGAGGTCGTGATCGGCATGGCCCACCGTGGCCGCCTGAACGTGCTGGTGAACACCTTCGGCAAGAACCCGCGCGAGCTGTTCGACGAGTTCGAAGGCAAGAAGATGAACGAGCTGGGCTCCGGTGACGTGAAGTATCACCAGGGCTTCTCCTCGAACGTGATGACCCCGGGTGGCGAAGTGCACCTGGCCATGGCGTTCAACCCGTCCCACCTGGAAATCGTTTCGCCGGTGGTCGAGGGTTCGGTGCGCGCCCGTCAGGACCGCCGCAACGACACCGTTGGCGACAAGGTGGTGCCGATCTCGATCCACGGCGACGCAGCATTCGCCGGCCAGGGCGTGGTCATGGAAACCTTCCAGATGTCGCAGACCCGCGGTTTCAAGACCGGCGGTACCGTGCACATCGTGATCAATAACCAGGTTGGTTTCACCATCAGCAACCCGCTGGACGCGCGCTCCACCGAGTACGCCACCGACGTTGCCAAGATGATCCAGGCGCCGATCCTGCACGTGAACGGCGATGACCCGGAAGCAGTGCTGTTCGTCACCCAGCTGGCCATCGACTACCGCATGCAGTTCAAGCGTGACGTGGTCATCGACCTGGTCTGCTACCGTCGCCGTGGCCACAATGAGGCTGACGAGCCTAACGGCACCCAGCCGCTGATGTACCAGCAAATCAGCAAGCAGCGCACTACCCGTGAGCTGTATGCCGAGCAGCTGATCCAGGCCGGTCGCATCGACGCCGAGCGCGCTCAGGCCAAGATCGACGAGTACCGCAACGCGCTGGACAATGGCCTGCACGTGGTGAAGAGCCTGGTCAAGGAGCCGAACCGCGAGCTGTTCGTCGACTGGCGTCCGTACCTGGGCCATGCCTGGACCGCGCGTCACGACACCCGCTTCGACCTCAAGACCCTGCAGGATCTGTCGGCCAAGCTGCTTGAGCTGCCGGAAGGTTTCGTGGTCCAGCGTCAGGTGTCGAAGATCTACGAAGACCGTCAGAAGATGCAGGCCGGTGGCTTGCCGATCAACTGGGGTTATGCAGAGACCATGGCTTACGCCACCCTGCAGTTCGAAGGTCACCCGATCCGCATGACCGGCCAGGACATCGGCCGTGGCACCTTCTCGCACCGTCACGCGGTGCTGCACAACCAGAAGGACGCCAGCACCTACATTCCGTTGCAGAACCTGTTCCCAGGCCAGCCACGTTTCGATCTGTACGATTCGTTCCTGTCCGAGGAGGCGGTACTGGCCTTCGAATACGGCTACTCCACCACCATGCCGAACGCGCTGGTGATCTGGGAAGCCCAGTTCGGCGACTTCGCCAACGGTGCGCAAGTGGTGATCGACCAGTTCATCACCAGCGGTGAGCACAAGTGGGGCCGCCTGTGCGGTCTGACCATGCTGCTGCCACACGGTTACGAAGGGCAGGGCCCGGAGCACTCCTCCGCGCGTCTGGAGCGTTACCTGCAGCTGTGCGCCGAGCACAACATCCAGGTCTGCGTACCGACCACTCCGGCACAGATCTACCACCTGCTGCGTCGCCAGGTCATCCGCCCGCTGCGCAAGCCGCTGGTAGTCCTGACGCCGAAGTCGCTGCTGCGCCACAAGCTGGCCATCTCGACCCTGGAAGAACTGGCAGAAGGCTCGTTCCAGACCGTGATCCCGGAAATCGACGCAATCGATCCGGCCAAGGTCGAGCGCCTGGTGCTGTGCAGCGGCAAGGTTTACTACGACCTGCTGGAAAAACGCCGTGCCGAAGGCCGCGAAGACATCGCCATCCTGCGTCTCGAGCAGCTGTACCCGTTCCCGGAAGACGACCTGGTCGAAATCCTGGCGCAATACAGCAACCTCAAGCACGCCGTATGGTGCCAGGAAGAGCCGATGAACCAGGGCGCCTGGTACAGCAGCCAGCACCACATGCGCCGTATCCTGGGCCGCCACAACAAGGCACTGGTCCTGGAATACGCCGGTCGCGACGCGTCTGCCGCACCAGCCTGTGGTTACGCTTCGAAGCACGCCGAACAGCAGGAAAAACTGCTGCAAGACGCCTTCACTGTCTAACGCCTTCGCGCACCTGAAACCGAATTTAAGGAAACACAGATAATGGCTATCGAGATCAAAGCCCCAACCTTCCCGGAATCGGTTGCCGATGGCACCGTTGCCACCTGGCACAAGAAGCCGGGCGACGCCGTCAAGCGTGACGAGCTGATCGTCGACATCGAGACCGACAAGGTTGTCCTGGAAGTACTGGCTACCGCCGATGGCGTGCTGGGCGACATCGTCAAGGGCGAGGGCGACACCGTCCTGTCCGACGAACTGCTGGGCTCGATCGTTGAAGGCGGTGCTGCCGCGGCTCCTGCCGCCGCAGCCGCTCCTGCTGCTGCTCCGGCTGCCGCTGCTGTCGCTGCTGGCGAAGATGACCCGGTTGCTGCCCCGGCCGCCCGCAAGCTGGCTGAAGAAAACGGCATTGACCTGGCTGCCGTTGCCGGTACCGGTAAAGGCGGTCGCGTCACCAAGGAAGACGTGGTTGCTGCTGTTGCCAACAAGAAGTCGGCACCTGCCGCTGCCCCGGCTGCCAAGCCTGCCGCTGCTGCTGCCCCGGTTGTCGTCGCTGCTGGCGACCGCACCGAGAAGCGCGTGCCGATGACCCGCCTGCGCGCCAAGATCGCCGAGCGTCTGGTCGAAGCCCAGTCCAACATGGCGATGCTGACCACCTTCAACGAAGTGGACATGACCGAAGTCATGGCCCTGCGTTCTAAGTACAAGGACCTGTTCGAGAAGACCCACAATGGCGTGCGCCTGGGCTTCATGTCGTTCTTCGTCAAGGCCGCTACCGAAGCCCTGAAACGCTTCCCGGCGGTCAACGCCTCGATCGACGGCAACGACATCGTCTACCACGGCTTCGCCGACGTCGGCGTTGCCGTGTCCAGCGACCGTGGCCTGGTGGTACCGGTACTGCGTAACGCCGAATCGATGAGCCTGGCTGAAATCGAGAACGGCATCGCCACCTTCGGCAAGAAGGCCCGTGACGGCAAACTGTCCATCGAAGAGATGACCGGTGGCACCTTCACCATCACCAACGGTGGTACCTTCGGTTCGATGATGTCGACCCCGATCGTCAACCCGCCGCAGGCCGCCATTCTCGGCATGCACAACATCATCCAGCGCCCGATGGCCATCAATGGCCAGGTCGTGATTCGCCCGATGATGTACCTGGCGCTGTCGTACGATCACCGCCTGATCGACGGCAAGGAAGCGGTAACCTTCCTGGTCACTATCAAGAACCTGCTGGAAGATCCGTCCCGCCTGCTGCTGGACATCTAACCCTCTGGCTGCGTACCGTGCCGGCCCTGGCTTCGCGAGAAGCCATGCCGCGCGGTTCGCGGCTTGTAGCTAGTTGCTGATAAGGAATCTTTTATGACCCAGAAATTCGACGTAGTGGTGATTGGTGCAGGTCCTGGCGGCTATGTTGCTGCTATCAAGGCTGCCCAACTTGGTCTGAAGACTGCCTGTATCGAGAAATACACTGACGCCGAGGGCAAGCTGGCCCTGGGCGGTACCTGCCTGAACGTAGGTTGCATTCCTTCCAAGGCGCTGCTGGACAGCTCCTGGAAGTACAAGGAAGCCAAAGAGAGCTTCAATGTCCACGGTATCTCCACTGGCGAAGTGAAGATGGACGTTGCTGCGATGGTTGGCCGCAAGGCTGGCATCGTCAAGAACCTGACCGGTGGCGTTGCCACCCTGTTCAAGGCCAACGGCGTTACTTCGATCCAGGGCCACGGCAAGCTGCTGGCTGGCAAGAAAGTCGAAGTCACCAAGGCTGACGGCACCACCGAAGTCATCGAAGCCGACAACGTGATCCTGGCTTCCGGCTCGCGCCCGATCGACATTCCGCCGGCTCCGGTCGACCAGAACGTCATCGTCGACTCCACCGGCGCCCTGGAATTCCAGAGCGTACCGAAGCGCCTGGGCGTTATCGGTGCTGGCGTGATCGGCCTGGAACTGGGTTCGGTATGGGCTCGCCTGGGTGCTGAAGTTACCGTCCTGGAAGCCCTGGACACCTTCCTGATGGCTGCCGACACTGCCGTGTCGAAAGAAGCCCAGAAGACCCTGACCAAGCAAGGCCTGGACATCAAGCTGGGCGCTCGCGTCACTGGCTCTAAAGTCAACGGCAACGAAGTTGAAGTGACCTACACCAACGCCGAAGGCGAGCAGAAGATCACCTTCGACAAGCTGATCGTTGCGGTCGGCCGTCGCCCTGTAACCACCGACCTGCTGGCTTCGGACAGCGGCGTGACCATCGACGAGCGTGGCTACATCTTCGTCGACGATCACTGCGCCACCAGCGTTCCGGGCGTGTTCGCCATCGGTGACGTGGTACGCGGCATGATGCTGGCCCACAAGGCCTCGGAAGAGGGCATCATGGTTGTCGAGCGCATCAAGGGCCACAAGGCCCAGATGAACTACGACCTGATCCCGTCGGTTATCTACACCCACCCTGAAATTGCATGGGTCGGCAAGACCGAACAGTCCTTGAAGGCCGAGGGTGTTGAGGTTAACGTAGGCACCTTCCCGTTCGCGGCCAGCGGCCGTGCGATGGCAGCCAACGACACCGGTGGTTTCGTCAAGGTCATCGCCGATGCCAAGACCGACCGCGTTCTGGGTGTACACGTGATTGGCCCATCGGCTGCCGAACTGGTGCAGCAGGGTGCAATCGCAATGGAATTCGGCACCAGTGCCGAGGATCTGGGCATGATGGTCTTCAGCCATCCAACCCTGTCCGAAGCGTTGCATGAAGCAGCGCTGGCGGTGAATGGCGGCGCCATTCACGTGGCCAACCGTAAGAAGCGTTAATTATAAGAAACCACGGCGGGCAGCCCGTCGTGAGTCTTGCGTGCATGACTCACCGCGGAACGTCCGCCGGACCGGATCACACGGGAAAACCCGGGGTCAACGGTCACAGGTGGTGCGGCGCCAGTAATGGCGCAGCGCCGAAGCGCAGTACCTAACGAAGACGGTAAAAAGCATGAATCTTCACGAGTATCAGGGTAAGCAGCTGTTCGCTGAATACGGCCTGCCAGTTTCCAAGGGTTTCGCAGTCGATACCCCTGAAGCTGCAGCAGAAGCTTGCGACAAGATCGGCGGTTCCGAGTGGGTTGTAAAAGCCCAGGTTCACGCAGGTGGTCGCGGTAAAGCGGGCGGCGTCAAGCTGGTTCGCAGCAAGGAAGACGCCAAGGCGTTCGCTGCGCAATGGTTGGGCAAGCGCCTGGTAACCTACCAGACCGACGCCAACGGTCAGCCAGTGACCAAGATCCTGGTCGAATCCTGCACTGACATCGCCAAAGAGCTGTACCTGGGCGCTGTAGTCGATCGCTCGAGCCGCCGTATCGTGTTCATGGCCTCCACCGAAGGTGGCGTGGACATCGAGAAAGTCGCTCACGAAACTCCTGAGAAGATCATCAAGGCTACTATCGATCCACTGGTCGGCGCTCAGCCGTTCCAGGGTCGTGAACTGGCATTCCAGCTGGGTCTGGAAGGCAAGCAAGTTGCACAGTTCGCCAAGATTTTCGTAGGCCTGGCCAAGCTGTTCAAAGAACACGACCTGGCCCTGCTGGAAGTCAACCCGCTGGTCATCAAGGCCGACGGCGACCTGCACTGCCTGGATGCGAAGATCAACATCGACGCAAACGCCATGTACCGTCAGCCTAAGCTGAAAACCTTCCACGACCCGTCGCAGGACGATCCTCGTGAAGCCCACGCTGCCAGCTTCGAGCTGAACTACGTGGCCCTGGAAGGCAACATCGGCTGCATGGTCAACGGTGCCGGCCTGGCCATGGGTACCATGGACATCGTCAACCTGCATGGCGGCAAGCCAGCCAACTTCCTCGACGTTGGCGGTGGTGCTACCAAAGAGCGCGTTACCGAAGCCTTCAAGATCATTCTGTCCGACAGCAATGTCGCGGCCGTCCTGGTCAACATCTTCGGCGGCATCGTTCGCTGCGACATGATTGCCGAAGGCATCATCGGTGCAGTGAAAGAAGTCGGCGTCAAAGTTCCGGTTGTGGTTCGCCTCGAAGGCAACAACGCCGAACTGGGCGCTAAAGTACTGGCAGAAAGCGGTTTGAACATCATTGCGGCAACCAGCCTGACCGACGCTGCTCAACAAGTTGTCAAAGCTGCGGAGGGCAAGTAATGAGCGTCCTGATCAATAAAGACACCAAAGTCATCTGCCAGGGCTTCACCGGCTCGCAGGGTACTTTCCACTCCGAACAAGCCATCGCCTACGGCACCAAGATGGTCGGCGGCGTAACCCCAGGCAAGGGTGGCACCACCCACCTGGGCCTGCCGGTGTTCAACACCGTCAAGGAAGCCGTGGAAGCTACCGGCGCTGACGCTTCGGTCATCTACGTACCGGCTCCGTTCTGCAAAGACTCGATCCTGGAAGCTGCCTTCGGCGGCATCAAGCTGATCGTCTGCATCACCGAAGGCATTCCTACCCTGGACATGCTGGATGCCAAGGTCAAGTGCGACGAGCTGGGCGTTACCCTGATCGGCCCTAACTGCCCAGGTGTCATCACCCCGGGCGAGTGCAAGATCGGCATCATGCCAGGCCACATCCACCTGCCAGGCAAGGTCGGTATCGTTTCGCGTTCCGGCACCCTGACTTACGAAGCTGTGAAGCAGACCACCGACGCCGGCTTCGGCCAGTCGACCTGCGTCGGCATCGGCGGTGACCCGATCCCGGGCTCCAACTTCATCGACATCCTGAAGCTGTTCCAGGAAGACCCGAAGACCGAAGCGATCGTCATGATCGGTGAGATCGGCGGTTCGGCTGAAGAAGAAGCCGCGGCCTACATCAAGGCCCACGTGACCAAGCCAGTCGTTTCCTACATCGCCGGTGTTACTGCACCTGCGGGCAAGCGCATGGGCCACGCTGGCGCCATCATTTCCGGCGGCAAAGGCACTGCGGACGAGAAGTTCGCCGCCCTGCAGGACGCTGGTGTGAAGACCGTGCGTTCCCTGGCTGACATCGGCAAGGCCCTGGCCGAGCTGACTGGCTGGGAAGCCAAGAAGTAATACTGCTACACCCCCCACGCGCACAGAGGCCACCTTCGGGTGGCCTTTGTCGTTGTTGCGCCGGATATTTTATCGACATGGAACATTCGATAGTTTTTATCAGGTTTTTCCACCAGACATTCACGCTAATTGGCAATAAATTATCGCTTGGCACAGATATCCAGACGACAAACATGTACGCACATCGGACAAGCAGCACTGTAACAGTGCGTTTGCCGGGTAAAACGGTTAATCTACGCGCCACTCTGTGCCCGCTCCCCAAAAGGGAACGACACGCTAAACGGGTCTGGCCTATCAAGCCGGGCAGCATTTCCCTCACCCCTGGGGAAATCCCTTCTCGAATCCCGATTTCAGCAGTGTGGTACTACCTTAAATGAAAGTTCTCAAAGGCCAGGATATCCTGGCGCTTGGCTTTATGACGTTTGCGCTTTTCGTTGGCGCGGGCAATATCATCTTCCCGCCTATCGTCGGTCTGCAGTCCGGCCCGCACGTCTGGATGGCAGCACTAGGCTTCCTGGTGACCGCCGTGGGTCTGCCGGTCATCACCGTGGTCGCCCTGGCCAAGGTCGGTGGCGGCATGGATGCCCTTAGCAGCCCGATCGGCAAATTCTTCGGCGGCCTGCTGGCGGCTGTGTGCTACCTGTCGGTCGGCCCGCTGTTCGCCACCCCGCGTACGGCGACCGTGTCGTTCGAAGTAGGTGTTGCACCGCTGACCGGTGAAAGCCCGTTGGCGCTGTTCATCTACAGCCTGGTGTACTTCGCCGTGGTGCTGGCCGTGTCCATGTACCCGGGCAAGCTGCTCGACACCGTCGGCCGCTTCCTGGCCCCGTTGAAGATCATCGCCTTGGCCGTGCTGGGCATCGCTGCCTTCGCGCTGCCGGCCGGCACCATTGGTGAAGCACAGCCGGCCTATGCCGCCGCCGCGTTCTCCAAGGGCTTCTCCGATGGCTACCTGACCATGGATACCCTGGGTGCCCTGGTGTTCGGTATCGTCATCGTCAACGCCATCCGCTCGCGCGGTGTCACGTCGCCGAAGCTGATCACCCGCTACGCCATCATCGCCGGCCTGATCGCCGGTGTCGGCCTGGCCCTGGTGTACATCAGCCTGTTCCGCCTGGGTGCCGGCAGCCACGATATCGCGGCTGACGCTACCAACGGTGCGGCGGTACTGCATGCCTACGTGCAGCACACCTTCGGCTCGCTGGGCAGCGGCTTCCTCGCCGTACTCATCGCCCTGGCTTGCCTGGTGACTGCGGTTGGCCTGACCTGCGCCTGTGCCGAGTACTTCAGCCAGATCTTGCCGCTGTCGTACCGTGCGCTGGTAGTGATCCTGGCAGGCTCCTCGCTGCTGATCTCCAACCTGGGCCTGACCAAGCTGATCATGTTCTCGATCCCGGTACTCACCGCCATCTACCCACCCTGCATCGTGGTGGTGGGCCTGAGCTTCGTGAAAGACCTGTGGAACTCGCCGACCCGCATCCTGGCGCCGGTGATGCTGGTGTCGCTGTTGTTCGGCATGGTCGACGCAATCAAGGGCAGCAGCATCGCCCACGTGCTGCCGGACTTCATGGCGCACTTGCCGCTGAGCGACCAAGGCCTTGCCTGGCTGGTGCCTTCGGTGGTGACTCTGGTTGGCGCCGTGGCCTGCGACCGCATGCTTGGCAAGCCGCGCGAGGCGCTGGCCTGACCTGAAAAGTTGAAGCCTGAGGGCGGCACCGGCCACAAGCCGAAGGGTGCTCGCCAAGGGTCTAGACGCGAAAGCCCCGCATCCGAAAGGAAGCGGGGCTTTTTTTGGGCAACCCCTTTGCCTTGCGCTCCTACAGCTGATTGCGCCAGCCATGCACATTTCACAGTGCAGCTGTGTCTTTTGCCGCTTGCCAGCGTCGAAACCTGATCCCTATCCTCTAGGCATCTGGCCCTTTCGGGAACCCTGCATGAACTTCATCCAAAGCAACCTCAACAACCTGCTGGCTATCGCCTGGTTTGCCCTGTGCTGGGGTGGCTATACCCGCTATGCCATCTGGAAGGGCCGCGACACCGCGTGCCTTGCCAGTGTGTTGCACCTGTACCGTGAGGACTGGATGCGCCGCATGCTGCTGCGCGACAACCGTATCGCCGATGCCAGCGTGATCGGCAACCTCGAACGCAACGCGTCGTTCTTTGCCTCCAGCACGCTGATCATCCTCGCCGGCATCCTTACCGTGCTCGGTGCCTCCGACCGGGCGCTGTCGCTGCTGGCCGACTTGCCGCTGGTGCAGCAGACCTCCCAGGGCATGTCGGAGATCAAGCTGCTGTGCCTGGCCACGGTCTTCGTCTACGCGTTTTTCACGTTCAGCTGGTGCATGCGCCAATACAACTTTGCAGCGGTGCTGGTGGGTTCGGCGCCCATGATCGGGGAGCGGCTGGTCAACGAACTGGAGCGCAAGGCATTCGCCTCGCGGGCGGCGCGGGTATTGTCGCTTGCCGCCAACCAGTTCAACCTGGGCCTGCGTTCGTATTACTTTGGCATGGCCATGTTGAGCTGGTTCATCAGCCCGTGGTTGTTCATGGCCATGAGCGTCGGGGTAGTGTTGATTCTCTACCGTCGCGAGTTCCATTCGGATGTGCTGGATGTGATGGTGTTCACGCCCACGGAAAGTGTGCCGGGTGAACCGGCCCGGGAAAGTACGGCCACGGGTAACTGAAACGTTTAATCCGTAAATTGCAGGTACAAAAAAACCCGACAGTGTCGGGTTTTTTTGTTTTAGCCAATTACTGCTTGGCAGGTTCTGCCGGAGCAGTTTCTGGCGCAGGGGTAGCTGGCGCGGCTTCCGGAGCCGGAGTAGCCGGAGCGGCTTCTTCGGCAGCCTTCTGCTCGGCTTCAGCCTGATCTTTGGCGGCTTCAGCGTTTTCCTTGGCGGCTTCGTTCATTTTATCCTGAGCTTCGCCCGCTTTCTCCTGGGCTTGCTCGGCGTGTTGCTGTGCGTCCTGGGCTTTGTCTTCGCTCGCTTTATCGCAAGCGGCCAGGCCCATGGCAGCGGCCAGCATCAGAGCAAAAGCAAAAGGTTTACGCATGGGTGTGTTTCTCCTTGGTGGAATAAGTGACTTGTTCCTTCGAGTGCAACTACGCGGAATAAGTTCCGCGAAGACTACAGATATATAACGCACCGTTCTATATAGACTTTTTAACATTTTTGTGCCGCTGCGGCAGTGCGGGTGGAAACAGCGAATGAGCGATTCAACCTTGATGGCCATGGCCGAGCGTTTTCTCTTGGCCCTTAGACATTGCCAGTTGCTGAACATGCGTGTGGCCCAGGCCGATGGCAATGGCATGACCCTGGTATTGCCCTGGTCGCCGGCCATTGTCGGCAACCCGCAAACGGGCGCGGTACATGGAGGGGCGCTGACCACGCTGATGGATACCACCTGCGGCATGGCCACCCTGTGCGTGCTGCCGCGCTTCGAGGTGTGCCCGACACTGGATCTGCGCATCGACTACATGCACCCGGCCGAAGCCGGCAAGGACATCTACGGCCACGCCCAGTGCTACCGGGTTACCCGCGACGTGATCTTCACCCGTGGCACCGCCTACCAGGACGACCCCGACCAGCCGATCTGCCAGGTGGTGGGGACCTTCATGCGCCTGGGCCAGGAGATCAAGGGCGGTATCCGGTTCGGCAATAACCTGAAGGAGGGCGGCGCATGATTCCGTACGCGGTTCGCCAGCAACTCAACGCCGCCCACGCGGTCGGTGATTACCGGCCATTGCTGGCACTGATTCCCTACGCAGGGCTGATTGGCATCGAATGCGAGCGCCAGGGCGATGACCTTCTGTTCCGCCTCCCAGCCAACCCCGACAACATCGGCAACCCGTTGCTGCCCGCCATCCATGGTGGCGTGATTGCGGGTTTCATGGAGCTGTCCGCCGCGCTGTACCTGCTGATCTACAGCGAAAGCGCGAGTATCCCGAAGGTGATCGATTTTTCCATCGACTACCTGCGCGCCGGGCACTTTCGCGATACCTACGCCCAATGCCAGCTGTGGCGCCAGGGCCGCCGGGTGACCAATGTGGCTATTACTGCCTGGCAGGGCGACAGGCAGGCGCCAATTGCCACCGCCCGTGCGCATTTCAAGATCGAGCCGGAAAAGCCCTTGAAATCATCCGGGCAGCCCCCATCTGAATGACATCCGCCATTAACGCAGGCCCAACCGGCCGCCAGGCGCCACTGCAATCAGATCGGAGTTTCGAAGACCATGACTGTGGAAACACAAAAGGAAACGCTGGGCTTCCAGACCGAGGTGAAGCAACTGCTGCACCTCATGATTCATTCGCTGTACTCGAACAAGGAAATCTTCCTGCGGGAGCTGATTTCCAACGCCTCCGACGCCGTGGACAAACTGCGTTTCGAAGCCCTGGCCAAGCCAGAGCTGCTTGAAGGTGGCGATGAGCTGAAAATTCGCCTGAGCTTCGACAAGGATGCCGGTACCGTTACCCTTGAGGACAACGGCATCGGCATGAGCCGCGAAGACGTCATCGCTCACCTTGGCACCATCGCCAAGTCCGGCACCGCCGACTTCATGAAGAACCTCACCGGTGACCAGAAGAAGGACTCGCACCTGATCGGTCAGTTCGGCGTGGGCTTCTACTCCGCGTTCATCGTGGCCGACAAGGTCGACGTGTACAGCCGTCGCGCCGGTCAGCCTGCTGCCGAAGGCGTGCACTGGTCGTCGAAAGGCGAGGGCGAATTTGAAGTCGCCACCATCGACAAGCCACAGCGCGGTACCCGCATCGTCCTGCACCTGAAGCAGGAAGAGAAAGAGTTCGCCGATGGCTGGCGCCTGCGCAACGTGGTCAAGAAGTACTCCGACCACATCGCCCTGCCTATCCAGCTGCCGAAGGAGCAGGTTGCCGCTGAAGGCGAAGAGCAGCCAGCCGAAGAGTGGGAAACCGTCAACCGTGCCAGCGCCCTGTGGACCCGTCCGCGTACCGAGATCAAGGACGAGGAATACCAGGAGTTCTACAAGCACATCGGCCATGACTTCGAAAACCCGCTGGCTTGGAGCCACAACAAGGTCGAAGGCAAGCTCGAATACAACTCGCTGTTGTATGTGCCGGCTCGCGCACCGTTCGACCTGTACCAGCGCGAAGCACCGCGCGGCCTTAAGCTTTACGTGCAGCGCGTGTTCATCATGGACCAGGCCGAGTCGTTCCTGCCGCTGTACCTGCGCTTCATCAAAGGTGTGGTCGACTCCAACGACCTGTCGCTGAACGTTTCTCGCGAGATCCTGCAGAAAGACCCGATCATCGATTCGATGAAGACCGCGCTGACCAAGCGCGTGCTGGACATGCTGGATAAACTGGCGAAGAACGAGCCTGAACAATACAAGGGCTTCTGGAAAAACTTCGGCCAGGTGCTGAAGGAAGGCCCGGCCGAAGACTTCGCCAACAAAGAGAAGATTGCCGGCCTGCTGCGCTTCGCCTCCACCCACGACGACAGCGGCGAGCAGAGCGTTGCCTTGGCGGATTACCTAGCCCGCGCCAAAGAAGGCCAGGACAAGATCTACTTCCTCACCGGCGAGTCGTACGCGCAGGTCAAGAACAGCCCGCACCTGGAAGTCTTCCGCAAGAAAGGCATCGAAGTGCTGCTGCTGACCGACCGCATCGACGAGTGGCTGATGAGCTACCTCAACGAGTTCGACGGCAAGGCCTTCGTCGACGTCGCCCGCGGCGACCTCGACCTGGGCAAGCTGGACTCCGAAGAAGACAAGAAGGCCCAGGAAGAAGTCGCCAAGGACAAGGAAGGCCTGGTCGAGCGTCTGAAAGGGGCGCTGGGTGACAGCGTCGCTGAAGTGCGTGTGTCCCACCGCCTGACCGACTCGCCGGCGATCCTCGCCATCGGCGAGCAGGACCTGGGCCTGCAGATGCGCCAGATCCTCGAGGCCAGCGGGCAGAAGGTGCCGGAGTCCAAGCCGATCTTCGAATTCAACCCGACCCACCCGCTGATCGAGAAGCTCGACAACGAGCAAAGCGAAGACCGCTTCGCCGAGCTGTCGCACATCCTGTTCGATCAGGCGGCGCTGGCGGCCGGTGATAGCCTGAAGGACCCGGCGGCTTACGTTCGTCGCCTGAACAAGCTGCTGGTCGAGCTGTCTGCTTGAGTTGATGCAAAGGAAAGCCCGCTTCGGCGGGCTTTTCTCATGGTGAAGCCTTAAGGAGTGCTTGATGAGCAAGGTAATCGTCGAATCGCTGGTTTATCACCTGTCTGGCAAGACCTATGAAAGCCGCCTTGTATACGAGCCCGGCGCGCTGGGGCGCCCGGGGCTTGTCATGGCGCCGAACTGGATGGGTATTGGCGAAGGTGCCGAGCGCATTGCCAAGGAAGTGGCCGAGAAGGGATACGTGGTGCTGATTGCCGACCTGTATGGGCAATCGGTGCGGCCGTCCAATGCCGACGAGGCGGGGGCGGCGATGATGCCGTTGAAGAACGACCGCAGCGAGCTGCGCAAGCGCATGAAGGGGGCGCTGGAGCAGCTGCTGGCGCAGTCCAAGGCACTGCTGGAGCCTGGCAAGGTGGCAACCTTCGGCTTCTGCTTTGGCGGTTGCTGCGCCCTGGAGCTGGCACGTACTGGCGCCGACCTGAAGGCTGCGGTGTCGTTCCATGGCACGCTGGATACCCCGAACCCGGAAGATGCCAAGCACATCAAGGGTTCGGTGCTGGTGTTGCACGGCGCGTCGGACCCACTGGTGCCGAAGGAGCAGTTGCCGGCGTTCGAGGACGAGATGAGCGCGGCCAAGGTTGACTGGCAGTTGCTGAGCTATGGCGGGGCGGTGCACTCGTTTACCGACCCGAATGCCAATGTACCGGGCAAGATGCAGTATGACCGCCGCACCTCGGAACGGGCTTTCCGTGCGATGCACAACCTGCTGACAGAAGTGTTCCAGCGCTGATATAGCAGGGGGCGCCTTGCGCCCCATCGCCGGCAAGCCAGCTCCCACTGGTACAGCGTACGCCGCTCTTTGTGGGAGCTGGCTTGCCGGCTATGGGCTGCACAGCAGCCCCGAAATTACCGGGGCAACTCGATCCTTGAAGTTTCCCCCGGTACCACCGGCCAATCCCCCGCAGCCCACCGTGCCCTGGCTTGCTCGATCAGTTCCGGGTCGCTTGCCACGAAATTCCAGTTCATTCGCCGCGGCCCATCCAGTGGCTCCCCGCCAATCAGTACCAACTGGCACTCTGCGTCCGCATACAGCGTCACGTCCTCGCCCTCCGGCAGTACCACCAGGCTGCAAGGCTCCACATCCTCATCGCCCAGCAGCAACTCGCCATCCAGCAGGTAAAGCGCCCGCTGCTCGTGTTCAGCCGGTATCAGCAGCGTCGTCGCCGGTTGCATCTGTACGTGCGCATAAAGGGTGGGGGAGAGCACCGGCACCGGTGACTCCAGGCAGAACCCGGTGCCAGCAATCATGCAGATGCGTACCCCCAGGTGGTCACTCACCGGCAGGCTCGCCGCCGGGTGGTGGCTGTAGCTCGCCGGGCCTTGTTCGTGCGCGCGCGGCGAAGCCAGCCACACTTGCAAGCCGTGCAGGCGCGAACCATGGGCCAGGGCATCTGCCGGCGTACGCTCGACATGGGCCACGCCGCTGCCAGCCGTCATCCAGCTGACATCGCCGGGGAGCACCCGCTGCTCTGAGCCGAGGCTGTCCTTGTGCAGGATCGCCCCCTCGAACAGGTAGGTCAGGGTTGAAAGGCCGATGTGCGGGTGCTGGCGGATGTCCATGCCATGCCCCGGGGCATAGTCGGTTTCGAGCATATGGTCGAAGAACACGAACGGGCCGACGCTACGGCACTGTGCTGCCGGCAGCGGGCGCAGGATCGGCTGGCCCTCGACCGATTCGGCACGTGGGCGGATGATCAGGGGGCTGCTCATGCGGTGGGCTCCAGGCGCGGTGGAAATGCCTCAAGCATAGCGGTTTGCCTGGTGCGGCTGAACCGTATCGTTTGCCGGCCGGTCTACTGTTTCCATACCCGTAGAAGGAAGCTGCCCATGATTGCCCGAGCGCTGGCCTGCGTGTTGTTGTCTGGCTGGCTGTGCCAGGCGGCACAGGCACGCGACTACCGCTACAGCGATGCCCACCTGCACTACGTCGACTTCTTCCAGGAGAGCGAAGGCATGCCGGCGTTGCTAAAGGCCATGGATGCCGCAGGCATCGAGCAGTCGATGATTTCCGGCATACCGGTGGCCAAGAAATGG
Organism: Pseudomonas sp. SIMBA_068; assembly: GCF_046534705.1. NCBI lineage: Bacteria > Pseudomonadati > Pseudomonadota > Gammaproteobacteria > Pseudomonadales > Pseudomonadaceae > Pseudomonas > Pseudomonas sp. SIMBA_068. Next base: position 259,130 of record NZ_JAWRYI010000001.1, read on the forward strand.
CATGAAGACGAGCCCAAGCGCCCGCGTTATTACGCCGGTGACGATGCCGATGCCTATTGGTACAGCGCCACCGATACCTACGTGGCGGCCGCCCTGCAGCAGTTGCCGATTGAGCAGCGGAAACGCTTTCATCCGTTCCTGACTGGTTTCAACCCGGTGGACAAGAACGCTGTCAGCCATATCGAACGCATGCTCGATATGTACCCGGGGCTGTGGGAGGGAATCGGCGAGGTTTTCACCCGTCACGATGACCTGACAGCGCTGACCAGTGGCGACACGCCGCGTGCCAACAACGAAGCCATGACGCGCATTTACCATCTGGCGGCCGAGCGGGACCTGCCGGTACTGCTGCATTCCAATATCACTTCAAAACGTGAGCGTAACCCGCTGTACCTGGCTGAGATCGAAGAGCCGCTGCGCAATCACCCGCACACGCGGTTCATCTGGGCGCACGCCGGCAGCAGCATGGAGATCCATCGGCACCAGACGCAGATGGACTTTTTGCTCCCGGTGCTGACGCGGTTGCTGGAGGATTACCCGAACCTGTATGTCGACCTGTCGTGGAGTGTGCTGCAGCCCTATCTGCTGGATGACAAGGGCGTGCCGCGAAAAGCCTGGGTGGCATTGGTCGAGAAATACCCGGAGCGGTTCATGCTGGGGTCGGATGTGGTGGGGCGGTTTGGCAGCCTGGGGGAACAGATGCACGGGTTCAGGCCGTTTCTGGATGCTTTGCCTGAGAATGTAGCGAACAAAGTAGCCCGCGATAACTTTCTGGCTGTGCTGCCCAGGCAAAAATAGGGGGTTGCCTGTACTGGCCCTATCGCCGGCACAGGCTACAAATGAAAACGCCCCGAACCAGTCGGGGCGTTTTCGATTACCGCATCAGCGTCTTACTTGCCTTCCCAGCGCTTGAGCACCAGGGTGGCGTTGGTGCCGCCGAAGCCGAAGCTGTTGCTCATGACCGTATCGATCTTGGCGTTTTCTTCGGTTTTGCGCAGGATCGGCAGGTCGGCGACCTCCGGGTCCAGTTCGTCGATGTTGGCGGAGCCGGCGATGAAGTTGTTTTCCATCATCAGCAGGCAATAGATCGCCTCGTGCACGCCAGCGGCGCCCAGCGAGTGACCCGACAGGCTCTTGGTCGAGCTGATCTTCGGTGCCTTGTCGCCGAATACCGCGCGAACGCCCTTGATCTCGGCAACGTCACCGACCGGGGTCGAGGTGCCGTGGGTGTTCAGGTAGTCGATCGGGGTGTCGACGGTGGACAGTGCCTGCTGCATGCAGCGGATGGCGCCTTCGCCGCTCGGGGCAACCATGTCGTAGCCATCGGAAGTCGCACCGTAGCCAACGATTTCGGCGTAGATCTTGGCGCCACGGGCCAAAGCATGTTCCAGCTCTTCGACGACAACCATGCCGCCACCGCCAGCAATGACGAAGCCATCACGGTCGTTATCGTAGGCGCGCGAGGCCAGTTCCGGGGTTTCGTTGCGCTTGGTCGACAGGGCGCCCATGGCATCGAACAGGAACGACTGGCTCCAGTGTTCTTCTTCACCGCCACCGGCGAAGACGATGTCTTGCTTGCCCCACTGGATCTGCTCCAGGGCGGTACCGATGCAGTGTGCCGAGGTGGCGCATGCCGACGAGATCGAGTAGTTCAGGCCCTTGATCTTGAACGGGGTGGCCAGGCACGCCGAAACGGTGCTGCCCATGGTGCGGGTAACGCGGTATGGGCCGACGCGCTTGACGCCTTTCTCGCGCAGGGTGTCCAGCGCTTCCATCTGGTTCAGGGTCGAGGCACCGCCGGAGCCAGCTACCAGCCCGGTACGCGGGTTGGAAACCTGCTCTTCGGTCAGGCCTGCGTCCTTGATCGCGTCCTGCATCGCCAGGTAAGCGTACGCCGCGGCGTGGCCGACGAAGCGGTATACCTTGCGGTCGATCAGTTCTTCGAGGTTGAGGTCGATGGACCCGGAAACCTGGCTGCGCAGCCCCATTTCCTTGTATTCCGGGTTGAAACGGATACCCGGACGGCTTTTACGCAGGTTTTCGGTGACGGTAGCTTTGTCATTGCCCAGGCACGATACGATGCCCAGACCAGTGATAACGACGCGGCGCATGCGAATAACCCTTAGAAATTGTCAGTGGAAGTGAACACGCCGACCCGCAGGCCTTCGGCAGTGTAGATCTCACGGCCGTCGACGCTGACCGAGCCATCGGCGATGGCCATGTTCAGCTTGCCCTTCAGGACACGCTTGATCTGAATGTTGTAGGTGACTTTCTTGGCCTCTGGCAGTACCTGGCCGAAGAATTTCACCTCGCCCGAGCCCAGGGCGCGGCCGCGGCCCGGCAGGCCTTGCCAGCCGAGGAAGAAGCCTACCAGCTGCCACATGGCATCGAGGCCCAGGCAGCCCGGCATGACCGGATCGCCTTCGAAGTGGCAGGCGAAGAACCACAGGTCCGGGTTGATATCCAGCTCGGCGACCAATTCACCTTTGCCGTACTTGCCGCCTTCTTCGCTGATATGGGTGATGCGATCGACCATCAGCATGTTCGGCGCGGGCAGTTGCGCATTACCTGGGCCGAACAGCTCACCGCGACTGCAGCGCAGCAGGTCTTCCCGAGTAAAGGCGTGTTGTTTGGTCATGCGAGCTCCTCAATAACCCCCTGCGGCAGGGGATGAATCTTCCCGGCCGGCCTGATACGCATCGCGTTCAAGACGGCAGCCTACAGGTAGACTATTGCGTTGTGGTGAAAGTCACAGTGCACCCGGTGAAAGAAGTACAGGTGTGCACTGAAACGTCTATTTTCAGGTCCGATGATGGTCCTGTCCAGTGTTTAAGACTGCCGCACTTTAGCATTTATCGCCAGTCGCGGTTGTCTGACCGGGTAACCAGCGTTCCAGCACCTGCTGCAGCTCGGTACGGCGCAAGGGTTTGCTCAGGTAGTCGTCCATGCCAGCGGCCATGCAACGCTCGCGGTCACCCTGCATCGCATTGGCAGTCAGGGCGATGATCGGTAACCCGGTGCCGTTGGGCAATTGGCGGATACGCCGGGTGGCTTCATAGCCGTCCAGGTGCGGCAGCCGACAGTCCATCAGCACGGCGGCAAAGCGCTGGCGGCTGACCAGGTCGACGGCCTCAAGTCCATCTTCGGCTGTGCATACCGCCAGGCCCAGGCTGCGCAGCATGGCTTCGATGACGCTCTGGTTGACCGGATTGTCCTCTACCAGCAGCACCTGATCACTGCCGGGCGCCGTCGTTTTCGCGTGCGTTGGCAACGCCGGTCGGCTGGGGGGAGGGCTGGCCAGGGCCAGCGGCATCTCCAGGGTAAATGTAGAACCCAGGCCTTCGCGGCTTTCACCGCGCAGCTTGCCGCCCATGCGTTCGGCCAGGGTGCGGGCGATCGACAGGCCCAGCCCGGTGCCGCCATAACGGCGGGAGATCGAGCTGTCGGCCTGCTGGAAGGCCACGAACATCATTTCCAGGCGGTCGCTGTCGATGCCGATACCCGTGTCGCGCACACTGCAGGTGAGCCAGATCAACTGCCGGTCGAGCACCTGCCAGCGTGCTTCGACCTGAACCTGGCCGCGTTCGGTGAACTTCAGTGCGTTACCGACCAGGTTCAGCAGGATCTGGCGGATGCGCGTGGGGTCGCCGTTCACTTGCAACTGCTCGATGTCGGCCGGCAGTTGCAGGTGCAAGCCAAGGCCACGCTGCTGGGCACTGTGCTGGAACGACAGGACGCAGCTGGTAATCAGCTCACCCAGGTTGAAATTGATGTGTTCCAGCTGAAGCGCAGCGCGTTCGATGCGCGAGAAGTCGAGGATATCGTTGATGACTTTCAGCAAATGCCCGGTGGATTCGCTGGCCACTGCGGTGTAGTCGGCCTGTTCGGTACTTAGCTGCGTGGTTTCCAGCAGCTGCAGCATGCCCAGCACGCCATTCATCGGGGTGCGCAGCTCGTGACTCATCATCGCCAGGAAGTCCGATTTGGCTCGGTTGGCTTGCTCGGCTTCCTCGCGGGCCTGGATCAGCTCGGCAATGGCCTGCTTCTGTTCATCGCTGGCCTGCTCCAGGGCGTTGGCCAGGTTGTTGATATGGCGGGCCAGGTGGCCCAGCTCGCTATCATCGACCACGGGCAGCGGGGTGTTGTACTGGCCCTGCTGTATGGCCTTGACCGCATGGCCCATGTCGCTGATCGGCTTGGCCAGGCTCAGGGCCAGGCGGCGCGCCAGCAAGAAGGTGAACAGCAAGGCGAACAGCGCCAGGATGCCGGCCTTGATCACGATTTCCTGTTGGCGTTGGCTGAAGGCGTCATCGGACATGCCGACGATCACCCGGCCCAGGTAGTCATCGCCGATCGCGGGTGTGGCGGCCTTGCCCTGCTGCAGGAAGTCGCTGTCCAGGCGGATTTGCTGCAAGCGTATGGGCGCCTGGAACACCTCTACGCGCTGCGCGCGGTTGGCGCTTTCGTCGGACTGCTCGACGTACACAAGGATGTGGTTGCGGCTGTCCTGCACCTCGAGGAAGCGCACGTGCGGGATGCTGAGGGTGGCGCGCATCAGGCCTTCGAGCACCTCGTTGTTGCCCGAGATCACCCCGTACTCCGAGGCCGGGGCCAATTGGTTGGCGATCAGCTGCCCGGTATGGTTCAGCTCCTGGCGCAGGTCCTGGATGCGCACGAAGGTGAAGAAGCTGATCAGCAGCAAGGTCAGCAGCAGGGCAGGGCCAAGGCTTATGATTTGCGTGCGGGTGTGGATGTCCCAGCTCAGGCCTTTGCTCATGGGGTGGGCTCTCCTTCGGCCAGGGCCTTGGCGGCGGCGGACGGATCGATCGGTTGCAGGCCCAGGGCGCGCGCCACCTGCTGGTTGCCACTGACGCCGAAACGGGCCGGATACAGGCTGCGCGGCCAGCGCCCCGGAGGCTGGTCGAGCAACTGGTCAAGTACTGCCAGCCAGTCCTCCTGGTCGCTGTAGGTACTGGCCAGGGCGCCGGCGCGAACAAAGCCGGCGTTCGGGCCGATCAGCGCCATCTGCCGGCCATAACTGCTCAGCAACAGGTTCTTCGCAGTCTTGGAGTTGTACAGGTCCGGGTCATCCAGGCCCAGCAGCACATCGCTGTTACCCAGCAGGTGCTGCAGGGGCCGGCTGTCACGCAGGTCGGGCCAGTCCTGGGCAATGATTTCCAGGCCCAGCGGGCGGGCAGCATGGCGCAGCTCTTCGAGCAGGAAACCACTGTGCTCGCCGTACAGCACACCAATGCGCTGGGCCTGTGGCAGCAGGTAGCGCGCCAGGCGCAGTTGCCGGCCCAACGGCGGGTCGCTCCACAGCAAGGTGAGAAACGCCGGGCGCGACTTTCCCAGGCGCTGTTCAGCCTGCACCCGGCTTATTCGCATGGCCAGGGCTGGCGGGCCGGCGTTTTCACCCAGGCGCCACTCCAGGGCAGCACTGTCGAGCAGAATCAGGCGCTGGTCGGTCTTGAGCTGGCCAGGGCGTGGCAGGTCAGCGGTGGTCTGGAAATGCACATGATCGTGCGGCCGACGGTTTTCGAGTGCGGCGACGAAGCTGCGGATGCCGGGCTGGTCTTGCGCGCCTACCAGCAGAATTTCGCTGGCGGACAACGGCCCCAGGGGCCACAGACACAGCAGCAACAGGCGCAGCACCACGGCCATCAGAACGCCAGCTCCGCGCTGAAGCTGAGGCGGTGGCGGCTGTCGTAGCGGTTCTGCACGGTCGTGGTCGGCTCGTCGTCCAGGCGTTGCTGCCACAGCGCCGCCAGCTCCAGGTTGCTGCCCTGCACCCGAAGGCGCTTGGCCAGGCGCAGGTCCAGACGCTCGTAGCGGTACTGGTTGAGCGCATCGTCACCGTAGTAGAACAGCGCACTCGACCAGCCATCGCCCCATTCGCGCATCCAACCGACCGAGCCGCTGTTGCGGGCGGTGAGGCGGCGGTCGTCGGGGTTGCTGGCCCAGGCATCGACATAGGCATAGGTCAGGCGCAGGCGGTCACGCAGGGTGGGGCGCCAGTCCAGTTGCGTCTCGCTGCCGCTGAACCGGGCCTTGTTCGCGTTGCTGGCGACGTACTGGTTGTTCTTCAGGGGCTCGCTGATCATGCCGGTGATCTCGTCGTAGAACAGCTTCACATCCAGGCTCAGGTCGATGTCGCTGAAGTAGCCGTTGTAGCCCAGTTCGCGCGAGCGCATGCGCTCTTGGTCCAGGTCGCCCGGGCCGCGGGTCTTGACGAAGTACTCACCGTGCTGCTGGCCGAACGCATTGGGGCTGAGGTTCTTGACCGTGTAGCTCCAGTTGATGTTGTTCTCGAACATGTCGGGCGAGCGCACCGCCTCGGAATACACTGCACGCAGGCCGTGGCGCGGGGTGATCAGGTAGTTGACCGCAACGCGCGGGGTCAGCGAGCTGCCCGACAGGCGCGAGTCTTCGAACATCGCCCCACCCTGCAAGATCCAGTGCTCGTCGGCGCGCCATTCCAGCTGGCCGAACACGCGCCAGGTCTGGTCGTCGATGCTGCCGTTGAAGTAGGTCTGCGAGTCGGCACGGTCATAGCGGTAGTTCATGCCGCTGAGCAGGCGCAGGCTGTCGGTCAGGCTGAGGGTGTCCTGGATTTCCAGGTCGTAGCGGGTTTCGCGGGTGCTCTGGTCGACATCGCCGCAGACCACGCTGCTGCCGCCCTTGTTGTTCCACTGATCCTTGATGGTATCGACCAGCGCTTGTTCTGCCGGGTTGCTGCTGGGTGGCGGGTTGTTGGCGCCGCGTGCGACCAGCTCGGCGTAATTGGGGTTCATCTGCCACAGCCGGGTCAGTTCGGGGCTGAACGACAGTGCGGCATCACAGGCCCGCCAGACCTGTTGGCGGTCGAAATGCTGTGCCGAACCTTGCACATACAGGCTGTGGTCGGGATTGAAGTCGATGTTCCAGCGCACCGACCCTGCGTAGTCCTTGGCATTGACGTCGGCATTGTCGCCGCGCTGGGTAACGTAGGGGAATACCGGCTGGTAGGTATAGGGCCGCTGGTTGCTGCCTTCTTTTGCCGCCAGTTGCCATTCCAGGGTCTGGTCGACCGCCAGGTTGTGGCTGGCACTGAGGTTGAAGCGGGTCAGCCGGCGGCTGTCCCGGTAGTCCTGGCCGAACTGATCGTGGTCGAAGCCGTCGTCCTGCTGGCCCGACAACGACAGGCGCATGTCGCCGCCATCCCAGCCGAAGCCGTGGCTGGCATAGAAGTCGTTGATGCCGTCCTCGCCGCGGGTCACTTTCAATCGTGTGCCATGGCTGTCGGCGGGGTTGCGGGTGAGGATGTTGACCACCGCCATCAGCGCATTGGCACCGTAGCTGACCGTGTTGGGGCCGCGGAACACCTCGATGCGCTCGATGTCTTCCATGGCCAGGGGGATATCGCTCCAGTCCACCGTGGCCAGGCCAGCCCGGTACACCGAGCGGCCATCGATCAGCACCTGCATGCGCCGCGCTTCGCTGGCGTTGCTGCCGTGGTAGTTGACCGTCGGCTGGTTGCCGGCGCCGTAGCCGATCATCATGCCCGGTACCAGGCGCAGCAGTTCGGGGATGTCGCGGGCGCCGCTGGCGCGGATCAGCTCGCTGTCGAGCACGGTCATGCTGCCCGGGACTGCCGCCGGGGATTGTTTCAGGCGCGTGGCGGTCAGAACCTGCGGCAGGTCGCTATTGTCGATGAACAGGTCGTCGGCCATGGCCGGGCCACCGAGCAGGGCAGTCAGTATCAGCAGGCGCGGGAACGGGGGCGAGCCAGGGAACACGGGGCAGCCTTGTATCAGGATTGAAACAGGCATGGTAACTGACCTTGGCGTATTTTCCAGTGATCTGCGTCGGCTGTTCTGGCCCTTTCCCGGATGAGCCCGTTTTCACAGCGGCTGAACGCTGTGCTGTACCTGTGGGAGCGGCCTTGCCCGCGACGAGGCCAGTACTGACACTGGTTCTGTAGCAGGTGAGCCGTATAATGGCGGGGTCGCCACTTAACTTTTGGCTTTAACGGATTGGATATGACTGAACAGCAACCTGTTGCAGTTCTGGGCGGCGGCAGCTTCGGCACCGCCGTGGCGAACCTGCTGGCGGAAAACGGTGTGCCGGTGCGCCAATGGATGCGCGACCCGGCGCAGGCCGAGGCCATGCGCGTCAATCGCGAGAATCCGCGCTACCTCAAGGGCATCCGCCTGCAGGATGGCGTGGAGCCGGTCAACGATCTGCTGGCCACCTTGCAGGCCAGCGAGTTGATCTTCGTCGCCCTGCCATCAAGTGCCTTGCGCAGTGTGCTGGCGCCCCACGCCGAGCTGTTGCGGGGCAAGGGCCTGGTCAGCCTGACCAAGGGTATCGAGGCGCAGAGCTTCAAGCTGATGAGCCAGATCCTTGAAGAGATCGCCCCTGACGCCCGCATCGGGGTGCTGTCGGGCCCCAACCTGGCCCGCGAGATCGCCGAACATGCGCTGACCGCCACAGTGGTCGCCAGCGAGGACGAACAACTCTGCCAGCAAGTGCAGGCTGTACTGCACGGGCGTACCTTTCGTGTCTACGCCAGCGCCGACCGCTTCGGCGTCGAACTGGGTGGGGCGCTGAAAAACGTCTACGCCATTATCGCTGGCATGGCCGTAGCCTTGGGCATGGGCGAAAACACCAAGAGCATGCTGATTACCCGGGCCCTGGCCGAGATGACCCGCTTCGCCGTCAGCCAGGGTGCCAACCCCATGACCTTCCTTGGCCTGGCCGGTGTCGGTGACCTGATCGTCACCTGCTCCTCGCCCAAGAGCCGCAACTACCAGGTGGGCCATGCGCTGGGCCAGGGGTTGAGCCTGGAAGAGGCTGTCAGCCGCCTGGGCGAGGTGGCCGAAGGCGTCAACACCCTCAAGGTGCTCAAGGCCAAGGCGCAGGAGGTACAGGTGTACATGCCGCTGGTGGCGGGCCTGCATGCCATCCTGTTCGAAGGCCGCACACTGAACCAGGTGATCGAGCACCTGATGCGCGCCGAGCCCAAGACCGATGTCGATTTCATTTCCATCAGCGGTTTCAACTGAGCCCTTGGCGGCTCTGACACGAGCAAGGAGCAACACATGAACGATACGCCCGAACGCGCCCAGCGCGAGTCGATCATCCTGCGGGTGCTGTGGATGCTGGTGTTCCTGGTGGTCTGGCAACTGGCCGAATTGCTGCTCGGCGGCCTGGTGCTGGTGCAACTCATCTACCGACTAGTGTATGGCGCGCCCAGCGCCAGCCTGATGAACTTCGGCGACAGCCTGAGCCAGTACCTGGCGCAGATCGGCCGCTATGGCAGCTTCCACACTGAGCAGAAGCCCTGGCCATTTGCCGACTGGCCAGCACCGCGTGCCCCGGAAGGCGAGGCGCCGCATGCCGTGGCACCGGCCCCGCACCCGGTGCGGGACGAGGAACCCAAGCTGTGAAGCTGTGGGTGCTGCGCCACGGTGAGGCGGAGCCGCGGGCCAACACCGACGCCGAGCGCCGCCTGACCGGCCATGGTCGCGAGCAGGTGCTGCACAGCGCTGCCCGCCTGCTGGGGCAGCCGCTGCAGGCGATTATCGCCAGCCCCTACGTGCGCGCCCAGCAAACGGCGGCGCTGGTGCATGACACGCTGGGTTTCAGGGAGCCGGTGCGTACCGTGCCCTGGTTGACGCCAGAGAGCGATGTGCAGCAGGTCATTGGCGAAATCGAGCGCCTGGGCCTGGAGCATGTACTGCTGGTCAGCCACCAGCCGCTGGTGGGGAATTTGATCGGTGCGCTGGAGCATGGTCACCAACAGCAACCAGCCGCCATGAGCACCGCCAGCCTGGCGGAGCTGGAAGGGGATTGGCCGCTGGCTGGGTTGATGACCCTGCTGGCGATCAACCCACCGGTGTGATTCCTCGGCAAATCGATAAGGCAACTGGTATTTTTGTCAGTTGCCGCACTTGATGGCCTCTTGCTAGCGTTGCCTCAAAGCAATCAGGGAGGGAGCAGCGGATGAGCGGTGAGATGCGGGAGCTTTTGAGTTCCCTGGACCTGCAACCCACCGTAGACAAGGTGGGGCAAGGCGTTACGCTGGATTTTGCCCAGTACAGCCTGCTGCGCGACTCGGCCGACGCCAAGCTCTACCAGCTGCTGCACAAGGTCAGCCGCAACGGCAACCTGGAGCCCGCCACCAGGCAGCAAAGCGAGCGAGACCTGCGCACGCTGCAGGACGCCTGCCTGCGAGTCTCCCACCTGCTACAAACGAGTTGCCTGGCCTTGCGCCGTCTGCAACTCGACTTTCAGGACCAGCGCCTGGCCCGTGAGGCGCTGGAAAGCCAGTTGGCCTACATGCAGGCCTGCTTGCGCCGGTCTCTGGCCAGCTTCGACCGCTCGGCGTGACCTGATAGCCCTCGCCGATGACCTTTCCGAATGTTGCTGAATCGCGCCCCGATGCCGACAATGAGCCATCATCTTCCGTCCGGACCAGGCGCCATGTCGCAGCAGATCTTCTTCGCTCATGCCAACGGTTTCCCTTCGGCCACGTATGGCAAGCTGTTCGCTGCCCTGGCGCCGGACTACCAGGTGCAGCACCTGGCCCAGCATGGCCACGATCCGCGCTTTCCGGTAGACGACAACTGGCAGAGCCTTGTCGATGAGCTGCTGCATCACCTGGCGCAGCAGGACCAGCCCGTCTGGGGTGTCGGGCATTCGCTGGGGGGGGTGTTGCACCTGCATGCTGCCTTGCGTCGCCCCGAGTACTACCGCGGGGTGGTGATGCTCGACTCGCCGGTGCTCACCCGTGCCGACCAGTGGCTGCTGCGCACCGCCAAGCGTTTCGGTTTCATTGACCGCATTACCCCGGCCGGCCGCACCTTGGGGCGCCGCGAAGTTTTCAATGACCGCGACAGTGCCCGGGACTATTTTGCTGGCAAGTCACTGTTTCGCCATTTTGACCCCGACTGCCTCGAAGCCTATGTAGAACATGGCCTGCAGGCGATGGAGCAGGGGCTGCAACTGCGCTTCGATCCGGCTACCGAAATCAGTATCTACCGCAGCATCCCGCACACCAGCCCCGCGCCTGCGCGGCAGTTGCAGGTGCCGCTGGCCATGGTGCGCGGCGAGCGCAGCAACGTCATTCGCCGTCACCACACCCTGGCGGTGCGCGGCATGCCCAAAGGCGAATATCACAGTGTGCCCGGCGGCCACATGTTCCCGCTGGAGCGCCCGACCGACACCGCCAGCCTGATCAAGGGCCTGTTCGACCGCTGGAGCCAGGCATGAGCGCGCAGGTGCAGGAAGTGCGCCTGAGCCTGGGCCATATCGAACTGGCGGCACACCTGTTCGGCCCCGAGGACGGGCTGCCGGTAATTGCCCTGCATGGCTGGCTGGATAACGCCAACAGTTACGCTCGCCTGGCGCCGCAACTGAAGGGCCTGCGCATCGTCGCCCTGGACCTGGCCGGGCACGGTTACTCGGAACACCGTCCGCCTGGTGCCGGCTATGCCCTGGCCGACTACGCCCACGACGTGCTGCGGGTTGCCGAGCAGCTGGGTTGGCAGCGTTTCGCCCTGTTGGGCCACTCGCTGGGCGCAATCATTTCGGTACAACTGGCCGGCGCCTTGCCCGACCGGGTCAGCCACCTGGCGTTGATCGACGGCGTCATCCCGCCGACCGGTGCCGAGCAGGACGCAGGCGAGCGCTTGGGGATGGCACTGCAAGCCCAGCTGCGGCTGGATGGCAAACGCAAGTCGGTGTACGCAACGCTGGAAGAAGGCGTACATGCGCGGATGAAAGGCATGGTCGCGGTCAGCCGCGAGGCTGCAGAATTGCTGGCGCAACGTGGCCTGATGCCGGTACCCGGTGGCTACAGCTGGCGCAGTGACAGCCGCCTCACCCTGCCATCGCCGGTGCGCCTGAGTGAAACCCAGGCCATGGCCCATGTGCGCCGGGTGAGTTGCCCGGCGCTGTTGGTGGTGGCCGCCGACGGCATGCTGGCGCGCCACGCCGCGTTGCTGGAGAAGCTACCCTTTGAGCAGGTGACGCTACCCGGTGGTCATCACCTGCACCTGAATGATGAGCAGGGCGCGGCCCTTGTCGCAGACTGTATCAATCGCTTCTTTGGCTTTGCTTGACTTGCACCGGACAAGTGTCGAGGCTTGGCGGGTTGAACAGGGAGACAACCATGCAACTGCCAGACATCCTGGAGCTTCACTTCGGCGCCGCGCGCCGCCTGGTTCGCCAATGAGCGCGCCTGTTGCCATCCGTACTGCTGTCGCCGCCTGCCTGGCGCTGGCCAGCCCTGGGTTGTGGGCCGGCAGCCTGCCGGTGCCGGTGGACGCAAAGGTCGTTGACCAGCGTCCGGCCGTGGAGCAAGAGCGCGTCTACCCCATGGGCCCGCTGCGCAAGATCAGCGGCCGCCTGCGGGTCGAAAACAAGGTCGAGAGCCGTGGCCAGGTCAGCTCGGTAACCTACGAACTGCCGGTCGAACGTACGGCCCGTGAAGCCTTCACCAGTGCCCGCGAAGCACTGCAGCGCGAGGGTGGTTACCCGTTGTTCTGGTGCCAGGGCCGCGATTGCGGCGAGGCCAGCCTGTGGGGCAACGATGTGTTCGCCAACGCCCGCCTCAACGGTGGTGACGAGCAGCAGGCGTTCATCCTGCTACGCCGCTCGGCTGAGGAGGCCGACACGCTGGTCGCGCTGTACAGCGTTACCCGTGGCAACCGCCGCGCCTACCTGCATGTGGAGGAGTTCGTCGCCGCCAGCCCGCTGGGCGAGCTGCTGCCTACTGCCGCCACGGTGATGCGCGAAATGCGCGACACCGGCAAGCTCGACTACCCTGACCTTGCTGCGCCGCAAGACACCTGGGTGAACCTGCTGGCCCGCAGCCTGAACCTCGACAGCACCTTGCGCGCCAGCCTCAGTGGCGCCCAAGCCGAAGCCTGGCGCGAGGCGCTGGTCAAGGCCGGGGTGCGTAATGGTCGCCTTGAAGTCGGTAGCGCACCCACCAATGGCCTGCACCTTGAATTGATCCGTTGAACGAGCGCCACCATGGTTAACAATGACCGCCTGCTGATCCAGATTCTGCTGCTGGCCTTGCTGGGTGCCGGCCTTTGGGTGATGGCGCCGTTCATTTCTGCATTGCTGTGGGGGGCTATCCTGGCTTTTGCCAGTTGGCCGCTGATGCGCTTGCTGACACGTGTGCTGGGCGGGCGTGAAACCCTGGCGGCGAGCCTGCTGACCACGGCCTGGATCCTGATCGTGGCACTGCCGCTGGTGTGGCTGGGGTTCAACATGGCCGATCATATTCGCGATGCCACGGCGTTTGTGCGTGACGTGCAGGTCGACGGCCTGCCCGACGCGCCGGCCTGGCTGGGTGGCATTCCATTCGTGGGCGAGCGCCTGGTCAACGGGTGGCAATCGCTGGACCAGCAGGGCGCGGCCTTGGTGGCCTCGGCCAAGCCCTACTTCGGGCAGGTGGGCAACTGGTTGCTGGCGCGCAGCGCGCAGATCGGCAGCGGCGTGCTGGAACTGACCCTGAGCCTGGTGTTCGTGTTCTTCTTCTACCGCGACGGGCCACGTCTGGCGGCATTTGTGTTGCGCTTGCTGCACCGTTTGATTGGCGAGCGCGCTGAGTATTACCTGGAGCTGGTAGCCGGTACTGTGCAGCGGGTGGTCAACGGGGTGATCGGCACGGCGGCCGCGCAGGCCCTGCTGGCGCTGATCGGCTTCCTGATCGCCGGGGTGCCCGGGGCGATCGTGCTGGGCCTGGTGACCTTCATGCTCAGCCTGATCCCCATGGGCCCGCCACTGGCCTGGATCCCGGCCACTGCCTGGCTGGTGTGGAAGGGCGAATACGGCATGGCGGTGTTCCTGGGTATCTGGGGCACCTTCGTCATCAGTGGCGTGGACAACGTGCTCAAGCCCTACCTGATCAGCCGTGGCGGCAACCTGCCGCTGGTGATCGTGCTGCTGGGTGTATTCGGTGGCTTGCTTGCCTTTGGCTTCATTGGCCTGTTCATCGGGCCGACCTTGCTGGCGGTCGGTTACAGCCTGCTGCTGGACTGGAGCCGTAACGCCGCACAGCAGCCGCCCCAGCAGTAAGCCTGTAACGGCCTCTTCGCGGGCACGCCCGCTCCCACAGGTACTGCACAGTCTTCAAGGCCTGTGTCGTACCTGTGGATTCACCCGCGAAGAGGCCAGCACAGGCAGTCCAAAGTGCTGATCTTTACGCATTCTTTATACCTCACCCCATCCCCAGATCTCGCCCCTTTACGCCCCTCCCTAAGACAATTTCCCCAAAGCGGCCCAAGCCGTAACACGGGGAGAACCACTCATGAACATGCTCGACGGGCTGTCACTGCTGCTGGCAGTGGCCTTGGCGTTTTATCTGCTGGTGGCGCTGTTGCGCGCCGATCGCAGCTAGGGAGCGACCATGCACAGTTACGATTTCGCCTTGCTCCTGGCGTTCTTTGCCATCGTGCTGCTACCGGCACCCTGGCTGGGGCGGTTCTACTTCAAGGTCATGGAAGGCCAGCGCACCTGGCTGTCGCCGCTACTCGGCCCGGTCGAGCAAGCTTGCTACCGGCTGGCGGGGGTGAACGCCAGCCAGGAGCAGAACTGGCGGCAGTACACCCTGGCCCTGCTGGCCTTCAACCTGGTCGGGTTCCTGCTGCTGTTCGCCGTGCTGTTATTGCAGGGCTACCTGCCGCTCAACCCGCAGCACCTGCCAGGCCAAGAATGGTCGCTGGCGTTCAATACCGCCGTCAGTTTCGTGACCAACACCAACTGGCAGGCCTACAGCGGTGAAGCGTCGGTCAGTTACCTGAGCCAGATGCTCGGCCTGACCGTGCAGAACTTTGTCAGTGCTGCCACCGGCCTGGCCGTGCTGGTGGCGTTGTGCCGTGGCATTGCCCGGCGCAGCGCGTCGACACTGGGCAACTTCTGGGTCGACATGACCCGTGCCACCCTCTACTGCTTGCTGCCGCTGTGCTTGCTGCTGGCGCTGTTGCTGGTATGGCAGGGTGTGCCACAGACCTTTGCCGACTACGTCCATGCGCTGACCTTGCAAGGTGCTGACCAGACCATTCCACTGGGGCCGGCTGCCAGTCAGATCGCTATCAAGCAATTGGGTACCAATGGTGGCGGCTTCTTCGGCGTCAACTCGGCGCACCCGTTCGAAAACCCCACCGCCTGGAGCAACCTGTTCGAGGTGGCTTCGATCATCCTCATTCCGGTGGCCTTGGTGTTCACCTTCGGCCACTACGTGAAGGACCTGCGCCAGAGCCGCGCCATCCTCGCCTGCATGCTTGCCCTGTTCCTGATCGGTGGCAGCACGGCGTTGTGGTCCGAGCATCAACCCAACCCGGCGCTGCAGAGCCCGCAGGTGCAGCAGACCGCGCCCCTGGAGGGCAAGGAAAGCCGCTTCGGCACCACCGGTTCGGTGCTGTGGACGGTCACTACCACCGCCGCCTCGAACGGCTCGGTCAACGCCATGCACGACAGCCTGAACCCGCTGACCGGCATGGTGGCGATGGTCAACATGATGGTCGGCGAGGTGATCTTCGGCGGCGTCGGCGCGGGCCTCTACGGCATGCTGCTGTTCGTCCTGATCGCGGTGTTCCTGGCCGGGCTGATGATTGGCCGCACCCCGGAATACCTGGGCAAGAAACTGCAGGCCCGTGAGGTGCAGTTGCTGGTGGCGACCCTGCTGGTGATGCCGGTCGGCGTGCTGGTGCTTGGCGCCATTGCTGCCAGCCTGCCAGGCCCGGCAGGGGTAATCAGCAACCCGGGGGCGCACGGTTTCAGCCAGCTGCTGTACGCCTATACCTCGGGCACGGCCAACAACGGTTCGGCGTTCGCCGGTTTTGGCGCCAACACGGTGTACCACAACCTGATGATCGGCCTGGCCATGCTCATCGGCCGCTTTGGCTACATCCTGCCGATCCTGGCCTTGGCCGGCAGCCTGGCGGCGAAGAAAAGCGCGCCACAGGGGCAGAACAGCTTCCCCACCCACGGCCCGCTGTTCACCTGCCTGCTGCTGGTGACCATCCTGCTGGTCGGCGGCCTGACCTTCCTGCCGACCCTGGCCCTTGGGCCAATTGCCGAACACCTGAGCCTGGGTTTTTGAGGACCGATCATGAACATGCCCATTCCTGAAGTGAATACCCGGCACACTGCCAAGGACCAGACCCGCTTCGCCGCGCTGTGGCGCCCGGCGCTGGTGCAGGCGTTTGTAAAACTCGACCCGCGCCAGCTCAAACGCTCGCCGGTGATGCTGGTGGTGGCCCTGACCGCAGTGCTCACCACCGTGCTGTGCTTCGCCCCCGGTAATGGCGTGAGCACGGGTGTTGCCGTGCAAATCGCCCTGTGGCTGTGGTTTACCGTGCTGTTCGCCAACTTCGCCGAAGCCCTCGCCGAAGGCCGTGGCAAGGCCCGCGCCGACAGCCTCAAGGCCGGTAGCCAAGGCCTGACTGCCCAGCGTCGCCAGCGTGATGGCAGTTACGAGACGGTTGCTGCCAGCGCGCTGCGCAAGGACGACGTGGTGCGCGTGGTAGCGGGCGAGATGATCCCCGGTGACGGCGAGGTGCTTGAAGGTATCGCGGCGGTCAACGAGGCCGCCATTACCGGCGAGTCTGCACCGGTGATCCGCGAGTCCGGCGGCGACCGCTCAGCGGTCACCGGCAATACGCGGCTGGTCTCCGACTGGCTGCTGATCCGCATTACCAGCAACCCGGGCGAGTCGACCCTGGACCGCATGATTGCCCTGGTCGAAGGTGCCAAGCGACAGAAGACTCCCAACGAGATCGCCCTCGACATCCTGCTGATCGGCCTGACCCTGATCTTCCTGATCGTGGTGGTGACCTTGCAGCCGTTCGCCCACTTCGTGGGGGGCAGCCTGCCGCTGATTTTCCTGGCTGCGTTGCTGGTGACGCTGATTCCCACCACCATCGGCGGGCTGCTGTCGGCCATCGGCATCGCCGGCATGGACCGGCTGGTGCGGCTGAACGTCATTGCCCGTTCGGGCCGTGCAGTGGAAGCCGCCGGTGACGTGCATACGCTGATGCTCGACAAGACCGGTACGATCACCTTCGGCAACCGCCGCTGCAGCGCGCTGCATGCAGCACCAGGCATCGCTGCCAAGGAACTGGGGGAGGGCGCCTTGCTGGCCTCGCTGGCTGACGATACCGCCGAGGGCAAGTCGGTTGTCGAGTACCTGCGCCAGTTGCACGACTTCGTCGAGCCTCCCGCCGGTCAGTTCGAAGCCGTGGCCTTCAGCGCCGAAACGCGCCTGTCGGGCATCGACTACCAGCAGCACCGCTACCGCAAGGGCGCGGTAGATGCCGTGCTGGCGTTCGTCGGCATGCAACGCCTGGAAATGCCCCCGGCGCTGGCCCGCGAAGTGGAACGTATTGCCCAGAGTGGCGGCACACCGCTGCTGGTGTGTATCGACAAGCGCCTGCTTGGCGTGATCCACCTCAAAGACGTGGTCAAACCCGGCATCCGCGAGCGCTTCGCCGAACTGCGCAAGCTGGGCATCCGCACGGTCATGGTGACCGGCGACAACCCGTTGACTGCCGCTGCCATCGCCGCCGAAGCGGGGGTGGATGACGTACTGGCCGAGGCCACGCCCGAGAAGAAGCTGGCGCGCATTCGCCAGGAACAGAACGACGGTCGCCTGGTGGCCATGTGCGGCGACGGCGCCAACGACGCCCCGGCACTGGCCCAGGCCGACGTGGGCATGGCCATGAACGACGGCACCCAGGCTGCGCGCGAGGCGGCCAACATGGTCGACCTGGACAGCGACCCGACCAAGTTGCTGGATGTAGTACAGGTCGGCAAGGAGTTGCTGGTGACCCGCGGTGCGTTGACCACGTTCTCCATTGCCAACGACGTGGCCAAGTACTTCGCCATCCTGCCGGCACTGTTTGCGGCCATCTACCCGCAGCTGGGCGTACTCAACCTGATGCACCTGGCCAGCCCACAGAGCGCGATCCTGTCGGCCATCGTGTTCAACGCGCTGATCATCATCGTGCTGATCCCGCTGGCGCTGCGTGGTGTGCGGGTGCAGGCGGCCAGTGCGGCGCACCTGTTGCGGCGCAACCTGCTGATCTACGGGCTGGGTGGCATTGTGGTGCCGTTTGCCGGGATCAAGCTGATCGACCTGCTGCTCAATGCCCTGAACCTGGTCTGAGGAGGCCGCCATGAATGCTTATGTACGCCCGGCGTTGAGCCTGGCCCTGTTGATGACGCTGGTGACCGGCGCACTGTATCCGCTGGCAGTGACCGGCATCGCCCAGGTTGTTTTTCCGGACCAGGCCAATGGTAGCCTGGTGCGGGATGACCAAGGCCAGGTGCGCGGTTCGGCACTGATCGCCCAGGAATTCAAGGGTGATGGCTGGTTCCATGCACGGCCGTCGGCAGGCGCTTACGCCACGGTGGCCAGCGGTGCCAGCAACCTTTCGCCAAGCAACCCGGCGCTGGCCGAGCGGGTCAAGGGGGAGGCGGCTGCGCTGTATCAGGTGCAGCAGGGGCCGGTGCCGCAGGCGTTGCTGACCACCTCGGGCAGCGGCCTCGACCCACACCTGCCACCGGAGGGCGTTGCCTATCAGATCCCACGTGTGGCGGCGGCGCGGAAACTGCCGGTGGAGCGCTTGCAAGCCTTGCAGGAAGAGGCCACCCTCCACCCATTGATCGGCCCACCGGTGGTCAATGTACTGGCGTTGAACAAGGCGCTTGAGCAATTGAGCCACTGATATTGGGGCCGCTTTGCGGCCCTTCGCGGGCTTGCCAAGCAGGCCCGGTGTTGGTCGACTGTCGCAAATCCTGAAGGATGAAACATGAGTGATTCCGCCCGCGCAGATGCGCTGTTGGCTAACCTACCGCGCACCGGCCGGGGTCGGCTGAAGGTGTTCCTTGGCGCCGCCCCCGGCGTCGGCAAGACCTTCGCCATGCTGCAGGCCGCCCACGGCCAGCAACGTCAGGGTGTGCAGGTACTGGCCGGGGTGGTGGAAACCCACGGCCGTGCTGAAACCGAAGCGCTGCTCGCCGGCCTTCAGCAGCAGCCGTTGCTGCGCAGCCAGTACCGTGGTGTCACCCTGGAGGAAATGGACCTTGACGGCCTGCTCAAGGCTGCGCCGGCCTTGGCTCTGGTCGACGAACTGGCCCACACCAACGCCCCCGGCAGCCGCCACGCCAAGCGCTGGCAGGACGTGCAAGAGCTGCTGGCCGCCGGCATCGACGTGTACACCACGGTCAACGTCCAGCACCTGGAAAGCCTCAACGACAAGGTGCGCGACATCACTGGCGTACAAGTGCGTGAAACCCTGCCGGACTGGGTACTGCAGGAAGCCTTCGAACTGGTGCTGATCGACCTGCCACCCCGCGAACTGCTCGAACGCCTGCGTGAAGGCAAGGTTTACGTGCCCGAGCAGGCGCGGGCGGCCATCGATGCTTACTTCTCGCAAACCAACCTCACCGCCTTGCGCGAACTGGCCATGCAAACTGCCGCCGCGCAGGTCGATGCCGACCTCGCCGACGGCTATCGCCAGCGTGGCCAAGAGGCCCCGGCCTTGCGCGGGCGGCTTCTGGTAGGCGTGGACGGCGACGACCAGGCCGAACGCTTGGTGCGCCATGCCAGCCGCGTGGCGCAACGCCGCCACCTGCCCTGGAGCCTGGTGCATGTGGACAACGGCCGCCTGCGCGACGAAACCGCGCGTCACCGCTTGCAGGCCGCGCAGCAGCTGGCCGAGCGCCTGGGCGGCGAGGTGGTGCTGCTAAGGGCTGGCGAAGTGGCGCGCACGTTGATCCAGCATGCCGCCGAACGGCGGGCCAGCCTGGTGCTGGTGGGGCAGTCCCGTGACCGCCTGCGTCGTCGCCTGTTCGGTGCCGGTGTGGCTGCGCGGCTGCTGCGCGAAAGCCATGGGCTGGAAATCAACGTGCTGGACCGCGACGTGCAGCCGCACGCACCGCGGTCGGCGGTGCGGCGGGTGTGGGTGTGGCGCCACTACCTGCTGGCGCTTCTGGCCACGGTCATGGCGGCGGGGCTGGCCTGGGCGGTGTCGAGTGTGCTGGCGCTGCCCAACATCTCGCTGGTGTTTCTGGCTGCGGTGTTGCTGGTGGCGGTGCGCAGCAGCCTGGGGCCTGCGCTGGCCTGCGCCGCGCTATCGTTCCTGACTTACGATTTTCTGTTTATTCCACCCAATTTCTCGTTCAGCATCCAGCGCGAAGAAGACGTGCTGACCCTGGTGTTCTTCCTGCTGATGGCCGCGCTTACCGGCAACCTGGCGGCACGCCAGCGCCGCCAGTTGCAGGCGCTGCGCGAAACTCAGGCGCAGACCAGCCAGCTGCTCGACCTGTCGCGCCGGCTGACCGTGGCCACCGACCGCCAGGCCGTGTTCAATGCCGCCGGCCAGCATCTGGACGGCTGGCAAGACATGCAGGTGTGCCTGCTGGAGCGCAACGCCGAAGGTCAGCTGCAGGTTGCCAGCGGCGAAGCCCACGCCTTCAGCGACACCGAACGGGCTGCCGCCGATTGGGCCTGGCAGCACGGCCAGGCTGCCGGCCACGGCAGCGACACCCTGCCCAACGGCCGTTGGTGGTGGTGGCCGCTGGCGGTGGACGAGCAGCCGCTGGCGCTGCTGGGTGTGCGCCCGCGCAACGGGCAGCCGCTCAACGACCCACGCCGGCGCCTGCTCACGGCCCTTGGCCAGCCACTGGCTCAGGCCCTGGCCCGCGCACGTTTGGCCGAACAACTGGAGGCCGCGCGCCTGCACGGCGAAACCGAGCAGCTGCGCAGCGCTTTGCTGGCCTCTGTGTCCCACGACCTGCGCACGCCGTTGACTGCCATGCGCGGCAGCATCGACAGCCTGCTGGCGCTGGGCGAAGCGATACCGGCCGAGGACCGCCGCGAGTTGCTGGAGGGCACCCGCAACGAGGCCGAACGCCTGGACCGCTATATCCAGAACCTGCTGGACATGACCCGCCTGGGCCACGGCGGCCTCAAGCTGGCCCGCGACTGGGTAGCCCCGGCCGACATCGTCGGCAGTGCGCTCAACCGCCTGCGCGTGGTACTGGCGCCGCTGCGGGTGCACACCGATGTGCCGGCCGAGCTGCCGTTGCTGTTCGTGCATGCGGCGCTGATCGAACAGGCGCTGGTCAACGTGCTGGAAAACGCCGCACGCTTTTCCCCGGCCAATGGCCGGCTTGAGCTGCAGGTGGCCGTGCATGATGACCAGTTGCGCCTTACCGTCAACGACCAGGGCCCCGGCATTCCGGTCGCCGACCGCGAGAAGATCTTCGACATGTTCTATACCGCAGCCCGTGGTGACCGCGGCGGGCAGGGCACAGGCCTGGGCCTGGCAATCTGCCAGGGCATGATCGGCGCCCATGGCGGGCAGATTCTGGTGGGCGAAGGCATCGATGGCCAGGGCACCGGCATCACTCTATGCTTGCCGCTACCCCCTCAACCTGAAGCCGAAAGCGAAACGCCATGAGCCAGTCCGCCACCCTGTTGGTCATCGACGATGAACCGCAGATCCGCAAGTTTTTACGCATCAGCCTGGCCTCGCAAGGCTACAAGGTGCTTGAGGCGGCCACTGGCACTGAAGGGCTGGCCCAGGCAGCGCTGGGCAAGCCGGACCTGGTGGTGCTCGACCTGGGGCTGCCGGACATGGACGGCCAGCAGGTGCTGCGTGAGCTGCGCGAATGGAGCGCGGTGCCGGTGATGGTGCTGTCGGTGCGCGCCAGTGAGGTGCAGAAGGTGGATGCGCTGGACGGCGGGGCCAACGATTACGTGACCAAGCCGTTTGGCATCCAGGAATTTCTGGCACGGGTGCGGGCCTTGCTACGCCAGGTGCCCCAGGCCGGGGGCTCGGAAGTCGCAGCCAGTTTTGGGCCGCTGACCGTGGATTTTGCCTTTCGCCGGGTGACCCTGGACGGTGTGGAGGTGGCGTTGACGCGCAAGGAGTACGCCTTGCTGGCGCTATTGGCCGGGCACCCAGGGCGGGTGATTACCCAGCAGCAACTGCTCAAGGATGTCTGGGGGCCTACCCATGTGGAGAATACCCACTACCTTCGGATCGTGGTGGGCCATCTGCGGCAGAAGCTGGGCGATGACCCCACGGCGCCACGGTTCATCATTACCGAGGCGGGGGTGGGGTACAGGTTGGTGGCGCCGACCACATAATCCCTGTGGGAGCGGGCGTGCCCGTGAAGAATCCAGCGCGATGCATGGCACCGGCTGCGCCGGTGTTCGCGGGCATGCCCGCTCCCACATTGACCGCATCGCCCTCAAGTCATGCGCAGTACCTGCGGGTGCCGGCTTGCCTAGGGGCCAGTGTCGGTTCAGGGCGGTGTTCTCGACTCCAGATCCATTTCCGTGGGCCACACTACTCGGGGTGCCAGGCGCAGGGCGAACTCACACCAGAGTACATCGTTGTGGTCCTTGGGCTCACCGGGTGGGGGCAGTGCCGAGGGGCCTTCCTGCATATAGGTGCAGATGTAGGCCCAGGCGTGCTGGTCGGCGCCCATGGTACTCAAGTGAAAACGGTCGATGACGTTGTTCGTACCGGGCGCGACGATGGAGAGCATGACACCCCATTTGAAAATGACCCCACCGTTTGGCAGGGCGCCGGTTTGTGCCCAGCGCTCGGCGCGGACTTGGGACCAGTCGTAACTGACGGGCACGACTTTGCCTTTGTCGAAAGGGTTCCACCATTGACGCTTGAAGTTGTAGGCGTAAATTTTTTTGCGGACCCGGTTGAAACGGATGGGCAGGTCTCGGGGAGCTGCCAGATCCGCCCGGAACAGAATGATGATGCTCCATGAGAATAGTGAGTACATACCAACGAGTAGGAGTATGCTCTCAATGTCTGTTGGGTCCGTATGGAGGATCATCCAAGGAAGATCAACCAAGATCGAAATCAGATAGATTAATGTCAGTGCCGAAACGACACCACGCCATGCCATTGCTGAACGAGAGATTTCGAGGTAAATATCATCTTGATGGTTTGGCGCGTGAGTGCCCAGGTGCGGTTCCAGAATCGGTGCATCGAAAGGCGACGGCAAGTCTTCTTTCCATCCGGGGCAGGGGGGGATCAGTACTGGACCGCTCATTGACTGCCGCCGGTGCTGGAGCGGATATTATTTTCCTTGAGAACGATTTGAGCGCATGCGGATTGGTCATGTCTATCGGGCCAGTAGCTTAGGGTTAACTCAACGGCCTGGAGAGTGTGGTAGTCGGACAGTGGGAGCGTTCCCTGGATGCTGAGTGTTCCAGTTACTTCATCTAGCTTTATAAGTGGCTGCATAGGGGAAGCCCCTGAGAAGAGGTGCCTGGGTTCTTTATTTTCAGCGTGCAGTGTTAACGGTGACGAACTGTCGGCTGACAAATTAGCTGCTTCGCAGCCTCTAGCTCCGTAATGCAGAATTAGACTCCACTGATAATGCGAGAGGTGCTGATTAAAGTGTGGAATGCGCATGAAGTAGTCGAGGCTGAAACTTGCGGGCACCGCATTTCCGTCGTCAGTAAACATCGTGGATGCAACTTCTCGGTGAATGGCGTGGTTTATATCGAATTGGATCTGGATCGAGACCTCCGCATGCAAACCGATGATGGCCGCATTGAGGGCTCCAATGGCCGCGTCCATATCAGTTTCGGTTACCCATTGGCGACGTGATTGAGGTAGTCCCCACCTAGCATTTCTGGCCCAAAGCTCCGTTGGTGATGATTCTTTCCGCTTGGCCGAAGTTGCGAGCAGATAGGCTGCCATGCCCAACGTCATGCTTAGGCCTATTGGGCCAAGCAAAGCGCTATATCCAAAAGCGGCCCAGACTCCAAATGCTGCGGCCCCAAATGAACTGGCACTTGCGAGCTGGTACAACTGAGTCGCAGCGTTATCTCCTGTCTTCTTGGATCTCAGGCTTGCAAACCTGTATTGAGCCCCATCCATGACGCCAGCAATCGCCGCAATGCCGGCCCCAAATCTGGCCATACCGGTACCCAGGGAGGTCGTTGTCACTGTTCCTGGCCACGGAATCTGCGGGCGTATCTTCGCAACGAGAAGCCCTGCCGCTTCTACACTAGTACCCAGTAAACCAAGCGACGAAGACCAGATTGCCGCAAGCGCCTCCGGGTTGTGCTGATGCGTTTCCTGCAACGTTCGATAGTTGTTGCGCAGGCTGTCCTGATGGAACCATAGGCCCCCCAGGGCAAACAGCAGTTGGACACTTGCACCACTGGCTAATCCATCCCGCAAGCTGCGCATGGCATCGCTAGCCACGCTTTGCGCGGCCATCGAGCTGACTTTCAATCCATCAGTAACCTGTGCACGCAGCGTACCCGTACCAATCACCACACTCCTTACCAGGTCCCCGACGCCACCGGCCGCACCTTCCCGTAATTGCACCAACCGAACCTGCAAACTCTCGGCACTTTCAAACGCCCAGAGCACCACCTCGATCATCTGGTTACGGTTGCCCGCTGCCGCAATGTTGATCGCGCCACTGAGCACCATGGCGCGTACCTTGCGGCCCAAGGGATCACGGAATTGCTTGTCTACCTGCTGCAGAAACGCATCGGTCCGTGCCTGCACCGCTTCATTGAGCAGGCTCATGTATTCGCCCACTGTCAGCGACACGCGCAGCGGCGTCACCTGCTGCCCGGCGAACAGCGCAAATGCCGAACGATGTACGTGGCCGATCAGCGTCCTGGAACGTTCACTGATGTGCTGGCTGAGTGCATTCCCAGCGCTGTTGGTCGCGGCCAGCAACTGGCCAACGGCATCCTGTATCGGCTTGATCATCAACAGCTGGCCATCGGCGGTGCCGGCGATACTTTTGATGATGTCGTACACCTTGCCGAAGTCATCCCCGGACAGCCCGCTGGCCACCTGCTGCATCAGCTTCTGGTTCTTGGCCAGCAACGCTTGGTAAAGCAGGCTACGGTCGTCTTCCAGAAGCTGCTGCCAGATATGCTGGGTCATCCCGAGCGGCTGGCCTTGCGCGGGTAGCGCTTCAGTGGGCCCGCCGGCCAGACAGGCCGCCATCATCTGTATGAAGTGCTCCACCGAAACAGGGTCTTTCGCGTCGTAGTCGAAGTAGCCGATCTGCTGAAACGCACGTTTGGCGTAGTGGTGCGCGTACAGCTTGCCTACCTGGTCGACCATCGACTGCCAGTTTTTCAGCTCGCGGTCGTAATCCGCCTGGAAGTCGGCACGGGCGCGCTCGTCGTAACGCTCTTCCAGCCGCTTGCGGGCCCCCTCTTGCCTGCGCGCGATGTCGCGTTCGCTCTGTGCTTGCAGGTCCACCGGAGGAAAGTGTGTTTTGATCCCTAACGGGCTTTTGTTCCACTGCTGAACCCGCCGGGCCTCGCGCTGTGCGTCCGCGGCCCCCAGAGCAGCAGCGGTGGCGGCATGCAGTTCGCGGATGCCCAGTAACGCTTGCGAGGTGAAATACTCGAAGTGGCGCTGGGGTTGGGCACGCCACTCCTGCATGGCCTGCACCCAGCCCGTGCGCTGCGCGTTGAGCTCCATCACCATCCCGACCGGGTCGGGCAGGGTCAGCGCCAGCACGCCGTTGGGTAGCTGTTCCTGCTGGATGACCTTGCGCACATGGTTGCGGGTTTGATCCCCGCGGCCCAGGCGGCTGTAAAAGCCATGAACGCTGGTAAACCTGGCAGAAGAAAACGTAGAGAACTCCAGCACATTTTCCATGCCGAAGCGGAAACTGTCGGTCATGGCAATGCCGATGCTGGCAGGGTTGTTGCGCGCGGTCTCCAGGTCTACCTCGACGAAGCGGGCGAGGGTGCCCGGATCACCGTCGGCAATACCTTTGCGATAACGGTCGAGTACGGCAAGGTGCCAGGGATCGTTGGCGAAGGCGACCCAGGCTTTGCGGTAGAGCGAGGTGTTGATGTTGATGAATGAGGCGATCACATCGTGGCCTTCGGTGGCGCATACCTTGGGCAATGACTTGGGCGGCCCCAAGGGCATCTGCGACACAGGGAAACGCTGCAAGGTGCCTTCTGCCGCCACCTCGTAGGCCTGCCAGATTTCCTGGTCGAGCAGCACGTAGACATAACCCTGGCGCAGCAGGCGCAATTGGTCGGTGTGCATTGGGTGGAAGGTGATTTCGCTGTCGTCCGCCAGGCGATAGGGGCGCCCTGTATCAGGGCGAGGGGCGTAGGCCTCGCGCAGCAGCATGATCGGCAGGCCGGAGCGTTCGCAGGCATTGCAGCTGCCGTATGTGTTGGGTATCTCTTCCTGCATGGCAATGTGGACGGCTTTGCTGGTGCTCATGAATAACTCCTTGCCTGCGGCAGGGCGGCCACGATGTGCGACCAGGCGCGGTCGTCGTAGCAGGCGAAACGCGATGCCAGGCGTTGTATGCCGGCCGCTGCCTGTGCCACGTCGAGCTGGATGGTGGGATGTTGAAGGAGCAATGGGTGGACCATGACCATGTGCAGGCACATGCACTGGATATCGGCACGGTCGCGAAGGCCCTGCCTGAAGGCCTTGAGGAGCAGATTCATGGCATGAACGGGCGCGTTTTCGGGCAGGGCTGATGGGCCTGTGAATTGCCAGGGGGCGCCGGTTTGCTGCACGGCATTCAGGCGACGCCAGGCGCCGAGCAGTTGAATGATCTGCGGCGCGAAGTGCTGGGTAGCCCTTGCCGCATCAGGGACGACCAGCTCGCCAGCCGGCGGTTGCCGTTCGAACACCGCGCAACTGCCACAGCCATCGGGGTGCAGCCAGCTACGAATGGGCCCAAGGACTTGGGCCGCGTTGCGCATGGTTGCGCGCAGCAACACCAGGCGTACAGGCTCGAACCAGGCGGTGATGCCGTGCGGCGGCGGTTGGTGCAGCACATGGCATTGCTGGCTGATGTGTCGGGCGATGAGGTCGGCGGGTTGCTCGCTGACTAGCCAGCCACACACATAGTGCCAGGTGGCCGTTGCCTCACGTGCGGCGCAGGTCGCGCTGAGTGCAGCAAGGGCTGTGGGCGCTGCACCGGGTTTGGCAAGCTGCACCAGGGCTGGCCAGTATTGAGGGTCCTGGACTAGCCCGCGGCTATCGACGCGCACTACCGCATCGTCACCCAGCGTCTCGGTGAGCGATGCAATGCTTAACGGGTGCTCGGGCGTGCACCCCGCAAACGGGTCCAGTAGAAGATACAGGGCCTCTTCTGGTTGGCGCAGCTGGGTCGCGAAGCGATCGACCCACTGCAGGTAGCCCTGCGCGGACTGGCTCGACATGAGAAGTTCCTTTGTCTTCTTGATGGCGAGCAAAAATCTAACGAGGAATCAATTCTGTAGGGAGTTATCGGCTTCCTAACGTGCTGTAGGACTTTTCGTTTTCGGATGGGGCGGCTCAGGACCTTGGGGATTATGTTTCAAAGCATTGGCGCATGACGTCCAGGTAACGTCTGGCGCCCAGGCCCAACGGGCGCGACTTGATCCAGATGATGTCCACCCACAGGCGCAGGCGGCTGGCCATGTTGTCAAAGCGCACCTCGGCCAGTGCACCGGATGCAATCAGCGGTTCAACCAGCGGCTGCGGCAGGTAGGCCCAGCCCAGCCCGGACTGCACCAGGTCCAGCGTGGCCAGGTAGCTGTCGGTCAGCCAGATGCGCCGCGACAGCACCATGCGTGGGTCCGACCCGGTGGCCTTGCCCGAGGCCACGATGATCTGCCGTTGTTCGGCAAAGGCCTCTTCAGGCAATGGCGTGCCGCTGTTCTGCCCGGCCGGATGGCGCGGCGAAGCGACGGCCACCAGCAATTGGCTGCCGGCTTCGAGGAATGACTCGCGCTCGTCGATGCCGGGCCGTTCGAACACCAGTGCCAGTTGCACACTGCCGTCATGCAGCAGGCGAATGGCTTCGGTCTGGGTGGCGGAGCGCACCTCGATTTCCAGGCTGGGAAACTCCTGGGCGAGGATCTCCAGTGGCTGGCTCCAGCGGCCGGTCTGCAATTCGGGCGCCATGGCGATGGTCAGGCGTTTTTCCAGACCCTTGTGCAGTTGCAGGGCCTGGGCATCCAGCAGGTTGAGCTGGCAGATCACCTGCCTGGCCTGGGGCTCAAGCGCCAGGGCGGCGCTGGTGGGCAAGGCTTTGCGTGTGGCCCGGTCGAACAGCGGCAGGTCCAGCTCCGCTTCCAGTTGGGCGATTGCCATGCTTACGGCCGAAGGCACGCGGCCCAGCTTGCGCGCGGCAGCGGAGAACGAGCCGGCATCCAGCACCGCGAGGAAAATTGCCAGGGAGTCGCTGGAGAAGGCCATGGTCGGTGAACCTGATGTTGGGGCGCTGTGAGCGAATAGTAATGGATGGAATTGACAAGGGTAGGGCTTGAAGTATTCGGTGTTTGTGAGATCGAGCGCCGCGCGGGCGGCGCTCGATCTGACAGGCGACGAACATCCAAGGGCGAACGCTCCAGCCTCCCCCAGATCCCTACAGCCCTTCGCCCAGCACCCGGTCAATGCAGTCGACAAAGTAGTCCACGCTCGCCCGGGTGGTGCACATCGGTGGCTTGATCTTTAGGATGTTCAGGTAATCGCCGGTCGGCTGCATGAAGATGCCCAGGTCACGCAGGCGATTGCACAGCGTCATGGTTTCTTCGGTGGCCGGCTCCAGGGTTGTGCGGTCGCGCACCAGTTCCAGTCCCAGGTAGAAGCCCGAACCATGTGCCGCGCCCGCCAGCGGGTGCTTGTCGACCAGCGCTTGCAGGCGGGCCTTGAAGTAGCGCCCGGTGTCGCGGGCGTTGTCCCACAGGCCTTCTTCCTGCATTACGTCCAGCACCGCCATGCCGATGCGGCAGCTGACCGGGCTGCCACCGGCCGAGGAGAAGAAGTAACCCTCGGCCTCCAGCGCCTCGGCGATCTCGCGGCGGGTGATGACCACGCCTAGCGGCTGGCCGTTGCCCATGCCCTTGGCCATGGTGATGATGTCGGGCACCACACCCTGCTCCTCGAAACCCCAGAAGTATTCGCCCAGGCGGCCATAACCCACCTGCACTTCGTCGGCGATGCATACCCCGCCACGGGCGCGGACCTTGGCATAGGCATCGCTCAGGTAGCCGGCTGGCAACGAGATGCCGCCAGCATTACCGTACACCGGCTCGCAGATGATGCCCGCCAGCTGGCGGCCACGGGCATCCAGGTCAGCCAGTTTGGCGTCGACGTCCTGCAGGTAGTCGGCGGCGCTGTCAGCACCGCGGAAACGACCGCGGAAGGTGTTCGGTGCTTCGACCGGGTGTACCCAGTCCGGGCGGGTTTCCAGGGCTTGCGGGTTGTCGGCGATGGACGTGGAGATGGCGTCGGTAGCCACCGACCAGCCGTGGTAGGCCTCCAGCACGCTGAGCAGGTCACGCCCGCCGCTGTAGGCCCAGGCCAGGCGAATCGCCAGGTCGTTGGCTTCGGTGCCGCTGTTGACCATGAACACCCGGTCGAAACCTTCGGGTGCCAGCGCCAGCAGGCGCTCGGAGAACTCGGTGATGGCGGCGTAGTGGAAGCGCGAGTTGGTGTTCAGCAGCGACCACTGCCGCGCCGACTCGGCGACCATGCGCGGGTGGCCATGCCCTAGCACCGCGACGTTGTTGAGCATGTCCAGGTACGAACGGCCCTGCATGTCGATCAGGTAGTTGCGCCAGCCGCGTTCGATGTGTGGCGGCTGCGCGTAGTAGTGCTTCTGCGAACGGGCGAAGCTGGCGTCGCGGCGGGCCAGCAGGGCTTGCGGATCGGGTAGCGGCTCGGCTTCGCAATCGAAGCCCAGCAGCGCGGCTGGCGACGGGCACAGGGCCAGCCAGGCGGCAGCGTGTGACGGGGTGGCGAAGAATGGCGGCTGCATGCCGCTGTCCAGGCACAACTGCACGCTGAGGAAACCACAGCTGCTGCCCAGGGGCTGGCCTTTTTCCATGGCCTGGCCGTCTGCTGGTGCGTTTTCCAGGCCCTGCAGCCACAAAGCCCAGTGTGCGGTGCGCAGGCAGCCACGGCCGTCGCCATGGCGCTGCCAGGTGCCGGGTGCTGGCGCTTGCACGAGGGTACCGTTGGGCAGGTGCAGCTCAACGCCGAGGGCGCAGGTGGCGGGCTCTTCGGGGCGGTCGATGTGGGTTTGCGACAGGCGATATTGCCCGTGCAGGCTGCAGGCCGGAGCGCTTTGCGAAGTCAGCAGCCGCTGGTCGAAACCGGGTTGCTCCCAGTTCCCGGCCTCGCAGTGTGTGCTGAGTACCCCCAGGTCCAACCGTGTTACAGCCTGCCCGGCCAGTTCGGGGAGCAGGGGGGCGTAACTGTTGAAATCCGGCGCCTTGGGTTGCAGGCCGGCAGCATGCAGGATGGCCGCCTCCATCAGGGCGATGGGCACGGCGGTGGCAGTGTCGAAAATTTCCCATTCGTGGGCAATGTTGTCGCGGGTGTACTGGTTGCCCGGGTCGACGGCGAGCTGCTTTTCACTGCTCAGCACCAGTACGGCAGCGCGGTTCAGCACCAATGGCCACAGCGCGCGCAGTTCGGCCTCGGTCAACGGGTTGAGCGCCTGGTAGGCCCGCACGGCTGGCAGGATGCGCAGTGGGTCGCCCTCGGCGTGGTGCAACAGCGCAGCGCAGGTTACCGACAGGTCGGCGATGCGCCAGCTGCGCAGCAGGTCGCCGAAATCGATCACGCCTTGCAGTTGCCACTGGCGCTGGGCATCACGGGCCCACACGGTGTTGTCGTCGGTGATGTCCAGGTGCACGGCCTGACTCGGCAAGTGATCAACCAACGGCATCAGGCGCTCTCGGGCCTGGCGGGTGGCGTGTTCGATGCGGGCGCGCTGCCCGCTGTCCTGCAGTACCGGCAGCAGATGATCGATCAACGCCTGGGCATGCTGCGGGTCCCATTGCAGGGTGCGCGCAAGGCCTGGGTGGTCGAAATCGGCCAGGGCCTTGTCCAGCTTCGCACAGAGCCCGCCCAGCTCAGCCATCAGGTGTGGCTCCATGTGCTTGAGACGGGTCAGCGGCTGGCCTTCGATGTAATCGAGCAGCCGCAGGCGCAGTGGTTGTTCGTCGATGTCCAGTTCCAGCAACCCCATGCCGTTGTGGGCCAAGCGTACGGCGGGTACCGGCAAACCCTGCTCGCGCAGGAAGGCCAAGGCGGCGTGCTGCGCTTCAAGTTCCAGTTGGGCATAGCTGCCGTGGCAGGCCTTCAGCACATAGCCACCCTGGGGCGTGGTCACGCGAAAGTTCAGGTCTTGCTGGCTGCCCAGTACCGAAAGGTTGCCGGCAACGCCGTAGTGGGCCTGAAGCACGGCGTGGGCCTGGATTTCGCTCAGCGTTGGGCTGGGCCGGCCGGAGCGCTGTATCAGCGTGGCCAGGGCAGGGGAAGCGGGCGGGTGTTGTGGGCTGGACATGGCTCTACCGTTGGTACTTGGGGTTGACGGTGAAGAATTTATGCCCGAATCGATTGATGATGGAAGACGATTGTTGTCAGAAAAAATGATAACTAGGCTGAGTTATAGAAAATCAATGGGGGCCGCTTTGCGGCCCTATCGCGACAAAAGGCCGCTCCCACAAAGACCGCGCAGCAGTCTCAGTGCTTCCTGTGGGAGCGGGCGCGCCCGCGAAGGGGCCGGCCTTTGCAGCACGTTGATCAGCCTTAGGGCGAAGTTCTGGGCTCAGCGGGCATCTGTACCTTGATCAATGCCGACTCAAGCAAAACCCGCAGCGCCTCCAGCTCATGCATCGAGGTCATCATCAGGATCGAAGGCGGGGATTTTGGCCGAAGCAGCAGCCCCCCAAAGCTAACTAACGGCATTCACCTCTAAAAACGCCGCCTCCAGCAACTGCCGGGTATACGGATGCTGCGGCGCATGGAAGATCGCCTGCGCATCCCCTTGCTCCACCACTTGGCCATGCTTGATCACCATCAACTGGTGACTCAGCGCCTTGACCACCGCCAGGTCATGGCTGATGAACAGGTATGTCAGGTTGTACTTCTGCTGCAGGTTACGCAGCAATTCCACCACTTGCCGCTGGACAGTGCGGTCCAACGCGGACGTGGGTTCGTCCAGCAGAATCAGTGCGGGCTTCAGCACCAGCGCCCGGGCAATGGCGATGCGCTGGCGTTGCCCGCCGGAAAACTCATGGGGGTAGCGATGGCGCGTGCGCGGGTCCAGGCCTACTTCCTCCAGGGCCGCAATAATCGCCGCTTCCTGTTCCTGCGCGGTGCCAATGCCGTGAATGCGCAACCCTTCACCCACAATGTCCGCCACGCACATGCGCGGGCTCAGGCTGCCAAACGGGTCCTGGAACACCACCTGCATTTCCCGCCGCAGCGGCCGTACGGCCTTCTGGTTCAGCCCTTGCAGGTTCTGCCCATGGAAGCGGATGCCGCCCTGGCTGGAAATCAGCCGCAGGATCGCCAGGCCGAGCGTCGACTTGCCCGACCCGGATTCCCCGACAATCCCCAGCGTCTGCCCTTGCGGCAAGCTGAAGTTGACCCCGTCCACGGCCTTTACATGGTCAACCGTGCGCCGCAGCAGCCCCTTCTTGATCGGGAACCACACCTTGAGGTCATCCACTTCCAGTAGCGGCGCGCCCACCGGGTTGTGCGCCGGCAGCCCGCTGGGCTCGGCATTTATGAGCATTTGGGTGTAGTGGTGCTGTGGCGAGCTGAACAGCGTGGCGCAATCGGCTTGCTCTACAATTTGCCCGCGCTGCATCACGCACACGCGGTGGGCGATGCGACGCACCAGGTTCAGGTCATGGCTGATCAGCAGCAGCGCCATGCCCAAGCGCGCCTGCAGTTCCTTGAGCAGGTCGAGAATCTTCAGCTGCACGGTCACGTCCAGCGCCGTGGTCGGCTCATCTGCAATCAGCAGTTCCGGCTCGTTGGCCAGTGCCATGGCGATCATTACCCGTTGGCGCTGCCCGCCGGATAGCTCGTGGGGCAGGGCCTTCAAGCGCTTGTGCGGCTCGGGAATGCCGACCAGGTCCAGCAGCTCCAGGGTACGTGCGGTCGCTTCCTTGCCGGTCAGGCCCTTGTGCAGCAGAAGGATTTCGTTGATCTGCTTCTCGATGCAGTGCAGCGGGTTGAGCGAGGTCATCGGCTCCTGGAAGATCATCGCAATGCGGTTGCCGCGAATGCGCTGCAGGGTCTTCTCGTTCTGCTGCAGCAGGTCCTTGCCTTCGTAGCGGATGCTGCCGCTGGGGTGGCGGGCCAGGGGGTAGGGCAGCAGGCGCAGGATCGAGTGCGCGGTGACCGATTTGCCCGAGCCACTTTCGCCCACCAGCGCCAGCGTCTCGCCTTTGCGGATGTCAAAGCTGATGCCATCCACCACCCGGTTGACCTGGTCCCCGGTCACGAACTCCACGGCCAGGTCCCGCACTTCGATCAGGTTCTGTTCACTCATGTCACTTCCTCGGGTCGAAGGCATCGCGGGCGGATTCGCCGATGAACACCAGCAAGCTCAGCATCAGCGCCAGTACGGCAAAGGCGCTGATGCCCAGCCACGGCGCTTGCAGGTTGGACTTGCCCTGCGCCACCAGTTCGCCCAGCGATGGCGAACCGGCGGGCAGGCCGAAACCGAGAAAGTCCAGGGCGGTGAGGGTGCCGATGGCGCCGGTCAGAATGAATGGCATGAAGGTCATGGTCGAGATCATGGCGTTGGGCAAGATGTGCCGGTACATGATGGCGCCGTTGCGCATGCCCAACGCACGGGCGGCGCGCACGTATTCCAGGTTACGCCCACGCAGGAACTCGGCGCGCACCACATCCACCAGGCTCATCCACGAGAACAGCAGCATGATGCCCAGCAGCCACCAGAAGTTGGGCTGCACGAAGCTGGCCAGGATGATCAGCAGGTACAGCACCGGCAGGCCCGACCAGATTTCCAGAAAGCGCTGCCCGGCCAGGTCGACCCAGCCGCCATAGAAGCCTTGCAAGGCGCCGGCGATGACGCCGACGATGGAGCTGGCCACGGTCAGGGTAAGGGCGAAGAGTACCGAAATGCGGAAGCCGTAGATCACCCGCGCCAGCACGTCGCGGCCCTGGTCGTCGGTGCCCAGCCAGTTGTCTGTGGAGGGTGGCGCCGGGGCGGGCACGCGCAGGTCGTAGTTGATGCTCTGGTAGCTGAACGGGATTGGCGCCCACAGCACAAAGCTGTCTTTCTTGGCCAGCAGTTCGCGGATGTACGGGCTCTTGTAGTTGGCCTCCAGCGGGAATTCGCCGCCGAAGGTGGTTTCCGGGTAGCGCTTGAACGCCGGGAAGTACCATTCGCCGTCGTAACGCACGGCCACCGGCTTGTCATTGGCGATCAGCTCCGCGCCCAGGCTCAGGCCGAACAGGATCAGGAACAGCCACAGCGACCACCAGCCACGGCGGTTGGCCTTGAAGCGCTCGAAGCGCCGGCGGTTGAGGGGGGACAAGGCCATGTCAGTGCTCCCGGCTGGCGAAGTCGATGCGTGGATCGACCAGGGTGTAGGTCAGGTCGCCGATCAGTTTCACCACCAGCCCCAGCAGGGTGAAGATGAACAGGGTGCCGAAGACCACCGGGTAGTCGCGGTTGATGGCCGCTTCGAAACTCATCAGGCCCAGGCCGTCGAGGCTGAAGATGACCTCGATCAGCAAGGATCCTGTGAAGAAGATGCCGATGAACGCCGACGGGAAGCCGGCTATCACCAGCAGCATGGCGTTGCGGAACACGTGGCCGTACAGCACCCGTGGCCGGCTGAGGCCCTTGGCCTTGGCGGTGACCACATATTGCTTGTTGATCTCGTCGAGGAAGCTGTTCTTGGTCAGCAGGGTCATGGTGGCGAAGTTGCCGATGACCAGCGCGGTGATCGGCAGTACCAGGTGCCAGAAGTAGTCCAGCACCTTGCCGGTGGTGCTCAGCTCGTCGAAGTTGTTGGAGGTGAGGCCACGCAGCGGGAACCAGTCGAAGTAGCTGCCCCCGGCGAACAGCACGATCAACAGGATGGCGAACAGGAACGCCGGGATGGCGTAGCCGACGATGATCGCCGAGCTGGTCCACACGTCGAAGTGGCTGCCGTGGCGCACCGCCTTGGCGATCCCCAGCGGGATCGACACCAGGTACATGATCAGTGTGCTCCACAGCCCCAGCGAGATCGACACCGGCATCTTTTCGACAATTAGGTCGATCACCTTGGCATCGCGGAAGAAGCTGTCGCCGAAGTCCAGCTGGGCGTAGTTCTTGATCATGATCCACAGGCGTTCTGGCGGCGACTTGTCGAAGCCGTACATGCGCTCGATTTCGGCGATCAGCGCCGGGTCCAGGCCCTGGGCGCCGCGGTAGTTGGAACCGGCCACGGAAACCTCGGCGCCGCCACCGGCAATGCGGCTGGTGGCGCCCTCGAAGCCTTCGAGCTTGGCGATCATCTGCTCTACCGGGCCACCGGGGGCGGCCTGGACGATGATGAAGTTGATGACAAGGATACCGAACAGGGTCGGGATGATTAGCAGCAGGCGCCGCAGGATATAGGCCAGCATGTTAGTTGGCCTCGTCCGCAGGGGCGTCGCTCACCGCCGGGGTTACCCCGGGCTTGATCCACCAGGTGTCGATGCCGATGTCGTACTTGGGCGACACTTGCGGGTGGCCGATGTGGTTCCAGTAGGCTACGCGCCAGGTCTTGATATGCCAGTTGGGGATCACGTAGTAGCCCCATAGCAACACGCGGTCGAGGGCGCGGCAGTGGTCGATCAGGCTCTGGCGAGAGTCGGCGTTGATCAGCTCTTCCACCAACTGGTCGATGGCCGGGTCGCGCAGGCCGATGAAGTTGCGGCTGCCGGGGTTGTCGGCGGCGGCACTGGACCAGAATTCGCGCTGCTCGTTGCCCGGCGAGTTGGACTGTGGGTAGCCGCCGACGATCATGTCATAGTCCCGTGAACGCAGGCGGGTGATGTACTGGGAAACGTCGACCCGGCGGATGCTCAGGTCGATGCCCAGGTCGGCGAGGTTGCGCTTGAACGGCAGCAGAATGCGTTCGAACTCGGTCTGCGCCAGCAGGAACTCGATGCTTACCGGCTTGCCTTGGGCGTCGACCATCTTGTCGTCGACGATTTTCCAGCCGGCTTCCTGCAGCAGCTTGTAGGCCTGGCGCTGCTGCTCGCGGATCATGCCGCTGCCGTCGCTGACAGGGTTCTTGAAGGCCTCGGAGAATACCTGGTCAGGGACTTTGCCACGCAGCGGCTCGAGGATTTTCAGCTCGTTGGGGCTGGGCAGGCCGTGAGCGGCCATTTCCGAGTTGTCGAAGTAGCTGCCGGTGCGGGTGTAGGCACCGTTGAACAGCTGCTTGTTGGTCCACTCATAGTCCAGCAGCAGGCTCAGCGCCTGGCGCACACGCACGTCCTGGAACACCGGGCGGCGGATGTTGAAGATGAAACCCTGCATGCCGGTGGGGTTGCCGTTGGGCAGCTCTTCCTTGATCAGGCGGCCTTCCCGCACGGCGGGCACGTTGTAGGCGGTGGCCCAGTTCTTCGCGCTGACTTCCAGC
This sequence comes from Pseudomonas sp. SIMBA_068, assembly GCF_046534705.1. Classification (NCBI taxonomy): domain Bacteria; kingdom Pseudomonadati; phylum Pseudomonadota; class Gammaproteobacteria; order Pseudomonadales; family Pseudomonadaceae; genus Pseudomonas; species Pseudomonas sp. SIMBA_068. The sequence continues at coordinate 295,578 of NZ_JAWRYI010000001.1, forward strand.
GCATAGTCGAACGCCCCGGCCTTGAGCGCCTCCAGGGCAACGGTGGTGTCACGGTAGGAGTCGAAGGTCATGGCATCGAAGTTATAGAACCCGCGATTGATCGGCAGGTCCTTGGCCCAGTAGTCCTTGACCCGCTCGTAGCGCACCGAGCGCCCGGCCTTGACCTCGGCAACCTTGTACGGGCCGCTGCCCAAGGGGATTTCCAGGTTGCCGCGGTTGAAGTCGCGGTTTGCGTACCAGTGCTTGGGCAGTACGGGCAGCTGGCCGAGAATCAGTGGCAGCTCGCGGTTGCCCTTGTGCTTGAACCTGAACAGCACCTTCAGCGGGTCTTCGGCGACCACTTCGGCGACGTCGGCGTAATACTGTCGGTACAGCGGCGCACCGTCCTTGATCAGGGCATTGAAGGTGAACACCACGTCTTCGGCACGCATCGGGTGGCCGTCGTGGAAGCGGGCTTCGGGGCGCAGGTAGAAACGCACCCAGCTGTTGTCCGGGGCTTTCTCGATCTTGCCGGCCACCAGGCCGTATTCGGTGAACGGCTCGTCCTGGCTCTGGCGCATCAGGGTGTCGTAGATGCTGCCGATGTTCTCGGCCGAGACGCCCTTGTTGATGAACGGGTTGAGGCTGTCGAAGCCGCCGAAGCTGGACTGGCGGAAGGTACCGCCCTTGGGGGCGTCGGGGTTGACGTAGTCGAAGTGCTTGAAATCGGCAGGGTACTTGGGTGGCTCGTCGTACAGAGTGAGCGCGTGCTGCGGTGCGGCCAGGGTGGGAAGGCTCAGGCAGGCGAGCAACAGGCTGCATGCCAGCCGGCGCAGACGGTGCGTTGGCGTCATTGGGCTTTCTCCGAAGTCTTGATCCACCAGCTGTTCAGCCCAAGGGTATAGGGCGGTGTGGTGACGAAGGCGAACCGGTTGCGGTAGGCCAGGCGATGGTTGTCGAGGTACCAGTTGGGGATCATGTAGTACTGCCATGAGAGCACGCGGTCCAGGGCGCGGGCGGCGGCGACCTGGTCGTCGCGGGTGCGTGCGGCAAGCAGGGTGTCGAGCAAGTGGTCGACCACCGGGTCCTTGACCCCAGCATAGTTCTTGCTGCCCTTGGTGGCGGCCTGGCTGGAATGGAAGTACAGCCACTGTTCAAGGCCGGGGCTCAGGGTCTGGTTCAGGGTCATCAGAATCATGTCGAAATCGAACTGGTCCAGACGTTGTTTGTACTGGGCACGGTCCACGGTGCGCAAGCGTGCATCGATGCCGATGCTGGACAGATTTTCGACATAAGGTTGCAGGATGCGTTCAAGGTTGGGGTTTACCAACAGCAGTTCCATGCGCAGTTGCTGGCCCTTGCTGTCGACCAGGCGCTGGCCGTTCAGCTTCCAGCCAGCCTCGGCAAGCAGGCCCAAGGCCTGGCGCAGGGTCTGGCGGCTGATGCCGCGGCCATCGGTGTGGCTGACCTTGTAGGGTTCGCTGTACAGCTTGGCCGGTAACTGGTCACGGAACGGCGCCAGCAACAGCCACTCCTTGCCGGTGGGCAGGCCACTGGCAGCGAACTCGCTGTTGGGGTAGTAACTGGTCGAGCGGCGGTAGGCGCTGCTGAACAGGGCGCGGTTGGTCCACTCGAAGTCGAGCATCAGCCCCAACGCCTGGCGTACCCGCGGGTCGCTGAAGGTGGCCCGACGGCTGTTCATGAACAGGCCCTGGGTTTGCGTGGGGATCTGGTGCGGGATCTGCGCCTTGATCACTTCGCCACGGCGCACGGCCGGGAAGTTGTAGCCGTTGGCCCAGTTCTTCGCCTGGTGCTCGATATAGATGTCGAATTCGCCAGCCTTGAACGCTTCGAAGGCCACCGTGGCGTCGCGGTAGAACTCGTATTCCACGCGCTTGAAGTTGTACTTGCCACGGTTGACCGCCAGGTCCTTGCCCCAGTAGTTCTTGACCCGCTCGAACACCAGGCGGCGCCCGGGTTGTACCTGGGTGATGCGGTAGGGGCCGCTGCCCAAGGGGGGCTCGAAGGTGGTGGCCTTGAAGTCGCGTTTTTGCCAGTAGTGCTTGGGCAGCACCGGCATTTCGCCCAGGCGCAGGATCAGCAGCGGGTTGCCCGCGCGCTTGAACACGAAACGGATGCGCAGCGGGCCGAGGATGTCTACCCGTTGCACTTCCTGCAGGTTGGTGCGGTAGATCGGGTGGCCGTCCTTGAGCAGCGTGCGGTAGGAAAAGGCCACGTCTGCCGAGGTGATCGGCTGGCCGTCGTGCCAGCGGGCTTCCGGGCGCAGGTTGAACACCACCCAGCTGCGGTCCTCGCTGTATTCGACCGAACGGGCGATCAGGCCGTAGCTGGAGGTCGGCTCGTCACCCGACGGGTCGTACTGACCGGTGCCGACCATCAGCGGCTCGTTCAGCTCGCTGATGCCGTACTGCTGGAAATTGGGCGTGGTGACCGGGCTTGACCCCTTGAAGGTGTAGGGGTTGAGGGTATCGAAGGTGCCAAAAGCCATGGCGCGCAAGGTACCGCCCTTGGGCGCTTGCGGGTTGACCCAGTCGAAATGGGTGAATGTGGCTGGGTACTTGAGCGTGCCGAACTGCGCGTATCCGTGGCTTTCGCTCACCATCGCGGCTACGGGGAAGCTCAAGGCCAGGCTGATTGACAGCAGGAGGGGACGTATCAAGTCGGCATCCGATCCAGAGGCGTTGGGCTTTGATCGGGTACAGTAACAGCTTGGTGGGATTGGAAAAAGAGTGCGGCCAGAGGATTGCAAAGGGCCGCTGCGCGCCCCATCGCCGGCAAGCCAGCTCCCACCCCGACTGCATCGGCTTCAAGCCATGTGCAGTACTTGTGGGAGCCGGCTTGCCGGCGATGGGGCGCGCAGCGGCCCCGGGTTTTACATCAATGCGAGAGGTAGACGGTCAGGGTCTGGCCTGGCTTGAGGGCGTGGCCGCTGCGTGGGTTCCAGCGCTTGAGGTGCTGCATTTCCACGTTGAAGCGTTTGGCCACCAGGTACAGCGAGTCGCCCTTGCGCACCTTGTACTGGGTGGAGCGCTTGCCGGATGCCGCTACCCGGTTACCGGCGGCACTCGGTCCCTTGCCACCGCGCAGGGCCAGCACCTGGCCGGCCCGCAGGCTGTTGCCGGACAGGCGGTTCCAGCGCTTGATGTCACTGACCGAGACGCGATTGGCCTTGGCGATCGCGCCCAGGTTGTCGCCGCGTTTGACCCGGTAGCTGCGCGCCGCCACCGGTGCCTTGGCTTCGGCTACGGCGCGGGCGAACACGGCCTTGTTCGGTTGCAGGCTGACCAGTTGCTCGGGCTTGAGGTTGGACAGGCTGTCGCTCAGCAGCTGCGCCTTGGCCGTCGGCACCAGCAGTTGCTGCGGGCCGTCCACGGTCATGCGCTTCTTGAAGGCCGGGTTGAGCTGGATCAGCTCGTCTTCGTCGATGTTGGCAAAGGCCGCCACCCGCGACAGGTCCAGGCGATCATTGATGGCGACCGCTTCGAAGTAGGGCTCGTTGGCAATCGGGTTCAGGTTCACGCCATAGGCTTCAGGCGTAAGCACCACCTGCGAGAGGGCCAGCAGCTTGGGCACATAGTCGCGGGTTTCCTGAGGCAGCGGCAGGTTCCAGTAGTCGGTTGGCAGGCCGAGCCGTTCGTTGCGCTCCATGGCGCGGCTAACCGTGCCTTCGCCGGCGTTGTAGGCGGCCAGGGCCAGCAGCCAGTCACCGTTGAACATGTCGTGCAGGCGGGTCAGGTAGTCCAGTGCGGCGTTGGTCGACGCGGTGATATCGCGGCGGCCATCGTAGAAATTGGTCTGGCGCAGGTTGAAGTGGCGGCCTGTCGCTGGCATGAACTGCCACATGCCGGCAGCACTGGCGCGTGAATAGGCCATCGGGTTGTAGGCACTTTCGATGGCGGGCAGCAGGGCCAGCTCCAGCGGCATGTCGCGCTCTTCAAGACGCTCGACGATGTAGTGCAGGTAGAGGCTGCCGCGCTCGCCGGCACTTTCGATGAAGGTCGGGTTGCTGGCGAACCACAGGCGCTGCTGCTCGATGCGCGGATTGACGTCGATGCTGTCCTGCAGGGCAAAGCCCTGGCGCATGCGCTCCCAGACATCCTGCGGTGCCTGCTCGGCCGGCTTGACCAGCAGCGGTGCAGGTTTGTGCTTGATCCGCGCCTGGTAGTTGTGCGCGCGAACGCTTTCGGATTCGTCAAGCTGACGGGTGCTCTGGCAGCCCACCAGGGTGGCGGCCAGAGCCAGCGCACTGATTTGGGCCAGGCGCGTCAGGGCGACGGAATGAGAGGTTCTGCGGCTACGGGAAGACATCGGCTGAGACAGGTATCCGGGCGAAAAATTTCGGCGATTCTAGAAACCGCTCCGGGCCTGGTCAACCTTTGACCATCGATTGCGATATATCTTGAGGTTATCAGAAGGTGTCCTTCCAAGACCTCAAGGCAGCAAAAACAGTGACCTGCGAGTCGTTTGGATGTCCCTTCCATTCGTCTGCTTTTTGTTTAACTAATGTTTCAGAGGTACGCAGGAAGGGGTTGGTCAGGCGTTCCAGGCCAATCGTTGATGGCAAGGTGATGCGATTGTCGGCGCGTAAACGGGTAACGTCCTCGAACCGCTTTAGAACGTGCTGGTTGGTAGGTTCCACCGCCTTTGCAAAGCGCAGGTTGCTGAGGGTGTATTCGTGGGCGCAGTACACTTCGGTGTGGGCCGGCAGTGCCGCCAGGCGGGCCAGGGCCGGCTGCATCTGTTCGGGTGTACCCTCGAACATGCGCCCGCAGCCGGCGGCGAACAGGGTGTCGCCACTGAACAGCACTGGCGTTGCCGGTTGGTCGCTGAAGAACGCGATATGCCCCAAGGTGTGGCCAGGCACTGCCAGTACCTGGAACGTCATGCCCAGCACCGTCACCTGGTCGCCTTCGTCCAGCGCCAGGTCGCGGCAGGGAATACGTTCGTTGGCAGTGCCGCACACCCGTGCGTTCGTCAGTTGCTTGAGCCGTTCGACGCCGCCGACATGGTCGTTGTGGTGGTGGGTAATCAGGATGTCGCTGAGCACCCAGTCGGGGTTGGCCGACAGCCAGCGTTCCACCGGGCCGGCGTCACCCGGGTCGACCACCGCGCAGCGGCGTTTGGCAGTATCCTGTAACAACCAGATGTAGTTGTCGGAGAAAGCGGGGAGAGCATCGATCTGTATCATGGTGCGGATCCGATTCGCCAAGCGTGGCACATGAAGGCATCTTAGCCGCGATGGCGCGGTGGGAGAACCTTCGAGGGAGAGCGCAATGACCGACCAAGCCTTTGCCCAGGCCGACCCGGACTGGGTCAAGCTGATCAGCCTGGCCCGTGAGTGGTTCAATGGCCCGATCGGCCAACTGATGCTCAAGGAAGAGGAAAAACTGCTGGAAGAAGAGCTCGGCCGCTTCTTCGGGGGCTACCTTGTGCACTACGGCCCCTGCGCGGAGCCGCCGCCCAGTGCCCCGCAGGTGCAGCGCAACGTGCGCCTTGGGGCGCCGCTGCCGGGGGTGGAAATTGCCTGTGAAGAGCAGGCCTGGCCGCTGAGCGAGCATGCCGCCGATGTGGTGGTGCTGCAGCATGGCCTGGATTTCAGCCTGTCGCCCCATGGCTTGCTGCGCGAGGCCGCCAGCGCCGTGCGCCCGGGCGGGCACCTGCTGATCGTCGGGATCAACCCGTGGAGCAGTTGGGGCATGCGCCATTTCTTCAGCCATGGCGCCTTGCGCAAGGCGCGTTGCATCTCGCCTTCGCGGGTAGGCGACTGGCTCAACCTGCTGGGCTTCGCGCTGGAGAAACGCCGCTTCGGGTGCTATCGTCCGCCGCTTGCTTCACCGGCCTGGCAGCAGCGCCTGGCGGGTTGGGAGCGGATGGCCGGCGGCTGGCAGAGCTCCGGTGGCGGCGTGTACCTGCTGGTGGCGCGCAAGATGGTGGTGGGCCTGCGGCCGTTGCGCCCGGAACGCCGCGAGCCGATGGGCAAGTTGCTGCCGCTGCCGCTGGCCAAGGTGAACCGCACGGCGGTCAACCCTGAAACTGACAAGCACTGAATTCAAGAGTGGTACATGAGCGATAGCGTCGAAATGTTTACCGATGGTGCCTGCAAAGGCAATCCTGGCCCAGGTGGCTGGGGGGTCCTGATGATCTACAAGGGCGTCGAGAAGGAACTGTGGGGCGGCGAACGTGAAACCACCAACAACCGCATGGAGCTGATGGCGGCGATCCAGGGCCTGATGTCGCTGAAGCGCGAATGCGAAGTGGTGCTGACCACCGACTCGCAGTACGTGATGAAGGGCATCAACGAATGGATGGTCAACTGGAAGAAGCGCGGCTGGAAGACCGCTGCCAAAGAGCCGGTGAAGAATGCCGACCTGTGGCAGCAGCTCGATGAGCAGGTCAACCGCCACAAGGTGAGCTGGAAGTGGGTGCGCGGCCATATCGGCCACCCCGGCAACGAACGCGCCGACCAGCTGGCCAACCGTGGGGTCGATGAGGTGCGCGCCCAGCGTTGAGCTGGGGTACAATCGCGGCCTTTGTAACTGATGCAAGTTGGAGCGCCCCGCGTGGAGCAGCAGCAAGATAAACGGTTCGTCATTCTCGATACCGAAACCACGGGTATGCCGGTCAGCGAAGGCCACCGGATCATCGAGATCGGCTGTGTCGAGGTGCTCGGCCGGCGCCTGACCGGGCGGCACTTCCACGTCTACCTGCAGCCGGACCGCGAGAGTGACGAGGGCGCTATCAACGTCCACGGCATCACCGACACCTTCCTGGTCGGCAAGCCACGGTTTGGCGATGTAGCCGAGGAATTCTTCGAATTCATCCAGGGCGCCACGCTGGTCATCCATAACGCGGCGTTTGACGTTGGCTTCATCAACAACGAATTCGCCTTGCTGGGCCAGCAGCATCGCGCTGACATTTCGCAGCATTGCACCATTCTCGACACTCTGTTGCTGGCACGTTCGCGCCACCCAGGGCAGCGCAACAGCCTGGATGCGCTGTGCAAACGCTACGACATCGACAACTCTGGCCGTGAGCTGCACGGCGCATTGCTCGACTCGGAACTGCTGGCTGACGTCTACCTGGCGATGACCGGTGGCCAGACCAGCCTGTCGCTGGCGGGCCATGGCGCAGACGCCGAGAGTGATGGGCAGGGCGCTGGCGGCAGCGAGATCCGCCGGATTGTCGGGCGTACGCCGGGGCGGGTGATCATGGCCAATGCCGAGGAACTGGAGGCGCATGCCGAGCGCCTGGCCGCTATCGCCAAGTCGGCGGGTGGGCCCTCCATGTGGCAGGCCCTTACCGAGACAGCTGCTGGCTGATTTATAGCCTGTACCGGCCTCTTCGCGGGCGTGCCCGCGAAGAGGCAGGCGCTGAGAACACAGGTTCAACTACCCTGAAATGGACGTCATGTCCTTCGGAGGTAGCCACCTGATGTACAAGGACCTCAAGTTCCCGATCCTCATCGTCCACCGCGCCATCAAGGCGGACAGCGTTGCCGGCGAGCGTGTGCGGGGCATCGCCGAGGAGCTGCGCCAGGATGGCTTCGCCATTCTCGCCGCCGCCGACCATGCCGAAGCCCGCCTGGTTGCCGCCACCCACCACGGCCTGGCCTGCATGCTGGTCGCTGCCGAAGGCGTTGGCGAGAACACCCACCTGCTGCAGAACATGGCCGAGCTGATCCGCCTGGCCCGCCTGCGCGCACCCAACCTGCCGATCTTCGCCCTGGGCGAGCAGGTAACCCTGGAAAACGCCCCGGCCGAGGCCATGAGCGAGCTTAACCAGCTTCGAGGAATCCTCTACCTGTTCGAGGATACCGTGCCGTTTCTCGCCCGCCAGGTGGCGCGCGCCGCACACACCTACCTCGACGGCCTGCTGCCGCCGTTCTTCAAGGCCCTGGTGCAGCACACTGCGCAATCCAACTATTCCTGGCACACCCCGGGCCATGGCGGCGGCGTGGCCTACCATAAAAGCCCCGTGGGCCAGGCTTTTCACCAGTTCTTCGGGGAAAATACCCTGCGCTCGGACCTGTCTGTTTCCGTGCCGGAACTCGGCTCGCTGCTCGACCACACCGGGCCGCTGGCAGAAGCCGAAGCCAGGGCGGCGCGCAACTTCGGCGCTGACCACACCTTCTTCGTCATCAACGGTACTTCCACCGCCAACAAGATCGTCTGGCACGCCATGGTCGGCCGCGACGACCTGGTACTGGTGGACCGCAACTGCCACAAGTCGGTAGTGCACGCGATCATCATGACCGGCGCCATTCCGCTGTACCTGTGCCCGGAGCGCAACGAACTGGGCATCATCGGCCCGATCCCGCTCAGCGAATTCAGCCCCGAGGCAATCGCGGCGAAGATACTGGCCAACCCCCTTGCCCGCGATCGTGGGCAGCGCATCAAGCTGGCGGTAGTGACCAACTCCACCTATGACGGCCTGTGCTACCACGCCGGGATGATCAAGCAGAGCCTGGGTGCCAGTGTCGAGGTGCTGCATTTCGACGAGGCCTGGTTCGCCTATGCGGCGTTTCATGACTTCTTCACCGGGCGCTATGCCATGGGCACTGCCTGCACGGCAGACAGCCCTCTGGTGTTCAGTACCCACTCCACCCACAAACTGCTGGCCGCATTCAGCCAGGCCTCGATGATCCATGTGCAGGACGGGGCCAGGCGTCAGCTGGACCGTGACCGATTCAACGAAGCGTTCATGATGCATATCTCGACCTCGCCACAGTACAGCATTCTCGCCTCGCTGGACGTGGCCTCGACCATGATGGAAGGGCCGGCCGGGCATTCGCTGCTGCAAGAGATGTTCGACGAGGCGCTGAGTTTTCGTCGTGCCCTGGCCAACCTGCGCGAGCACATTGCTGCGGATGACTGGTGGTTCAGTATCTGGCAGCCACCGAGCACCGAAGGTACCCAGCGCCTGGCCGCGCAGGACTGGTTGCTGCAACCGGGGGCGGAGTGGCATGGCTTTGGCGAGGTTGTGGACGACTATGTGCTGCTCGACCCGCTCAAGGTGACCTTGGTGATGCCGGGCCTGAGCGCGGGGGGTGTGCTGGGCGAGCATGGCATCCCGGCGGCGGTGGTCAGCAAGTTTCTCTGGGAGCGGGGGCTGGTGGTGGAGAAAACCGGCCTGTACAGCTTCCTGGTGCTGTTCTCCATGGGCATTACCAAAGGCAAGTGGAGCACTTTGCTTACGGAGTTGCTGGAGTTCAAGCGCCACTATGATGGCAATACAGCCCTGAGCAATTGCCTGCCGAGTGTGGTGGCAGCCGATGCATCACGCTACCAGAGGATGGGGCTGCGCGACTTGTGTGAGCAATTGCATGACTGCTACCGCGCCAATGCCACGGCCAAGCAACTGAAGCGGCTGTTCACGCGCTTGCCGGAGGTGGCTGTGAGCCCGGCCCGGGCCTATGACCAGATGGTGCGTGGCGAGGTGGAGGCGGTGCCGATCGAGGCGCTGCTGGGGCGTGTGGCTGCGGTGATGCTGGTGCCGTATCCGCCTGGTATTCCATTGATCATGCCGGGCGAGCGGTTCACCGAGGCGACCCGCTCGATACTCGATTACCTGGCCTTTGCCCGGGCATTCAACCAGGGCTTCCCCGGTTTTGTCGCCGATGTGCATGGCCTGCAGAACGAGAGCGGCCGTTACACCGTGGACTGCATCACGGAATGCGAATGATCTCGACGCCGCTGCGCGCCAGTTCGAAACGGTTTTCACCGAGGTGGTTGACCTTGTCGCCGATGGCCAGGCGGTAGGTGGTGATGGGGGCGCCCAGCGTGCTGCCGTCAAGTTGCAGGGTGGATTCCTGGAACTCGTGCACGGGGTAGATACGGCCTTCGGCGTCACGGGCGTGGAATTGGCCGACCATTACTGCTGCCATTTGGGTGGAAACCTCTGAATTACGTAGAAAATGTCTGAAGGCATAGACCGTGGAACAGCCTCGGAAGTTTTCACCCTGCGGAAAAAAAACCAAAGCGCCGAGGAACGGTCATCTATAACTACAACGTCTCTTTACCCAGCAAAGGTTGGAAATTGCCATGAGCCAGGTGTATTCGGTAGCGGTTGTCGTGGGTAGCTTGCGCAAGGAGTCGTACAACCGCAAGGTCGCCCGCGCACTTTCGGAGCTGGCGCCGTCCAGCCTTGCCCTGAAGATCGTCGAAATTGGCGATTTGCCGTTGTACAACGAGGACGTCGAGGCCGAAGCGCCGCCGGAGGCGTGGAAGCGGTTTCGCGAGGAGATCCGTCGCAGTGATGCGGTGTTGTTCGTCACGCCAGAATACAACCGATCAGTGCCGGGCTGCCTGAAAAATGCCATCGATGTGGGCTCGCGGCCGTACGGGCAAAGTGCCTGGAGTGGCAAACCGACGGCGGTGGTGAGTGTATCGCCCGGGGCCATTGGCGGCTTTGGCGCCAACCATGCCGTGCGCCAGTCGCTGGTGTTTCTGGACATGCCGTGCATGCAGATGCCCGAAGCCTACATTGGCGGTGCCGCAAGCCTGTTCGAGGACTCGGGCAAGCTCAACGACAAGACCCGGCCGTTCTTGCAGGCGTTTGTCGACAAGTTTGCTTCGTGGGTGAAGTTGAACCGGGCGGTTTGACGCGGTCTTTGCAGGAGCAGCCTTGTGCTGCGAAGAGGCCGGCACAGACCATACTGATGCGTGATCTGTACCGGCCTCTTCGCAGCACAAGGCTGCTCCTACAGAAACAGTGCGCTGCATGTTCTAGCGGAAGCTGTAGGAAACGCCGGCATAAACGCCAAGCCCTTCGCCCGGCGTAGAGCGGGCGTTGTCCTTGCCGGCATCGTTGTAGGTGGGTGTCACCGTGGCCGCATAGCGCTTGTTGGTCAGGTTGCGCAGGTCCAGCCAGGTCTGCCAGTCGTGTTTGGGTGAATTCCAGCCCAGGCGCGCGCCGAGCAAGGCATATTCATCGGCGTGGTAGCTGTTGGCATAGTCCACCTGCACCTTCGACGCCATTTGCGTGTTGATCCCGGCATAGAAGCCACTCGGCCAGTCATAGCGCAGTTCGGCCTGGTAGTAGTGCATGGGGATGCCGGGCAGGCGGTTGTCGCCAAACTTGTCGTCATCACGGTAGTGGAAGTCGCTGAAGGTATAGGCCTGGCGCAAGCTCAGCTTGCCGGTGCCGGCGCTTTCCCACAGGGTGCTGTCGAGGCCGGCCTCCACGCCCTGGTGCACGGTAGCGCTGGCGTTGAACTCCGAGGTGAAGTTAGGCACCACCTCCACGGCCAGCAGTTCGTGGCGCACTTGCGAGTAGTACCAGGCAAGGTCCCAGCGGCCGAGCGCCGAGTCGCCACGCGCGCCCAGCTCCAGGGTAGTGGCAGTCTGGTTCTGCATCTCGATCGGCTGGATCTGTTTGCCGCCTGTGCTGGGCGCGCTCCAGATCAGCGACCACGGGTGTGGCGGTTCTACCGAGCGGCTGAGGTTGCCGTACACCTGCAAGTCCGGGCGGATGTCGTAGCGCAGCCCCAGGCGCGGTGCGTAGTCCCAGTCATGCATGCTCACCTTGCCACCTTCGGCCGGGTAGGTCACGGCACTTTCGCGGCGGGTGTAGATCATCGCAAGACCCGTGGTCAACCACAGGTCCGGGACCAGTTCCAGGTCGTTGCCGACATGCAGCACGGTGTCCGAGCCCTGGTAGGTGAAGTCACGGGTGCGCGCGCCGAATACATCGCCATCGCGGGTAAATTGTGAAGCGCCACTGTTGGGCAGGTGCTTGGTGGTGCGCCAGCCGATGGTGGTCTTGCTTTCGTGACCAAGCAGCGTGTCGCGGCGGAAATAGTTCAGCGTGCCGCTGACATCGGTATAGGCCACCTTCAGGCGCATCGGGCCTTCACGCAGGTCCATCGGGTAATCGTGATAGACCAGGCCGGCTTCCAGGCGCGCATCGTCGTCGAGGTAGAAGGTGGTCTTGTTGCCCACCCAGGTGCTGCCTGGTTGCGGGCGGCTGTCGTCGCGGGCCAGATAGGCCGGGTTGGCAGCGCGCGGGTGGTGCTTGATCTGGTCTTTGGTCAGGCGCCCGGCCAGTTCGTTTTCGGTCTCGCGGTAGCGCAGGTAGAAGCGGGTTTCCAGGTTCGGGTTGAAGCGGTAGCCGACATTGGCAGCAATGCCCTTGGCACTGCCGCTGCTGTGCGCCTGATACCCGTCATATTCCGAGTCGGTCAGGGCCATGTAGTAGTCGAGGTTGCCCAGCACTTGCCCCGAGCTGATGTGCCGGTGCTGGTAACCGCGGCTGCCGACCTCGTAGCGCACTTGCAGCGGCGCGGCGTCGTAGCCGGTGTGGGTGACATAGTTGATCGCGCCGCCCAGCGCCAGGGCACCCTGGTCGAAACCATTGGCGCCCCGCAGCACTTCGGCACGGCTCAGCCATAGCGGCTCGAACAACTCGTAGGGTGTACCGCCCGGGCCAGTCAGTGGCAGGCCGTCGAACATCGTGTACACCCCGGAGCCATGGGCCCCCGGCGCGCGGTTGATGCCCGAGCCGCGGATCGACAGTTTGATGCCATCGTTGCCCGCCGATTGGGCGAATACGCCGGGCTGGTAGGCCAGCACGTCCTGGTTGCTGGCCACTCGGCCTTGCCCCACGCTTTGCATGTCCACCAGGTTGCTGGCGCCTGGCACCTCCCGCAGGCGTTCGCTGGCAGCTGTCAGGTCGTTCTGCTCCTCATCGGTGATCAGCACCTGGCCCAATTCGACCGAGGATGCTGCCAGGGCGGGCTGGGCGGCAACAAAGGCAGCCAGCAGGCCAAGGCAGGACGATGGGGAATAAACGGAACGCATTGTACGACTCCAGGCGAAAGACGAATGGACAACGGCGTTGAGACGAGCGAAATGCCGCTTGGAGCACGAAGAAACTCAGCAAATCTTGCACTGCTTTCGTCAGACGCTTTTGTACGAAAGTTCTTTACAAGCCGCACCGGTGGAGAGAGGCGGCATGGGCTTCGTAAGGTGGTTGCAGACCGGCAGCGATGCCTCGCTCAATCACCCGTGGAGTACCAGCATGACTGACAACGCACTACACCCACAGCAACCCCCGGCGCGCGCCCCGGTTCGCCTGACGCCACGTGAACGGCAAGTGCTGTTGTGGTGTGCCGACAGCCATGACCCGTTCTGGCCACGGGTGGGCACCACTGAGGCATGCGGCTGGTCAGTACGCGCCGAATTCGAAATGACTCACGAACTGTCCCCCGGCGGGATGCCCAATCCGGAAGTGTACCTGCCTTCGGCCAATGGTGATTTGCGCAAGGCCGCCCTGCCTGGGGCAGGCCAGGCCAGCCCGGTTGAGTGAGGCGTCATTGGGGGCAGTGAAAAAACTGCGCAGATAAAAAAACACCCCGCATAGGCGGGGTGTTTTGTGTGGCCGGGGTGATCAGCCGATCAGTTGCAGGCCGGCTTGCTGGACCAGTTCCAGCAGCGGTTGCGGGTAGACGCCGAGTACGAAGGCAAGAATGGCGATGGCCAGCAGCATGACGCCACCGGTGCGCTGTTCCCACTTCAGTGGGGCGTCGTGGCGACGCAGATTAGGCTCGACCAGGTACAGGGTGACCATGACGCGCAGGTAGTAGTACACGCCGATGGCGCTACCGATCACCAGCGCACCGACCAGCCACCACAGGTGCGACTCGACGCCAGTGGCGATGATGTAGAACTTGCCGATGAAGCCAGCGGTCAGCGGGATACCCGCCAGCGACAGCATCATCACGGTCAGTACCGCGGTCAGGTACGGGCGGCGCCAGAACAGGCCGCGGTACTCGTACAGTGCATCGGCGTCACGGCCGCCGTAAGGCGAGGACATCAGGGTGATGACACCGAAGGCGCCCAGGCTGGTGATCACATAGGTGACCAGGTACACGCCCATGGCTTCCAGGGCCAGGCCTTTGCTGGCAACCAGGGCAATGACCAGGTAGCCGAAGTGGGCGATGGACGAGTAACCCAGCAGGCGCTTGAGGTTGCTCTGGGTCAGCGCCAGCAGGTTGCCAATCAGGATCGAGGCCACGGCAATCACCGCCAGCACGGTGCTCAGCGCGCCGCTGCTGGCAGCAGGGGAGAGCATGAACAGGCGCACGACAACGGCGAATACTGCCACTTTGCTGGCGGTTGCCAGGAACGCGGCGACCGGCGCCGGGGCGCCTTCGTATACGTCCGGGGTCCACAGGTGGAACGGTACCAGCGACAGCTTGAAGGCCAGGCCGACCAGCATCATGCCCAGGCCCAGCTGGGCCACCAGGCTTGGCATGCTGGTGGTTGCCAGGGCTTTGCCAATCTGGTCGAAGCTCAGGCTACCGGCATCTGCGTACAGCAGGGCCATGCCGAACAGCAGGAAAGCGGAGCCTGCGGCCGACAGCACCATGTACTTGATGCCGGCTTCCAGTGATCGCTTGTTGAAGAAGGCGTACGCCACCAGGCCGTAGACCGGTACCGACAGCAGCTCCAGGCCGATGAACAGGCCGGCCAGGTGGTTGGCGCTGACCAGCACCAGGCCACCGAGGGCCGACATCAGCAGCAGCAGGTACAGTTCTTCACGGTTGCCCGGGAAGCCCTTGGAGCCTTCGCCGAGGTAGGCGTGGGCCAATGTGACGCACGCCAGCGTCGCCACCAGGATGATCGCCATGTACAGGCAGGCGAACTTGTCGATGGTGATCAGCGGGGTAACCGCCAGCGGCGCGACCTTCAGCGCCGGCAGGATCGACAGCAGGGCCAGGTTCAGGCCCACGGTGGACAGCAGGAAGGTCTGCGAGTGATTGCGCTTCCAGGCGATCGCCAGCATCACCACCACCGTGGTGATGGTGGTGATCAGCATCGGCGCCAATGCGATGAAGTGTTGAGTGGTGAATTCCATAGCGCTCTTACCGGGCCGAAGCGAGTTGAGTGAAAGCGGAACCGAGCCACTGCTGCACACCACTCATGGTGGCGGCAGAGGTGTCGAGGAACGGCTGCGGGTACACGCCCAGCAGGATCAGCAGTACCGCCAGGCCCAGCACCATGATCAGTTCGCGACCGTCCATGCCGGCCAGTACGGTATCGGCCTTGGCCGGGCCGAAGTAGGCGCGGTGGATCATGATCAGCGAGTAGACCGAGCCGAAGACCAGGCCGGTGGTGGCGATCACGGTGATCCATGGTACGTGCGCGAAGCTGCCGATCAGGATCAGGAACTCGCCGACGAAGTTGCCGGTACCCGGCAGCCCCAGCGATGCTGCGGCGAAGAACAGGCTGATCGCCGGCAGGTAGGCGATGCGGTGCCACAGGCCGCCCATCTGACGCATGTCACGGGTGTGCAGGCGCTCGTACAGCTGGCCGGACAGGATGAACAGTGCCGCAGCCGACAGGCCGTGAGCCAGCATCTGTATCACCGCACCTTGCAGGGCCTGCTGGCTGCCGGAGTAGATACCGATCAGCACGAAGCCCATGTGCGAGACGCTGGAGAAGGCGATCAGGCGCTTGATGTCGGTTTGCGCAAAGGCCAGGAAGGCACCGTAGAAGATACCGATCAGGCCCAGGGTCATGGCGATCGGCGCGAACTCGGCCGACGCGTTCGGGAACAGCGGCAAGGCGAAGCGCAGCAGGCCGTAGGCCGCGGTCTTCAGCAAGATACCGGCCAGATCGACGGAGCCTGCGGTCGGTGCCTGGGCGTGCGCATCAGGCAGCCAGGAGTGGAACGGTACCACCGGCAGCTTCACCGCAAAGGCAATGAAGAAGCCCAGCATCAGCACGTATTCGACACCGGCTGGCAGCTCGGCCTTGAGCAGGTCGCTGTAGTTGAAGGTGAGCACGCCGGTGGTGTTGTAGTTGACCAGCACCAGGCCAAGGATCGCCACCAGCATGATCAGGCCGCTGGCCTGGGTGAAGATGAAGAACTTGGTCGCCGCGTAGATCCGGGTCTTCTTGCCGTCTGCCGAGCTGTGACCCCAGAGCGCGATGAGGAAGTACATCGGCACCAGCATCATTTCCCAGAAGAAGAAGAACAGGAACAGGTCCAGGGCCAGGAACACACCGACGACGCCGCCGAGGATCCACATCAGGTTGAGGTGGAAGAAGCCGACGTGGCGCTGGATCTCTTTCCAGGAGCACAGTACCGACAGCACACCGAGCAGGCCGGTGAGCAGGATCATCAGCAGCGACAGGCCGTCGAGGGCCAGGTGGATGCTGATGCCGAAGCGCTGGATCCACTGGAGTTTGTATTCCAGGGCCCAGGCAGGCTCGGCGCCTGGAGCGGGGGCGAGGGTGTAGTCGCCGTTAGCCCACAGCCACAGGCCGATGCCGAGCAGCAGGGACATGGTCAGCAGCGCGATCCAGCGCGGCAAGGTGGCGCCGAAGCGCTCACCCAGCCAGCACAGGAAGCCGCCGATGAAGGGGATCAGGATCAGCCAAGGCAAAATCATGACGGGTTGGTTTCCTTTGGCAAAGTCGCAAGATTCATTGTCATACCGCAGCCACTAGCACGGCACCGAGCACCAGCACGGCACCCACGGCGATAGAGGCGGTGTACCAGCGCAGTTGGCCAGTCTCGGTCTTGCTCATGGCGACATGACCGCCACGCGCCATCCGCGGAATCAGGCCGATGCTGCGGTCTACCGGGTCCTTGCGCAGGATGTGGCAGATCAGCAGGTACGGTTTGACGAAAAGCTTGTCGTAGATCCAGTCGAAGCCCCACGCGGCGAACCACCAGGCCGACAGGGCGCGACCGATGCCGCTGTTGGCGACGGCGCTGACGAAGCTGCGCTTGCCCAGGAACAGCAGGGCCGACAGCAGGATACCGGCGATGGCGATGGCACCCGAGGTGATCTCCAGCGCGTGCTTGGCTTCGCCACCGGCGTGGCCGGCACTTTCAGGCAGCACGCCTGCCAGCGGTGGGGTGATCCAGGCACCCACGAAGGTCGACAAGACGATCAGCACGCCCAGCGGCAGCCAGTGGCTGATGCCGTGGCCCGCGTGAGCTTCGGTCTTGGCTTCGCCGTGGAAGGCGATGAAGATCAGGCGGAAGGTGTACAGCGAGGTCATGAACGCACCGACCAGGCCGGCGTACAGCAGGCCGGTGTTGCCGCTGGCGAAGGCTTCCCAGAGGATTTCGTCCTTGGAGTAGAAACCCACGGTCACGATCGGCAGGGCGGCCAGGGCAGCACCACCGACCACGAAGCTGGCGTAGGCCAGTGGCAGTTTCTTCCACAGGCCGCCCATCTTGAAGATGTTCTGCTCGTGGTGGCAGGCAACGATCACTGCACCGGAGGCAAGGAACAGCAGGGCCTTGAAGAAGGCGTGGGTCATCAGGTGGAAGATCGCCGCATCCCAGGCGCCAACGCCCAGGGCCAGGAACATGTAGCCGATCTGGCTCATGGTCGAGTAGGCGAGGATACGCTTGATGTCGGTCTGTACCAGCGCGGCGAAGCCGGCCAGTACCAGCGTCACGCCACCGACCACACCTACAAGGTGCAGGATGTCCGGCGCCAGCAGGAACAGGCCGTTGGTACGGGCGATCAGGTACACGCCCGCGGTCACCATGGTTGCCGCGTGGATCAGTGCCGAAACCGGGGTCGGGCCAGCCATCGCGTCGGCCAGCCAGGTCTGCAGTGGCAGCTGGGCCGATTTACCGACCGCACCGCCCAGCAGCATCAGCGTTGCCAGCACCATCCAGGTGTCGCCAGCCTGGAATTTCTGCGGTGCCAGCACCAGCAGTTCCTGCACGTTCAGGGTACCTAGCTGGGCAAACAGGATGAACAGGCCGATGGCCAGGAACACGTCGCCGATGCGGGTGACGATGAACGCCTTGAGTGCCGCGTTACCGTTGTTGCGGTTGCTGTAGTAGAAACCGATCAGCAGGTACGAGCACAGGCCTACACCTTCCCAGCCGAAGTAGATGAACAGCAGGTTATCGCCGAGGATCAGGAACAACATGCTGGCGATGAACAGGTTGGTGTACGAGAAGAAGCGCGAGTAGCCGGCTTCGCCACGCATGTACCAGGACGCGAACAGGTGGATCAGGAAGCCGACACCGGTAACCACGCCGAGCATGGTGACCGACAGGCCGTCCAGGTACAGGGTGAAGTTCGGCGCAAAGCCGTCCACCGACATCCACTGCCACAGCAGTTGGCTGTACGCGCCGCCTTCAGGTGGGGCGACATTGAACTGCCAGATGACATAGGCGGCGGTAGCCGCCGACAGGCCCACCGAGCCGACGCCGATCAGGGCGGACAGGTTCTCCGAGAACCGCCCGCGCGAGAACGACAGCAGCAGGAAGCCGACGAGGGGGAAGACGAAAGTCAGGAAGAGAAGGTTCATCCGCGCATCTCACTGGCAGCATCGATGTCGAGAGTGTGGAAGCGGCGATACAGCTGCAGCAGGATGGCCAGGCCAATACTGGCCTCGGCGGCTGCCAGGCTGATCACCAGAATGAACATCACCTGGCCGTCGGGCTGGACCCAACGGGCCCCGGCGACGACGAACGCCAGGGCAGAGGCGTTCATCATGACTTCCAGGCTCATGAGCACGAAGAGGATGTTGCGGCGGACCATCAGGCCAACCAGACCTAAGCAGAACAGGATACCGGCGACCGCCAGGCCATGCTCGAGAGGGATAGCACCCATGATTTACTCCTTCGCCTCGTTGCGGCCCAGGTGGAAGGCGGTGACGGCTGCAGCCAGCAGCAGCATCGAGGCCAGTTCGACCACCAGCAGGTACGGCCCGAACAGGCTGATGCCCACTTCTTTCGGGCCCACGGTGGTGCCGCTGATGCCAGCGCCGCTCGGGGCGACGAACAGCACGTACAGCAGTTCCAGCAGCAGCAGGGTGCCGAGGATCACCGGCCCTGCCCAGATGCCGGGCTTGAGCCAGCCGCGCTCCTGGGCGACCGAAGCCGGGCCCAGGTTGAGCATCATCACCACGAACACGAACAGCACCATGATGGCGCCGGCGTAGGCGATCACTTCCAGGGCGCCGGCGAACGGCGCACCCAGGGAGAAGAAGATCATGGCCACGGAAATCAGCGAAATGATCAGGTAAAGCAAGGCGTGCACGGGGTTTGTGCCGGTCACCACCCGAAGGGTGGAGACCACGGCAATCCCGGATGCGAAGTAGAAAGCGAATTCCATCTTTCTGTCCTTATGGGAGCAAGCTCTTCACGTTGATCGGTTCGGCTTCGTTCTGCGCAGAGCCTTTCGGCTTGCCAGCGATTGCCATACCCGCAACACGGTAGAAGTTGTAGTCAGGGTTCTTGCCGGGGCCGGAGATCAGCAGATCTTCTTTCTCGTACACCAGGTCCTGACGCTTGAACTCGGCCATTTCGAAATCCGGAGTCAGCTGGATCGCGGTGGTCGGGCACGCTTCTTCACACAGGCCGCAGAAAATGCAACGCGAGAAGTTGATGCGGAAGAATTCCGGGTACCAGCGACCATCCTCGGTCTCGGCCTTCTGCAGCGAGATGCAGCCAACCGGGCAGGCCACCGCGCAGAGGTTGCACGCTACGCAGCGCTCCTCGCCATCGGGGTCGCGGGTGAGGACGATGCGGCCGCGGTAGCGCGGCGGCAGGTACACGGGTTCTTCGGGGTACTGCAGGGTGTCGCGCTTGCGGAACCCGTGGGAGAACACCATTGCCAGGCTGCGCAGCTGAGTGCCGGTGCCCTTAACGATGTCGCCGATATACTTGAACATGGGTCAAATCCTCACTGGGCCGCGACGGCTGGCGTGTTGTAGAGCACGATCGCAGCGGTCACCAGCAAATTGATCAGGGTCAGCGGCAGGCAGAACTTCCAGCTGAAGTCCATCACCTGGTCATAGCGCGGGCGCGGGATCGAGGCGCGCAGCAGGATGAACAGCATGATGAAGAACGCGGTCTTCAGGGCGAACCACAGGAACGGCACTTGCGGCAGGATGCCGAACGGGCCGTGCCAGCCACCGAAGAACAGGGTTACCAGCAGCGCCGAGATGAGGATGATGCCGATGTACTCACCGACGAAGAACATGCCCCATTTCATGCCGGCATACTCGATGTGGTAGCCGTCGGCCAGCTCCTGTTCTGCTTCCGGCTGGTCGAACGGGTGACGGTGAGTCACGGCGACGCCAGCGATGAAGAAGGTGCAGAAGCCGAAGAACTGCGGAATGATGAACCACAGGTTCTGCGCCTGGTACTCGACGATGTCGCGCATGTTGAACGAGCCTACCTGCACCACCACGCCCATCAGCGCCAGGCCCAGGAACACTTCGTACGATACGGTCTGTGCCGAAGCACGCAAGCTGCCCAGCAGGGCGTACTTGTTGTTCGACGACCAGCCGGCGAACAGCACCGCGTAGACCGACAGGCCGGCCATGGCGAAGAAGAACAGCAGGCCGATGTTCAGGTCGGCAACGCCCCAGCCCGGTGTGATCGGGATGATCGAGAAGCCGATCAGCAGGGCGCTCATGGCCACGACCGGCGCCAGGGTGAAGATCATCTTGTCGACGAAGGGCGGGTTCCAGTCTTCCTTGAAGAACATCTTCAGCATGTCGGCAGCGATCTGGAACATGCCGAACGGGCCAACGCGGTTCGGGCCGTAGCGGTCCTGCCACCAGCCCAGCAAGCGGCGCTCGACGAAGCTGAGCAGGGCGCCGCAGACCACCACGGCCAGCAGCACCACGATAGCCTTGACGACCTGGATGATCACGTCGATCACTTCGGGGGTGAACCAGCTCATTGTGCTGCCTCCTGCAGACCTTCGACGGATGCACCGAAGATGGCAGGCGGGATGCCGGCCAGGCCTTTCGGCAACGCGACCAGGCCAGCGCCCAGTTCTTCATTGATGCGCAGCGGCAGGCGCAGGGCCACACCGGCAACGTTCAGGCTCAGCAGAGCACCGTCGTTGACACCCAGGCGGTCGGCTTCGGACTTGGCCAGGGCCACGTAGGCAGCCGGGATGCGCTGTTGCACCGGGGCGGCGCGCGACGAGCTTTCCTCGCTGCCGAACAGGTGGAAGAACGGCACGGCAGTCCAGGTGCCACGGGCCGGGTTGAAGGCACCCGGAATGGCGCTGAACCAGCTCAGGCGGTCGCCTTGCGGCTCGATCAGGCGCACGCCCGGGTCACCGGCACGCAGGTGGCCACCGACCTCGTCCTGGAACTTGTTCCAGGCTTGCGGCGAGTTCCAGCCCGGCGACCAGGCGAACGGCACCTGCTGGCGCGGTTCGGCGGAGCCCGAGTAGCCTTCCATCGAGAAGGCGAACGCGGTGTCCTTGTCTTGCGGGGTGCGCGGTTCGTGCACGCTGATGTTGGCGCGCATGGCAGTACGGCCGGAATAACGCAGCGGCTCGCGGGCCAGCTTCATGCCCTTGATGCGGAACGCGGCGCTTGGCGCGGCGTTGACGATGCCGGCCAGTTGCGGGGCGGCTTCGGCACAGGCGCTGGTAACGTGGTCCAGCTGGGTCCAGTCGACCGGCTTGTTCAGCAGGGTGGCACGCAGGGCGTGCATCCAGCGCCAGCCCTCGTGAATCTGGATGCTGCTGTCCAGGTATTGCGGGTCGAACACCTGGAAGAAGCGCTGGGCGCGGCCTTCCTGGCTGACCAGGGTACCGTCGCCTTCGGCGAACGAGGCCGCTGGCAGTACCAGGTGGGCACGGTCGACAGTGGCGGTTTTGGAGTGGTCGGCAACGATCACCACCTTGGCTGCAGCCAGGGCAGCGTCGACCTTGGCGGCCGGTACGCGGGCGTACAGGTCGTTTTCCAGTACAACGATGGCGTCGGCTTTGCCGCTGATGACCGCGTCCAGCGCGGCATCGATGGACTCTCCACCGAGCATGGCCAGGCCGATGCTGTTGGCCTCAGGCACCACCAGGCTCAGCGAGCCGTTCTTCTCGCGCAGCTTGAGGGCCTTGGCGATGTTGGCGGCGGCTTCGATCAGCGCCGGGTCAGCCAGGGAAGTACCGGCAACGACCAGTGGGCGCTTGGCAGCGACCAAAGCGTCGGCGATGCGCTGGGCCAGGGCCTTGGCTTCGTCGTCCAGGCCGGCAACGGCAGGTGCGCTCGGGTCGATGGCATGGGCCACGGCGAAACCGATGCGGGCCAGGTCGGCCGGGGCGGCGTGCACGCATTCTTCGGCGACGTCGTCCAGCTTGGTTTCAGCCAGGGAGGCGATGAACAGCGGGTACAGCGCGTGCTGGCCGATGTTCTTCACCGCGGCGTCGAGCCACGGCTGCACTTTCATCGCTTCGGCCATGGCCTCGGCCTTGCCTTTGGTGGCCTGGCGTACAGCCAGGGCGACGCGGGCAGCGGTCTGGGTCAGGTCTTCACCGAGCACGAACACGGCGTCGTGGTCTTCGATGTCGCGCAGCGTTGGCACCGGCAGCGGGCTGTTGTTCAGCACGTTCAGGGCCAGGCGCACGCGGGCCAGTTCGCCTGCTTCCATGCCGGAGTAGAAGTACTCGGCGCCGACCAGCTCACGCAGGCCGTAGTTGCTTTCGAGGCTGGCGCGTGGCGAGCCGATACCGACGATGGTGCGGCCGCGCAGCAGGTCGGCGGCCTTGTCCAGGGCGGCGTCCAGGCCCAGCTTGGTGCCGTCGGCCAGGTGTGGCTGGCGTGGGCGATCCTTGCGGTTGACGTAGCCGTAACCGAAGCGGCCACGGTCGCACAGGAAGTACTGGTTGACCGAGCCGTTGAAGCGGTTTTCGATCCGGCGCAGTTCGCCATAGCGCTCGCCGGGGCTGATGTTGCAGCCGCTGGAGCAGCCGTGGCAGATGCTTGGGGCGAACTGCATGTCCCACTTGCGGTTGTAACGCTCGGAGTGGGTCTTGTCGGTGAATACGCCGGTCGGGCAGACCTCGGTCAGGTTGCCGGAGAATTCGCTCTCCAGCACGCCGTCTTCGACGCGGCCGAAGTACACGTTGTCGTGAGCGCCGTAGACGCCCAGGTCCGTACCGCCGGCGTAGTCCTTGTAGTAGCGCACGCAGCGGTAGCAGGCGATGCAGCGGTTCATCTCATGGGCGATGAACGGGCCGAGGTCCTGGTTCTGGTGGGTACGCTTGGTGAAACGGTAGCGGCGCTCGTTGTGGCCGGTCATTACCGTCATGTCTTGCAGGTGGCAGTGACCGCCTTCCTCGCACACCGGGCAGTCGTGCGGGTGGTTGGTCATCAGCCATTCGACGACGCTGGCGCGAAACGCCTTGGACTCGTCATCTTCGATGGAAATCCAGGTGCCGTCGGAAGCAGGGGTCATGCAGGACATGACGATACGACCACGGGTGTCGTTCTCGTCGGTGTACTGCTTGACCGCGCACTGCCGGCAGGCGCCAACGCTACCAAGCGCCGGGTGCCAGCAGAAATAAGGGATGTCGAGGCCTAGCGACAGACACGCCTGTAACAGGTTGTCTGCACCGTTGACTTCGAGCGCTTTGCCGTCTACGTGGATAGTGGCCATTGTTCAAAGTTCTTCGTTGGCCCGCGTGAGCGGGCGTGGCTAATGGAAATCGGTGGGCTTGCGACACGCCGCGAATGAATCGGGCCTGCCGGCAAGCTGGCGAGTGGCACGGACCACCCGCCTAATCATCTTGTTATGCGCCGACCACGATCGGCCCGGCCTGGATTGGCTTGGCCAGGTTTGGGCGCAGGGTGTCACCAGCGGATGCTGGGGCGACACCGGCCTCGAACTCGGACCGGAAGTATTTGATGGCACTGCCCAGCGGCTCGACGGCACCCGGTGCGTGAGCACAGAAGGTACGGCCTGGGCCGAGGAAGTTGACCAGCCCCAGAAGCGTCTCGATGTCTTCGGCACGGCCTTGGCCGTTTTCCAGTGCGCGCAGCATCTTCACGCTCCACGGCAGGCCGTCACGGCATGGCGTGCACCAGCCGCACGACTCGCGGGCGAAGAACTCTTCCATGTTGCGCAGCAGCGAGACCATGTTGACGCTGTCGTCTACCGCCATGGCCAGGCCAGTACCCATACGGGTGCCGACCTTGGCGATGCCGCCGGCGTACATTTGCGCGTCGAGGTGCTCGGGCAGCAGGAAGCCGGTACCGGCGCCGCCTGGCTGCCAGCACTTGAGCTTGAAGCCGTCGCGCATGCCACCGGCGTAGTCTTCGAACAGCTCGCGGGCGGTGACGCCGAACGGCAGCTCCCACAGGCCCGGGTTCTTCACCTTGCCAGAGAAGCCCATCAGCTTGGTGCCGTGGTCTTCGCTGCCTTCGCGGGCCAGCGACTTGTACCAGTCGTTGCCGTTGGCGACGATGGCCGGCACGTTGCACAGGGTTTCGACGTTGTTCACGCAAGTCGGCTTGCCCCATACGCCCACGGCGGCAGGGAAGGGCGGCTTGGAGCGCGGGTTGGCGCGACGGCCTTCCAGCGAGTTGATCAGTGCGGTTTCTTCACCGCAGATGTAGCGGCCGGCACCGGTGTGCACGAACAGCTCGAAATCGAAACCGGAGCCCAGGATGTTCTTGCCCAGCAGGCCGGCGGCCTTGGCTTCATCGATGGCGCGGTTGAGGTTTTTTGCAGCAGTGGTGTATTCGCCGCGCAGGAAGATGTAGCCACGGTAGGCCTTCAGGGCGCGGGCGCTGATCAGCATGCCCTCGACCAGCAGATGGGGCTGTTGCTCCATCAGCATGCGGTCCTTCCAGGTGTTCGGCTCCATTTCGTCCGCGTTGCACAGCAGGTAGCGGATGTTCATGGATTCGTCTTTGGGCATCAGGCCCCACTTCACGCCAGTGGGGAAGCCTGCGCCGCCACGGCCCTTGAGGCCGGAGTCCTTGACGGTCTGCATGATGTCGTCCTGCGACATCTCGCCCAACGCCTTGCGGGCAGCGGCGTAACCGTTCTTGGCCTGATACTCGGCAAGCCACACAGGCTCGCCGTCGTCACGCAGGCGCCAGGTCAGCGGGTGGGTTTCGGCCGAACGCGCAATGCGGTTGGCCGGGCCGAAGGAAGTAATGGTCATACGTAACCCTCCAGCAGTTTGGTGACGCCAGCGGGCTGCACGTCGCCAAAGGTGTCGTCGTCGATCATCAGCGCCGGGGCCTTGTCGCAGTTGCCAAGGCAGCACACCGGCAGCAGGGTGAAGCGGCCGTCGGCGGTGGTCTGGCCGAGGCCGATACCCAGCTCGCTCTGGATCTGGCTGACGACCGATTCATGGCCGCCGATGTAGCAGACCATGCTGTCGCACACGCGGATGATGTGGCGGCCGACCGGCTGGCGGAAGATCTGGCTGTAGAAGGTGGCTACACCCTCGACGTCGCTGGCCGGGATGCCCAGCACCTCGCCGATGGCGTGGATGGCGCCGTCCGGCACCCAGCCACGTTCCTTCTGGACGATCTTCAAGGCTTCGATGGACGCCGCGCGCGGGTCCTCGTAGTGATGCATCTCGTGCTCGATGGCCGAGCGCTCTGTTTCGCTCAGGGCGAAACGGTCTGTCTGGATAAGCGTGCTGTTCATGCTTAGCGGTCCACGTCAGCCATAACGAAGTCGATACTGCCCAGGTACGCAATGAGGTCGGCAACCATGCTGCCTTTGATCACCGAAGGGATCTGCTGCAGGTGCGGGTAGCTCGGGGTACGGATCCGGGTGCGGTAGCTCATGGTGCCGCCATCGCTCGTCAGGTAGTAACTGTTGATGCCCTTGGTCGCCTCGATCATCTGGAACGACTCGTTGGCCGGCATGACCGGGCCCCACGAGACTTGCAGGAAGTGCGTGATGAGGGTCTCGATGTGCTGCAGGGTGCGCTCTTTCGGTGGCGGCGTGGTCAGCGGGTGATCCGCCTTGTACGGGCCTTCCGGCATGTTGCGCAGGCACTGGTCGATGATGCGGATACTCTGGCGCATCTCCTCGACACGGACCATGCAGCGATCATAGGCATCGCCGTTGTGGGCCAGCGGTACTTCGAATTCGAAGTTCTCGTAGCCGGAGTAGGGGCGGGCTTTGCGAAGGTCGAAATCGCAACCGGTGGAGCGCAGGCCGGCTCCGGTGGTGCCCCATTCCAGGGCTTCCTTGGTGTTGTACGCGGCAACGCCAATGGTACGGCCCTTGAGGATGCTGTTCTGCAGGGCAGCCTTGGTGTACTCGTCCAGGCGCTTTGGCAGCCAGTCGACGAAGTCCTTGACCAGTTTCTCCCAGCCGCGCGGCAGGTCGTGGGCGACGCCACCGATGCGGTACCAGGCCGGGTGCAGGCGGAAACCGGTGATCGCTTCGATCACGGTGTAGGCGCGCTGGCGGTCGGTGAAGGTGAAGAACACCGGGGTCATGGCGCCCACGTCCTGGATGTAGGTACCCAGGAACAGCAGGTGGCTGGTGATGCGGAAGAACTCGGCCAGCATCACGCGAATCACGTCGACCTTCTGCGGCACCTTGATGCCTGCCAGCTTTTCCACCGCCAGTACGTACGGCAGGTTGTTCATCACCCCACCGAGGTAGTCGATACGGTCGGTGTAGGGGATGAAGCTGTGCCAGGACTGGCGCTCGGCCATTTTCTCGGCGCCACGGTGGTGGTAGCCGATGTCCGGTACGCAGTCGACGATCTCTTCACCGTCCAGCTGCAGGACGATACGGAACGCACCGTGCGCCGAAGGGTGGTTGGGGCCGAGGTTGAGGAACATGTAGTCCTCGTTGGCGCCCTGACGCTTCATGCCCCAGGCTTCAGGGTTGAAGCGCGCCGACTCTTCTTCAAGCTGTTGCTTGGCCAGGGTCAGGCTGTAGGGGTCGAACTCGGTGGCACGGGCCGGGTAGTCCTTGCGCAGCGGGTGGCCTTCCCAGGTGGGCGGCATCATGATGCGGCTGAGGTGCGGGTGCCCGGCAAAGTCGATGCCGAACATGTCCCACACTTCGCGCTCGTACCAGTTGGCGTTTGGCCAGATACCGGTCACGGTCGGCAGGTTCAGGTCGCCTTCGCTCAGCGACACCTTGATCATCACGTCGCTGTTACGCTCGATCGACAGCAGGTGGTAGAACACGCTGAAGTCGGCGGCCGGCAGGCCACGGCGCTGGGTGCGCAGGCGTTCGTCGACGCCGTGCAGGTCGTACAGCATGCTGTAAGGCTTGGCGACACCGCGCAGGAAGCTGAGCACCTCTTTGAGCTGGGCGCGCTTGACCCACAGCACGGGCATGCCGGTGCGGGTTTCCTGGGCGACGAATGCCTCGGCGCCAAAACGGTTGTTCAGTTCGACGACCACATCCTGGTCGTCAGCCTTGTAGGGCGGAATATAAATAGCGTTGTCCGCTGTCATGGTCTCGGTCGCTTTGGGTCAACGTTAAGAATGAAGCCAGGCCGCCGGCTCCAGGGGGAGCGGGCGGCAGGTCGCTGGATCAGACTTCGTCGGGGCTGCGCAGGTTGGTTACTGCAATGCGCTGCTCACGACGCAGGTCTTTCTGGGCTGGCATCTCGGCACGGTAAATACCTTGATCACCAACAACCCAGGAAAGCGGGCGTCGTTCTTGGCCGATCGACTCCTGCAGCAGCATCAAGCCTTGCAGGAAAGCCTCAGGGCGTGGCGGGCAGCCAGGCACATAGACGTCCACGGGGAGGAACTTGTCGACCCCCTGAACGACCGAGTAGATGTCGTACATGCCACCGGAGTTGGCGCACGAACCCATGGAGATGACCCATTTCGGCTCGAGCATCTGCTCGTAGAGGCGCTGGATGATCGGCGCCATCTTGATGAAGCAGGTACCGGCGATGACCATGAAGTCGGCCTGACGCGGCGACGCCCGGATGACTTCGGCGCCGAAGCGGGCGATGTCGTGGGGTGCCGTGAAGGCCGTGGTCATTTCCACGTAGCAGCAGGACAGGCCGAAGTTGTACGGCCAGAGGGAGTTCTTGCGACCCCAGTTGACCGCGCCACGCAGCACATCTTCGAGTTTCCCCATGTAGATGTTCTTGTGGACCTGGTCCTCTAGCAGCTGATCGGTGACGGTTTCCCGTTCACCTACCGGGTACTGCTCGTTAGGCGCATCCGGATCGATTCTGGTGAGATTGTATTGCATTGCCAAAGCCTCATTGTTTCAGCTTCGCTTGCCGCTTGCGGCGACCTTCGGGAGCCCAATCAAGAGCACCGACGCGCCATAGGTAGACAAGACCTGCCAACAGAATTGCTATGAAAACGAGCGCTTCGACGAACCCGGTCCAGCCGCTTTCGCGGACGGACACAGACCATGCAAAGAGAAAGAGGGCTTCGATATCGAAGATCACGAACAGCATCGCGACCAGATAGAATTTGGCGGACAGGCGCAGGCGGGCGCTGCCGACGGGCAGCATGCCGGATTCGAAGGGTTCGTTCTTGGCGCGGCCCCAGGCCTTGCTACCGAGCAGGCTGGACAGGCCGAGCATGAAGGCGCACAGGCCGACGACACCCAGGAGGAAGATGGCAAAGCCCCAGTTGTGGGCGATGAGTCCTGCCGAATCGGACATGCTAGAGATCCTTATACAGAGACCCAGCTCTGCAGTCTGAAATAAGTAAAGCGGCGACGTGGTGTCGCAGGTGCAGTGACCAAATGTCGCAGCTGAATCAATCGCGCTGATTTTATGGGTAAAGCCGGTGCAAGTAAAATTTCTGTCGCAAATTTATTCGTAGGATTAAGAACAAAAGGCACTCGTAAATGGCTGAAAGCCTTGAAATTCGGGCATTGCGTGCGGTTTTGTTAATTATGTTTCTTGCGACTGGTAACGAATTCCAAGTTGCGTAATGATAATTAATATCATTTGACCTGATGCTATGTAATTTGGCTGTTCTGCGCCTTGTAAAGTTCCTCCGGCGATTCCCCCCTACTTGCAAATGCGAAAGACTCCTGTTCTAGCAGCTTCCGACACTGCGCGCACCGCTCTGGGTCAATACTTTATCGGTTGAGCGGTGACGGGCTGATGAAGCAATCGCCCACTGGCCGAGCCAGTAGGTGAGGATGATCAGGTACGGCGCGGCGGCGAACGGGCTGACGAAGCGGTCGATGCCGATCAGGCTGTCTGAGCTCACGAGCCGGCCGGCACCGAACACCGCCAAACCGCTGCAGGCCAAGGCGCGCCAGAGCGTGGTGTTGATGGCCGGGGCGTATATATAGAGAGCGGCGGCAGCCAGGGCGAGAATCATCAGGCCGCTTGGCAGAGGTCCTTGCTGCTGCGCTGCCTCAAGCATAGACCTGATCCTGGGTTTTGCTGGTCATGCCTTTGGATTGTAGGGGGGCATAGGTTTGGTGACAGGTATGCGGCGCCTGCGGGAGAGCGCCGCTCGCGCGACACCGCAAACCTTACGACAGGCACCATGTCGCCCTGGGCAATGGGTAGCCCCCCCAAAAAAAACAAAGGCCCAGTGCTTTCAAAAGCACCGGGCCTTTGTTCAACAGCAACCCACTAGCAGTGGAACTGTTCTTCCTTGTCGCCGATCGGCCCCGCTTTTGTTTCAGGCGCCGAGGCGTACCACGTAGAGGCCGTTTTTGGTATCTGTCGCAAGCTTGAGATTGCAGGCGACAAGCGGTTGACCATTGCGTTGGCAGCGGATCCATGAGGCCATCCCGCGCTCTCCGACGAAGGCCCAGCCACTGGCGCCATAATCATGGTCAGGTTTGCCGTCGCTGTTGAAGCGCAGAGTGACAAAATGGCCCTCTGATTCTGCATTTTCATAAAGCACGGTCAGGTAAATTTTCTCGGCGTTGCCGGATCTGGCGTCAAAGGACAGATCTGACGCGGAGGCCATTACCGATGGGGGCTTTTCGACAATGACGGGTCTCCCTTCATTGAAACCGTTGTTCAGCGTGCCGTCGCTGTTAAACGACATGAGCGCGGTACCCTCATCGTAAGTGTTGATGTCGGTGCGGCACGCCAGCACGAAGTGATGATTGGAGGTTGACTGCTTGAGCAGCGCAGGAAGCAGCGTGTGGCCTGGCGTATGCAGGTGCAGATAACCACCGT
The DNA here is from genome assembly GCF_046534705.1 of Pseudomonas sp. SIMBA_068. NCBI lineage: Bacteria > Pseudomonadati > Pseudomonadota > Gammaproteobacteria > Pseudomonadales > Pseudomonadaceae > Pseudomonas > Pseudomonas sp. SIMBA_068. Next base: position 325,429 of record NZ_JAWRYI010000001.1, read on the forward strand.
CGGCAAATGTCCTGTCGATCTTGGCGTGCTCATCGAGGCGGGTCACGATGACGTGGTTCTTGAAGTCTTCAGTAGGTAAGGGCGCGTACGCCGCATAAATACCATGTTCATTCAGTGCCAGTGCCCCCAGCAGTACTGGGTCGTTGCCGTGCGCAGCGCGCCAGTAGCCTGTGCCATTGAAGTCGGTAGCCAGGTCCCCCTTCAGCGTGATTGCAACAACGTGGTCGCGCGAGCGGAAGTAGAGCACTCCGTTCCGTATGCCCGCGCCGTCGTTGTCGTGGGAAGACGAACTGCTGTACTTGCTGGGCGATGCCAAATCGGTCGGCCAGGCCTTGGTTGTGGAGCTGACCGAAGGATAAATCCGATAGGGCTTCCCGTCCTCGCCAAAACTGGTGTCGGGCTTTCCATTGGCGTGCAAGCGAACGACGATGGGGTGATATGAATTCGGGGCGTCGTTGTAGTCGCCTACCACAAATATTCGCCCAGCTTCATCCGTAATGATCTCAGACAGCAAGACCCGCAGGGCACCTTCATATTCGATCGTTGTGACACCTTGCGAACCGAATTCGGGGTCAAGCGTACCGCCAGGCTCAAGGCATAGCAGCTTGAGGGCTGTCGCGTTTCGGGGCGCCGAGGAAATAAGTGTTTTTTGAGTTGATTCGATTATCGCGATCGGGCCGAGATGGTCGTACTTTGGGTGCGAAAAACGGCCTTGCGACGCATACGCTGGGTCCAGCTCGCCAGCGTTGAGGATGGTTGGCATGATGCGACTCCTGTTTGGGGGAGTCGCTAGCCTCTCAGAAGGTGTGGGGCTGAAAAACTGGCAATAATACTAGGTTCTGCATGAGAGGAACCCATTAGCCCTGGCTGTTTTCCGTGGTCTTTGCGGAGAAAGCATGGCCCTGATCATGGATTTCGCTATGGCTTGTATCGACAGGCATTGGCAAAACAAAAGCCCGGAGCTTTCTCAAGCCCCGGGCTTTTGTTCAATCGCAACCCACTATCAGTGGAACTGCTCTTCCTCGGTCGAACCGGTCAGGGCAGTGACCGACGATGCGCCACCCTGGATCACGGTGGTCATGTCGTCGAAGTAACCAGTACCCACTTCCTGCTGGTGCGCCACGAAGGTGTAGCCTTTGCTAGCGTCAGCGAATTCCTGCTCTTGCAGCTTCACGTAGGCGGTCATGTCGTTGCGGGCGTAATCATGCGCCAGGTTGAACATGCCGTGCCACATGTTGTGGATGCCCGCCAGGGTGATGAACTGGTGCTTGTAGCCCATGGCCGACAGCTCGCGCTGGAACTTGGCGATGGTGGCGTCGTCCAGGTTCTTCTTCCAGTTGAAGGAAGGCGAGCAGTTGTACGACAGGATCTGGTCCGGATACTCCTTCTTGATCGCTTCGGCGAAGCGACGGGCTTCGTCCAGGTCCGGCTTGGCGGTTTCGCACCAGATCAGGTCGGCATATGGCGCGTAGGCCAGGCCGCGGGAGATGGCCTGGTCGAGGCCGGCGCGGACCTTGTAGAAGCCTTCACGGGTACGCTCGCCAATCACGAACGGCTGATCGTACGGGTCGCAGTCGCTGGTCAGCAGGTCGGCGGCGTTGGCGTCGGTACGGGCCAGGATGATGGTCGGTACGCCCGACACGTCAGCTGCCAGGCGCGCGGCCACAAGCTTCTGTACGGCTTCCTGGGTTGGTACCAGCACCTTGCCGCCCATGTGGCCGCATTTTTTAACCGACGCCAGCTGGTCTTCGAAGTGCACGCCAGCGGCGCCTGCTTCGATCATGTTCTTCATCAGCTCGTAGGCGTTCAATACGCCACCGAAACCGGCTTCGGCGTCTGCCACGATCGGCGCGAAGTAGTCGATGTAGCCTTCGTCGCCCGGGTTCTTGCCGGCTTTCCACTGGATCTGGTCGGCGCGGCGGAACGAGTTGTTGATGCGCTTGACCACGGTCGGTACCGAGTCAACCGGGTACAGCGACTGGTCAGGGTACATGGACTCGGCCGAGTTGTTGTCGGCGGCAACCTGCCAGCCGGACAGGTAGATGGCCTGGATGCCAGCCTTTACCTGCTGTACTGCCTGGCCGCCGGTCAGGGCGCCCATGCAGTTGACGAAATCTTTTTCTGGGCGGAAGGACGGGTGGGCACCTTGGGTGACCAGCTTCCACAGTTTTTCTGCACCTTGGCGGGCCAGGGTGTGCTCTGGCTGAAGGGAGCCACGCAGGCGAACGACATCAGCGGCGGTGTAGGTACGGGTCACGCCTTTCCAGCGCGGGTTCTCGGCCCAGTCTTTCTCGAGGGCTGCAATTTGCTGTTCGCGTGTCAGTGCCATGGAAATAAACCTCGTCGCATCGATCTTGGGTTAATTGTGCTGATGCTCGGGTGCAGATCAGGGCGCTTGGCGGCTGTCCTGTTCGCAGGAGTGCGGCGGCGAACGCGAAGGCTCGAAGGGGGAAGGGTGGGCAGGCCAGGCGAAGGTGTGCTCCGGCAGGTCGGCTCGTGGTTGCCTTGCTGCGGTGCTACGCGATTGCCAGTACTGCGGTGATGCGCTTCCGTCCCTCGGGACAACTTCTTCGTTGCAGTCGCAATCCCGTCGAACCGCCTTGTGGGCCGTATAGACACGAGGCGCCTCCAGGGGTGGGAGGAGCACGCCTCGAAGGCCCTTGCCAGGGCCCCTGATTAGCGGGAGCGAGGCCATCATGCCCTTGGGAAAAAGACCCTGTCAAATGTTTTGTAGTGGTTTTTTTCGCTTACTACATCTTTGGTCTAATGCGACTTGGCGGTCAGTTTCTAGGCCTTTGGTCGAGGCCTTGAGTTGCCTGGGTTCACTCGAGAAGGTCGACTTTTACCCGCAAAGTCATGTTTTCACCGCGCTGGGTGCTGTAACTGCGGCTTGACGCGCTGCGGTCGGCTTGGCTCTGCTGGTTGTAGCCGGCCAGGGTGATCCATTCGCCGAGCTTGCCGGTGATTGTCGTGTCGGTACTTTGCACTTTCACTACATCTGCACGTTCCTGACTGATGCGGTCATTATTGGTGCTTATTTGCAGACGAACCGTGTCACCACTCAAGCTTGGCGTGACGTAGAAACCCTGGGTCACATTGCGGTATTCGGTGTTGCTCTGGATGCGCCCGTAGCCGTCGGTGCTGGTGCTGGTGATCGGGATGCTCTGGCCCACCTGAATGAGCGCAGGCTGGCCTTCGCTGGCCTGCACCTGCTGCATGCCGCCGTCGCGGTTGCTGGTGCCGTAGTGGATGACGCGTGCGTTGCCGCGGTTGTCCTGGAAGTTGCTGTCGTTGTTGTCGACACTGATCAGCAGGCGCTTGGGAGCGGTGTCCAGTTGTTGCAGCAAGGCGCGCAGGTCGCCGATGCGCTCGGGGCTGGCGTTGACGATCAGCTTGTTCTCGAAAGCGCTGACCGTGCCGTCGTTGCCGATGAATGCCTGCGCGGCAGGCAGTAGTTCGGCGCTGGCGCGGTGCTGCAGCGGCACCACTTCGGTGGCGGCCTGGGCGGCGAGGCTGGCAAGCAGCAGCAGGAAAGTGAAAAGGGGGCGTAGCGGCATGTCCATGATCTCCGCAGGTGGAATCAACATGATGGCAAATTTGCTGGCTTCCTGCCGGATCTGGATCACGCCCGCGCTGTTCAGAAGGTCGTATTATCCTGATTTATCTTGTAGGCTATAAATTATAGTAGGCAAGATAATTGAGGATAATGACATGGCTCCTGTTCGCCCGCTCCTGCGCCGTGATCAACTGGCCAACGCTTTGGCCCAAGACCTGGCAGGCGAGTCGCTGATCGATTACAGCGCTGGCATGTTCCTGGCCGCGCCCCGGCGCACGGGCAAGAGCACCTTCCTCAACAATGACCTGATACCGGAATGCGTACGGCGCGGCTGGCGACCGGTTTACGTGGACCTGTGGTCGGACCGCGACGCGGCCCCGGCGCAGCTCATCAGTGGCGCCATCGGCACTGCGCTGGCCAGTTTCGAAGGTGCGCTGGCCAGGACCGCGAAAAAGGCTGGTATTGAAAAAATAAACCTGCTGCGCACCCTGAGCTGGGATTTCACCCGCCCGCAACTGCCTGCGGGTACTACCTTGGCGCAGGCACTTTCCGTGTTGCATCAAGTGTCAGGGCAGATGGTAGTGCTGATCATCGACGAGGCTCAGCACGCCCTTAACAGCGAAGATGGCCTCAATGCGATGTTCGCGCTGAAAGCTGCACGTGACCACCTCAACCGTGGCGACCGTCCGGATGGCTTGCGCCTGGTGTTCACCGGCTCCAGCCGCGACAAGCTGGCCAACCTGGTACTTAAGAGCAAGCAGCCGTTCTTTGGTGCCACCATCACGCCCTTCCCATTACTGGGGCGTGAATATGTCGAATTCATCACGGGCTTGTGGAACCGGCGCCTGGCCGATAGCAATCAGTTCAAGGTAGAGGACCTGGCGTACGCTTTCGAGCTGGTGGGCCGTCGCCCGGAAATGCTCAACAAGCTGTTGGCCGAAGTCAGCGTCGGCCTCGGTGAAGCGGCCAACTTGGGCGATCTGCTGCGCACTGGGGCACTCAACCATCAGGCTGGTGTCTGGAGTGACTACGAAAGTGCCTGGAACGAGCTTTCGCCGTTGCAGCAGGCGGTGCTTGAGGTAATGGCCGAGCGCACGCTAGGCCGACATCCGTTCTCGCCGTTCACAGAGCAGACCTTGATCGACATCAGACGCAAGCTGGAGCAGGCCCAGGCAGAAGTCAACGCCAATACGCCTAACGTACAGAAGGCCCTCGATGCCCTGCGCGACAAGGAGCTGGTGTGGAAGGCCAATCGTGGCGAGTACGCGCTGGAGGATGCTTCCATGGCTGAATGGCTTGCCCGCGACAAGGCAGTTGCTGGCCGCAGCTGAACCTTTGAGTTGTCCCGCCAGTCGCACTCAGAGGGAGTGCATGGGGTGATCGCATGAGGGGTGGCCTGTTCTTGCTGTTGTGGCTTTGTAGCCTTGGTGCAGAGGCAGCAGCTGATGTGCTGCGCATCAAGCAACTGCAGCGTTGCGGCGACCTGCTGGGCGAAGGCGGGCAGCAATGGTGCCTGCGTGCCGAGGGGCTCGGTGCAGATGTGCCCAAGGTATGGCTGGGCGGTGTGCGACTGCCAACAGCCGATATCGAACGCAAAGGTGACCGGCTTATCCTGAACCTGGCGAAACAAGCCCAGCGCAGCGCGCCCTTGTGGCTGGAATACGGTGGCCGCACCAGCAACCCGATATGGCTGACCCGCCAGCGCAGTCATGTTGTTGCCGCAGGGCCTGATGAAGTGGCGAAGAACATGGATGGGCTGACTACCTATGTCGACCTGGTCAGCCTGTTGATCGAAGAAAAACACGACGGCTTTGGCGAGGCCCGGCGCATTGCCGGTAAATACGGCGCCCAGGTTGTCGGTGCCATACCACCGCTGAATGTCTACCAGCTGCGCTTGCCGGTGGACGACCTGGTGCAGCGTGACGCGATGATCCTGCGCATGGGCAGTGAGGTCAGCGTGGATGCCGTGATTGTCGAGGAGTCCGCCCCGGAGCGTGGGGAAGAGGGCAGTGGGCGCGACAGCCGCGCCATTGACCAGGCAGACGAATGGGCCGCCAACCGCTTCATGGACGCGCTGTATTTCTACCAGCGACGGATTGGCGCTTCGCGCTTGCCGGTGCAGCCCGTGCGGGTCGGGGTCATCGAGCGCGAAGTGGACTTTGACGCCCCGGGGTTCAGCCAATACCGAGGCGGCTGCGAACAGGGTCAGACGTGCCTGTTCGCTCGCGACGGTGATCGCCCGACAAGCCACGGCAGCCATGTCGCAGGCATTCTCGCCGCGCAGGGTGAGGGTTTTTTACCGGGGCTGGGCAAGCACAGCCCTGGCTTCGAGGTGATTGTAGAGCGCAACTCGGATGCAGGTATCACCGCCAACATCGCTGCATCGGTGAACCTGGTCGAGGATGGCGTGCGGGTGCTGAACTGGAGCTGGGGCATCCACAGGGTCGGCGCACGCGATGTCAACGGTGATGAGGTCGATTCGCTGGTGCGTTCCGGGCTGGCGATGAGTGGCTACGAGGAGTTGCTTGAGGAGTTCTTCCTCTGGCTGCGCAAAGAGCACCCGGACGTGGTGGTGGTGAATTCGGCGGGCAACGGTGCGTCGTGGTCAGGTACCGATGAATACCGCCTGCCGTCGTCGTTCATTACCGAACAACTGCTGGTGGTGGGCGGGCACCAGCGCAGCGACAAGGCGACGGCGGTCGAAGCCCCCGACCATGTGCGCAAGCGCCACAGTTCCAACATCGACATGCGCGTGGATGTCAGTGCTGCTGCCTGCATACGCCCGGCGGCGGCCGCGGCTGCGCATTGCGGCACCTCGTACGCGACACCCCTGGTGACTGCCACCGTGGCAGCGATGCTGTCGATCAACCCGGCCCTCACCCCGGAACAGGTCCGCATGCTGTTGCGGCGCAGTGCCCTGACCCTGGGCACCGAGCAGGATTTCGAGGCGATGGATGCCGAAGACCTGACGGCGCCGATCCTGCCTTCGGAGCGTGGTGGGCGCCTGAACCACCCCGACCTGGGGCGTTCGGCGCGCCTGGACATGCAGCGCGCGCTGGACCTGGCAGTGCAGAGCCGGGAGCGGGTGCGCTGAACGGTGGCCGCTGTCAGACAAATTCCGTAACATCGCGCCCCTCGTTTTTGTAACGTCCGCCCGGACTGCCTCACAGGAAGCCCATGAAGCCCGCCCGATTACGCGCCGACCTGCTCGCCGGCCTGACCACCTCGTTCGCCCTTGTGCCCGAGTGCATCGCCTTTGCCCTTGTGGCTCACCTCAATCCGCTGATGGGTCTGTATGGCGCTTTCATCATCTGCACCCTTACGGCGCTGTTTGGCGGTCGACCGGGGATGATTTCCGGCGCTGCCGGCTCGATGGCGGTGGTGATCGTTGCGCTGGTGGTGCAGCACGGCGCGCAGTATCTGCTGGCCACGGTGCTGCTGGGTGGCGTGGTGATGATCCTGTTCGGCCTGCTACGGCTGGGCAAGCTGGTACGGCTGGTGCCGTACCCGGTCATGCTCGGCTTCGTCAATGGCTTGGCCATCGTCATCGCCATGGCGCAGCTTGAGCACTTCAAGGCGGGTGAGCACTGGCTCAGCGGCGCGCCGCTGTACCTTATGATCGGCCTGGTGGCACTGACCATGGCCGTGGTCTACGTGCTGCCGAAACTTACACGTGCGGTACCGCCAGCGCTGGTGGCGATCCTGGGCGTTGGCCTGCTGGTGTACCTGCTCGGCCTGCCCACCCGCACTTTGGGCGACATGGCGCATATCGCCGGTGGCCTGCCGGGGCTGGCACTGCCGGATGTGCCCTGGAACCTGGAAACCCTGCAGATCATCGCCCCCTACGCGGTGCTGATGGCCATGGTTGGCCTGCTGGAAACCTTGCTCACCCTCAACCTGACCGATGAAGTGACCGAGAGCCGTGGCTTCCCGGACCGCGAGTGCGTGGCACTGGGCGCGGCGAACATGGTCTCGGGCCTGTGCGGTGGCATGGGCGGTTGCGCAATGATCGGCCAGACGGTGATCAACCTCAGCTCCAATGGTCGCGGCCGGCTGTCCGGGGTAGTGGCCGGGGTGATGATCTTGCTGTTCGTGTTGTTCCTGTCGCCGCTGATCGAGCGTATTCCGCTGGCGGCGCTGGTCGGGGTGATGTTCGTGGTAGCCCAGCAGACCTTTGCCTGGGCGTCGCTGCGGGTGCTGCACAAGGTGCCGGTGAACGATGTGCTGGCAATCATTGCAGTGACCGTTGTGACAGTGTTTACCGACCTGGCCATGGCGGTGCTGTTCGGCATCATCATCGCGGCGCTCAACTTTGCCTGGCAGCATGCGCGGGAGCTGTACGCCGACAGCCATGAGGACGCCGACGGCGGCAAGCGCTATCAGGTGCATGGCACGCTGTTCTTTGCCTCGACCGCGTCATTCCTCAACCAGTTCGACCCGGCCCAGGACCCGACCCAGGTCACGCTGGATTGCCAGCATTTGAGCTTTGTCGACTATTCGGCGGTTGCGGCGCTCAAGACCCTGCGTGAGCGGTATGCCAAGGCGGGCAAGCATTTGCGCGTGGTGCATTTGTCAGAGCGGTGCAAGAAGCTATTGAAGCGGGCAGGTGAGCAGCACTGAGCCTGGTTGTCACCCGTGCCGGCCTCTTCGCGGGCATGCCCGCTCCCACAGGATCGCCGCAGGCCCGGGCATTGTGCGATCCCCTGTGGGAGCGGGCGTGCCCGCGAAGAGGCCGGCACAGGCGAATGAATCATTCCCCGCGGTTCTTCTTGACGATGCCATCGGCGATGCTCGCCGGTGCCTCGGCATAGCGGGTGAACTCCATCGAGAAGCTGGCCCGGCCCTGGGTCATCGAACGCATCGAGGTGGCGTAGCCGAACATCTCGCCCAACGGCACCTCGGCACGGATTACCTTGCCGGCCGGTGTTTCGTCACCGTCCTGAATCATCCCGCGGCGCCGGCTGAGGTCGCCCAGAATGTCGCCCTGGTATTCCTCCGGCGTCACCACCTCCACTTTCATCACCGGTTCCAGCAACACCGCGCCGCCTTTCTGCGACAGCTGCTTGGTGGCCATTGAAGCCGCGATCTTGTAGGCCATTTCGTTGGAGTCGACATCGTGGTACGAACCGTCAAATACGGCGGCCTTGAGGCTGATCAGCGGGTAGCCGGCAAGCACGCCGTTCTTCATCTGCTCTTCGATACCCTTCTGGATCGCCGGGATGTACTCGCGCGGTACCACCCCGCCGACAATCTCGTTGATGAACTCCAGGCCCTCCTTGCCTTCGTCGCCAGGGGCGAAACGGATCCAGCAATGGCCATACTGGCCACGGCCGCCCGACTGGCGCACAAAGCGCCCCTCGATTTCGCAGGTGTTGCGGATTTTTTCCCGGTAGGCCACCTGCGGCTTGCCGATGTTGGCTTCGACGTTGAACTCGCGGCGCATGCGGTCGACGATGATGTCCAGGTGCAACTCGCCCATGCCCGAGATGATGGTCTGGCCGGTTTCTTCGTCGGTACGCACGCGGAATGACGGGTCTTCCTGGGCCAGCTTGCCCAGGGCGATGCCCATTTTTTCCTGGTCGGCCTTGGTCTTGGGCTCCACGGCCACGGAAATCACCGGGTCAGGGAAGTCCATGCGTTCGAGGATGATCGGTTTGTCCATGTCGCACAGGGTGTCGCCGGTGGTCACGTCCTTCATGCCGATCAGCGCGGCGATGTCGCCGGCGCACACGTCCTTGATTTCGGCACGCTGGTTGGCATGCATCTGCACCATGCGGCCGATGCGTTCCTTCTTGCCTTTGACCGAGTTGAGTACCGCGTTGCCTGAGCTGAGCACGCCGGAATAAACGCGAGCAAAGGTGAGTGTGCCGACGAACGGGTCGGTGGCAATCTTGAAAGCCAGGGCCGAGAACGGCTCCTTGTCGTCGGCGTGCCGTTCCAGGTGCTTTTCTTCATCGTCCGGGTCGGTGCCGCGGATGGCGGGAATTTCCGACGGGGCGGGCAGGTAGTCGATTACCGCATCGAGCATCAGCGGTACGCCCTTGTTCTTGAAAGAGGACCCGAGGATGGTCGGCACGATTTCGTTGGCGATGGTGCGTTTGCGCAACCCGGCCTTGATCTCTTCGATGCTCAGTTCTTCGCCTTCAAGAAACTTGTTGAGCAGTTCGTCATTAGCCTCGGCGGCTGCTTCTATCATGTGCGCGCGCCATTCGTCGGCAAGCGTCTGCAGTTCGGCGGGTATATCTTCTTCACGGTAGCTGGTGCCGTGGTCAGCGTCGTTCCAGTAGATGGCTTTCATCTTCACCAGGTCGATCTGGCCGATGAAGTTCTCCTCGCTGCCGATGGCCAGCTGGATCGGTACCGGGTGGTGCCCCAGGCGTTTGTCGATCTGCTTGACCACACGCAGGAAGTCGGCACCCTGGCGGTCCATCTTGTTGATGTAGGCCAGGCGTGGCACATGGTATTTGTTGGCCTGGCGCCAAACCGTCTCGGACTGTGGCTCTACCCCGTCAGCACCGCTGAACACCACCACCGCGCCATCGAGCACGCGCAACGAGCGCTCCACCTCGATGGTGAAGTCGACGTGGCCGGGGGTGTCGATGATGTTGAAGCGGTACTTGTGCTCAAACTGCTTGGTCGAGCCTTGCCAGAACGCCGTGGTCGCCGCCGAGGTGATGGTGATGCCGCGTTCCTGCTCCTGGGCCATCCAGTCCATGGTCGCCGCGCCATCGTGCACCTCGCCCATCTTGTGGTTGACCCCGGTGTAGAACAGGATCCGCTCGGTAGTGGTGGTCTTGCCGGCGTCCACGTGGGCGACGATGCCAATATTGCGGTACAGCTCGATGGGCGTTGTGCGGGCCATGGCGGACTACCTGCGAATGGGCGGATTCCACCACGTTAGCAGACCGGTGGAATCCTGCCCTGCCGCCGGGCCGTCAGTCGGCCTGGGCTTGCAGCATCCACTGGCCATCCACTTCACGGGCCAGGCCGCTGGCCGTCAGTAGCGCCAGCAGACGCGAGTGCAGGGCGGCTTCGGTGAAGGTCTTGAGGGTGGCCAGGTCCAGTGTGCCGACCAGGTTGAGGTCGGCCTTGGTGTACGACAGCCATGCCTTTTTCAGTACCTGGGCAACATCGCTGCCGGAGGTGCTGGCGAAGCGGCGGTGCCATTGGCGGCTGTCGAAGGTAAAGGTGTGGGCGTGGCTGTAGGTGCTTTCGTCGCCACCTTCGGTGCAGCGATGGCAACGGCACGGGCCTTCGCCGAAGGCGTTGCGCAGGTAGCTGTTGAAGTCCACGACGGGCTTGAGGGACAGGCGTTTGTCGACATCGAACAGGTCGGCGATCAGGGGTTCTTCGGCGCTCACTCGGGATCCTCGTGTGGTGTGGCGTGCATCGGCGGGCACCCTAACAGATCGGGGCATTCAGATCACCTGTAGAGACAACGGAGACCGCCTGCCGTACTCTACGCGCCCTTACGCCTACACACCCACTGAGGTAACCCCGCTTGAGCACCAAGTACCCGTACACCGCCACCGTGACCATCAGCGCCGAAGACCGTGGCGGAGATACCGAAGCTTCGGAAAACCCCAGCATGCGCGTGGGCCTGGAAGCGGTGACCGAAACCTTGAAGAAGGTGCATTTCGTCGGTACGCTCGCGGCACCTGAAAAGCCGGCCACGCACATCTGCGTGACCCTGGAGAACGGCCTGACCTACTACGGCCCGATCGTCAACGGCCACGCCGAACTCGAAGGCGGCTGGATCGCCTTCGAATCCGACATGCTAACCCCCGAAGAACTGGGCCTGTAAGCCTCAGTTCAGCTCCACCAGGCACTGCTCGAGGATATCCAGCCCTTCCTCGAGCACCTCGGCTTCGATGGTCAACGGGGCCAGCAGGCGGATGATGTGCCGCGCCTTGCCGCTGGGCATCAGCAGCAAGCCCTTGGCCCGCGCCGACTCCATTACCTTGGCCAGTTGCGCCGGCGCCGGGCTGCCGTCGGCATTGACGAATTCGATGCCGCGCATGGCGCCCACGCCCGTCAGGCGGCCGATGTACGGGCTCAGGCCCGACGCCTTCCAGCGCTGGTGGCGGCTGACGATGGCCTGCTCCTGGCGCTCACCCCAGGTGGCGATGTTCTCGTCGGTCATCTGCGCCAGGCTGGCCAGCGCCGCCGCACAGGCAATCGGGTTACCCGAATAGGTGCCACCGAGGCCGCCCTTGGGCAGTGCTGCCATCAGTTCCTTGCGCCCGACCACCGCACCCAGCGGCATGCCGCCGGCGATGCTTTTGGCCAGCAGCAGCAGGTCGGGCTCGAGCCCTAAGCGCGGGAAGGCGAAGCGCTGGCCGGTGCGGCCGAAGCCGGACTGGATCTCGTCGATGATGATCAGGATGCCGTGTTGGTCGCAGAAGCGGCGCAAGGCTTGGGCGAAGGCGGGGTCGAGGGCGAGGAAGCCGCCTTCGCCCTGCACCGGCTCGAAGATGAATGCTGCCACGTCTTCCACGGCCAGTTCGACGCTGAACAGGCGTTCCATGGCCTTGAGTGCCTGCTCGCAGGTAACCCCGGTATCCACGCCAGGGTAGGGCAGGTGGTACACCGGCCCAGGCAACTCGCCCACCCGTTGCTTGTAAGGGGCCACCTTGCCGTTGAGGTTCAGGGTGGCCAGGGTGCGGCCATGGAAACCGCCGTCGAAGGCAATGATGGCGCGCTTGCCTGTAGCACCGCGGGCAACCTTCAGGGCGTTTTCTGCCGCTTCCGCACCGCTGTTGGTGAGCATGCCGGCCAACGGGTAGCTGACCGGTACGAACTGGCTCAGCTGTTCCATCAGCGCCAGGTACGGGCCATGGGGCGCGGCGTTGAAGGCATAGTGGGTCAGGCGGGTGGCCTGGGCCTGGATTGCTTCGACCACGGCGGGGTTGCAGTGGCCCAGGTTGAGCACGCCGATACCGCCGACAAAGTCGATGTAACGTTTGCCGTCGGTGTCCCAGACTTCGGCATTGCGGCCATGAGAAAGTGTGATCGGGTGAACGATGGCGATGGATTGGCTGATACTTTCCTGGTTCATGGGCACGCGGGACCTTTGTTCAAGTTTCTTATTATCCAAGCGTGTTGAGGGGTTATTCCGCAAACGAATTATTCGATTGCGGTCATTCCCTGAATTCGTGAACTGGCCGGCACAGGTCAAATCAGTCGCCCTCAGCCACCCGCTCGCGAATCCACTGCACAAAGGCCCTGATCTTGGGCACTTCGGCGGCATGCTCGGCATGGGCAATGAAGTGCCGGCCATTGCTTGCCACCGGGTGGTCCAGGGCCACCACCAGCTTGCCCTCGCTCAGCTCCTCGGCCACCAGGTAGCGCGGAATCAGGGCGATACCGCAGCCGGCAATCGCTGCGCGAATGCACAGGTAGAACGTGTCGAAACGCGGCCCGTGGTAGCTGTTCTGGCTGTGCAGCCCCAACCCCAGGAACCATTCATGCCAGGCCTCCGGCCGCGACACGCACTGCAACAGGCGGTGCTCGGTCAGCGCCTGGGCGCTTTCAAAGGGGTGGTTGGCCAGCAACTGCGGGCTGCACACCGGCACCACTTCTTCGCTGAACAGCTCGATGCAGGTTGCCCCAGGCCAAGTGCCCTGGCCGAAGAAAAAGGCCACGTCGGCCTTGGCCTGCACCAGGTCGAATGGCTCCAGTTCGTTGCGCACATCCAGGTGGATACGTGGGTAGCGGTCGCCGAAACCCTTGAGTTTGGGCACTAGCCAGCGCGCACCAAAGGTGGGCTGGGTGGCGATGCGCAGCACCTCTGTTTCGTCGCCGTAGCTGAGGATGTAGCGGCTGGAAATATCGATCTGGGTGAGGATCTTGTTCACTTCGGTGAGGTACAGCGCGCCGGCCGGGGTCAGGTGCAGGCGCCGGCGAATGCGCTGGAACAGCGAGTGCGAGAGCATGTCTTCGAGCTGCGCGACCTGCTTGCTGACGGCGCTCTGGGTCAGGTGCAGTTCCTGGGCCGCGCGGGTGAAGCTGAGGTGGCGGGCGGCCGCTTCGAAGCACTGAAGGGCGGTGGTCGAAGGCATCAGGCGTTTGGACATGACAGGCAAATACCGAGCAAAAAAGGAAGGAGTTCATTCCAAAGCGGAATCATGTGGTTCGAAAAGGTCGTTTGTTGACCCCGGCCTATAGATTAATACTGACCTGGATCAACGATTACAACCGGTCATGTGAAGAGGAGGTCTGTACCCGCTTCCGGCATCTGCAAAACAACAAAAACGACTATCAGAAATTTACAAGAATTCTGCTCCGACCTTCAGCCGCCTCAAAGCGGCCGACCCATTCGAGGGTTCTTCATGGCTTCGCAAGACAACAAGAAACAGCGTTCACTGCAGCACGGCCTGACCTCCCGTCAGGTTTCCATGATCTCCATTGCCGGCATCATCGGCGCCGGCCTGTTCATCGGCTCGTCGAACGCCATCGCCACGGCCGGCCCGGCCATCCTCATTTCCTACGCCATGACCGGCCTGCTGGTATTGCTGGTGATGCGCATGCTGGGCGAAATGGCCATCGCCAACCCTAACAGCGGCTCGTTCTCCACCTATGCCTCCGAGGCCATCGGCCCTTGGGCAGGCTTTACCATCGGCTGGTTGTACTGGTGGTTCTGGGTGCTGATCATTCCGGTCGAGGCGATTGCCGGCGCCGACATCCTGCATGCTTACTTCCCAGGCGTACCGTCCTGGTTGTTCGCCTTCCTCATCATGCTGGTGCTGTCGGGTACCAACCTGATCAGCGTGAAGAACTTCGGCGCCTTCGAGTACTGGTTCGCGCTGGTCAAGGTGGTGGCGATCATTGCCTTCATCGTGGTCTGCAGCCTGGCGGTATTCGGCTTCTGGCCGCTGGCCGAGGTGTCCGGGGTCAGCCGGCTGTGGGAAAACGGCGGCTTCATGCCCAACGGGTTCGGCACTGTGCTCGGTGGCGTGCTGATCACCATCTTCTCGTTCTTCGGCGCCGAAATCGTCACCATTGCCGCTGACGAAACCGCCAACCCGAAAGACAAGATCCGCCGTGCCACCAACCTGGTGGTGTACCGCATTGCCATCTTCTACCTGGCGTCGATCTTCTTGGTGGTGTCGCTGGTAGCCTGGAACGACCCCGCGCTGAAAGCGGTCGGTTCGTTCCAGCGCGTGCTGGAAGTGCTGAACGTGCCGGGCGCCAAGCTGCTGGTCGACCTGGTGGTACTGGTGGCGGTGACCAGCTGCATGAACTCGGGCTTGTACACCGCGTCACGCATGCTCTATTCGCTGGGCGCCCGCGGCCAGGCACTGAGCATGACCAAGCGTATCTCCGGTTCGGGCGTGCCGACCGTGGCGGTCATCTTCTCGACACTGGCCGGGTTTGCCGGGTGCCTGGTCAACTATGTGTTCCCGGGTAAGGTCTTCGGCTTCTTGCTGTCCACCACCGGCGCCATCGCCTTGCTGGTGTACCTGGTGATTGCCGTGTCGCAGCTGCGCATGCGTGCCCGCGCCGACCGTGAAGGGCGCCCGCTGGAGCTGAAGATGTGGCTGTTCCCATGGCTGACCTGGTTGGTGATCGGCACCATCGTCATGGTGCTGGGCTACATGCTGTTCAGCGATGCCTACCGCTATGAAACGCTGATGACCGCTGGGGTGACTGCGTTCATCCTGCTGGTTTCGCTGACCCAGCGGCATGCCAAGGTGGTTGCCCAGACGGCCTGATGTATCTGCTTTAATGGGGGCGTTGCGCGCCCCCATTCCAACAAGCACAGGAAGCGTATGACTGACCACCCACTTTCCCTTCAGGCCCTCGCGGCGCCGGAAGGCACCTGCTACGGCTGCGGTTGTTCCCACCCCAGTGGCCTGCACCTGCAAAGTCACTGGGACAGCGATGGCATCCACCTGGTATGCCGCCATGCACCCGACAGCACCTTTATCGGCTGGCCTGGCCTGGTCTACGGTGGCCTGCTGGCGATGCTCGTCGATTGCCATTCCAACTGGACGGCCATGGCCTACCACTACCGCAACGAAGGCCGCGAGCCGGGTAGCCTGCCGCGTATCGACTGCGTTACCGGCACACTCAACCTGACCTACCTGAAACCCACGCCGATGGGCGTCGAGCTTTTGCTCAAGGCCCGAGTGGAAGGGGAAGTGGGGCGCAAGTGCCGAGTGCTTTGCGAAGTCTGGGCCGAGGATGTGCTGACCGTGACCGCCGACTCGGTGTTCGTCCGTGTCGATACCGAAAAGCTCAAGCTCAAGGCCCACGGCCAGGCTTGAGTGACCCGGGCTGATGAGTGGTCGGTGATGGTCAGCGGCCGGGGATGTCTCTAGAGTGACAGGTCCATTCCCCAGGCAAGGTTGATCATGACCGATCTCAGTGCTTTCCCTGTTACCCGCAAGTGGCCCGCCAAACACCCCGAACGCCTGCAGCTGTATTCGCTGCCGACGCCCAACGGCGTCAAGGTGTCGATCATGCTCGAAGAAATCGGCCTGGCCTACGAGGCGCACAAGGTCAGCTTCGACAACGATGACCAGCTGAGCCCTGAATTCATCTCGCTCAGCGCCAACAACAAGATACCGGCCATCCTGGACCCCGACGGCCCGGGCGGGCAGCCGTTGCCGCTGTTTGAGTCAGGGGCGATCTTGCAGTACCTGGCGGAGAAAAGTGGGCAACTGCTCAGCCAGGAGCCTGCTCAGCGTTACCAGACCCTGCAGTGGCTGATGTTCCAGATGGGCGGCATAGGGCCGATGTTCGGCCAGGTCGGGTTCTTCCATTTCTTTGCTGGCAAGGACTATGAAGACAAGCGCCCGCGTGACCGCTATGTCAACGAATCCAAGCGGCTGCTGGGTGTGCTGGATCGGCACTTGAAAGGTCGGGAGTGGATGGCTGACCAATACAGCATCGCCGACATTGCTATCTTCCCTTGGGTGCGGAACCTGGTGGAACGCTACAACGCCCGGGAGTTGGTGGGCTTTGACCAGTTCAAGGAAGTGCAGCGGGTGCTGGCGACGTTCCTCGAACGGCCGGCGGTGCAGCGCGGCCTGAAAATCCCGAGCTGATAACGCCGAACCAGTCACGTACACCGGTCCCTGTAGGAGCGGCCTTGTGCCGCGAAAGGGCCGCAAAGCGGCCCCGGCATTTTGTGCATTTTGCTGAAATCCCGGGGCCGCTTTGCGGCCCTTTCGCGGCACAAGGCCGCTCCTACAGAGGGCGTAGTACAGGTTAGAGAATGTGGCTCAGCAACCAGTACAGGCTGCCAGCCAACAGCATCGCCGCCGGCAGGGTCAGCACCCAGGCCATCAGCAAGTTGAACAGCGTGCGCTTCTGAATCCCCGACCCATTCGCCACCATGGTCCCCGCCACCCCCGAGCTCAGCACGTGGGTGGTCGAAACCGGCAACCCGAACATGTCAGCTGCGCCAATGGTGCACATGGCAACGACCTCCGCCGAGGCGCCTTGGGCATAGCTCAGGTGGGTCTTGCCGATCTTCTCCCCCACGGTCACCACGATGCGCCGCCAGCCAACCATGGTCCCCAGCCCCAGCGCGATGGCCACGGCCACCTTGACCCATAGGGGAATGTAGCGGGTGGCGTCGTCCAGTTGGGTCTTGAATAGTTGGACATGGCTGCGGGTGTCGGCGTCGAATGCCACCAAACGGTTTTTCTCGATCAGGCGAATGGCTTCGCTGGTCAGGTACATGTCATTGCGTACGTTGGCCATGGCTTCGGCGGGTATGCGCTTGAGCGAGCCGTAGCCTTTGACCTCTTCACCGATCATCCCGGTCAGCGCGGCCAGCGCCGGTACCAGTTGCGGGCTGGCCTTGGGTTCGCCAATGAATGCGGTCAGCGTCTGGCGTGGGTCGGCCGGAGGCGCTTGCGGATTGCTGCGCACCAGTGCCTGGCGGGTTACTTCGGCAACTGCGGAAAACTGCAGGGCCTGCTCATTGGGCATGGTCTTGTTCAACGCATACGCCATTGGCAGGGTGCCGACCAGAATCAACATGATCAGGCCCATGCCTTTCTGGCCGTCGTTGGAACCATGAGCGAAGGACACCCCGGTGCACGTCAGGATCAGTACGCCACGAATCCACCATGGCGGCGGTGTCTGGCCTTGCGGCGCCTGGTATAGCGCTTGACGCTTCACCAGGGCTCGAAGGGCGAGCAACAACAAGGCGCCGCAGGCAAAGCCGATCAGGGGGGAGAACAGCAAGGCGTAGCCCACCTTGCTGGCCTGGGCCCAGTCCACGCCGCTGGTGCCGTCACGCCCATGCATCAGGGCATTGGCCACACCCACACCGATGATCGAGCCGATCAGGGTGTGCGAGGATGACGCCGGCAGCCCCAGCCACCAGGTACCGAGGTTCCAGATGATCGCCGCCAGCAGCAGGGCAAAAACCATTGCAAAGCCGGCCGAGGAGCCCACCTGTAGAATCAGTTCCACCGGCAGCAGGGCGATGATGCCGAATGCCACCGCGCCACTGGAGAGCAGCACGCCGAGGAAGTTGCACAGCCCGGACCACACCACTGCGACCGGTGCCGGCAGCGCGTTGGTGTAGATCACGGTGGCCACCGCGTTTGCGGTGTCGTGGAAGCCATTGACGAATTCGAAGCCCAGGGCAATCAGCAGTGCCATGCCCAACAGCAGAAACGGCGTGACTGTGGTGATCACCGTGCCGCTGGCGTTTACATCCTGCTTCAGGCTCCAGGCGGTGTAGGCGATGCCGGCCAGCAGCAGGCCGAAGAACAACACGAGGGTGGCGCGCCCAGGCTTGTGGGCAAGCTGCGGGCGGGCGTCGCGCTGGGCCAGGTGCGGCTGGCTGGCCAGTGACGGGGTTGCCATGATGGCTCCGGTTGGCGTTGGGCAAGTTGCCGAAGGCCTTGAGCATAGAAACAATTCGTAACCCGACCGTGACCTCGATCAATGAATTATCTAGGCTCAAGACGGACGGTAAAAGCAGGAGAAACCCATGATCCGCTGCAAGCGTGTCTACGATGCGGTCACGGGCGACGATGGCCAGCGAGTGCTGGTCGACCGCCTGTGGCCGCGCAACCTGCGCAAGGAAGACCTGCACGGGCAGTGGTTGCGCGAAGTGGCACCCTCCAATGAATTGCGCAAGGCGTTTCACCAAGGGGCAGTCGACTTTGCCGGTTTTACCCAGCGCTACCAACGAGAGCTCGCCGCTCACCCCGAGTATTGGTATCCGCTGCTGGACCTCGCCGGGAAGGGCCCTCTGACCCTGCTTTATGCAGGCAAGGACACCGAGCACAACAATGCCCGAGTGCTGGCCGATTGGCTGGAAAGCGAACTGGACCGGCATGGGCCTGGCAGTTCACCCGTGTGCTATGCCCAATGAGCGATATGGTAATGCCCCTGCAACTGATTCCCGCCAACGACAATCACCGTACGTTCGCCCGCGACCTCACGCGGCGCGCCATGCTGCCGTATTACCGTGAATTTGACCTGCTCTGGATCGAGGACGCCTTCGACCAGGCTTGGGGTTGGCGCGAGCAGTGGCTGGTCAGGGAAGGCGACAGTCTGTTGGGTTTCTGCAGCCTCAGCCAGGACCGCCAGGCGCTGTTTATCCGCGAGTTGCACCTGTTGCCCGAGCACCGCGGGCGCGGTGTCGGCAGCTGGGTATTGGAAGAGCTGGCGCTGTGGGCCAGCCAGCGGCGCCTGCCGTTGCTGAGGCTGATGGTGTTTCGCAGCAACCCGGCGCGCCTGTTGTACCAGCGCCACGGTTTTGTCGAAATGGGTGAGGACGGGTGCTTTGTGCGCATGCAACGTACGATCGGCTAGTGGCGCAATGATGGCTTGTCTCCACCGAAGCGCAGCGGCATAGTGAACCCAGGCGCTCACGGTCGCCCGCAGACGGGGCGGCAGTGGATGAGCGTGATCAGGGATAAGGAGAAGCCCACAATGAACGGGATTGGTCCGCGGCTGCGGGAAGAGCGTGAGCGCCTGGGCATGACCCAGCGCGTGTTTGGCGATATCGGTGGGGTCGAGCCCAATGCCCAGGGCAAGTACGAAAGCGGCGAGCGTACGCCACGGGTCGATTACCTGGCAGCCCTCGCGGTCAGGGGGGTGGATGCACTGTACGTGCTTAGCGGCATCCGCACGCCGGCCCCGCTGGAGGGCCTGAGCACGGATGAGTCGGGGCTGCTGGGCGCCTTCCGGCAATTGCCCATCGACGACCAGGCGGCCATCTGGCACCTGCTGGGCCGCTTGAGCAGCGATAGAAAACCCAGGCAAACAGTGAGGCCTGTCACTGTTGAGCGTCAGGCGTTTCTTACAGAAGCAATGCGTTAGACCCGTTTGGAAAAATTTTGTTAAGGTGGCGGGATCCAATCGCCCTGTTGACGAGGTGTGTGCTTGATTAGGGTCTTAGTGGTCGACGATCACGATCTGGTACGAACCGGTATCACCCGCATGCTGGCCGACATCGATGGCCTGCAGGTGGTGGGTGAGGGGGACTCGGGCGAGTCCGCGCTCAAGCTGGCCCGTGAGCTGAAACCGGACGTGGTGCTGATGGACGTGAAAATGCCCGGCATCGGCGGCCTGGAGGCCACCCGCAAATTGCTGCGCAGCCACCCGGACATCAAAGTAGTGGCCGTGACCGTGTGCGAGGAAGACCCGTTCCCCACGCGCCTGTTGCAGGCCGGTGCGGCCGGTTACCTGACCAAAGGCGCAGGCCTTGACGAAATGGTCCAGGCCATCCGCCTGGCGTTTGCCGGCCAGCGCTACATCAGCCCGCAAATCGCCCAGCAGCTGGCGCTGAAACCGTTCCAGCCGCAGGGGTCACCGTTCGACACATTGTCGGAGCGGGAAATCCAGATTGCCCTGATGATTGTCGGCTGCCAAAAAGTGCAGATCATCTCTGACAAGTTGTGCCTCTCGCCCAAGACCGTCAATACTTACCGTTATCGGATCTTTGAAAAACTCTCGGTCACCAGCGACGTCGAACTGACCTTGCTGGCCGTTCGCCACGGTATGGTCGACGCAAGCCTGTAAAACCTCATGTCCCAAGCTTTTGATGCCAGCGCATTCCTGGCGACCTGCAGTGGTCGCCCGGGCGTTTACCGAATGTTCGACGCCGAAGCCCGGCTGCTTTACGTGGGCAAGGCCAAGAACCTCAAAAAACGCCTGGCCAGCTATTTTCGCAAAACCGGCCTGGCGCCCAAAACCGCCGCGCTGGTAGCCCGTATCGCCCAGGTGGAAACCACCATCACCGCCAACGAAACCGAGGCGTTGCTGCTGGAGCAGAACCTGATCAAGGAATGGCGGCCGCCGTACAACATCCTGCTGCGCGACGATAAATCCTACCCCTACGTGTTCCTGTCAGACGGCGAGTTCCCGCGGTTGGGCATTCACCGTGGGGCGAAGAAGGCCAAGGGCCGCTACTTTGGCCCATACCCCAGCGCCGGGGCCATCCGCGAAAGCCTCAGCCTGCTGCAAAAGGCCTTTTCGGTGCGCCAGTGCGAAGACAGCTACTACGCCAACCGCACCCGGCCGTGCCTGCAGTACCAGATCAAACGCTGCAAAGGGCCCTGCACCGACCTGGTCACCGCCGAGGAATACGCCGACGACGTGCGCCATTCGGTGATGTTCCTTGAAGGCCGTAGCCAGCAATTGGGCAACGAGCTGAATGCCGAGATGGAGAAGGCCGCCATGGCCCTCAATTTCGAAAAAGCCGCCGAGCTGCGCGACCAGATTGCCCTGTTGCGCCGCGTGCAGGACCAGCAGTACATCGAGGGCGGCAGCGGCGACGTCGATGTCATCGCCGCTTTCGTGAACCCGGGTGGTGCCTGCGTGCACCTGATCAGCGTCCGCGGCGGCAGGGTGCTGGGCAGCAAGAACTTCTTCCCGCAGGTGGGCATCGAGGAGGAGGTGGCCGAGGTCATGGCCGCATTCCTCTCCCAGTACTACCTGGGCAACGCAGAGCGCGAACTGCCCGGCGAGCTGATCGTCAACG
Organism: Pseudomonas sp. SIMBA_068; assembly: GCF_046534705.1. Classification (NCBI taxonomy): domain Bacteria; kingdom Pseudomonadati; phylum Pseudomonadota; class Gammaproteobacteria; order Pseudomonadales; family Pseudomonadaceae; genus Pseudomonas; species Pseudomonas sp. SIMBA_068. Next base: position 346,947 of record NZ_JAWRYI010000001.1, read on the forward strand.
TTGTTCACGAAGACTTCGACGCCATCACCGAAGCACTGCACACGCTGCGGGGCCGTGAACTGACCATCAGCCACCGGGTACGCGGCACGCGCGCCCGTTGGCAGCAGCTGGCAGTGACCAATGCCGAGCAGGCGCTGAATGCCCGCCTGGCAAACCGCCAGCACATGGCTGCACGCTTTGAGGCCTTGGCCGAAGTCCTAGGCCTGGACGAAGTGCCGCAGCGCCTGGAGTGCTACGACATCAGCCATTCCAGTGGCGAAGCCACCGTGGCCAGCTGCGTGGTATTCGGCCCCGAAGGCGCGCTCAAGTCCGACTATCGCCGCTTCAACATCGAAGGCGTCACGGCCGGCGATGACTACGCCGCCATGCACCAGGCCCTGACCCGCCGTTACGGGCGCATCAAGGACGGTGAGGGCAAGCTGCCTGACGTGTTGCTGGTGGACGGCGGCAAGGGGCAGCTGAACATGGCTCGCGATGTGATGCAGGAACTGGGCTTCACCGACCTGACCTTGCTCGGTGTAGCCAAGGGCGTAACCCGCAAGGCCGGTTTTGAAACCCTGTACCTGAACGACGTGCACCACGAGTTCACGCTGAAAGGTGATTCACCGGCCCTGCACCTGATCCAGCAGATCCGCGACGAAGCCCACCGTTTCGCCATTACCGGCCACCGCGCTCGCCGCGGCAAGGCCCGCCGGGTGTCCAGCCTGGAGGATGTAGCCGGGGTAGGGCCCAAGCGCCGGCGCGACCTGCTGAAACATTTCGGCGGCCTGCAGGAGCTCAACCGCGCCAGCGTCGATGAAATCGCCAAAGCCCCCGGCATCAGTAAAAAGCTTGCCGAGTCGATTTATGCCAGCCTGCATAGCGAGTAGAATGCCGGGCTCAACTTGCAGCCAGTCGTACCGATGAATATTCCAAACCTGCTCACCGTTCTACGCGTCCTGCTCATTCCGTGCTTCATTCTGCTGTTCTACATGCCCTATCACTGGAGCTACATGGCAGCCAGCAGCGTGTTTGCCGTTGCCGCCGCCACCGACTGGCTGGACGGCTACCTGGCGCGTCGCCTGCAGCAGAGCACGCCGTTCGGTGCGTTCCTGGACCCGGTGGCCGACAAGCTGATGGTGGCGGTGGCTTTGGTGCTGCTGGTGCAGACCCACGCCAACTTCTGGCTGACCCTGCCGGCGGCGGTCATCATTGGCCGCGAAATCGTGGTGTCGGCCCTGCGCGAGTGGATGGCCGAGCTGGGTGCGCGGGCGCACGTGGCGGTGTCCAACCTTGGCAAGTGGAAGACCGCGGCGCAGATGCTGGCGCTGGTAATCCTGCTGGCCAACCCGCCAGCGGTAACGTTCTGGGTCATTCTGGGCTACGGGCTGCTGCTGGTGGCGGCGGGGCTGACGCTGTGGTCGATGGTGCACTACCTGCTGGCCGCCTGGCCGCACCTGCGCGAAGGCTCCGAGCAGAAATAAACTTTTTTTGAATCAAGGGGTTGACGCTGTTTTAGAAATCGCTAGAATGGCACCCATCACGACGCGGGAATAGCTCAGTTGGTAGAGCACGACCTTGCCAAGGTCGGGGTCGCGAGTTCGAGTCTCGTTTCCCGCTCCAAATTCGATCCTCAGTGCGTCGCTGGGATCAAGAAAGAAGAGGCCATAGGGCCTCTTTTTTTATGCCTGCATTTTATTGATGTTCTCCTTTCTCAAGGCAAACACAAGCCCTGTAGCAGCAGCCTTGTGCTGCGAAGAGGTCATTGCAGCCGAAGATAATCTTCAGCCTTACCGGCCTCTTCGCAGCACAAGGCTGTTCCTACAGGTTGATGCGTTAGTCTGAGTGATGGTGCAAGACCGTTGCTCCGATAGCCCCGCGCAGGGTTGCCGGGCTATTTCAGAAAGTTCAGGTCCAGTGGGTAGTCCAGAATGATTCGGGTCTGGTCCAGGTCATTGGCGATTGCGCCGTAGTCGCCGCCCGTGCGCATCGACGCATGCAGCAGCCGCACGGAAAGGTTTTTCGCAGGCCCTGACTGCACCACGTATTTCACCCACAGGTCCCGTTCCCATTGCGACCCGTCGCGCACCGCCTCGAACCGTGTATAGGCACCCCCGGCATCGCGGCCATCGATATCGGTACCGCGTATGTAGCGCGCTGTGAAGCTCAGCCCAGGGACGCCAAAGACGGCAGCGTCCAGGTCGTAACGTGCGCTCCAGGCCCTTTCGTTGGGGCTGTTGAAGTCGCTGCCTTGTGAGGCCGCATCCAGTTCGATGTCGAAACTGTTCCAGACATAGTCGAAAGGCTGGTCGCCGTCGATGCGGGTATAAGCAACTTCGAACTTGTGCCCGCCCTGTGCGTAGCCCACCCGGGCACTCCAGGCATCGTTGCGTATGTCGCCAAGCAGCGAGGTGCCGGTGTCGCGCGTGCGGTAGTAATTGGCGCCGGTATTGAATACGCCACCCGCCTTCAAAGGCACCCGGTATTCGATCGATGCAAATTGCTGGTTCCAGATATTGTCAAGTTCCGACCCGAACAGCTTGATCTTCACATTGTCGAGGCCGGTGTAGATACCGCCGTAATAACTGACAAAGTCACTGTCGGCCTGGCGACCACCGTAAGCGGTACCCAGCTTGCCGCCGTGATTGGTTGCTGCCCGGTCGCTGCTGGAGGTAAAGCGCCCTGCATTGAGGGCCAGCCCGGCGAAGGTATGATCGGTGACGTTCCAGCCTCGGAGCGTTTGCGGCAGCAGGCGGATATCACCGTACTTGAGTACTGGCGAATCCGGGAACAGGTCGCCATAAGCCAGTTCGGTGCTTCCAACCCGCACCTTTACCGCGCCACCGGCCTTGGAGTACTCATGCTTGGGATCGCCCTGGTTGTCGCGCGCGACGATGCCGCCATTGCCGATACCGTCGCCAACCCGGCCCTTGCCACCGTCGAGCTTTATTGCGCCCATGTAATGCAAGTCGAGGCCGAACCCTACCAGCCCTTGGGTATAGCCGGAATTGAACTTGGCCAGCACACCTTGCGCCCATTCCTGGCGATAACTTTGCCGCTCGCCGGCCGGGTTGAGGTAGCTGCCGTTGCGGTTGTCGGCGTTCCAGTAGAAGTTTCGCAAGCCGACCGTGGTGGTACTGTCTTCAATAAAACCATGGTCCGATTCAGCCGCGCAGGCGATCGAGCCAAACAGGCAGGCACTCGCGCCTGCCATCCCCAAGGTGAAAGTTTTGAACGACATGAAGACTTCCTTATTGCCAGATTCAAGAACGGCAGCGTGAAGATTTATTGTTATTGCCCCTGCGTCTGCGGCGGGCAGCCGGGGGCCTGATCGCTAACTTGCGGGTGCGGCAAGTTGCGCTCTTTATTGTTGTATTGCTCGGTAGGCCGGGTTGCTCGAGGCAACCCGGAGCACATCGGGTTTTGCCTCAGGCAGTCATGCCGGTAAAGAAGCGCGCGGCATTTTCATCCAGGGTCGCAATGTCGTAGCCACCCTCCTGGACCACCACGCAAGGTAGGCCCAGCGCCTTGATCCGCTGCCCCAGCAGGCGGAACCCTTCATGGCTGACGTGTACCTTGGACTGCGGGTCGTTTTCGTAGATGTCAAAGCCCAGCGACAGCACCAGCACGTCCGGGGCGAAGGCGCGCAGCGCCGTTGCCGCCTTGTCCATGCAGGCAAAGAAATCCGCTTCGCTGGCGCCATGGGCCATGGGCAGGTTCAGGTTGAAGCCAGCCCCTGCGCCAGCCCCGGTCTCATCATCGAACCCGGCGACCACCGGGTAGAAGTTGGTCGGGTCGCCATGAATCGACACGTACAACACATCGTCCCGTTCGTAGAAGATTTCCTGGATGCCTTGGCCGTGGTGCATGTCGGTGTCGAGCACTGCGACTTTGCCGAACTTGCCACGCAGCACCTGGGCGGCGATTGCGGCGTTGTTAAGGAAGCAGAACCCACCTGCCGCTTCGGCGCGGGCATGGTGCCCTGGTGGCCGGCACAGGGCATAAGCGGCCTGGTCGCCTTCGATCACCGCATGTGCCGCGGCCACCGCGCTCTGCGCCGACCAGTAGGCGGCCTGCCAGGTGTGCTCGCCGATCGGGCAGCTGCCATCGGCCAGGTAGCGGGCCGTCTTGCCGAGGATACCGCGCAAGGGGTTGCCTTCACGGATGTAAATGTTCGACATCACCTCGTCGCCCCAGTCTTCCGGCACTTCGTGCCACTGCTGGTAGGCGCTGCCCAGGTAGTCCAGGTACGCCTGGCCATGCACGGCCGCCAGCGGGGCCAGGCCGTGGTCGGCGGGTTCGAAAAGCGGGTAGCCGAGCTTTTCGACTACTGCCAGTAGCGGGTCGATGCGGGCCGGCACTTCCTGCGGTTGGCGCATCTGGCCACGCGACAGGTAGGAGCGGGGGTGGTGCAGGCGTTGAGCAGGATGGAAAAACGTTTTCATGAATCACCTCTTGGTAACGCGTGCGGTCAATAACCCAGTTCGGGATCGACCAGATTGTTCAGTCCCAGCCCGGCACTCAGGCGCGACACGTTGTCGGCCACTTGCCGGGCGATGCACAGGTCGGACGCGGCCGAGGCCATGTGCGGTGTCACCCACACGCCGGGCGTGTGCCACAGCGGCGAATCGGCAGGCAACGGCTCCTGTTCGAACACATCGAGCAAGGCGCCGCGCAACTGCCCGCTGGCCAGCGCCTGGCGCAGGTCGTGCGGGTTGAGGTGCTGGCCACGACCACAGTTGATCAGCGCGCTGCCTTCTGCCATGTGCCGGAATACGGCATGGTTCAGTACGCCATGCGTGCTGGCGGTGAGGGGCAGCAGGTTGACCAGCACATCCAGCCCGGCGAGGAAGCCTTGCAGTGAAGCCGGGCCTGCGAAGGTGGCTACGCCATCGACCTGGCGCGGCGTGCGGGCCCAGCCGCGCACGTCATAACCCGCCGCCGCCAGCCGCTGCGCCACCGGTGCGCCAATCGCGCCCAGGCCCATCACGCCGACCCGGAAATCCCCCGCCTTGCGCTGCACCGGGCGCTGCCAGTGCTGGCTGGCATTGCCGGCGATCACCCGGTCGAAGCCCCGGTGAAAGTGCAGCACGCCCCAATGCACGTACTCGCTCATGCCCTGGGTGTGGTCAGGGTCGACAACCCGGCACACGGGCAGCGACGCATCGCGTGAGCTGTCCTGCGCCAGGTGATCGATGCCCGAGCCGATCGAGTGCACCAGGCGCAGGTTCGGCAAGCGGCCAAGGCTACCTTCGGGCGGGAACCAGCACACGGCCACTTCGGCGTGCCTTGCGCCGGCATCTTCCGGGCGCAACACGTTCAGCTGCGGGGCGTGCTCGGTGAACAGCGCGGCCAGCCAGTCAGTCAGCGCCGGGTTCTGGCAAAGCAATACGAGGCTGGCCATGTCAGCTGCACCACTCGCTGCGCTGCGCGTCGATCAGGCTGAGCGCGGCCTGCCAGGCCATGTCGATGATGCCGTCGATGCCATCGCGCCCGAACTGTGCGGCGGTGTGCCGGCACACTTCCTCGCTGGGGATGTTCAACGCCACGCCGGCAGACATCGCCTGGATTTGAGCCTGGCAAGCGCGCTCCAGGAAATAGATTTCGTGGAACGCTGCCGCCACGTTGCTACCTGCGGCGAGCAGCCCATGGTTGCGCAGGATCATCGCCTTGTGCGCGCCAAGGTCGGCCACCAGCCGTTCGCGCTCCTCCAGTGACAGCGCGATGCCTTCGTAGGTGTGATACGCCAGGTTGCCGTAGAACTTCAGCGCGTGCTGGGTCAGTGGCAGCAGGCCGTCACGTTGTGCTGCCACCGCCATGCCCGCTGCCGTGTGGGTGTGGATGATGCAGTGCAGGTCCGGGCGCGCCTCGTGGATCGCCGAGTGGATGACGAAGCCGGCCGCATTGACCTTGCCGCCGTTGAAATGGCTGTCGACCACGTTGCCGTCCAGGTCGATCAGCACCAGGTCGCTGGCGCGCATCTTCTCGAATGCCACGCCATAGCGGTTGATCAGGAAGTGCCGGTCAGGCCCGGGTACACGCAGGGTGATGTGCGTGTCGATCAGGTCGGTCATGCGGTAGTAGGCGATCAGGCGATACAGCGCAGCCAGCTCGCAGCGTGCTTGCCATTCGGTTTCTGACATGGCGTGAGGCTTGTTGCTCATCAGGCGATTCCTTGCGAAGTGGAGAGGGCGACCGGCCTGGCGCTGGCGTTGCGCAGGTGCGAGAGCCCCAGCACGCCGGCCAGCGACATCAAGGCCAGCACGCTGAAGAACAGCGCCAACGGTACCCATTGCCCGGCGAACTGGCCGGCAACGAACGTGCCCAGCATTGGCGTGAGGCCACCGGTCAGGCCGCTGCCCAACTGGTAGGCGATGGAAATGCCCGAGTAACGGACCCGGGCCGGGAACGCTTCGGCCATGTAGCCGGCAATTACCGCATACAGTGCCGACAGCATGACCACGGCCAGGGCGATGCCGGCCGTCATGTAGATCACATTGCCGGTTTGTACCAGCAGGAACATCGGGTACGGCACCACCATGCACAGTGCAGCGACCCAGGTCAGGAAACGCCCTTCGCCCAGGCGCTCGGCGAGCATGGCCGAACAGGGTTGTGAGAGAAACTGCAGGATGGTGACCACGAACAGGCAATCGAGAATGGTGGTCTTGGCGATGCCCTGATACTGGGTGACGTAGGTGATCATGAAGGTGTTGGTGAAGAAGAACCCGCCGGAGCCGATGGTTACGGCCAGGGCTGCGAAGACGATGTTCCGCCAGTGGTTGCGCAACACTTCGCGCACTGGGTTGTCGCTGGTCTGGTCGCTGTCCTTGACCTCGGCAAATTCTGGTGACTCCGGCACGCCGAACCGGATCAGCAAGCCGACGATCATCAGCAGCCCGCTCATCAGGAACGGAATACGCCAGCCCCAGCTCATCAGGTCTTCCGTCTCCATTGCAGTAATGAAGCGGAAGGCGATCAGCGCCAGCAGCAGGCCCGCCGGGCTGCCCCACTGGGCAAACGAAGCGAAGAACACCTTGCGGCCCTTGGGCGCATGCTCGCTGGCCATCAGCACCGCGCCGCCCCATTCACCACCGACCGAGATGCCTTGTAGCAGGCGCAGGAATATCAGGCCGATGGGGGCCCAGATACCGGCTTGTGCGTAGGTCGGCAGCAGGCCGATGCAGGTGGTGGCCACGCCCATCAGTACAATCGTGACCAGCAGCATTTTCTTGCGCCCCAGGCGATCGCCCAGGTGGCCGAACACCATGCCGGCGAACGGCCGTGCGATAAAGCCCACGGCAAAGCTGCCGAACGCGGCCATGGTGCTGAGCATCGGGTTTTCGCTGGGGAAGAACAGCTGCCCGAGCACCAGGGCTGCGGCGAAGGCGTAGATGTAGAAATCATAGAATTCGATGGTGGTGCCAATAAAGGCAGCCGCCGCGGCACGACGCGGGGTGGGGGTATTGCTCTTCATCTGAGGCTCCTGGGCGTCATTGTTATAGGCAGGAGAAGGAGAGCCCTGCACGGGCAGGGCAAAGGCACTCTGGCGGTGCGTTGCTAGATGTTGAGCCAAGTCCTATGCTAGGAAAAGCTTCTAATTTAAATACTCAAGTATAAGACCAACAAATAATGACGCCGACATCGACGCCCCCGGCAAGAGACCCGGAAGCCAAGCGTTTCCTTAACGACCGCCTTGACTGGAACCTGTTGCGGACGTTTCTGGTAATCGGCCAGGAGGGCAGCATCAGCCGGGCTGCGGCACGCCTGCACCTGAGCCAGCCGGCCGTCAGCCAGGCGTTGCGGCGTTTGGAGGAGCAACTGGACAGTGCCTTGGTGGTACGTCGTGGGCCACGCATCAACCTGTCACAGGCGGGGGAGGAGGTGATGCAGATCGCGGCCGAGCTGTACGGCACGGTCTCGCGCCTGGGGCCTGCGCTGGACAGCCCGGCCGAGACAGTGACGGGCAAGATCCGCCTGCTGAGCATCAGCCGCATCCAGTCCCGTGCCTACGACGACTTCCTGGCGCAGTTTCACAGTGACTACCCGCAGGTGGAACTGGAAATCGATGTGCTGCGCAGTTCGGATGTGGTCAGTGGCCTATTGCAGAAGACCGCATCATTCGGTTTGAGCCTGTGTCGCACACCCCAGCCAAGGCTGGAGCAACGGGTGCTGCTAGAACAGCGCTACGCGTTTTTCTGTGGCAAGCGCCATCGTTTTTTTGGTCGCAAGAACCTGACCGTCGCGGACCTTCAAGGCGAGAACTTTGTCAGCTTCACCAGTGACCAGATGGGCGGTAACCTGTCGCCGCTTACGGTGTTTCGCGATCAGCAGGGCTTTACCGGGCGCATTGTCGCGTCGTCTCCGAGCCTGGATGAAATTCTTCGGCTGGTGGGGGCTGGTTATGGCATCGGCTGCCTGCCGGAGCACATTGTTGCGGCGGATGTGCTGGCCAACGAGCTCTGGCGTCTGCCGCCATGGGACGGGGTGATCGATGTGAACGTGTACCTGCTCTGGAACCGCGAGCAGAAGTTGACTCAGGCCGAGTCGATATTCTTGGAGCGGTTCCAGCAGATGCTCATGACCACAGACCCGGTCGAGCGGTTTTAATTGGCATACAGAGGCGTGCGGTAGATCGTTATGGTCCCGATTACACCGCTCCTAGAAAAGGTTCGCAAGCTCAATGGCAAAGTAGATGAGTTTGTTGGAAGCATCGAAGCTCTGCCCCCCATGATTACGAGATGCAGCACTAATATGAAACATCCACTTCGCTACCTAGGATGATCAGGGGTCGCTAGCTGGATCACTGATCCTGCCACAACTAGGGATAGGGATTTGAACCCGCCGACGATCTCAATAGACCTCCCGAGGCCAGCAGAAACGGCTATTCTCACCCTAGCGGATGTCCTGTATATTCTTTACACGCTAGGACTTCCCTAAATTTGCCCTTAGAAATCTCGTATCTGGAGCATGCGCATGGATGACCAAGCCTCAACCACAGCCGACACCCTTGAGCTGTTGCATCTGAACCAAGTCGCCATCAGAGCAGCTCTGGAGGAGCTCTCGCTGTGGGTGAGCCATCGCGGCTCAGTCCACATACATGAGAACGTCATGGCTGCGCTAGCGACTCTTGATATCCATTCTGAGGCGATCTCAGCCGGGGTAGAGCGCCTGCGGGCGTGAGCGATCCAAAGTATAGAGGTGGTCTAGCACAACGAGCCCATCAGTCATTGGTTCAAATTCACTCGCTTCGGGGGGGCAAGGCTTTTGGCGGGGGTTCGCCCGGATATCTTTCTAAGCTAGGTTCCGACGATCCGCGATAGTTATCAGAGCCGCAGACTGGTGTGCAATATGATATACCCGATTTGCACGTCGCAGCACTTGAAACTGCACCCGGAAGTCCAAATCCTAGAGGGCTTAAAAGGTCACTTATGGACGTGCGTAGGTGGCAGAGCACGTCGAATAGTTATCTGTTTTGAAGTGCGTGGGTTGAACCTTAAAGCACGCATTGGTAATTTAGCCAATGTCCTAAGTGTGAACCGCTAAAATGCAATTATTACGTTGACGTTGGCACACTAGAGGCTCGCATTGGTTTGGCACTATCTGATCGATCCTCTGGTGCAACATTGGCTGTTGGTGAGGCCCGCTGAAAATCAGCTTGAGCAAACAGAAAGCCCGCATTTTTTGTTCGGTAACGAATAGACAGATGACAGCGCCTACTGTTGATTGCGTGACTGGATGCTCGAGAACTTCGAATGAGAGGCTTGACCCCAACATGCAACCAGCCCTGCAGTGCAGGGTTTAATCATACTGAGTGACGCGCCAAGTAGTGTATCTATGAGAAAGCCTCATCGGTAAGCCTCCCAAAGTTTTGCCTAATCCTCGGCAGAATTTAGCCGGATTCGGTTCAAAGATGTGATCGGGCTCGCGCGGCGGGCCATCGCCTGCACGGGCTTCGCTTCACAATTGAAGTGCGTAGCTCAGGCCCAGAAGCCAAGCAGCACCAACGCCGCCACGCCAAGCCCAACCGCAACCGAACAGCCGCCCAGCGACAGCGCTGCCCGGCCTTGCCGATACCAGCCGTCATGGCCAAGCTGCATAGCCGGTGCCAGCAGGCTGCGCCAGCGCAATTCTGTCTCGTGAAACGCCTGCAAGTTCGCTTGGTCCGCATCCAGCCAGCGACGAAAGTCGATCCGTTCGCAAGCCGTCACCTGTGGGCTTTGCAAGCGCACGTACCATTGCCCGGCAACACTCGCCAGCACATCCCGGCGCGAGCGACCGGCCTGCAGCGCCTGGTCCATGTTCCGCTCGATGCTCGCCAGGGGCAGGTCGAGGCGGGCGGCGATGGTGGCGAAATCCAACTGGTCGAGGCGGTTGAGCAGGAATACTTGCTGCACGCGGCGGGGCAGCCGCTTCAGGGCATGCAGCAGGGCGTGGTCGGCATCGTCTTCGGCAACAGGCGTTGGGTGTTCAAGCGGCAGTAGCAGACGGGTCATGGACAGCTCCTTGCTTGAAGGGGAGGGGTGGGGGCATCTTCCTTGATGCGAGACCAGCGTAGGCGAAACGAGATTGATTCTCAAGTGCTGATTCCGCAAAGTTTTGTAATGAGCGTTCACGCCCTGAAACACCTTTGCTATCATGCGCGCCATCACGATCTTCATTAGCCTGAAGAGCAAAAAAAAGACCCGGCAAAAAGCCGGGTCAAAAACCGTGATTAGCCTGATGAGGAGATAATCTGAGAGCGACCTAAGCTCCAGGTTATCCAGCAGATCTCGCGATCAGCTGAGTGCAATAATAATCGTTATCATTTGCCAGTCAAATGAATTTTCGCTAATTCGGTAAAAAAGTTTTACCGATGCGCTTCCTTGTCCCGGCAGTCGGGGCCTCTGCCGTTCGCGGCCATCACGTTCTCTCCCTCCTTTTTACTCAGAAATCCGGATCTGCGGCGCGCTTGTGCTCCAGCAGGGCGCGGGCCATGTCCATCATGTGCATCAACGCGTAGGTCAGCTCGCGCTGGCTGCCGTGCTGGTGGCTGGCGGTTTCCTGCGCTGTAGCGGCGGCGCAGCGCAGCAGGGCGATGGCGTGCTCCCGGGCCTGGTCGCCGGTGACGCTCTCGTGCAGGGCCCAGATCTTGTTGTCGAGGGTCGGGCGCTGCGGCTTGGGGTTGAGGTAGTAGTCGAGGGCGCGGCGGGCGGCTTCGCTGTCGAGATCTGTTTCGTCGTTTTTCGGTGGTTTCATCCTGATACCTGCTAGAGCCAGTAGGGGAAGGGGTCCGACCGATAATAATACCTAGGGTATTTTCGCGCCCTTTGATAAATAATACTGAATGTTTATTGAGCGGCTAAAGGCAGTCCGTATCGTGCCAGCGATGAATATGGATAAATGGATTGCCCTCGTCCGTGACCGGATGGAGGAGCTTGGGCTCACTCAAGAGCAGCTTGCCGAGCGCGTTGGCGTGTCTCAAGGCAGCGTAGGGCATTGGGTGAACAAGCGGCGTCAGCCGAAGATCGAGTCGATGAACCGTACGTTCGTCGAGATTGGCATGCCTCACTACAACGTCAGCCTGCAACTGCGCATCCAGGGGCAGGTTGGCGAGGAGCGTGGCGTTTATCAGATGGATGACGCCGATGACGATCTGGACCTGATGCAATACATCGTGTGTTTCCGCTACCCGGTGTTTGCCTGGAATGAGCTAGGTGTTGCAGAGCGTGAGGAGCCGGGGGTGTTCGAGCAGACGGACTACCTGGCCCAAGGCAAGGCGTTCTGGTTGCCGGTTGAAAATGACGCGATGAGCGCTGTCAGTGGTCGCAGTGTGCCACAAGGCATGCGGATGCTGGTCGACCCAGGTGTGGAGGCTGAGGCCGGGCGCTTGGTTATCGCTCGTCAGCCGGGCAAGCCGGCGATTTTCCGCGAGCTGGCCGAGGAAGGTGGGCAGCGTTATTTGAAGGCACTGAACGGCAACTACCCGGCGCTGTTGTGCGAAGAGGGCTGCGAGTTCCTGGGTGTGGTCGTGCGGGTGCATGGGGCCTTTTGAATGGGTTTGAGTCATTGATGTTGTTTGAAGGGGCACGTCTTGGTTGTTGTGTCGTCCTCAAGATCGAGCGCCGCCCGCGCGGCGCATCGCGAGCAAGCTCGCTCCTACATCTGTTTCGGGCCAGGTATTCCTGAGGCAGGCGCGCGCGGCCCCTTGGCGTCCACCTCAATATCACGTGGAACAAACAAGGCGGTCGCGCGTGTTTGCGCAGGCGTTACTGGCCCGAAACAAATGTAGGAGCGAGCTTGCTCGCGATGCGCCGCGCGGGCGGCGCTCGATCTTGAATCCCCTACAAATCTCTAGCCAACCGCCTCAACATCACTCAGCCAGTTCGACCAGCACCGTCCCTTCGCTGACCATATCCCCTTCCTGGCAGAACAACGCCTTCACCGTCCCTCCATGCGGCGCACGAATGCTGTGTTCCATCTTCATCGCCTCCAGCACCACCAGTGCCGTACCGGCTTCAACCACCTGCCCCGGCTCGACCAGAACCCGCACGATGCTACCGTTCATGGGCGCACCCAGGCCGCCTTGATGACCATGGCTGGCCTCGGCTTCGGCAATCGGGTCGAAGGCCTGAATGGCGTGCATCTCGCCATCCCAGTGCAGGTACAGGGTGCCATCGCGGCGGATTGCCAAATGCTGGCGGCGCACGCCTGCCTGATCGTGCACCAGTTGCTCACCCGCTAGCTGCCAGGTGGACGCAGCGCTGCGCTCCAAGGCAACCGCCTGGTCCTGCCCGGCGCTTGCCAGATGCAGGCTGCTGCGTGCCGGCAGGCCCAAGCGCAGGCCGTTGTGCGCACCCCACGGCGAACTGCGGTCGTCATTGCGCTGATGCTCGGGCTGCCCCTGCAGCCAAGCTTCGGCCGCTGCCTCCCAGAAGCCCGCCGGCAGCGCATGGGGCGCCGGCAGCAACACATCCTGGTGGCGGGGAATGAAGCCGGTGTCCAGCTCTGCCGCCACAAACGCCGGGTGGGCGAGAATGCGGCGCAGGAAAGCAATGTTGGTCTTCACCCCGCCAATGGCGAACTCGTCGAGCATGGCCAGCAAGCGCAGGCGCGCCTGTTCGCGGTTTTCACCCCAGGCAATCAGCTTGCCCAGCATCGGGTCGTAGAAGGGCGACACCACGTCGCCTTCGCTGACCCCGCTGTCCACCCGCCGGCCTTCGCCTGGCGCCGACTCACGGTACAGCGCAAGCGTGCCGGTCGCGGGCAGGAACTCGTTGGCCGGGTCTTCGGCATACAGCCGCACTTCGATGGCATGGCCAATTAGCGGCACCTGTTCCTGGGTGAGCGGTAGTTGCTCGCCGCAGGCCACGCGAATCTGCCAGGCCACCAGGTCCAGGCCGGTGATGGCCTCGGTGACCGGATGTTCCACTTGCAGGCGGGTGTTCATCTCCATGAAGAAGAACTCGCCACGGGCATCGAGCAGAAACTCCACGGTGCCGGCACCCACATAGCCGATAGCCTGCGCCGCACGCACCGCCGCTTCGCCCATGGCCCGGCGCAGTTCGGGCGACAGGCCGGGGGCAGGGGCTTCTTCGACCACTTTCTGGTGGCGGCGCTGAATCGAGCAGTCGCGTTCGTTGAGGTACAGGCAGTTGCCGTGCTGGTCGGCAAATACCTGGATTTCGACGTGACGCGGCTTGAGCACATACTTTTCCACCAGCATGCGCGCATCGCCGAACGACGACTGCGCCTCACGCTGGGCCGAGGCCAGGGCGTCAGCCAGCTGGCTTTCTTCCTCGACCACTTTCATGCCCTTGCCGCCGCCGCCGGCGCTGGCCTTGAGCAGCACCGGGTAGCCGATGCGTTCGGCGGCGGCACGGAAGGTGTCCAGGTCCTGGGCTTCGCCGTGATAGCCCGGCACCAGCGGCACGCCAGCGGCGTCCATCAGCGCCTTGGCCGCCGACTTGCTGCCCATGGCGTCGATGGCGGTGGCAGGTGGGCCAAGGAAGATCAGCCCGGCCTGTTCGATAGCGCGGGCGAAGCCAGCGTTCTCCGACAGAAAACCATAGCCCGGGTGAATCGCCTGGGCACCGCTGGCCTTGGCAGCGGCCAGCAGCTTGTCGACCAGCAGGTAGCTTTCGGCGGCCTTGGTGCCGCCCAGGTCGACGCGGATATCCGCTTCGCGGCTGTGCCGGGCGTCACGGTCGGTGGCGCTGTGCACGGCAACAGTGGTCAGGCCCATGGCCTTGGCGGTGCGCATTATCCGGCAGGCGATTTCGCCACGGTTGGCGACCAGCAGGGTGGTCAAAGCGGGGCGGCTCATGGGCGCGGTTCCTTCTTGTCATCGGTTTGCCAGGCGGGGCGGCGTTTTTCCAGGAAAGCGCGCAGGCCCTCCTGGCCTTCGGCGCTGACGCGGATGCGGGCGATGGTGTTCTCGCAGTAGCGGCGCAGGGCCGGGCTGAGTTCGCCGTCGTCCACTTCGCGCAGCAAGTCCTTGGTGGCGCGCAACGCTTGTGGGCTGTTCTGCAGCAGGTTGTTCACCCACGCTTCGACCTGGGCGCCCAGCTCACTGGCCGGGTACACCTCGGCCAGCAGGCCCAGCTCGCGGGCCCGTATGCCGCTGAAACGCTCGGCAGTGAGGGCATAGCGGCGCGCGGCGCGTTCACCAATCGCCTTGACCACGAACGGGCTGATGACTGCGGGCGCCAAGCCAATGCGGACTTCCGACAGGCACAACTGGGCGTCTTCGGCGCCGATGGCCATGTCACAGCAGCTGATCAGGCCCAGCGCGCCGCCAAAGGCTGCACCTTGGACCACGGCCAGGGTAGGCGCCTTGAGGCGGTGCAGGGCGTACATCAGCTCGCCCAGTTCGTGGGCATCATCCAGGTTGGTGTTGAAGTCCAGCTGCGCCGACTGCTGCATCCAGGCCAGGTCGGCGCCGGCGCTGAAGTGCCGGCCACGGCCGCGCAGCAGCACAAAGCGCAGGCCGGCGTCTTCGGCCAGGCGGTCGATGGCCACGATCAGCTCGCGGATCATCTGTGCGTTGAAGGCGTTGTTCTTGTCCTCGCGGCTCAGCCACAGGGTGGCGAAGCCGCGTGGGTCACGGATCACTTCAAGGGTGCTGAAATCGCTCATGGGTCACATCCGGAAAATGCCGAAGCGGCTCTGTTCGATCGGTGCGTTCAGCGCGGCAGACAACGCCAGGCCAAGTACATCGCGGGTTTGTGCCGGGTCGATGACACCGTCGTCCCACAGGCGGGCGCTGGAATAGTAGGGGTGGCCCTGGTGCTCGTACTGGTCGAGGATCGGTTGCTTGAGCCTGGCCTCGTCCTCGGCACTGAAGGGCTGGCCGCTGCGCTCGCTTTGCTCGCGCTTGACCTGCGCCAGCACGCCAGCGGCCTGTTCGGCACCCATCACGCCAATGCGCGCGTTGGGCCACATCCACAGGAAGCGTGGGTCGTAGGCGCGGCCGCACATGCCGTAGTTGCCGGCGCCAAAGCTGCCGCCAATGATCACCGTGAACTTCGGCACCTGGGCACAGGCCACGGCGGTGACCAGCTTGGCGCCGTGCTTGGCGATGCCGCCTTCTTCGTACTTCTTGCCCACCATGAAGCCGGTGATGTTTTGCAGGAACAGCAGCGGGATGCCACGCTGGCAGGCCAGCTCGATGAAGTGCGCGCCTTTTTGCGCGGCTTCGGCGAACAGGATGCCGTTGTTGGCCAGGATCGCCACCGGGTAGCCATGCAGGTGGGCGAAGCCGCACACCAGGGTGGTGCCGAACAGGGCTTTGAACTCATCGAACACCGAGCCATCGACCAGCCGCGCGATCACTTCACGCACGTCGAACGGTTGCTTGGCATCGGCTGGCACCACGCCATACAGCTCGTCGGCGGCATACAGCGGCGCCACCGGGGCCAGGCGCTGCAGCTTGCCCAGCTTGTGCCAGTTGAGGTTGGCCACGCTGCGCCGGGCGATGGCCAAGGCGTGCTCGTCGTTATCCGCGTAGTGGTCGGCCACGCCGCTGGTGCGGCAATGCACATCGGCGCCACCCAGGTCTTCGGCGCTCACCACTTCACCTGTAGCGGCCTTTACCAGCGGCGGCCCGGCGAGGAAGATGGTCGCCTGCTGGCGCACCATGATCGCTTCGTCGGCCATGGCCGGTACGTAGGCGCCGCCAGCTGTGCACGAGCCCATCACCACGGCGATCTGGGGGATGCCCTGGGCGCTCATGTTGGCCTGGTTGAAGAAGATCCGCCCGAAATGCTCGCGGTCGGGGAACACTTCGTCCTGGCGCGGTAGGTTGGCGCCGCCCGAATCCACCAGGTAGATGCACGGCAGGCGGTTCTGCTGGGCGATGGTTTGCGCACGCAGGTGCTTCTTCACCGTCAGCGGGTAGTACGAACCGCCTTTGACCGTGGCGTCGTTGGCCACGATCATGCATTCCACGCCTTCGACGCGGCCGATGCCGGCGATCACGCCAGCGGCGGGCACGTCTTCGCCGTATACCTCATGCGCAGCCAGCTGGCCGATTTCGAGGAATGGCGAGCCCGGGTCCAGCAGGCGGTCGATGCGTTCGCGCGGCAGCAGCTTGCCACGCGACGTGTGCCGTTCCTGGGCTTTGGGCCCGCCGCCCTGTGCCACCTGGGCGAGCAGGCCGCGCAGGGCCTGAACCTGTTCGAGCATGGCCGCGCTGTTGCCGGCGAACTCCGCCGAACGCGGGTTGATCTGGGTGTGCAAGGTAGCCATGTGCGCCCGTCCTTTATGTTCAGCGGGTTTCGTTGAACAGTTCGCGGCCAATCAGCATCCGGCGGATTTCGCTGGTGCCGGCACCGATTTCGTACAGCTTGGCATCGCGCAGTAGGCGGCCCGCCGGGAATTCGTTGATGTAGCCGTTGCCACCGAGAATCTGGATCGCCTCCAGGGCCATTTGCGTGGCGCGTTCGGCGGTGTAGAGGATTACCCCGGCAGCGTCCTTGCGGGTGGTCTCGCCACGGTCGCAGGCCTGGGCCACGGCGTACAGGTAGGCGCGGCTGGCGTTCAGTTGGGTGTACATGTCGGCAATCTTGCCCTGGATCAGCTGGAACTCGCCGATGCTTTGGCCGAACTGCTTGCGGTCGTGAATGTAGGGCACCACCAGGTCCATGCAGCTTTGCATGATGCCGGTTGGGCCACCGGACAACACCACACGCTCGTAATCCAGGCCGCTCATCAGCACGCGTACGCCGCCGTTGAGCTGGCCGAGTATGTTTTCTGCCGGCACTTCCACGTCATCGAAGAACAGCTCGCAGGTGTTGGACCCGCGCATGCCCAGCTTGTCGAACTTGTTGCTGCGGCTGAAACCTTTCCAGTCACGCTCGACGATGAACGCGGTAATGCCGTGCGCGCCCTTGTCCAGGTCGGTCTTGGCGTAGATCACGTAGGTGTTGGCGTCGGGGCCGTTGGTGATCCAGGTCTTGCTGCCGTTGAGCACGTAGTAATCGCCGCGCTTTTCGGCGCGCAGTTTCATCGATACCACGTCGGAGCCGGCGTTGGGCTCGCTCATGGCCAGCGCACCGATGTGCTCGCCGCTGATCAGCTTGGGCAGGTACTTGAGCTTCTGTTCATGGGTGCCGTTGCGGTTGATCTGGTTGACGCACAGGTTGGAATGGGCGCCGTAGGACAGTGCCACCGAGGCCGAGGCGCGGCTGATTTCTTCCATCGACACCACGTGGGCCAGGTAGCCAAGGCCGGCGCCGCCATACTCTTCCGATACCGTGATGCCCAGCAGGCCCATGTCGCCGAACTTGCGCCACATGTCGGCGGGGAACAGGTTGTCGTGGTCGATCTGCGCGGCCCGCGGGGCCAGTTCGGCGGCAACGAAGGTGCGCACCTGGTCGCGGAGCATGTCGATGGTTTCGCCCAGGGCGAAGTTCAGGGAGGGGTAATGCATGCTGGGGCACCTTCTTGTTCTTGAAATTGGGTTACATCGCAGCTTGGGGATCCACCCCGCTCCCACAGGGGTCGGCGTGGCGCCTCGAGTGGATGTTGTTCATCACCTTTACGTTAACGTAAACCTGCATGAGGTCACTGTCAATCCACTCATCACCTTTACGTAAACGTAAATCTGCGCCAGAGTATTCCCGCTTGCTTCAGTCGTGCCCAGAACAACCACAAGAAGGGACACCCATGAGTCAACCGAGCTATACCCGCGGTCGCCAGGACCAAGCCTTGCTGACCCAGACCATCGGCCAGGCCTTCGATGCCACGGTGGCCCGCTGTGCCGATGGCGAGGCGCTGGTGTCGCGCCACCAGGGCCTGCGCTACAGCTGGCGGCAGTTGGCCGAACAGGTCGAAGTGCATGCCCGCGCGCTGATGGCCCTGGGCGTGAACACCGGCGAGCGTGTCGGCATCTGGTCGCCCAACTGCGCCCAGTGGTGCATTTTGCAGCTGGCCAGTGCCAAGGTCGGCGCCATCCTGGTCAACATCAACCCGGCCTATCGCGTAGGGGAGCTGGAATACGTGTTGCGTCAGTCCGGCTGCCGCTGGCTGGTGTGTGCAGATGCCTTCAAGACGTCTGATTACCACGCCATGGTCCAGGAACTGGTGCCAGAATTGGCCTGCGCCACGCCAGGTGAACTGGTCAGTGAGCGCCTGCCGGACTTGCGCGGCGTGATCAGCCTGGCCGCCAACCCGCCTGCCGGCTTCCTGCGCTGGCATGCACTGGCCGAAAAGGCTGGGCAGACAACGCTAGAGGCGTTCACCGCCCGCCAGCAAGGCCTGCAATTCGACCAGCCGGTGAACATCCAGTACACCTCCGGCACCACCGGTGCGCCCAAAGGTGCCACGCTCAGTCACTACAACATCCTCAACAACGGTTTCATGGTGGGTGAAAGCCTTGGCCTGACAGCCAGCGACCGTATGGTGATCCCGGTGCCGCTGTACCATTGCTTCGGCATGGTCATGGCCAACCTCGGCTGCATCACCCACGGCAGCACCATGATCTACCCCAACGACGCCTTCGACGCCGAGCTAACCCTGCGCGCCGTGGCCGAGGAGCGTGCCAGCATCCTGTACGGCGTACCGACCATGTTCATCGCGATGCTCGATCACCCCTCGCGTGCGCAGATGGACCTGTCGACCCTGCGCAGCGGCATCATGGCCGGCGCCACCTGCCCGATCGAGGTGATGCGCCGGGTCATCGACCAGATGCACATGGCAGAAGTGCAGATCGCCTACGGCATGACCGAAACCAGCCCGGTGTCGCTGCAGACCGGCCCGGACGATGACCTGGAGCTACGCGTGACCACCGTCGGCCGCACCCAGCCGCAGTTGGAGAACAAACTTGTGGACCCCGATGGCTGCATCGTCGCCCGCGGCGAGATCGGCGAACTGTGCACCCGCGGCTACAGCGTCATGCTTGGCTACTGGGACAACCCCCAGGCCACGACGGATGCCATCGACCCGGCCGGCTGGATGCATTCGGGCGACCTGGCGGTGATGGACGAGCAGGGCTATGTGCGCATCGTTGGGCGCAACAAGGACATGATCATTCGCGGCGGCGAGAACATTTACCCACGTGAGCTGGAGGAGTTCTTCTACACCCACCCGGCGGTGGCCGATGCGCAGGTGATCGGCATCCCGTGTAGCCGCTATGGCGAAGAGATCGTAGCCTGGATAAAGCTGCATCCGGGGCATAGCGCCACGGTCGAGGAACTGCAGGGTTGGTGCAAGGCACGCATCGCCCACTTCAAGGTGCCGCGGCATATCCGTTTCGTTGACGAATACCCGATGACGGTGACCGGCAAGGTGCAGAAGTTCCGCATGCGGGAAATCAGTGTGGCGGAGATCTCGGCGGTATCTGCGGGTTGTTGAGGTGTTGGGTCAACCGGCCCTTTCGCGGGGAAACCCGCTCCTCCAGGGCCCGCGCCGACCTAGGATACGGCGCAGTACGTGTGGGAGCGGGCAAGCCCGCGAAAGGGCCGAAATGGTCAACGCTCATTCAGCGCCTTGTACAGTTCGCCCGCAACCTCGGCAACGCTCAGGTAGTCACGCCGCAAACGAACGCTGTAACGCGCTTCCAGCTGCATCAACGCAAATTCGCATTTGTCCCTGTCCAGATGCGCCAACAAGATACCTGGCCCCGAGTCGACCACACCTGCATCCTGAAGCATATCGACCACTTGTCGCTCGAATTCCTCACGCTGCCGGCGGGTTGCGGTATCCACGATGAAGGAGGCTCCTGGCTTGATATCGAGAGCCTCAATCTTCAACACAATCCATCGGCACCGCTACTGGCAAAAATATCAGGTAGCGTGGTCTACCCTTAAGCCTTCACCGGTGGCTCCTGGCTCGGCGGGTCGCCCACCGTTGGCGGCATGGTTGGCTTGATCGGCAGCTCCTCCGGGTCTTCTTCCGGTACGGGCGGCGGCAAGCTGGGGTCGTCGATGTTGGGATCGGGGGTTTCCGGTGGAATGGGAATGTTCATGGCCTGACCTCGCGTGGGTGGAATGAAGAGGTGCTGCAGGCTCTGACCGCTGGCAGCTGCCGTTCGCTCAATTATTTTGAACCCCCCGCCTGTACCCGGCTCTGAACCCTTACCGCCACCAGCCTGAGGGAGCAAGGTCGATGTCACGAAACGAGCCCTTTGAAAGCGTGCCCACGGCGAACGATCACCCGGACCAGGCCATCAGCCTGTCCCAGGCGCTGCTGGCGCCGCGTATCGTGATCGAAGACACCGAACCCGCGCTCGAAGCCGGCACCTTCGCCGCCAAAGCCATCAGCGGCCAGCCAGTGGCGGTCAGCAGCAAGGTCTACAGCGATGGCCACGACCGCCTGGCGGTGATGCTCAACTGGCGCCAGGCCAACAGCCGGCGCTGGCATTGCGTGCCGATGCAATCGGCGGGCAACGACCTGTGGTTGGCCGAGTTCACCCCCACCGAACTTGGCCCGCACCTGTTCAGCATCGAGGCCTGGGTCGACCCGTTCGCCACCTATAGCCATGACCTGGAGAAAAAGTACAACGCCGGTGTCGAGGTAAAACTGGAACTGGAAGAGGGCCGCTTGATGCTGGGCAAAGGCATCGAGCTGTGCAGCGGTGCCGTGCGCGATGAGCTCGAAGCGCTACAGCAGCGCTTGGCGGAGCTGGATACCGACGGGCAGGTGGCACTGTTGCTGGGCCTGGACGTTGCGCACCTGATGAGCGAAGCGGGGCACCGCAGTTACCTGGCCCGCAGCCGCGAGTTCCCCGTCGATGTCGACCGCCCGGCCGCGCAGTTCGCCAGTTGGTATGAGCTGTTCCCGCGCTCGATCACCGATGACCCGCAGCGCCACGGCACCTTCAATGACGTGCACCAGCGCCTGGCTATGATCCGTGACATGGGCTTCGATGTGCTGTACTTCCCGCCCATCCACCCCATCGGCACGCAGCACCGCAAAGGCCGCAACAACGCCCTCAAGGCCGAACCCGGCGACCCTGGCAGCCCGTACGCTATCGGCAGTGCCGAAGGCGGCCATGACGCCATCCATCCGCAGCTGGGCACGCGGGAAGACTTTCGTCGACTGGTTGCCGCCGCCGCTGAGCATGGCCTTGAAATCGCCCTGGATTTCGCTATCCAGTGCTCGCAGGACCACCCATGGCTCAAAGAGCATCCCGGCTGGTTCAGCTGGCGCCCGGACGGCACCATTCGCTATGCCGAGAACCCGCCGAAAAAGTACCAGGACATCGTCAACGTCGATTTCTACGCCCCGGACGCCGTCCCTTCGCTGTGGCTGGCGCTGCGCGACGTGGTGCTCGGCTGGGTAGAGGAGGGCGTGAAGACCTTCCGCGTCGACAACCCGCACACCAAGCCACTGCCGTTCTGGCAATGGATGATCGCCGATGTGCGCGCCCGCTACCCGGATGTGATCTTCCTTGCCGAGGCATTCACCAAGCCCGCGATGATGGCGCGCCTAGGTAAGGTCGGCTACGCGCAAAGCTATACCTACTTCACCTGGCGGAACACCAAGCAGGAACTGCGCGAATTCTACGAGCAGCTCAACCAGCCGCCGTGGAGCCAGTGCTACCGGCCGAACTTTTTCGTCAACACGCCGGATATCAACCCGTTCTTCCTGCACACCTCCGGTCGCGCCGGCTTCCTCATCCGCGCCGCGCTGGCCACCATGGGTTCGGGCCTGTGGGGCATGTACTCCGGCTTCGAGCTATGCGAAAGCGCGCCGCTGCCAGGCAAGGAGGAATACCTGGATTCGGAGAAATACCAGATCCGCCCGCGCGATTTCACCCAGCCGGGCAACATCATTGCCGAGATCGCCCAGCTCAACCGCATCCGCCGGCAGAACCGCGCCTTGCAAACCCACCTGGGCGTGGCGTTTTTCAACTGCTGGAACGACAACATCCTGTACTTCGCCAAGCGCACGCCAGAGCGTGACAACTACATCCTGGTGGCGATCAGCCTCGACCCGCACAACGCCCAGGAGGCGCATTTCGAGCTGCCACTGTGGGAGCTGGGGCTGGATGACAACGCCGAAACCCATGGTGAAGACCTGATGAACGGCCACCGCTGGTCGTGGTACGGCAAGACCCAATGGATGCGCATAGAGCCGTGGCACCAGCCGTTCGGCATCTGGCGCATCGAAACAGCCCGGTAGAGCCAGGCACATATCTCCTTGTGGTAGCGGGCATGCCCGCTCCCACAGGTATGGGGTCAAGTCAGTTGCTTGCAGAGCAACCTAGAAAATGAAAGGAGTCACCCATGGCCAAGCGTTCCCGCCCGGCAGCCTTCATCGACGACCCGCTGTGGTACAAGGACGCCGTCATCTACCAGTTGCACATCAAGTCGTTCTTCGATGCGAACAACGACGGCATCGGCGATTTCGCCGGCCTGATCAGCAAGCTGGACTACATTGCCGAACTGGGCGTCAACACCCTGTGGCTGCTGCCTTTCTACCCTTCGCCAAGGCGCGATGACGGCTACGACATTGCCGAATACAAGGCCGTGCACCCCGACTACGGCAGCCTGGCCGACGCCCGCCGCTTCATCGCCGAGGCACACAAGCGCGGCCTGCGGGTAATCACCGAGCTGGTCATCAACCACACCAGCGACCAGCATCCGTGGTTCCAGCGGGCGCGCCATGCCAAGCGCGGCAGCAAGGCGCGGGATTTTTACGTGTGGTCGGATGACGAACAGAAGTACGACGGCACGCGCATCATCTTCCTCGACACCGAAAAGTCCAACTGGACCTGGGACCCGGTCGCCGGCCAGTACTTCTGGCACCGCTTCTACTCGCACCAGCCAGACCTGAACTTCGACAACCCGCAGGTGCTCAATGCGGTGATCAAGGTGATGCGCTTCTGGCTTGACCTGGGCGTCGACGGCCTGCGCCTGGATGCCATCCCGTACCTGATCGAACGCGACGGCACCAACAACGAAAACCTGCCCGAGACCCACACGGTACTCAAGGCCATTCGCGCTGAAATCGACGCTAACTACCCCGACCGCATGCTGCTGGCCGAGGCCAACCAGTGGCCCGAAGACACCCGCCCGTACTTCGGCGAAGGCGAGGGCGACGAGTGCCACATGGCCTTCCACTTCCCGCTGATGCCGCGCATGTACATGGCCCTGGCCATGGAGGACCGCTTCCCGATCACCGACATCCTGCGCCAGACGCCGGAAATTCCGGCCAACTGCCAATGGGCAATCTTTCTGCGCAACCACGATGAGCTGACCCTGGAAATGGTCACCGACCGCGAGCGCGACTACCTGTGGAACTACTACGCCGAAGACCGCCGCGCCCGCATTAACCTGGGTATCCGGCGGCGCCTGGCACCGCTGCTGCAGCGTGACCGCCGGCGCATAGAGCTGCTGACCAGCCTGCTACTGTCGATGCCGGGCACACCAACCCTGTACTACGGTGACGAGCTGGGCATGGGCGACAACATCTACCTCGGTGACCGCGACGGGGTGCGTACGCCCATGCAGTGGTCGCCGGACCGCAACGGGGGTTTTTCCCGTGCCGACCCGCAGCGCCTGGTGCTGCCGCCGATCATGGACCCGCTATACGGCTACCAGACGGTCAACGTAGAAGCGCAGAGCCACGACCCGCATTCATTGCTGAACTGGACCCGGCGCATGCTGGCCGTACGCAAGCAGCAGAAGGCCTTTGGCCGCGGCACCCTGCGAACCCTTACGCCCAGCAACCGGCGCATCCTCGCGTATATCCGCGAGTACACCGATGCCGATGGCAACACCGAGGTCATCCTGTGCGTGGCCAACGTGTCCCGCGCCGCCCAGGCTGCCGAACTGGAATTGTCACAATACGCCGACAAAGTACCCGTGGAGATGCTCGGCGGCAGCGCCTTCCCGCCCATCGGGCAACTGCCGTTCCTGCTCACCCTGCCACCCTATGCCTTCTACTGGTTCCTGCTGGCCTCCCATGACCGCATGCCCAGCTGGCACATCCAGGCCACCGAGGGGTTACCCGAATTGACCACGCTAGTTTTGCGCAAGCGCATGGAAGAACTGCTGGAAGCACCCGCCCGCGACACCCTGCAAACCACCATCCTGCCCCAATACCTGCCCAAGCGGCGCTGGTTCGCCGGCAAGGAGGGGCCCATTGACGAGGTGCGCCTGCGCTACGGCGTGCGCTTCGCTACCGCTACCACGCCCGTGTTGCTCAGCGAAATCGAAGTGCTCAGCGGGGGGGCGGCCAACCACTACCAGCTGCCGTTTGGCCTGCTGCCCGAAGACCAGATCAACACAGCGCTGCCGCAGCAGCTGGCCTTGTCGCGGGTGCGCCGTGCCCATCAGATTGGCCTGATTACCGATGCCTTCGTGCTCGAACCGTTTATCCGCGCAGTGCTGCACGCCTGCCAGGATGGCCTGCGCCTGCCCTGCGGCAGCGGCGCGGGCGAACTGCGTTTCGAGTGCACCGACCTGCTGGCAGCCCTTGGGTTGAACGATGAAAGCGCAGTGCGCTACCTCAGCGCCGAGCAGTCCAACAGCTCGGTGGTGGTCGGCGACCGCGTGGTGCTCAAGCTGATCCGCCGGGTCAACCCGGGCATTCACCCGGAACTGGAAATGAGCGCCTACCTGACCGCTGCCGGCTTTGCCAATATCTCGCCATTGCTGGCTTGGGTCAGCCGGGTGGATGAGCAAAACGCCCCACACCTGCTGATGATCGCCCAAGGCTACCTGAGCAATCAGGGCGATGCCTGGGCCTGGACCCAGAACACCCTGGAACGGGCTATCCGCGACCAGATGGCCCCACCCAGCCGCGATGCCGAGGCACACACCGATGCCTTGGTGGAGCTCACCGGCTTTGCCGCCTTGCTCGGCCAGCGCCTGGGCGAGATGCACCTGCTGCTGGCTGCGCCGACCGACGATGAGGCCTTCCGGCCACGCCCCAGCGATGCTGACGACAGCCAGCGCTGGGGTACGCAGATCAGCGCCGAACTGACCCACGCCCTCGACCTGCTGGCCCAGCACCGTGACAGCCTCGACCACGACAGCCAGGCCCTGATCGACGACCTGCAGCAACAGCGCGATGGCCTGGCGCAGCACATCGCCAACTTGGCGGGCCAGGCCGAGGGCGGCCTGCTGATGCGGGTGCACGGCGACCTGCATCTGGGCCAAGTGCTGGTGGTGCAGGGGGATGCCTATCTGATCGATTTCGAGGGCGAACCGTCCCGTCCACTGCAAGAACGCCGGGCAAAGCACAGCCCGTACAAGGATGTCAGCGGCGTGTTGCGATCCTTCGACTATGCTGCTGCGATGATCCTGCGCAGCGCCTCTGCGGTCGACCTTTCCGGCCCGGCGCAGCAGGCTCGTCAGCGGGTTGCCCGGCAGTACCTGCATCAGTCGCGCCACGCCTTTGTCGAAGCCTATGGCCTGGCCACCGCCGCCATGCCCCATGCCTGGCAACAGGCCGAGGGCGAGCGCGCCGCACTGGAATTGTTCTGCCTGGAAAAAGCCGCCTACGAGATCACATATGAAGCCGAAAACCGTCCGAGCTGGCTGGCCGTGCCTTTGCATGGCCTGCATGGACTGATCAGTACTTGGGGAGAGTCATAAATGAATGCAACCACGCGTGAAAACGGCGGCCTTCGGCAACGGGACCTGGATGCCCTGGCCCGCGCCGAGCACGCCGATCCCTTCGCAGTGCTAGGCCCCCACGGCGATGGCCAAGGCGGGGTGTTTATCCGCGCCTTCCTGCCCAATGCGCTGAGTGCACGGGTGCTGGCGCGCCATGATGGGCGCGTCCTGGCCGAAATGGTGCAAAGCGCAGTACCGGGCTTGTTCACGGCGCACCTCGATGATGCACAAGCCTATCTGCTGCAAATTGGCTGGGTCGGTGGCGAGCAAGTCACCGAAGACCCTTACAGCTTTGGCCCGCAACTGGGCGACATGGACTTGCACCTGTTCGCCGAAGGCAACCACCGCGACCTGTCCGGGCGCTTCGGCGCCCAACCGATCCAGGTCGAGGGCGTCGACGGCGTGTGTTTCTCGGTGTGGGCGCCGAATGCCCGGCGGGTGTCGGTGGTGGGTGACTTCAATAACTGGGACGGCCGCCGCCACCCCATGCGCTTGCGCCACAGCGCCGGGGTGTGGGAGTTGTTCGTGCCGCGCCTGGGCGTAGGCGAAACCTACAAGTACGAGGTGCTGGGCAAGGACGGGATACTGCCACTGAAAGCAGACCCGCTGGCCCGCGCCACTGAATTGCCGCCGAGCACCGCATCCAAGGTGGCCGGTGAACTCAGCCACGCGTGGCAAGACCACGACTGGATGGCACAACGCGCGCAGCGCCATGCCTACAGCGCACCCCTGTCGATCTACGAGCTGCACCCAGGCTCCTGGCGCTGCGAGCTGGACGAGGCAGGCGAAGTCGGGCGCTACTACAACTGGCGTGAACTGGCCGAGCGGCTGGTGCCCTATGTGCAGGAACTGGGCTTTACCCATATCGAATTGCTGCCGATCATGGAGCACCCGTTCGGCGGCTCCTGGGGCTATCAGCCACTGTCGATGTTCGCGCCCACCTCACGCTATGGCAGTGCCGAGGACTTTGCCGCGTTCATCGATGCCTGCCACCAAGGCGGCATTGGCGTGCTGCTGGACTGGGTGCCGGCGCATTTCCCCACCGACGAACACGGCCTGGCGCGTTTCGACGGCACTGCCCTGTACGAATATGACAACCCCCTGGAGGGCTACCACCAGGACTGGAACACACTGATCTACAACCTCGGCCGCAACGAAGTGCGCGGCTTCATGATGGCCTCGGCGCTGCACTGGCTGAAGCACTTCCACATCGACGGCTTGCGGGTCGATGCGGTGGCCTCGATGCTGTACCGCGACTATTCGCGCAAGGCCGGCGAATGGGTGCCCAACCGCCACGGCGGGCGCGAGAACCTGGAGGCCATCGACTTCATCCGCCACCTCAACGGCGTGGCTGCCCACGAGGCCCCCGGTGCATTGATCATCGCGGAGGAGTCCACCGCCTGGCCCGGCGTCAGCCAGCCGACCCAGCAGGGCGGCCTGGGCTTTGCCTACAAGTGGAACATGGGCTGGATGCACGACACCCTGCATTACATCCAGAACGACCCGGTGCATCGCAACCACCACCATAACGAGATGAGCTTCGGGCTGATCTACGCCTATTCTGAACACTTCATCCTGCCCATCTCCCACGACGAGGTGGTGCACGGCAAGCACTCCTTGATCGACAAGATGCCCGGCGACCGCTGGCAGAAATTCGCCAACCTGCGCGCCTACCTCACTTTCATGTGGGCGCACCCAGGCAAGAAGTTGCTGTTCATGGGCTGCGAGTTCGGCCAGTGGCGTGAGTGGAACCATGACAGCGAGCTGGACTGGTACCTGCTGCAGTACCCCGAGCACCAAGGCGTGCAGCGCCTGGTGGGCGATCTCAACCGCCTGTACCGCGAAGAGCCGGCGCTGCACGAGCAGGATTGCCAGCCGCAGGGCTTCCAGTGGCTGATCGGTGACGACGCGCAAAACAGCGTGTACGCCTGGCTGCGCTGGAGCAGCAGCGGCGAGCCGGTGCTGGTGGTGGCCAACTTTACCCCGGTTCCACGCGAGGGCTACCGCATTGGTGTGCCGTTTGGCGAGCGCTGGCAGGAATTGCTGAACAGCGATGCCGAGCTGTATGCAGGGTCCAACGTAGGCAATTTGGGGGCAGTGGCCAGTGAGGCAGTGGCCAGCCATGGGCAGCCACTGTCGCTGGCGCTGAATTTGCCGCCGCTTGGGGTGCTGGTAATGAAACCGGCTTGATACGTTGCCTGTACCGGCCTCTTCGCAGCACAAGGCTGCTCCTACAGGTGGGCGCATTCCCTTGTAGGAGCAGCCTTGTGCTGCGAAGGGGCCGGGCCTGCCTACCACCGCATCCGCACACCAAGGCTGCCAATCAGCCCGTTCAGGTCATTGTCATCCACATCGCTGCTGTAATCGGCGCTGACAAACAAGGCCACCGAAGGCGTCACCCGCGCCACCAGCCCCAAGCCCAGTTCCACCGTAGTTGAGTAGCGCGAGCTGGAGATCTTGTCGACCTGGTCCAGCTTCACCTCGTCGGGATTGCTGAAGTCGTACCACACGTTGGTCCGCACATAGGGTTCGATGGGCATGCCACGCACGTCGTAGCGCCCGGACAATTTCGCACCGACCCGGCCGCTCCAGCTCGGCTGGCTGTCGAAGGCCTGCAGGGTTTCTTCCTGCACCTGGTTGCCGGGGAAGAACTGCTGGTTGATCAACTGTGCCTGGGGTTCGATCACCCAGTTGCCGCCCAGGCGGATCGGGTAGCCGCCTTCCACCGAGAACGTCATCGCATGGCCGCTTTCGTCAAGGCGCTGGCCGCTTTCACCCCGGCCCATTACATCGATGCGTGAGCCCATGGCCACCGCATCCAGGTGCCAGCCCTGTTCATGGGTCATGCTCCAGTACACGCCCAGGCTTTCCCCGCTCAGGTTCACCGCGTTGCGCTGCTTGTCGCCCAACAGCGGGCGCATGCCGTTGAAGCTGCTCTGCAGGTTGTTATGCCCCACGAAAACCCCTGCGCGGTGCACGTTGCCCGCTGCAGTTTCACGCACGAACAGGTCCGGGCCGATTGTCAATTGCTGGCTGGGGGCCTCCAGTTGGTCTGGGGGTTGCGTGCCACTGCGCGAGGTGGTCGGGAAAAACTGTGCCCACTGGCTGGCGATCAGGTCCGGTGCTGTCTGCCCGTGGCGCGCGCTCATGGTTTGCGAAAACGCACTCAGGGTGCCGATGCTCAAGCCACTGGCGCTGACCGGGTCGAGCGACATCTGCGGCATTGCAGGCTGTTGCAGAAAACCGGGCGAGGTGGGGTCACCCTGCAGTTCGTACGCGAAAGTTTCCACCGGGGTTGCCAGAAGCAGCGACGTGGAAACCGCATAGAAAATGCTGTCGAAGCGCAAGGGGTTCGAGGTGCTTTTCATGGCGGATCTCCTGTTGGTTTTTGTGGGGTACAGCCCGAGGACCTGGCCTGTTGTCACGAGCTGTACGGCAAAAACAGTGGGCGACCCAAACCAGCACGCCAGCCTTTGCAAGCGCGCACGAAGGCGCGAGCTAGAGGCCCGGCGCGAGATCTTTAATGCTTGGTAATGTTCAGCTAAGGAGAGGACGCCGCTTGCGTCAAGAAAGCGTGAAAGAACTGTTCAGGTTGTGTAATTTCTCTCAAGCACTTGATTTTCCGAGAAAATCTCTAGGGTATAGCGGGGTTCGCTATTTCCCGCTTCGTGGCTATGAAGAATGATTGCTAGAGCCTGACCTCCACCGCCAACGGCAAGTGGTCTGACAGGTGCGACCAAGGTTTGTGCCCCAGAATCCGCGGCCCATGGCTTTCGGCGTTGCGCAGGTAGATGCGGTCCAGGGGCAACAGCGGCAGGCGGGCAGGGTAGGTGCGGGCCAGGTGGCCATGGTGGCGCTCGAAAGCCTCATGCAGGTCGCGTCGCAGGCCAAGGGTGCGGTTGCCGTGGCTTTTCCAGTCGTTGAAATCCCCGGCGATGATCACCGGGGCATCGGCAGGCAGGGAGTCCAGCAATTTGCGCAGCAGCAGCAGCTGCTGTTGCCGGTGGCTCTCCAGCAACGACAGGTGCACGCAGACCGCATGAACCGGGCCTTGCCCCGGCACATCCAGAACGCAGTGCAACAGACCACGGCGCTCGGGGCCGGTGATTGACACGTCGAGGTTGCGGTGTTCGATGATCGGGTACTTGGACAGCAGCGCATTGCCGTGGTGGCCGTCGGGATAGACCGCGTTGCGGCCGTAGGCAAAGTCGCTCCACATACTGTCGGCGAGGAATTCGTACTGCGAGGTCTGCGGCCAGCCCGGGTAGCGCGCGGCGTGGCGGTCGTGGCTGCCAAGCACTTCCTGGAGGAAGACGATGTCGGCCTGAGTGCTGCGCACCGCCTCGCGCAGTTCCGGCAGGATGAAGCGCCGGTTGAAGGCGGTGAAGCCCTTATGGGTGTTCACCGTCAGTACCCGCAGCCGCTTCACGGCCGCGGCCTGGTTGACGCTGGCAAAACCTGTGCTGCCGGCTTCGGGGTTCACAATTCCTCCTCGATCACAGGTGCATGTGTGTTGCCTGTACCGGCCCTATCGCCGGCAAGCCAGCCATACACAGTCGGACAGGCGCGGCCACCCCAGGTTCACTCCTCCTCGTGCTGCAACACCATCAGCAGCATCGATCGCCCCTTTACCTCGAACGTGCTGTCGAACTGCAGGTGCTGCCCCTTGCGCAACTCTGGCCGGTCGGTATCGATCAGGCAGCTCCAGTAATCACCTTCAGGTACCGTCGGCAACTTGAATGGCACAACATCATGGTGGGCATTGACGATCAGCAGTACCGTGGCCTCGGAACCCGGCCGGGCGATGCCGCTGACCTGCGCGCGACCATCGATCAGCATGCCCAGGCAGCGCCCATGCGGGTCTTCCCACTGCGCCACGCTCATTTCGTTGCCATCCGGTGCCAGCCAGGTCACGTCCTTGACCCCGATTGCCTCATTGTAGTCACCCACCAGGAAGCGTGAGCGGCGCAGCACCGGGTAGGCCAGGCGCAGGCGGGTCAGGCGTTTGACGAAGGCCAGCAGCTCTTTGCCCTCCTGGTCCAGGTCCCAGTTCACCCAGCCGATTTCGCTGTCCTGGCAGTAGGCGTTGTTGTTGCCGTGCTGGGTGCGGCTGAACTCGTCGCCGGCGACGATCATCGGCGTGCCTTGGGCCAGCAGCAGGGTGGCAAAGTAGTTGCGCATCTGGCGCATGCGCAGCGCGTTGATGTCCGGGTCGTCCGTCGGCCCCTCGGCACCGCAGTTCCATGACAGATTGTTGTCGGTGCCGTCCTGGTTGTTCTCGTCGTTATCTTCGTTGTGCTTGTGGTTGTACGACACCAGGTCGCGCAGGGTGAAGCCATCGTGTGCGGTGATGAAGTTGACCGAGGAATAAGGCCGGCGCCCGCGGTTGTTGAACATGTCGCCCGAGGCGGTCAGGCGTGCGGCGAAGTCAGCCAGCTGGCCTTCGTCGCCTTTCCAGAAGGCGCGCGCAGTATCGCGGAAACGGTCGTTCCATTCGGCCCAGCCGGGGGCAAAGTTGCCTACCTGGTAGCCACCCGGCCCGCAGTCCCAAGGTTCGGCAATCAGCTTGACCTGGCTCAGCATGGGGTCTTGGCGGCAAGCGACGAGGAAGCCGTGGCGCTCGTTGTACCCTTCGTGGTAGCGGCCAAGAATGGTCGCCAGGTCGAAGCGAAAGCCGTCCACGTGCATTTCGCCGGCCCAGTACCGCAGCGAGTCGGTGACCAGCTGCAGCACGCAGGGGTGGCTCAGGTCCAAGGTGTTGCCGGTGCCGGAATCGTTGATGTAGAACCGCTTGTCGTCCGGCATCAAGCGGTAGTACGAGGCGTTGTCGATACCGCGCATCGACAGGGTCGGCCCACGTTCGTTGCCTTCGGCGGTGTGGTTGTAGACCACATCGAGGATCACCTCCAGCCCGGCGTCGTGAAGGTGGGCGACCATTTCCTTGAACTCGGCAATCTTGCCGCTGGCCAGGTAGCGCGGGTGCGGGGCGAAAAAGGCGATGCTGTTGTAGCCCCAGTAGTTGTTCAGGCCTTTGTCCAGCAGGTGCTGGTCGTTGACGAAGGCGTGAATCGGCAGCAGCTCGATGCTGGAGACGCCCAGCTCCTTGATGTGCTTGAGCAGCTCGTCGTTGGCCAGGCCGGCAAAGGTGCCGCGCAGTTTTTCCGGCACTGCCGGGTGGCGCATGCTGATGCCGCGGGTGTGCGCTTCATAAATGATCGTGCGTTCCCAGGGGACCGACACACGCTGGTCGCGGCCCCAGGTGAAGGCCGGGTCGATCACCTTGCATTTGGGCACGAAGGGCGCGCTGTCGCGCTCATCGAACGACAGGTCGCCGTCGGGGTGGCCGATGGTGTAGCCGAACAATGCCTCTGACCACTCCAGGCTGCCGACCAGCTGCTTGGCATACGGGTCGATCAGCAGTTTGTTGGGGTTGAAGCGGTGACCGTTTTCCGGCTCGTAGGGGCCGTACACCCGGTAGCCATAGACCAGGCCGGGGTGAGCGTCGGGCAGGTAGCCGTGGTAGATCTCGTCAGTGTATTCGGGCAGTTCGATGCGCTCGAGTTCCTGTTCGCCGGTGGAGTCGAACAGGCACAGCTCGACCTTGGTGGCGTTGGCCGAGAACAAGGCGAAGTTGACCCCAAGGCCATCCCAGGTGGCGCCGAGGGGGAAGGGCATGCCTTCGCGGATGCGCGATGGTGCGACCGAGCGGGTTTTCTTTGGGGTGCGGGGGCTCATGACGATCCTCAAATGGCCGTTATGGAAGGGGAATGTGGTGTCCTGCATTGGCCTCTTCGCGGGTTTACCCGCGAAGAGGCCGGGACAGGCTTACCCGGCAGTAGGCTTTTTCACCGCGCGGGGCTTTTTCGCCGCAGCGGGCTTGCCCCCCGGCAGGGCAGCCACCTTGGGCTCGGCAGGCGCCTTGGGCTCAGCGGCTGCCTTGGGCTTGGCCGGCGCCCGCTTGCGTGGCTCGGCCTTGGGGGCCAGGGCCTCGGCCTCGGCCAACTTGCGGGCCATATCCCAGTGGCGTTCTTCCTCCCCTACGGGCTTACCTTCAGATTCCCAGATCTGGTAGGCAAATTCGCGAATACGCTTTTCATCGACACTCATCATGACGCTCCTGATGCTCAAGATTGTTGTATCAACACGTTGACCGGAAACTCCGCCAGCACGGTGCTCAACATCAACTCCTTGGAAGAGCTGACCGCCGCGCAGGGGAAAAGTCCCGTCGAGTTGGCAGGTGACAAGGCAAACGGCAGTACCAGCCGGGTGTCGTCCCAGTTCTGTGCCGGGATCAACGGTGTAGGGTTGCCACCGAGCAGGGTACTGGCCAGGCGTGGCGCAACGATGACGGCCCGCTCGCCGTCTCCCAACCGGGCAAAGGCGATCACCTTGTCAGCGTGTTTGCCCAGCACGGTCAGCGGCAGATAGGCGCCACGGCGGAACAGTTCGGCGTGCGCCTGGCGGCAATCCAGCACCCGGGCGATCAGGGCCTGCTTGATGCGGCCGTCGCGCCAGTGCGCCAGCAGCTCGGCTGGCGGCGTGGCGTCGTCCAGGGTGCGACGCCTCAAAGCGTAGTCCACGGGGCGGCGGTTGTCGGGGTCGACCAGGCTGAAGTCCCAGTACTCGTTGCCCTGGTACAGGTCGGGCACACCGGGTGTGGTCATGCGCAGCAGGGCCTGCACCAAGCCATTGAGGGCGCCGGGGCAGGCGAGTAGTTGCGCGGCATCTGCCACGGATTTGCGCAGTTGCTGGTTCTCGCTGTCCAGCAGCAAGCCATCGATGTAGCGGGCACAGGCGCCTTCGTAGGCCTCGTTGGGCGCGCTCCAGCTGCTACGCAACTTGGCTTCGCGCAAGGCCTTCTGCTGCCACTGGCGGATACGCTCGGCGTACTGGCGCAGGGCGTTGTCGTCGTGCAGGTCGAGGCCCAGCGGCCAACTGCCAAGCAGGGTTTGCAGCAGCATCAGCTCGTCGCCGGGGCTGGGTGCCAGGCCATCGTCCAGCTGCGCGCGCAGCGGCGCTGCCAGTTCACGCCAGTGTTCCACCCGGCTGGCCAGCCATGGGCCGCGTTCGCTGAGCACGGCCAGCCGCGCGCGGGTGTCTTCCCCGCGCTTGTGGTCATGGGTGGCAGTGGCGAGCAGGTTGTCGGGGAAGTCGCGCAGACGCCGCTGGGCTTCGTTATGGAAGTGCATGGGTGGCGCGCTGAAGTGCTCGGCCTCGAAGCCCACGTCGTTGCGCGACAGCAGCCGGGCGCTGCGGTAGAAAGTGGTGTCTTCCACGGCTTTGGCGGCGCTGGGCGCGGTCAGTTGCTGGAAGCGCACGCAGGCGTGGCGCAGTTGCTTGCGGGCGCGGCCCGGTGGCAACTGCCGCCAGGCTTGCCCGCCCAGCCATTGTTCAAGATGGTCCAGTAACGGCCAATCGGCTTCTCCGAGGTCGTGCCGGGCGTTGGCCAGCGCCTGCTGGAAAAACCCTTCATCTTCAGCGGGGCGCCCGCAGGCGTTGAAGTAGGTGCGGTACACCGGGTAATGCGCCACCAGTGCCTGCAACGCCCGGCGGATCGCGCCCAGGGTCAGGTCGCGGGTCATCAGGTCGTTGCGCGCAACCTGCAGCAGTGCCTGGGCCACCGATTCGCAGTCACCGGCCAGGCTGGCATTGAGCACAAGGTGCCGCGCCAGGCGCACTTCTTCAGGGAAGCCCGGCCGTTCGGTGACGTTCGCCCACAGTTCGGTCAGCGGCGCTTCGCCGGCTGGGTCATGCTGCAGCAGCGAGACCTGGTTCATGAATTCGTAGCCGGTGGTGCCGTCGGTGAGCCAGTCGCGGTGCAGGTGTTCGCCGGCGCCGAGGATTTTTTCCACGTAGATCGGGAAGTGCTCCAGGGCCGCCTGCAAAGGCCGCTGCGCCAACAGGCCATCAACCCGACGGCGCAGCTTGCGGCAGTAGCCGCGCGGGTCGGCCAGGCCGTCGATGTGATCGATGCGCAGGCCGTCCACCAGGCCGCGCTCGATCAGCTCGAACAGCTTGGCGTGGGTGGCCTCGAACACCACGGCGCGCTCCACCCTCAGGCCACCCAGCTCGTTGATGTCGAAGAAGCGCCGCCAGTTGATGTCGTCGGCAGCGGTTCGCCAACTGGCCAGGCGGTAGGTCTGGCGCTCCAGCAGCAGGTGCAGGCGCTTGAGGCCATTTTCGGCGCGGCTGTCGAATGCCACCAGCGCCGATTCCAGGTCGGCACCTTCGCGCACCAGGCGTGCCAGTTCGGTGTGCAGCGGCAGGGCATCGACCAGCGGGGTGGTCGATTCGGCCAATGCCGTGAAGTGCTCGGCCAGAGTCTTGAGCGCCGGCTCCGGGCTGAGGGCGAGAATCCAGCCATAGTCGACCGGGCACACCGGGAAGCGGTGATCGTAATGGGCGATTTGCAGCGTGCCGTGCTGCTTGTCGAATTCAATCGGTATCTCGCCGTTCTTCAGCGCTACGCCATAGTCGCTGCCAAGGAACGGCAGCAGCAGTTGCCCGGCCAGCAGAGGGTCGCTGGAGTGCCACTGTATGTCGAAGAACTCCGCATACGGGCTACGCCGGCCCCAGGCCAGCAGGCTTTGCCACCAGGGGTTGTCGGCACCGCCCACGGCCATGTGGTTGGACACGGTGTCGAGGATCAGCCCCATGCCATGCTGGCGCAGCGCGGCGACCAGCCGCTCCAGTGCTGCCTCGCCGCCGAGTTCGGGGTTGACGCAGGTTGGGTCGACCACATCATAGCCGTGGCGCGAACCAGCCCGGGCCTTGAGGATGGGCGAGGCATACAGGTGGCTGATGCCCAATTGGGCGAAGTACGGCACCAGCGGTACGGCGTGATCGAGGGTGAAGTCACTGTGAAACTGCAGGCGCAGGGTCGCGGTCAGCGGCTTCATCGGTCACGCTCCCAAGCCTGTTCGCGGGCCTGGGCCAGCAGCTCCAGGCGCCGCGCGGCATCCTCGTCATCGAGCAGTTCTGTCACCGGCCGGGTGAAGCGCCGCCGCCAGTTGGGGTGCCCGCTGGTGGTGCCCGGCAGGTTGGGCTGCTCGTCGCAGCCCAGCAGGTCTTCGAGCGGTATCAGCACCAGGGGCGCACGGGTATGGCCAACGAAGCGGATGGCCGCATCGATTACTGCGTCGTTGTCCTTCAGTTCACCGTAGTTGGTCTCCAGGGTACGGCGCAGGCCGTCGTGTTCTATCTGGCGGCCTTGGCGCCAGTGCAGTTCGGTGGCAGCGTCGATCAGTTGCAAGCGGTGGCTCCAGTCGATGTCGCGGTTTTCCAGCCAGCCGGCCAGCGGTGCCAGATCGTGGGTGCCGGTGGTGGCCAGGGCGTTGTCCGGCCAGTCCAATATCGGTTTGAACCGGCCTGGCTGAGTTTGCTCGAACGGCAGCACGCGCATGCCCAGCACGGCCTTCTCGGCCAGTGTTTCGCGCAGGCCGTCGGGCACGGTGCCCAGGTCTTCACCGAGAATGATCGCCTGGTGGCGCACCGACTCCAGCGCCAGCAGGCGCAACAGGTCGTCCACCGGGTAATTGAGGTAAGCGCCTTCGCTGGGCTTGGCCCCCTGCGGGATCAGCCATAGCCGGCGCAGGCCCATCACATGGTCGATGCGCAAGCCACCGGCATGGGCCAGGTTGGCCCGCAGCATCTCGATGAAGGCGCGGTAGCCGTTGCGCTTGAGGCCTTCGGGCGAGAACGCACAGATGCCCCAGTCCTGCCCGGCGCGGTTGAGGATGTCGGGTGGCGCGCCTACTTTCAGGCCCGCCAGCAATTCGTCCTGGCGGCTCCAGGCCTGGCTGCCGGCACCGTCGGCACCCACCGCCAGGTCGGCGATCAGGCCCACTGCCATGCCGTTGCCGCGGGCTGCTTCCTGGGCACGTTGCAGGCCACGCTCGGTCAGCCATTGGCAGAAGGCATGGAACTCGACCTTGGCCGGGTAGGCATTGGCAAAGGCTTCAACTTCCGGGTGGTAGGGGTCGTGCCAGGCCTTGGGCCAGTTGCGCCAGTCGGCACCCAGGCCGTGCTCCACCGCCTGGGCTTGCAGCACCTCGAAGCGGCAGTGGTGCTCCAGCGCCTGGCCGCCAGCTTCGCGGAAGCTGTCAAAATCGCTGCGCAGCGGGTGGTCGCCCTGGCTGAAACCCTGGTACAGCGCTTCAAGCAGGCGCAGGCGGGCGCTGGCGGCGCGTGGCCAGTCGACCAGCGGGCGTTGCTCAAGTTCTTCCAGTTGTTGCTCCAGCCCGCAGGCTTCGATGGCCATGCGCACTTCCCGTTCGCCCAGCAGGGCGGCGGGGCTGGCGTACAGGGTGTTGAGCAACAGGCGGCTGGAGGGCGAGTAGGGGCTGTAGTGCTCCTGGTCAATGGCCGACAGTGTATGGATGGGGCTGATGGCCAAGGCATCGGCACCGCGCTCGGCAGCCGAGCGGGCCAGTTGCTCCAGCGCCAGGCAGTCGCCGTAGCCGCCGTCGCCGGGGCGGCGCAGGCTGTACAGCTGCACCGCCAGGCCCCAACAGCGTGGTGGTGGCTGTTGCACCGTGTCTTCGAGGCTGTGGCAGCGGGGCGGGGCCACGGCCACGGTGAAGTGGCGGCTGTCGATTTCCACCTGGTGGTAGCCGATTGGCAGCTCACCGGGCAGGCGTGCCTGGTCGTCAAGTTTCAGGGTGAGTGAGGCGTGGTCTTCCAGGGTGCAGTGGGCGACGCTGGCGGCGCTGAAGTAACGCGCCAGCGCCAAAGGCTTGCCCAGGTCTGCGGTCAGCAGGGGCGGCAGGTGTTCGCTGTCTTCGGCCGCTTCAACCGTGCGCAGGCTGATGGCGATGGCGTCGTCGTCAGCGGCAGCGTGGCCCAAGCCTTCGAGAATGGTGCGCAGCACCTGGTCACTGACGCGCTGGGGCCGGGCATTAGCGTCGATCCAGTCGCGGCTCAACCCGACGCGGTTTGCCAAGCGGTGCAGGGCGGTTTCGCTCATGGGCGCTCCTGGGCAGGGGGAAGCAGGCTGACCACGCAGCTGTACGCGGCCAGTTGACTATCAGGGTGTTGGGTATCGCTGGTGTCGAACAGCCGGGTGGCGGCAGCGGGCAGTTCGACCGCCTGCGCAGTTGGCGCCAGGTTCAGGTCGATGCGCAGGGTATTGCCATTGCCCAGCCGCCAGCGAGCGGTCAGCGCTTTGTCGCCGTGCACCTCGGCGCCCAGTGAACGGCTACCGGGCAGGTGCGGGATGACGTGGCGGCGGCGCAGGGCCAGCAGTTGCTGATACAGGCCGTGCCAGCCGGCGATCACCTCCTTGTTTTGCGGGCGTGAAGACTCGAAGGTCTGCTGGGCGTTGGGGTCAGGAATATGCTCACGCTGCTCGGGGTCGGCGAAAGCAGTGAAGTGGGCGAACTCACCACGGCGGCCTTCGCGCACCGCGTCGGCCAATTCGTCATGGAAGTCGGTAAAGAACAGGAACGGCCGGCAGCTGCCGTCGTCGTCGCCCATGAACAGCAGCGGAATCATGGGGGCCAATAGCAGCAGGCCGGTGGCCGCACGCAGGGCTGGCGGCGGGCACAGGCGGGTCAGGCGTTCGCCAAGCGCGCGGTTGCCGACCTGATCGTGGTTCTGCAAGAACAACACAAAGGCGCTGGGCTCCAGGTGCCCGCTGGGTTCACCGCGGGGCGTGCCGTGGCGATTTGCCTGGCCCTGGAACACGAAGCCTTCAGAAAGGCAGCGTGCAAGCTGGTCGATGGGGCGCTTTTGGTAGTCGGCGTAGTAGCCTTCGGTTTCGCCGGTCAGCAGTACATGCAGGGCATTGTGGCCGTCGTCGTTCCACTGGGCGTCAAAGCCCTGTTCCAGCAGGCCGGCCTGGTTGTGCTCATTCTCCAGCACCAGCCACACATGGCGGCCCGGCTCTACGGCGGCGCGTACCCGCTGGGCCAGCTCGATCAGGAAATCGGGCTGGTCGATGGCATGCACGGCATCCAGGCGCAGGCCGTCGCAGCGGTAGTCGCACAGCCACATCAGCGCGTTCTGGATGAAGTATTCGCGCACCTGCGGGCGGCGGAAATCGATGGCCGCGCCCCAGGGTGTCTGCCGGTCTTCGCGGAAGAACGGGCTGGCGTACTGGTGCAGGTAATTGCCGTCGGGGCCGAAGTGGTTGTACACCACATCCACCAGCACCATCAGCCCTTGGCCGTGGGCCTGGTCGACCAGTGCGCACAGCTGCTCGGGGCTGCCGTAGGTGTTTTGTGGCGCGTAGGGCAGCACGCCGTCGTAGCCCCAGTTGCGCTCGCCCGGGAACTGCCCCAGCGGCATCAGCTCGATGGCACTGATGCCCAGCTCGGCCAGGCGCGGCAGCTGCCTGGCAACCCCGGCGTAGCCATCAAGCAAACCGACATGCAGCTCCTGGATCACTGCTTCGTGCCAAGGGCGACCTTGCCAAGGGTGTTGCCACTGGTAACCGGCCACATCCACAACCTGGCTCGGGCCTTTTACGCCC
This sequence comes from Pseudomonas sp. SIMBA_068, assembly GCF_046534705.1. Lineage (NCBI taxonomy): Bacteria > Pseudomonadati > Pseudomonadota > Gammaproteobacteria > Pseudomonadales > Pseudomonadaceae > Pseudomonas > Pseudomonas sp. SIMBA_068. The sequence goes on from NZ_JAWRYI010000001.1 coordinate 386,442, forward strand.
TCAGGCTGGTAGCGGGAGGCCGGGTCGGCCACTTGCAGCTCACCGTCGATAAGGTAGTGGTACCGGTCACCGGCCTGGCACGGAGCCACTCCGGTGTACCAGCCATCGTCGTCGGGCAGCAGCTCGATGGCCGGCTGTTGCTCCAGTTCTACGCTCACGCTGCGCGCATCGGGTGCCCAGAGGGCGAAGCGCGCCGACGTGGCGTCCAGTAAGTGTGCGCCATGCCTGTGCATCTTCCAGCCCCCGCTCAGTAGTGGCTCAGTTGTGCCTGCTTGACCAGGTCCTCGTAGAGGCGGGCGTAGGGTTCCACCGCCTGGCACCAGTTGAATGGCTGGGTCATCGACAGGCAGCGCATGGCGTTCAGCAGGTCCTTCTTGCCGTATACATAGAAGGCACGGCTGAGTGCCTCGCGGTAGCTCTCCACCGTCGACTCGTTGAACAGGAAGCCCGTGACGCCGCACTCGATGGTGTCGGCCAGGCCGCCGGTGTTGCGCGCTACCGGCAGCGAGCCGAAGCGTTGCGCGTACATCTGGCTGAGGCCGCAGGGCTCGTAGCGCGACGGCATCAGCAAGAAGTCGCTGCCGGCGAACATGCGCCGGGCGTCGGTTTCGTTGAAACCGATGCGCACGCCGATGCGGCCGGGGTGGCGCAGCGCCAGCTCGCGCATGGCCTGTTCTTCTTCCGGCTCGCCACGGCCGATGATCGCAATCTGCCCGCCTTGTTCGACGATGTAGTCGGCCACACCCAAGGTCAGGTCCAGGCCCTTCTGGTACACCAACCGTGATACCACGGCGAACAGCGGTCCGTCAGAATCCTCCAGACCGAACAGAGCGCGTACCTCCTGAGTGTTGCGCGCCTTGCCTTCCCAGTCGTTGATGCTGAAGTTGTGCTGCAGATGCTTGTCGGTGGCCGAGTCCCAGCTTTCGTCGATACCGTTGGGGATACCGCCGAGCAGGCCTTGCTGGGCTTTGCTGGCGAGGAAGCCGTCCAGGCCGCAGCCGAATTCCGGGGTGGTGATTTCCCGGGCATAGGTGGCGCTGACGGTGGTGATGTGGCTGGAGTAAGCCAGGCCAGCCTTGAGGAACGACAGCTTGCCGTAGAACTCCATGCCTTCCTGCTGCATGGCGTGGTCGGGAATTGCCAGCTCCGGGCTGCAACCACGGCTGTACACCCCCTGGTACGCCAGGTTGTGAATGGTGAACAGGGTAGGCGTGTTCAACCCGCGCCAATGCATGTAGGCAGGCGCCAGGCCAGCGGGCCAGTCATGCGCGTGAACCACTTCCGGTTTCCAGTGGATCTTGCCTTCGCCTGCCGCGATTTCGGCAGCCGCCAGGCCCAGGCGGGCGAAGCGGATGTGGTTGTCGGGCCAGTCGCGGCCGTTGTTGGCACCATAGGGTGTGCCGTCGCGCTGGTACAGCTCGGGGCAGATCAATACATAGATGACCAGGCCGTCAGCCATGTCCATGCGCCCGATCTTGCAGGGCGGCAGGGCCGCGTGACCGCCCAGTTCACCGACGATATGGATCGGGTTGTCGCTTTCCATTACCTGGCGGTAGCCAGGGATCAGCACCCGTACATCGTGCAGGTGGGCCAGGGCACGGGGCAGGGCGGCGGACACGTCGCCCAGGCCTCCGGTCTTTACCAGGTCTGCGATTTCCGAGGTGACGAACAGAATCTTGCGCATGTTCGGGTTGTGCTGGCGCTGGGCGCCGGGTGCCTTGCCTGTCGTGGCGAAATCCGGGGTGAGCGGCTCGCGGTTGTCCGGTTTGAATGAATCTACGTGAGGCTCGACAGCGGCACTGATCATACTTCTCTCCGTCCCTATGCTTGGCCGGGTGCTGGCACCCGTGAAGATATTTCGTGTTGGTTCTCTCTAATTCGAAACTGCTTAGTGCGTTCCATGCCCCAGGGTCGTGCGCGCAGGCACAGCGCGATCGGCATTCCGGCCGAAGGCGATTGGACTGTTTGGGGTGTACGGGCTCAGGATCGGGATAGCCCGATGCGTCTGGCCTGTTATGTTGATGACCCGCCGGGTTTCCTGAAAGTTCGACTTTTTTTGGGTCACTCTTCCACTGAGCAATTGGCGGGCCGAAAACCGAGTGTAGGAGAGAAAGTGATAAAAAGGTGACCCACTGGTCACTATTGTTATGTGCGCAATAGACGCAAACGTTGGCGTTTGTGACCGGTTGTGAAATGGTTTGGGCGACGGTGGTGCGGGGTGGTTGAGGGGTGGGCCAAAATGTGGCTCGCCACCGGTAACGCACCTTGATGGTGCGCAACAAGTTGAATGGGTAGCTTTGAAAGCGGCGAGTGGGAGCCAGGCAGCCCCCACAAGAGGGAAAAAACTAGAGGCTTGTAGCCTTGTCGCCAGCGCGCTGTTGCGCCAGCAGCAGGTTCAACTGGGCGACCTGTTGGCGCAGCTGGTCACGTTCGTCTTTCAGTTTACGCAGCTCATCACGGCGCACGGAGACATAGAGGGTCTGGGTTGGGGTTGCAGGCATCAAGGTACCCATGAGCACACCTCGCGGTTTTGGCTGGTGACAAGTCAAAGCGTAGACGCTTCACGCGGGGCGCATTCTGAATTCTTTTGCAGTTGGTGGGAACTTTTTTGTTTATCGTGGTCTTGCCGTTCGTCGCTGAACCCTCGGGCGGCATGCTGGACTAATCTGAAACGCTGGACTGTGTTGTCATCCATTTCGTAAGGGAGCATCGGCTCATGCAATTGGGAATCGTCGGGCTGGGCCGCATGGGCGGCAATATCGCAAGGCGCCTGATGCGCGCCGGCCACCGCACCGTGGTGCACGACCGCAACCGCGAGGCCATTACCGGGCTGGAGGGCGAGGGCGCGCAAGGCGCGCACGACCTCGGTGCGTTGGTACAAAAGCTGAAAGCGCCGCGCGCAGTGTGGGTAATGCTGCCGGCCGGCGAGCCCACCGAGCAGACCATCGCGCAGCTGGCCGAGCTGCTGGAGCCGGGCGATGCGATCATCGACGGCGGCAATACCTTCTACAAGGACGACATGCGCCGCGCTGCCGAGCTGGCAAAACGCGGCCTGCATTACCTGGACGTCGGCACTTCTGGCGGCGTATGGGGCCTGGACCGTGGCTACTGCATGATGATCGGCGGCGAAAAGGACGTGTTCGAGCGCCTGGAGCCACTGTTCAAGGCGCTGGCCCCGGGCGTGGGTGACATCCCGCGCACGCATGGCCGCAGCGGCGAGCACCAGCGCGCCGAGCATGGCTATATCCACGCTGGCCCACCGGGCGCCGGGCACTACGTGAAAATGGTGCATAACGGTATCGAGTACGGCCTGATGCAGGCCTATGCCGAAGGCTTCGACCTCCTGCGCAGCAAAGGCGGCAACGAGCTGCCGCAAGACCAGCGCTTTGACCTGAACGTGGCCGAAATCGCCGAAGTGTGGCGGCGTGGCAGCGTGGTGACCTCATGGCTGCTCGACCTCACCGCCGATGCCTTGGTGGCCGACCCGCAGCTGTCGCAGTTCAGTGGCTCGGTATCCGACAGTGGCGAAGGCCGCTGGACCATCGATGCCGCCGTCGAGCAGGCGGTGCCGGTGCCGGTGCTGTCCAGCGCACTGTTTGCGCGCTTCCGCTCGCGCCAGCAGCAGGGCACTTATGGTGACAAGGTCCTTTCGGCCATGCGCCTGGGCTTCGGTGGCCACGTCGAGAAGAAAGGCGAATGACCAAACAGACCATTCCAGCCGCCCCCCCTTGTACCCTGTTCCTGTTTGGCGCCAATGGCGACCTGGTCAAGCGCCTGCTGATGCCGGCGCTGTACAACCTCAGCCGCGACGGTTTGCTGGACCGCAACCTGCGCATCGTTGGCGTGGACCACAACCCGGCCAGCGCCGAGGAATTTGCAGAGCGCCTGCATGCGTTCATGCTCGAGCGGGATAAAGGCGGCGAGGGCAGCGCCAAGTGCCTGGACGAAAAGCTCTGGGCACGCCTGGCCAAGCGCCTGGATTACCAGACGGGCGATTTCCTCGACCCGGCCACTTACCAGGCCCTGGCCAAGCGCATCGACAAAACCAGCCACGGCAATGCCATCTTCTACCTGGCCACCTCGCCGCGCTTCTTCCCCGAGGTGGCGCAGCGCCTGGGGCAGGCTGGCTTGCTCGACGAGTCTGGCGGCGGCTTCCGCCGCGTCGTGGTCGAGAAGCCATTCGGCACCGACCTGGCCAGCGCCGAGGCGCTCAACGCCTGCCTGTTGAAAGTGATGGGCGAACGGCAGATCTACCGCATCGACCATTACCTGGGCAAAGAGACGGTGCAGAACATTCTGGTCAGCCGCTTCTCCAACGGCCTGTTCGAATCGTTCTGGAACAACCACTACATCGACCACGTGCAGATCACCGCTGCGGAAACGGTCGGCGTCGAAACCCGTGGTGCGTTCTACGATAGCACCGGGGCCCTGCGCGACATGGTTCCCAACCACCTGTTCCAGTTGCTGGCAATGGTGGCCATGGAGCCACCGGCCGCGTTCGGCGCCGACGCGGTGCGCGGCGAAAAGGCCAAGGTGGTCGGCGCCATTCGCCCATGGTCGGCGAAAATGGCCCTGAAAAACTCGGTGCGCGGCCAGTACAGTGCCGGCAAGCAGGGGCGCAAGCAGCTGCCCGGCTACCGCCAGGAGGCCAACGTGGCGCCTGACAGCCAGACCGAAACCTACGTGGCGCTGAAGGTGATGATCGACAACTGGCGTTGGGCTGGCGTGCCGTTCTACTTGCGCACCGGCAAGCGCATGAGCGTGCGCGACACCGAAATTGCCATTTGCTTCAAGCCCGCGCCCTATGCGCAGTTCCGCGAGTCGGAGCTGGAGCGGCCCAAGCCCAACTACCTGAAAATCCAGATTCAGCCCAACGAAGGCATGTGGTTTGACCTGCAGGCCAAACGGCCCGGCCCGGAGCTGGTGATGGAGAACGTCGAGATGGGCTTTGCCTACAAGGACTTCTTCAAGATGACCCCGGCGACCGGCTACGAGACGCTGATCTACGACTGCCTGACCGGTGACCAGACCCTGTTCCAGCGGGCCGACAACATCGAGAACGGCTGGCGGGCGGTGCAGCCGTTTCTGGATGCGTGGGCGCAGGCCAGCGAGGTGCATGAGTACCCGGCTGGTGAAGACGGGCCGGAAGCCGGCAATGAATTGCTGACCCGCGACAAGCGCGAGTGGCACCGCTTGGGGTGAGACTTTTGTAAAGCCTGTGCCGGCCCTTTCGCGGCTAAAGGGCCGGCACAGGCAATCACATCAAGGAGACCTAATGCCTGCCCACATCGAAGACTACGCCTTGCTGGGCAATTGCCGTAGCGCCGCCCTGGTCAGCCGCGATGGCTCCATTGACTGGCTGTGCCTGCCCCGCTTCGACGCCCCCGCCGTGTTTGCGGCCCTGCTGGGCAATGAAGAAAACGGCCGCTGGCGCCTGGCCCCCTGCGACCCGGTCGAGCACACCAGCCGGCAATACCTGGAGGACACCCTGGTACTTGAAACCACTTGGGTCACCGCCTCTGGCCGGGCACGGGTGCTCGACCTGATGCCCCTGGGCGAGGTCAACTCGGTGGTGCGCATCGTCGAAGGCCTGGCTGGCGAAATCAACTTCGAGATGGACCTGGTCCTGCGTTTCGACTACGGGCGCAGCGTGCCTTGGGTAGAAAAGCTCGACCCCCTGACCCTGAGCGCTGTGGCCGGCCCCGACCGCCTGATCCTGTGCAGCACGGTCCCCTCGCACGCCCGTGACCACCACACCGTTGCACGTTTTCGCGTCTGTGCGGGGGAGCGCCATGTGTTCAGCATGCGCCACCAACCCTCGCACCTGCCTGTGCAGCCCGATTGCGATGTCGAGGCTGCGCTGCAGCAAACCCTCCAGCAATGGCAGGCCTTCGCTGCCCGGTGCCCGCAGGTAGGCCCCTATACCCCGCTGGTGCGCCGCTCGTTGCTCACCCTCAAGGCCATGACCTACGCCCCCACTGGCGGCATCGTCGCCGCCGTCACCACCTCGCTGCCCGAGCGTGTGGGCGGGGAGCGCAACTGGGACTACCGCTTCTGCTGGCTGCGCGACGCCACCATGACCTTGCTGGCGTTCATGAACCTCGGCTACTTCGACGAGGCCCAGGCCTGGCGCGAATGGCTGCTGCGCTCGGTAGCCGGCAACCCCGAGCAAATGCAGATCATGTATGGCCTGGCGGGCGAGCGCGACCTGCAGGAATACACCTTGCCGTGGCTGGCCGGTTACGAGCATTCGCAACCCGTGCGGGTAGGCAATGCCGCATCGCAGCAGATGCAGCTGGACATCTATGGCGAACTGGCCGATGCCATGTCCCAGGCGATCAAGGGCGGCCTGCCGCGCCACCCGCGCAGCGCCGCCATCTCCCGCCTGATCATGCCTTATCTCGAAGGCATCTGGCGCGAGCCGGACGAAGGCATCTGGGAAGTGCGCGGCGGCCGGCAGCAGTTCGTCCACTCCAAGGTGATGGCCTGGGTCGCCTTCGACCGTGCTGCGGGGTTGGCCGACACCACTGAAGAAGGCCGCGAGCGCGGGCAGCATTACCGCCAGGTGGCCGACGAGATTCACCGCGAAGTCTGCGAGCAAGGCCTGGACCCCAGCGGCCAGTTCTTCGTCCAGGCGTATGGCTCTACCGAAATGGACGCCAGCCTGTTGCAAGTTGCCCTGACCGGCTTCCTGCCGGTGGATGACCCCCGCTTTTTACGCACGCTGGAGCAGGTCGAACGGCGCCTGCTGAAGAACGGCCTGCTGATGCGGTACGACAGTGACAGTTGCAGCGATGGCCTGACGCCGGGGGAGGGCACCTTCCTGGTGTGTTCGTTCTGGCTGGCAGACGTTTATGTTTTGCTGGGCCGCCAGGCTGAAGCCGAAGCGCTGTACCAGCACCTGACCGGCCTGACCAACGACCTTGGCCTGCTGGCCGAACAATACGACCCGGCCGGCCAGCGCATGCTCGGCAACTTCCCCCAGGCGTTCAGCCATATCGGCATCATCAACACCGCACTCAATCTTCATCGCGCACAGTGCCCGGTGCGCGACCGGGCGAGGTGCGGGTAGCGGATGAACGTAGCAACTGCCTTGCTCAATATCTAGAATCGCGTGAGATCCCTGTGGGAGCGGGTTTACCCGCGAAGAATACAACGCGCAGCATGGCACCGGCTTCGCCGGTGTTCGCGGGTGAACCCGCTCCCACAAGGTGCGCGATAGGCTTGGTACTCCGTCAATTGTGACGCATTGCGTCACATATATTGTCTGTATGAGTGTGATGTGTAGGGTCACACTAGGTGCGTACACCTAGTTCGGAGAGCTGTTCATGACTTTGCACAATCCGCCACATCCTGGCGAAACCTTGCGCGAAGATGTTTTGCCAGCGCTTGGCCTGACGGTAAAAGCCTTCGCGTCGCACCTTGGGTTTTCCCGCGAAGCGCTTTCGCGGGTACTGCATGGCCGCGCGGCAATGTCTCCGGACCTGGCTGTACGCCTGGAGATGGCGGGTATCAGTACCGCCCGCCTATGGTTGGCCATTCAGGCTGATTACGATATCTGGCAGGCGCGCCACCGCCATCAGCCCGTGATTACCCGGTTGTTTCAGGCCGCCTGATATAAAAGTGTGAAACGAGCGGAGTAGACTAGGCCAAACCCCTTCGGCACGGAGCACACATGGGCATTCGCGGTACTGACCGGCAAATCGACAATATCGAGTTCAGTGACGGCCGGTTGACCGGTGGCTTGGCGGTGTGGGCGGCCCAAGCCTGATGGCCAATCACAAGATCGAAATTCGCCGACGCAATATCGAGAAAATCTTGCAGGCGGCGGAAAAGGTGTTTGCCGAGAAAGGCTACGGCGCCACCTCCATGGGGGACATCGCCGAGCAGGCCGAATTGCCACGCTCCAACTTGCATTATTACTTCAGCACCAAGGACGAGTTGTTCCGTGCGGTGCTGCAGGACCTGCTGGATGTGTGGAAGCAGGACGCACTGTGCTTCGAGAACTTCGACGACCCGCGCGTGGTGCTGACCAGCTACATCAGGGCCAAGATGGGCCACTCGCGCTCGCGGCCGCTGGGCTCGAAGATCTGGGCCGAAGAGATGCTGCACGGGGCGCCGGTGCTTGGGGTGAACCTGGATGACAGCCTGGTGCCCTGGGCGAAATTGAAGGAAGCCAAGATTCGCCGTTGGGTGGAGGAGGGGCGTATTCTGCCGGTGGAGCCGTCGGCGTTGTTGTACATGATCTGGGCGTCTACCCAGCACTATGCCGACTTTGGTTACCAGGTGCAGTTGCTCAATGGTGGTGAGGTGCTTTCGGACATGGCGTTCGAGAGTGCGGTGCAGACGGTGACCAGCGTGATCTTGCGGGGGATCGGGCTGGAGCCCTGACCCGAGGTTCCTGCCTGACGCGGTCCATTATAGGAGCGGCACAAGGCCGCTCCTATACCGATCGCGTTGCTGGTTCAGGCAGTGAGCTACCTCAACTGGCCTCGCGGTAGGGGTTACGCGGGTCCTGCGTCCAGTTCAGGTACGGCTTGCCGGTATCCTGCGCCTGCATCTCGATGCAGTTTTCTACCGGGCAGGTGATCTGGCACAGGTTGCAGCCCACGCATTCCTCTTCGATCACGCTGTAGGCATGTGTGCCATCTGCCTTCAGCGTGCTGGCAATGGCCTGGTGCGAGGTATCCTCACAGGCGATGTGGCAGCGCCCACAGCCAATGCACGCCTCCTGATCGATGTGCGCCACCGATTTATAGTTGATGTCCAGGTACTTCCAGTCGGTGGTGTGCCCCACCGCCTGCCCGCGGAACGCTTCGACAGTGTGATGCCCATGCTGGTCCATCCAGCGCGCCAGGCCGTCCTTCATGTCCTCGACAATACGGAACCCGTGCAGCATCGCCGCGGTGCACACCTGCACGGCGCCACTGCCCAGGGCGATGAACTCAGCCGCATCACGCCAGTTGCCGATGCCGCCAATGCCGCAGATCGGCAAGCCGTGCGTTTCCGGGTCGCGGGCAATTTCCGCCACCATGTTCAGGGCAATCGGCTTCACTGCCGAGCCGCAATAACCGCCATGGGTGCTCTGGTCACCGACGATGGGGTGGGCGACCATGCGGTCCAGGTCGACGCTGGTGATGGAGTTGATGGTGTTGATCAACGACACCGCATCGGCCCCGCCGCGGTGCGCAGCGCGAGCTGACTGGCGGATGTCGGTGATGTTCGGCGTGAGCTTGACGATCACCGGCAGCGAGCAGTACGTCTTGCACCAGCGGGTGACCAGCTCCACGTATTCCGGCACCTGGCCGACTGCCGCACCCATGCCACGTTCCGGCATGCCGTGCGGGCAGCCGAAGTTCAGCTCGATGCCATCGGCACCGGTGGCTTCCACCAGCGGCAGGATGAACTTCCACGAGTCCTCCACGCACGGCACCATCAGCGACACGATCAAGGCTCGGTCGGGCCAGTCTTTCTTCACCTGGGTGATTTCGCGCAGGTTGATTTCCAGCGAACGGTCGGTTATCAGCTCGATGTTGTTGATGCCCTGCACCAGGCGGTTGGCGCCGTAGTGCGCCGAATAGCGCGACGACACGTTGACCGCCGCCGGGTCCTCGCCCAGGGTTTTCCAGACCACGCCGCCCCAGCCGGCCTCGAAGGCGCGGACCACGTTGTAGGCCTTGTCGGTTGGCGGTGCGGACGCCAGCCAGAACGGGTTGGGTGCCTTGATGCCGGCAAATACGATAGACAAGTCGGCCATTTACGCTGCCTCCACGTTGAGCATGAGTTGGGCATGGATGGCTTCGGCGGCCAGCTTGCCGTGCTGCACGGCCTGGACGGTAAGGTCCTGGCCCAGGGCGGTGCAGTCGCCGCCGGCATACACGCCCGGCAGGCTGGTCTGCAGGGTTTCGTCAACGCGAATGCGCTCACCCTCGCGGGCCAGTTGTGCGGCCACCGGGTCGACGAGGCAGGCATCGTCGAAGCGCTGGCCGATGGCCTTGAAGATGGCATCGGCGGCCAGCTCGAAGGTTTCGCCGGTGTCGCGCAGGCGGCCGTCCGCCAGTTCGGTGCGGGCAAAGCGCATGCCGCGCACCTTGCCGGCGTCGTCCAGCAGCACGGCGTCGGGGCGGGCCCAGGTGTGCAGGCGCACCTGGTTGGCCTTGGCGATGTCCTGCTCGTGGCCGGTGGCGCCCATGTCGGCGTGGCCACGGCGGTACACCAGGTTGACGTCGCGGGCCCCCAGGCGGCTCATCTGCACGGCCATGTCGATGGCGGTATTGCCAGCACCGATCACCAGGCAGCGGTCGGCCAAGGGTAGCTGGCTCAGGTCATCGGCCTGGCGCAACTCGCGGATGTATTCGGTGGCGGCGAGCACGCCAGGGGCTTCTTCATCGGGCAGGCCCAGCTGGCGCACGGCGTTCAGACCGAGGCCGAGGAACACCGCGTCGTACTGATCGCGCAGTTCGCCCAGGCTGAGGTTGCCGCCCAGGCGCTGGCCATGGCGTACTTCGATGCCGCCAATGCCCAGCAGGAACTCCACTTCACGCTGGGCGTAGTCGTCGACCAGCTTGTAGCGGGCGATGCCGTACTCGTTAAGCCCGCCGGCCTTGTCGCAGGCCTCGAACACCACCACGTCATGCCCGTGCATGGCCAGCCGGTGCGCGCAGGACAGCCCGGCAGGGCCGGCGCCGACTACGGCGATGCGTTTGCCGGTAGCCGGTGAGCGCTTGAACGGGTGTTCGGTGAAGTGGGCGTTGTCAAGGGCGTAGCGCTGCAACTGGCCGATCAGTACCGGTGCACATTCCTGCGCGTTGTTGCGCACGCAGGCTTGCTGGCAGAGGATTTCGGTGGGGCAGACGCGGGCGCAGCTGCCTCCCAGGATGTTGGCCGAGAGGATGCGCTCGGCGGCGCCTTGCAGGTTTTCGTCGCTGATGCGGTGGATGAATGACGGGATGTCGATGTCACTGGGGCACGCGTTGACGCAGGGGGCGTCGTAGCAGTACAGGCAGCGCGCACTTTCGACGGCGGCCTGGCGGGCGGTGAGGGGTGGGGCCAGGTCGCTGAAGCGCTCGGCCAACTGGTCGGCACCGGCCCGGGGGCGCGGCAAGTGGTTCAGGGCGTCGATCACGGTTGTAGCCTCTCTCTTTATTATATTTGGCTTGAAACGGGGGCGCTGTGCGCCCAATCGCCGGCAAGCCGGCTCCCACAGGGAGCCCACAGGCCTCGAGAGCTGCGCGGTCGAGGTGGGAGCTGGCTTGCCGGCGATGGAGCAGCCCCAATGGCCTCAGCGCTGAACGGGCGTCGGGCGCTGCTGTTCGGCGCGTCGCCCCAGCACCTCGTACACCGACGGATACGCCGGCCGTTCCACATACCGCCCCGCACCGGCCTCGGCGCGCAGGTCGCCATTGGCCCAGAGCACCTTGCCTTGGCTGATGGTGTGGCTGGGGACACCGCGCACAGTGCGCCCTTCGAAGATGTTGAAGTCCACCCGCTGGTGGTGGGTCTGGGCCGAGATCGTGCGGGTGCCCTGCGGGTCCCACAGCACCAGGTCGGCGTCGGCACCCACGCGGATGGCGCCCTTGCGCGGGAACAGGTTGAAGATTTTCGCCGTGTTGGTGGAGGTCAACGCAACGAACTCATGCATCGACAGGCGCCCGCTGTTGACCCCGGCATCCCACAGTACCGCCATGCGGTCTTCGATGCCGGCGGTGCCGTTGGGGATGCGGCTGAAGTCGTCGCGGCCCATGGCTTTCTGCTCGGCGCAGAAGCAGCAGTGGTCGGTGGCCGTGGTGTGCAGGTTGCCCGACTGCAAGCCGCGCCACAGCGCCTCCTGGTGTTCGCGCGGGCGGAACGGCGGGCTCATCACGTAGCCGGCGGCAGTGGCCCAGTCCGGGTCACGGTAGACGCTGTCGTCCAGCAGCAGGTGCCCGGGCAGGACTTCGCCGTACACCGGCTGGCCCTTGGCGCGCGCATAGGTGATTTCATCCAGCGCTTCACGGCTGGAAATGTGCACCACATACAGCGGCGTACCAATCGTTTCGGCAATGCGGATGGCGCGGCTGGCCGCTTCACCTTCCACTTGCGAAGGGCGCGAAAGCGGGTGTGCCTCCGGCCCGGTCAGGCCCTGGGCCAGCAGTTTTTTCTGCAGGTGGTAAACCAGCTCGCCGTTCTCGGCATGCACGGTGGGCACCGCGCCCAGTTGCAGGCAGCGCTCGAAGCTGGCCACCAAGGTATCGTCGGCGGCCATGATCGCATTCTTGTAGGCCATGAAGTGCTTGAAGCTGTTCACCCCATGCCGGGTCACCAGTTCGCCCATCTCCTCAGCCACCTGCTCACTCCACCAGGTGATGGCCACATGGAAGCCGTAGTCGCTGGCGCTCTTTTGCGCCCAGCCGCGCCAGGTCTGGAAGGCCTCCAGCAGCGACTGCTGCGGGTTGGGGATGACGAAGTCGATGATCGACGTGGTGCCACCGGCCAGGCCCGCAGCGGTGCCACTGAAGAAATCCTCGCTGGCCACCGTGCCCATGAATGGCAACTGCATGTGGGTATGCGGGTCGATGCCGCCGGGCATCAGGTACTGGCCGCTGCCGTCGAGGATCTCGCAGTCGGTGGGCGGTTCGAGGTTTTGCCCGATGGCACGGATCAGGCCATCGGCACACAGGACATCGGCGGGGTAACTCTCTTCGTGGGTAACCACGGTGGCGCCACGGATCAACAGGGACATGCCGTTTTCCTCGCAGGCTGACCGGTCTGGGCCGGTTCTTGGAATTGTTTCGGGTGCAGGGCAGGCAGGGTGGTTAATCCTGTCAGTCCTGACAAGATTCGAGGCTAGATGCTGTTCTGGGAATCTTCAAGAAAATTTTCCTATAAATTTTATGGTTTTTAAATATCTGATATTTAAGGATTAATTTTTAAAGACCCGCTGACTTCGGGCCTTTCAGGGGTTGTTGACTGACTTGACAAGATGGAATTCTGGTCAAGATTTCTAAGCACAAATACGCGTGTGTACTCCGGCCATCGAATTAGCCCGATGAGCAAACAACTACAAGAAAATCTGGAGAAGGGCCCATGCAACAGAGCAGATCGGAAGTGGTCGAGCAGGATGGCCTGTTTGAGCTGTCCGAGGGCAGTGATGTCCTCGACAGCCCGCGCTACAACCACGACATCGCACCGACCAAGGTGCACCAGCGCACCTGGAACAAATGGCACATCACCGCCTTGTGGGTGGGCATGTCCATCTGCGTACCCACCTACACCCTGGGCGGCGTGCTCACCGCCTACTTCGGCCTCAGTGTCGGCGAAGCGCTGCTGGCGATCCTGCTGGCCAACGTGATCGTGCTGATCCCGCTTACCCTCAACGCTTTCCCCGGCACCAAGTACGGCATCCCGTTCCCGGTGCTGCTGCGCTCGTCGTTCGGCATCCTCGGCTCCAACGTACCGTGCCTGATCCGGGCCGTGGTTGCCTGTGGCTGGTTTGGTATCCAGACCATGTTCGGCGGGCTGGCCATTCACCTGTTCCTTGGCTCGGTGTTCGATGGCTGGAAGGCCTTGGCCGGCACGGGCGAGGTGATTGGTTTCATGATCTTCTGGTGCCTGAACCTTTGGGTGGTGCTGCGCGGCGCCGAGTCGATCAAGTGGCTGGAAACGCTGTCAGCACCGCTGCTGGTGGCGGTGGGCGTCGGCCTGCTGTTCTGGGCCTTGCCACACATGTCGATGACCGAACTGCTGGCGCAACCACCCAAGCGCCCGGAAGGGGCGAGTGTGGTCGGTTACTTCTGTGCAGGGCTTACGGCCATGGTCGGCTTCTGGGCCACCTTGTCGCTGAACATTCCCGACTTCAGCCGCTACGCCCGCAGCCAGAAGGACCAGATTCTCGGGCAGATCTTCGGCCTGCCGCTGACCATGTTCCTGTTCGCTTCGCTGGGGGTGGTGCTGACCGCCGCCTCGGCGTCACTGGTGGGTGAGACGGTGTCAGACCCGGTCAGCCTGATCGGCAGGATCCACAGCCCGTTCTGGGTGGCCCTGGCCATGGCGCTGATCGTGATTGCCACACTGTCGACCAACACGGCGGCGAACATCGTGTCGCCGACCAACGACTTCCAGAACATCGCCCCACGCCTGATCGGGCGCACCCGCGCGGTATGGCTGACCGGCTTTATCGGCCTCGTGCTGATGGGCCATGAGTTGCTGAAGAAGCTTGGCCTGATCGTCTCCGACCTGAGCCTGGAGAGCGTGTATTCCAACTGGCTGCTGGGCTATTCCAGCCTGCTCGGGCCGATTGCCGGGATCATGGTGGTGGACTACTTCCTGATCCGTCGGCAGCAGCTGGACCTGGCCGGGTTGTACCGCGACGACGTGTACCCGGCGTGGAACTGGCCCGGGTTTGCCGCCTTCGGCTTGCCGGTGGCGCTGACGGTCATGGCGATTGGCAACAGCAGTTTCAGCTGGTTCTACGACTACGGCTGGTTTACCGGCTCGCTGCTGGGCGGCGCGCTGTACTACGTCTTCGCCAGTTTGGTTGTGGGCGCGGGTTCACCCGCGAAGAGGCCCGCAGCGACAACAAAAAAAGCCTGAAGGAGAAACCCGTGACCCCAGTCAAAGAGATCCTCAAGACCACTGCTCGGCATGTCGACAGCAACCGCCTGTGGCAGTCGCTGATGGACCTGGCCCGCCTCGGTGCCACCGCCAAGGGCGGCGTCTGCCGCCTGGCCCTGACCGACCTCGACCGCCAGGCCCGCGACCTGTTCGTGCAGTGGTGCGAGGCCGCCGGTTGTACGGTCAGCATCGACGCTGTCGGCAACATCTTCGCCCGCCGCCCGGGGCGTAACCCCAAGCTGCCCCCGGTAATGACGGGCAGCCATATCGACACCCAGCCCACGGGCGGCAAGTTCGATGGCTGCTTCGGGGTGATGGCCGGGCTGGAGGTGATCCGTACCCTGAACGACCTGGGCGTGGAAACCGAAGCCCCGCTGGAAGTGGTGGTGTGGACCAACGAAGAAGGCTCGCGCTTTGCACCGTGCATGATGGGTTCAGGGGTGTTCGCCGGCAAGTTCACCCTGGAGGAAACCTTGGCCAAGCGTGATGCCCAGGGGGTCAGCGTCGGTGAAGCCTTGAACGCTATCGGCTATGCGGGCCCGCGCGCGGTGCTGGGTCACCCGGTCGGGGCCTATTTCGAGGCCCATATCGAACAGGGCCCGATCCTTGAGGACCAGGCCAAGACCATCGGCGTGGTGCTCGGAGCGCTGGGGCAGAAGTGGTTCGACCTGACCTTGCGCGGCGTTGAAGCCCACGCGGGGCCGACACCCATGCACCTGCGCAAGGACGCCTTGGTCGGCGCTGCCGCCGTGGTGGAGGCGGTCAACCGTACCGCCCTCGGCCACCAGCCCCATGCCTGTGGCACTGTGGGTTGCCTGCAGGCGTATCCAGGCTCGCGTAACGTGATCCCGGGTGAGGTGCGCATGACCCTGGACTTCCGCCACCTGGAGGGCGAGCAACTGAATGCGATGATCGCCGAGGTGCGCGGGGTGATCGAGGCAACCTGTGCCAAGCATGGCTTGAGCCACGAACTGGTGCCTACGGCCGACTTCCCGGCGTTGTACTTCGACAAAGGCTGTGTCGATGCCGTGCGCGCCTCGGCGCAGGCGCTGGGGTTGCCGCACATGGACATTGTCAGCGGCGCGGGGCATGACGCGATCTTCCTGGCCGAACTAGGGCCAGCGGGGATGATTTTCGTGCCCTGCGAAAACGGCATCAGCCACAACGAAATCGAGAACGCCACGCCCGATGACCTGGCGGCGGGCTGCGCAGTGTTGCTGCGGGCGATGCTGGAGGCGTCGGAAGCGATTGCCAGCGGGCGCTTGGCGGCCTAGCCAGAGATTGATGTTGCCTGCACTGGCCCTATCGCCGGCAAGCCAGCTCCCACAGGTACAGCGCCGCCCTCAGGCCCGGTGATACCCCTGTGGGAGCTGGCTTGCCGGCGATCAGGCCGTAACAGGCGATGAAAGGCTCGCCAGAAACACCGCGATCTGCCGCTCACCACGCAGATGCACAACCGGCACCTGCGGCCCGATTGCCTGGCGGTTCGCTTCGATACCTGGGCGATAGCCCCGGTCGAACGTCCACACAAACTTCAGGAAGGTCAGAAACGCCCGGTCCAGCCGCTCTGTGCACCCGGCCGGCAGGTCTGGCCGTGGCTTGTTCATCACACTGCGCAGGATGACCCGCTTCAGGCATGTCAGCCGTGGTGTATCCAGCCAGATGACCAGGTCGGCCCTTGGCAAGCGCAGGTCGAAGGTGCGGCGGCTGTAGTTGCCCTCGCATACCCACGCTTGCCCGCTAACCGCATCGCGTACCCGGCTGCGAAAGGTCTCGGCATCCGGTTCTACCCAACCGGCCTCCCAGAACAACGTGTCGAGGTGTACCACCGACGTCCCAAGGCGGGCGCCGATCTGGCGGGCCAGGGTTGATTTGCCACTGCCGGCGTTGCCCAGAATCACGATGCGTTGCATGGCCAAGTCCTTTTGGAAAACCGGCCATGCTAATTCATCCGGCTGGCTCAAGACAGCCATCACGGCCAATGCGATAGCGCTGCAGGTCCTGCGCCAGGATCAGTTGCCCGTGGTAGTGGGCGAGGGCTTCGTCACGCACGTTGTCGATATTCGGGCTGCGCCGCGGGTCGTTCTGGTAACGGGCGCTGAAGTGCGTCAGCACCAGGTTGCGCACGCCTGCGCTTTCGGCAAAGCGCGCCACCGCCGCCGCGGTACTGTGGCCGAAGGTGACCCCGGTGCGTTCGACCACGGCCTGGGTGAACGTGGCTTCGTGCACCAGCACATCCGCGCCTTGGGCAGCGTCGGCCAGCAGCTCGGGGGTATCGTTGTCGCCGCAGACGATCACCCGCCGCGGTGGCCGGGAAGGGCGCAGGTAGTCGTTGCCGTTCAGCAACTGCTCGCCATGCTGTACCGTCAAACCCTTGGCCAGCTCGCCCCACAGCGGGCCACGCGGTATGCCTTCGGCTTCCAGGCGGGGGATGTCCAGGCGCGGTTCGGGGTTGAGTTCGGTGAACACGAATCCGACGCTCGGCACGCGGTGTGACAGCTGAACGGTGGTCACCTGCAGGGTATCGTTGCGCCATTCGACCAACTCTTCCACGGCCAGCAGGCGCAGTTCGAACGGCAGGAAGGTGTCGCTGGCTACCAGGCCCTGGCGTACCCAGTCATGCAGCGCAGCCGGCAGGATCAGCTCCAGCGGTTGGGTACGCCCGCTCATGCCGGCACTGGCCAGCAGGCCGGGCAGGCCGAAGCAATGGTCGCCGTGCACGTGGGTGATGAAAATGGCGCGCAGGTCGCGGATCGACAGCGGGGTCCGCAGCAGCTGATGCTGCGTGCCTTCGCCGCAGTCGACCAGGTACCAGCCGCTGCCATTGGCCTCGATCACCGCCGTGGCGCTGACATTGCGTGCCTTGGTTGGCACCCCGGCGCAGGTGCCGAGGAACAACAGGTCCATGCTCAGGTTCCTTGTTTCAACCCAACAGCGCCAAGTCGTGCAGCAACGCCTGCAGCCCTTGTGGCACCAGCGGGCAAGTGCGCTCGAAATCGGCGCTGTCGCACCAGCGGGCGCGGAACGGGCTGCCGTTGGACTCGTGGCCGTCCAGCCAGGCGCGCTGGTACAGGCTGGCGTCGTCGCAGCGCGCATCGTACACCTGCACGACCTCATGCCCCGGTTTGCCGGCATAGGTGAACAGGCTTTCTAGGGTGCCGAGCAGGCGGACATCACTGATCGGCTGGCCCAACTCCTCCATGATTTCCCGCGCGATGGCATCGCGGCCCAGCTCTCCGAACTCGATACCGCCACCCAGTGGGCGGGACAGCGTCTGGCCGGTGACGGGATCATCGAACACGTTGACCAGAATCTTGCCCTGGTGATGGAACACGCACAGGGCAAGAAAACGGATGCGGGGTGCTGACGGCGGCTTGGTATTCAACGGTCTCGTTCCTTCGAGGCGAGAAAGGGCGCACACCATAGCCGGATTGCCGCCAGCCGTCGACCGCCTGCTAGTCTCCCTGCCGCCATATGAGCTTGCTGGTGTCATACCCTTGCTCCCGGGCGATGGTCAGCAGTTGCTCGCGCTGCTGGTCGGTGACCGCAGGCGTGCGTGAAAGCAGCCACAGGTACTCGCGGTTGGGGTGGCCGACCAACGCCACGCGGTAGTCCTTGTCGTGGTACAGCACCCAGTACTCGCCCTTGGTCAGGCCCGGTGCCAGGCGGCTGAACCAGTTGTCGAAGCGCACCCACAGCTTGTCGGTGCTGCCCGGCTGCTGGGCCTCGGCGATGCCCTTGGCTTCGTTCCACTGGCCGTCCTTTTCCTTGCAGCGGTTGGTCACGTCGATCCGGCCATCCGGGCGCAGACCATAGTGTGCCTCGGACTGCACGCAGTTGCGCTGGAAGAACATCGGCAGCCGGCCCAGTTCATACCAGGTGCCCTGGTAGCGTTGCAGGTCCACCTGCTGGGTGTGCGGTGGTGCCGGTTGATCGTTGCCGGCGCAGCCGAGCAGCGCCAGGGTCATGCAGGAAAGCAGCAGCGTAGTGCGCAGCGCCATGGTTGACCTCCTTGGAGCGGATAGGGGCTTCCAGTGTTTCGATGCCTGCGCGGGGCAAAAGTTGTACGGGATTACACCACGTCGAATGAACCGGTCTGCACCTGGCCTGCGCGCACGTAGCGGCTGATGATCACACCCTTGGGCGAGACTTGCGACTGCTGCAAGGTAAAGGCCGCTGCTGCTGCGTCATGACCGAACAGGCGTTTGCCGTGGCCGAGTAGCAGCGGGTGGGTCAGCAGTTGCAGTTCATCGACCAGGTCTGCCGCCAGCAGTTGCTGCACCAGTTCGGCGCTGCCCTGGGTCAGCAGGTTGGCGCCGTCCTGTTGCTTGAGCGAGCGTACCGCAGCGGCGATGTCCGTGCCGAGAGCGTGGCTGTTGTGCCAGTCGAGGGTGGCAGGGGTGTGGGTGGCCACATGCTTGGGCACGCTGTTGAACAGGTTGGCGATGGAGAAGTCTTCGGCGTTGTCTTTGATGTTTGGCCAATAGCCGGCAAAAATGTCGTAGGTGCGCCGGCCCAACAGCAGCTCAAATGGCTGGCTGAACAATGCCTGCATCGCCTGGCCAAACACTTCCTCGGCGTAGGGCACGATCCAGCCGCCGTAGGCAAAACCGCCGCTGGTGTCTTCCTTCGGGCCGCCGGGAGCTTGCATCACGCCGTCGAGGCTGATGAAGGCGGCTACGATGAGTTTGCGCATGGGGACTCTCCTGTTGGCAGCCCGGTGGCTGCTTTAATGGGTAGTCGAATGGCACCAGGCAGAATCGACACAGGTCTCGAAAGTGATGCAGTTCCTGTGTAGGAGCGGCCTTGTGCCGCGAACGGGCTGCGAAGCTGCCCCAGGATTTCAGCGCAAATGCACAAATTGCCGGGGCTGCTTCGCAGCCCGTTCGCGACACAAGGTTGCTCCTACAAGAGACTGAATTAGCCGATCACAAGGGGCCCGTGCAGGTTTACATCACAGCCAGTAGGTCACCGCCCACCAACCCAGCCCACCCATCACCACGGTATAGGGCAACGCCATCCACACCATCCGCCCGTACGACAGCCGGATCAGCGGCGCAATCGCCGAGGTCAGCAGGAACAGGAACGCTGCCTGCCCATTCGGCGTTGCCACGCTGGGCAGGTTGGTGCCGGTGTTGATTGCCACCGCCAGCGTTTCGAAATGCTCGCGGCTCATGCTGCCATTGAGAAACGCCTGCTTCACCTCGGTTATGTAGATGGTGGCGACGAACACGTTGTCGCTGATCGCCGACAGCAAACCGTTGGCCAGGTAGAGCATGCCCGGTTGCTGCTCGGCCGGCAGCGTCAGCACCCAGCTGATCAATGGGCTGAACAGCTGCTGCTGATGGATAACCGCGACCACGGCGAAGAACACCACCAGCAACGAGGTGAACGGCATGGCGTCCTGGAAGGCGCGGCCCAGCCGGTGTTCATCGGTGATACCGGTAAACGCCGTGATCAGCACGATCACCATCAGGCCAATCAGGCCCACTTCAGCCACATGCAGCCCCAGGCAGACGATCAATATCAGCGCTGCAAACCCTTGCACCCACAGCGCGATGCGCTGGGCCTGAGTGCGCGCGGCGTCGTCCTCGGCCGCGTAGGCGGCCAGCACCTGGCGCACCGGCTCGGGCATCAAGGTGCCGTAGCCGAACAGGCGCAGTTTTTCCAGCAGCACACAGGTCAGCAGGCCGGCACCCAGCACTGGCAGCGACACAGGTGCCACCTTGAAGAAGAAGTCGGCGAAGTGCCAACCCATCTCGTGGCCGATCAGCAGGTTCTGTGGCTCGCCCACCAAGGTGCACACGCCACCCAGGGCGGTACCCACTGCGCCGTGCATCAGTAGGCTACGCAGGAAGTCGCGGAACTGGTCGAGGTCTTCGCGGTGCAGGTGGGCGATCTGCTGGTCGCTGTCCACCGCGCTTTCCTCGCGCGGGTTGGCGCCGGACGCGACGCGGTGGTACACGGCGTAGAAGCCGACCGCAGCGCTGATGATCACCGCCGTCACGGTCAGCGCATCGAGAAACGCCGACAGAAACGCCGACAGCACACAGAACAGCAGCGCCAGAACTGCCTTCGAGCGTACCCCGAGCAAAATGCGCGAAAACAGGAACAGCAGCAGCTCCTTCATGAAATGGATACCGGCGACCATGAACATCAGCAGCAGGATCACCGGGAAGTTGTGTTGCAGTTCCTCATACAGCGCCTGTGGCGTGGTCATCTGTAACAGCAAGGCTTCGATCAGCAGCAGGCCGCCAGGCATCAGCGGGTAGCACTTCAGCGCCATGCCCAGGGTGAAGATGAATTCGAGCACCAGCGCCCAGCCTGCTGCAACCGGGCCAACGGTAACCAGCAGCAGCGGGTTGAGCACCAGGAACAGGCAGATGACCGCCTTGTACCAAAGCGGCGACTGGCCCAGAAAACCGTGGGCGAGGGCGCCGGACAGGGAGCGTGACATGAATATGTATCCTTATGATTCGGCGATGGCGCACGGTGCAGGATTGGCGCGTCTTAGGCAAGGCGTGCAGTCCCGTTTTTGGCACAAGTACGGCCATCGGGCTGGGTTAACATCCACGCCATGAATCCTTCACCCGCAGGAGTGCCGCCCGTGAACGAGTACAGTGCGTTCAAGGTTGAACTGACCGACAACATCGCCCACGTTCAGATCAACCGCCCGGAAAAGGTCAACGCGATGAACGCGGCCTTCTGGGAAGAAATCATCACTATCTTCCAGTGGATCGACGACACCGATACCGTGCGGGCGGTAGTGATCAGTGGTGCAGGCAAGCATTTTTCCGCAGGCATCGACCTCATGATGCTGGCCTCGCTGGCTGGGCAAATGGGCAAGGACGTGGGGCGCAATGCGCGCTTTCTGCGTAGCACCATCCAGCGCCTGCAGGCCTCGTTCACCGCCGTGGACAAATGCCGCAAACCCGTATTGGCGGCCGTGCAGGGCTACTGTATCGGCGGCGCCATCGACCTCATCTCGGCGTGCGACATGCGTTACTGCAGCAGCGACGCGCAGTTCTCGATCAAGGAAATCGACATGGGCATGGCCGCCGACGTCGGCACACTGCAACGTTTGCCACATATCATTGGCGACGGCATCATGCGTGAGCTGGCCTTCACCGGGCGCAACGTTGCGGCCGACGAGGCCCTGCGCATCGGCCTGGTCAACCGGATCTATGATGATCAGGCCGCACTGCTGGACGGTGTCTTTGCCATCGCCCGGGAGATTGCTGCAAAATCGCCGATCGCCGTGGCCGGCACCAAGGAAATGCTCAGCTACATGCGTGACCATCGCATCGACGATGGCCTGGATTACATCGCCACCTGGAACGCCGCGATGCTGCAGTCCGAAGACCTGCGCGTGGCCGTGGCGGCGCACATGAGCAAACAGAAACCGACGTTCGCCGACTGATCGGGCCGGGGGACGCGCAGTCAAGGAACCCCCGACATGTCAGCACGCTGGACTACTGCAGTACTCGACCCGCAGATCACCGGGGGCGTGGCCGTGGCCCGCAGCCCGGAAGGGTTTCTGGTGGACGACAACGGCGCGCTGTTCCCCCGCGACTGGCTCAAACGCCAGGACCTCGACGTGTTATGCGAGCATGGCATCGGCCATTTCGACGGCCAGCCGGTGTTCCTGCTGGAGCTGCGCAGCGCCACCGACGTGCCCGGTTGCCACTGGCGTGGCCTGCGGGCATTCATGCTCCAAGGCGACTTCGACACCTACAAAGTACTGGGTTATGCCGCGCAGATCGGCACCTGGGCCCGCGAGCACCGTTTCTGCGGCAGCTGCGGCCAGGCGATGACGCAAATTCGCTGGGAGCGGGCGATGTACTGCCAGCCATGCGACCTGCGCAGCTATCCGCGTATTTCGCCGAGCATGATCGTGCTGGTGACCCGTGGCGATGAAATCTTGCTGGCGCGCTCGCCGCGCTTCGTCACCGGGGTGTACAGCACCTTGGCGGGCTTTGCCGAGCCGGGTGAGTCGGCAGAAGACTGCCTGGTGCGCGAAGTGCGTGAAGAGGTGGCGGTGGACGTGCGGAACATCCAGTACGTCGGCAGCCAGTGCTGGCCATTCCCGCACTCGATGATGCTGGGCTTTCATGCCGAATACGCGGGGGGCGATATTGTCATGCAGCCGGACGAGATCGAGGACGCCCAGTGGTTCAGCGTCCACGACCTGCCACCGTTGCCGGCCGGGCGGTCGATTGCCCGGTACCTGATCGATCTTTATGTGGCCAGGCGCTTAGGCTTGCCCGAACCAGTGCTGCCACGCTAGGCGCACGGTCAAGGCGAGCACCACGGTGATGAACACCGGGCGGATGAATTTGCTGCCGCCACTGATCGCCGTGCGTGCGCCAAAAAAGGCACCAACCATGACCGACAGGCCCATGCACAGGCCGACGACGTAATCCACCTGCCCGGAAATGATGAACACCGTCAGCGCCGCGATGTTGCTGACGAAGTTCATGCTACGCGCCACGCCGCTGGCGCGGACCAGGTCGATGGGGTACAGCAGCAGGGTGCTGACCGTCCAGAACGCCCCGGTACCCGGGCCGGCCACGCCGTCGTAGAAGCCCAGGGTGAAGCCTTGCGGCACTTGCCACTTCTTCTTGATCGGCGCATCGGCATCCAGCGGCGCCTTGGGTGTGCCGCCGAACAGCAGGTAGATGCCACAGGCGAAGACGATCACCGGCAGCATCTTGTTCAACCACTCGGCTGGCATGTAGTGGGCGATGACCGCACCCAGCAACGCCCCGGTCAAGGTGGCGAACAACGCCGGGCGCCACTGCGCCGGGTGGAACAGCTTGCGCTTGTAGTAGGTGAAACCTGCGGTGGCCGAGCCAAAGGTGGAGCTGAGCTTGTTGGTGCCCAGTACCAGGTGCGGGGGCATGCCGGCGGTGAGCAGGGCCGGGGTGGTGAGCAGGCCCCCGCCACCGGCGATGGCATCGATGAAACCAGCGACGAAGGCGACCAGCGCCAGGATGAGCAGGGTTAGGGGTTCTACGGTGAGTTCGAAGGGCATGGGGGTCTTGGCAGGCAGGGAGGCAAGGTGCGGCAAAGGGCCGCGCTATAAGGGAGACATGGTAAGCCTGGGAGGGGTGTGTTGCCAGTGCCGGCCTCTTCGCGGGTAAACCCGCTCCCACAGGTTCAGCGTAGAACCTGAGGGCAGCGCTGTACCTGTGGGAGCGGGTTTACCCGCGAAAGGGCCGTTACAGGTGATTACATCAGCTACGGATAAACGCCAGCAAATCCGCATTGATCACATCGGCATGAGTAGTGGGCATGCCATGCGGGTAGCCTTTGTAGGTCTTCAACGTGCCATTGGGCAGCAGCTTGGCCGACAGCACCCCGGAGTTTTCATACGGCACGATCTGGTCATCGTCCCCATGCATCACCAGTACCGGCTGTTTTATGCCTTTGAGGTCTTCGGTGAAATCGGTCTGGGAAAACGCCACGATGCCATCGTAATGGGCCTTGGCACTGCCCATCATGCCTTGGCGCCACCAGTTGGCGATGATGCCTTCGCTGGCTTCGGCACCGGGTCGGTTGTAGCCGTAGAACGGTCCGGCTGGCACATCCCGGTAAAACTGCGCCCGGTTGCTGGCCACCTGGTTCTGGAAATCATCGAACACCGACTTGGGCAGGCCACCGGGGTTGCCGGGGGTTTGCACCATCAAGGGCGGTACGGCGGCGATCAGCACGGCTTTGGCCACGTTGTCCTCAGGGTACCGAGCCATGTAACGCACCACCTCGCCACCCCCGGTCGAGTGGCCGACATGTACGGCGCCCTGGGTGCTCAGGTGGGCAACCACGGCGGCTACGTCGTCGGCGTAGTGGTCCATGTCGTGGCCGTCCCATACCTGGCTGGAGCGGCCGTGACCTCGGCGGTCGTGGGCCACCACGCGATAGCCCTGGGCGAGGAAGAACAGCATCTGCGCGTCCCAGTCGTCGGCACTGAGCGGCCAGCCGTGGTGGAAGTGGATCACCGGTGCATCGCGCGGGCCCCAGTCCTTGTAGAAAATCTGTACGCCGTCCTGCGTCGTTACATGGCTCATGATCGTGTCTCCTGTATGCAGGAACCGAAGGGAGCTATTGAGAATAGGGCAGATTTCGGCGAAGCAAGCGCCGGCCGTCTTCAGAGCGTGTCGCGCATTCTGTACCAGGCCTTGGCGGCGGCTTCCAGCGGTGCTGCGAGCAGGTCCCCGCCGGGGAAGCGGCCGTTGTCGATGCCTTGGTACAGCGCCAACAGGTCTTCATCGCCGAGAATGGCATCGCTGACCGCACGCGCCGCCGCCAGGGTCGGCAGTACGCCATGGCCGGAGAAACCCTGCAGCCAGTAGCGCTGGCCCTCGCGGCCGACGTCCGGGGTGCGTTGTATGCTGCAATCAATATGGCCGCCCCAGGCATAGTCGATGGCTACCCCGGCCAGTTGCGGGAACACCCGCTCCAGGTACGGGCGGGTGGCGCTGGCGACGTTCTTGGGAATGCCGCCCAGGTAAGTGCAGCCGCCACCGAACAGCAGGCGGTGGTCCGGGGTGAGGCGAAAGTAGTCGGGTACGAACTGGTTGTCGATCACACAACTGTTGCGAGGTAGTAACGAATGGGCGAAGTCGGCATCCAGAGGCGCAGTGGCGACCTGGTAGGAACCGACTGGTAACAGGCGACGCGACAGGCTGCGGTCAAGGCGGTCGATGTAGGCGTTGCAGGCCAGCACCAATACCTGGCAGCGAACTTCGCCACGGTCGGTACGGGCGACATAGCCGTCGCGAGCCTGCTGGTAGCTGAGCACCTGGCTCTGTTCGTAGATTTGCCCGCCGGCAGCCTCGATGGTACTGGCCAGGCCTTGGGCCAGCTTCAGCGGGTTGAGGTGGGCGCCTTTGGCGTCATACAGCGCAGCCTGGTAGCGCGGGCTGTCGATCCATTGTGGCAGCTCGTCGCGGCCGATCAGGCGCAGGGCGTCGTAGCCCCATTTGTGTTCTGCATCGTGCAGGGCCTCTTCGAGCATTTTCACCCGGCGCGGCAATACCGCAGTCCACAGGCTGCCCTGCCGGTAGTCGATATCGAAGCCGTGGCGTTGTGGCAGTTCGCGCATCTCGTCGGCGGCCCAGCACATGCTGGCCCACAGGCGCCGGGTGCGTTCCACGCCCAAGGCCTTTTCCAGTGGCGGCATGTCGCAAGACCAGCCCAGCAGTGCCTGGCCACCGTTGCGCCCGGAAGCAGCCCAGGCCACACGGCTGGCCTCCAGCAGTGTTACGCGTTTGCCTGCCTGGGTCAGGCGCAGGGCGGTATGCAGGCCGCTGAAACCGGCGCCGATGATCAGCACGTCGGTGTCGTGGGTGCCTTGCAGGGTAGGGCGCAGCGGGATGTTGGCGGGGTAGGTCTGGGCGTAGTAGCTGGCGACGTGCTGGGCGGATTGTTTGAACATGCAGAAGCCTCGTGAAAATTATTGTGATTATTTTCATGAAAACTTAGCAGGGAAATTTCATGGTGCCAATGTGTCAGGCAGGGTTTGGTAGTTTACCTGTTATTGATGTGCTGCCTTAGCTGGCCCTATCGCCGGCAAGCCAGCTCCCACAAGTACCCAATGGGCATCAGCACCTGTTTAAGACTTAGGCTCTCAAGACCTGCACTGGCTTCAGTCCTTGTACAAGACTTGTGGGAGCTGGCTTGCCGGCGATAGGGCCTGTGATGCCAGTGCAGAAGCTTCAGGTTGTCGCTTTTTTTCGGGGCTGACGCGGCTTGCTTGTTGCCGATTTGCTTCCGGCTGCTTTGCTTTTCCCACCTCCACCGCGACGCTTCTTCTTCCAGGGCGGCGCTGCCCCGGCTGCCGGCCCGCTGATGGTCATGCGCATGCCGCTGCAACGCTCGACCAGCTTGCCCATCCACGCCGACTGTCGGGCCACGAATTCTTCCAGGCTCATCTCGCCGCTTTGCACCATGTCCAGCGCCTGCTCCCAGATCGCTGTGGTGCCGGGGTCGGCGATGGCGCGGGGGACGGCATCGATCAGGCTGAAGGCCGCAGGTGTGGCCGCCAGCGCTTTGCCGTTTTTTACGAGATAGCCGCGGTCGAGCAGGCCCTGGATAATGCTGGCGCGGGTGGCCTCGGTGCCGATGCCGGTGGTTTCCTTGAGTTTCTGCTTCAGCCGAGGGTCATCCACCAGCTTGGCCACGTTTTTCATCGCCTTGATCAGGTCGCCTTCAGTGAACGGCTTGGGCGGCTGGGTCCACAGATCTTTCAGTTGCAGGCCTTGCACGGTGCAGTCCTGGCCTTCGCTCAGCGCTGGCAGCACCTGGGCCGGTGGTGCTTCGCGGCCTTTGGCCGGGGTCAGCGCTTCGGGCAGGGCGCGGCGCCAGCCCGGCTCGACGATCTGCTTGCCCACCGCGCGCAGGGCATGGCCGGCGTAGTCGAAGTCGGCCTGGGTGCGGTCATATTCGTGGTTGGGCAGGAACTGCGCCAGGTAGCGGGCGCGGATCAGGGTGTACACCGCCTTGTGCTTGGCCGGCAGGCGCGACGGGTCGCTGGCGGCGGCAGTAGGGATGATGCCGTGGTGGGCGCTGACCTTGGCGTCGTTCCACGCCCGCGAGCGGCGCTGCGGCTCCAGGTGGGGCTGCAGCGGTGCGAGGCTGGCATCGGCCCGTTGCAGGGCGGCGAGAATGGCCGGTGCTTCGGCGTGCTGGCTCAGCGGCAGGTAGCCGCAGTCGCTGCGCGGGTAGGTGATGAGCTTGTGGGTTTCGTACAGGGCCTGGGCAATGTCGAGGGTTTCCTGGGCGCCGAGGCCGAACTTTTTCGAGCACAGCTCTTGCAGGGTGCCGAGGTCGAAAAGCAGGGGCGCGGCTTCACGCACGCGCTCGGTGGTCACCTTTACGGCCCGTGCCGTGCCAGCGTTACCGATGGCGGCGGCGGCCTGTTGCGCCAAACTCTGGTTCAGGCAGCGACCTTGGTCGTCGCAGGCGTCCTCGGGCGCACGCCACTGGGCGTTGAAAGCTTGGCCTGCATGTTCAAGCTGGACGTCGATGGCCCAGAACGGCACCGGCACAAAGTCGGCGATGCTGCGGTCGCGGTCGACCACCAGGCGCAAGGTGGGGGTTTGCACCCGGCCCACCGGCAGCACGCCCTGGTAGCCGGATTGGCGGCCAAGCAGGGTGAACAGCCGGCTCATGTTCATGCCGATGAGCCAGTCGGCGCGGGAGCGGCCCAGCGCCGAGTGATAAAGGTTGAACGTTTCGTGGCCGGGCAGCAGGCGTGCCAGGGCCTTGCGGATGGAGGTGTCGTCGAGCGCCGACAGCCAAAGGCGCTGCACCGGGCCGCGGTAGCGGCAATGCTCGACCAGCTCGCGGGCAATCATTTCGCCTTCGCGGTCGGCGTCGGTGGCAATCACCAGCTCCCGCGCTTCGCCCAGCAGGCGCTTTACCGCCTTGAACTGGCTGGCGGTCTTGGGCTTGACCAGCATCTTCCACTTGTCGGGGATGATCGGCAGGTCGGCCAGGTTCCAGCGCTTGTAGCGTTCGTCGTAGCTGTCGGGCGGGGCGGTTTCCAGCAGATGGCCGATGCACCAGGTTACGCAGACGTCAGTGCCTTGCCAGCAGCCGTCGCCCTTGCGGGTGGCGCCGAGCACTTTGGCGATGTCTTTTGCCTGTGAGGGTTTTTCGCAGAGGAACAGGCGCATGGCCGGGGACGCTTCATCGGGGGTGATGGGCACTAGGATGCGCAAGCGGGGGCGCGGAGGCAAGTTTTATCTGGATGGATGTACAGGTTTTTGTCAGGGGAAGTGTGTTGAGCCTGTACCGGCCCTTTCGCGGGTAAACCCGCTCCCACAGGGGCCGCACATTTTTCAGAATGTGTGGGGCGCCTGTGGGGAGGTGATGGATCAGACGCGCGAGTCGCGCACCATGTCCACGTGCGGGATGCCGGCTTCGAGGAATTCCTCGCTGACTATGCGAAAGCCGAGGCGCTCGTAGAACGGCGTGGCGTGCACCTGGGCGCTGAGCATCTGCTGCTTCAGGTCGCGGTTTTGCGCTTCGACGATCACTGCGTTCATCAGCGCGTCACCCACTTTCAGGCCGCGCCAGTCCTTGAGCACCGAGATGCGCCCGATGGTGCCGTCCGCCAGCAGGCGCGCGGTACCAATCGGGTAGTCACCCTCCATGGCCAGGAAGTGCAGGGCGTCCTGGTCTTCCGAATCAAACTCCAGCTCTGGCGGAATGTGCTGCTCGGCGACGAACACCGCTTCACGGATACGGCGGATGTCGGCGTTGTCTTTCTGCCAGTCGGCGAGGCGAACGCTGATCTTATTCATTGGCGAATCCCAGGCTCCCTTGTTTGACCAGCTGCTGTAGAAGCATAAGGCCATCTTCGTCCTGCAGCCAGTCTGCGAGGTTGTCGCTGTGCAGGGCGTCTGCCGCGCACACCAGCTTCAGCAGCTCGCGCAGTTTGCCTGGCAGCGGGCAGCTGCGGCCGCTGGCGAACAACAGCAGGTCGTCCTCGAACTCCGACCAGGCCATGCGTGCGCTTGGGTTGCGGATCAGGATGGCGCCTTGCTCGAGGGCGTCCACCAGCTCTTCCTCGCTCAGCTCTTCGCCAACGATCTGCTCAGGGTAGCGCGGCTCGGTCATGAACTGGCCGAACCAGGTCAGCAGCAGGTCCTTGTCGCCCATGTGCTTCTCGAGCAGGGCCTTGAGGCGGTCGAGGGCGTCGTGCTGGATCTGGTGGGGGTCGCTGACCGGCTGGGCGTCGGCGTCACTGTAGCGCTCTTCGTCCGGCAGGAACTGGCCGAGGAAGTCGGTGAAGTGGGTCAGCACTTCGGCGGCGCTTGGCGCGCGGAAGCCCACCGAGTAGGTCAGGCAGTCGTCCACGGCTACGCCGTAGTGAGCCAGGCGTGGTGGCAGGTAGAGCATGTCACCTGGCTCCAGGGTCCACTCTTCGCTCTGCTCGAATTCGGCAAGGATGCGCAGGTCGGCGTGCTCCAGCAGCGGGCTGTCGCTGTTGCACATCTGGCCGATCTTCCAGTTGCGCTCGCCGTGGCCTTGCAGCAGGAACACGTCGTAGTTGTCGAAGTGCGGCCCAACGCTGCCACCGGGGGCGGCGAAGCTGATCATTACATCGTCGATACGCCAGCTGGGCAGGAAGCGGAAGTTTTCCAGCAGTTCGGCCACCTCCGGGACGAACTGGTCCACCGCTTGTACCAGCAGGGTCCAGTCTTTTTCCGGCAGCTCGGCGAAGGTGTCTTCGTTGAACGGGCCGCGGCGCAGCTCCCACGGGTGGGCGCCGTGCTCCAGCACGATACGCGACTCGACTTCCTCTTCCAGGGCCAGTCCAGCCAGTTCGTCGGGGTCGATTGGGCTGATGAAGTCGGGGAAGGCCTGGCGCACCAGCAGGGGCTTCTTCTGCCAGTAGTCGCGCATGAATTCGCGGGCCGAGATGCCGCCGAGCAGCTGCAGTGGAGTATCAGGATTCATGTTCAACCTATTGAAAAAACGTAATTTTCGTACGGGAATAAAAACGCCCGGCCAGGCCGGGCGTTGTACGCGACGGTCAGCTTAGATGCGTTTGGCCTGGGCTGCCGCGTTACCGATGTAGGTAGCGGGGGTCAGCTGCTTGAGCTCGGCCTTGGCTTCGGCTGGCATGTCGAGGCCGTCGATGAAGGTGAGCAGCGCGTCCGGGGTGATGCCCTTGCCACGGGTCAGCTCTTTGAGCTTCTCGTAGGGGTTTTCGATGTTGAAGCGGCGCATTACGGTCTGGATCGGCTCGGCCAGTACTTCCCAGCAGGCGTCCAGGTCGGCTGCGATGCGGGCTTCGTTGACTTCCAGCTTGCCGATGCCTTTCAGGCTGGCTTCGTAGGCAATGACGCTGTGGGCAAAGCCCACGCCCAGGTTGCGCAGCACGGTGGAGTCGGTCAGGTCGCGCTGCCAGCGCGAGATCGGCAGCTTGCTGGCCAGGTGCTGGAACAGCGCATTGGCGATACCCAGGTTGCCTTCGGAGTTTTCGAAGTCGATCGGGTTGACCTTGTGCGGCATGGTCGACGAGCCGATTTCGCCGGCAACGGTCTTCTGCTTGAAGTAGCCCAGCGAAATGTAGCCCCACACATCACGGTCGAAGTCGATCAGGATGGTGTTGAAGCGGGCGATGGCGTCGAACAGCTCGGCGATGTAGTCGTGCGGCTCGATCTGGGTGGTGTACGGGTTGAACTGCAGGCCCAGCTCGTCTTCGATGAAGGCGCGGGCGTTCTCTTCCCAGTCGATCTGCGAGTAGGCCGACAGGTGGGCGTTGTAGTTGCCCACGGCGCCGTTGATCTTGCCCAGCAGCGGTACGGCAGCAACCTGGGCGATCTGGCGCTCCAGGCGGTACACGACGTTGGCCAGCTCTTTACCCAGGGTGGTCGGCGAAGCCGGCTGGCCGTGGGTGCGCGACAGCATCGGCACGTCGGCGTGGGCGTGGGCCAGGGCGCGGATGGCGTCGGCGATCTGGCGCATCAGCGGCAGCAGCACGTCGTCACGGCCGGCGCGCAGCATCAGGCCGTGGGACAGGTTGTTGATGTCCTCGCTGGTGCAGGCGAAGTGGATGAACTCGCTGACCTTGGCCAGCTCAGGCAGCTTGGCGGCCTGCTCCTTGAGGAGGTATTCGATCGCCTTGACGTCGTGGTTGGTGGTGCGCTCGATTTCCTTGACGCGCTCGGCGTGCTCAAGTTTGAAATCGGTGGCCAGGTTGTCCAGCAGGGCGTTGGCTTCGGCGGAGAACGCCGGCACTTCGCCGATCTGCGGGTGGGCGGCCAGGCGCTGCAGCCAGCGCACTTCGACCAGGGCGCGGAAACGGATCAGGCCGAATTCGCTGAAAATGGGGCGCAAGGCCTGGGTTTTGCCGGCATAACGGCCGTCTACAGGGGAAACCGCAGTGAGCGAAGAAAGCTGCATGGGGTGTTCTCGGACAGTCAGGCTTTTGGAAGGGCGCATATCATACATGAAAATTGCGCCCAGGTCGGGTGGCTGACCAAAGGTCGGCCCTATAAAACAGGTCGCGGTCCTTATGTAGGAGCAGCCTTGTGCTGCGAATGGGCTGCCCAGCAGCCCCAGGATTCTGGCCATGGCACAGATTGTCGGGGCTGCTGCGCAGCACATTCGCAGCACAAGGCTGCTCCTACAAGGGCACGGCGTCGCTTTTTCAGGAAGGCGAACGCATCATGTCGTACAGTTCGTTCAGCAGCTTGCGTCGGCTGAACACCAGTTGCCAGCGGTGACCGCCCAGCTGGCGCCACAAGCGTGCGGCGCGGATGCCGGCCAGCAGCAGGGCGCGGATTTTCGAGGCGTTGCTGGCCTGCTGCAGGAAGCGCATGTCGCCATGCACCTGAATGCGCTGACGCAAGGTACTCAGGGTGTCCTGGTACAAGGCGCCACTGGAAGCAATGACGTTTTCATGAACCAGGCCAAAATGGTCAGCCTGGGACTGGATTTGCGGCAGGCGGTTGCCGATGGTATCGAGCAGGTCGCCGCGCTTGTTCAGCTGGCGCTCCAGGCCCAGCATCGACAGGGCGTAGCGCAGTGGCTCGCGCTGCAGGCTGTTGGGGTCGCGCTCCAGGGCGCCGATCAGCGCGCGGTAGCCGTCGCGCAGGTTCAGGTCGTCACCGCCGAACACCTCGAGGGTGTCCTTGGGGTCACGCACCAGCAGGCTGCCGAGCATGCAGCCGATGTTGGCCTCACTGGCCTGGCCGGTGCGGGCGATGCGGTCCACCAACACGGCGGCCTGAAACACACCACCCAACGCAATCAGCTGCTCCTGCAGGTTGCTCATGTGCGCGGGCTCCACGGCTCGGCGGCTTCGATCACGCCGCCGCCCAGGCACACTTCACCGTCGTAGAACACCACCGACTGGCCTGGGGTAACGGCGCGCTGCGGCTCGTCGAACACCGCGCGGTAGCCGCTGGCCGTAAGTTCCAGGGTGCACTGCTGGTCGCTCTGGCGGTAGCGTACCTTGGCGGTGAGCTGACGCGGGCTGCTGAGGTCGATGGGGTTGACCCAGAAGATTTCCGAGGCGAGCAGGGCGCGGGAGAACAGCCAAGGGTGTTCGTTACCCTGGCCGACCACCAGCACATTGCGGGTCAGGTCCTTGTGCAGCACGTACCAGGGCTCGTCACCGGCATCCTTCAGGCCGCCGATGCCCAGGCCCTGGCGCTGGCCGATGGTGTGGTACATCAGGCCATGGTGGCGGCCGATCACTTCACCGTCGGTGGTTTCGATTTCGCCCGGCTGGGCTGGCAGGTACTGTTTGAGGAAGTCGCTGAAGCGGCGCTCGCCAATGAAGCAGATGCCGGTGGAATCCTTTTTCTTGGCGGTGGCCAGGCCGTGCTTTTCGGCGATGGCGCGCACTTCCGGTTTTTCCAGCTCGCCGACCGGGAACAGGGTGCGGGCGATTTCCTTGCCGCCGACCGCGTGCAGGAAGTAGCTCTGGTCCTTGTTCGGGTCCAGGCCCTTGAGCAGTTCGGTAAGCCCGTCGGTGTCGCGGCGGCGCACGTAGTGGCCGGTGGCAATCAGGTCGGCACCCAGCGACAGGGCGTAGTCGAGGAACGCCTTGAACTTGATTTCGCGGTTGCAGAGGATGTCCGGGTTGGGCGTGCGGCCGGCCTTGTATTCTTCAAGGAAGTGCTCGAACACGTTGTCCCAGTATTCGGCGGCGAAGTTGGCGGTGTGCAGCTTGATGCCGATGCGGTCGCACACGGCCTGGGCGTCGGCCAGGTCTTCACGGGCGGTGCAGTATTCGGTGCCGTCGTCTTCTTCCCAGTTCTTCATGAACAGCCCTTCCACCTGGTAGCCCTGCTCGATGAGCAGAAGGGCGGAGACGGAAGAGTCCACGCCGCCGGACATGCCGACGATGACGCGGGTCTTGGCGGGGTCTTTGAGTGCTGGGCTGGTCATGGGTACCGGTGTGTATCAAGGGAAAAACGTCGATTCTATCAAACCCGTGGCGACGCGTCAGTCGCGGAGCAGGGTAAGGCTGTGCAAGGGGCCATTGAGGTAGTCGTCGAGGCAACGTGGCACCAGCTCGCTGCGCCAGCGGGCCGGGTCGGCCAGCAGCTCGTCGCGGGTCAGCCACACGGCGCGGACGATGTCGCTGTCCAGTGCCAGGTCGGCGTGGTGGCGCACCGGGCGGGCGGCGAAGCAGATGCGCTGGTAGGTCACGCCGTTGCTGGGGGCGGTGTACAGGTAGATGCCGACCACGCCGGTGAGCTCGACTTCCCAGGCGGTTTCCTCCAGGGTTTCGCGCAGGGCGGCCTGGGGCAGGGTCTCAAAGGGTTCGAGGTGGCCGGCAGGCTGGTTGAAGACGTGCTGGTTGGCTTTGAATTCTTCGACGAAGAGGAACTTGCCTTCGTGCTCGACGATGGTGGCGACGGTGATGTGGGGTTGCCAGGTCATGAGCATTTCCTATGGTTGGCACGGGCCCTGTAGGAGCGGCCTTGTGCCGCGAAAGGGCTGCGAAGCGGCCCGAGGTAATCAGCTTCGCAGCAAAAAACGCCGGGGCCGCTTCGCGGCCCTTTCGCGGCACAAGGCCGCTCCTACAGGGGGCCGTGCAAGCTCTTTCAGAAAGCAAAAACCCCGGTGCGTGGCCGGGGTTTTTGCTGTTACTTCAAGCGAACCTTACAGGGCAGCAATGGCGCTGTTCAGGGTCTGGCTTGGGCGCATCACCTTGGCGGTCAGCTCGGCATCCGGGGCGTAGTAGCCACCGATGTCGGCTGGCTTGCCCTGAACGGCGTTGAGCTCGGCGACGATGGTCTCCTCGTTCTCGGCCAGGGTTTTTGCCAGCGGGGCGAAGCGTGCCTGCAGGGCAGCGTCGTCAGCCTGGGCAGCCAGGGCCTGGGCCCAGTACAGGGTCAGGTAGAAGTGGCTGCCGCGGTTGTCGATACCGCCAACTTTGCGCGAAGGCGACTTGTTGGTGTCGAGGAACTTGCCAGTGGCCTGGTCCAGGGTGTTGGCCAGCACTTTGGCACGCGGGTTGTCGTAGGTGTTGCCCAGGTGCTCCAGGGAAGCGGCCAGGGCCAGGAATTCACCCAGCGAGTCCCAACGCAGGAAGTTCTCTTCCACCAGCTGCTGCACGTGCTTGGGCGCCGAACCGCCGGCGCCGGTCTCGAACAGGCCACCGCCGTTCATCAGTGGCACGATCGACAGCATCTTGGCGCTGGTGCCCAGCTCCATGATCGGGAACAGGTCGGTCAGGTAGTCGCGCAGCACGTTGCCGGTCACCGAGATGGTGTCCTTGCCTTCGCGGATGCGGGCCAGGGAGAACTTGATGGCGTCGACCGGGGGCAGAACACGGATGTCCAGGCCGGTGGTGTCGTGATCCTTCAGGTACTGCTGCACCTTCTCGATCATCACGCCGTCGTGGGCGCGGGCCGGGTCCAGCCAGAACACCGCAGGGGTGTTGCTCAGGCGGGCACGGTTGACGGCCAGCTTGACCCAGTCCTGGATCGGCGCGTCTTTGGTCTGGCACATGCGGAAGATGTCACCGGCTTCGACGTTCTGCTCCAGCACAACGTTGCCCTTGCCATCGACCACGCGCACGACGCCGTCGGCCTTGATCTGGAAGGTCTTGTCGTGAGAGCCGTACTCTTCGGCTTTCTGCGCCATCAGGCCAACGTTCGGCACGCTGCCCATGGTGGTCGGGTCGAAGGCGCCGTGCTGCTTGCAGTCTTCGATGGTGGCCTGGTAGATACCGGCGTAGCAACGGTCCGGGATCACGGCCTTGGCGTCTTGCAGTTCACCGGCGGTGTTCCACATCTTGCCCGAGTCACGGATCATGGCCGGCATCGAGGCGTCGACGATAACGTCGCTCGGTACGTGCAGGTTGGTGATGCCTTTGTCGGAGTTGACCATGGCCAGGGCCGGGCGCTGGGCGTACAGGGCCTGGATGTCAGCTTCGATCTCGGCCTGCTTGTCGGCTGGCAGGTCCTTGATGCGGGCGTACAGGTCGCCGATACCGTTGTTGGCGTTGAAGCCTACTTCGGCCAGGGCTGCGGCGTGCTTGGCCAGCACGTCGTTGTAGAACTCTTCGACGATGACGCCGAACATGATCGGGTCGGAAACCTTCATCATGGTGGCTTTCAGGTGCACCGACAGCAGCACGCCGGCGGCCTTGGCATCGGCGATCTGCTCGGCGATGAAGGCTTTCAGGGCCTTGCGGCTCATGGTGGCGCAGTCGATGATTTCGGCGGCCTTGACGGCGGTCTTTTCTTTCAGGACGGTGGTGGTGCCGTCTTTGCCGACCAGCTCGATGCGCAGGCTGTCGTCAGCTTCGATCAGTGCGGCCTTCTCGCTGCCGTAGAAGTCGCCCTGGGTCATGTGGGCAACGTGCGACTTGGAGTCGGCGGCCCAGGCGCCCATCTTGTGCGGGTGCTTGCGGGCGTAGTTCTTGACCGACAGCGGCGCGCGGCGGTCGGAGTTGCCTTCGCGCAGCACCGGGTTCACGGCGGAGCCCTTGATGCGGTCGTAGCGGGCACGGGACTCTTTTTCGTCCGCGGTGGCCGGCTCGTCGGCGTAGTCAGGGATGTTGAAGCCCTTGCCTTGCAGTTCCTTGATCGCGGCCTTGAGCTGCGGTACCGAGGCGCTGATGTTCGGCAGCTTGATGATGTTGGCTTCAGGGGTGGTAGCCAGCTGGCCCAGTTCCGCCAGGTGATCGCCTACTTGCTTCTCTGCGCCCAGTTGCTCCGGGAAGGCGGCAAGGATACGGCCGGCCAGGGAGATGTCGCGAGTTTCGACGGCGATGTCAGCTGAAGCGGTGAAGGCTTCGACGATCGGCAGCAGCGAGTAGGTGGCGAGGGCGGGGGCTTCGTCGGTGAAGGTATAGATGATCTTGGAACGGGTGGGCATGCGGGTTAACTCTCTGTGTGCTGAGCGTGCTCGAGTCTCGTGGTGCGCAGGGTAGGCGCATCGCCCTGGCAGCGCCATGAGCGGAAAGTCGAGAGGCTGCGAGCGGTGATGGTGGATGCATCAGTCGAGCGTCAATGCTGAGCTGCGGTAACAACCCAGGCTTTTCGGCCATTCATGGCCAAGGGCGGTCCGCATTTTCCTGGGATTCGCCCCGATGACCCTACGGTCGCGGCGGAGTATACCAAACCATTCGGGCTAATCAGCAAGGCCAAGTGATATCGGCCCATTTATAAGACCAAAGACGTAGCTGCAATGTGGCGGGTTGTCGCATGCCTTGCAGGTCGGCAGATGTGGTTTAGGCTCAGTGGATCGCACGATGTCCAATCACACCCGACAGCGGAGTAGTGCAAGCATGGGATACCAGAAAATCAAGGTTCCGACCAACGGCACCAAGATCACCGTTAATGCAGACCATTCGCTCAACGTTCCTGACAACCCCATCATTCCTTATATCGAAGGCGACGGGATTGGCGTCGATGTCTCGCCGGTAATGATCAAAGTGGTGGATGCGGCCGTTCAGAAGGCTTACGGCGGCAAGCGCAAGATCGCCTGGATGGAGGTATATGCTGGCGAAAAAGCCACCCAGGTATACGACCAGGACACCTGGTTGCCGCAGGAAACCCTCGATGCCGTGCGGGACTACGTGGTGTCGATCAAGGGCCCGTTGACCACCCCGGTGGGGGGTGGCATCCGTTCGCTCAACGTAGCCCTGCGCCAGCAACTGGACCTGTATGTGTGCCTGCGCCCGGTGCTGTGGTTCCAGGGTGTGCCGAGCCCGGTGAAAAAGCCCGGCGATGTCGACATGGTGATCTTCCGCGAGAACTCCGAGGACATTTATGCCGGTATCGAGTGGAAGGCCGGTTCGCCTGAGGCGAACAAGGTGATCAAGTTCCTCAAGGAGGAAATGGGCGTCACCAAGATCCGCTTCGACCAGGACTGCGGCATCGGCGTCAAGCCGGTATCGCGCGAGGGCACCAAGCGCCTGGTGCGCAAGGCCCTGCAGTACGTGGTGGACAACGACCGCGAGTCGCTGACCCTGGTGCACAAGGGCAACATCATGAAGTTCACCGAGGGTGCCTTCAAGGACTGGGGTTACGAAGTGGCCCGTGACGAGTTTGGTGCCGAACTGCTCGATGGCGGCCCGTGGATGAAGTTCAAGAACCCGAAAAGCGGCCGTGAAGTCATCGTCAAGGACGCCATCGCTGACGCCATGCTGCAACAGATTTTGCTGCGCCCGGCCGAGTATGACGTGATCGCCACCCTCAACCTCAACGGCGACTACCTGTCCGATGCGCTGGCGGCGGAAGTGGGGGGTATCGGCATTGCGCCGGGCGCCAACCTGTCCGACACCGTGGCCATGTTCGAGGCTACCCACGGCACCGCGCCCAAGTATGCCGGGCAGGACAAGGTAAACCCGGGCTCGGTGATCCTCTCGGCAGAGATGATGCTGCGGCACATGGGCTGGACCGAGGCGGCCGACCTGATCATCAAGGGCACCAACGGCGCCATTGCGGCCAAGACCGTGACCTACGACTTCGAGCGCCTGATGGACGGCGCCACGCTGGTGAGCAGTTCAGGCTTTGGCGACGCCATGATCAAGCATATGTAAGGCAATATAAAACCGGCCGCTCCTGTAAAGAAGCGGCCGGTTGTTTCGTATACCGGCACAGCGCAGGCAGTCAGGCTTTGGCAGTTTCGCTCTGCGGCTCGCCCAGGGTTCTGTCGGGCTCTGCCGCGGCCACCGCAGCGTCCTTGATTTCGACGGCGTGCAAACCTTTGGGGCCCTGTACGATGTCGAATACTACGGATTGGCCTGCCTTGAGGGTTTTGTATCCGTCCATCCGGATGGCCGAATAATGGGCGAACAGGTCATCGGATTTACCTTCCTCATTGATGAATCCATAGCCCTTGGCATTGTTGAACCACTTGACTTTACCGCTTGCCATCCCTATGTCCCTCTGCAAAGGACTCCATCACTGGAGTATCATCCACTTCATCCGCATACGAACCTTGCGAAAAATCTGGTTGACTGCGCGGATCTTTATCGACCACGGTGGGTTCTTATTGGTTGTAACACCGTTTTGCCGATAGTCAAGGTCGCCCGGCGCCTGCGCCGGCCGTGGCCTATGCCGTCAACCCACAACCTTAACCTGACGCTCATGATGAAATTCTTTCCATGCATGCACCTAGTGAGATTCGACTAACATTCAATCAGGATCGCCCGCAAACGAATGAGGACGACGGCTCGGGTCTTGCAGTCCAGGAAGCCAAGCCGATCCTGCAGGCGCCACCGATGTACAAGGTGGTTTTGTTCAACGATGACTACACGCCAATGGATTTCGTCGTCGAAGTGCTCGAGACGTTCTTCAGTCTGAACCGCGAGCTGGCGACAAAGATCATGCTGACCGTCCATACAGAAGGGCGGGCAGTGTGCGGATTGTTTACCCGTGACATCGCCGAAACAAAGGCTATGCAGGTCAACCAATACGCCAGGGAAAGCCAGCATCCGCTACTCTGTGAAATCGAGAAGGACGGTTAATCGCCGACCACTTGGGTATGAGGTGAAGCTATGTTAAACCGCGAGCTCGAAGTCACCCTCAATCTGGCCTTCAAGGAGGCCCGTTCGAAACGTCATGAGTTCATGACCGTCGAACATCTGCTGCTGGCACTCCTTGACAATGAGGCTGCCGCGACCGTTCTGCGCGCCTGTGGCGCCAATCTCGACAAGCTCAAGCACGACCTGCAAGAGTTCATCGATTCCACCACGCCGTTGATTCCTGTCAACGATGAAGACCGTGAAACCCAGCCGACCCTGGGTTTCCAGCGCGTACTGCAGCGTGCCGTGTTCCACGTACAGAGCTCTGGCAAGCGCGAAGTGACCGGCGCCAACGTGCTGGTGGCGATCTTCAGCGAACAGGAAAGCCAGGCCGTGTTCCTGCTCAAGCAGCAGAGCGTAGCCCGCATCGACGTGGTCAACTACATCGCCCATGGCATCTCCAAGGTGCCGGGGCATGGCTCGCAGTCTGATAGCGACCAGGAAATGCAGGACGATGAGGGCGGTGAAACCTCCTCTTCGAGCAACCCGCTGGACGCCTATGCCAGCAACTTGAACGAGCTGGCCCGTGCCGGCCGTATCGACCCGCTGGTAGGCCGCGAGCAGGAAGTTGAGCGCGTGGCGCAAATCCTTGCCCGTCGGCGCAAGAACAACCCGCTGCTGGTGGGTGAGGCTGGCGTGGGCAAGACGGCCATCGCCGAAGGCCTGGCCAAGCGCATTGTCGATGGCCAGGTGCCCGACCTGCTGGCGCAGAGTGTCGTGTACTCCCTCGACCTTGGCGCGCTGCTGGCGGGTACCAAGTACCGCGGCGACTTCGAGAAGCGCTTCAAGGCGCTGCTCGGTGAGCTGCGCAAACGCCCGCAGGCGATCCTGTTCATCGACGAAATCCACACCATCATCGGTGCGGGTGCGGCGTCAGGCGGGGTGATGGATGCCTCCAACCTGCTCAAGCCGTTGCTGTCATCTGGTGAGATCCGTTGCATTGGCTCGACCACCTTCCAGGAGTTCCGCGGCATCTTCGAGAAGGATCGTGCCCTGGCACGGCGCTTCCAGAAGGTGGATGTCAGCGAGCCGTCGGTCGAAGACACCGTGGGCATTCTGCGCGGCCTGAAGGGGCGCTTCGAAAGCCACCACAATATCGAGTACAGCGACGAAGCCCTGCGCGCCGCCGCCGAACTGGCCTCGCGTTACATCAATGACCGGCACATGCCGGACAAGGCCATCGACGTGATCGACGAAGCCGGTGCCTACCAGCGCCTGCAACCGGAGGCCAACCGCGTCAAGCGTATCGATGTGCCGCAGGTCGAAGACATCGTCGCCAAGATCGCGCGAATTCCGCCGAAACATGTCAGCAGTTCCGACAAGGAGTTGCTGCGTAACCTCGAGCGTGACCTGAAACTGACCGTGTTCGGTCAGGATCAGGCCATCGATTCGCTGTCTACCGCCATCAAACTGTCCCGCGCTGGCCTCAAGTCGCCAGACAAGCCTGTCGGTTCGTTCCTGTTCGCTGGCCCTACCGGCGTCGGCAAGACGGAAGCGGCGCGGCAGCTGGCCAAGGCGCTGGGCGTGGAGCTGGTGCGTTTCGACATGTCCGAGTACATGGAGCGCCACACCGTGTCGCGCCTGATCGGTGCGCCTCCTGGTTACGTTGGCTTTGACCAGGGTGGTTTGCTGACCGAGGCGATCACCAAGCAACCGCACTGCGTATTGCTGCTCGATGAAATCGAGAAGGCCCACCCGGAAGTCTTCAACTTGCTGCTGCAGGTGATGGACCACGGGACCCTGACCGACAACAACGGGCGCAAGGCCGACTTCCGTAACGTGATCCTGATCATGACCACCAACGCTGGCGCGGAAACCGCGGCACGGGCCTCGATCGGCTTCACCCATCAGGACCATGCTTCCGATGCTATGGAAGTGATCCGCAAGAGCTTCACGCCAGAGTTCCGCAACCGCCTGGACACCATCATCCAGTTCGGCCGCCTGAGCCACGAAACGATCAAAAGCATCGTCGACAAGTTCCTTATCGAACTGCAGGCGCAGCTGGAAGACAAGCGTGTGCTGCTGGAAGTCAGCGATGAGGCGCGCGGCTGGCTGGCGGCGTCGGGCTACGACGTGCAGATGGGTGCGCGGCCGATGGCGCGGTTGATCCAGGACAAGATCAAGCGGCCGCTGGCCGAGGAGATCCTGTTTGGTGAACTGGCCGAGCATGGCGGTGTGGTGCACATCGACCTGCGCGATGACGAACTGGTGTTCGACTTCGAGACCACGGCTGAGGTGGCGTGATATTGGGGCCGCTTTGCGGCCCGTTCGCAGCACAAGGCCTTTGTAGGAGCAGCCTTGCGCTGCGAATGGGCTGCAAAGCAGCCCCTTGCAATCTGACAGGCACAAAAAAGCCCGGCACATGGCCGGGCTTTTTCATGGCTGGAGCTTAGCGCGCACGGTAAGTGATGCGGCCCTTGCTCAGGTCGTACGGCGTCAGCTCGACGCGGACCTTGTCGCCAGTGAGAATACGGATGTAGTTTTTGCGCATCTTTCCGGAGATGTGCGCGGTTACGACGTGCCCGTTTTCCAACTCCACGCGGAACATGGTGTTGGGCAGGGTGTCGACGACAGTACCTTCCATTTCGAAGCTGTCTTCTTTCGACATGCAGTTGAGCCCTCGGATCCAGTGTTAGCCCGACGCATATCCGCACCGGGCAAAAAAGTGGCGCCGATTATGCCGGAAATCTGCGTGTCAAGCCAATGCTTTCAGTTGAGGGTGACCCAGCGCTGGTTTATCAGCAACTCGATGGGCCGATACTGCGTCTTGTAGTTCATTTTCTTGCAGTTCTTGATCCAGTAGCCCAGGTAAACCGCCTCCAGGCCCTGGCGCACGGCCTCGGTGATCTGCCAGAGGATGGCGAAGCGGCCAAGGCTGCGTCGCTCCTCGTCCGGCTCGTAGAAGGTGTACACCGCCGACAGGCCATTGGGCAGCAGGTCGCACACTGCCACCGCCAGCAACCGGCCTTCCAGGCGGAACTCGTAGAACCAGCAGAACGGCAGGTCGCGCACCAGAAAGGTAGAAAACTGGTCGCGGCTGGGCGGGTACATGTCACCGTCGGCGTGGCGCGTTTCGATATAGCGCCGGTACAACTCGAAGTACTCCTCCTTGAGCGTCGGGCGCGCGGCGCTCACGGTGAGGTCGGCGTTGCGCTTGAGAATGCGCCGTTGCTGGCGGTTGGGAATGAAGCGCGCCGCCGGGATGCGCGCCGGCACACAGGCGTTGCAGTTCTGGCAGTGGGGGCGGTACAGGTGGTCGCCACTGCGCCGAAAGCCCATTTCCGACAGGTCCGCGTACACGTTCACGTCCATCGGCTGGCTGGGGTCGAGGAACAGTGTGGTCGCCTGCTCGTCAGGCAGGTAGCTGCAGGAGTGGGGCTGAGTGGCATAAAACTTCAACCGCGCCAACTCTGTCATGATCAACCCCTTCGGTGAGACTTTGTTTTAAGTGTAAGCCAGCTATGGCAACTCGCCTAGGCAACCCACGTTGCGCTGTTGGGCTGGTCGAGGTGGCGTGCCAGGTAGCCGGCGAACTCGGCGCGGCTGATGGCATGGGCGCCCAGGCTGTGCAGGTGGTTGGTGGGCATCTGGCAGTCGATCAGCACGAAGCCGGCTTCGCGCAGGTGGTTGACCAGGGTCACGAAGCCAACCTTGGAGGCGTTGTCGGCGCGGCTGAACATCGATTCGCCGAAGAACAGCTGGCCCATGGCCAGGCCGTACAGGCCGCCGACCAGCTCGCCGTCCTGGCGTACCTCCACCGAATGCGCGATGCCACGGCTGTGCAGTTCGCAGTAGGCGTTGCGCATGGTGTCGGTGATCCA
The DNA here is from genome assembly GCF_046534705.1 of Pseudomonas sp. SIMBA_068. NCBI lineage: Bacteria > Pseudomonadati > Pseudomonadota > Gammaproteobacteria > Pseudomonadales > Pseudomonadaceae > Pseudomonas > Pseudomonas sp. SIMBA_068. Next base: position 429,372 of record NZ_JAWRYI010000001.1, read on the forward strand.
GGTGCCGTCGGCGTAGTCGCGTGGTGCAGCGCAGGCAGCGATGACGGCGGCAAAGTCGGTGTCGAAGCTGACCTGGTAGCGGCCCTGGCGCATCAGCTTGGCCAGCGAGCGGGAAACATGCAGTTGGTCGGGCAGCAGCACCGTGCGCGGGTCGGGTGACCACCACAGGATCGGCTGGCCGTCCTGGTACCACGGGAAGCAGCCATGGCGGTAGGCCTGCACCAGGCGCTCGGGGCTCAGGTCGCCGCCAGCGGCAAGCAGCCCGTTGGGGTCGTGCAGGGCCTTTTCCAAGGGCGGGAAGGTCAGCGAGTCGCGGGTCAGCCAGGTGAGCATGGTCTATCGTGCGGTGGGGGAGGGGAGAGGGCAGCATGGCGCGGGTGAAAAGCAGGGTCAATCTCTTTGGCTGCCTCAACGCCAGCGTTGCAGTTTGTAGGAGCAGCCTTGCGCTGCGAAGAGGCCGGTGCTGCCACAGCAGATTCATGGCCTTACCGGCCTCTTCGCAGCACAAGGCTGCTCCTACAGAGAGGCAGTGCAGTTTCGGCAATTCTGGGCAATTTCCTGCACATTCATGAAACCGCAGGCACCATCCGCAACATTTGCGGTCACACCTGTGCAAAAACACAGCATAAGCCTTTGTCACAAAAGAAAATGCATGCTCAAATTGCAGCCATGTGAAAGTCACCCCCGGCAAACCCCCCATGCGGCGTGCCGCCATGGCGGCTGGCGGGCAGTAATGTTAAAAGTAGTGGTTCATTGGCCGCACAGCTGGCCGATCACTATTGGACGCGCACCACGCGCAGGAATAGACGCGTTTTGAAGAAATCCACCGCAACCCCAGCTCCTTTGCCTGTGCCCCTGTGGCGGCAGCAGCTGCATTACCGCCTCAAGGAAGGTGCGTTGATCGCGATCGGCGCCCTGTGCCTGTACCTGTGGATGGCGCTGCTGACCTACGACACCTCCGACCCGGGCTTCAGCCACACCAGCAACGTCGACCAGGTGCAGAACGCCGCCGGGCGGGCCGGTGCCTACTTCGCCGACATCCTGTTCATGGTGCTGGGTTACTTCGCCTACATCTTCCCGCTGTTGCTGGCGGTCAAGACCTGGCAGATCTTCCGTGAGCGCCATCAGCCGTGGGACTGGAGCGGCTGGCTGTTCTCCTGGCGATTGATCGGCCTGGTGTTCCTGGTGCTGTCCGGTGCAGCGCTGGCGCATATCCACTTCCATCCGCCGGCGAGCATGCCGTTTTCCGCGGGTGGCGCGCTGGGCGAGAGCCTTGGCGAGCTGGCGCGCAACCTGCTGAACGTGCAGGGCAGTACGCTGATGTTCATTGCCCTGTTCCTGTTCGGCCTGACCGTGTTCACCGATTTGTCGTGGTTCAAGGTGATGGACCTGACCGGCAAGATCACCCTCGACCTGTTCGAGTTGGTGCAGGGCGCCGCGAACCGCTGGTGGGAGGCGCGCAACGAGCGCAAACGCCTGGAGGCGCAGCTGCGTGAGGACGAGCCAGTCTTCAAGGCACCGCCGACGGCTGCCGACAAGCGGGAACCGGCCAAACCGGCGTTGCGCGAGCGCATCTTCAAGCGTGAAGAAACGCCCGCCCAGCCTGTTGTGCAACGCGAACCGACCCTTGCCCGTGAGCCCGTGGTGCCGCGCGAGCCGGTAGTGGCGCGTGAAGCCGTGGTGCCCCGCGAGCAGCCTGCGGGCCCGACCATCGTGCCACCGGCAGCGGCCAAGGCACCTGAGCCGAGCAAGCGCGTGATGAAAGAGAAGCAGGCGCCGCTGTTCGTCGACAGCGCCATCGAAGGCACCCTGCCGTCGATCTCGATTCTCGACCCGGCCGAGCAGAAAAAGATCGAGTACTCGCCAGAATCCCTGGCCAGTGTCGGCCAGTTGCTGGAAATCAAGCTCAAGGAATTCGGCGTTGAAGTGGCGGTGGACTCGATCCACCCAGGCCCAGTGATTACCCGTTATGAAATCCAGCCGGCCGCTGGCGTGAAGGTCAGCCGCATCGCCAACCTGGCCAAGGACCTGGCGCGTTCGCTGGCCGTGACCAGCGTGCGAGTGGTTGAGGTAATCCCTGGCAAGACCACCGTGGGTATCGAGATCCCCAACGAAAACCGGCAGATGGTGCGCTTCTCCGAAGTGCTGGCCACGCCGCAGTTCGAGGAGCAGAAATCGCCGGTCACCCTGGCCCTGGGCCACGACATCGGCGGCAAGCCGGTGATCACCGACCTGGCGAAGATGCCACACCTGCTGGTGGCCGGTACCACCGGCTCCGGTAAGTCGGTGGGTGTGAACGCGATGATCCTGTCGATCCTGTTCAAGTCTGGCCCGGAAGACGCGCGGTTGATCATGATCGACCCGAAAATGCTCGAACTGTCGATCTACGAAGGCATCCCGCATTTGCTGTGCCCGGTGGTTACCGACATGAAGGACGCTGCCAACGCCCTGCGCTGGAGCGTGGCCGAGATGGAGCGGCGCTACAAGCTGATGGCGGCCATGGGCGTGCGTAACCTTGGCGGCTTCAACCGCAAGATCAAGGATGCCGAGGAAGCCGGCGAGGTCATCCATGACCCGCTGTTCCGCCGCGAGAGCATGGACGACGTGCCGCCTGCGCTGAAAACCCTGCCGACCATCGTGGTGGTGGTCGACGAATTCGCCGACATGATGATGATCGTCGGCAAGAAGGTCGAAGAGCTGATTGCCCGTATCGCCCAGAAAGCGCGGGCGGCCGGTATCCACCTGATTCTTGCCACCCAGCGCCCGTCGGTGGACGTGATCACCGGCCTGATCAAGGCCAACATCCCGACCCGCATGGCGTTCCAGGTGTCGAGCAAGATCGACTCGCGCACCATCATCGACCAAGGTGGCGCCGAGCAGCTGCTGGGCCACGGTGACATGCTGTACATGCCGCCGGGTACCAGCCTGCCGATCCGCGTGCACGGTGCGTTCGTCTCCGACGACGAAGTGCACCGCGTGGTGGAAGCGTGGAAGCTGCGCGGCGCGCCGGACTACAACGACGACATCCTCAACGGCGTGGAAGAGGCCGGCAGCGGCTTTGAAGGCGGCGGCGGTGGTGGCGATGGCGATGATTCGGAAAGCGACGCCCTGTATGATGAGGCCGTGCAATTCGTGCTGGAAAGCCGCCGTGCGTCGATCTCGGCCGTGCAACGCAAGCTGAAGATCGGCTACAACCGCGCCGCCCGCATGATCGAAGCCATGGAAATGGCTGGCGTGGTCACCCCGATGAACAGCAACGGCTCGCGGGAAGTGATTGCCCCGGGCGGCCCGCGCGACTGATGAATACCTTGCCGGGCGCCAACGGTGGCGCCCGGCCTTTTCAATGCTCAATGAGGATTACCATGCGCGCGATTCGCATGCTGTTGGTTTCTGCCCTTGCTCTGGGCAGCGTTTCGGCTTTTGCCGGTGAGCAAGATGTACAACGCCTGACCCAGCTGCTTGAAAAGTCGCAGACCATCGAGGCCAATTTCTCTCAATTGACCTTGGGTGCCGACGGCGCCAGCCTGCAGGAAACCGCTGGCCAGATGACCGTCAAGCGCCCCGGCCTGTTCTACTGGCACACCAATGCGCCGCAGGAGCAGGTGGTGGTGTCTGATGGCAAGATGGTTACCCTGTGGGACCCGGACCTGGAACAGGCCACCGTCAAGAAGCTCGACGTGCGCCTGAACCAGACCCCGGCACTGCTATTGTCCGGTGACGTGTCGAAGATCAGCCAGAGTTTCGACATCGTCTCGAAAGAGCAGGGCGAAGTAATGGACTTCACCCTCAAGCCGAAGACCAAGGACACCCTGTTCGATTCGCTGCGCGTGTCGTTCCGCAAGGGCCTGATCAATGACATGCAGCTGATCGACAGCGTCGGCCAGCGCACCAATATCCTGTTCAATGGCGTCAAGGCCAACCAGGCGGTGCCGGACAGCAAGTTCAAGTTCGACATCCCCAAGGGCGCGGACGTGATCAAGGAGTAACCGGAGCTCGTCATGGACCTGTTTCGAAGCGAACCCGTTGCCCAGCCCCTGGCCGCCCGCCTGCGCCCGTCCAACCTGGACGAATACGTCGGCCAGGAGCACCTGCTGGCACGCGGCAAACCGCTGCGTGAGGCGCTGGAGCAGGGCGCGCTGCACTCGATGATCTTCTGGGGGCCGCCTGGGGTGGGCAAGACCACCCTGGCGCGGCTGCTGGCGCAGTTCTGCGATGCGCACTTCGAGACGGTGTCGGCGGTACTGGCCGGGGTCAAAGAGATTCGCCAGGCGGTCGAGGTAGCCAAGCAGCAGGCCGGCCAGTATGGCCGGCGCACCATCCTGTTCGTCGACGAAGTGCACCGCTTCAACAAGTCGCAGCAGGACGCCTTTTTACCCTATGTGGAAGACGGCACCCTGCTGTTCATCGGCGCCACCACCGAGAACCCGTCGTTCGAGCTGAACAACGCGCTGCTGTCGCGGGCGCGGGTGTATGTGCTCAAGAGCCTGGACGAGGCGGCCCTGCGCAAGCTGGTCAACCGTGCGCTGACGGAAGAGCGTGGCCTGGGCAAGCGCAACCTGCGGGTGGGCGACGACGCCTTCAAGATGCTGATGGCCGCCGCCGACGGTGATGGCCGGCGCATGCTCAATTTCCTTGAGAACGCCTCGGACCTGGCGGAAGACGGCAGCGAAATCGACGTCGAGATGCTGCAGAGCCTGCTGGGTGACAGCCGTCGCCGCTTCGACAAGGGCGGCGAGGCGTTCTACGACCAGATTTCCGCGCTGCACAAGTCGGTGCGCGGCTCCAACCCCGATGGCGCCCTGTACTGGTTTGCCCGCATGCTCGACGGCGGCTGCGACCCGCTGTATATCGCCCGCCGCGTGGTGCGCATGGCCAGCGAGGACATCGGCAACGCCGACCCGCGCGCGCTTGGCCTGTGCCTGGCGGCCTGGGACGTGCAGGAGCGCCTGGGCAGCCCCGAGGGCGAACTGGCGGTGGCCCAGGCCATTACCTACCTGGCCTGTGCGCCAAAGAGCAACGCGGTGTACATGGGCTTCAAGACCGCCCTGCGCGAAGCGGCCGAGCATGGCTCGCTGGAAGTGCCGTTGCACCTGCGCAACGCCCCGACCAAGCTGATGAAACAACTGGGCTATGGCGACGAGTACCGTTATGCCCACGATGAACCCGATGCCTACGCCGCTGGTGAAGATTACTTCCCCGATGAGCTGGAGCCACGCCCGTACTACCAGCCGGTGCCCCGTGGCCTGGAACTGAAGATTGGCGAGAAGCTGCGCCACTTGGCCGACCTCGATCGCAACAGCCCCCGCCAGCGGAGAAAACCGTGATTGCACTCATTGCCGCCGTCAGCGCGGGCGGTATCGCCGGCACCTTGTTGCGCTTCGCTACCGCCAACTGGGTAGCGGCCCACTGGCCACGTCACTTCTATGCCGGTACGCTGGCGGTCAACCTGGTTGGCTGCCTGCTGATCGGCCTGCTCTATGGCTTGTTCTTGCACAAGCCGCTGGCGCCGGTCGAGCTGCGCGCTGGCCTGATTGTCGGCTTCCTCGGAGGCCTTACAACGTTTTCCTCTTTCTCGCTCGATACCGTGCGCCTGATGGAAAGCGGGCAAGTGCCCCTTGCCTTGGGCTATACCAGTATCAGCGTGGTGGGCGGGCTGCTCGCGACCTGGGCCGGTCTGTCTTTGACCCGATTCTGAACCAACACCTACCTATAACGAGAGAACGATATGCTCGATTCCAAACTGTTACGCGGCCAACTTCAGGAAGTGGCGCAACGCCTGGCCTCCCGTGGCTTCAGCCTGGATGTCGCGCGCATCGAATCACTGGAAGAGCGCCGCAAGGCGGTGCAGACCCGTACCGAGCAGCTGCAGGCCGAGCGTAACGCCCGTTCCAAGTCCATCGGCCAGGCCAAGGCCAAGGGCGAAGACATCGCGCCGCTGATGGCCGACGTCGAGCGCATGGCTAACGAGCTGGCTGCCGGCAAGACCGAACTGGACGGCATTCAGGCCGAACTGGACGGTATTCTGCTGACCATCCCCAACCTGCCGGACGCCAGCGTACCGGTCGGAGCCAGCGAGGATGACAACGTCGAAGTGCGCCGTTGGGGTACGCCGACCGCCTTTGACTTCGTAATCAAGGACCACGTCGCCCTCGGCGAAGTCAGCGGTGGCCTGGACTTCGAGGCCGCAGCCAAGCTGTCTGGTGCCCGCTTTGCCGTGCTGCGTGGCCCGATCGCCCGCCTGCACCGCGCCCTGGCGCAGTTCATGATCAACCTGCACACCGGCGAGCACGGCTACGAGGAGCACTACACCCCGTACCTGGTGCAAGCGCCTGCCTTGCAGGGCACTGGCCAGCTGCCGAAGTTCGAGGAAGACCTGTTCAAGATCACCCGCGAAGGTGAAGCTGACTTCTACCTGATCCCGACTGCCGAAGTGTCGCTGACCAACCTGGTAGCGGGTGAAATCCTCGACGCCAAGCAGCTGCCGCTGAAACTGGTTGCCCACACCCCTTGCTTCCGCAGTGAAGCCGGTGCTTCTGGCCGTGACACCCGCGGCATGATCCGCCAGCACCAGTTCGACAAGGTCGAGATGGTGCAGGTGGTGGAACCGGCCAAGTCGATGGAAGCCCTGGAAGGCCTGACCGCCAACGCCGAGCGCGTGCTGCAGCTGCTGGAGCTGCCGTACCGCGTGCTGGCCCTGTGCACCGGAGACATGGGCTTTGGTGCGGTGAAAACCTACGACCTGGAAGTGTGGGTACCGAGCCAGGACAAGTACCGCGAAATCAGCTCGTGCTCCAACTGTGGCGACTTCCAGGCACGCCGCATGCAGGCCCGCTGGCGCAACCCGGAAACCGGCAAGCCAGAGCTGGTGCACACCCTCAACGGCTCCGGCCTGGCCGTGGGCCGTACCCTGGTTGCCGTGCTGGAAAACTACCAGCAGGCTGACGGCTCGATCCGTGTGCCAGACGTGCTGAAGCCGTACATGGGCGGCGTCGAGGTCATCCGCTAAATGGATTACCTGCCGCTGTTCCACAAGCTGCAGGGCGGCCGCGTGCTGGTCGTCGGTGGCGGTGAGATCGCCTTGCGCAAGGCGCGCCTGCTGGCGGATGCCGGTAGCGAGCTGCGCGTGGTGGCGCCGGAGGTCGACGGCCAGTTGGCTGCGTTGGCCCGGGAAGGTGGCGGTGAGGTGCTGGTGCGTGGCTATCAGGCAGCCGACCTGGTCGGTTGCCGGCTGGTGATCGCGGCTACCGACGACCCTGAGCTGAATGCCCAGGTGTCGGCGGATGCGCAGGCACTCAGCCTGCCCGTCAACGTGGTGGATGCCCCGGCCCTGTGCACGGTGATCTTCCCGGCGATTGTCGACCGTTCACCACTGGTGATTGCGGTATCCAGTGGCGGTGACGCCCCGGTGTTGGCGCGTTTGATCCGCGCCAAGCTGGAGGCCTGGATTCCGTCGGCCTATGGTGAGCTGGCCGGGCTGGCTGCGCGTTTCCGGCACAAGGTCAAAACCTTGTACCCGGACGTCAACCAGCGTCGCGGCTTCTGGGAAACCGTGTTCCAGGGGCCGATTGCCGAGCGCCAGCTGGCCGGGCAGGGCGCTGAGGCCGAACGCCTGTTGCAGGCGATGGTGGATGGCGCGCCGGTGCAGCAGGGTGGTGAGGTGTACCTGGTAGGTGCTGGCCCGGGCGACCCGGACTTGCTCACCTTCCGCGCCTTGCGCCTGATGCAGCAGGCCGATGTGGTGCTGTACGACCGCCTGGTGGCGCCTGCCATTATCGAGATGTGCCGGCGTGATGCCGAGCGCATCTACGTGGGCAAGCGCCGTGCTGACCATTCCGTGCCCCAGGACCAGATCAACCGCCTGCTGGTCGACCTGGCCAAGCAGGGCAAACGCGTGTTGCGCCTGAAGGGTGGCGACCCGTTCATCTTCGGCCGGGGTGGCGAAGAGATCGAAGAGCTGGCCGAGCATGGCATCCCGTTCCAGGTGGTGCCGGGCATTACTGCGGCCAGTGGCTGTTCCGCTTATGGCGGTATACCGCTGACTCACCGCGACTACGCCCAGTCGGTGCGTTTCGTCACCGGGCACCTGAAGGATGGCACCAGCAACCTGCCGTGGAATGACCTGGTGGCGCCGGCGCAGACGTTGGTGTTCTACATGGGGTTGGTCGGTTTGCCGACCATCTGTGCCGAGCTGATTCGCCATGGCCGGGCGGCAAGTACCCCGGCGGCGTTGGTGCAGCAGGGGACTACGCGTAACCAGCGGGTGTTCACCGGTACTTTGGCGGACTTGCCAGAGCTGGTGGCCCGGCATGAAGTGCATGCGCCGACCCTGGTGATTGTGGGGGAAGTGGTGCAGTTGCGTGACAAGCTGGCCTGGTTCGAAGGTTCGCAGAACAGCTGAAATTGTCGGGGCCGCTTTGCGGCCCATTCGCAGCACAAGGCTGCTCCTACAGGGATCGCGTGAAGCTCTGCGTGATTCCTGTAGGAGCAGCCTTGTGCTGCGAATGGGCTGCAAAGCAGCCCCGGCTATCTCAAGCCTGCCAGATCCCTTTCCCCACCAACATCTCCCGATCATGCGGCAAGCCAAAGTCCTGCAAAGGCCCCTTAGGCACGATCCCGGTCGGGTTGATGGTCTTGTGGCTCATGTAATAGTGCTTCTGGATATGCTCCATATCCACCGTCCCCGCCACCCCCGGCCACTGGTACAGCTCACGCAGCCAGTTCGACAGGTTGTGATAGTCACTGAGGCGGCGCAGGTTGCACTTGAAGTGCCCGTGGTACACCGCATCGAAGCGCACCAGCGTGGTAAACAGGCGTACATCGGCCTCGGTCAGGTACTCACCGGCCAGGTAGCGGTTACGGCTCAGCACGTCTTCCAGATGATCCAGCTCGTTGAACACATCGTCGAACGCTGCCTCGTAGGCGTCTTGCGTGGTGGCAAAGCCTGCGCGGTACACGCCATTGTTCACCGCCGGGTAAATGCGCTCGTTCAATGCCTCGATGGTCGGCCGCAGTGGCTCGGGGTACAGGTCCAGCGTATTGCCGGTCAGTTCGTTGAACGCGCTGTTGAAGATGCGGATGATCTCCGACGACTCGTTGTTGACGATACGTTTTTCTTTCTTGTCCCACAGCACAGGCACGGTCACGCGGCCGGTGTAATGCGGGTCATCCTGTGTATAGCGTTGGTGCAGGTACTGCAGGCCGTCGAGGTGGTCACCGCTGGAGCCTTGCTGCTGGTCGAAGGTCCAGCCATTGTCTTGCATCAGCCAGCTGACCACCGACACATCGATCAATGACTCAAGGCCTTTCAGGGCACGCAAGATCAGAGTGCGGTGGGCCCATGGGCAGGCCAGCGAGACGTACAGGTGGTAACGGCCAGCCTCCGGGGCGGGCAGCTGATTGCGGCGCTGGGCGTTTTCGCGTTTGAACGTGCCGTCCTTGCCGTTTTCATACCACTGGTCGTGCCAGCGGCCGTCGATCAAAAGGCCCATGGTGAGCTCCTGAAACAAAGTTGTTTGTCGTTGGAGCCCAGTCTAGGCCAAATCGTTCGAACAAATAGCGCAAAGATCGGGGTGCTATTATCGGCTAAATCGATCTATTCCGCGTATTCCAATAGCCTTGCGCTGTCGCGAATGCCTGCTCGCGGTCTTGCCCCAGGCCACGCAGGGCCAGGGCCATGGTCGCGATCAGGGCCTTTTCGCCATAACTGTCTTCCACTTCACCGCGCCAGAACGCGCGCAGGTGCTCGGCCTGCAGGCTGCCCGGTTTGACATGGCGGCGCTCGCTCAGCGCTGGCCACTCTTCGTCCCACGCTTCGCCTGCCGTGGTGCCGTAGAGGTGGCTGATGACATCGGGGTTGACCTCGATCTCGCCGCCATCGCCCTTGATCACCACAGCATGGTCGCCCAACAGGCGGCTGGCCTCACGGTGCACGGCCTGGTAGCCAGGGTGGAAGATGCTTTGCAGGCCACAGCGTGCGCCCAGCGGGTTAAGTACCCGGGCCAGCGAATGGATGGGCGAGCGCAGGCCCAAGGTGTTGCGCAGGTCGATCATGCGCTGCAACTGCGGTGCCCAGTCATGCAGCGGGAAGAACGCCAACTGGTGCTGGTCGAGGGCGTTGCCGACGGCGGCCCAGTCGCGGCACAGCGGGATCTGCAGCAGGTCGAGCAGTTGCTCGCTGTACATGCGCCCGGCAGTGTGTGCGCCGCCGCCGTGCATCAGGATGCGCACGCCATTGCCGGCCAGGCACTTGGCCGCCAGCAGGTACCAGGGCAGGTGGCGCTTCTTGCCGGCGTAGGTGGGCCAGTCCAGGTCCACCGCAATGCTCGGTGCCTGCAGGTGGGCGCGCAGGGCCTCGGTGAAGCCGGCCAGCTCTTCGGCGCTTTCTTCCTTGTGGCGCAGCAGCATGAGGAAGGCACCCAGCTGGGTGTCTTCGACCTTGCCTTCCAGCAGCAGGGTCATCGCCGCGCGGGCTTCTTCGCGGGTCAGGCCGCGCGCGCCGCGCTTGCCTTTGCCAAGAATGCGCACGAATTCAGCGAACGGGTGTTCGGCGGGGGTCTCCAGGGTGAGGGGACGAGCTTCATTCAAGAGGGGCTGGGTCATATGCAGTTGGTCGGCTTGGGCAGGCCCGCCAGCTTGGCGGCAAGTTTGGCGGGGGTGCCATTGAACAGGCGGTTCAGGTGCGGGCTGTTGCCCTTTTCCGGGCCCAGCTTCAGGGCCGTGTACTTGATCAGCGGGCGCGTGGCCGGGGACAGCTGGTATTCCTGGTAGAACTGGCGCAGCAGTTCGAGGATTTCCCAATGGTCCGCCGTCAATGGGATACCCTCGCGCTCGGCCAAAGCCTCGGCGGCGGCGCGGGACCAGTCTTGCAGGTCGACCAGAAAGCCGTCCTTGTCCAGGGCGATCGCTTGATCGCCAACGTTGAGCGTACTCATAGCCAGCTGTTGACCTTGTCGTAATGCAGCGACAGTTCGACAAACCCGGCGTAGTCCACGGCCTTGGCCAGGTCGTTGTCGACCGCGCGGGCTTGCACATCCTCGTCCAGGGCGAACAGGCGCTGGGCCAGGCCGGCAGCTTGCAGCTGGCGGTGCGGCTCGCTGCCGCTGCGCAGGGCATACACCGCATCGCCGCACAGCAGCAACGCGTCGTCTTTGCCGAGCAGGCGCAGGCAGCTGGCCAGGCGCTCGTCGCCAAACGGGGAGTGGGCAATTACATGCAGGGTTGTCATCAGAGCGTTACCACCTGGTCGAAACGGGCGATCAGCGCGGCAAGGGCCGGGTCATCCAGCACTTGCACCGGCAGCGCCAGGGTATCGGCTGCCACGCCGCGGCGGGTGAGGCTGTGGCTGCAGGCGAACAGCTCCTCGACACCGAACATCGGCAGCGCCTGCAGGTTGGCGGCCAGGTTCTTCTGTTGCACGGCGGTGGGTTGCTGGCCGGGAGCGAGCTGGAACACCCCGTCGTCCAGGAACAGCATGCCCAGCGGCAGGTCAAAGGCCCCGCCGGCCAGGGCAATGTCCAGTGCTTCGCGGGCTGATGGGCCGTTCCACGGCGCCTGACGGCTGATGATCAACAAGGATTTGGCCATTTCAGTCGCCTCCGAAGCAGACAAGGCGGTCGGCAACCTGCGCCGCTTCATGCAGCTGGCCAAGCCCCGACAGTTCCCAAGGTTTGGGCAGGTTCACCGCCGGGCGCTGGTAACGGTTGGCTTCGGCCTCGTCGAGCACGCCACGGCGCAGGGCGGCGGCGATGCAAACCACGGCGTCCAGCTGGTGAGTCTCGATAAAGGCACGCCATTGGCTGGCCACGTCCAGTTCGTCCTGGGGCGCGACCACGTTGGCCGAGGCACTGTGCACCCCGTCCTGATAAAAGAACAGCCGGGCAATCTCATGCCCGCCGGCCAGCACCGCCTCGGCGTAGCGCAAGGCGCGCCGCGAGGAGGGCGCATGGGCCGGGGAGAACACCGCGATAGCGAATTTCATGGATAACTCATGCAAAGGAATGCCGCCATGATAAAGCAAAAAAGCCCGCGCCCGCTTGTGCAAGCGGCGCGGGCTTTCTATGTATCCGTGTGCCCTACGCGACCCCTGTGGGAGCGGCCTTGTGTCGCGATGGGCTGCAAAGCAGCCCCATGGCCCTGTCAGAAGCACACAAGACTCAAGCCTGCTCCTTGCTCTCCGGCAAGAACCAGTTCAGCACCAGCGCACAGATCCCCCCGGTAGCCACACCCGACTCCAGCACATTGCGAATCGCCGCCGGCATATGCGCCAGGAACTCCGGCACCTGCGCAACGCCCAGGCCCAGCGCCAACGACACGGCAATGATCAGCAGCGCCCGGCGGTCCAGCCGGGTGCTGGCCAGAATATTGATCCCCGAAGCCGCAACCGCCCCGAACATCACCATGGCCGCGCCACCCAGCACCGGCTCCGGCACTGCCTGGATCACCCCGGCAACGCTAGGGAACAGCCCCAGCACCACCAGCATCACGGCAATCCACAGACCAATGTGACGGCTGGCAATGCCGGTCAGCTGAATTACCCCGTTGTTCTGGGCAAAGATCGAGCTGGGGAAGGTGTTGAACACACCGGCCAGCAGCGAGTTGGCACCGTTGACCAGCACGCCACCCTTGATCCGCTGCATCCATACCGGCCCTTCGACCGGCTGGCGCGACACCTTGCTGGTGGCGGTAACGTCACCGATGGCTTCCAGCGAAGTCACCAGGTAGATCACCAGCATCGGAATGAACAGCGCCCACGAGAAGCCCAGGCCGAAGTGCAGCGGGGTCGGCACCTGGAACAACGCGGCTTCGTGCATGCCGGTAAAGTCCAGGCGGCCCATGTAGCCGGCCAGTGCATAGCCAACCGCCAGTGCAATGACGATGGCGCAGCTGCGCATCCACACTACCGGCACGCGGTTGAGGATCACGATGATCGCCAGCACCACGCCCGACAGCAGCAGGTTCTCGCCATTGGCAAAGGTGCCATTGGCCATGGCGCCGAAGCCACCACCCATGCTGATCAGGCCGACCTTGATCAAGGTCAGGCCGATCATCAGCACCACGATACCGGTCACCAGCGGGGTGATCAGGCGTTTGACGAACGGCAGGATGCGCGACACGCCCATCTCTACGAACGAGCCCGCAATCACCACGCCGAAGATGGCCGCCATTACACCTTCTACCGGCGTGCCTTGCTTGACCATCAGCGCGCCGCCCGCAATCAGCGGGCCGACAAAGTTGAAGCTGGTGCCCTGCACGATCAGCAGCCCGGCGCCGAATGGGCCAAAGCGCTTGCACTGCACGAAGGTGGCGATACCCGAGATCACCAGCGACATGGAAACGATCAGGTTGGTATCACGCGCAGAAACGCCCAGCGCCTGGCAAATCAGCAGGCCAGGGGTAACGATCGGCACAATGATCGCCAGCAAGTGCTGCAGGGCAGCCAGCAGGCCGATCAGCAGCCGTGGCTTGTCCTCCAGGCCAAGCACCAGTTCATTGGCAGGCGCCGACGCGCCTGGGCTGTGTTCGTGTGAGCTCATTGCTGAAAGCCGCCCCGGAAGAAAAAAGGAGCGCATTCTACGGGGTGAAGAGGGATTGCGGTAGAGAAAAGCACGATGGCGGCATGATCGGCGAGCATTTGCTTGTTTATCTGACTTTTTGGTCAGCAATTGCGGTTGGCGGGGTTGTGAGGGTGGGCCAGGTATCCGCCTTGAGTTATAGGGAGGGGCAGAAATCGAGCGCCGCCCGCGCGGCGGTCGATTTATCAGGCACTGAACCTCTATCGACGTACACCCCGCACCCCAGTCCCCTTTCGAAAACCCACAAAAAAGCCCGCCGAAGCGGGCTTTCTCACACAGCAATCAATCAGTCATCGCGACCCATGATGCCAAACAGCTGCAGCAGGCTGACAAACAGGTTGTAGATCGACACATACAGGCTGATGGTCGCCATGATGTAGTTACGCTCGCCACCATGAATGATCGCGCTGGTCTGGAACAGGATGCAGACCGACGAGAACAGCACGAAGCCAGCGCTGATCGCCAGTTGCAGGCCGCTGATCTGGAAGAAGAAGCTGGCAACGACAGCACCCAGCAACACGAAGAAGCCCGCAGTGATGAAACCGCTGAGGAAGCTCATGTCCTTGCGGGTGATCAGCACATAAGCCGACAGGCCACCAAACACCAGCGCAGTCATGGCAAACGCCGAGCTGACCACTTCAGCGCCACCGGCCATGCCCAGGTAACGGTTGAGGATAGGGCCGAGAATGAAGCCCATGAAGCCGGTGAGGGCGAAGGTGGACACCAGGCCCCAAGCCGAATCACGCAGCTTGTTGGTCAGGAAGAACAGCCCGTAGAAGCCGATCAATACCACAAATATGTTCGGGTAGCCGACGCGCATCTGCTGGGCCACGAATGCCATGACACCGCTGAAGGCGAGGGTAAGCGCCAGCAGGCTGTACGTGTTGCGCAGGACCTTGCTGATCTCCTGCTGCTCGACCTGCTGGCCGTGGTGGACGGCGTAATCCTGTTCGCGCATGGCGACACTCCTTGGTAAAACCTGTGGTTTCAGACGTTCAGATGCTAGGAGTCTATCAGAGCTCCTGCAACCCGCGACACAGAGAGTTTGACAGCGTGTTTCATTACGGTATTATGGCGGCCGCAAAACGAGCTGGAAGCGTGGCCGAGTGGTTTAAGGCAACGGTCTTGAAAACCGTCGATGGGCAACTATCCTAGAGTTCGAATCTCTACGCTTCCGCCATATTTAAAGCCCTGATTATTCAGGGTTTTTTGCGTTTTTGGGGCCTGTAAAACGGGCTGTTGGAGCGGGTCAATTCAAAGGAGTGAGTGAATGTCCATTGTGCCTTTTGCACGTCTGGTTGCAGCGCTTGGCGTTGCCGTGAGCCTTACAGCCATTGCCGAAGACAGGGTGCCTGAACCCAACGAAGCGAATTGCTCGGGTGAAACCTATGAGCAAATCCTGGCGAGCCTCTCCAAGGAATGGGACCGCAATGAGTTCATCGCCAACTGCAAAAGCTTCCATGCTGCCAAAAAGATGACCAAGTGGAAGTTCGAAAAGAGCCCACCTGACAGCTTCTGAGCCCAGCTCAAGCCCCGGCAGAGATGCTGGGGCTTTTTTGCATCAGGTTGGGGCTGTAGGCGCTTTTCGAGCCAATGTCGGATGCCAGGCAAATCAGCGCATCATGCCCAGCTCGGCATCATCCATCAGCGCCTTGGCCAGCGCACTCAGATAGTGAGCAGCCCAGATCATCATCGGTTTCTCTTCCATCAACCCGATAATCGTCAGCTCCCGCACGTACCCCATCAACTCCGAAGATTGCTCCCGGGCGCTTTTGCAGGGAATTCCGGCTTCGATGCGAAACAGTGGGTGGGTCTGGTTTTCACCCTGGTAGAACGTGGTCTTGCCTACTGTGGTTTGTTCGTTCGATTCGTCTGTAGTCATGGGTCCATCTCCCTGATCGGCTCAGTGCTGCATTCGCAGCTCGTTCGGCACCTGTACCTGAACCAATGCGGACTCAAGTAACGAGCGCAGGGACTCAAGTTCATGGGTCGTCGCCATCATCAGCACCGCTGCAGGTGACTTGGGCTGCATCAGCATCGCTTGTTGCGAAATGGCTAGCGCGCAGACGGCATGTTCCGCGGCTTGGATGAGGGTGTCTTCGAGGGAGTGGAGCGTGTGGGGTGGGTCGGGGACCATCTTGAGCATTGTTCAATTCCCTATTGGTGCTGCCACCTCTCAGCCGTCAAGCAAAAGGGTGGCAGCTGTACGAGGGTTGACGGACCGGCGGAATTGAGAAGCTCCGGCGCACGCAAGCGTGCCCGCACGTACAGCCACCATAAATAGGTGCCATAACTCAAAACCATCGCGGCCCGTCAAAGCCGTGTCGCTGATGAGCAGCGACCGGCCCAGACTAGAGCCCCAATAGGGCACCCGCAACGGAAAATAGGCGGCAACAGTATCTTTGGGAAATGCCCTACAAGAAAGCGAAAAATTCTGATTTTTCGACACAGATAGACATCATCTTGGGTGGGGATAGCAAGGAATCGTGCGTTGTTCTATGGGAGCGCGGCCAAGGCTGTGATAATGGTGGCAATGACAAGGGCCATACCATGCTGATCATCTCCAATAACGTGCATCTGCCGGATGCCGAAATCGAACTGACCTATATCCGCGCGCAAGGCGCAGGTGGGCAGAATGTCAACAAGGTGTCCAGCGCCGTACACCTGCGCTTCGACATCCCGGCCTCGTCGTTGCCCGAGTTCTACAAGGAGAGGCTGCTGGCGCTGCGTGACAGTCGCATCACCGGCGACGGTGTGTTGATCATCAAGGCCCAACAATACCGCACCCAGGAGCAGAACCGTGCTGACGCACTGGCGCGTCTTGGCGAGTTGATCATCGCTGCCGGCAAGACCGAAAAGAAACGCCGCCCCACCAAGCCGACCCTCGGCTCGAAGACCCGCCGCCTCGAAGGCAAAGCCAGACGGAGCACTGTCAAGGCGGGCAGGGGGAAGGTGGATTTCTAGTGCTGGTGGTGGACGTTGCTGGTTTCTGCGTGTTGCCGGGCGTTCTGGCAAGGAATGCGGTCGTTGTGCTTCGGGCCGATCATCGTCAAGCTGAGTAAGCGCAGATTGCAGGCTCGCCGGGACGGCACGAGCCAGGCGCAGGCCCCATGGGTTTTGGACCACTGCACTCGCGGGGCTTCAAAAGCTATCTACCAGGAACTGAATAGTGCGCTACGACCTCACTAGCCTTGACCTTTTCATCACCGTTGCTCAAGAGCGCAACCTCACTCGGGCAGGGCGAATCAAGCATGTCGCGGTCTCGGCCATCAGCAAAAGGATCACTGAGCTTGAGGCGCAGATCGGCTCCCCTCTGTTGCTGCGTAATGCACGCGGCGTCGAGCTGACGCCAGCGGGGCAGTCCTTGCTGTTCTATGCCAGGCAACTCAAGCAAACCATGGCGCAGCTCGACACGGAATTGAGTGGTTACGCCAGCGGGGTCAAGGGGCATATCCGCATCCACGCCATCACTTCCGCGCTGTCCCAATTCTTGCCACAGGACGTTGACGGCTTTGCCCAGTTGTACCCACAGATCAAGTTTGATATCGAGGAACGAGTGGGTTCTGCGGTGATCCGAGCAGTGGCCGATGGGCGAGCTGATCTTGGGATCATTGCAGCACAAACAGCCTCAGAGGGGCTTGAGGCGCTGACCTACAGGCATGATGAGTTGACCTTGGTGGTCCCCAGTGGTCATGAGCTAGCCACGCGTAAGGTCATCAAATTCAAGGAGGTGCTGGAGCATGAATTCGTTGGCCCTCACCTTGAAAGCTCGATGCACACCTTGCTGACAGCGGAGGCCGCCAAGCTGGGTATGAGCCTCAAGTTACGTATTCGGATTAGCAGCTTCGACTGCATGTGCAGGATGGTGTCTGCCGGGCTGGGTATCGCTGTGCTGCCTCGTAGTGTCATCAACCAGTATCTGCGCAGCCACAAGCTCAAGGCTGTGACCCTGGATGAGCCATGGGCACACCGCACGCTGTTACTGGTGGTCAGAAAGTACGAAGCCGCATCCCCCACGCTCAAAACGTTCATCGATCACCTGAAGCTACCAGAGTAGAGCAGTCCGTCAGCGTTCTCGTTTGGAGAACGCTGTTGTGGTAATTGACCAATTTTCATCCCCGCAGACTGCTCTTAGTATCGGCTCAACCGCCTAAGGCATGGCTCCGTGCATGCCTGCTAGCACTATAAGAAGCCGAGCGAAATGAGCATGACCGAGACTGCCTGCGACCTCTTTACTCCCCTGACAATCAACGATGATTCGTTCACGATTGTCGATCTGGGCAAGATGCTTGATCACAGCCAGCTGGCAAAGCTGCCGTATTCCATTCGTATCCTGCTGGAGAACGTTGCACGCTGCTCTCCAGAAGCCTTGCCGTCAGTGTTGGCGAGAGCTACCGGGCAGGGCCCGGACTGCGAAGTACCTTTCCAGCCCAACCGCCTGATGTTCCATGACACCACCTGCCTGCCTGCTTTGGCCGACTTCGCCGGCATGCGGGATGTTGTCGCCGAGCTGGGTGGCGATCCACAGGCGATGAACCCGCTGATCCCCGCTGTACTGACTATCGACCACTCGGTAATCGTCGAGCGCTACGCCGAGGCGAACGCGGTCGAGCAGAACCTGGACATCGACTTCCGCCGCAACAGCGAGCGCTACCGCTTCATCAAATGGGCTCAGAAGAGCCTGGACAACTTTGGTGTGATCCCACCGGGTACCGGCATCATTCACCAGATGAACATGGAGGCGTTGGCCCAGGTCGTTTGGGAAAGTCGCGCAGCGAACGGGGAGCGCCTGCTCCACCCTGACGACATGGTCGCCACCGACAGCCACACGCCGATGATCAATGCCATTGGTGTGCTGGGCTGGGGCGTTGGTGGGCTGGAAGGGCAGGCCGCCATGGTGGGTGAACCGGTACCGATCAGCTTCCCGAAAGTGATTGGTATCCGCGTGACCAATGCCATGCGTCCAGGTGTAACAGCCACCGATTTGTCCCTGCATGTGGCAGAAATTCTGCGTAAGCGCTCGGTCGTGGGCAAGTTCGTGGAGTTCACTGGGCCAGGCCTCTCCACGCTTAGCTGGGCAGCACGTGGCACAGTCTCCAACATGGCGCCCGAGTACGGGGCGACGGTTGTGTTCTTCCCGTTCGACAACGAGACGTTGGCCTACCTGGAGCTCAGCGGTCGTTCGGCCAAGTTGCGCGAGCAAGTCATCGCCTACATGAGCGCCCAGCCGCTGTGGCGTCGTGACGAATTGGCCGAGCCGGAATTCGACGAGCTCATCGAGCTTGATCTGGCGCGCATCGAGCCGAGTGTTGCAGGCCCACACCAACCGCACCAACGTCAGCCACTTTCCAAGGCCGCAGCGTCGTTCCAGGATGAAGTGCTGGGCGGCGGCAAGCTGATCACAGCTCCGCAAGAGCAGAGCTTCTTCGAGCCTTCTTTTGGTGAGTCGATCACTCACGGCGCTGTGGTGATGTCGGCTATTACCAGCTGTACCAACACCGCAAACCCGGCGCAGATGATCCAGGCGGGTTTGCTCGCCCGTAAGGCCCGGAGCCTGGGCCTTCAGCGTAAGCCGTGGGTCAAGACGTCGCTCTCGCCTGGCTCGCAGGTGGTCGCAGACTACTTGGCTGAAGCCAACCTGCTGGAAGACTTTTCTGCATTGGGCTTCGATCTGGCGGGCTTCGGTTGCATGACCTGCATCGGCAACTCGGGGAAGCTCGAAGAGCACGTTGAGCATTTCGCCGATCAAGGCCTCAAAGGCGTGGTCGTGTTGTCCGGCAACCGAAATTTCGAAGGCCGGGTGAACCCTAAAGTACCGGCAGGCTATCTGGCATCCCCGGCGTTGTGCGTTGCCTACGCCATCGCCGGTACCATCGATATCGACCTGACTTCGCAGCCGCTTGCCACGGATGCTGGGGGCCAGCCGGTATTCTTGCAGGATCTGATGCCAAGCGATGCTGACATTGCCGATGAGGTCGCCAAGGTGGTCAAGCCGGAGTTCTTCCAGCATCGCCTGGCAACTGTCTGGGAGGGTACGCACCATTGGCAGGCGCTTTCTGCCGAGGGTAGTGTCCAGTTTCCCTGGAGGCCCGAGTCTACCTACCTGCGTCGTCCGCAATACCTGGCGGATATCCAGGCGCAGCCCAATGCGTCCCTGGCTATCAATGGTGCTCGGGCGCTGATGGTGCTTGGCGACAACGTCACCACCGACCACATCTCGCCAGCAGGCGCGATCCCTGCCAATAGCTTGGCGGGCCAATGGTTGCTCGAACGTGGTGAGGATCCACAGGACCTCAACCAGTATTCCACGCGTCGCAGTAACCATGAAGTGATGCTGCGTGGTGCCTTCACCAACAAATCAGTTAAGAACCGTCTCCTTGGCGATCAGCAGCCAGGGCTGGGCGCCTGGGCGTGGAATGCTGACCACAGCGAATGCTTACCGCTGTACGAGGCCGCCAAAAGCTATGCCCTGCACAAGACACCGATGGTGGTCTTTGCAGGTATCAACTACGGCGCTGGCTCCAGCCGTGACTGGGCCGCGAAGGCACAGGCCCTGCTTGGGGTGAAGGCGGTGGTTGCGCAAAGCATCGAGCGTATTCACCGCAGCAATCTGATCGGCATGGGCGTACTGCCTCTGGTCTTCAAACCTGGCCAAAGCGTTGACGACCTTCGTTTGGATGGCAGCGAGCAGTTCGATTTCCTGGGCCTTGATGAGCTGGCTGTAGGCGAGAACCTGATCAAGCTGATCGTTCATCGCGCCGATGGCCGTCGTGATGAAGCCGAGGTTATTGCGCGTGTGGATTCGCAGCAGGAAGTGCGCTACCTGGCCAACGGTGGTGTGCTCCCGTTCGTGATCCGCAAGGTTGTTGCCCGCACTCGGGCTTGATGTTTAAAGGCCCCATGCGGGGGCCTACTTGGCCAAAACAATAAGAAGGACTCGTCCATGGATCGCGAACAATCCAACGTTGTTGCGCCTGACCTCGCGTGCGTCACGCACGCAGGGTTATGCCGTCGCACGCTGATCAAGCACTTAGGTGCAGCCACCGGCCTCGGTATCCTGGGCTCATTGCTACCTGCAGGGTTGGTCAGCGCCGCGAGTGCCATGTCTTCAAACAATTCTGCAAGCGGGAGTAATACCCCAATGTTCGCTTATGTCGGATCGCGCACAACCCGGGAGCGCAATGCCCGTGGTGATGGCATCACGGTCTATCGGTTGAATCAAGACGCCGGCACGCTGGAGCAGGTGCAGTTGGTCGACGACTTGGTGAATCCCTCGTTTCTTGCCCTCAATCGCGCCGGTGATCGCCTCTACACTGTTCATGGCGACCGCAGTGAGGTCAGTGCCTTCAGCGTCGACAAGGCAAATGGGAAGCTGACATTCCTCAACCGCCAAAGCTGTGAAGGAAAGAATCCGGTGCATTTGGCGCTGGATCCGAGTGAGCGGTTCCTGGTGGTTTCCAACCATATTACCGGCACCTTGGCAGTGCTCAATGTGGAAGAAAATGGCGCCTTGGGCGGTATCAATCAATTGCTCAAGCTTGAAGGCCCCACTGGCCCTCATCGGGTTGAGCAGCCATTCGCCAAGCCGCATTTCAACCCGTTTGATGCAACAGGGAACTACGTTCTGGTACCGGATAAAGGCCTGGATCGAGTGTTCAGCTTCCGCTTTGACAACGGCAAGCTGCACCCTGCCGACCAGCCATTCGCTGTTGCCCGCGAGGGTTCTGGCCCGCGTCATATCGCAATGCACCCCAAAGCCGGTTTCGCCTATGTGATCAACGAGCTGGACTCAACCGTTACCAGCTACCGTTTCGACTCGCGCAGTGGTGCCCTGCAACCGTTCCAGGTATTGCCGTCGCTGCCGGCGAGCTATACCGGCAACAGCCGCGCGTCCGAGATCGAAGTGGACCGCAGCGGGCGTTTCCTCTATGCCTCCAATCGCGGTTACGACAGCATCGCTGTGTTCAAGATTGATCAAGGAAGTGGCCTGCTGAGCCCTGTCGACTTCGTGCCTAGCGAAGGGAAAACGCCGCGTTTCTTCAGCCTGACGCCAAATCAGCGTTTCCTGTTTGCACTCAATGAGGACAGCGACAGCATCGTGTCATTTGCCGTCGATCCGCAGACCGGTGGTTTGAGCAAGACAGATTTTTCGATTTCGACCGGCAGCCCGGTCTGCATGATCTTTTCCGCCTGATACCTGCTGCAACGATAACAATTAAAGGGCGAGCTACGGTTCGCCCTAGATGAGGTCTCTATGAACAACAACAAAACTGTCGATGAGCAGGCTGTCGTTCGCAAGGTTACCTTGCGGATCATCCCGTTCATGTTCTTGCTGTACATCGTCTCCTACCTGGACCGCGCCAATATTGGTTATGCCGCGCTGGAGATGAACAAGGAACTCGCCCTGACCAGCGAGGCGTTCGGTTTCATTTCCGGGATCTTCTTCATCGGCTATTTCCTGTTCGAAGTGCCGAGCAACGTGATGCTCAACAAATACGGTGCGCGGGTCTGGATAGCCCGAATCCTGGTGACCTGGGGCCTGATTGCTGCCGCTACCGCCTTCGCCCAGACCGCCAACCAGCTTTACGTGCTGCGCTTTTTCCTGGGCGTGGCCGAGGCGGGCTTCTTTCCGGGCGTGATCGTCTACCTGACCTACTGGTTCCGCTCGAAGGAGCTGGCCACGACCGTCGCGCTGTTCACGGCGGCAATCCCGGTCAGCTACATCATAGGCGCGCCGCTTTCGACCTGGATCATGGACAACATCAAGTGGCTGGACTGGAGCGGCTGGCGTTGGATGCTGTTCCTCGAAGGCGTCCCGGCCGTGTTCCTTGGCATAGCCTGCTTCTTGTTCCTGACTGACAAACCGGAGCAGGCCAAATGGCTTACCCAGCAGGAGAAAGACTGGCTGCTCGCCGAGCTCGAGCGTGATCGCCAGAGCCGCAAGAACGTCAAGCGACTGGGTGTGTTCAAGACAATGGTCAACAAGAAGGTGCTGTACCTGGCCTTCATCTATTTCGTGTACCAGTGCGGCAGCCTGGGTGTGGGTTACTGGATGCCGCAGATCATCAAAGGCTTCTCCAGCGAGCTTACGCACACGCAAATCGGTTTGATCGCAATGCTGCCCTATATCGTTGCGACGGTAGCGATGATTATTTGGTCGCGAAGCTCTGATAGACGAAACGAGCGCAAGATGCATTCTGCGATCCCCCTTGCAGTGGCGGCCTTGGGCCTGGTGGGGGCGGGCATGTTGTCCAGTCCTGTGGCCTCGATGGCGATGATCTGTGTGGCATTGTCGGGTCTCTACAGCTTCAAATCCCCGTTCTGGGCACTGCCCACCCTGTTCCTTGATCGTGCTACCGCAGCGGTATCCATCGCAGTAATCAACTCCATCGGCAACCTGGGTGGCTTCGTTGGCCCATCAATGATTGGCGTGGTTAAAGGCAACAGCCAGAGCGCCGCTACCGGCCTGCTGTTCCTCAGCGCACTGCTGCTCATCGCGTTCCTGATGACTGCACTGATGCGTGTGACCAACAAAGAGCCCGATCAGCCAGTAGCCGCTTCAGCCCACTGACCTGCTGACAGAGTCGCTCTTACAGGGCATTCCAATCTTTGTAAGGGCGGTTCCAGACCGCGTAGCAATCCCCGTAACGAATAATTTCTTCCTGGCCCGTTCCGGGTCGGGCAGCGTCATGCCAAAAAATGGAATCGCCAGATGCACAACAACAAAAACATCCTGCGCACCCTGATCACTCTGTCCCCGTGCCTGGTCGTCGGTACCGCCGGTGCAGAAGGTTTTGCCGAGGACAGCAAGGCAAGCCTGCAACTGCAGAACTACTACTTCAATCGCGATTTTCGCGAGGGTGCCGGCCAGTCCAAACGGGAAGAATGGGCCCAG
This sequence comes from Pseudomonas sp. SIMBA_068, assembly GCF_046534705.1. Classification (NCBI taxonomy): domain Bacteria; kingdom Pseudomonadati; phylum Pseudomonadota; class Gammaproteobacteria; order Pseudomonadales; family Pseudomonadaceae; genus Pseudomonas; species Pseudomonas sp. SIMBA_068. Next base: position 452,838 of record NZ_JAWRYI010000001.1, read on the forward strand.
GGATTCCTCTTCGATTTCCGCTCTGGTTACACCCCAGGCACTGTGGGCTTTGGCCTTGATGCGTTGGGGATGCTGGGTATCAAGCTGGATTCAAGCCCTGACCGATCCGGTTCCGGCCTGCTGCCGGTGCATGACGATGGGCGCGCTGCCGATGAATTCAGTCGTCTCGGCCTGACCGCCAAGGTGAAGGTTTCCGAAAGCGAGCTCAGGTACGGAACACTCATCCCCAAGCTGCCGACCGTGCAGGCCAATACCGGGCGGATACTGCCGCAGACCTTCGAAGGTGGCTTGATGACCAGTAACGAAATCGAGGGTTTCACGCTGACGGGTGCACGCTTCAATCGCGTGACTGATCGTGACTCGACCGACGCTCAGAAAATCACCCTGAACAACAAGAACCGCAGGTTTACCGGTGCTGTGGAAGGTGATGATTACTGGGTGGGCGGATTTGATTACGCGGTTAATAAAGGGCTGACACTTAGCTACCAGTACGCCGAACTGCAGGACGTGTACCGGCAAAACTTTTTGGGTATCAATCACACGTGGAGCATTGGCCCCGGTAAGCTCAGAAGCGATTTGCGCTACATGCTGAGCGACGACGCTGGCAACGCGAATGCTGGCGCCATCGACAGTGGTGCGCTCAGTGGGTTGTTCACTTATAGCCTGGGCGGCCATGCATTTGGCCTCGGGCTACAGAAAATGAACGGTGACACTTCGATGCCATTTCTCAATGGCACGGATCCGTACCTCACCAACTATATCCAGATCAACGATTTCGCCGAGCCTGGCGAACGCTCCTGGCAGCTGCGTTACGACTACAACTTTGCCGCCATCGGCATTCCTGGGCTGACGTTCATGAGTCGCTATGTCAAAGGCGATCACGCTGATGCAGCTACCCATGCCGGGGAAGGCCGTGAGTGGGAGCGCAATACTGATATTGCATACGTATTCCAGTCCGGTGCATTGAAAAATGTTGGTATCCGTTGGCGCAATGCGGCCTACCGCGCGAACCTTGCGCGTGGCGCGGATGAGAATCGCTTGATCGTTTCGTATACCTTGCCAATCTGGTAAACCCCTTTCAGGAGATCCCTATGACCACCATCACCCCCGCGGTACTCGATGACCTGGCTCCAGGTGGCGTCATGCACGCTGCGATCAACTTTGGTAACCCCGTGCTCGCTCAGCGTGGCCCGAATGGCGAGCCACAAGGCGTATCCGTTGCACTTGCCAAAGCCCTTGCGCAAGAACTGGGTGTGAAGCTGGAAATGCGCACTTTCGATGCCGCAGGCAAAGTCTTTGCCGCGTTGGACGAGGGGGTATGGAGCCTGGCGTTTCTGGCTATCGAGCCGGTGCGTGAGGCGCAGATCTCGTTCAGCGAACCCTACGTCATTATTGAAGGCACGTACCTCGTTGAGCGCGACTCCCCATTCCAGTCGGTGGCTGATCTGGACCAAGCCGGGCTGAAGCTGGCAGTGGGCAAGGGGGCTGCCTACGATCTGTTTCTGACCCGTACCCTGAAGAACGCCGAGCTTGAACGCGCGGACACGTCCGCAGGGGCGGTTGATCTGTTCCTTGAACAAAAACTCGATGCGGCTGCGGGCGTGCGCCAACCCTTGCAGAAGGTAGCTGATCTCGACCCGCTCTATCGCGTGCTGGAAGACGCCTTCACCTCAATCCGCCAGGCAATGGCGGTGCCACGTGGACGGGATGCGGGCGCGGCATACGTAAGGGCATTCGTTGAGCGAAAAAAAGCTGAAGGTTTCATTCATGCGGCTCTGGCTCAGAGCGGCCAGGCGGACGTGACCGTCGCACCTTGAATCGTGCCAGGAAAGCGATAGTCTCGGGCTGAAATGGGGTGATGCCTGGGGTAGCGGCTGTTGATCGGGGCCATAGGGGGCTGCTGTGCAGCCCATCGCAGGCAAGCCAGCTCCTACAGGTACTGCGCAGCTTTCGAGGCTGGCGCATCAACCTGTAGGAGCGGCCTTGTGCCGCGAAAGGGCCGCAAAGCGGCCCCCCGGATTTTGGCGTTACATCCACTGTTGCTGGGGCTGCTTCGCAGCCCTTTCGCGGCACAAGGCCGCTCCTACAAAGGACCGCGCGTGTTTCTGAGATTTTCTGGAAGGCGGGTGCTGTCACTCGGCAGGCATTTCTCCCGAGGCATGCACAGGACCTGTGGGAGCGGCCTTGTGCCGCGAAAGGGCCGCAAAGCGGCCCCCCGGATTTTGGCGTTACATCCACTGTTGCTGGGGCTGCTTCGCAGCCCTTTCGCGGCACAAGGCCGCTCCTGCAAAGGACCGCGCGTGTTTCTGAGATTTTCTGGAAGGCGGGTGCTGTCACTCGGCAGGCATTTCTCCCGAGGCATGCACAGCACCTGTAGGAGCGGCCTTGTGCCGCGAAAGGGCCGCAAAGCGGCCCCCCGGATTTTGGCGTTACATCCACTGTTGCTGGGGCTGCTTTGCAGCCCTTTCGCGGCACAAGGCCGCTCCTACAAAGGTCCGCGTAAGGCAACAGACTGTGTAAGCCGGAAGATCACTTGATCAGCGGCACACCGCTCAGCTTCTGCAACTCGTCAAAGTCGATATCTGCACAAATCTCGACCACTTTCAGCCCTTCAGGCGTCACTTCCAGTACGGCCAGGTCGGTGTAGATGCGGCTGACGCAAGCAATGCCGGTCAGCGGGTAGGTGCACTCGGGCACCAGCTTGCTTTCGCCGGTCTTGGTCAGGTGGTCCATCATCACGAACACTTGGCGAGCGCCGGTGGCGAGGTCCATCGCGCCGCCTACGGCCGGGATCGAACCTTCGGCACCGGTGTGCCAGTTGGCCAGGTCGCCCTTGACCGAGACCTGGAAGGCGCCCAATACGGCGATGTCCAAGTGGCCGCCACGCATCATCGAGAACGAGTCGGCGTGGTGGAAGAAGGCACCACCGGTCAGCAGGGTGACGTGCTGTTTCCCGGCGTTGATCAGGTCATCGTCTTCCTCCCCCGGCGCAGGGCTTGGGCCCATGCCCAGAAGGCCGTTCTCGCTGTGCAGGAATACTTCCTTGTCGCCCAGGTAGTTGGCTACCAGAGTAGGAGCGCCAATGCCCAGGTTTACGTACGCGCCTTCCTGGATGTCTGCGGCCACGCGCTGGGCCATCTCGGTGCGGGAGAGCTTTTTGGTGATGGTCATGGCAGGCCTCAGACAGCTTTGGCGATCGAAGAAGCGGCAGCGCCGGTGACGGCAACCACGCGCTGGACGAAGATACCCGGGGTGATGATGTGCTCCGGGTCCAGTTCACCGAGTTCGACAACCTGGTCGACCTGGGCGATGGCGGTCTTGGCAGCCATGGCCATGATCGGGCCGAAGTTGCGCGCGGCCTTGCGGTAGGTCAGGTTGCCCCAGCGGTCACCCTTGTGCGCCTTGATCAGCGCAAAGTCGGCGTGCAGCGGCATTTCCAGCACGTACATGCGGCCGTCGATTTCACGGGTTTCCTTGCCTTCGGCCAGCAGGGTGCCGTAGCCGGTCGGCGAGAAGAACGCACCAATGCCCGAACCCGCTGCGCGGATGCGCTCGGCCAGGTTGCCTTGCGGCACCACTTCCAGCTCGATCTTGCCGGCGCGGTACAGTTCGTCGAACACGTAGGAGTCGGACTGGCGCGGGAACGAGCACACCACCTTGCGCACGCTGCCCGCCATGAGCAGGGCGGCCAGGCCGATCTCGCCGTTGCCGGCGTTGTTGCTGATAATGGTCAGGTCGCGGGCACCGGTTGCGATCAGGCCATCGATCAGCTCGGACGGCATGCCGGCTGTGCCGAAGCCACCGACCATGATGGTCGAACCGTCGGTGATCCCTTCCACCGCGCTGGCGATGGACTCGTACGTTTTATTGATCAAGGTGAGCTCCTGGTTGTTCCTGGAGTATGGTTGTCGGGCTGGCCGGCGCGTTTAAGCGATGAGGCCTGTCAGCGCTTGAAATTGTTTGCTGACTTTCGCTATAGCGTGCCGCAAGATAGGGCAACAGTAGAGGGGGTTTAGCGGAATTTGTGCGATTATCGAACTGTTGTGCGATGTGCGAGCAGTTCTGGCGGCTATTTGTCACATTCCGGATAAGGGCCTGATTTCATCTGGTTTGCGCCTCGTTGGTGCATTCAGGGCCTGCCCATAACCTTTCTTGCACAAGTGCTGTGCATTCAATGACTTGAATTCCCCATTAATCACCGCTCCCGCCGTTGGCGTGCGACTTGCTATCAGATTGCCATCCGATGTCGCGTATGGTGAAGATAATGTCGCTTTCCAGTGGGTCCATGGAGTTGTCATCGAGTGAAAAGGGCTGGCTGCCCTGGCTGGGTAAAACCGGAAAGCTCAGGATGGGCTGGGCATGTCACCTTAATCGGGCGAATTACCCGCAGATCGAGCAAACTTTCGAAGCCATTGCTCAAACCCGCGTGCGTTTGTTGCATGATTGGGCGTGCGAGCACTGGGAGCACTTGGCGGAACTAGCGGAACAACTCGCCCAAGGGTTCGCTCAACCCGACAACACGCTGCTGCGGGACAAGCTGGCGCAGGCCGAAGACTTTTCCGAGTTGTTTGTCGTCGATGCTGCCGGCAGCATCATCACCTCCACCTGGCCACAACGTGGTACGCCACGTATCGAGTACACTGCAGCGCTGGCCCAAGGCCTGAAGGCGCCGTTTCTGCATGGCCCCTACAGCGACCCGCTGACCCTGCGCATTGGCCCGTCGTCTTCACGCTTCCACGATGAAGTAACGCTGATGTTCTACCAGCCGGTGAAGGCCGGTGGCAAAGTGCTCGGCTGCCTGTGCGGCCGGGTGCCCAACGATGTGCTGGGCGACCTGATCCAGCGCGAGGCCGGGCATATCTTCGCCGAGTCGGGCGACAACTACCTGTTCATGGCGCAGTCGCGTTTCGATCCGTCCATCCAGCCCGGCACTGCGCTGTCGCGCTCGCGCTTCGAGGACGGCACCTTTACCCACGGCGAAAACCTTAAAAGTGGTGTGCACACGCCCTGGACCACCGTGCAGGTCCAGCGCCATACCGAGCTGGAACTGCGCTTCACCGACCCCTCCACGCGCGAACTGCACCCGGGGGTAAGGGAAACCATCAGGCGTGGTGCCAACCTGTTCGTGACTTACCCGGGCTACTCGGACTACCGCCACGTGCCGGTGGTCGGCAAGGGCGTAACGTTCCAGTTACCGGGTTCGCCCGACCGCTGGGGCATGATGTGCGAGGCGGACCTGGAGGAGGTCTACCGACGCCGCTCGCTGAGCTATGGGTTGATGAAACCCTATGTGGCGACCATGGCCGGGTTGTTCGGCTGCAACTACCTGGTGCAGCACCATGCCGGCCTGCCGCAAGGGCTGAATGACGTGATTCTGGCCGTGAGCATGCTCGGCGCCACGCTGGTGTTCGGCGTGTTTGGGCCCAAGCGCCTGGCAGCCAGGTTGAATGGCATGAGCGGCGTGCTGCGCACCATCGCCGAGGGTGAAGGCAACCTGCGTCAGCGCCTGGACACCAGCACCCTGGGCAACGATGAGAGCGGCGACATGGCGCGCTGGATCAACAGCTTCATCGACCGCCTGGACGCGGTAGTGGGGCAGGTGGTGAAGGCCAGTCGCACGGTCGGCAGCACCAACCAGATGATGCTCGGGCGCAGCCAGGAGGCGAGTGTGAGCTCTGCCGATGTGGCGGACGCCGTGCACCACATGATGATCATCATGGAGGAGCAGCTTGGTGAACTGCAGCAGGCCTCGGTCAGCGCCGAGCAGATGAAGCAGGCGATGGACGAGGTGGTCAGCCGTGCCCGCGAGCAGTTTCTGGCGGTGCAGGCAGGCACCCAGTCGATTCGCGATGTGGTGGCGCGCTCGTCCTCCAGCGTGCAGCGGCTCGACAGCCGCATGGTCGAGATCGACAACATCACCGGGTTGATCAGCGCCATCACCAACCAGACCAACCTGCTGGCGCTCAATGCTGCCATCGAGGCGGCGCGTGCCGGCGAGCATGGCCGCGGCTTTGCGGTGGTGGCCGACGAGGTTCGCAGCCTGGCCGCGCGAACCGCGCGCGCCGCCGAAGACATTCGCCACATGGTCGAGAGCCTTCAGGGCGAAACCCGCCAGGCCGTCAGCTTCATGGAACAGGGCGTACAGGACGTCGACAACAGCCTGCGCCTTGCCGAAGATGCCTCGTCCGAGAACGTTCAGCTGCACCAGGCCGTGGAGGGCATGTTCGTGATCATCCAGCAGCTCAACCGGCGTAGCGTGGAATACGGCAAGACCATCGACCAGGTCAACCAATCCTCCAGCGAGATGCGCCAGACGGCGGTGGTGCTGCAGAGCAGCGCGCAGAAGGTGCGGGTGGATGCTGGCAAGTTGCAGAAGCTGGTGGGGCAGTTCGAGGTCAGTGGCGAGGAGAAGGGGGCAGCTGCAGCTTGAGCAAAGGACCGCATCTGCGAAAGGGTTCGTGCATGCATACAAGGTATGCCTTGCCCTCTGGCATTGCATCATGCACGCCAGCTTCAGGCATCATGTACCCAGCCCCATCCACTAAAGCTGAACCCGCAGATGCCTGACTCCATCAAACCCAACCGTGCCATCTATGACCTGGACATGCTCCGCACCGTGGTCATGGTGGCCGACTGCGGCAGTTTCACCACCGCTGCCGCGCGCCTGCACTCCACCCAGTCCACGGTCAGCCAGAAGGTGCGCCGGCTGGAGGAAATGGTCGGCCAGCAGTTGCTCGACCGCAGCAACCGCGAGGTGCACCCGACCGATGCCGGGGAAACCCTGCTGGGGTATGCGCGGCACTTGCTGGCGGTGAGCAGCCAGCTGACCGAGGCCATGTCGGGTGGGGTGACGGTGACCGTGCGCATCGGCCTGCCGGACGATTTTGTCGCGGGCAAGACGATGCAGGCGCTGGCGGCGTTCAACCGGCTTAACCCGACGGTGAAGCTGGAAATTACCGGTGGGCTTAGCCGGGACTTGATGAGCACCTATGACCGTGGCGAACTGGACCTGGTGCTGATCAAGCAGCGGCGCCATAGCCGGGAGGCCAATGCGTGCCAGCCGGAGCGCATCGAATGGATCGACAGCGCCCAATACCCGTGTTTCGCCCAGGACCCGATTCCCTTGGTGACCTTTCCGCCGCGGGGGTTGTACCGGGATGACATGATCGGTGCAGTCGAGGCAATGGGGCGCAGTTGGCGGATCGCTTTTACCAGTTCGAGCATGGCGGGGATTCAGGAAGCGGTGGCGAACGGGTTGGGGGTTAGCCTGTTGCCGTCGCGGGTGGTGACGGGTGGGCATCGAGTGCTCGGGGTGGAGCAGGGGTTCAAGCCCATCAAGGTGTTTGAGGCGGCGATTTTTCATCGGCCTACGGCGGACCCTATGGTCATGGCACTGGCGGAAATTCTGATCGGGATCTTGCGGGCTGAGGCGGAATGAGCCTTTCGCGGCGAGCAGATTACCGCTGTTGTGGAATCAGGGCAGGTGGACATTCACGCTCTGAGGGCGTCCTTCTCCGGCTTAAGCTCATTCTTTTTGAATTCCTGCCAATACGCACCTTCGAAGAAGGTCATTGAGACAATGTTCTTCTGCAGAAGGCTGATGGTGAACAGGCTTCCTATTTCTTCGGCCCGCCTAGCGTCGGTGCAGCGGTCCTCGGTGCCGTCATCAATGCCCGAGGCCGGGCCTTTCTTGACTGCGTCGTACACCCTGTCGTAGAAAGTGGTGAACTCCACCGTCAGCTGATCCTTGTCACGAAAGCCGCTGTAGATGGGGATGATCGAGAAACCTTCATCGCTGTTCGAGTCGTGATCCTGCAGGTTGCCGAAATTTTTCACCCAGCCGATGTACACCTTGCGATCCTCCATGCTGAACATGTACAGGCGCTTGTTGAACAACGAATCAAGCAGTAATGCCTGGTGGGTGCTGGTTGGCAGCATGGTTTCAAGGATGAAGGAGCGTGTGAGGTAGTCGTTTTTCAGGCCGTGGCGATACCGGGTGATTTTAAAGCGGACCTTTGCCGCCAGATAGGCGTAAAGCGGTGCTGTGAGAATGGCGACAAGCATCGTCGAAAACAGATGCTGTTCCGTAGAGGTGGTAAAGCCCCGATTCTCGAAAAGGGCGGCCAAGCCATAGAAACCGTCGGTGAACCACTCGATGAAAAACGCCAACGCCAGCCATGGCGATGCGAGGACGAGCCCCCTCATTGCGATATGCAGATACAGTGACTGCCCTTCATATTTCGCGATGAGGGTCTTGTCGTAGAAGTTGTATTTACAGTAGATGAAGCCGCAGATCAGGATGGGCAGAACGAGGAGAAAACCCATTGTCGATGCCTAGTGCGTCTTCGAAATCGCTTGCTTGGCTGCCTCGCAGGCGCGCGCAAAATCAGCGTCTTGCAGGATGGTCGATGCCGAAATCGAGACGGCGCCATGGTCGCTGACCTGCACTTGTTCAGCGACCGCATTGAGCCGCCTGGCGATTGCCAGGGACTCTTCCGACGGAGGGGAAACCCATTGCAGCAGGGTTTCCCAAATGTTTTTGTGGCTCATGCAGTCACTCCTCTTCCATGCCTTGCCTGAACACGTACTTCAAGCATAGCAACGCACTTACTGAAGGCTGCTATAGGCTGCTAATCCGTGTGCGGAGGCTAGCATACCGCAACCTTTGCACCTGGATGGGCAGATGAGCGAGCAGGGGTGTTTCGTTTCGTGTCGAGGAGTGCTTTGCGTTCCGCCCCCGCCGGGGCCGCGCAGGGCTTAAGGTTTGTGTTTGCCGGTGGTTTTACCGGCGCAGTTCGGTAGCAAACTGCACTGCCTTCAACTGCAACTGCGCAGGCCTGCCCCAGAACGCGCCATGGCGCACAATCACCCGTTCATGAATGGCCGCAGCCACCGCCGCAGCAGCATTGGGCGCCTTGAGCAGAACAAAGCTCGCCTCGTTACCAACCTTCAAACCATAGTCCTGCTTGCCTATCACCCCGGCACTGGCTTCGGTCGCCATTTCCAGCGCAACCCGCAGCTCCTCGTCGGTATTGAAGCCCGAGCGGTAGCTGACCAGCATCGCCCGCTGCAGCATGTCGCCATTGCCGTAGGGCCACCAGGCGTCCTGGATGTTGTCATTGCCGGTAAATACCCGCACACCGCCGTTACGCAGGCGCAGTACGGGTGGGAAAGCATGTTCGCCGGGGGCGTTGGTCATGATGGAGATGCCGGCGGCGGCCAGCACTTCGGCGGTGCGGTCGACGACAGCGTCGGATACGTCACCCAGGCCATAGGCGTGGCTGACCGCCACCAGGCCGTGCATGCCCAGTGCCTGGGTGCGCGCGGCGATGCGTTGGAGCTGAGCGATGCAGATGTCGCCGGGTTCGTGCAGGTGGATATCAACCTTCACGCCATGGCGCTCGGCGATACCGAACACGATGTCCAGCTGGGCGTCGGCGTCGCCATCCAGTGTGGTGGGGTCGATGCCGCCGACCACCTGCACGCCTTCGCGGATGGCCGCTTCCATCACTTCAGCCGTACCGGGGCAGGACACCACACCGGCCTGAGGGAAGGCCACCAGCTCGATGTCGAGCAGGTCTTTCCACTTGTCCCGGGCTTCGAGCATGGCGTGCAGGTTGGTCAGGCCGGTGGTGGCGTCCACGTCCACGTGGCAGCGCATCGCCAGGGTGCCGAACGAGGCGGCCTGGCGCATCAGCGCATCGGCGCGCTCGACGATGGGCGGGGCGCTGGCCAGTTCGCGTTTTTCCACGGCCAGGCGCTCGCGCAGGCTGGCCACGGGTTGGTGCGGTCGCCAGCGGTCGCCGACAAAGCTCTTGTCCAGGTGGATGTGGCCATCGACAAAGCCTGGCAGCACCAGCAGGCCTTCAAGGTCGATGGTTTCTCGCGCTGGGGTGCTGGCGCGTTGCGGGCCGATGTGGGTGATGCGGCCGTTGGTTACGGCAATGTGCAGGGGCAGGCCATCGGCGTCGATGGCGTTGATGAACTCACGGTCGTTCATGATCGGGCCTTTTTTACTGAGGCTTGGTTGATGTACCACGGTAGGGGGGATGCGGGTATGTCTCCAATTAATTATCAGGATCGGGTGCAGTGCATTTCTGGATGCCGGCAACGGGCGGCGGCCTGCATTAAAAAGCCCACTGAAGTCGATGCCGATAATTAACTTTCAAAGCCTTCGATCTCGGCCCACGATTGCCTACGAGACCCGCCCAGCCGCCCGCTACGGCGCCTTCCAGGGCAGGTCGCCACACACAATAAAAACAAATGCCGTGTCGGGGTCCCCATGACGCAAGATTCCAAGCTGCTGCGTGCCGCGCTGATTTTCATCGCCTGTACTTCCTTCATCGTCTGTGGCGTACAACCCATCTTCATGGGGTTGGTCACGGAGCAACTGAGCCTGTCACTCGATCAGCAGGGCTGGGTGGTGTCGGTCGAGATGATCGGCATGACCCTGGGCACCTTGCTTTGCCCGGTGCTGATGAAGCGCCATGGCGGGCGCAGCCTGTGCCTGATAGTGGGCGCACTGTGCGTGGCGTTGAGCATTGCGACCGCCTTTGCCACCACCAACACCCTGCTGCTGATCGTGCGCCTGGCGGCTGGCACCTGTGCGGGGCTGGTGTATGCGTATGCGGTGTCCACGCTGGGCCGCTTGCCCAACCAGGACCGCTCGTTCGGGTTGATGCTGTTGCTGCAAACGCCAGAGTACTCGCTGTTTTCGGCAGCGTTGCCGTTGCTGGCCGCGCAGAGTGGCACGGTAACCGCCTTGTGCGCGTTTGGCCTGTGGTACTTGCTGATCTGCGGCGCCAGCCTGGTGCTGCCGCGTCGCCCCGCGGCGTTGCTGGCCAGTGGCGAAGCCTCGCCTGCCCAGGGTGGTTCGGCGCGCACAGGGCGCACTGCGTTGGTGGGCATGCTGTTCATGCAGATTGCCATTTATTGCGTGTGGGGCTTCATCGATCAGTTGGCGCGAGACCAGGGCATCAGCGGCGTCGATATTGGCTGGGCGTTCGGCCTGTCGGCCCTGGGTGGTTTGCCGGGTGCGGGGCTGCCTAGCCTGTTGGGTGCGCGGGTCAATCGCCAATTGATGATCGCCGTGGGGCTGGTGGCGGTATTCATTTCTATCGCCATGCTCACCGGCCATACACGCACGCCGACGCAGCTGTTCGTCGCGTTGTTGCTGATCAACTTTGGCTGGGTGCTGTCGTTGTCGTACTACATGGCGCTGATCACCACCAACGACCCGACCGGCAAGCTCACGCCGCTGGTCAGCATCACGTTGATGGGGGCTGCAGCGGTGACGCCGGCACTGATCGCCATGCTGGTGGAGGGCTCCAACCAGCAGCTGATTTTCCTGTTGGGTACCGGGGCGTTGGTGATTGCCTTTGCGGTCACTTGCCTTGGGGCAGGTCGCAGGGGGATGCCCAGCAAGGCTGCTTACTGAGCATACCCCTGGTGGCAGCCAATACCGGCCCAGGCTTCAGCCCCGGGCAATCGGCTCCGGCAAGCCCTTTACGCCGGGGTTTAATGCGAACACGCCACCGGCCAGTGGCTGGTCGCTCAGGTCAATGCCTTGTGGGCGAATCGACGTCACGAACAGCGTATCCAGCTGCGGGCCGCCGAATGCGCACATGGTCGGTTTCTTTACCGGTAGCGGCAGGGCGCGGTCCAGTTTCCCTTCGGGGGTAAAGCGCAGTACCTGGCCGGCATCGATCGCGCAAATCCAGTAGCAACCCTCGGCATCTACCGCAGCCCCGTCCGGTCGGCCGGGGTGCTGGTTCATGTCGACGAATATTCGGCGGTTGTGCGGTGTGCCGCTGTCGATGTCGTAGTCGAAGGCCCAGATCAGCTGAACGCTGGGGTGCGAGTCGGAGACATACAATGTTTTGCCGTCCGGGCTGAACGCCATGCCGTTGGGCACGATCAGCTTGTCCAGTCGTGCTTGCATTGGCTTTACCGTTGCGTCCGCCGTCGCGTCATATCGGTAAAGCGCACCCACCGGCTCGGCGCCCATGTTTGTTTGCATCGTACCGGCCCAAAAGCGCCCCTGGCGGTCGCAACGCCCGTCATTGAAACGCATGCCGGGCCTCGCGTGTTCGACGCTGGCGCGCTTGTCGGCAATCAGGCGACCGTCAGCCTGGGGGGTGAGGTGGAAGACCCCGCTCTCCAAGGCCCCAAGCCAGTGGCCTTGCTGGCTACGGACGATGCAGCCGAGCATTTCGTCTGCGGCCCAGTGACGGGTCTGGCCATCTGGTTGCCAGCGGTGCAGGCGGCCTGCCGGTATATCTACCCAGTACAAGGCATTTTCCTGCGGGTGCCAGACCGGGCTTTCGCCTGTGGCATTGCGTGCATCGGTAATCAGTTCGGCTGTCATGGAAGAATTGCGCACTCCATCAGGGTTTAGTCGCCAAAAGGGCCGGCAGCGGTGAAGGCGCCACCTTGCAGGTGGGCCGTCGGGTCATCTGTAGCGGGCTTTGGCTGCTGCTCCAGGGCCGTGCGGAAGCGCTCGGCACTGTCCTTCGGATTGAAGTCCAGGTGTGCGGCGTGGCGGTTGCTCCACCAGAGGTCGCGGTTGGCTGAGACACCGTACACCACGGTATGGCCGACGTTTTCGGCAAGCAATGCGCGCTCTACCAGATGCGCCAGGTCGCCGTAGCTCAGCCAGGTGGACAGCATGCGTACATTGCGTGGTTCGGGGAATGAAGAGCCGATGCGCAGGCTGACGGTTTCGATGCCGTAGCGGTGGAAGTAGAACGTGGCCAGGTCTTCGCCGTAGGCCTTCGACAGCCCGTAGTAGCAGTCTGGTCGGCGCGGCGAATGCGCATCTACCTGTTCGCCTTGAGGGTAAAAGCCGGTGACATGGTTCGAGCTGGCGAACACCACGCGCTTGATGCCGTGCTTTCGGGCGGCCTCATAGATGTGGAAGGTACCGACGATGTTGGCTTGCAAAATCTCTTCGAAGGCACGCTCGGTGGAGATGCCGCCCAGGTGCACGATGGCGTCCACATCCTGGGCCAGGGCCAATACGCCGGCCTTGTCGGCCAGGTCGCAGTTGATGACTTGCTCATGCTCGCCCGCAGCCGCTGCCATGGGGCTGATGTCTGAGACGCGCACGATGTTGGCGTGTGCTTGCAGTGCTTCGCGAAGCACTTGCCCGAGCCCGCCGGCGGCGCCGGTGAGCAGCAGGCGGTTGAAGGGTTTGCGGTTGGTCGTGGTCATTGTCGGATACCTTTTGCTGAAACTGCATGAGGGTGCCGTGGTGCAACGACACCGGCATGGTCGGGCGGTTGCCCTTACAGGAAGTTGTACTGGATACCCAGGCGCCAACGGGCCTGGCGATCGTCCGTGTAGCTGTTGACCTTGATGTCACCCACTTCCATGAAGGGCGCCCACTGTTTGTTGAGCTTGTACTTGATGATCAGGTTCTGCTCGTAGTCGCGCTTCTTGTTGTCGTAGCGGATGTAGTCGGTGGTGAAGTGGATGTACTGGTATTCGAATGCCCACGGGCCGCTGGGGGTGTAGCCGAGCCAGCCTTCAAGGCGGGTGGTGTTCTGGTTGTCCTTGGCGCGGTCCGCCTTGCTGTGGTCGATCTGGTCGCGGTCGAGGCTGCGTGCGTCGTGGCGCACGCGGGTGGCGACGTACCAGGTGTCGCTGAGCTTGTAGTTGTACTTCAGGCCGAACTTGTAGGTGGTCGCGTCCTTGGAGCTGTCCATCTGGAAGGCGGGGGTCCAGGTCGACTTGGGGCTCATCTTGTAGTTGTAGTCCACGGTGAACTCATGGCCGTTGTTGACCATGTTGTCGTAGGCGACGTCTTCGCGGTCGCCGGCAGTCTTGTATTTGATTTCTGCGGCAAACCCCAGGCCGCTGTCCTTGCGGTAACTCAGCTTTATCCGGTCGGAGTGAATGCTGTCGTCTTCGGTGAACGTGTGCCGGTAGTTGATGCTGGCGGAGTCTGCGCAGGCGTAGAACGACAGGCCGAGCGTACTGGCGGCGATGAGGCGGCGAAGTGTGTTGTTCATGCGATCTCTTTTTTTGTTTTTGTTGAGGACGTGATGAGGCGTGTGAGCAAGGTGGGTGAGGTGGTGAGCGCTCCGTGATTTTTAAAATAAGTTATCGTACGACTGTGGGGCTGTCTACGAATTATTGAAATGTTGTCTGATCACATGGGTGGATGGCTCTAAATCGGTGTTTATGGCTTTGTGTATGCTTTGTGATGGGGGTCGCAGGGTGGGGTTTAGCAGGCTATTCACGACTATTTCGTCGGTTTGAAGAGGTGCTTTTCAAATGTTGTATGATGACGTAGGATTGCCCTCAGAGCGTGACTCACCCGCCACAAATCCAATAAGAAGGCTCAGACGTCCATGATCATTACTGCTGTAAACGTCCAGGTGTTTTCCTACCCCACGCGCCGCGCTGTAGACAGCGCCGGCCATGCCCATCCGGGCGATGTGACCCAGGCCAAGATGGCCTTGCTACGCATCAAGACTGAGTGCGGCAACGAAGGCTTCGCCTTCGGCGCTCCCGAGCTGATCCGTCCGTATGTGCTGGATGGCTTCGTGCGCAAGGTGCTGGTCGGCGCCAATGCCTTCGACCGTGAAAAGATCTGGCACGACCTCGCCCACTGGCAGCGCGGCAGCGCAAGCCAGCTCACCGACCGCGCCCTGGCACTGGTCGAACAGGCCCTCTGGGACTGGGCCGGGCGCAAGCTCAAGGTGCCGGTGCACAAGCTCATCGGTGGCTACCGCGACAAGGTTCCGGCTTACGGTTCGACCATGTGCGGTGACGAGCTGCCGGGTGGCCTGTCGACCCCTGAAGAGTACGGCCGCTTCGCCGAGACCCTGGTCAAACGTGGCTACAAGGCGATCAAGCTGCACACCTGGATGCCGCCGGTGTCGTTCGCCCCGAGCGTGAGCATGGACATCAAGGCCTGTGCCGCCGTACGTGAAGCGGTCGGCCCCGACATCGCGCTGATGATCGACGGCTATCACTGGTACAGCCGCACCGAAGCGCTGACCGTCGGCCGTGCCCTGGAGAAGCTGAATTTCGCCTGGTTCGAAGAGCCGATGATGGAAGACTCGGCCGAGTCCTACGCGTGGCTGGCCGCCCAGTTGGACATCCCCGTGCTGGGCCCGGAGAGCCTCGGTGGCAAACACCTGAGCCGCGCCAGTTGGGTCAAGAACGATGTCTGTGACATCCTGCGTGCCGGCGTTGCCGGGGTCGGCGGTATCGCCCCGTGCCTGAAGGTCGCGCACATGGCCGAAGCGTTTGGCATGGATTGCGAGATCCACGGCAACGGCGCGGCCAACCTGGCGGTGGTCGGCGCGATCAAGAACTGCACCTGGTACGAGCGCGGCCTGCTGCACCCGTTCCTCAACTATGACGAAGTACCGGCCTACCTCAAGCGCCTGGTCGACCCGATGGATGAAGACGGCTTCGTGCACCTCTCCGACCTGCCTGGACTGGGGGAGGAGATCGACTTCGACTACGTCGAGACCAACACGCTGCAGAGTTTCTGATTCGTGCATGGCGGCACGCCTCGGTGCGTGCCGCCCGAGAGTCCAATAACTATAAAAAGGCTATCTCACATGAGCGTTCTCCCCAAATTCTGGGCGGGGGTCCTGGCCGCATCGCTGGCGATGACGTCGGTTCCTGCCGCTTTCGCCAAGACCCCCGCCGACCAGTTGATCGTCGGCATGAGCATGATCAACCTCCTGTCGCTCGACCCGGCCGCCGCCACCGGCCTGGATGTCTCCGAGGTCAATGCCAACCTCTACGACATGCTGCTGGTGCAGGACGTCAAGCAGCCGGACCAGCTGGTACCGGCCCTGGCGCAAAGCTGGCAGGTCAGCGACGACCGCAAGACCCTGACCTTCACGCTGCGCCCCGGCGTGACCTTCCAGTCGGGCAACCCGCTGACCGCCGAAGACGTCGCCTGGTCGTTGCAGCGCGTGCTCAAGCTCAATCTGGCCCTGGCCTCGACATGGAAGGCTTACGGCTTCACCGCCGGCAACGCCGCCCAGTACCTGCGCGCCGCCGACGAGCACACCTTTGTCCTCGAGCTGCCGCGGCCAACCGACCCGATGTTGGTGCTCAACACCCTGGCGACCTCGCCCAGTGCCTTTATCCTCGACCGCAAAGTGGTTCAGCAACACCAGAAGGGCGACGACATGGGCGGCGCCTGGCTGACTACCCACGCCGCCGGAAGCGGCCCGTTCATCCTCAATGACTGGCGCGCCAACGATGTGATCCTGATGAGCCGCTACGACGGTTACTGGGGTGGCCCGGCCAAGCTCAAGCGCATCGTCATGCGCAACATGACCGAGTCGCAGTCGCTGCGCCTGATGGTCGAGCGCGGTGACCTGGACCTGGCCAAGGGCATGTCCGCACCCGACATCGAAGCCCTGGAGAAGTCCGACAAGGTGCGCACCCAGACCGTGCAGCGCGGGACCCTGTATTACGTTGCCCTGAGCGTCAAGAACAAGCCCTACGATGACGCCCGCGTGCGCCGCGCGGTGCGTTCGCTGATCGACTATCAAGGCATCAACCAGACCGTCATGCCGCACTACGGCCAGCTCAACCAGCGCCCATTGCCGCTCGGCCTGCCGGCACGGCTGGACGATCCGGGCTACACCCTGAACGTCGCCGAGGCGAAAAAACTGCTGACCGAAGCCGGTTACCCGAATGGCTTCAAAACCACCATCCGCGTGCTCACCGAGCCGCCATTCATCAACATCGCCTCCAGCCTGCAGGCGACCCTGGCCCAGGCCGGCATCCAGGCGACCATCGTCACCGGCACCGGCAACCAGATCTACGGCGCCATGCGCGAACGCAGCTTCGACATCCTGGTCGGCCGCGGCGGTGGCGGGGCCGAGCGTCATCCGCATTCGAGCCTGCGGACCCTGGTGTACAACCCGGACAACCGCGACGAAGCCAAGCTGAGCAACTTCCAGGGCTGGCGCACGTCGTTCTACAGCCCCGAGCTGAACGCGCTGATCGAGCAGGCCGAAGTCGAGCCTGACAAGACCAGGCAACTGGCCCAGTACCAGCAGATCCAGAAGACCCTGGACGCGCAGGTCGGGGCGATCCTGCCGGTGTCGCAGATGACCGACACCGTGGTGGTCTACCACGATGTTCAGGATTACCAGACCCACAGTGCGGCCACCACCCGCTACAAAGACGTCTACAAGTCGCGATGAGCGGGAGCGGGGCGTGCGCGCCCCGAACGCCTCGGTGTTGGCTGAACGCATTTTCAGGAGCCTGTTATGTTAGTTTCGACTGCCTCTGTGCTGGGCACGCGCGTGTCTGGCACTGCCCGACGGGCCAGCACGGTCCTGGTGACCCTGCTCGGTCTGTTGGCGCTGACCTTCTTCATTGGTCGGGTGATGCCGCTGGACCCGGTGCTGGCCGTGGTCGGGCCGGACGCCGACAGCTCCACCTACGACCAGGTGTACCGGGCGATGGGCCTGGACCAGCCGATCTGGGTGCAGTTCGGGCTGTACCTCAACGACCTGCTCCACGGTGATTTCGGCAACGCCCTGCTGACCGGCCACCCGGTGCTGGACGACATCAAGCGGGTGTTCCCGGCGACCATCGAGTTGGCCACCCTGGCAATCCTTTTCGGCATCGTCATCGGCTTGCCACTGGGCGTGGTCGCGGCCAGTAACCAGGGCCGCCTTGGCGACCATGTGGCACGGGTGATCACCCTGTTCGGTTACTCCACGCCAATCTTCTGGGTCGGCATGATGGGCCTGCTGGTGTTCTACGCCTGGCTCGGCTGGGCCGGCGGGGCAGGGCGCATCGACCTCGCCTACGACGGCATGGTGCCGGACATCACCGGCCTGTTGCTGATCGACACGGCCCTGGCCGGCGATTGGGAAGCCTTCACCAGCGCGCTGCGGCACATCGTCCTTCCGGGGCTGATCCTGGGCCTCAACTCGGTCGCCTACATCAGCCGCATGACCCGCAGCTTCATGCTCGAACAGCTGTCCCAGGAATACATCATCACCGCCCGGGTCAAGGGCCTGTCGCGCCGCCAGGTGGTCTGGGGCCATGCGTTTCGCAACATCCTCGTGCAACTGCTGACGGTGGTCGCTTTGGCCTACGGCTCGCTGCTCGAAGGCGCGGTACTGATCGAAACGGTGTTTGCCTGGCCCGGTTTCGGTCAGTACCTGACCAGCAGCCTGATGCTCGGTGACATGAACGCGGTGATGGGCTGTGTGCTGGTGATCGGGCTGATCTTCGTCGCCCTGAACCTGATCAGCGACGCCCTGTACAAGGTGTTCGACCCAAGGACCCGTTAAGCCCCGCGCGGCCAGCGCGAACACAGTGCATGACTATAAAAACAAGGACAGCCACATGAAAACTGTACTTCCGATCCTGCGCCTGAGCCTGCTGGGTGCGATGCTGGCACTGGGGCCGATGGCCGCCGTGCAGGCCAAGACCCCCGCCGACCAGTTGATCGTCGGCATGAGCATGGTCAACCTGTTTTCCATCGACCCGGCCAACGCCCCGGGCCTGGATGCCTCCGGGGTCAACGCCAACCTGTATGACACGCTGGTCAAGCGCGACCAGGGCAACCCGGAAAAACACCTGCCACAGTTGGCCGAACGCTGGGAGATCAGCGAAGACGGCAAGCAGGTCACCTTCCACCTGCGCAGGGACGTCAAGTTCCATTCCGGCAACCCGCTGACCGCCGAAGACGTGGCCTGGTCGCTGTACCGGGTGATGAAACTCAACTTCGGCCTGGCCACCACGTGGAAGGCCTACGGCTACAGCGTCGACAACATTCAGGGGCTGATCCGCGCCACTGACCCGCATACCCTGGTGGTCGAGCTGCCGCAGCCCGCCGACCCGCTGCTGCTGATCGACTCGCTGGCGACCTCGCCCAGCGCGGTCATCGTCGACCGCCAGGAAGCCTTGAAGCACGAGAAGGACGGTGACCTGGGCGCCGCCTGGCTGGTCACCAACGAGGCCGGCAGCGGCCCGTTCACCCTGACCAAGTGGAGCGCCAACGACGCCTTGGTGATGACCCGCTTCGACGGCTACTGGGCGGGGCCTGCAAAAATGAAGCGGGTGCTGGTGCGGCACATGACCGAGTCGCAATCACTGCGGCTGATGCTCGAGCGCGGTGACCTCGACCTGGTCTACGGCATGGCCGCGCCAGACATCAAGGCCATCGAGAGCTCGCCCAAGCTGCAGGTGCAACCGCTGCAGCGCGGCACCATGTACTACGTGGCGATGAGCATGAAGCAGCCCGAATTCGCCAACCAGAAAGTCCGCGAAGCGGTGCGCAACCTGATCGACTACAAAGGCATCGACGAGCAGGTCATGCCGCACTACGGCATGCTCAACCAGCAGCCGATGCAGCTTGGCCTCGACGCCCGCCTGCCGGACCCAGGCTACAAGATGGATGTCGCCAAGGCCAAGGCGTTGCTGGCCGAAGCCGGCTACCCGCAAGGCTTCACCACCACCATCCGGACCTTGTCCGAGCCGCCGTTCATCGACATCGCCGCGCGCATGCAGTCGACGCTCGCCGAAGGCGGAATCAAGGCCAGCATCGTCACCGGCACCGGCAACCAGGTGTATGGCGCGATGCGCGCGCGCAACTTCGAGATGATCGTCGCGCGCGGTGCCGAGCGCTACCCGCACCCGTATTTCAGCCTGCGCACCTTTGTCTACAACCCGGACAACAGCGATAGCGCGGGCCTGCCCAACTTCCAGGGCTGGCGCGCGTCTTTCTTCGATCAACAGCTCAATGCGCTGATCGACCAGGCGGGCGTCGAGCGTGACGCCGCCAAGCGCGTGAGCCTGTACCACCAGGCCCAGCAGCGCTACGACCAGCAGGTCGGGCCGATCATGATGCTCTCGCAGATGACCGACACCGCGGTGAGTGCGGTGGACGTCAAGGGCTTTACCGGCGATGACGCCGAGGCGACCCGTTACCTGGGCGTCTACAAGCAACGCTGAACCTGTCCGGGGGCGCCAGCGGGCGCGCCGGGCGGCCATGATTTCACACCGAGAACATGCCGATGATTGCCAACATGTCTTCTACTCAAGCAAGCGCCAAGCCGCAGGCCGACACCACGCCGGCTTCCAGCCTCGACGCCTTTTACAAAAGCAGCCTGCGGGTGCTGCGCCACCTGTTGCGCAACCCCATGACCCTGGCCGGGCTGCTGGTGGCCGTGCTGCTGATCGTGGTCGCCACCTTCGCCCCGTGGATCGCCACC
This sequence comes from Pseudomonas sp. SIMBA_068, assembly GCF_046534705.1. Taxonomy (NCBI): domain Bacteria; kingdom Pseudomonadati; phylum Pseudomonadota; class Gammaproteobacteria; order Pseudomonadales; family Pseudomonadaceae; genus Pseudomonas; species Pseudomonas sp. SIMBA_068. The sequence goes on from NZ_JAWRYI010000001.1 coordinate 473,057, forward strand.
CATGACCCGGTGGTGCAGAACCTCGCCAACGCCCTGCAGGCCCCCGGTGCCGCGCACTGGTTCGGCACCGACGAATATGGCCGCGACATCTTCAGCCGGTTGGTCTACGGCTCACGAATCACCCTCTACATCATTACCCTGGTGACGATTATCGTCGGACCGATCGGGCTGTTCATCGGCACTGTGTCGGGCTACTACGGTGGCATCGTCGACACGGTGTTCATGCGCATCACCGACATCTTCATCTCGTTCCCCAGCCTGGTCCTGGCACTGGCGTTCATCGCTGCCCTTGGCCCTGGCCTGGAGCATGCCGTGGTCGCTATCGCGCTGACCTCGTGGCCACCGATCGCACGGCTGGCAAGGGCTGAAACCCTGTCGCTCCGCAAGGCCGACTTCGTTGTCGCGGTCGAGCTGCAGGGCGCCTCGTCGACGCGCATCATCCTGCGTCATATCGTGCCGATGTGCCTGTCGTCGGTGATCATCCGCCTGACCATGAACATGGCCGGGATCATCCTCACCGCCGCGGCGCTGGGCTTTCTCGGCCTTGGCGCACAGGCGCCGCTGCCGGAGTGGGGCGCGATGATCTCCACCGGTCGACGCTACATGCTCGAATGTTGGTGGCTGGTGGCGGTACCGGGTGCGGCGATCATGCTGGTGAGCCTGGCGTTCAACCTGCTGGGCGATGGCCTGCGGGACATTCTCGACCCGCGTAGCGAGTAACTGGAGGCTTTATGTCGTCGCTCAAACTCAACGTCGAAGCGCTCAACGTACGCTTCGTCAACGGCAAGAAAGAAATGCACGCGGTGCGCGATGTGTCGTTCACCCTTGGCCGGGAAAAACTGGCCATCGTCGGCGAGTCCGGCTCGGGCAAGTCGACGGTCGGGCGCAGCTTGCTCAAGCTGCACCCCGGCAGCACGCAGATCACCGCCAAGGCCCTGCAGTTCGGCGATGTCGACCTGCTCAGCGCCAGCGAAAAGGCCATGCAGAAGATCCGTGGCCAGCGCATCTCGATGATCATGCAAGACCCCAAGTACTCGCTCAACCCGGTGGTCAAGGTTGGCGACCAGATCGCCGAGGCGTACCTGGCGCACCACAAGGCCAGCCGCAGCGAGGCACGCGAGCGGGTCATGCTGATGCTGGAAAAGGTCCATATCCGCGACCCGAAACGCGTCTACAACCTGTACCCGCATGAAGTCAGCGGCGGCATGGGCCAGCGCATCATGATCGCCATGATGGTCATCACCAGCCCGGAGGTGATCATCGCCGACGAGCCAACCTCGGCGCTCGACGTGTCGGTGCGTCAACAGGTGCTCAACGTGCTCGAAGAGCTGGTGGTCGAGCAGCAGATGGGGCTGATCTTCGTCAGCCACGACCTCAACCTGGTGCGCAACTACTGTGACCGGGTGTTGGTGATGTACGCCGGGCGGGTGGTCGAGTCGCTCGCCGCGTGCGACCTGCAGTATGCCGAACACCCGTATACCCGTGGCCTGCTGGCGGCCTTGCCGAGCATGGACAACCGCCGCCCGCGCTTGCCGGTGCTGCAACGCGACCCGCTCTGGCTCACCTGCTGAGGTAACTGACATGTCCATGATCCAAGCACAATCGCTGAACCTGAGCTTCGGCGTTGGCGCCACCCTCAACCAGGTGCTGCACGACGTCGACCTGACCGTCGAGGACGGCGAGTCGTTCGGCCTGGTGGGCGAGTCGGGCTCCGGCAAGACCACCGTGCTGCGCTGCCTGGCCGGCCAGTACCGGCACTGGAGCGGGGCGCTGAGCATTGCCGGCGGTGCGTTGCAGCACAAGCTGCCCAAGGAGCACTTTCGCAAGGTGCAGATGGTCTTCCAGGACCCCTACGGCTCGTTGCACCCGCGGCACACCATCGACACCGCCTTGCGCGAGCCGCTGACCATTCACGGCATGTCTGATCGCGACGACCGGATCAACGACATCCTGGTCAAGGTCGGCCTCAATGACAGCTTCCGCTACCGCTATCCGCACCAGTTGTCGGGCGGGCAGCGCCAGCGTGTGGCGATTGCCCGCGCGCTGATCCTCGAGCCGCGTGTGTTGCTGCTGGATGAGCCGACCTCGGCGCTGGATGTCTCGGTGCAGGCCGAGATCCTCAACCTGCTGGCGGACCTGCGCCAGCGCGAGAAGCTCACCTACCTGATGGTGACCCACGACCTGGGGGTGGTCAGCCACCTGTGCGACAAGGTCGCGGTGATGCAGCAAGGGCGGATCGTCGAGCAACTGGACTGCCGGGCACTGAGCCAGGACCAGGCCACCCACGATTACACCCGTATGCTGGTGCAAGCCAGCCGCGACTTCAGCGCCGATTGTGCCCCGGCCATGTCGGCCTGAACCCGGCAATTACAAGGAAGACAAAAACATGCCGAATGCCAACCTTGCATCCGCTTCGCGGGTGCGTGCTGCCGTGGCTGCCCTGGCCATGGGCAGCAGCTTGCCGCTGTGGGCCGTAGAGGCCCCTGCTACGGTCCAGGTGCCGACGCTGGCCTACGACGACCGGCAGATCATCCTGGTGTGGGAAAAGCCCGCCAGCCATGCCGAGATCGCCGACTACCACGTGTACGCCAATGGCAGATTGCTGGGTGCAAGCAACGCCAACAACGATCAGGTCTCACCGGCCAAGCCTTACATCGACCATTTCTACCAGCAGGACCCGCAGAACTTCCACCACCGCATCGCCATTCACAGCTTCACCGCCCAGGGGCTTGCGCCCGATACCGAGTACCGCTTCACCGTGCGTTCGGTCGATCGCAACGGCAAGGAGTCGGCCGACAGCCCCGTGGTTGTGCAGCGAACCACGGCCGTACCGGCACTGTTCAATGTGCAGCGCTACGGTGCCAAGGGCGATGGCAAAGCGCTCGACACGGCCGCCATCCAGCGTGCCATCGACGCTTGCAGCAAGGGCTGCAAGGTGCTGCTGCCTGCCGGCACGTACAAGAGCGGGGCGCTCTACCTCAAGAGCAACATGACCCTGGAAATCGCCGAGGGCGCTACCCTGCTGGGCTCCGAGCGTGCCGAGGACTACCCGCGCGAAGGCTATATCCAGTACCCGTATTCCACCACCGTGCGCCCGGCCTCGCTGATCAACGCGTTGCCGCGCGACCCGCAGGCGCATCAGGCCTTCGAGAACATCCGCATCGTTGGCAAGGGCACGATCGACGGCAATGGCTGGAAGCGCAACCCGGATGTGCTCGACGAGCGCGGGCAAGCCTTGCCCTTCTACCTGCCCAGCGACAACACCCGCTACATGCACGATGGCGTGCTGGCCAGGGCCCAGGTGGAGCGGGCGGTGGCCGAGGGCATGAACGTCAAGGACGCCTACGGCCAGATGCGCTCGTCGCTGATCACCCTGCGCAATGTGACAAACGTGTTCTATGGCGGCTTCACGGTGGTCAACCCGGCCTACCACGGCATCATGAATCTGGAGACCCAGAATGTGGTGCTGGCGAACACCACGCACCGTACCTACGACGCCAACAACGGCGACGGTGTCGAGTTTGCCAACAGCCGCGGCGCGCTGGTGTTCAACAACTTCTTCGACACCGGTGACGACTGCGTCAACTTCGCCGCTGGCACCGGTGCGGGTGCGGTCCAGCAAAAGCCGCAGGAAGATGCCTGGATCTTCAACAACTATTTCCGCAAAGGCCATGGAATGATCGTGGCGGGCAGCCATACCGGCGCGTGGATTCAAAACATCCTGGCCGAGGACAACGTCTCGGATGGCACCGATGCCGGGCTACGCATGAAAAGCACCAACTTCATGGGCGGTGGCGCACGCCACGTGACCTTCCGTGATTCAGCCATTCGCAATACCGCAAAACAGGCCTTCATCTTCACCCTGGATTACAACGACCCGAATGCCAAGCTCGACTACAAGCGCTCGACGGTGGCGGGGCAGTTCCGTGACATCACGGTCAGCGACGTGAGCGTGGAAAACGCCAGCACCGCTGCCATCGAGGTGAAGGGCGATAGCAGCCATGGCGCCTGGCATCAGGGGCTGGTGTTCGAGCGTGTACGTTTCAGCGGGCCGGCCCCGGTCAAGATCGATGGCCTGAAAGATTCGCGGTTCGTCGGGCTTCGCTTCACCCACACCGGGGGCGCCAACCCTTGGCAGGTACAGGGCAGCCAAGGGCTGGCCTTCACTGATGTGGAGCCTGCGCCTTAGCTTCAGGCCTCGCTGTAAAAAGCCTGTAGCCGTTGCGCCTCACGCAGGCGCGTACGGCTGTTGCTCAGGTGCAAGTACATGGCGGCGCGCGCCGCATCAACCTGACGGCTGGCGATGGCATCGTAGATCTGCTGATGTTCGGCGTTGATACCGGCCAGGTAGGTGCTGCGGTTGCTCTGGCCGGTGTAGGCAGAGTTCATGCGCGTGCGGGGGATCATCTTGGTGCCCAGATGCTTCATGATATCGATCAGGTACTGGTTGCCTGCGGCCTTGGCAATTTTCAGGTGGAACTGGAAATCGGCGTTTGTCGTGCTGCCGGATTTTTCCGGGCCCTGCATCAGGGCCTCCAGCGCTTGCTGCAGTTCTTCGAGAGCCTGTGGCGTGGCCCGTTCGGCGGCCATGCCGGCGGCTTGCACTTCAAGGCTCAGGCGGTATTCCAGCAGGTCGAGCACATCGGACAGCAGGCTGATGGTTGCCGGCCCCACGTTGAAGCTCTCCGGTGCCGGCATGTCCAGCACGAAGGTGCCCACACCGTGGCGAGTCTCGACCAGGCCCGCGGCCTGCATGCGTGATAAGGCCTCGCGTATCACCGAGCGGCTGACACCTTCGGTTGCGATTAGCGTGGCTTCGGTGGGCAGCTTGTCGCCACGCTTGAGTGTGCCTTCGCGCATGCGCTCGGCGAAGCGTTCGACCAGCGCTTCGGCCAGGCGGCGGGGCGGTTGAGAGGGGCTGGCGGTGTGGTCTGGCATTGCTGTGCTCGCGTCTGAACAGCGGCCAGTATAGTGCGTTTTGGCACCAGGCTGCGGGTATACTCCGGGGTCTTCCGCTTATCAAGGGTTCACACAATGGCATCCGCCACCCCGGAAAAACGCCTGAATCTCGCCCAGCAACTGGTGCATGACCTGTCGCAGCAGATTCGCTCGGGTGAATTGCCAGCGGGTAGCAAATTGCCCACCGAAGAAGCTGTGACCAAAGCGCGAGGCGTAAGCCGTACCGTGGTGCGTGAAGCCATTTCGCGGTTGCAGGCCGAGGGCCTGGTCGAAACCCGCCGTGGTATCGGCACCTTCGTTGTAGACGCCATCCCGGCAGGTGACTTCCAGAGCACCAGCCCTGGAATGGGCGATGCTTACAACGAGGTGGCGATCATCGAGTTGCGGCTTTGCCTTGAGGTTGAGGCGGCTGCCATTGCTGCCCAGCGTGCCACCCCAGAGCAACTGGCTGCCCTGCGGGCGGCGCTGGATGAGGCCGTTGATACGCAGTCAGCGCCCTGCATGCGAACCGACTTCGAGTTTCACCTGCAGATAGCCCAATGCACGGGCAACAGCTTTTTCATCGACACCATGACCCACCTTGGGCATACCTTGTTTGCGGTGGCGCGGCAGGCCATGCCGACGTACGATGCTCAGCAGCGGGCACTGGAGGCGCGGGAGCGCGAGCAAGTGCATGCCGCGATCACCCGCAAGGATGCCGGTGCTGCCCGTGCGGCCATGCGGCTGCACCTGGTCAATTGCCTGACACGCGCGCAGCGAAGCATTGCCCCAGGCGAACGGGGTGCCGAGCCGTAGGTGGCGGCACGCTGCAACGCCACAACGTATCTCAGCCCAGCCGAAAAGCCGCGCAAAGGCCCAACGTCTGTGGCAGTGTTGGGTATCTGGCCAGCCCCTCAGGGACCGACATGCAAACTCGCAAAACCGGTGTTCGCGCCCAACAGGCCGACCGCACCCGGGACAACATTCTCAAGGCTGCGGTGAAGGTCTTCAGCAAGGAAGGCTTCACCGGTGGGCGTATCGAGCAGATCTCCACGCTGGCCAAGTCCAACGACCGGATGATCTATTACTACTTCGGCAGCAAGGAAAAGCTGTTCATCAGCGTGCTGGAGCATATCTACGCCAGCTTCAACCAGGCCGAAGCCAAGCTGCGCATCGACCTCGGCGACCCGGAACAGGCCCTGCGTGAGCTGGTGGCGTTCATCTGGGATTACTACGTGCGCCACCCTGAATTCGTCACCATCCTCGCCACCGAAAACCTTCACCAGGGCCAGCACGCGCGCAAGTCGCAGAACCTCAAGGCGCTGTCCGGCGAAGCGGTGGGCGTGCTGCGGCCGATCATTGAAGCAGGCCAGGCCAAGGGCCTGTTCCGCGACGACATCGACATCACCCACGCCTACCTGATGATTGCCTCGCTCTGCTATTTCTATAATTCCAACCGGCATACCCTCAGCTCGTTTCTGGCCGTGGACCTGGCCGACAAGCAGGCCAAGGCCGACTGGCTGGTGTTTATCAGCGACCTTGCCCTGCGCGGCCTGCGCCGCTGACGCTCAGTGGCTGCCGGGGTTGGCGCGCACCTGCGCGGCCTTGGCCGCCAGCCCTTGCCAGGCCGGCTTGTCGGCAGCAAAACGCTGGCGCATGTAAGCTGCCAGGTCGGCGACCTGGCGGTCCGACAGGCTGTCCTTGAAGCCGGGCATGTAGCCCAGGTCACGGGTTGCGGGGGTGGCAATGCCGTGCAACACCACGCGCAATAGGTTGTCCGGCAGGGCGCTGTGGACGTTGCTGTTGACCGCCATCGACGGGCTGACGCCAAACAGCTTCGGCCCCAGACCATCGCTGTGGCAGGCCATGCATGCGCCTTTGAATACCCGCTCGCCGTTGCTCAGCGACACTTGCGTGTCCACCTGGGGCGCGGCCTTGGCGGCCACTGCCTGTGGCTCGCCGTCGAGTGAACCGAGGTAGTGGGCAATGGCACGCACGTCGCTCTTTGGCAGGGTGGCCAGTTCGCTGACCACCGGGCCCATGGGGCCCGCCGCCACTCCGTGCTTTTCGGAGAAGCCGGTGGTCAGGTAGCTGAAAAGCTCGTCTTCGCTCCACGGCGTGGATGATTTGCCCAGGGCATTCAGGGCAGGGGCTTCCCACCCATCGACCATGCCGCCGGCCAGGTAGCTGCTGCCGCCTTTTTCCGCGCCCAGCAGGTTGCGCGGCGAGTGGCAGGCTGTGCAGTGGCCCAGGCCGTCGACCAGGTAGGCGCCGCGGTTCCACTGGGCACTGCGCTGCGGGTCGGGCTGGTATTCGCCGCGTTGCAGAAACAGCGCATTCCAGCCGGCCATCAGTGGCCGCTGGTTGAACGGGAAGCGCATCTGGTTGGCGGGTGCTTGCTGGCGTACCGGAGTTTGCGACATCAGGTAGGCATACAGCGCCTGCATGTCGGCGTCGTTGATGTTGCGAAACGAGGTATAGGGAAACGCCGGGTACAGGTGCCGACCGTCGCGGCTGATGCCTTCGCGCATGGCCCGCTCGAAGGCGCCGAACGACCAGCGGCCGATGCCGGTTTCCGGGTCGGGCGTGATGTTGGTGCTGTACAGCGTGCCGAACGGTGTTTCCATCGCCAGCCCGCCTGCATTGACCTTGCCGCCGCTGACCGTATGGCACACGGCGCAGTCACCGGCCGCCGCCACCTGGCGCCCACGATCGAGCATCGCGGCGCTCCAGCTGCCGGCGCCTGGTGGGGTTACCGGGGCGATTTCGGCGCGCCAGGGCAGGGCTGTGGCGAGTACACCCAGTGCAGCGCCGAATACCCCGGCCAGCGAGCCGAACCACCACTTCGAACGCTTGGTGGTCGGCTGCGCTGGCGCGGGCGCGTCAGGGGCCTGACCTTCGCCATCGAGGGCGGCACGCACCCGTTCTGCCGTGATGGGCAGCTCGCGAAAACGAATGCCGGTCGCGTCGAAAATGGCATTGGCGATGGCCGCCGCGCTCGGTACCGAGGCCGACTCGCCACTGCCCATCGGTGCTTCGTGCTGACGCGGCAGCATCATCACGTCGATGGCCGGCAGTTCGGGGAAGGTCAGGATCGGGTAGCCGCCCCATTCCTTGCTGGCCACGGTCGACTCTTCGAAGCTGACCTGCTCCTTGAGCACCCGGCTGGTGGACTGGATGACGTTGCCGTGGATCTGGTGGCGCACGCCCTCGGGGTTGACCATCATCCCGGCATCGTGGCCGATCACCACGCGGGTGACGGCCACTTCACCGGTGCGCCGGTCCACCGCGACATCGGCCACCCATGCCGCCCACGCCGCGCCAAAACCGGGGAACTTGCTGTGGATGTAGCGTGCATAGGCAAAGCCCCTGCCGCGCAGCACATCGCCTTCGGCCTGCGCCTGCATGGGCCGGGTATGCGGCTGCCATTCGGCGCGGTCGGCGGTGGCCTTGACCAGGTCGATGGCGCGCGGGTCGGACAGGTGCCTGAGGCGGTATTCGACCGGGTCGACGCCAGCGGCAAAGGCCAGCTCATCGATGTACGACTCGTGGGCGAAGCTGTTGGGCATGGCCGACACGCCACGCATCCACGAGGCGCGTACCAGTGGCGTCATGTCGTTGATGGTGACGCGCATGTGTTCGTAGTCATAGGGCGGTATCGACGTGCGGTCGCCCATTTCGAACAGGGCCGGCACCGGTTCCACGGCACCGGTCAGCAGCAGGGCCAGGGTAGGTGCGCCATTGGACGGGTAGCTGGTCTGGAAGTCGTAGGCGGCCACGCTGCCATCGGCGTTCAGGCCGCCGTCGATTTCCATCAGCTGCGCGGTGCCCTTGGGCTCCCACACATGCTCCTGCTCGCGGGTCAGCTGCACCCGCACCGGGCGCTGTACCGCGCGCGACAGCAGCACCGCGTCGGCGCACACGTCATCGGCACAGTTGCGGCCGTAGCAACCGGCGGCCTCCATGCGGATGATCTCGATGCGCTCCTCTGTGCACTCCAGCAGCCAGGCCAGGTCGGCGCGCAGCAGATGCGGGTTCTGCGTGCCGGACCACACGCGGATTGGCCCATCGGTGAAGTCGGCCAGTGCGCACGACGGGCCGATCGATGCGTGCAGCTGGTACGGCCACAGGTAGCTGCGGCTCAGGCGCTGGGTGGCATTGGCAATGCCGCCGTCGACATCGCCCTGGTCCAGCACGGTGCGCTGTACCCGCGGGTTGTCGCGGATGGCCTGGGCGACATCGCTGAGGTCGGGCAGCTTGCCTGTGAATGGCTTCCAGCTGATTTTCAGCGCCTGGGCCGCGCGGATCGCTTGCTCTTCGCGCTCGGCCACTACGCCGACAAAGTCGCGGATGACGACCACGGCCACCACGCCGGGCAAATGGGCGATGGACGATTCATCCACCGCCAGCAGGCTGTTGCCGACGAAGTCGCCGCTGTCATGACCGGCGTAGGGCGGGCGGATCACCCGGCCGTGAAGCATGTCGGGCAGGCGCATGTCATGCACATAGGTCAACTCGCCGGTGGCCTTGCCGGGAATGTCTACCCGTGCAGCGCTGCGGCCGACCAGGCGGTAGTCGTCGATGGCCTTGAGCGGGGCATCTTCGGCAATGTGCAACTGGTGGTTTTCGCCCTGTACCAGTTCGGCAAAACGCAGCGTGCTGCCATCGCTGGCGATGACCACGCCGTCTTCGATGCGTAGCACTTCGGGCGTGCAGCCAAGGCGATGCGCGGCCTGCTGCAACAGGTGGCGCCGTGCGGTGGCGGCTGCCTTGCGCAGGGGCACGGCGGAAATCTGCAGGGTGGCGCTGGCGATGGTCGCGCCCTGGTTGGGTGCCCGCTCGGTGTCGCCCAGTACCATGTGCACCTGGTCCATGCGCAGGTCCAGCTCTTCGGCGACGATTTGCGCCAGCGAGGTGCGGATGCCGGTGCCCAGGTCGACGTGGCCGTTGAAGGCGTAGACCATGCCGTCGTCGCTGACAGCGATGAACAACGCCAGCTCGCGCGCCTTGACCACAGGCGTCACACCCTTGGCCACGGGGCCCGAGGGTGGGGTGATCTGGTCGACGATCAGCAACACGCCAGTCTTGGCCAGCAGTTGGTCGCGGCTGGGCACCTGTTGTGAGTGGTTCATGCTTTTCTCCGGGTCTCGGCGGCGCGGCGCACGGCGCGCAGGATTTCGACGTGAGTGCCGCAGCGGCACAGGTTGCCGGACAGTTCCTGGCGAATCTGTTCGTCGCTGGGGTCGGGGATGCGGTCGAGCAGGGCCTTGGTGGTCATGATCATGCCGTTCATGCAGTAGCCGCACTGGGCTGCCTGTTCGTCGATGAACGCCTGTTGCACCGGGTGTGGCGCAGCCTTGCTGCCCAGCCCTTCGAGGGTGGTGATATCGCGACCCGCTGCGCCGGCCAGGGGGATGACGCAGGAGCGTGCGGCCACGCCGTCGATGATCACCGTGCACGCCCCGCATTCGCCCAGGCCGCAGCCGTATTTGGGGCCGTTCAGGCACAGGTCGTTGCGCAGGATAAGCAGCAGCGGGGTGTCGGGCATGGCGCTGGCTTCGACAGGCTGGCCGTTGACCCGCAGGGAGATGGTTGTTTGCATTGTTGGCTCATCTCTGGAGGTTGCTTGCGCTACCAAAGGACTCACATGACGCGAGATTTTCAGTAAGTACTCACTACATGAAATGAGTGAGCAAGAAGCAGGCCAGAGATGGTTTACCGGGCGCGTCAGCTTGTCAGCCGGGGTTTTCGTCGCTGTCGATCATCTTGCGCAGGAGGTACAAAATGGCCACGCGTTCGCCGGCATTCAGGCTGCCCATGCTCAATTCGCTGATCTGCCGGGCGCAGGGGATCATTGCGTCGAGCAATGCCGCGCCGCTGTCGGTGAGTTCGACAATGACCTTGCGCCGGTCGCCCGGGTCTGGCGACAGCTGCACCAGCTCGCGCGTTTTCAGGCGCTCGACGATGCCGCGGATGGTTGCCTGGTCCACCGCGGTGGCCTTGATCAGTTCTGCCTGGGAGCTGGGACCGTGGTCGCGCAGGGCACACAGGGTAACGAACTGGATCGAGGTAAGCTGCGGGTCGCAGGCCTGCTGTTGGAAGATCGCCGTGTGCCGTTGGTAAGCCTTGCGCAGCAGGTGGCCGACTTGTTCGGTGACGTCATAGGGTGTGGTGTCGAGCGGGGCGCTGCTGGGGGTGATTTTCTTTGGCATGGGATGGCTTGGGCTGGGTGGAAAGGTGCTGGCCGGCCGCCATTAGCGGAGCGCCCGGCCAGTATAACCACTATCGCGCCCTTGATTCCTCTGGTGCGACCACGTCGCCGGCCAGCACCACGGCCTTGTCGTCCAGGTAGATATCGCAGTTGCGCAGCGGGATGTCCAGGTGGCAGGGGGTCTTGCGCTTGCCGCCGACCTCGGTGTTCGGGCCGGTGGAGAACAGGAAGTTGCCGTAGAACGCGCGGGCGTCCATGCACATGCCGTCGTTGCGGTCGTGCAAGCCCATGGCCGTCCACTGCGCGCGCGGCTGCAGGCCCCAGCCGATGTGTGAGATACCGTACACCTCGGGGTCGTTGAAGTACTTCATGTAGTCGCGCAGGTACTCGGCCTCGAAGCCGCCGTGGATGCCGGTGATAAAGCCTTTTTCAATCTCCAGGGTGATGCGCTCGCGGCAGTAGTTCTTGAACGGCAGGATGATGTCGCCCACGTCCAGCACCAGTGTGCCCTCGGCACTGTCCTCGTTGGGCCAGGTGAACAGGAAACCGCTGGGCCAGTGGTCCCAGCGCCCCGGTTCGTCGGCATAGCCGTACTCGGTCACGGCGGGGTACTGGCCGAGCGGGGCGTGGAAGTCGCTGCCGGCCTTGGACCGCACATGCATGCTGCACGCCTGTTTCAGCAAGGTTTCAGCGGCCAGCACCCGGCGTTTGTCCTCTTCGCTCGGCAGCATGCGCGCCAGCACTTCGGGTGGCTCCACCGCCAGCAGGATGCGCGTGCCGGTCTTGAGGATCTGCTCCTGCTCGGGCGAGTGCAGCAGCATCATGGTATCGACGACCAGGTCGGCCGCTTCCAGCGCCCGCTGCGCCGCCAGGTTGCCGGTCAGTGCGGTGTCGCCGCAGTAGGCAGTCATGTCGTTGCCCATGGCGGTCGGGTGGTTGAACGCGGGCAGCTCTACCGCATACACCTTCGCCTTCAGGCGCTGCGCGGCCTCCATCGCGGCGTTGACCGTGCGCGGGTCGGAGTAGTGGCTCTTGAGTACGGCCACGCTCTGCGTCTCGTCCACGCGGGACAGCCTCAGTACGTGCTCGAACATCTGGGTCAGTTGTGCATTGCTCACCGGCATCGGGGTTCTCCTGGGTGGCGTTGACAGGGGTGCACCATGGCAGTGCCTGGCGCTTCATCGCGGTGCAAAATAATAGTGTGTACACCCTACTTTGGCAGATGAAAGCGCATCCGGACGGCAAGCGCAAGTTATCTGTTAAACGTTACCTATTCACACATCCCGCCAATGTTTGCGGTAACAGATAGCCGATATTGGCTTTCGATCAGGTGTTTGAAAAATATTTTGCTGGGCCTCTATCCAAAGTTCATTTGCAGCGTATACGCTCTAAATCGTCAGGCGGTCGAACCGCTGGCCACATATCAGAACAAGAGGAGAGATACCCATGCGTGGTAGGCAGAAAATCGCAATCGTCGGTGCGGGTCTGGGTGGGGCGGCCGCCGCCACGTTGCTGCAGCAGGCCGGGTTCGATGTCGAGGTGTTCGAGCAGGCGCCGGAGTTCACCCGCCTGGGGGCGGGCATCCATATCGGCCCCAACGTGATGAAGATCTTCCGCCGCATGGGGCTGGAGCAGAAGCTGGAGCTGATGGGCTCGCATCCGGACTTCTGGTTCAGTCGCGATGGCAATAGCGGTGACTACCTGGCGCGCATCCCGTTGGGCGAGTTTGCCCGCCGCGAGTACGGCGCGGCCTACATCACCATTCACCGTGGCGACCTGCACGCCCTGCAGATCGAGGCGATCAAGCCGGGTACCGTGCACTTCGGCAAGCGCCTGCAAAAGATCGTCGACGAAGGCGACCAGGTGCGCCTGGACTTCGCCGACGGCACCCACACCCTGGCCGACATCGTCATCGGTGCCGACGGCATCCACTCCAGGATTCGTGAAGAACTGCTGGGCGCTGAAGCGCCGATGTACAGCGGTTGGGTCGCCCACCGTGCGCTGATCCGCGGGGTAAACCTGGCGCAGCATGCCGATGTGTTCGAGCCCTGCGTCAAGTGGTGGTCCGAAGACCGCCACATGATGGTCTACTACACCACCGGCAAGCGCGACGAGTACTACTTCGTCACCGGCGTACCCCACGCGGCCTGGGACTTCCAGGGGGCCTACGTTGACAGCAGCCAGGAGGAAATGCGCGCTGCCTTCGAGGGCTACCACCCCACCGTGCAGAAGCTGATCGACGCCACCGAGTCGATCACCAAATGGCCGCTGCGCAACCGCAACCCGCTGCCGCTGTGGAGCCGTGGCCGCCTGGTGCTGCTGGGTGATGCCTGCCACCCGATGAAGCCACACATGGCCCAGGGCGCGTGCATGGCCATCGAGGATGCGGCCATGCTGACCCGCTGTCTGCAGGAGACCGGGCTGTCCGACCACCGCACCGCGTTCGCCCTGTACGAGGCCAACCGCAAGGAGCGGGCGTCCCGGGTTCAGGCGGTATCGAACGCCAATACCTTCCTCTACAGCCAGGAGGACCCGGCCTGGGTCTACGGCTATGACCTGTACAGCCAGGCGCTGAAAAGCGGGGAGGCGGCATGAGCACCTTCGTCGCCGGCGGCAACGTCTGCGCCAATGGCATCCGCCAGCATTACCTGCGCTATGGCGGCAAGGGCCATGCGCTGATCCTGGTGCCAGGCATCACCAGCCCGGCGATCACTTGGGGCTTCGTCGCCGAGCGCCTTGGGTTGTACTTCGACACTTACGTGCTGGATGTGCGCGGCCGCGGCTTGTCTTCAAGCGGCCCCGAGCTGGACTACGGCACCGACGCCTGTGCTGCGGACATTCCGGCCTTTGCCGCAGCGCTGGGCCTGGATAGCTACCACCTGGTCGGGCACTCGATGGGTGCGCGCTTTGCCATTCGCGCGGCTGCCCAGGGAGCACCGGGGCTGCAACGGCTGGTGCTGGTCGACCCGCCGGTGTCCGGGCCAGGCCGCCGTGCCTACCCGAGCAAGCTGCCGTGGTATGTGGATTCGATCCGCCAGGCCACTGTGGGCATGAGCGGCGACGACATGCGCGCATTCTGCGCCAGCTGGAGCGACGAGCAGCTGGCGCTGCGGGCCGAATGGCTGCACACCTGCCACGAGCCGGCGGTCGTGCGGGCGTTTGATGATTTTCACAACGTGGATATCCACCAATACCTGCCCGCGGTGCGCCAGCCAGCATTGCTGATGGTGGCCGGGCGAGGTGGGGTAATCGAGCCCCGTGACATCGCTGAAATATGCGAACTCAAGCCGGATATCCAGGTCGCGCATGTCGACAACGCCGGCCACATGATCCCATGGGATGACCTGGACGGCTTCTTCGCCGCTTTTGGCGACTTCCTCGACCAACCCCTTGTCTGACGGAGCACGAGACATGACCAAGCTATACCGCATCGGCCAGATCGTGCCGAGCTCGAACACCACGATGGAAACCGAAATCCCGGCGATGCTCAACGCGCGCCAGGCGATCCGCCCCGAGCGCTTCACCTTCCATTCCAGCCGCATGCGCATGAAGCAGGTGAAGAAGGAAGAGCTGGCCGCCATGGACGCCGAGTCCGACCGCTGCGCAATGGAGCTGTCCGACGCCAAGGTGGATGTGCTGGGCTACGCCTGCCTGGTGGCGATCATGGCCATGGGCCTGGGCTATCACCGGCAATCGGAAAAGCGCTTGCAGCAGGCCACCGCCGACAACGACGCGCTGGCACCGGTAATCACCAGCGCCGGGGCGTTGGTCGAGGCCTTGCATGTGATGAAGGCCAAGCGCATTGCCATCGTCGCGCCATACATGAAGCCGTTGACCGAGCTGGTGGTGAACTACATCCGCGAGGAGGGCTTTGAGGTGCAGGACTGGCGCGCGCTGGAAATCCCCGACAACCTCGCCGTGGCCCGCCACGACCCGGCCAACCTGCCAGGCATCGTCGCCGGCATGGACCTTGAGGGTGTCGATGTGGTGGTGCTGTCGGCCTGCGTGCAGATGCAATCGCTGCCGGCAGTGGCCAAGGTCGAGGCGCAGACTGGCAAGCCGGTGGTCACTGCTGCTATCGCCACTACCTACGCCATGCTCAAGGCGCTGGACCTGGAGCCGGTCGTGCCGGGCGCCGGTGCCCTGCTGTCGGGCGCCTACTGAAATCGGGAGATGGACATGAGCGACGCACAAAGCGCCCGTGACAACTATCAGGGCGTATGGGGCCAGCGCATCGGCTTTGGCCGCAAACCAGCCCTGTTGATGATCGACTTCATGCAGGGCTACACCACCCCCGGTGCACCGCTGTACGCCCCGGGCGTGGTGGTGGCGGTCGAACAGGCCGCTGGCCTGCTGGCGCTGGCCCGCGACTGCGGTACCCTGGTGGTGCATACCAACATCCGCTACCAGCCGCCGCATTTTGCTGACGGCGGCGTGTGGGTGCGCAAGGCGCCGGTGATGAAGGACATGGTCGAAGGCAACCCGCTGGCGGCGTTCTGCGAGGCCGTTGCGCCACAGGCAGGGGAGGTGGTGCTGAGCAAGCAGTACGCCAGTGCCTTCTTCGCCACCAGCCTGGCCCCGCTGCTGCATGCTCAAGGCGTGGATACCGTGGTACTGGCTGGCTGCTCTACCAGCGGCTGCATCCGCGCCAGTGCGGTGGATGCCATGCAACACGGGTTTCGAACCATCGTGGTGCGCGAATGTGTCGGTGATCGCCACAACGACCCGCACGAAGCCAACCTGTTCGACATCGACAGCAAGTATGGCGATGTCGTCACCCGCCAGGAGGCGATGCAGCAACTCAGGCGCCTGGCCGGCTGAACGCCGGGTAGCCCTTACCAATAACAATCAAGGACCGGTGCGGGAAGCCCGTCCATGACCGCCTGCTGTCCGGGTGGTCGCCCCGCAGGAGCACTCGGGGTCTTCAGGCGCTGCCCAGGCACGCCGCGTATAGTGCGCGGGGTGCCCGGCGCGTCGAACACTGCTGGCCTTAAAACAACCACAAAGTCGCCCGCCAGGAGACAGGAAATGCCAATTGCGAATGCAACCACGGTCCACAGTGACATCGACCATGGCACTAAAGCGCTGTACAGCAAGATCACCTGGAGGCTCATCCCCTTCCTGTGCTTCTGCTACCTCGCAGCTTATCTGGACCGCATCAATGTCGGCTTCGCCAAGCTGCAGATGCTCGAAGACCTGCAGTTCAGCACAGCGGCCTATGGCCTGGGTGCCGGGCTGTTCTTTGTCGGCTACATCATTTTCGAAGTGCCGAGCAACCTGATCCTGCAGCGCGTTGGCGCCAAGCTATGGATCGCACGCATCATGATCACCTGGGGCCTGCTGTCGGCCTGCACCATGTTCGTTTCCACCACCACCCAGTTCTATGTCCTGCGTTTTCTGCTGGGGGCTGCCGAGGCCGGCTTCCTGCCGGGCGTGCTGTACTACCTGACCATGTGGTACCCCACCTATCGGCGCGGGCGCATCATTGCCTTGTTCATGATCGGGCTGCCCTTGTCGAGCGTGATCGGCGGGCCGATTTCTGGCTGGATCATGGGGCATTTCGACCAGGTGCATGGCCTGCACGGCTGGCAGTGGCTGTTTTTGCTGGAGGCGATCCCCAGTGTGTTGCTGGGCATCCTCACGTTCTGGGCATTGCCTAACCATTTCCAGCAGGCCAAGTGGCTGTCGGCTGACGACAAGGCGCAGCTGGCAGCGGACCTGGCGGCTGACGATGCCGAAGGCAAGGACAGCAAGCACAGCTTTCGCGACGGCTTTTTCAACCTGAAAGTGTGGATGCTGGGGGGCATCGACTTTTCGATTTTGCTCAGCGCCTACGCCATGGGCTTCTGGATGCCGACCTTCATCCGCGATGCTGGCGTCAGCGATACCTTCCACATCGGTCTGCTGACGGCCATTCCGAGCCTGGCCGCACTGGCCGGCATGTTGATGATCGGGGCCAGCTCCGACCGCCACCGTGAGCGCCGCTGGCACATCATCGTGCCGTTCATCATTGGTGCAATCGCCATGGCCAGCAGCACGTTGTTCAGCCAGAACCTGGTGATGACCGTGGCGCTGTTCGCCATTGCCTCGGCAGCGATCATCGGCGCGGTGCCGGTGTTCTTCAGCCTGCCGGCGACCTTCCTCAAAGGCACTGCGGCCGCCACCGGCTTTGCCCTGGCTTGCTCGGTGGCCAACATCGCAGGCCTGGTGAGCAACTCACTGATGGGCCTGGTCACCGACCTCACCGGTACCTCCCACGCCGCATTGTGGGTGTTTGCCGGCTGCCTGATCCTCAGCTGCTTCCTGGTCATCGCCTTGCCGGCGAAGCTGGTCAACCGCTAGCGGCCCAGCGCTTCAAGCAACGGCAGGGCAGGCGGGCCGGGTGCCCGCCTGCCGACCCTCACTCGATGCAACCCGCACGTTGGCGGCCATACACGGCCGCCGCGCCGGGTTGCTGTTGCCCGATTCCAGGAGTCGCTCCATGCAAGGTTTCACTGCACCGCGTTTTTCTTCGTCTGCGTGCCTGGCCGGCGGGTGTATCGCCGCCGCGTTGTGCCCCGAGGCCTCGGCAGAGGAGGCCGGTTTCATCGAAGGTGCCCGCGCCACGCTGCAGGCACGCAATTACTTCTTCAGCCGCGATTATGCCGATATCAAGGGCGCGAGCACCCAGTCGCGTACCCAGGAATGGGCGCAGGGTTTTATCCTGAACGCAAGCTCCGGCTACACCCAGGGCACGCTCGGCGTCGGCGTGGATGTGACGGGCCTGCTTGGTTTCAAGCTCGACAGCAGCCCGCAGCATGCCAGGTCCGGGTTGCTGCCCAGCCTGGACAGCGGCAAGTCGGCGGACGAATACAGCCGCCTGGGGGCGGCGATCAAATTCAAGGTCTCGCAAACCGAACTGAAGGTGGGCGAGTTGATGCCCAACCTGCCTGTGCTGTTGTTCAGCGATCTGCGCCTGCTGCCGCCTACCTACCAGGGCGCGATGCTGGAGTCGCGCGAGTTTGCCGGGTTGACCCTGAATGCCGGCCAGTTCCGCTCCACCAGCCTGCGCGACTCGTCCAACAGCCAGAAAATGTACGCGCTGGTCAACGACCCGATCAACCCTGCGCGGCTGGCGCGTTTCACCAGTGACCGCTTCAACTACGTTGGCGCCGATTATGCCTTCAACGGCAACCGTACCAGCGTCGGTGTATGGCAGGCGCAACTGGAGGATATCTACCAGCAGCGCTTCTACAGCTTCAAGCACGCCGAGCCGCTGGGGGACTGGACGCTGGGGGTCAATGCCGGCTACTTCGATGCCCGGGAGGACGGGCGCAAGATTGCCGGTGACTATGACAACCATGCGCTGTTCAGCCTGTTTTCGGCCAAGACCGGCGGGCATACCTTTTATGTGGGCTACCAGCAGATCGGCGGCGATGATGGCTTCATCCAGGTGGGTGCAAACACCAACCCGATGGGTAATACGCTGCCGACCTATGAGTTCTCGGCGCCAGGCGAACGCTCGTGGCAGGTGCGGCATGACTACAACTTTGTCGCCTTGGGGCTTCCGGGGCTGACGTCGACCCTGCGTTATGTGACAGGGCGCGACGTGGACACCGGGCTGGGCTTTGAAGGGCGGGACCGCGAGCGTGACCTGGACCTGGCCTACGTGGTGCAGAGCGGGCCGCTGGCCGGGTTTGGGGTGCGCGTGCGCAACGTGATGGCGCGCTCCAACTACCGCACCGACATCGATGAGAACCGCTTGATCCTCAGTTACACGGTCAAGCTGTTCTAAAGCCGATGGACTGTGCTGCGCGCTTTGTGTATGGGTGGCCTTGTGTCGCGGCAGGGCTGCGCAGCAGCCCCAGGGTTTCAGCGAAAATGCATAAATTGCCGGGGCTGCTACGCAGCCCTGTCGCGACACAAGGCCGCTCCTACAAGTCTGGTGCATGCCTTGCGGGAGCAGTAGCGGTCACTGCAGGGTCACGGGCTTGAGGTTATCCGGCAACTGCCTGATAGCCGCCTCAATTTGCGCGATCGGCCCGGCGAGGCGGTCCGCTTCCATGTCCTTGCCCTCACTTCTCAGGCGGTCGCACTCAAGGCGCAGGTCCAGCAATTTTTTCTGTAGCTTCAGGGCCGAAGTGTTGAACGGGTCCATGCTTTTCTCGTGCTGTAGGCTTCCGTGCCGTTGTAGGAAAAATGGACCGTAGCAGCTCGAATTAACTGGAGAAACTGATGTTTCATACAGGTTTGTACCCCTACCGCGATTCTTCCCACAGCGCACAGTAAAAAGTCCTACAAACTACGTTTCAATTCATGTGCTCTCAATCGAGCTCGACATCTCGTGTCAGCTGCGTTCAGTCGCCTTTTGAAGGGCAGGCCACCCTGCGTGGTTACAGCCGGAGCCTGTAACCCGTCTTGAAAGCTCATGTAGCAATAATGTATCTGCGGCGCATCTGATCCGCTTTTTTTCCACAAACCTGAATCTGTAACCGTATCAGCCCAGGCTCGACAATATGTCCATTCCCGCATCACAACTGTAGAGGTTCCAATGGGCAAGCTGGCGCTGTTCCTGGGTGGTTTTCTGCTACTGACCATTCTGATTGGTATTCTTGGCACCATTCCGCCAAGCTGACTTCAACTGCTTTTTTCCTGCGCGGCCCGTCTATTTCAAATGACGGGCCCAATGCCTGACCAATTGGCCAGTATTCCCCCTGCTTGCACTGCTGGACCAGCGGTAGCTGCAAGTCATTCTCAAGTGCAAAAGCCTCGTGTAGTCTCCCGCCGCCGCTCATTCGGGCCGGTCTTTTTGCCGTGGAGTCGATACATCAATGGAATACAAGAAAGGCACTTCAGCCATGCTGGAGTGGCGTAGCCGTTTTCTTGCCGAAGGCACACTTGATGAGCAGGGATATGACCAGGCATTGCGCGATGCCCTGGTGCTGGAACAGGCCGGAGTGATCACCACGGCGGAGTGGATCGAGCTGGTCAAGCTGGCAAACACGGCGTTGCTGGTTGTGCGATAAGTCGTTCTTTGCGTTGGGAAATCTGTCCACAAAAAACGTGGGTAGGTCTGTGGATAAAGTGCTGTAAGCCAGGCCCGAGGCGGGCTCTGTTAAATTGAGCAGAAATTGAACAGTCATTTCGGCGGGCTGTTTTAGCAGGCCAGGCCGGCACGGCGCAGTGCCGCTAGCAGGTCGCGTACCCGCGCCGGCAGTTCGCCAGCAGGGTACACGGCATGCATTTGCGGGTCCTGGCCGCTGCTGGAAGTCAGGCGGTATTGCGGGCATACCCGGCCTAGCCGCCCGGCCTTGACCTGCGCTTCGCCAACCCAGGCAGCCAGGCGGGCGATGCCTGCCCCGGCCAGGGCGCTGTGGTACACCGCGTCACCGGAGTCCAGGCGTAGCCTCGGCCTGGGCCGCAGGCTGGTAATCTGGTCGTCGCGGCAAAAATGCCAGGCCTTGAGAATGCGCGGGGCGGTGTGCAGGATCAGCGCATGCCCTTCGAGCTCTTCAGGGTGCTGTGGTGTGCCGGCCACCGCCAGGTAAGCCGGGCTGGCATACAGGTGGCGCTGGTAGGCCCACAGCGGGTAGCCGATCAGCTCGCTCGATTGCGGAAAGGCCCCACGTACCACGAAATCGAACTTGCCTTGCAGCGGGTCGAGGGTTTCGTCGCAGTACCTTACGTCCAGGGTGACTTTGGGGTGGCAGCGGGAGAACTCGGCGAGCACCTGTGGCAGCACATGCTCACCCAGCAGTTGCGGCACGGCAAAGCGTATCCAGCCCT
Organism: Pseudomonas sp. SIMBA_068; assembly: GCF_046534705.1. NCBI lineage: Bacteria > Pseudomonadati > Pseudomonadota > Gammaproteobacteria > Pseudomonadales > Pseudomonadaceae > Pseudomonas > Pseudomonas sp. SIMBA_068. The sequence goes on from NZ_JAWRYI010000001.1 coordinate 493,971, forward strand.
CGGCGCTGCCACTGAGCGCGGCCAACTCGTCGGCCGCATCACGTTGCACATCCAGCAAGCGTTCGGCATGGGGCAGCAGGCGCTCACCGGCTTCGGTGAGGGTGACGGCGTTGGCGTTGCGGTTGAGCAGCTTGCTTCCGGCGTTGTCTTCAAGGGTTTGTACCGCACGGGTTACCGCGCTGGGTGAGCGCCCCAGCGCGCGGGCGGCGGCCACGAAGCTGCGCTTGTGTGCCACGCTGACGAACGCCTGGATTTCCCGCAACATGTCCAATGCCATTGCCTGCTCCTTGTTGCAGTTTTTGCAATATGGCATTTCAACACAAGCGCAGCACTTTGATTAGCCTTGCTGGGGTCTTCTCTGCCTGGAACCGCGTCATGATGGATGTTGCTGTGCTTTCTGTGTTCGCCTTTGCCGCTGGGCTGATCGACGCCGCAGTGGGGGGCGGCGGGCTGATCCAGATCCCGGCCTTGTTCAACGTGCTGCCCACCGCGCAACCAGCGGCGTTGCTCGGCACCAACAAGCTGGCGTCTGTGTGTGGTACGGCCTTCGCGGCGCGCTCGTTCATTCGCAAGGTGACGCTGGACTGGGGGCTGATCGTGCCGGCAGCGCTCAGCGCCTTTGTCATGTCGTTCGCAGGCGCGGCCACGGTATCACTGGTGCCGCCCAGTGTGATGCGCCCGGCAGTGCTGGGGATGATCGTGCTGATGGCCATCTACACCTTCTGCAAGAAAGACTTCGGCACGCTGCACAAACCCGCGAAGATCGGCCGCAAGGAGCAGTGCCTGGCGGTGCTGATCGGTGGTGCGATCGGTTTTTACGATGGCCTGTTCGGTCCGGGCACCGGCAGCTTCCTGATCTTCCTGTTCATCCGCTTCTTCGCATTGGACTTCCTGCACGCCTCGGCCTCGGCCAAGGTGGTGAACATTGCCACCAACCTGGCGGCGCTGGTGTTCTTCGTGCCCTCTGGCAACGTGCTGTATGCCATCGCGCTGCCCATGGCGGCGTGCAACGTGCTCGGGGCCCTTACCGGCACCTGGCTGGCAGTACGCAAGGGCGCAGGCTTTGTGCGCGGGCTGTTCCTGATACTGCTGTGCGTGCTGATCGCCAAGCTGTCGTGGGACTTGCTGGCCGGTTGAGTCACACCACCTGGCGCTGTGCTTCTGCCTGTTCGACGCGGTTGCGGCCATGGGCCTTGGCCCGGTACAGCGCCTGATCGGCGCTTGCCAGCAACGTGTCCAGGCTGGGGGCCGGGATATTGGCGTCGCAGCCGGCCAGGCCGATACTCACGGTAATCTGCAGGCGCTGGTCGGCCTGCACCACGTGCAGGTCCTGTACCGCGCGGCGCAGGCGTTCGGCGGTGAACTTGGCACGTTCTGGGGCAAGGCCCGGGAGGATGACGACAAACTCCTCGCCGCCCAGGCGCGCGAGCAGTTCATCGTTGTGCAACTGGTCTTGCAGGGTGCTGGCGAACTGGCGCAGCACCTGGTCACCGACCCCGTGGCCATGGGCATCGTTGATCGACTTGAAGTGGTCGATGTCCAGCATCATCAGGGTCAGTGGCAGCGCCTGGGCATGCTGCTGGCGGCTGTCCAGCAGCGCGTTGGCGCGGCGGGTGAAGGCACTGCGGGTGAGCACGCCGGTCAGGTGGTCGATGGTGGCCTGGTGCGCCAGGCGGGCCATCAGGCTGCGGTTGGCCTGGCTGACGCAGGCCACCACCAGCGGGCCGAGCACCAGCATGGCAATGCCCAGGCGCGCCGACATCAGCGTGGTCACCCCAGGCTCGCTTTGCGGCACGCTGAAGTGCATGAGGTTTTGCGCCACCGCCACAATCAAGGTGCTGCCGGCGGTGAGTGTGAGCAGCGAAACCATGAATGGCGAGTAGGTCCAGGCACACCACAGCAAGGCGGCAATCGGGAAGGCGATGGCACCGGGGCCGCCAAAGGCAATGCTGACCGCCAGCGAGACCAGCAGCACCAGCAGCGGCGCCAGGCGGATGGCCTGGGCACCTCCGCGCACCAGGGCCCGTACCGAGGGCGCGGTGAACAGCACCGGCAGCACCAGCACGCTGGTCGAGAACTGTTCGCTGAACCAGGCCAGCCAGGTGGCGCGTAAGGATTGCTCGAACCAGGGTGCAGCCATGACCGCTGCCATGCTGGCCGCCACCATGGCGGCGGCGGCACAGGCGGCGAACACGCTGAGTACGCCGTGCGGGGTGCGCATGCGCCGGTGCAGCCGTGGCAAGCGCGACAGCAGCTGCCAGAGGGTTACTACCACAGCAAGATTGCACAGGTTGAACCACAGGGCCGGCACCCAGGCACTGCCACACAACAGGTCGGCGCCGACCATGGCCAGCCACACCAGGCTGAAGCCGGTCAGGGTGGCCAGGCGAGGGTAGCGCAACAGTACGCCGGCCAACACAGCGTTCACTGGCCAGAACAGCGACAGCGATTCGATCGGGCGTGCCAGGATGCCGCCCAGGGTGAGGGCAAAGGTCAGGCAAAGCAGAACGACATAAGGCAACAAGCGCGATTGGGCTGGAAAAACCATGAACTCGACCGGCAAGCGGAAACGAAATCCAGGACAACGCCTTGAAGCACCTGGGGCAATACCCGTAGTGTGTTTCGTCAGGCCAGTTGATGTCAATCTGCCGCGATCGGTCGAGATAATGTCAAATTGCCTCTAATCCTTGTTGCTTTCCTTTACAACCCGAAGAACCACGGCACCATCACGACGGTGACCACCATCACCAGCACGGTGAACGGCACGCCGATTTTGACGAAGTCGGCGAAGCGGTATTGCCCCGGCCCCAGCACCAGTGTGTTGACCGGCGATGACACCGGCGTCATGAATGCCGCCGATGCGGCCAGGGCCACGGTCATGGCAAACGGGTAGGGTGACATGCCCAGTTGCGCGGCGGTACTGACAGCCACCGGCGCCATCAATACCGCAGTGGCCGTGTTGGAAATGAACAGGCCAATCACCGCCGTGACGGCGAACAGGCAGGCGAGAATGGCACTTGGGCCGGCGCCACCCAGCACGCTGACCAGCCCGCCCACCGCCAGGTCGATACCACCGGTTTTTTGCAGTGCCTGGGCGAACGGCAGCATGCCGACGATCAGCACCAGGCTTTGCCAATGAATGGCCCGATAGGCGCTGTTCATGTCGATGCAGCGGCCGGCGCCCATCAGCAGGCAACCGATCAAGGCCGCGATGACATTGGGCACGGTACCGCTCACCATCAGCCCGACCATCACCGCCAGGCTAAGCAACGCCTGTGGCGCGCGGGTGCGGGCTGGCGCGACCTGGTCGATCTCGGCGGGCAGGCTCAGTACCAGAAAGTCCTTGGGCTGGCTTTGCAACTGGCGCACGGCCTTCCACGGGCCGACCACCAGCAAGGTATCGCCAAGGCGCAGCTTTTCTTCCACCAGTTGCTCTTCGATAGCGGCCTGTTCGCGGCGCAGGCCGACCACGTTGAGGCCGAAGCGGGTGCGGAAGGCCAGTTCGAGAATGCTTTTGCCGATCAACTGCGAGCCCGGCGGCAGCGAGACCTCGGCCATGCCCAGTTCCTGGGACTGATCGATGAAGTAGGCTGCCTTGAAGTGCAGGGGCTCCAGTTGCATGGCCTGGCACAGGCTGCGCAGGTCGTCGCGGTTGGCGAACAGGTCAAGCAGCAGCACGTCGCCCTGGTGCAGTACGGTGTTGGAGTCGGCGCCGATCACCCGTGTGGTGAACTTGTGCTGGCGCTCGATGCCGATCACGTTGGCGCCGTGCCGGGTGCGCAACTCCAGCTCGCCGAGGGTATGGCCGATCAGCGGTGAATCAGGGCGTATGCGCAGGCGCCGTTCACGGCCGTTGAGCTTGTAGTCCAGCACCAGGTCCAGCAGTGTGCGGCGGGTTTCCACACGGCCGTCCTTGCGTACTTCGCCGTTCAGCCAGTGGCGGGTCAGCAGCATGTAGCCGATGCCCAGCACCAGCACCACCAGGCCGAACGGAGTAAAGCTGAAGAAGCTGAAGCCCGCTTCGCCATTGCGCACCAGCTCGCTGTGCACCACTACGTTGGGCGGTGTGGCCACCAGGCTTAGCATGCCGCTGATTAGCCCGGCAAACGCCAGAGGCATCATCAGGCGGCTGGGCGACAGCTGCAGGCGCGCGGCAATGCTTAGCACCACCGGGATGAAAATGGCCACCACGCCGGTGGAACTCATCATCGACCCCAGCCCGGCCACGGCCACCATCAGCAGCACCAGCAGGCGTGTCTCGCTATTGCCGGCCCGCTCACTCATCCATTCGCCAATACGGTAGGCAATACCGGTGCGCACCAGGCCTTCGCCGATCACGAACAGGGCGGCGATCAGTACCACGTTGGGGTCGCTGAAGCCGGCCAGGGCCTGCTCCACGGTAAGGATGCCGAGTAGCGGCAGGGCCAGAATCACCATCAGCGCGACCACGTCCATGCGTGGGCGATTGATGATGAACAGAACGACGACGATGGCCAGCAGGCCGAGGACCCAGAGCAGATCTTGGTTCATGGGGAGAGGGTGTTCCTTCACACGGGGCACGATAGACAGTAGCAGCCAATGTGCCAGCTTGTGATGAAGGGGGTGTTGATGTGCTGCAACAAATAGGGCCGCTATGCGGCCCTTGAGTCAGCTGATCAGTGACGGTGACGGCGGTGCTTCTTGCTGCCGCGGTTGTCGTCACCCAGGTGGTTGCCGAGGGCACCACCGGCCGCGCCGCCCAGGCCGGCACCGACGGTGGAGCCGGTCTTGCCGCCCACTGCGCCGCCCAGCAGCGAGCCGCCAGCCGAGCCCAGGCCACCGCCGATGGCGGCTTCGGTACGGTTGCCCTTGCGTGCACCTACCGCACTGCCGGCTGCGCCGCCCACGCCGGCACCGATGGCCGCGCCGGTCTTGCCGCCGAGTTGTTGACCGACAACGTTACCCAGGACACCACCCAGGCCACCGCCAATGGCGGCAGTACCGTCACCGGCGAAAGCGCCTTGGCACAGCAGCAGGCCGAGGGCAAGGGAAGGCAGAGTCAGACGCATGATACGAACCTCAAAGGAATCATCAGGTTAAGTTGCCGCGCAACGGGCGGCAGGTCAGGGGGGTAAAGACGCTTCAGCGGTAGTCGCGGTCACCGCGGTACTGACGATTGTCATCGTCATCGCGGTCATGCCGATGGTGGTGGCGATGGCCACGGTCGCGGTCACGCCAGCCATCGTCGTCGTCATGGTAGCGATGGCTGTGGCAGCCTGCGGTCAGCAAAAATGCAGCAATCAGCGAAAGGCTTGCAAGGCGGGTCATCACGATATAGGTCCTTGATCCGCAATGGTTTACGGGACACTTCCTGAGACTGGAAATGATCCATTTGGTTTCCCGGGCGGGCAAAAAAATGGCGCTGCAGTGATGAGCGGCGTGCTTGCAGGCTGTTGTTCTGTCCCATTCGGTCAGGGTCGCGCGGGCAATGTCCCTATAAACTGTGGGGCAAGCCGCAGCCAAGACGGCAATCTGCCACTCGGTGAATCACGATGATCGCCCATACCCCACGTTGTTCGCCGCCGTTGTACTGGTCGCAACCATTCTGGCGTTCTGCCTGTTGCTGGTCGGGCGCAGCAACCGCCGTGACAACCTGCTGCTCACCGGTTGCGGGCTGCTGATGCATGCGCTGGCTTATGTCTGCTACACCGTCTATGCCCAGGCCCCGCTGTGGGTCAGCTACGGCCTGGGCAACAGCTTGCTGTCGCTGGCTCTGGCGTTCTACACCGCCAGCCTGTTCCGGGTGCGTGAGCAGGTGGTGCCCTGGCGTGTCATCTTCGTCATCTCCGCCTGCATGCTGCTGGCGACGCTGGTATTGATGCTGCAGTGCTCGATGATTCTTTACTGGGCGTGGCGCCATGCCGAGCGGCCGGGCAGGGCCCACCTGCTGCTGCAGATCGGTGCGTTGATCAGCCTGGTCGGCCTGGGCATGCGTGTGCGCGCAACCCGGCGCGCTTTGCCGGTGACCAGATCGAACTGCGCTTCAGCGTCGGCTTGTGGTGTGGTGTGCCGGGCCCCAAAGACAGCACCGCCAACCTGCTGGCCCAAGCCGATGCGGCGCTGTACCAGGCCAAGGCCGCCGGGCGCAACACGGTGCACATGGCAGCGTTGATCCAGGCGGGATGAATCAGGATGCCGGCTGAATCGCCAGCACTACCCCGTTGGTGATCTGCACCAGCACGTAGTGGTCACCCATGCGTACCCAATGGCTTTCCTTCTCGGGTGCTGGCAAGCCTTTGGCTTTCCAGTCCTTGATGGCCTCCTCGTCGCGTTTGTACTGGTCCGGGGCCTTGTCGCCCACTTCAAGCGTGCGATTGTGGGTTTCCGGGGCGGTGATGCTTTCTTCGCTGGAGGGCGCGGCGCTAACGGCCAGGGGCAGGCAGGGCAGGGCGGCGAGTAGCAGATAGTGAAGCTTCATGTGGTGCTCCTGATGGCGGTATACCTTATCTGCGACAGCGGCATGCGCGTGACAATTCACTCGCGATACCCGCCAGTGCTAGAGTCGCATCTTTTTCAATACCCTGAGGATGGAACATGCGTGCGATTCTGCCGATGGCCGCAGCGCTGATACTGGTCGGTTGTGCTTCTGCGACCATGGAGACGGCCCGCGGCGGCAAGCCGGCTGCGCAGCTCGATTCGCACAAGGCGCCGGAGCTGGTGGCGCAGTGCATCCAGTACAGCTGGCAGGAAGAGAAGGTGTTCGGCGACGATGCCAGTGGCTACCTGGAACCCCGCAAGCAGGGCGGGTTCACGGTCTATACCCGTGAGGCGGAGGCGTTTGTGGATGTTTACCCCCAGGCGGGCGGGGCGCGGGTCGACTACTACGCGCAGAAGAATGACGGCGTGGCGCTGCAGCGCCGGGCAGCGGCGGCTACCTGCCTGTAAGGGCCAGTGCAGTCCAGTTGTTTGCTCGGTGGGTGTTTTTCGGCCTTTACAATTTTTAGCAAGGCAGTGGTGTCGTAGATGAGCAGGTGGCGGCTAGCATGAGCCGTCACCACTCAAGGAAGACGCCATGGACCGCTCACTGCAACTCAACCGCACCAGTTGGGACGAACGCGCCCCGCTGCACGCTGCCTCCAAGGAATACGAAGTCGATATTCTGGTCCAGCGCCCCGGGCACCTTTCCGAAACCGTGCGCTTCGACCTGCCTTTGCTTGGCGACATCACCGGGCTGAACACCGTCCACCTGCAGTGCCACATCGGCACCGACACCTTGTCGCTGGCACGCCTTGGCGCCAAGGTCTGCGGCCTGGACTATTCGGCGGCTTCGCTGGTGGAGGCGCGGGCACTGGCCGAGCGTTGCGCGATGCCCATCGCGTATGTCGAGTCCGACGTCTATGCCGCCGACAAGGTACTGCCGGCAGGCACGTTCGACCTGGTCTACACCGGTATTGGCGCGCTCTGCTGGTTGCCCCGCATCGAGCCGTGGGCGCGTGCGGTCGCGGCGCTGCTGAAGCCTGGCGGGCGGTTGTTCCTGCGCGATGGGCACCCGATGCTGATGGCCATCAACGAAGACCACCAGGACCGCCTGCAGCTCGAATACCCGTATTTCGAGCACGAAGCGCCGACGGTGTGGCACAACGACCAGACCTACGTCGAGACCGAACAGCGCCTTGCCCACACCGAAACCCACGAATGGAACCACGGCCTGGGTGAAGTCGTGACTGCCCTGCTGGCGCAGGGGCTGCAATTGACGGCACTGGTCGAGCACCAGAGCATCCCCTGGGAGGCGCTGCCGGGGCAGATGCTCAAGGGCAGCGATGGTGAGTACCGCTTGCGCGAGCAGCCTGCACGCTTGCCCCTGAGTTACACCTTGGTGGCGGTCAAAGCCTGATCAGGACAGGTAGCCGCCGTCGACGTTGAGTGCCGTGCCGGTGGTGTAGCTGGAGGCATCGCTGGCCAGGTACAACACCGCGCCGGCCATTTCCTTGGGGTCGGCCACGCGTTTGAGCGGGATCTGCTGCAGTGCGGCGTTCAGGATGGCGTCGTTCTTCACCAGTGCAGAGGCGAACTTGGTGTCGGTCAGGCCCGGCAGCAGGGCGTTGCAGCGAATGCCGAACTGGGCGCACTCTTTGGCGAAGACTTTGGTCATGTTGATGACTGCCGCCTTGGTCACCGAATAGATACCCTGGAAATGGCCGGGGGACACGCCGTTGATGGACGCCACGTTGATGATGCTGCCGCCGCCATGCTCGCGCATCAGCTTGCCGGCTTCCACCGACATGAAGAAGTAACCGCGAATATTCACGTCCACGGTCTTCTGGAACGCATTCAGGTCGGTGTCCAGCACGTTGCAGAACTGCGGGTTGGTGGCGGCGTTGTTGACCAGGATGTCCAGGCGCCCGAACTGTTCGCGGATGCCGGCGAACACCTGCCGGATCTGTTCCATCTCACCGATGTGGCAGGCCACCGCCGTCGCCTTGCCACCCGCCGCGATGATTGCCTCGGCCACCTGTTGGCAACCGTCTAGCTTGCGACTGGAAACGATTACATGGGCACCTTGCTGGGCCAGCAGGTGGGCGATGGCTTCGCCGATGCCGCGGCTGGCGCCGGAAACGAAGGCAATCTTGCCGTCGAGGTCGAACAGGTGGGTCTTGGACATGCTTTTTTCCTTGTTATCCGTCGTCGTGGCGTTGTTCAGAGGCTGGACTTCGCGATGACCTGCAAGCTCATCTGCTCCAGCAAGCGGTTCATATGGATGAACTGGGCGAAACGCTTGTCCTGGGTCTGGCCGTGGAAGTAGCGGTAGTAGATCTGCTGGACGATGCCGGCCAGGCGGAACAGGCCATAGCAATAGTAGTAATCGAAGTTGTCCAGCGGGATGCCCGCGCGCTCGGCGTAGTAATCCACGAACTGGCGGCGGGTGAGCATGCCTGGGGCGTTGCTCGGCTGACGGCGCATCAGTTGCACCGGCGCCGGGTCGTCGGCCTCGATCCAGTAGGCCAGGCTGTTGCCCAGGTCCATCAGCGGGTCGCCCAGGGTGGCCATTTCCCAGTCCAGCACACCGATGATGCGCATGGGGTTGTCGGCGTCGAGGATCACGTTGTCGAAGCGGTAATCGTTGTGCACGATGGCGGGTTTCGGATGGTCGGCGGGCATTTTATCGTGCAGCCAGGCGGTCACCTTTTCCCAGCGCGGGGCATCCGGGGTCAGGGCTTTTTCGTAGCGGCTGGTCCAGCCCTCGATCTGGCGCTGCACGTAGCCTTCCGGCTTGCCCAGGTCGGCCAGGCCGCAGGCGTTGTAGTCCACCTGGTGCAACTCGACCAGGCGGTCGATAAAGCTTTTGCACAGGGCCTCGGTGCGGCTGGCGTCCAGGTTCAGCTCGGCGGGGATGTCCGAGCGCAGGATGATGCCCTTGACCCGTTCCATGACATAGAACTCGCCGCCGATCAGGCTGCTGTCGGTGCAGTGCACATACGCCTTGGGGCAGAAGGGGAAACCACTGTTCAACTGATTGAGGATGCGGAACTCGCGGCCCATGTCGTGGGCCGACTTGGCCTTTTGCCCGAAGGGCGGGCGGCGCAGCACAAAGTCCCGGTCTGGGTAGCTGACCAGGTAGGTGAGGTTGGAGGCCCCTCCCGGGAACTGGCTGATGCGCGGCAGGCCGTCCAGGCCGGGGATGTTGGCCTTGAGGTAAGGGTCGATGACGGCCGCGTCGAGTTCTTCGCCGGGGCGTACCTGGGTGGACTGGTCGGTGAGCGTCATGCGTTTTCCTTATTCTCGATCGCAAGGACTATTGGCTAATCTAATGGCCTGGCGGCGCTGGAACAAGCGTGCCAAGTGCCATATAGGCGAGGGTGTTGCAGGTCGATCACTGCACCGAATGCAGGGCAAAAAAAAACCGAAGCCGCCACGGCTTCGGTTTTTCGATCATCCGGTGTACCCAGCCCTCAGGACGGGAACAGCTCGCTGAGTTTCATCGACAGCATCATGTCGCCTTCAACGCGCAGCTTGCCGCCCATGAAGGCCTGCATGCCGTCGGTTTCGCCACTGACGATGCCCTTCAGGGTTTCGCTGTCCATCACCAGGGTGCAGTTGGCGTCCGGGTTTTCGCCTTCCTGCAGGTCGCAGGTGCCGTCTTTGACGATCAGCGCGTATTGCTTGCCTTCGTCGGTGATGTTGAAGCCGAACACCAGGTCCAGGCCGGCGGCAGCGGATGGGTTGAACTTCTCTTGCATCTTTTTGACGGCATCAGCTACGGAGGTCATGGCGCATTCCTTATAGAGTTATTTACACGTCCCCGCAGGGACACAACAAACCGGGCTCATCGATAGGTGACAAGCTCCGGTACCCTCAACAGCTGCACATGGGCCTGGCTGTTGAAGGAGGCCAGTGCCACGTCGCGGCCGCGGAACTTCAGCTGGCTGAGCGACGTGTTGATGATCTGCCAGTTCAGCGCGAACGCCTGGCTGGGGGTAATACGGGTAACCAGGTGGAGCAGGGCGGCGATGGTGCCGCCCGATGTGAAGATGGCGACATTGTCGCCGCTGCCGGCGGCATCCAGCACGCGCTGCAGGCCACCTTGTACACGGTGGGTGAACGCCTGCCAGCTTTCCAGGCCATCGTCGGCATGTTGGCCCGCGTGCCAGCGCTGCACCATCAAGGCGAACAGGCGCTGGAACTCGCTGCGGTGCTGCGCAGCATTGCGCAGGATGTGCAGGGCATCGGGTTCTTCTGGCAGCAGCCCGGGCAACAGGGCGCGGATGACGCCATCGGCATCGAACTCATTGAACGCGGCGTCGGTCTCAACAGCCGGCACCGGGCAGCCGCTGGCATGCAAGGCCTCCAGGGCCAGGCGTGCGGTATCCTGCTGGCGGCGCAGGTTGCCTGCCACGCAGCGGTCCAGCCGAATACCCAGTTGGGCCAGGTGCTCACCCAGGGCCTGGCTCTGGCGCACGCCCACGGGCGAGAGGACGTCGTAGTCATCGGCACCGAAGGAGGCTTGGCCATGTCGGATCAGGTAGAGGTTGCCCACGAAAGGTTCCGGCCTGTTTGGAGGTTGCTGCGAGGTTAGGATGCAGCACACGGGCTGTCAACGAAAAAACATACAAGCGTTTGAAAAGGTTGTTTGAAAGGTGTTGCCAGCGTTTACACCGGCTGGCAGCGCCTCAGGTGCAGCGGTATGCTTGCAACAGTTAAGCGCCGCTTTGGCGCAGGTATTTAAGGAGTCAACGTGGAGTTTCTTGCCGAGTACGCAAGCTTTCTCGCCAAAACCGCCACCCTGGTCATCGCCATCCTCGTGGTGCTGTCGGCCATCGCCGGGTTGCGCAGCAAAGGGCGGCGCAAGCCGGGTGGGCAGCTGCAGGTCACCCGCCTGAACGAATTCTACAAGGACCTGCGCGAGCGCCTGGAGTCCGGCCTGCTCGACAAGGCCCAGCTCAAGGCCTTGCGCAAGCAGCAGGCCAAGGCGGAAAAACAGCAGAAGAAAGGCAAGGCCGAGGAAAAGGGCCGGGTCTTCGTGCTGGACTTCGATGGCGACATCAAAGCCTCTGCCACCGAAAGCCTGCGCAACGAAATCACCGCGCTGCTGACCCTCGCCACCCCGCGTGACGAAGTGGTGCTGCGCCTCGAAAGCGGTGGTGGGCTGGTGCACAGCTACGGCCTGGCTGCATCGCAACTGGCGCGCATTCGCCAGGCGGGCATCCCGCTGACCGTGTGCATCGACAAGGTGGCCGCCAGCGGTGGTTACATGATGGCCTGCATCGGCGAGAAAATCGTCAGTGCGCCGTTCGCCGTGCTGGGTTCGATCGGGGTGGTGGCGCAGTTGCCCAACATCAACCGCCTGTTGAAGAAGCACGACATCGACTTCGAAGTGCTGACCGCCGGTGAGTACAAGCGCACCCTGACCGTATTTGGCGAAAACACCGACAAAGGCCGGGAGAAGTTCCAGGAAGACCTGGACATCACCCACCAGCTGTTCAAGGATTTTGTCGCCCGCTATCGCCCGCAACTGCATATTGATGAAGTGGCCACAGGCGAAGTCTGGCTCGGCGTTGCCGCACTCAACCGCCAGTTGGTGGACGAACTGCAAACCAGCGACGAGTACCTCAGCGCCCGCGCGCGCAACGCCAACCTGTTTCACCTGCACTATGCCGAACGCAAGAGCCTTCAAGAGCGAATCGGCATGGCTGCCAGTGGCACGGTGGAGAACACTGTGGTGGGCTTATGGAGTAAACTCGGCCGCCTGCGCTAACACCTTGAACCCGTTGAAATTTTTTTTTGTTCAGGGGGTTGCAAGGTGAAAGGAATGAAGACATAATGGCGCCCATCGAAACGCAGCAAACTTTGAAAAAGGTTCAGCGTTTCAAGGAGATAGCGAAGCGCAAGCAGCTAGATCCGACCTTTGAGGCCGAGTAGCAAAGTGGTTATGCTCCGGATTGCAAATCCGTCTACGCCGGTTCGATTCCGACCTCGGCCTCCACCATTCGAAAGCCCCGCAGATTAACGTCTGCGGGGTTTTTCTTTGTGCGCAGAAAAAGCTGAAGTGTTCCGCAACTTTTGGCATGTGTTCCGCAACCCCCCTTATTTTGTGGGGCTCACGATCTCGCCAACGCGCCGGTAGACGCGCTTGGTGATCTCTTCCTTCGAGTGCCCCAATAGCCTGCTGGCGTGCCCTATGTCTTCGATTTCAGAGGCAGCCTTCGGTCTGATATCGCGGAACTGGAACTGCCGAACTGAGGCGGCCAGGTCAGCGTTGCCGAATGACGGCACTCGTATTGATGTTCGGGTGAGGTTTTGCCGACCTGGTGGGACGCAGATGTTCTTGGGGATTTATGCCCGGTGAGGGATGGCTTTATACGAAGAGGCATTCACCTCTCAGCCAGGCGAGTCGATGACGAGGATGCTTGCCAGGGGAGTGGCTCAAGCTCGTCGCATCGCTGCCGAGGGCGCTCCTGCCGCCGATCTTCTCGCCGCCTCGAAATAGAGGGAGAGGGGTTACAGCTGGGTGGAGTGCAGGTGTACTCCTGGCGCGTTACGGCTGACTTTTAAGGGGGGGCCGAAGTCCTCAAGGAACACGGTGATCGTGTCCAGCCGAGGTGCGCCGGTGATCACCAGCTTCGTTACCGTCGAGCGCTCAACCTTCAGCGGCTTGGTCGGTTTGTTTTCTGTGGGCATGGGGATACCTCGGAGCCTGGCAAAGCCGGGCTACGCTGAATGTTACATTGGTAGAGGAGGTCCGGAGATGACTACAAAGTTCGTCTGCCAGAACTGTGAGAAAGAAACGGAAGCAGAGCTGGATCACGATGAAGAATTGAACAGGCAGGCCTTCTACTGCCAGCACTGCGGGGCAAAGCATGTTTCGGTGATGGAGTCGCGTGCACCCGGCGGTCCGGTGGAGATGCAGTTCCGAGTTGTCGAAGACTAGGCTGCAACAGCCTGGGCAGTGGCTGATCGCCAAGGAGCCGCCCTCGCCGGAGAGGCGTTATCCTTGAATAGGGGAAGGCGCTGGCTGATGGCACGGCGCCACGTTTTGCGGAGGGTGGGGAGGTTTGATATAAAGCCCGGCCATTTCCAGGAAGGAACCTCATGAAACGCACCATCATTGGCTCAGCCATCATCGCCATTGCTGCCCTGTCCCTCAGCGGGTGCTGGGAGTCCGAGGAAGAGAAGAAGGCGCAGGCACAGCAGGAAGCCAGCGAGAATCTCTGGAACATCACTCCGCCTGATGAGAGCCAGGACAAGGGATTCAAACCGTGAAGTCATGCCTTACCTCAATCCTCGCTGCGGCACTCGTTATGAGCTTGGCTGGCTGCAAAGAAGACGCCGTCGACACGGCAGCCTACGAGCCGACCAGCGAACACTGTCAGCCCGACTACCTGAAAACGCTTTCAGACAACAAGGCTCGCGAAGACCTGGTCGAGAAGTGCATGACCGGTGGCTCGTACAAGAAGTCAGAGCCGAAGACCTGGTAACGTCCGGTCTTCGTCATTCAGCGCCGCCTCATCAGGCGGCGTTTTCGTATGTGGGGAAGGCGCTGGCGTGCAGCGCTGCTGTTGTTATGCTTGGCCGCTTACCAAAGAGGAAGAGTGGTAATGCAGTTGCGTGAAAGACTTCGGGCGTTCCAGCTATGGTTCAACCCGAAGCGCAGACGGTGGGCTGGCTTGACCCTGATCACGCTTGGGGTGGTTGGGATGTTTCTCAACCCGCAAAGCCGTTGGACCCTAGTGCTGGGAACTGGAATCTACTGGTTCTTCACGGCCCTGCCGCCCGCACTCGGCGGCAAGCGTTGAGGTGCTGGCGGGCAGCGCCGGAGTGTCAGGCGGCGATCGGAAGCTCTTTGCCCAGGGCCTACCTCTGTCGCGATGACGCGGCAGAGGTAGGCCCAGTCAGGGTTCGGCTCCATGGCGCCGGGTCTTCGAGGTACACACTGATCGGGTCGAGGCCGTGCACCTCGGTGATCAGCAGCTTGGTGACGGTCGATGTCTCGACGTTCATGGCTTTGTCCATGCATGCGCCGCCCTCCGTGGCCGGATGCGGCATGGTGGCAGTGTGAATGCCGAAAAATTGATTTGGTCTGTGGCTGTTAGAGGTGAACAAGACTGCGTCGTGTTAGATTGCGTGCATCAAACAAGGAGGTTTAGATGAGCCAGAGCAGAGACAGCAAGATCGATAACATTGAGTTCAATGTAGCGAGCATTGAGCGCAGCAAGGCTTTCTACGGTGAGGCCTTCGGCTGGAGCTTTGTGGACTATGGCCCCAGCTACACAGAATTTAGCGATGGGCGTCTTACTGGTGGTTTTACGACCGGGGAGCCCGTGCAGCCCGGAGGCCCGCTGGTGATCGTGTATTCAACTGATCTCGAAGAGTCGCAACGTAAACTTGTTTCGGCGGGCGCCCGTATCAGCCGAGAAATATTCTCTTTCCCTGGAGGGCGGAGATTCCACTTCACCGACCCAGATGGATACGAACTGGCTGTTTGGAGTACCGATATTCCAGAGGTTTAGATTTGCCCCCGATGGATCTATGCATGCGCCGCCCTCCGTGGCCGGATGCGGCATGGTGGCAATTTGGTTTGGTTTGGGATGGGGTATTAGGGGTGACCGGCATGGGGCCGGGCATCGTCAGAGCCATCATCGCCTCCATTGCGTACGAAGGTGGCGCCAGGCCCGATGTCGAGTAGGTCGCATACCCGGTTGATGATCTTTTGCCTTCGACAAACATCGCCAAAAAGCCCAGCCATAGAGCTGGGCTTGTTCGTTTTAGGGATTTACTTGAGGTGGGGCCAGACTGGTAGAATTTGCGCCCCTTGAACCTTGAGATGGATCTTATGCGACAGTTTTTGGCAAAGACTTTTGGGGGGCTAACCCCGAGCTACTACGCTCGGCAGTTATTCTTCGGCGCGCTGTTTGGGGCTTTTTTCATTTACATGAAATCACGCGCTCCACTAGGTATTGATTTCGCAACGGTAGCCATCTCGGTGGTGAGTACCTTGCTCTATCCCTATTCTCGATTTGTTTACGAGAGCGTGGTGGGCTTCATCATGGGCCGCAACATGTTCTTCGTGAATGCGCTGCTGATGCTGTTTATCAAAGTGATGACGATGTTCATGTGCTGGTTCCTGGCGATCTTCATCGCGCCACTGGGATTGCTGTACCTCTACTGGCATCACAGTAGACAGCCTACCAACTAAATCCTCCGAGCCCAGCCTAGCGCTGGGCTTTTTCGCTTATGCAGATGACGCTGAAAGTGCAGTATGAGAGGGGCAGGGCGGCCGGAGGCAACGCTGTTTAAAGGCCCGTCCCCTGCTGATCACAGGCACCCTAACACGGCTTCAGCGCCGGTCATCCGCACCCATTCATGAGCGCGGCCAAGTGCCGTGTTTTTTATTGCCCGAATAGGCCCTCAAGAGGGCCGGTGAGAGTGCCGACCCCTTGGGTGTGCGATCAAGCAGCCTGCAGCGCGGTAGGTATCACCTGAAGTCGAACTCCGAACTTGGCCAGAGCTTCTTCCAGGCTCTCGAGCTTCGAGGTGTGCTCGAAGTCGACCAAGCGCCCGGCTGCGGTAGGGGAGATGCCAAGCATCGAGGCTAGGTCAGCCCGGGTCTTGCCGGAGCGGACCAGCTCATTCCACAGTGCGATTTTTGCGACCGTTACGCCAGAAAGCCGAACGATGTGATCGCCGGCTTCGGTGGCAGGTGGAATTGCTCGCTTCTGGTCCACGTAGATTGACAGCGCCAGGACGAGCCCGTCCACCGCATTTGCCAGAAGCTCCTCCAGGCTATCGCCCACGCTGTGAGCCTCAGGGATGTCTGGGCAAGACGAGGCGATACCCATCTGCTCAAGTCGGCCTGAATCCTGACAGGTCCTGACGGATGACATTCACATGGCAGCACTACGAAGCGAGGTCAAAGCCTTCATTGTTCATGCTCTGGCCTGCTTCGATACACCCAGCCAAGTGGTGGAGGCCGTCAAGAAAGAATTTGGGGTAGATGTCAGTCGCCAGACGTGCGAGGGGCATGACCCAACCAAGTACGCCGGACGGGGCCGGTTCGATTCCGACCTCGACCTCCACCATTTGAAAGCCCCGCAGATGAAAATCTGCGGGGTTTTTCTTAGTGCGCTGAAAAACCTGATCGTGTCCGCATCAGCCCTCCACTGGGTAGGGCTGAATGGCTATCAATCTGCAGGTAGCATTCAGAGCTTGTATTGAATGGTGTAGGACGCATCGGTTCTCGGTTCTATCGTAATAGGAATACCGAAGAGCTTCCCTCGACAATCACTGACAACACAGCGATACACCGTTCCCTGCTGGAGCTGGGCCCATAAGCCTTCGTCATGTATCGCGATACCTAGTACACGGTTGTTCGGATCCTCTCTGACCTGAGCAACGAAGTGGTCCAGGTCGCACCCGAACTCGGCAGTGGTAAACTCTGGATCAAAGCCGATCAGCACACCGTGCCTTTTCAGATCGTCCCTGATACGCTCAATCACGTCGTCTGCTTCTTGTTTTAGCATGATCGTTATCTCGCGGTGCTTGTACTCATCAAAACTCTAGCTGACCCTGATGATTTTCGTTGTTCATCGGTGTAATCAACGACTCACCCTCATTCCTCACATTTCCTACCGCCTTGCCGACCGGATACCACCGGAATTCCGCAGCTGGCATGCAACCTTGCCCCACGATCGCCGCAGCCCGCTCCGGCGATGTAGTCGGGTCGATCCATTCCCGCGCGAGCTCAGGGGGCAACACCAAGGGCTTCCTGTCGTGGATGTCGATCAGTCCCTGATCCGCTGCTGCGGTGATGATCACAAATCCATCGCGCTCGTCAGGCTCGGTGTTCTGGTGCACTTCTGCAAGCGCAGCGAAATAGAGCGGGGCGCCGTTGGCGCTTGTGATGTAGTACGGCTGCTTGCGCTTCGGATCCGCTGGGTCTGGTATCCACTCGAACCAGCCGTTCGCCGGCGCCAGGGCTCTACCACCTGGCCACAGGTCTTTGAAGAATTTCCCTGTTAGCACCGTTTCAGCCCGGGCATTGATCGGGTCCGGCCGCTTCCCCTTCGCCCAAAACGGCGACCACCCCCACTTGACCCGATCTACGCTGAGTCCATCGTCGACCGGGCGGATAACTTCGACGCGTGTCGACGGTGCCACGTTGAAGCGGTTGATTGGCGCGTGGTCGTAGCCATTGATCACCACCAGGTCCAGCGACAGCTGGCGCAGGTAATGATCCATCGACTCATAGATCGAGTATCGTCCGCACATTTTCCCACCTCTCGCCCGACAGATTGTTCATCACTCAGAATTTACCGGGCACCCGATGCCAGATTGGTTGTATATAAATACAGTTGTCGTTGGGCCTTTCGCACTGTGGCGAGAGACGTCTTACTCATTCGCGGGTTGGTCGGGCGGGTTAAATTCAGACCGCTTGAACGTCGATGACTCAGTGCTTGTAGAGTAACGCTTCAACTACAACGCCGAACGGCGAGTATGCTGGGGAATTGAAGCCACCGGAAACAGCAAGGTGGCGGCTAGCCCGCCGCTTGCTCGATTATGCAAATGCACCTGCCCGCCCATCCGGTCAACGATGGTCGCCACGATGGAAAGCCCAAGGCCTGCACCATTGGGACTGTTACGGCTGTAGAAACGCTCGAATACGCGCGACAGGCTGGCCTCATCGATACCCGGCCCCTCGTCCTCGACGACCAGCTCGACGTGATTCTCCAGGCGCCTGAGTGACACCGTGATGCGGCCAGCGGGCGGTGAGTGCTCCACCGCGTTCGACACCAGGTTCTGCAGGGCGATGCCCAGGGCGCCGGCATCGATTGTCAGGTGATGGTCGCCTTCACCGATATCCAACGAGGGCTCCAGGCCGCGGTCCAGTATCCACGGGGTCAGGTCAGCCAAGGTCTCGGTGGCCACTTCGGCCAGGTCGATCTCAGTACTGGCTCGCTGCCCCAGCCTTGGCTCGACACGGGCCAGCGTCAGCAACTGATTGACAACCCGGGTAAGCCGGTCCACCCCACCCATCAGAAAGCCCAGCGCTTTGTGTCGCTCGGCCTCGTTGCTGGCCTCCAGCGCGTTCTGCGCGTGCAGGCGGAGAACGGCCAAGGGTGTGCGCATTTCGTGGGCGGCATCGGCAATGAACCGATGCTCACGCCGCAACAGGTCCTCGATCTGCGCCAACAAGCGGTTGATGGCGGCCTGCATGGGCTCCAGCTCCGAGGGCAGAGGCACCAACTGCAGCGGCTCTAGCGAATCGGCGTGACGCCCACGGATGATGTTGGCCATGTTCTGCAACGGCCGCAGTCCCCAGCCGATAGCAGCCCAAACCAGCAGTGCCAACACCAGGCTGCCGACCAGGAACGGGAACAGGGTGTGGCGAACGATGCGATCGATCAAGTCGTAGCGCACATCGTCACGCTCGCCCACCCAGATCACCCAGTGTCGTTCCGGCACCGGCAGCACGAAACCGCGCCATTGCTCGCCACCGCTGGAAAAGTCGTAGAAACCGGGGACCGTCGGTGGAGGGTCGATGGTCGGCGCACTGGGTGTGTGCACCAGCAGGCCAGCGCCGTCCTGCCAGACCTGGAATGCCAGCTTGCTCTCGTAGGGGTGGCCTACCCGATGGTGGCCCGCCTGGGCCAATGCCTCGTTGAATGCCTGGTACATCGCTTCACGCGAGCCACTTTGCACCGGCAGGCTCATGACGCCCTGCAGCAAGCGAGCGTTCTGAGCCAGGTGCGCGTCGTAAACCTCGTTAATTTCATGGCGGCTGTCGTGATAGTTATAGAGCGCCAGCAGGCCGGTCCCCAGCAGCAGCAACAGCATCACCCGCCACAGGGTGCGTTGGCGCAGCGAGCTCATGCCTTGGCCTCGACCAGATAGCCAATGCCGCGCACCGTACGGATCAGCCCGTTGAACAGTTTTTTGCGCAGGTGGTAGATGTTCACCTCCAGCGTGTTGCTCTCGGGTTCCTCATCCCAGCCATACAGCAGCTGGGTCAGGCGTTCGCGGGTGAAAACCTTGCCCGGCTGCGCCAGCAACTCGTGCAACAGCATGTATTCCTTGGGGGTCAGCACCACTTCAACGCCGTTGTAATGAACTTGCTGGGTAGCTGGGTCGAGGCTGACGCCGGCATGCTCGATCATGACCTTGGCGCGGCCGGCGCTGCGCCTGAGCAACGCGCGCAAGCGTGCCTTCAGCTCGTTGAGGTCGAACGGCTTGACCAGGTAATCGTCGGCGCCGGCATCGAGGCCGGTGATGCGATCATCGAGGGCATCCCGTGCGGTGAGGATCAGCACCGGGAGGCTGTCGCCGCCGGCGCGTACCCGCCGCAGGAGTTCAATGCCATCCATGCGGGGCAATCCAAGATCCAGGATCACCAGGTCGAAGATCTCGTGTTGCAAAGCATGCAAGCCACTGACACCGTCACGCAACCAGTCGAGGGTGTAGCCCTCCTGGCGCAAACCGTCGCAGATCCCCTCTCCCAGTGCGATATCGTCCTCAACCAGCAAAAGCCGCATGTTCAGTCCTGTTTGTCCTTGATCGCCTTGAGTAAAGCATCGATATCCGCGCGACGACCCTGATCAGCCAGCTCACGCCCCGGCCGCGGTGGGGCTTGCAAGGCTTTGTGTAGGGCTGCGGTAGCCTCCGGGTAGCGTTTTTGCCGATACAGATGATCAGCCCAGAAATAGTTGCTGTCGATACCGCCGGGGCTGATCTGCAGGGCTTTGCGCAGCATCTTGTCGGCCATCTCGGCATCACCGAAACCAATCGGCCAACCGGGCACTTGATCGTACAGCGTGCCCAGGCTGGTATAGGCCGAACCCTGCAGGGCGTTGGGGTCCAGTTTCATGGCCTGCTCCAGGCTAGCCTTCGCGGCCTTGACCTTGCCTAGCGCGCCAAGGCCACCGGTGGCCCCCGCCCAGCTGCTGTTGATGATGCCCTCCCAGATCAATGGCTCTGGGGTACCGGGATACTGGTGAACGAAGGCCGTCGCGTCACTCGCCAGCTTTTCGAAGGCGTCAGCACGTTTGTCCTTGGGTAACTGGTACTGGATCTGCGCCCAGCGCTGCTGTAGCTCACTCAGGTGCTGTGTGCCGGTCTGATCCAGTGCCCAGGTGAAGGGTGCGAATGCCAGCAAGCTGGCGATGAGCAGTCGCTTCATTTGATCGACTCCTTGGAGTGGCTGCCGATGTAGCGGCGAATGACAGGCAATTGTTTGCGCAGTGCGCGGTCGACTACACCCGGCAACATGCCGTTAATGCGCACGAAGAGCTTTTCCGGCCAGCCCAGGTAAAGCTCGCTGCGTTCAGACTCCACGGCCTGAAGCACTGCACGAGCGACATCCGCGGGGTCGTCCATGCCGACTTTCAACGCTTGATTGAGCGCTGTCGCAGCACTGCTATTCATCGCGGTGCGGGTCGCGCGGGGCGCTGCATAGAGCACATTCACCGTGGTGTCGGCCAACTCGCGCCGCAGCGCTTCCGAAAAGCCACGCAGGGCGAATTTGCTGGCGCAGTAGGTGGCATAGCCGGGGTAGCCGATCGAGCCATAGGTGGACCCGACATTAACCACCAGCGCCTTGGGCTGGGTGCGCAGCAACGGCAGGCAGCCACGTGTCAGTTGCATCGGCGCCTTCAGATTGATGTCCAGCAGTTCATCGAGCTCGTGCTCGCCCAGCTGATCGAGCAAGGCGAAGCGGTTCACCCCGGCAGCGTTGATCAGAACGTTGACATTGCCCATCTCGCGGGCTCGACCAACCACTTGCTCGCGCCCTGCCTGGCTGCGCAGGTCAGCTTCTTGCCAACGCAAACGGTCCGGATACCGATTCATCAGGCCAGCCAGCTTGCCCATGTGCCGGCTGACCGCCAGCACCTGGGCACCGGCAGCGCACAATTGCCCGGCAAGCTCCAGTCCAATACCCCCGCTGGCACCGGTGAGAACCACCACGGATTCAGGCAAGCGCATGACGCACCTCGTGCTGCGCGGCGCGCGGCAAGCCCTGGAACATCTCGGTGTACAAGCGGTAGACGACCTTTGCGGCGTGGATGACAGCCTGCTGGTCGCCCTCGTCATCGAGGCGGTCCATCAACTGCTTGTAGGTCACCATGTGGTCCTGGTCGAGCGCACCATGGGAGCTGAGGTAGCTGAACGCCTGGCCAGGCAAGCCCAACGTGCTCTGGATGGTGGCCGCCGCCTGCGTGGCCAGGGCGATGCTGGTGCCTTCCAGTACGTTGACCATGCCGAACAGCCCGACAGGGTTACCGCGTGCAATCAGGTCGTAGAGGTAGGCGACCATCAGCTCGATTGGTAGCGCTGGCCGACTATCACGCACGGCCTCCCAGTCGCCGCCGCAGGCGTTGATGTCGTTGAGGATCCACTGTTCGTGGCCGTACTCCTCATCGATGTATTCGCACACGGCACCGCGCAGCCATTCCAGGCGCGACGGCAAACGCGCGCCACAGGCCATCATCAGCGGCACCGTATGGCGGACATGGTGGTAGGCCTGGGTCAGGAAGGCGACGTAGCTGTCCAGGCTGACCTGGCCGGCCAACGCGTCCCGGATTACGGGCACTGCGAATAACGCCTGACGCTCCTCGGCAGTTTGTGTTTGCAAAGCATCGAAAAATGACATGGTGAACCTCACAACGCGATGTCGGATAACAGGGTTTGGTAACGCTGCAGGATCGCCTCGCGCCGTGGGCGGCCGTTGGCAGTCAGGGTTTCATCAATGGGGCTTAGCGGGGCCGGCAAACGGCGCCAGGCATGCACATGGGCGTAATCGGGCAGTTGCGCGTTGCAGTGCCGTACGGCCTGCTCGATAGCCTCGTCGCTGGCGGCGGGGTCCAGTGGCCAGAGCAGCGCCAGGTTGTGCGGCAAGGCTTCGCCATGCACGAATGCCTGTGCAATCACGCCGCCCTGAGTCAGCTCCGACTCAACCCACTCCGGGTTGACGTTACGACCGAAGCTGGTGATGAACTGGTGCTTACTGCGCCCGTCAAGGTACAGGTAGCCCTCTTCGTCGAGGTGACCGAGGTCGCCCGTCGCCCACCACTCACCGGTCACCGGCGCCTCTTCCAGGTAACCCAGCAAGGTCGAGCCAGCCACCAGCACCTCGCCGTCGTCAGCAATGCGCACCTGCACATGGGGCAAGGGCTTACCGACGCTGCCTGGGCGAACGGCCCCCGGGCGGTTCAGCGCAACCACCGATGCGCATTCGGACAAGCCATAGCCTTCGAATACTGGCAAGCCGACGGCATCGGCCCGAGCCAGCAGGTTGGGTGATACCCGGGCGCCGCCCACGGCCACGAATCGCAGTGGGCCAACACCCATGAGCCTGCGCTCGATAGCGGTGACCAGCCCCATCAGCAGTTGCGGCACGAGGATCAGACTTTGTGCACCGCTTAGGGCAATCGCAGCGAGCAAGCGCTTGAAATCCACCTGGCTTGCGCCGCCCATGCCCAACTGTTGCTGCGGGTAGAGCTGGACGCAGGCGCCCGCCATGAGCGAGGCATATACGCCGAGGTTCTCCAGCAATACACCCAGTGGCAGTACCGCCAGGTATTGCTGAGGCTCGGTTGGTCGGCTTGCAGCTTCCAGCTCCCGCGCTACCCGCAGCATGGCCTCGGCGCCCAGGCATACGCCCTTGGGGCTCCCGGTACTACCGGAGGTGTAGGTGATCTTTGCGGTGCCCGCCGGCAATTCAGGCGCGACGACGCCATCACGCGTCAGGAAGCCTTCTACCGGCTTTTGGGTAAACCCTTGCTCAAGGAGCTGGGCGGTCCACTGCGTCTCGCACAGCACGCTCGTGGCACCACTCTGCTGCAGGCAGTGCCGGAACTGAGCCGCGCTGAAGAACGGCGGTACGATCACACAAGTGCGCTCGGCGAAAAGAGCCGCCAAGTCCCAGAAAAGCAGTTCAGGCCCGTTATCCAGCACCATGACGAACGTGCCCGCTGGCCTGGTCAGCAAGCGGGCTACACGGAATTCGACCTCGTCAAGCAATTGCCGGTAGGTGAAACACTGGCCCAGGCCCTGAACAGCTACAGAATCGGGTTTTTGCTGGGCATGCTGGAGCAACAACGCCTGAAAGAGATGCAGTTCATGCGGCATGACCGGTCTCCTGGGCCCGCTTGGGAAACCCAAGGCGTTGGAACACCCCCGCCCGGGTCAGGGCATCGAAGCCATGGCCGATGTTGCCGGCGAACACATGTGGTCGTTGGTCGTAGTACGTTCCCCACTGATTAGACTGCCCCTGCAAGCGCTCAGGATCAGCCGCAGCCAAAACGGTAGGCATCAAGCCCAGCCGTTGAAAACTGTTGATCAGTGTCGCCGCGCCGGTGAATGCCACCCACTCCAGGCCACGCGAAGCCAACAGCCAAGTCACGGCAATGATCATGATTCGGGCGCTGCCAGCACTGAGTGAGGCCAGGTTGCCCACTTCGACCATGCCTGTACGGTCCAGGGCAACACCGGCGACCTGCGAAACAGCCACCTCCAAAGGGGCGTCCAGATACCGCTCGAGAAACAGAGGCCCGTCGCAGGCTGATCGCATGCCGGCCGCTGCGATCAGGCGTCCGTGGCTGTCATGCAATGCCAGCAGCTCTGGCAAGTAATGCTGCACATCCGCTTGGTGCACGGTGGCAAAGCACTGGTGGATGAAGTGCTCCAGATCCTCGCGTGAAGAGTCGCCTGCCAGATGAAGCGACAACCGCGCGTGGTGGTCGGCATGACTGCCTACAGGAAGCGGGAGCAGGCTGCTCCATTCAGATTCGCTCATAAAACTCCCCCGATTGGGTTCGACGGAGAGAATTATCAGCGGCGAATCTGAAGGGAATCTGAAGTCAAACAGCAGAAAGCGCCTGAGATCAGGATCAGTCGCAGAAGATCGAGCACTCGGCCACTGCACCAGCTGCGTGTTCAACTTGATGACGGTGAAAACCCGATGCTGGCACCAGCGCGCTGTGGCCAAATGGATCCGACAGTCTATGCCAGGCCGCGCACTGCGTCTTGAGCACTTATCTTGAACCTCATCTCTGAGGCGATGGTCATCAGCAGGAGGGCGATTAATATCGTCTCGGCGCCCTCATTAAATATTGAAACGTTCTCAAGCTATGGTGAACTCAAGCCAAATCCAACATTGATGGAGTCAGGAAATGGATTATTCCAGCATGGTTGAATCGTTGGACAAGATGCTCAAAGACGCGGCTACAGCACAATCCGGCTTACAGGCATCAGGTGCCGGCTGTCATCGATGGATTCGCTGCCATTCGTCCGCGACTTCGCCCATCGTTGAGGGTGCCCCGGTTTTGATCCATGCCATAAAGGCACGGTCGAACTTGAATGACGCGCCACATTCACTGAGCAGAAACTGACGAACCTTCTGCGTGTTGCGGTAATGCTTGTCCAGCGGTGTGGCTCTGGTGATCGGGCCGGCGTGCCAGTCGAAGCTCATGGTCTGTTCCTTGACTGTTGAGAAGGCAAAAAGCCCGTAGAGGATCATCTACGGGCGTTGTGGTCGTGCGAAATGATCAGCTTTGAGGCAATCAACCTTCGAACTGGATCACCATACGCCCTTTGATCTTGCCTTCCAGCATCTCGTCGAAGATCTGGTTGATATCCTCGATTGGCCGCAAAGTCACCTTGGGCACCACTTTGCCTTCAGCCGCAAACTGGAAGGCTTCCTGCAGATCCTGGCGTGTCCCGACCAGCGAGCCCACCACTTCGATGCCATCCAGCACCAGGCGGGGAATGTTCAGGTCCATGGATTCAGACGGAAGCCCGACCGCAACCAGGCGCCCGCCAGCGCGCAGGGCATCGACGGCCGAGTTGAACGCGCCTTTGGCGACGGCAGTCACCACGGCGGCGTGGGCGCCACCGGTCTTGGCCTGGATAACCTTTGCGGTGTCTTCGTTGAGCGGGTTGACCACCAAGTCTGCGCCCATTTCGCTGGCGAAGCGCAGTTGCTGCTCATTGACGTCGATGGCAATCACTTTGGCGTTGAAGACGTTCTTGGCATATTGCAGGGCCAGGTTGCCCAGCCCGCCGAGGCCGTAGATGGCAATCCATTGGCCTGGGCGGATGTTGGAAATTTTCACCGCCTTGTAGGTCGTGACGCCGGCGCAGGTGATGCTGCTGGCGGCAGCGGAATCGAGGCCGTCGGGTACTTTGACCGAGTAGTCGGCCTTGACGATGCAGGCTTCGGCCATGCCACCATCCACGGTGTACCCGGAGTTCTTCACCTCGCGGCACAGGGTTTCGTTGCCGCTGTTGCAATACTCGCAATGCCCGCAACCCTGGTAGAACCAGGCAACACTGGCACGGTCGCCCGGCTTGAGCGATGTAACGCCCGGCCCGACTTCCTGAACCACGCCGATGCCTTCGTGGCCCAGCACGACGCCGGTCTTGTCACCGAAATCGCCATTTTTCACGTGCAGGTCGGTGTGGCAGACACCGCAGCATTGCATCTTCAGCAGCGCTTCGCCGTGTTCGAGGGGGCGCAGGGTTTTTTCTACCACGTCCACGCGACGGCCTGGTGCAACAACAGCAGCTTTCATAAGAGCCTCCGTGTCTATCCGAGTGAGCTTGGGTTATCGCTGGGTTAGCATAGCCCTTGCCGGGTCGGGCAAAACTGCTTCAGGTCATGCATCAAGAACACGTCGCAAAAAGAAAAGCCCGCGGCAATGATGCGGCGGGCTGCAAGAACGTACGGAGCGGGGCCAGTGTGCCAATCCGGTTGTCAGTATTTCGTGAAGCTCAGGTCATGAGGCTGTCATGCTCCCAAAGCCATAAAAAAGCCCGCCATGAAAGGCGGGCAAAAGACGTTTGAAGGGAGAGACTGCAGGCTGCGCGTGGCCGGTTAACCCAGGATTAAGCAGCAACACATTGACCTCGGAACCTGATACGCCTATACAGGCCTGCCATCACCCCAGGAGCCAGCATGCACGACGACGACCTGCACGAACCCGAGCACGATCACCTGCTTGACCATGAATTTCTCTACGACGACATGGAGCCCGAGGCGGATGCCCAAGGCGCCGAGGATGAAGTGGAAGAAGACGAGGAAACGCTGGATGACCTCGATGACGAGGAGCGTGATCACCCAGCCTGGTTCGATGACTGCGAAGACGACTGACTCAGCGCCCGTCCACCGAAAAACGCCCTGGGCCGCTCACGGCCAGCAACAGCAGGCCGCCCATGATGCTCATGTTTTTCAGAAACTGGGTCATGTTGGCGCTGCGTTCGGGGTCGACCATGTTCCAGAACGGGTGGCCCAGCAGCGCCGTGCCCAGCACGAACAGCGCAAACAGAAACGCCAGCGGACGTGTGTAGAAGCCCAGGATCAGCAGGATGGCGACGACAAACTCCATGATTACGGCAATTGCAGCCGCCAGCATGGGGGCAGGGGCGCCCAACGACGTCATGTAGCCAACCGTGCCATCAAATCCGGTGAGCTTGGCCCAGCCAGACAAGACGAACAGGATCATCAGCAATACGCGGGCGATCAGGATAATGATGTCGCGTTGGCCATCGAACAGGGAGTAGCGCATGGTGGCGTTCCAGTGGACGGGGACAAGTTCCACTCTAGCAGCTGCGCAAGACATTGCTTGCAGGCAGCAAAAAGGCGCCGCACGGGCGCCTTTTCAACGAAGTTTGGTGCGAGTGGCGGGACTCGAACCCGCAAGGCTCACGCCGACAGATTTTAAGTCTGCTGTGTATACCAATTCCACCACACTCGCACGCTTGAAAGGGCCGCAACGACCAGCTCGCTTCTAAGCAGAAGGGCTTTGCAATCAAGCGCGCTTTATAACCCATTGTTATAGTTGAGTCAACTGCAGCACCTATGATCAACAGAATGAAGGGCCGAACCACTGGATAATTGACAGCTTGCTGTCATTACGCCACTGTCACCCCTTTATTGGATCCAAGAGTATGCGGCGATGGCTCAGTCCGACGCTAGCGAGCGTGTCGTGCGCCCACGGCTGTTGTGGCGGCTGCTGTTTGCGCTGGTGATCGTGTTGGGGGCGTTTCTTTACCTCAGCCTGATCAGCCTGGGTGGCTACCTCTTGATGCTCGGTTTCGATGCCGAGCACCCACAGCCGCAGCGGTGGATGGCTCTGGCTGGCGGCGGGGGGATCATGCTGGTTGGCCTGTGGCTGCTGAAAGTTGCCATGCCACGCCGTCTCAGCCCTGCGTTGGTCGAGCCTGAACGCTGACCATTGGTAGCCAGAGGGGGCCGTTGGCGGTTACCCTCGGCTAAGCTCACATCGTCCCTCCTGCTGTGCCAGTGGAGTTTTCATGGTTTCAGCTGACTGTCTCGATCACCCCGCCATACCTGCCGAGCGCTATGAACAGCTGGTGCAGTCGGTGGTGGATTACGCCATCTATATGCTCGACCCGACCGGCCATGTGGTGTCGTGGAATGCCGGCGCGCAACGGATCAAGGGCTACCGCGCCGATGAAGTGATCGGCCAGCATTTCTCGCTATTCTTCACCCCCCAGGATTGTGCCGACGGCCGCCCCGAGCGCTTGCTGCGCCAGGCGCTGGAGCAGGGTGTGGCGCAGGATGAGGGCTGGCGGGTGCGCAATGATGGTACACAGTTCTGGGCGCTGGCCGCGCTGGACGTGGTCCGCGATGACCAGGGCCAGATCATCGGCCTGGCCAAGGTCACGCGAGACATCACCGACCGTCGCGAGTCGGCGATGCAGCTCGATGCCGTGCGCGCCCAGCTGTTCCAGGCGCAGAAGCTGGAAGCCTTGGGCCAATTGACCGGGGGGCTGGCGCATGACTTCAACAACATGCTGACCATCATCATCAGCTCGGCGCGCCTGGCGCTGGCCAGTCAGGACCCGGCGCGTATCCAGCGCATGCTGCAGCACATTCTCGATGCGGGGCAGCGGGGCACCGAACTGACCCAGCAGCTGCTCAGCTTTGCCCGTCACCGCCGGCTCGATGTGGCGTGCGTCGCACCGCAAGACCTTGTCGCCGCCACCCGTGGCCTGTTGGAGCACGCACTGCCCAGCTCGATTGAACTGCAGGTGCAGTTGCAAGCGGGCTTGCCGTTGATCGAAGTGGATGCCGGGCAGTTGCAGATGGTGCTCCTGAACCTGCTGTTCAATGCCCGCGATGCCATCGCCGGGGAGGGCCGGATAGGCCTGACGGCGGAGGTGGTCGAGTTGGCGGGCGAGGTGGAAGGGCTGCAAGGCAGCTTCGTGCGCTTTGTGGTGGAAGACAGCGGCGAAGGGATTGCACCAGAAGTATTGCCGCGCATCTTCGAGCCATTCTTCACCACCAAGCCGTTTGGCAAGGGCACTGGCCTGGGCCTTAGCCAGGTGTATGGTTTTGCCAGGCAGAGCGGTGGCGCCATTTGTGTCACCAGTGAGCTCGGCCATGGAACTTCCATGCAGCTTTACTTGCCAACGTATCAGGACAAGACCAACAGCCCACTCGACAGGTAAGCATCATGGCGCAGGCACTCAGGCGGTTGGTGACAGGTATCGAAGGGCTCGATGCGCTGCTAAAGGGCGGCCTGGTAGCCGGCGCCTCCTACATCATTCAAGGCCCGCCGGGTGCCGGCAAGACCATCCTGGCCAATCAGTTGGCCTGCGGGCACGTGCGTACGGGCGGCCGGGTGCTGGTGGCCACCTTGCTGAGCGAATCGCATGAACGGCTGTTCCAGTACCTGTCCACCCTGGACTTTTTTGACCCGACGCTGGTCGGCGACCAGATCCAGTTCGTCAGTGCCTTCGACACCCTTGAGCAGGAAGGGCTGGATGCCGTGGTGCGGCTGCTGCGCCAGGAAATCGCTCGGCAGCAGGCCAGCCTGTTGATTGTCGATGGTGTGCTCAATGCCCGGGTGCGCGCCGAAACCGCGCTGGATACCAAGAAGTTTGTCTCCGAGCTGCAGGGCCATGCGGCCTTTGCCGGCTGCACCGTGCTGCTGCTCACCAGCGCACGGCTGGACGAGGGCAGCCCGGAGCACACCATGGTCGATGGGGTGATCGAGCTGGGTGAGCAACTGGTGGGCAGCCGCGCCGTGCGCCATATCCAGTTGCGCAAGACTCGCGGCAGTGGGGCGTTGTCGGGGCGCCACGAATGCCTTATCGATGAAAGCGGCATGCACGTCTACCCGCGCCTGGAGGCGTTGTTCAGCCACCCCAGCCAGATGGGCAGCGCTACCCCGGCGCGCATCGGCAGCGGTGTGCCATCCCTCGATGAGATGCTCGATGGTGGCTTGGCCATGGGTTCGGTGAGTCTGTTGATCGGGCCGTCGGGTATCGGCAAGACTTCACTGGGGCTGGCCTTTCTTGGCGCCAGCACCAAGCAGGCACCGGGGCTGCACTTCGGCTTTTACGAAACGCCCGACCGCCTGCGCAACAAGGCCGCATCGCTGGGTTACGACTTTGCAGCCATGGAGCAGGAAGGTAGCCTGCAGTTGTGCTGGCAACCGACTACCGACGGGTTGCTGGACCAGATCGGTGCGCGCCTGCTTGAGCGTGTCGAGGCCCATGGCAGCAAACGCGTGTTGATTGACAGCCTCGGGGCGTTCAGTCGCCTCGCTGTCGACCCGACGCGGCTCAATGCGTTTTTCCGTGCCATCGCTGGCGAGCTGCGTGCGCGTGATGTGAGCGTGATGCTGACCTGGGAAATGCGCGACATCTTCGGCGCGGAAATCAGTGCCCCGGCCCCGGACCTGTCGAGCATTGTCGACAACCTGATGCTGATGCGCTTCGTCGAGCTGGATTCGCAGCTGCGACGCATGGTGTCGATCCTCAAGGTGCGTGACAGTCACCATGACCCTGCCTTGCACGAGCTGTTGATCGGGCCGCAGGGCATTACCTTGCGCAGGGCATTCGAAGGTGCATGCGGTGTGCTCTCGGGTACGCCGATACCGCAGGGGAGCGGGTGACGGATGAGCCAATGAACACCATCCTGATCGTCGATGACGAATACCTGATTGCCGATATCCTCGGTTTTGCGCTGGAGGACGAAGGCTATCTGGTGGAAAAGGCGAGCAACGGCAGCAAGGCGCTGGAGGCGTTGAGGGAGAAACGCGTTGAGCTGGTGATTACCGACTACATGATGCCTCTGCTCAACGGTGAGGAACTGGTTCGTGCCATGCGCGAAGACCCGACGCTGTGCGAGTTGCCGGTCATTCTGATGAGCGGCGCGCAGGCCAGCCAAGGATGCCCGGCCCTGTTCGCCGCAATATTCGACAAGCCGTTCGACATGGACGAGATGATCGCCAAGGTGCGTCAGCTACTGGGCACCTGAGGCTGGCGGTCGAGCGCGTCCTTGCACGCTGGAGAGGGTAGGCTCAGTGTGAGTCGTCGTGCTTTTCCGGGGCTGGGCTACCGGCCTGGATGCGTTTGAAAATTTCTTCGCGATGGACCTGGACATCTTTCGGTGCATCGATCCCGATCCTCACCTGCATCCCTTTGACGCCTAGAATGGTGACTTTGATGTCATCGTTGATGACGATGCTTTCGCCAACCTTGCGGGTGAGTATCAGCATGTAGTTCTCCTTGGTGATGTAAAAAACCGCTGGGCCAGTTGCCGCGGCGGTGGGAGCGTATCCCTCTTCCTTCTCATTAAAGACGCTTTCGGCGGATAGTAATTCCCCGACAGACAAATTCTGTTGCGTATCTTCAGTTGCAGGTGCCGAAACAAACCGCCAGCGGTTTGTCGGCCAAGGTGCTCGATGGCAAGAATAGGGGGCTTGGTGGCCAATGGGAAATTTCTTCGTATCATCGCCTGAATAGACAGGCTTAATGGCCATCCTGTTCCTCAAGTGCCTGAAGAAATAGCAACAAGGCCACTTCTTCAGGGTCCAGGCCTTTGCGCATACGGCGCTTCGGCAAGTTGCCCAGTCGCCCCTGGGCATAGTGTTCAAGTACGGCCGGGTGAATGTAGCAGCGTCTGCAGACTGCGGGCGTGTTGCCCAGCCGTGTAGCCACCTGGCGGACGATGGCAGCGACCTGGCGCTTTGCCTCGGTCTCGGGCTCCCAGGCCAAGGGCCTGAGCAGGTTCAGGGCCAGGCTGCTGCCGGCCCAGGTGCGGTAGTCCTTGGCAGTGAAGTCGGCGCCGGTCAGCTCCTGCAGGAACTGGTTGACCTCGCTGGAGCCGATGCTGTGGCGCTGGCCGTTTTCATCCAGGTACTGGAACAGCGCTTGGCCAGGCAGTTCCATGCAGCGTTTGAGCAGGTTGGCCAAGCGCCGGTCGGTGAGGGTGACGTCGTGCTCGACACCCCGCTTGCCGCGGAACTGGAAACGGATGCTGCTGCCCTTGACCTGAACATGGCGGTTGCGCAGGGTGGTCAGCCCGTAGGACTGGTTGTCGCGCAGGTAGCGCTGGTTGCCTATGCGGATCAGGGTGTGGTCCAGCAAGCTCACGACCAATGCCATGACCTTTTCCCGGTCCAGGCCTGGCCGTGCCAGGTGGGTTTCCAGTTGCGCGCGCAGTTTTGGCAAGGCCTCAGCGAAGGCCAGCATGCGCCCGTACTTGTGCTGGTCGCGCAGTTCGCGCCACTGCGTGTGGTAGCGGTACTGCTTGCGGCCACGGGCATCGCGACCGGTTGCCTGCAAGTGGCCCTGCGGGTCGGTGCAGATCCACACATCTGTGTAGGCAGGCGGAATCACCAACGCGGCTATGCGCGCAAGGGTGGCGCTGTCGCGCACCCGCTGGCCATCGGCATCCAGGTAAATGAAGCGGTCGCGCCAGCGTCGCCGGGTCAGGCCCGGCTGGCTGTCGTCAACGTAGTGCAAGCTGCGCGGCAGGGGGCAGTCGAGCATGGCGGGCAGGCCTCGATCAGGTCATTGATCAATGGACAACACCCGCGCGCAGGATGCTCAGCCCAGTAACGCCACCGACTTTATCTGGGCGAACAGCAGTTGGCCCGGGTGCAGGCCGAGCTGGTCTGCCGAGAAGCGCGTGATGCGCGCGAGCAAGGCATTGCCGCCGGCATCCAGGCTGACCAGCACATGGGCTGGGTTGTCGGCCGGGCGGCTTTCGCGCACCTGTACCGGCAGGCGGTTGAGGATGCTCGATGTGCTGTCGGCCGCCAGCGCCAGGCTGACGTCACGGGCCTGCACCTTGACGCGCAAGGTGCTGCCCATCACGTGGGCCGGGTGGGCGATGCGCAGCACCGGCCCTGAGCCGCCGGGCAGGCGCAGGTCGAGCAGGTCGTAGTGCGGGTCGTGGCCGACCACCAGGCCTTCGAACACCACGCCAGCGTCCTCGCCCTGGGCCAGCGACAGGTCGAGTCGGGCCAGGGTTTCGCCAATCGGGCCGCTGGCGACCACCAGGCCTTGCTCCAGCAACACCAGGTGGTCGGCCAGCCGCGCCACTTCATCCTGGGCGTGGCTGACATACACCAGCGGAATGTCCAGTTCATCGTGCAGGCGCTCAAGGTAAGGCAGGATCTCACGCTTGCGCGGCCCGTCGAGGGCCGCCAGCGGCTCGTCCATCAACAGCAGGCGTGGGCTGCTGAGCAGGGCACGGGCAATGCCCACCCGCTGCGCCTCGCCGCCAGACAACGTCGCGGGGCGGCGTTCCAGCAAGTGGCCGATGCCCAGCAACTGGCAGGCCTGGTCCAGGCTCACCTTGCGTTCAGCCGCCGCCACCCGGCGCCAGCCGAATTCGAGGTTGCCGCGCACCGACAGGTGCGGGAACAGGCTGGCCTCCTGGAACACGTAGCCCACCGGCCGCAGGTGCGGGGCCTGGAAGTAGCCGCGGGCGGTGTCTTCCCAGACTTCGCCGTTAACCTCGATGTAGGCGCTGGCGGCCCGTTCCAGGCCGGCCAGGCAGCGAAGGCAGCTGGTCTTGCCGGAGCCCGAGTGGCCGAACAGCGCGCTGACGCCGCGCCCGGGCAGGAGCAGGTCAACGTCCAGGGTAAAGTCGTCGCGCGCCAGGTTCAGGCGCGCCACTATCGATGCGGTCATTTCAGCTCCAGCCAGCTTTGCCGCGGCGTCCGGCGTACAGCAGGAGCAGCACCAGGAAGGAAAACACCAGCATGGCACCGGCCAGCCAGTGGGCTTGCGAATACTCCATGGCCTCGACGTGATCGAAGATTTGCACCGAGACCACGCGGGTCTTGTCGGGGATGTTGCCACCGATCATCAGCACCACGCCAAATTCGCCAACGGTATGGGCGAAGCCGAGGATGCTGGCGGTGACGAAACCGGGGCGGGCCAGCGGCAGCACCACATGAACGAAGGTGTCCCATGGGCTGGCGCGCAAAGTGGCGGCGACTTCCAGCGGGCGCTGGCCGATCGCGCCAAATGCATTCTGCAGCGGCTGCACCACGAATGGCATGGAATACACCGTCGAACCGATCACCAGGCCCGTGAAGCTGAACACCACGCTGCCCAGGCCCAGCGCCTGGGTAGCCTGGCCGAGCCAGCCGTGCGGCCCGAGGGCGATCAGCAGGTAAAAGCCGATCACCGTGGGTGGCAATACCAGCGGCAGAGCCACCACCGCGCCTACCGGCCCGCGTAGCCATGAGCGCGTACGCGCCAGCCACCAGGCGATGGGGGTGCCGATAACCAGCAGGATCAGGGTGGTCAGGCTGGCCAGTTTGACGGTCAGCCAGATTGCACCCAGGTCACTGGCGTCCAGTGGCATCAGAGTTCATAGCCGTAGGACTTGATCACCGCAGCGGCTTTCGGGCCTTTGAGGTATTCGACCAGCGCCTTGGCGGCCGCATTGTCCTTGCCTTTGTTGAGGATCACCGCGTCCTGGCGGATTGGGTCGTGCAGGTTGGACGGCACGATCCAGGCGGAGCCGTTGGTTACCTGGCCGTCCTTGTAGATCTGCGACAGGGCGACGAAGCCCAGCTCGGCATTGCCGGTGGAGACGAACTGGAAGGTTTGGGTGATGTTCTGGCCTTCGACGATCTTGCCTGTGGTGGCTTCGGTGAGCTTCAGCTTGTCCAGCACCTGGGTGGCGGCCAGGCCGTAAGGTGCCGCTTTCGGGTTGGCGATGGACAGGTGTTTGTAATCGTTTTTCTTCAGTACGTCACCCTTGGCATCTACGTAGCCTTCCTTTGCCGACCACAGGGCCAGGGTGCCGATGGCGTAGGTGAAGCGCGACCCAGGGACGATTTCCTTTTCTTCTTCAAGCTTTTTTGGGGTGCTGTCGTCAGCGGCGAGGAACACTTCGAACGGTGCGCCGTTCTTGATCTGTGCGTAGAACTGCCCAGTGGCGCCGTAGGCTGCGACCAGTTTGTGGCCGGTGTCTTTTTCAAAGTCTTTTGCGATGGCCTGGATCGGGGCTGTGAAGTTGGCTGCGACCGCGACCTGAACCTCATCGGCCCAGGCAGTGTTGAAGGCGAACAGGGTGGCCAAGGCGGTGACGGCCAGGTGGGATAGGCGGATACGCATGAAGACAGCTCCTTGGGGTTATCGTTATGTGCTGAACTATATAGCGATAGGCCATTTGCCGGGAAGGGGCTGGGTGATGCATTTGCAGGCTCGGCCTCTTCGCAGCACAAGGCTGCTCCTACAGGCGCCTGTAGGAGCAGCCTTGTGCTGCGAAGAGGCCGAACCTGTATATGAAGATGCCTAACGATTAACCAAGGCCAGTGCCTTTTCGGCAATATCCCGGGTCAGCTCCCCCGCAGGCACGTGCCGCCCCAGCCGCAACGCCTGCCCTGACCACAGGTTACTGAAGTCACTGTTACCTTGCGGATCGGTGATCGCCCGCAATGGCATCAATGCTCCACCCGCCAGCGGGAAGCGCGGTGCCAGGTCGCTCATCGGCCCCAGCTCGCGCATGATGCGGTTGTTGATGCCGCGCGCCGGGCGGCCGGTAAACAGGTTGGTCAACGCCGTGTCGCTCGCGGGCGCGCTGTCCAGCGCCAGGCGATGCGCCGACGAAACCTTGGCCTCGGGGCAGAACAGGTAAGCCGTGCCGATCTGCACTGCCGAAGCGCCCAGTGCCAGCGCCGCCACCAGGCCACGGTGGTCGCCGATACCGCCTGCGGCAATCACCGGCACGCTGACCGCGTCCACCACCTGCGGCACAAGGGCGAAGGTGCCGATCTGGCTGGTAATGTCGTCGCTGAGGAACATGCCCCGATGGCCGCCGGCTTCATACCCCATGGCGATGATCGCGTCACAGCCATTGCGTTCCAGCCAAACCGCTTCTTCTACCGTAGTGGCGCTGGACAGTACCCTGGCACCACTGGCCTTCACCCGTTGCAGCAGGTCAGCCTTGGGCAGGCCGAAGTGGAAGCTCACCACCTCCGGGCGCAGTTGCTCGATCAGCTGGCAGCTTTGTTCGTCGAACGGCGCACGGTTGGACACTGGTGTGGGGGCCGTGAAATCAGCACCCGTTTCGTTGTAATAAGGCTTAAGGGCCTGCTTCCAGCGGGCATCGCGCTCGGCATCGGGCGCTGGCGGTTGGTGGCAGAAGAAGTTCAGGTTCAGCGGGCGGCCCGGGCAAGCGTTTCGAAAGGCTGCAATCTCGCCCCGTACTTGTTCGCCTGTGAGCATGGCGCAGGGCAGGGCGCCAAGCCCTCCGGCGTTGGCCACGGCGATGGCCATCGCCGACCCGCTGGCACCGGCCATGGGCGCCTGGAGGATAGGCAACTCGATGCCCAGCAGATCGAGGATACGACGGTCGGGCCAGTTGCTCATGCAGTTCTCCTTGGCGCGCAGCCTTACAGTGCCTTGCTCACCTGAATGTCGCTGATCTTGTCGGCGTCGTCGCCGTGGATCTTGCGCAGGGCATCGAGTGCCTGTTCCTGCGACGCGTCGGGCATGACGGCGAAATCCCAGCGGCGCTCGCCGTCGAGCTTGTATTTGATGACGTACTTGATGTTCTGGGTCATGGCAGTCTTATCTGAGTTTCGACGAAGAGCGACGGATGATCTTGATCTTGTGGCTCAAGGTGGGCTTGCGTGTTACCGAGATCGGGCGGGTGGTCACGGTGTCGATGGTGATGTTCCAGAAACCGGTGCTGGGTACCGTGATTTTGGCCGGGAAGTCAACGAACTGGCCGCCATGGTAGGTGTGACGGCCGCCGTTCTTGAAGCTGCGGAAGTTGGCGTCGTTCATCAGGCGGATGTTGCAGCGCTGGGAGCATTCGATAACGACGATGTCGTCCTCGTTGAGGTGCTCGCGCTGGTGTACGAATTTCATGTGATGCTCCGCAAGGTTTGGATCTGTAAAGGCAAAAGATACCACGATGTGCCGTTACACTGGCGCGCTCGATGGCCAGGCCCCGATAAATCTGCCAATGCAGGGAGCAAAACCGCCTGGCTGCGGTCGAACAGGATTCTTGAAGGCTGAGGTGCTCTAAATGAAGTGGATGGTGGCGGTGGTGTCTGTGGCGGCGCTGGGCGGTTGTGTCAGCGTTTCGGAGCTGGAGCAATCGCACGAAACGCTGGATGTGATTTCTGGCAAGACCCCGCGTGAATATGCCGACTGCATCAAGCAGAAGCTGGCCGATACGCGCGATCCGCTGGTGGAAGAGCCGCGTGGTGACGGCCTGCGCCTGATCGTGCCGCAGAAGATCAGCTCGGGGGTAGGGCCGGCGGCACTGGTGGACATCGACAAGCGAGGCAGCGGCAGCAGCATCAAGCTGCGTGAGCGGCTGAACAACTTCCCCCTGCGCCTGGGCGATGTGCGCACCGCGGCCACCCAATGCATCTCCGGGCATTGATCTGAGGCAACGGACCTTCCTGTCTTTGCTTATATGTTTTAAGCCTAAACATATAACAAAAGAAAGGGAGATTCGTGATGACACCGTTGAGACGCGTCGTGATCGGCAGCCTGCTGATCCTGGCCTGCCCCATGGCGCATGCCGCCGATGGCCAGAAAGTCTTCACCCAGGGTGGGGCAAACCCCGCTGCCATGGCTTGCCTCGGGTGCCATGGCCCCGACGGCAAGGGCATTGCCGCCGCCGGCTTTCCGCGCTTGGCCGGGCTACCGGCTGGTTACCTCAGCAAGCAACTGCATGACTGGCGCAATGGCAGCCGCAAGCAGCCGGTGATGGAACCGCTCGCCAAGGCCTTGAGCGAAGATGAAATCAAGGCGGTGAGTGCCTACCTGGCCAGCCTGCCGGCAGACCCCGCCGGCAACCTGTGGCGCCAGCAGATTGCCGATGACCCGAC
This sequence comes from Pseudomonas sp. SIMBA_068, assembly GCF_046534705.1. Lineage (NCBI taxonomy): Bacteria > Pseudomonadati > Pseudomonadota > Gammaproteobacteria > Pseudomonadales > Pseudomonadaceae > Pseudomonas > Pseudomonas sp. SIMBA_068. The sequence goes on from NZ_JAWRYI010000001.1 coordinate 531,569, forward strand.
CACCCGCATGGCCCTGTACGGCGACTGGAACCGGCAGATACCGGGCTGCGTGCAATGCCATGGCCCTGGCGGCGGCGGGGTTGGCGAACACTTCCCGCCTTTGGCCGGCCAGCCTGCCAGTTACCTGGTGGCGCAGCTCAATGCCTGGCGCGACGGCAGCCGCAGTAATGACCCCAACCAGCTGATGGTCGGCGTGGCCAAGGCCATGACCGATGACGAGATCAAGGCTGTCGCCGAGTTCTTCGCCCGCTCCGCCAGCCAGGAGGTCACGCCATGAAACCCTTGATTCCAGCCTTTTTACTGGTGGCCATGAGCAGCGCCCAGGCCGCCCCGATCGCCATGGAAGACCAGTCGCAGCTGAAGGTACCCGGCGTGCAGGCCGCGCCGCAGTTTGTGCCGCCCGTTGAAAGCGAGTTGCCCGACAATGCCTTTGGCAAGATGGTGCGTGAGGGCCATGCCCTGTTCGTCGATACCCGCCGGCTGATGCCCGAGGCCGTAGGCAACGGCATGAATTGCAGTAACTGCCACCTCGACCAGGGGCGCCTGGCGCATTCCGCGCCGATGTGGGGCGCGTACCCGATGTACCCCGCGTACCGCAAGAAGAACGACAAGGTGAATACCTTCGCAGAGCGCATCCAGGGGTGCTTCCAGTTCAGCATGAACGGCAAGCCACCTGCCGCCGATAGCCCGCAGATGACGGCACTGGCGACCTATGCGTACTGGCTGTCGACCAAGGCGCCCACTGGCGTGGAGATTGCCGGGCGTGGTTACCCGGAGGTGCCGCAGCCCGAGGGCGGCTATGACTTCAAGCGGGGCCAGCAGGTGTACGGCGAGCAATGCGCGATTTGCCATGGCGACAACGGCCAAGGGCAGAAGGTGGCCGGTGATTACGTGATGCCGCCGCTGTGGGGCAAGGACTCCTACAACTGGGGCGCTGGCATGCACCGCATCAACACGGCAGCGTCGTTCATCAAGTACAACATGCCGCTGGGCAAGCCGGGCAGCCTCAGCGATCAGCAGGCCTGGGACGTTGCCGCGTGGGTCAACCGCCATGAACGGCCGCAGGACCCGCGACTGGTGGAGGGCTCCATCGAGAAGACGCGGGTGAAGTTCCATGCCAATGACGGCGTGAACCTGTATGGTCAGAAGGTAGATGGGGTGCTGATCGGGCAGGGCACCGGTAGCTGATGCAGCGCCTGTGCCGGCCTCTTCGCGGGTGACCCCGCTCCCACAGATCTGTGCAGAGCTCAAGCCTGATGCGGTGCCTGTGGTAGCGGGTTTGCCCGCGAAAGGGCCGGTACAGGCACCCTGATTTTGCTGTCATCCGCCCGTCATGTATGACGGTAATATTTACGATCCCCCGGAACTATCTACACTGGGTTATCTCTATGAAGGCATCGGTCGCTATCAGGGGCATTGTAAGGTAAGTGCCGCCTGATTAGACTGCGCCGAATTCCACAGGCCTAGCCTTTGTTAAGGACGTATATGATCAAAAAATGCTTGTTCCCGGCGGCCGGCTACGGCACTCGCTTCCTGCCCGCTACCAAAGCCATGCCCAAGGAAATGCTGCCGGTGGTCAACAAGCCACTGATCCAGTATGGCGTTGAAGAAGCATTGGACGCCGGTCTGAACGAAATCTCCATCGTGACCGGTCGCGGCAAGCGCGCCCTGGAAGACCACTTCGACATCAGCTACGAGCTGGAAAACCAGATCAAGGGCACCGACAAGGAAAAATACCTGGTGGGTATCCGTCGCCTGCTCGACGAGTGCTCGTTCTCCTACACCCGCCAGACCGAAATGAAAGGCCTGGGCCACGCGATTCTCACCGGCCGCCCGCTGATTGGCGACGAGCCGTTTGCAGTGGTGCTGGCGGACGACCTGTGCGTCAACCTTGACGGTGACGGTGTGCTGGCGCAGATGGTCAAGCTGTTCAAGCAATACCGCTGCTCGATCGTCGCGATCCAGGAAGTGGACCCGCAGGAAACCAACAAATATGGCGTCATCGCCGGCGAAGAGATCCGTGACGGTATATTCCGTGTGGACTCGATGGTCGAGAAGCCCAAGCCTGAAGATGCGCCGTCGAACCTGGCCATCATCGGCCGCTACATCCTGACCCCGGATATCTTCGAGAAGATCGAGCAGACCGAGCCGGGCAAGGGTGGCGAGATCCAGATCACCGACGCGCTGATGAAGCAAGCGGCCGAAGGTAACGTGATTGCCTACAAGTTCAAGGGCAAGCGTTTCGACTGCGGTGGTGCCGAAGGCTACATCGAGGCGACCAACTTCTGCTTCGAGAACTTCTACAAGGCTGGCAAGGCTTACTGATTGGCCCAGCTGGTACGAGAGCCACCCTTCGGGGTGGCTTTTTTGTTTGCGGCGGCCAACGGCGTTATGCTGGGCGCCTGCCTAGGAGAGTGAATACATGGCCTACGATTTTGATCTGTTCGTGATTGGTGCCGGGTCCGGCGGTGTGCGCGCAGCGCGCTTTGCCGCGGGCTTTGGCGCGAAAGTGGCGGTGGCCGAAAGCCGCTACCTGGGGGGGACCTGCGTCAACGTCGGCTGCGTGCCGAAAAAGCTGCTGGTGTACGGCGCGCATGTCGCGGACGAACTGGAACAAGCCGCAGGTTTCGGCTGGACCCTGGAAGAAGGGCACTTCGACTGGGGCACCCTGATTGCCAACAAGAACCGCGAAATCGAGCGCCTCAACGGCATCTACCGCAACCTGCTGGTCAACAGCGGCGTCACCCTGCTGCAAGGCCACGCACGCCTGACCGGCGCCAATGAAGTGGAGGTGGAAGGCCAGCGCTACACCGCCGAGCACATCCTCATCGCGACCGGTGGCTGGCCGCAGATCCCGGACATCCCGGGCAAGGAACTGGCGATCACGTCCAACGAAGCCTTCTACCTCAAGGACCTGCCACGTCGGGTGCTGGTAGTGGGTGGAGGTTACATCGCCGTCGAGTTCGCCGGTATCTTCCAGGGCCTGGGGGCCGACACCACGCTGCTGTACCGTGGCGACCTGTTCCTGCGCGGCTTCGATGGCTCGGTGCGCACACACCTGAAGGAAGAACTGGAAAAGCGCGGCCTCGACCTGCAGTTCAATGCCGATATCCAGCGTATCGACAAGCTTGAAGATGGCAGCCTCAAGGCCACCCTCAAGGACGGCCGCGAGCTGGTTGCAGACTGTGTGTTCTACGCCACAGGGCGGCGCCCGATGCTGGACAACCTGGGCCTGGAAAACACCGGCGTCGAGCTGGATGCGCGTGGTTACATTCGTGTCGACGAGCAGTACCAGACGACTGCGCCTTCGATCCTGGCCATTGGCGATGTGATCGGCCGTGTGCAGCTTACCCCGGTGGCCCTGGCCGAAGGCATGGCCGTGGCGCGGCGCCTGTTCAAGCCGGAGCAGTACCGCCCGGTGGACTACCAGAACATCCCGACGGCGGTGTTCAGCCAGCCGCCTATCGGTACTGTTGGCCTGACCGAGGAGCAGGCGCTGGAGGCCGGGCACAAGGTGCAGGTGTTCGAAAGCCGCTTCCGCGCCATGAAGCTGACCTTGACCGACATTCAGGAAAAGACCCTGATGAAATTGGTGGTGGATGCCGAGACTGACAAGGTGCTGGGTTGCCACATGGTTGGCCCTGACGCTGGCGAGATCATCCAGGGCCTGGGCATTGCCCTGAAAGCCGGTGCGACCAAGCAGCAATTCGACGAGACCATCGGCGTGCACCCGACGGCGGCCGAAGAGTTCGTGACCATGCGTACAGTCACTCGTTAATGCCACTGGCCTCATCGCCGGCAAGCCAGCGCCCACAGGTATTGCACAAGCCCATGGGCCTGCGCTGTACCTGCGGGAGCTAGCTTGCCGGCGATGGGGCCAATGAATGCAGCGCAATCCTGTGCTCAGCCCATTCCCTTCTATTAATTAACCCGGGTTATAGCCAAAACCAATCACAAGCATGAGCTTTGCCAATGAGCCTTCGGCGGGATGATTAGTTAGGATTCTATCCATCAACTGATTCCAACCCCATGAAGGAGCGTCTCTCATGCCAATCATCAACAGCCAAGTCAAACCGTTCAACGCCACCGCCTATCACAAGGGCGAGTTCGTCCAGGTCAGCGAAGCCGACCTGAAAGGCAAGTGGTCTGTCGTGTTCTTCTACCCGGCTGACTTCACCTTCGTCTGCCCGACCGAGCTGGGTGACCTTGCCGACAACTACGCCGAGTTCCAGAAACTGGGTGTGGAAATCTACGGCGTGTCCACCGACACCCACTTCACCCACAAAGCCTGGCACGACACCTCGGACACCATCGGCAAGATCCAGTACCAGCTGATCGGTGACCCGACCCACATCATTTCGCGCAACTTCGACGTGCTGATCGAAGAAGCCGGCCTGGCCGACCGCGGTACCTTCGTGATCAACCCGGAAGGCCAGATCAAGATCGTCGAACTGAACGACGGTGGTGTAGGCCGCGATGCTGCCGAACTGCTGCGTAAAGTGAAGGCTGCCCAGTACGTTGCCGCCCACCCAGGCGAAGTGTGCCCAGCCAAGTGGAAAGAAGGCGAAGCCACTCTGGCACCATCGCTGGACCTGGTAGGCAAGATCTAAGGTCATGCCCATAACGCGGGCGGTAAGCAGCCGCCAAAGCTGAGATACCTACCGCCCCGTCAAACGCCCGGGCGACATCGCCTGGGCGTTTTTGTATCCGAGTTTTGAAAAAAGGAATCGCCCGTATGTTGGACGCCACGCTTAAATCGCAACTGAAAACCTACCTGGAGCGGGTCACCCAGCCGATCGAGATCGTAGCCTCCCTCGACGACGGCGCGAAGTCCCGCGAATTGCACGACCTGCTGGTGGAAATTGCCGGTTTGTCGAACCTCATTACCTTCAGCGCGGAGGGTACCGATGCCCGTCGCCCGTCGTTCTCGCTGAACCGCCCGGGTAGCGATATCAGCCTGCGCTTCGCCGGCATACCCATGGGCCACGAATTCACTTCGCTGGTGCTGGCGCTGCTGCAAGTCGGCGGCCACCCGTCCAAGGCCAGTGTCGAAGTGATCGAGCAGATCCAGGCGCTGGAAGGCGAGTTCACCTTCGAAACCTACTTCTCGCTGTCGTGCCAGAACTGCCCGGACGTGGTCCAGGCGCTGAACCTGATGGCAGTGCTCAACCCTAATGTGCGCCATGTGGCCATCGACGGTGCGCTGTTCCAGGACGAAGTGGAATCGCGCAAGATCATGGCGGTGCCAAGCATCTACCTGAATGGCGAAGTGTTCGGCCAGGGCCGCATGGGCCTGGAAGAAATCCTCGGCAAGATCGACACCAGTGCCGGTGCTCGCCAGGCCGAAAAGATCAACGCCAAGGACGCTTTCGATGTACTGGTGGTTGGTGGTGGCCCGGCCGGCGCGGCAGCGGCCATCTACGCCGCACGTAAAGGCATCCGCACCGGTGTTGCTGCCGAGCGCTTCGGCGGCCAAGTGCTCGATACCCTGGCCATCGAAAACTTCATCTCCGTGCAGGAAACCGAAGGGCCGAAACTGGCCACGGCACTGGAAGAACACGTCAAGCAATACGACGTGGACATCATGAACCTGCAGCGCGGCGAAGCGCTGATTCCGGCCACCGATGGCGGCCTGCATGAAGTACGCCTGGCCGGCGGTGCCTCGCTCAAGGCCAAGACTGTGATTCTGGCCACCGGTGCCCGCTGGCGCGAAATGAACGTGCCGGGCGAGCAGGAATACCGCGGCCGTGGCGTGGCCTACTGCCCGCACTGTGACGGCCCGCTGTTCAAAGGCAAGCGCGTGGCGGTGATCGGCGGCGGCAACTCGGGCGTGGAAGCGGCCATCGACCTCGCCGGCATCGTCGCCCAGGTGACGCTGATCGAATTCGACAGCCAGCTGCGTGCCGATGCAGTGTTGCAACGCAAGCTGCACAGCCTGCCGAACGTGAAAGTGATCACCAGCGCGCTGACCACCGAAGTGCTGGGCAATGGTGAGAAAGTGACCGGCCTGCGCTACAAGGATCGCACTACGGATGAAACGCACGACGTGGCGCTGGAAGGCATCTTCGTGCAGATCGGCCTGCTGCCGAACACTGATTGGCTGAAGGGTACCGTCGAGCTGTCGCCGCGTGGCGAGATCATCGTCGATGCCAAGGGCCAGACCAGCATCCCGGGCGTGTTTGCCGCCGGTGACGTGACTACCGTGCCGTACAAGCAGATCGTGATTGCTGTGGGTGAAGGGGCCAAGGCTTCGCTGGCAGCCTTCGATCACCTGATCCGTACTTCGGCTCCGGCATAAGCCTGTACCGGCCTCTTCGCGGCTAAAGCCGCTCCCACGGGTACTGCGCAGTTTTGAACACTGTGTAGATCCCTGTAGGAGCGGCTTTAGCCGCGAAAGGGCCGGTCCAGGAAAAGAAGAACCCGAGGGTGTCTATGATTAGTGCAGATCCCCTCAGGAATCACACCCATGACCCTGATCAGCCGCGAACCCTGGTGGTTAGTCCCCCCAAAGCCCGGTCAGCAAGAGCAGGACCTGCACTGGGGCTACCTGGAAATCTACGCCGACGGCCGCACCGTGTTCGTCGACCAGCGCCCCAGTGACCGGGAGCTGGCCGAACGCAAGAGCTGCCGCAACTTCCCCGACCGCGAGCCGTAAAGGCTCAGCCTTCCAGCTCGGCCAGGCGCGCCTCCAGCGCCGCGATGCGAGCTTCAAGGGCTTCGATGCGGTCTTCCGAGACACTGCCGCCACTGCTGCGCGCGCCACCTTCCTGCTGGCGTGCAGCGAGGATTACTTCGATTTCAGCCGGGTCGCCCAGGGCGTGGGTGTAGCGGTCTTCGCGCTGGCCGGCCTGGCGTGGCAGGTGCAATGCCAGACCGCGCGAGATCAGGCGCTCCAGTTGGTGCTGGATCTGCTCGGTGTCGTCGAAGTCGTGCAGGCGGTTGCTGCGGGTAAGCAGTTCGTTGAGGGTTTGCGGGCCACGCAGGAACATCAGGCCCATCAGTATCAGCTGCGCTGGCACCAGCTCCAGTGCCTTGTCCACCCTTTGTTCCCAGCGGTCGGCACGGCTGCCCATCTGCAGGCGGGTCATGTCCTGCCCTTCAAGGGCGCGCAAGGCTTGGCCGACCTGGCCTTGGGTCAGGTTCATCACCGGCTCGCGGCTGGTCTTCTGGTTGCAGGCCAGGACCAGGGCATTGAGGGTGAGCGGGTAGCTTTCCGGGCTGGTGGCCTGCTTTTCGATCAGCGAACCGAGAATGCGGATCTCAACGCTGTTGAAGCGGCCTTCACCTGCGGTTTCGTGTTCTGACATGGCCCTGTCTCATTACTGGGGAAAGGCCACTAGCCTAGGTAATGCGCCTGGCTTAAGCAATCACTGGCATCATTGCTTGCCTGCAAGGGGCCGCACAGCGGCCCCTTGGCCTTCAAGCGCTACGCCGCTCTTCGGCTTGGCAAGCCGCCGCTGTGAACAGCACATCGGTCGACGAATTCAGCGCCGTCTCGGCCGAGTCCTGCAACACACCAATAATGAAGCCCACCGCCACCACCTGCATGGCAATTTCACTGGGGATGCCGAACAGGCTGCACGCCAGTGGAATCAGCAGCAGCGAGCCCCCGGCCACGCCCGAAGCACCGCAGGCGCACACCGCTGCCACCACGCTGAGCAGCACGGCCGTTGGCAGGTCCACCGGGATACCCAGGGTATGCACCGCAGCCAGGGTCAGCACGGTGATGGTGATGGCCGCGCCGGCCATGTTGATGGTTGCGCCCAGCGGGATCGACACCGAATAGGTGTCTTCATGCAGGCCAAGGCGCTCCGACAGTGCCAGGTTGACCGGGATGTTGGCCGCCGAGCTGCGGGTGAAGAACGCGGTAATGCCGCTTTCGCGCAGGCACAGCAGGGTCAATGGGTAGGGGTTGCGGCGGATTTTCCAGAACACGATCAGCGGGTTCATCACCAGCGCCACGAACAGCATGCAGCCGATCAGCACAGCCAGCAGGTGCAGGTAGCCGAGCAATGCGTCAAGGCCAGACTGGGCAAGCGTGGAGCTGACCAGGCCAAAAATGCCCAGCGGGGCGAAGCGGATGACCACGCGCACGATCAGGGTCACGCCGTTGGACAAGTCTTCGACCACGGTACGGGTGGTTTCGCCAGCATGGCGCAGGGCCACGCCCAGGCCGATTGCCCAGGTCAGCACGCCGATGAAGTTGGCGTTGAGCAGGGCATTGATCGGGTTGTCGACCGCGCTCAGCAGCAGGTTCTGCATCACCTCGGTGATGCCGCCCGGCGCGCTCAACGTTGCCTCGCCAGTGCTCAGCACCAGGCTGGACGGGAACAGCATGCTGGCAACTACAGCCACCACCGCTGCGGCGAAGGTGCCCAGCAGGTACAGCCAGAGGATCGGGCGGATGTGGGTTTCCTGGCCGTGGCGGTGGTTGGCGATAGACGCCATGACCAGGACGAACACCAGTACGGGCGCTACGGCTTTCAGGGCGCTGACGAACACCTTGCCGAGAAAGGCCATGTCGCGGGCGATGGCGGGCGCGAGCAGGGCAAGGGCGATGCCGGCGAGCAGGCCGATGACGATCTGCGTCACCAGGCTGGTGCGGTTGAGGAGGCGGAGAAGGGGGGTCATGTGCAGCGGTATCTCGGAATCTGGAAAGGGCGCGACTTTACCATAGAGTACTTGTGGGGCTGTTGCGGCCTGTTCGCGGGTAAACCTGCGAACAGGCCGTCGCAATCACCAATGAAACAACTCCCGACGCGCCCCCTCGGTAATCGCCACGATCCCCGGGTGCTTGACCTTGCGTTCCACCGAAATGGCATAGAACGACTCGTGCACGGCCTCGGTCTGGCCGATCAGCGTCACGCCATACTGGCGGCACACTTCTTCGGCGATCACGCTGGGGGCAACGAAAATGCCGCTGCCCGACTGGCCGAACGCCTGCATCAGGGCACTGTCATCGAACTCGCCGACGATGCGTGGCTGCACCTGTTGCTCACTTAGCCACCGTAGCAAGCGGCTGCGCACTACGGTTTCCTGGCCAGGCACCAGCAATGGCGCATCCTGCAGGCAGGCGGGGAAGGGGCCGTCAAGGCGCTGTGCCAACGCCGGGGTAGCGAAGAAGCTTAGCCCGCACTCGCCCAGCTTCTGGCTATAACCCTTGATGTCCAGGTTGCTGGGCATGGGGCTGTCGGAAATCACCAGGTCCAGGCGCTGGATGGCCAGGTCTGCCAGCAACCGCTCAAGTTTGTCTTCGCGGCAGTTGATGCGCAGCACTTCATCCAGCTCCATGGTCGGTGCCAGCAGGCGGTAGACGATGGATTTGGGCACCACGTCGGCCACCCCCACGCGGAACAGGATCTGCTCCTGCGGGCCTGCCCGCAGCATGGCTTCCAGCTCGCCGCCGATCTGGAACATCTGCTCTGCATACACCAGCGCCTGGCGGCCGGTCTCGGTCAGCTCCAGCTGCCGGCCGGCGCGCTGGAACAATTCAAGGCCGTAGGTTTGCTCGAACAGGCTTATTTGCCCGCTGATGGTCTGCGGTGTGAGGTTCAGCTGCTCGCTGGCACGGGTGATGCTGCCGGTCTTGGCCACGGCCCAGAAGTAATGCAACTGGCGATAATTGAGCACCGTTGGTTGTCCCGATTCGTAAAAACCGAAGTATACGCCATGAAAATACGAATTTTCCTGAACTATTCGCGTCTCTAGAATGCACCGCATCAGGCGCCATGCGCCGCCGGGATATTTCAAGCGAGGACACCATGCTGCAACTCAAATCCATCGGTACCCCATTGGTGCTGGCTTTGGCCCTGTTTACCCTGGCAGGCTGCGACCAGGCCGAGAAATCCGCCCAGCAGATGCTCGACCAGGCCGCGCAGTCGGCCAAGCAGGCCATCGACGACACCAACAAGGCCGCCCAGCAGGCGTTGAACGAGGCCATCGGCGGCGAAGGGCAAAAGCCTGAAGATGCCGACAAGAAAAAAGACACCCAGGAAATCTGACCCTAAACCGCCGCTGCAGGATTTGAACAATGGAATACTTGCTGGAACTCGCCGCTAGCCCCACCGCCTGGATTGCCCTGGCTACGCTGGTCGCCATGGAAGTCGTACTGGGCATCGACAACCTGATCTTCATCTCCATCCTGACCAACAAACTGCCCGTGGAGTACCGTTCCAAGGCACGACGTATCGGTATCAGCATGGCGTTGGTCATGCGCCTGGCCTTGCTCAGCACGGTGGCCTGGATCGTACAGCTGACCGACCCGGTGTTCGAAGTGTTCGGAAACGCCTTCTCCTGGAAGGATGTGATCCTGATTGCCGGTGGCCTGTTCCTGCTGTGGAAGGCGACCAAGGAAATCCACGAAAGCGTTGACCCGCACGGTGCGAAGGAAGAAGCCAAGGTCGGTTCGACCATTACCCTGGGCTTTGCTGCGGCAATCTTCCAGATCCTGCTGCTGGACATCGTCTTCTCGGTCGACAGCATCATCACTGCTGTGGGCATGACCGAGCACTTGCCGATCATGATCATTGCCGTGATCACGGCAGTCATCGTCATGATGGTGGCCGCCGACCCGCTGGCCAACTTCATCAATGACAACCCGACGGTGGTCATGCTGGCCTTGGGCTTCCTGATCATGATCGGCATGACGCTGATCGCCGAAGGTTTTGGCGCTCATGTACCGAAGGGGTATGTGTATGCGGCCATGGCGTTCTCGACCGCGATCGAGATGCTCAACATTTTTGCTCGCCGGGCGCGATTGAAGCGTGAGGCGGCTGAAGGTTGATGTAAAGAAGGTTGATGCAAAAGGCGGGGCGCATTGCGCCCCGTTCGCGTTTTCTGAAGTCTTAATGCACCCCGGCTGGCCGCCGTGCCCGGCGCACAGGTTGCGGCTTGGCAGGGGCCTGCGGTGGCAGGTGGTGGTGGGAATGGCGCCGCACGATGCGCAGTACGCCCCACAGCATGGCGGCTGCAACGCTTAGCCACATGCCTACCAGCATGAAAATTGCCATGGTCAGGCTCATCTGTGCCTCCATCTCTACGGCAAGCGCTCGATTGGCCAGCGCTGCCTTCCAGACACTGCTTTAGTCTAGCCCTTCGCCTGTGACGTTCCATCGAACAAAGGTCTATCTCTGAGTCCGATTCGCTCCAAGCCGCTGTCGGACTATACCCGCGCCGCTGTCGGACCTATGATCGGTGGCCAGAGCCGGGCGCTGCCTGCCTGGCGTTGGAACAAGCGAGTGTCCATGCAGCAACATTCCATCAAAGCTGCCCCACGGCGGCTGTTGGTCGCCTGTCTGATGGCGGCCACCTTGGCCGGCTGTGCCAGCGCACCGCCTGCCAACCTCAAAGGCCTGCCGCAGCGGGTCGAGATCAGCAGCGTGCCGTTCTACCGTGGCAACGCCAACCACAGCGGTGCCATGGCGCTGGCAGCGGTGCTGTCGCAACAGGGCGCACCCATCACTCCGGGCCTGCTGGACAAACCGTTGAACCTGCCACAGGGCGCCGAAGCGCTGGACACTGGCATCCCTCGCGTGGCGCGGGACTATGGCATGGTGGTGTACCCGTTGGACAAACAACTGGACGCACTGCTGGCCCAGGTGGCGGCGGGCAACCCGGTGTTGCTGCGTTACGAGGAGGGTTCGGCCTGGTGGGGTGAGCCACGTTATGCGGTGCTGATCGGCTATGACCGCTACAAGCAGCGTGTACTGCTGCGCTCGGGCATGCACCGGCGGCAGGTGATGGCGTTCGATGACTTTGCATCGGCGTGGGCGAAGCAGGGGAGTTGGGCGGTGCTGGTGCAGCCACCGCGGCAGTTGCCGGCCCAGGTGGACCGCCAGCGGTGGTTACAGGCTGCGGATGAACTGGCGCGGGCGGGGCAGGAAATTGCGGCGAAGCAGGCTATCAGCAGCCTGAACAAATAGCGGTGCCAGCTCCCACAGGTAGCGCACTGGGTTCGACGCCTGTGCGGTACCTGTGGGAGCTGGCTTGCCGGCGATAGGGCCAGGCCTGCTTACATCAGAAGCCCAGGCGATCGCGCAGGCTGTAGTACCAGGCGCCAATGGCGCTGAACGGCACACGCAGCATCTGGCCACCCGGGAACGGGTAGTGCGGCAGACCGGCGAAGGCGTCGAAACGCTCAGCCTGGCCGCGCAGGGCCTCGGCCAGCACTTTGCCCGCCAGGTGGGTATAGGTTACGCCGTGGCCCGAGCATCCCTGCGAGTAGTAGATGTTGTCGCCGATACGGCCAACCTGTGGCAGGCGCGACAGGGTCAGCAGGAAGTTGCCGGTCCAGGCGTAGTCGATCTTCACGTTCTTCAGCTGCGGGAAGGCCTTGAGCATCTTCGGACGAATGATCGCCTCGATGTTGGCCGGGTCACGCGCGCCGTACACCACGCCACCACCGAAGATCAGGCGCTTGTCGCTGGTCAGGCGGTAGTAGTCGAGCAGGTAGTTGCAGTCCTCGACGCAGTAATCCTGCGGCAGCAGGGTACGCGCCAGCTCTTCGCCCAGTGGTTCGGTGGTGATCACCTGGGTGCCGCATGGCATGGACTTGGCGGCCAGTTCCGGCACCAGGTTGCCCAGGTAGGCGTTGCCGGCGACGATGATGAACTTGGCGCGCACCTTGCCTTGTGGGGTGTGCACGACCGGGTTGGCACCGCGCTCGATGCGGATTGCCGGGGTTTGCTCATAGATGATGCCGCCCAGTGACTCGACCGCAGCAGCTTCACCCAGGGCCAGGTTCAGTGGGTGGATGTGGCCGCCGCTCATGTCCAGCATGCCGCCGATATAGCTGTCGCACGCGACCACTTCACGGATGCGCTTCTGGTCCATCAGCTCGAGCTGGTTGTGACCGAAGCGTTCCCACAGGCGCTTTTGCGATTCCAGGTGGCCCATCTGCTTGCTGGTGATGGCGGCGAACACGCCACCGTCTTTCAGGTCGCACTGGATGTTGTACTTGGCCACGCGCTCACGAATGATGCGCCCGCCTTCGAAGGCCATGTGGCCCAGCAGTTGCGCTTCCTTGGGGCCGACGGTGCGTTCGATGACGTCGATGTCGCGGCTGTAGCTGTTGACGATCTGGCCGCCGTTGCGGCCCGATGCGCCGAAGCCGACCTTGGCCGCTTCGACGATGCTCACCTTGAAGCCGTTCTCCAGCAGGAACAGGGCGCTGGAAAGGCCGGTGTAGCCGGCGCCGATGATGCACACATCGGTTTCCACCTCACCCTGCAGCGCCGGACGTGGCGGCACCGGGTTGGCCGAGGCGGCGTAGTAGGACTGGGGGTAGGGGGTGTTAGCCATGCTGCAGGAACCTCGTGTTTTATATTTTTAACGAATGTACCGATGCTATCAATAATAATAAACACCCGCTAGTCGTCTGGTGAAAATCCTTTACGGCGGACCTGCCAGCGCCTCTTTATATAAAGAGTTTAAGATTCAGTAGGTTAGCTCGAAAAAAAGTGTTGACAGGGTTTTTCTAATGCGTAGAATGCGCACCACACGACAGGCACATAGCTCAGTTGGTTAGAGCACCACCTTGACATGGTGGGGGTCGTTGGTTCGAGTCCAATTGTGCCTACCAAATCGAAGAAGGGGTGATCCGAAAGGGTCATCCCTTTTTTTCATTGTCCATTTCGCGGGCATCGAAACCGCGGTATGGGCAGGCAGCGCTCATATTCGAAAGTTTTTGATTTTTCTCAAAAAAAAGCTTTACAGGTACGCATTGCATCACTAATATGCGCACCACACGACAGGCACATAGCTCAGTTGGTTAGAGCACCACCTTGACATGGTGGGGGTCGTTGGTTCGAGTCCAATTGTGCCTACCAAATCCCAAAAAGGGCGATCAGAAATGATCGCCCTTTTTGCATTTTCCGCTAGAACGCCTTTGGCAGCCACAGCGCCAGTTGTGGAAAGGCAATCAGCAAGCTGATCAGCACCAGCAAAGCCAGGCAGAACGGCAGCGCGCCATACACCACGTCCATGAAGTTGCCGCGGCCACGGATGCTCTGCACCACGAAAAGGTTCATGCCGAACGGCGGGGTGATCTGGCCCATTTCGCACAGCACGATCAGCACCACCCCGAACCACAGTGGGTCAAAGCCCAGGGCGACGACGATCGGCACGATCAGCGGCGCCGTGGTGATCAGCATCGCCAGGGTGTCCATGAAGCAGCCGAGCACGATATAGAACACGATGATCGCCAGCAGCGTGGCCGTAGGTGACAGGTTCAGGTTGGTGACGAAGTTGACCAGGGTGGTGGTCAGCCCGATGGACGCCAGCACGAAGTTGAGGAAAAACGCCGACAAGGTGATGAAGATGATCATTCCGGTGGTGCGCAACGTGGCTTCGAAGGCCTGGCCCAGGCTTTGCCAGGTTAGAGCCCGGCGCCACAGGCCCAAGCCCAAGGCGCTGAGTACCCCCAGTGCCGCCGACTCGCTGGCAGTGGCAAAACCGCTGTAGATCGAGCCGATCACCAGGGCGAAGATGGCCAGTGGCGGCAGCAGGTCGGGGATGCAGGCCAGGCGTTCTGCCCAGCGTGTGTGTTCTTTGCGCCCACCCAATTGCGGGCGCACCAGGCAGGCCAGCACGATCAGTGCGACGAACAACAGGCTGAGGATGATGCTGGGGATGGTTGCAGCCAGATACAGCTTGGGCACCGACACGTTGGCGATCAGGGCGAACAGGATCATGTTGATCGATGGCGGAATCAGGATGCCCAGCGTGCCGCCAGCGGCGATTGAGCCCAGGAACAGCGGGGCGTTGTAGCCTTTACGTTCCTGCTCCGCAATGGCCAGGGTGGAAATGGTTGCTGCGGTTGCCACGCTGGAGCCACTGGTGGTGGCAAGCAGTGCGCTGGCGCCGATGTTGGAGTTCATCAGGCCGCCCGGCAGCCAGGACAGCCATTTCTCGACCGCCTGGTACATGCGCCCGGCCACCCCCGAACACACCAGCAGTTCACCCATCAGTATGTATAGAGGGATGGACACCAGCAGGAACTCGGCGCTGGTGTTCCAGGCGATTTCGCCCATGGCATTGCTCAATGGCAGGGTCGAGAACAACTGCGACAGCGACATCCCCAGCAGGCCGATACTGACGGCGGCGGCCACGCTCAGCGCCAGCAGGGCCAGCAGCAGGAACAAGGTGATGCTCAGCATGGCGTGTGCTCCTTGGCGGTTTTGGCCGCGGGGTGCAGCTCTTGTTCGATTTCCTGCTCCACCGTGTTGATACCGATCAGTGCACTGACCGCCCCCCAGCGCCCGCGCAATAAATGCCCCAGGCTCACCAGCGCCAGGCTGAGCAGGGTCAGGGCGAAGAACAGGTAGCCGGCAAACCAGATGGATTGCGGTATCCATTGCGGCACTTGCAACGGCGTGTTGGACACTGAGCGGTATTCGATGGAGTCCTGCAGCACATTCCAGGCGTGAAAGGCCAGGGTGCTGACCAGCACGGCCATGCAGGCCAGGGCGAACAGGTCGAGCGCCACCCGTGGCTTCAGGCCAAGGCGAGCGTAGAGGATGTCGACGCGGATGTGCGAGCGCTTGAGCAAGGTGACCGGAAACGCCCAGGCGCTGGTGACTGCCAGAACATAGCCGGCAATCTCATCGGCGCCGCCCATGGAGATGCCCAGGGTCTTGCGCAAGATCAGGTCGATGCCAATCAGCAGGGCGCAGCCGAGCAGGGCAAAGCCACCTACCCAGGTGCTGGCCTTGGCGATGGCGGTGATGGGCGCCAGGCCGGAATGGGCCGTATTCATCACTGTCTGCTCCGAGGTAAAGGGCTTATGGGGCCAGGCGCATGCCGATGGCACGGCCTGCGCTGGCATTCCATTGCTCGACACAACCGGGGCCGCAACGCTTGCCCCAGTTGTTGGCGATTTCCAGCGCCGCCTGGCGCACGCGCTGCTGTTCTTGCGGGTCGGGTGCCGACGCGCTCATCTGCGCCGGTTGGTGGATCTGGCAGTCGGGGCTGCCGACATTGCATGCCTTGGCGTAACGGTTTTCCCTGGCCGTCTCCTGCCACAGGGCATCTTCCAGCACCTTCGACTGCGCCTGCAGCAGTTGCTGCACCTCAGGCGGCAACTGTTGCCAGCGCTTGAGGCCGATGCCATAGAAGCCGACCGACCAGTCCACCGGCAGGTCGTACAGGTACCCGGCCACGTCGTACCATTTGGCGGCGTTGCCCGAGCCGATGCCGGTAATGGCGCAGTCGATGACGCCGGTCTGCATGGCGGTCACCACTTCGGCAAAAGGCAGGGTGACCGGGGCAGCGCCAATGGCCTTGACCAGTTCGGCCATGTTGCGCCCGCGCGTGCGGATTTTCCGGCCCTTGAGGTCGGCCAGCGATCGCACGGGCGCGCGGCAGAAAAACACCTGCGCAGTGTACGGCACGGTGGCCAGCAGCTTTATGCCATGGCGCTCGGCCATACGCTGTTCCAGCACCGGCTTGTAGGCGTCGGCAATGCGGCGGGCGGTGCCGATGTCGGCGGCCATGCCCGGCAGGTCGATGCCTTCGAAGGTGGCATCGTCACCGGCGACGAATGCGAACACGCCCATGCCGATGTCTACCGCGCCAAAGCGCATCAGGCGGATGATTTCCGGGCCCTTCAGGCCGCTCTCCGACAGCCCCAGCAGTTGGGCGGTGACCTTGCCGTGGGATGCGGTGGGCAAGGTGTTGGTCCAGAACGGCTGTTCGACGGCGCGGAACGTGTAGTTGTGGCTGCCGCCACCAATCACGTTGAAACGGATTTGCGGGTAGTCCTGCGCCTGTGCGGCCGGGCTGCCCATCAGCGCGCCAAGCGCCAGCGGTATGAGCCGGGAGATGAGCTTCACGGTAGTCCTCTTGTTGTTGTTCAGGAGCTACTTCGGGTACGGTCTGGCGCTATTGGCGAGGGCGGGTCGCCGCCTCGATGGTCGACCGCGACCCGACGATATCGGGAAACTTCTCGCCCTTGGCCAGCCGGGCGAGGGTGTGCTTTTCGTTGCGCTGGAAGTCGATTGCCCGTTGCGCCAGTTCTACCACCTTGCCTGGGCGCAGGAATACGATGCCGTTTTCGTCCGCCACCACGGCGTCGCCCGGGTGCACGATGACCCCGCCGCACTGGATGGCAGTGCAGAACTCGCCTTCGTGGCCGATCACCCGCGTGGTGATGGCACTGGCACCGCGTGACCATACCGGTACGCCGTGCTCGCGCAGTTCGCCAAGGTCGGTGACATAACCGTCGACAATGATCCCGGCTACCCCGGCCTGCTTGGCGGCGTAGGCCATGGCCCCACCCAGCGCGGCGGTGATGCGCTCGCCGCATCGGTCCACGACGAGGAAATCGCCGGGGCGTGCGCAGCCCATAGCGTAGTGCAGGATGCCACCGTCATTGCCGGGCATGCGTACGGTTACGGCGGTGCCCACCGCCCGTACATTCTGCAAGTGTGCCTTGATTTCCGGGTGGGGTATGCCGTGGGTAATGAAATGGCCGATAGTTGCCGGTTCGGCGTTGATCAGTATTTCAAGTTCGTGGGCGTTAACCGGGGTAGGTAGAGCTTCGATGATATACATAGGGAGTTGTTGTTATGCCGGATGCTTTTTCGAAGGGTTTCGGTCATCCTAACAAGCGCCCTGAACGGTCGATAATAAAAATCCGTAAGCAGTAGCCGGAGCAGTTTTTATCATGCGTATCACGCTGATGCAGATCGAGGCATTCTACTGGACCGCCCGCCTGGGCGGTGTGCACGCGGCCTCACGGCATCTTCACCTGACGCAACCTGCGGTGTCGGCGCGCATAAAGGAAATGGAGTCGTTGCTGAGCGTCAAGCTGTTCGACCGCAGCAAGCAGCGTATGAGCCTCACCGCCGACGGCCACACGGCGCTGCGCCATGCCGAACTGGTATTGAACAACAGCACGCAGCTGGAGCAGTTCGCTGCCCAGCAAAAGCAACACCGGCGCCTGCGCCTGGGTGCAGACGAGTGCTCGGCCATGGTCGGGCTGACTGCGGTAATAAGCGAAATCAAGGCGCACTTCCCGGAAATCACCCTGGAAATCACCATCGATGTGGGCGCCGCGCTCAACCGCAAACTGAACGATCACGAACTGGACATCGCCCTGCTGACCAACCCGGCCACACGCGAGGATGTGACCGATGTGTTCCTTGGCTGGATGACATTTCAGTGGGTGGCGGCGCGGCACCTGGAGATTGCCGACGGGCCGTTTCTGCCGCAGCAGGCGCGGCAGTATTCGATCGTTACCCACAGCGCGCCGTCGACATTGTATTCGGTGGTGGACCGTTGGTTGCAGGAAAGCGGCTCGGCGAGCCACGCTTTTCATTCCAGCAATTCGCTGGCGTTTATTGCCAAGATGGTATCGGCGGGGCATGCCATTGGCATATTGCCGGTGCCACTGATTCGCGACATGTTGGCGGTGGACATGTTGAAGACATTACCGTGCGACCCGGCGATCCCTGCGGCAAAGTTCTGCCTTTCCTACTTGACTGAACGGCCGGACATGCAACTGGGTGAACTGGTATCGATCATTCGGGCGACACTGGTAAAGCAGAACTTTCTGGTGGATTAGTCGCGCGCCCGCAGGCACCGTAGCAGCCCGAAAACTGCGCGGTGCCTGCAGGCGCCGGTTGTGTGGCGTGTCAGTCGGTCAGGTGAGTGCCTGTTTTACTGTAGCGATATGTTGCCCGGCCTGGTTGAGCCATGACAGATCGCTGCCCATCAGCAGCATGTCGCTGCCCATGTCCAGCAACCGCCTGGCGGTGACCCGGTCGGCCGGAAAGCACGGCACCATCACGTTGATCGAGCGGGCATGGCATTTCTCGATCAGCAACTGCAAGCGTTGCAGCACCTCGGGGTTGCCCAGGCGGTAGTCGACCGGCAACCCGCGTGAAAGTGAGTAGTCCGCCGGCCCGAAGTGCACCGCATCGATCCCTTCCACATCGAGAATCTCATCGATGTTGTCGAAAAACTCATAGCTTTCGGCCATGGGCACGATCACGCTGCGGTCGTTTTCTGCCTGGGTGTAGCGCGCCCAGTCGAAACCTGGCCCGGCGAACCCGGCCGAGCGCACCGAGCTGTCGCCACCGCGGCGTCCCAGCGGCGGGAACTTGCTGTAATGGATGATCTGGCGCATCTGCGCGGCGTTGTGCACTTGCGGCACGATCACCCCGGCAGCGCCCATTTCCAGGGCCTTGCGTATATCCCATTCCAGCGTGCCCCGTACCCGTACCAGGCTGGGGATTGCAGCGCTGCTGGCGGCCAGCAGCAGTTTTTCCATGTGGCGGTCCACGCCCAGCGCGGTGTGCTCGGCGTCTATGAAGACGAAATCCAGGCCCCAGTTGCCGGCCACCTCGATGGCCATGCAGGCGGTGCTGTAGATGTTTATGCCGAAGGTGGCACCGCGCGCCATGCGGGCCTTCAGCAAGGTGTGTGTGGTGCTTTGGTTCATGTTCGATACCGCCTTGGGTCAGATGCGATAGGTTTCGGGCAGCCGGTCGCGGAACGGGTGCACTTCGAATATGCCCGGGTCACGGATCAGCGACTTGTTGCGTGCCTTGGCCAGGTCGATCTCGGCGGTGTACACACCGTCTTCCAGGCCGGCGCGCACCAGGGTTTTGCCGGACGGTTCGATGATGTGGCTGGTGCCGATGAACTGCATGCCCTCGTCCATGTCGTTGCGGTTGGGAGCAACGAAGTACACCATGTTTTCAGCGGCGCGCACGGTGCTGAAAATGTCCGGCAGCATGCGCGCCTGTTCTGGCCAGGCAGCAGGCAGTACGACGATGTCGGCGCCTTCCAGGGCCAGGGTGCGTACCACTTCGGGGAAGCGGATTTCGTAGCAGATGGCCAGGCCGATGCGGCCGATGTCGGTATCGAACACAGGCGCTGCCCATTCGCTGGGGCGGTCGGTGAAGCGGTCGCCGATCATGAACGGCAGGTGGCGCTTGCGGTGCAGGCCGATGATGCCCTGCGCGCCGATCAGCGCAGCCGTGTTGTACACCGAGCTGGCGTGCCGCTCGTAGAAGCCGACCACGATCAGGATGCCGGTCTGCGCCGACACCTCCAGCAGTGGCGCCAGGGCGTCGAGGCTGATGGCGCCGCGCTCGAGGTCTTCACGGCTGTCGAACGCGCCGCCAGTGATCAGGCATTCGGCAAAGGCGATCAGCCGCGAGCCTTGTGCAGCGGTCTGGCGTGCCAGCGCGGCAACCTTGTCGACGGTCAGGGCCGGGTTACCGGCCACCGGGTGAATCTGGGCTACGGAGATTTTCATGCTGTTCCTTGATGGCAGTTGAAAGGCGCCGCAATGCGCGGCGCGAGGGCGTCACTGTGGCTGGTAACCCATGGCCTGGTAGACCTTGCTGACCAGTTCGGGATTGATCTGTGCGGCGTACTTGTCGACCACGGGGCGGATTTTGGCCTGGATGCGCGCCACCTCTTCGGGCGGCAGCTGGTTGACTTGCATGCCCGCGCCCTGCAGGTCGGCGATGGCCTTGCTGTCGGCCTCCCGGGAGATGCGCCGTTGTTCCAGACGCACTTCCTGGGCAACTTCGGTCAGCAGTTGCTGCTCGTCCTTGTTGAGGCTGTCCCAGAACGTCTTGCTGATCAGCACGATCTGCGGGTTGTAGTTGTGCCGGGTCAGGCTCAGGTACTTCTGCACCTCGTTGAAGCGCGAGGCGAGGATCAGCGCCGCCGGGTTTTCCTGGCCGTCCACGGTGCCGGTCTCCAGCGCCGTGTGCACCTCGGTGAAAGGAAGCGGCGTCGGGTTGGCACCGAGTGCCGCCCACACGTCGAGGAACAGCGGCGATTGCTGGGCGCGAATCTTCAGCCCGGCGATGTCTTCCAGCTTTTGCACCGGCCGCGCATTGTTGGTCAGGTTGCGCTCGCCCAGCTCCCAGAACGCCAGGCCAACCAGGTTTTTCGCCGGCAGCTGGTCGGTGAGCATCTTGCCCACCTCGCCGTCGAGCATGGCATCGACCTTGGCGGTGTCGGTGTACAGGAACGGGAAGTCGAGGATGCCAAAGTCGGTGACGTGGTTGAGCATCAGCCCGGCGTTCCAGGTCATCATTTCCACCACGCCACCCTGCAAGGACGACAGCACCTGCACGTCGCCGCCCAAAACACCGTTAGGGAAGGTGCGTACCTTGATCTTGCCTTCGCTGCGCGCCTGAACCTTCTTGGCGAACAGTTCCATGCCAATGGCCGGTGGCGTGCCCTTGGGGCTGGTAGCGGCGAACTTGATGACGCGGGCATTGTAGTCGGCGGCCATGCTCAAGCTGCTGGACAGCAACAGGGCGGTGATGAGGGCGAGTTTCTTCATGGACAGTACCTTTATTGTTATAGGGGAGATCAATGCCCGAACCACTGGGCGGGAACGGTGACCAGTTCGGGGAAGATGACCAGCAGGGACAGCACGATGATTTCCGCGATCAGGAACGGGAACGTGCCTTTGAGCAGTGCCTCGTAACGCATGCGACCGATGCCGCAGACCACGTTGAGCACCGTGCCCACCGGCGGGGTGATCAGGCCGATTGAGCAATTGATCATGAACAGCACGCCGAAGTAGATCGGGTCGATGTTCGCAGCGGTCACCACCGGTACCAGGATCGGCGCGAGCAGCAATACGGTGGGGGTGAGGTCCATGACCATGGAAATCACCAGGATCAGCAGCATCAGCACTACGATCAGCAGCCGCGGGTTGTCCATCACTGGCTGGATCAGGTCGATGATTTGCCCGGGGATATCGGCGATGGTGATCATCCAGGCCGGGATCGAAGCGGCAGCTACCAGGAACATCACGGCAGCGGTGGTCTTGCCGGCGCGCAACAGCAGTTCGTTGAGCGACTTGAGGCTGAGCTCGCGGTAGATCAGCGACGACACCAGCAGGGCATAGACACTGGCCACCGCACCGGCCTCGGTCGGGGTGACCACGCCAAAGCGCAGGCCGACGACGATGATCACCGGCAGCATCAGCGCCCAGAAGCTGTCAACCAGGGCCTTGAGGCGCTCCTTGCCGCTGGCCTTGGGGCTCAGCTCCACATCGTTGTTACGCCGCGACATCAGCCACCAGGCCACCACCAGTGCGGCGGCGATCATCAGGCCCGGGGCGATGCCGGCGAGGAACAGCTTGGTGATCGACAGCCCCGAAGCCACGCCCAGCACGACGAAACCGATGCTGGGTGGAATGATCGAACCCAGCACCGACACCGATGCGATCAGGCCCCCGGAGCGGTCACGGTTGTAGCCGGCGATGACCATCATCGGCAGCAACAGGGCGGTCAGCGAGGCGGCGTCGGCCAAGGCCGAACCGGACAGGCTCGACAGCAGCACGCCGGCAAAAATGGTGACGTAGCCAAGCCCGCCGCGCAGGTGGCCGACCAGGGTGATGGCCAGCTTGATGATGCGGTTGGACAAGCCGCCGCTGTTCATTACCTCGCCAGCGATGATGAAAAGCGGAATTGCCAGCAGCGGGAAGCTGCCCGCCGAGTTGATGATGTTCTGCGCGATGATCTGGCCATCGAACAGGCCCAGCAGCCACATCAACGCCACGCCGCAGAGGATCAGGGCATAGGCGATGGGGGCGCCGATCAGGATGGCGGCCATCAGGACGCCGACGAAAACAGACAGGGCCATTATTCGACTGCTCCGTCATTGAGCGAAGTTTCGGTCTGGGCGGGCGTCGGGAGGTTGCCCGTGAGGTTCCTGACCAGTTGGGTGCAGATCAGCAGTGCGCTGAGGATGCAGAAGACCAGGCCTGCGCCGTAGAACAGCGCCATGGAAATACCCGTGGAGGGAGCGCCGACATGCAGGTTGATCAGGGTCTGCTTCCAGCTGCCGTGGAGAAACAGCCAGGTCACATAGAGCATCAGCAGTTGCGTCAGTGCCAGCAGGCAGCGGGCCACGCCAGGCGAGACGCGGCGGGTGACGATGTCGACGCCGATGTGGCCGTGTTCGTGCAGCATCAGTTGCGCGCCAGCAAACACCAGCCAGACAAACGCCAGGCGGGAAATCTCTTCACTGAAGAACAACCCCGAGTTGAAGCCATAGCGCAGCACGACGTTGGTGAAAATCAGGCAGGTGATGCCGACCAGGCAACCTACCACCAGCGTCTTGAGGATGATGAAGTAAGCACCGACCAGGGTTTTCATGGCGCCTCCTGGGGCAGAACTGCCCAGGAAGCGCCAAAAGCGCCCGGTGCGATCATGCGGACGCAAGCATCCACCTGTATGTATGAGCGGGACATGGGTTCACCTTTATTATTATTCGACATACGTCGTCGTATGACTGCCCCGATTCTTGTACGAAATTCCCGGTTTGCGCTGCCTCAAGTTTTTTATCAGCGGGATAAGAAATGGCGATCAGCGCCGCCGTCGGTGGTGTCGTCCGATGACTTGGTTGCAAGGTGTAACGTATGGTCGCGGTCCTTGCGCGGGGCCGTCGTGCTAGAATCCGCCCCTTCGAATCTGGAGGTACACGCGTGCGCAAACTGGCTGTGGTAATGGCAGTGCTTGCCTTGGCGGGCTGTGAGAACGAGGTGGAAGGCGTGCACAAGCAGGTGGCCGAACACCTGCACAACCCCAAGACCGCCAAGTTCGGCAACGTGCGGATCGACACCCAGGGCACCATCTGCGGCCAGGTCCGCGGCAAGGACGATGCCGGGCAGTACGAAGCCTACCGCAGCTACGTGGCCATCAAGCGCGACGGCCAGTACGACATCATCGTCGACGACACCGGCAACAACCTGCGCATCCGCGAAGTGTGCGGCGGCGCCGACCTGCAACGCCGTGCCGATGCACTGGCTGGCCAGCCGGCCCCGGAGGGCTGGGATGTGGAAGTGATCCAGGGCGCCAACATGGGCGCGCTGAGCGACATGACCGCACGGCTGATCGAAAAGGGCATCCCCTCTTCGGTGGAATACCGCAACGGCAAGCCGGTGGTGCTGATGGGGCCGTTCCCTAGCCGTGAAGAAGCGCAAGCCCGCAAGGACGAAGTGATGGCCAAGCTGGGCACCGATTCGGTGGTTATCCAGCACGGCGCAGCCCGCTAGAACTGCAGCAGTGGGTGGGAGGCCGGAGCCTTCGCGGCACCTGTGGGAGCGGGCATGCCCGCTCCCACAACATTTGCCTTCATAAGGCCGCGCCAACCGGGTGTGTGTAGCTTTGTCAGGCGTGAGTTAGACATTGTTCACACAAGTTTGGCTATGCTTGGGTGGAAGATGCCGAACGGGGAGGGGCCTCATGTCTACACTGGAGCGGGCCATTGCCGTGGCCGCCAGAGCGCATGAAGGGCAATACGACAAGGGTGGAGTGGCGTACATTCTCCACCCGCTACGCGTGATGATGCGGGTGTCCACGCCCGAGCAACGGATTGTCGCAGTGCTTCACGATGTGATCGAGGACACCCCGCTGACGTTGTCCGACCTGGCGCGCGAGGGGTTTGCGCTGAAAATCCTTGCCGCCTTGCTGGCGCTCAGTCGCCGTGAGGGCGAGCCTTACCAGGACTTCGTGGTACGCCTGGGCGACGACCCGTTGGCCCGAACCGTCAAGCTTGCCGACCTGGCCGATAATAGTGACCTTTCCCGCATTCCTTGCCCTGGCCCCGCCGACCTGGCGCGGCTGGCCCGTTACCGGGAAGCCAGCGCCTATTTGCAAGCACTGGCCTGAGGCTCAACTACACGCCTTGAGGTTGACCGGGCCCACAAACTCGTTACCTCGTCCCATCACACAGGCTACCTGCTGGTTGCGTTGCCGCTCCCATGCCTGCGGCGGGTAGGTCTTGTTCCAGGCCTCGTACAACTGGCGGTCCTGCCTGGACAGGCGCAGGTTGTACTGCTTGCTCATATAGAAGTAGGTGCGGGCGATCATGCCGCGGATCGACGGGCGTGGCATCACCTTCTTGGCCTTGAAGTCGACCTGGGTCAGGCAACTGCCATACTGGCCGCGCTGTTCTGGCAGCCAGCCGAAACTGAAGTTGCTACGGTCGCCGTTGACCTCGCCGATGCTCGGCACCAGGTTGTGCAGGTCGGCTTCGGCGCGTTTGTACACCTCGTCATGCTGCGAGCACTGCTTGCGCCCGCCGCTTTGCCAACACTGGCGCTGATGGCCGATCTGCCAGGCCGGTACGATGTGTTCCCACTCGATGCGCGACGCGCGCTGGGCATTCTTGCGCGGGGCATAGCCGCAGGACGCCAGGTCGACCTTGTTGCCCTTGTATTTGCAGCCGCAATAGAATTCGGTCGATTGCGGCGCATAGAGCTTCCAGGCGACTTTCTTGGCCTCCTGAAAGGTGCGTGGGGCATCGGCTTGCACCAGTGGAGTGGTCAGTAACAGGCAGGCTACCGCGAAAAGCGAAACTCTCATGCGCGGTCAGTCTTCCTTCGGTACGGTCCAGAAAACCTGCACGCCGCCGTCGTCACGGTGGGCGAGGGTTACGTTGTCGTTCTCGGCGATTTCCTCAAGCAAGGTTTCCCAGTCATCCGGGCTTTCCTGCTCCAGGCGAAAGATCAGCGCCGCACGGCTGCGCTGGGCGGTGGGGCTGTTGATGATCTTCTGGATGCGTACACCCAACTGTTCATAGCTGCTCGGGGTGGCGGAGGCGGTGCTGGACACAGGAAATTCCTTGTTTTGCTGTATGCGTATACAGTATTTCAGCGTAAGTAAATTCGCAACTGCTTGCCAGGAAAAATCCTGCGTTCGCGCTGCCGCTGCTGGTCTGGTGTAATGCCGGCAATTTCTGGAAGCTGCGCATGTATCGATTTCTTTCTCGTTTTCCTTCATCTACAAGCCTGGTCCTGCTGTTTGCAGGTGGCATGAGCGCCAATGGCGGTGCCAAGGCCAGTTCACCCGATGTAGTCGTCATGGACCCGTTGGTGGTGACCGGCGTCTATGCGCCCACCAGCACATTCGACCTGCCGTTTTCGGTGGATACCGTTGACCTGTCCCACGGCCCGGATGGCCAGCTTGGCGTCAACCTGTCGGAAGTGCTCAGCAAAGTACCTGGGCTGGTGGTGCAGAACCGGCAGAACTACGCGCAAGACCTGCAGATTTCTTCACGGGGTTACGGTGCTCGCTCGGCCTTTGGCGTGCGCGGCATAAAGCTGCTGAGTGACGGCATACCGGCCAGTACGCCCGACGGGCAAGGGCAGGCCGCCACGCTGAACCTGGACGTGGCCGACCGGATCGAAGTGCTGCGCGGCCCGGCAGCGACGCTGTACGGCAGCAACGCCGGTGGCGTGATCCAGATGTTTACCCGCGACGGGCAGGGGCCTGCACGCGTGGGTGCCGAAACCACCTTTGGCAGCGACGGCTTCAACAAGAACCACCTGTCGGCAGAGGGCGGCAACGACACCGCAGGTTTCGTGCTGGATGCCTCGCGCCTGGATACCGATGGCTATCGCGACCACAGTGCCGCGCGCCGTGACCAGACCTTCGCCAAGGTCAATTTCAAGCCCGATGAAGACTCGCGCATGGCGCTGATCTACAGCAGCCTTGAGCAGAACAACACGCAGGACCCGCTGGGGCAGACCTGGGATGCCTACAAGCATGACCCACGTTCCACAGCGGCAGTGGCCGAAACCTACAACACCCGCAAAAGCATCGACCACCAGCAGCTAGGTATGAACTACGAGCGCTACTTTGGCGATGCCATGCTGCAGTTCAACCTGTATGCGGGGCGGCGCAGCGTGGTGCAGTATTTGTCCATCCCCAGAACGGTGGCCTCGAACAGTCAGCGTGGCGGCGGGGTTGTGGACTTTGATCGTGAATTCCACGGCGGCACCCTGCGCTGGATCCAGCCGGTTGCCGACGTACCGGGAAATCTCACCTTCACCGTCGGCGCCGATTACGACCAGAGCAAGGACGACCGCCGGGGCTACCAGAATTTCAGCGGCGACCAGTTGGGCGTTAAAGGTGAGTTGCGCCGTGACGAGAAAGACACCGCTACCAGCCTGGACCCGTACCTCCAGGCCCATTGGGAAATCGGCAACTGGACCAGCGAGCTGGGGCTGCGCTACAGCACCATGGAAATGCGTGTCGACGACCATTACCTGGCCAACGGTGACTCCAGCGGCTCGAAGAAGTACCAGCAGGCCACGCCATCACTGTCGGTGATGTACGCGTTCACGCCGGACCTGCGCGGTTACGTGAGCGTCGGCAAAGGCTTCGAAACCCCCACCCAGGCCGAGATGGCCTATGCGCCGGGCTTGGCCGAAAGCTTCAACTTCGGCCTCAAGCCCGCCACCAGCATGCAGTACGAAACGGGTGTGAAGTACCGGCTTGGCGAGCGCACGCGCCTGAATGCGGCGGTGTATGAGATTCATACCGATGACGAAATCGTCGTTGCCAGCGCTACGGATGGTCGAACCAGCTATCGCAATGCAGGGCGTACTGTACGACGTGGCTTTGAGGCGAGCCTGCAAAGTGACTTGAGCGAGCAGTGGCAGGCCACCCTGGTGTATACCCGCACCGATGCCCGCTATGCCGATGACATCAGCCAGACCATCGAGAGTGGCAACCGCCTGCCCGGTGTGCCGCTGAACAACCTGTATGGTGAGCTGGTCTGGAAGCCGGTGTCGTCCATCAGCATGGGGGTTGAAGGGCAGTACCGCAGCAAGGTGTATGTGGACGACAGCAACAACGCCAGGGCCGCACCGGCTTATGCGGTATTCAACTGGCGGACCCGGTTCGAGCAACATGTGGGGCCCTGGACGTTCCACCAGCTGCTGCGGCTGGACAACCTGTTTGACCGGCAGTATGTGGGGTCGGTGATTGTCGGTGACGGCAACGGGCGTTATTACGAGGCAGCGCCTGGGCGGTCGTGGTATGCGGGGGCGGGGTTGGAGTACCAGTTCAGGTAGCCGGCAACATCCTCACCAGGCAGGCAGCGCGGTGTATTGCACGGGCTTGCCCACTCCCACTTGTGTCAGGCAAAACGCTCGAAGGAGTACGGGGACGGGTCGATCAGCGGGGTGGCCTGGGCCACCAGGTCTGCCGCCAGCTGGCCAGCAGCAGGCGAGGTGCCGAAGCCATGCCCGGAAAAGCCGGTGGCCAGGGTCAGGCCCGGGATACTGGCCACCGGGCCGATGACCGGGTTGGAGTCGGGGGTGACGTCAATCGTGCCGGCCCAGGCGCTGGCGATACGGGCCTGTTCGAACACCGGCCAGGCCGCTTTCAGGTTGCGCATGGCCTCGTCGTTGAGTGCCGGGTTGGCGTGCGGGTCTTGTACCCGTACACGCTCGAAGGGGGTTACATCCGTGGCCTTCCAGCGCCGGGCCAGGGCCAGGTCCTTGAAGAAGTACTTGCCAAAACTGATCCGCAAAAAGTCCCGCTGGGCACGCAGCTGGGGCAGGTAACGCTTGCCCAGCAGCAGGTGATCGAGGGTGAGGAAGGCGTCCAGCGCGCCACGCTGGGTGATGATGTAGCCGCCGTCCTTGTGCTTGCGGAAGGAAAAGTCCGGTGCGCCCACGGCGATGTCGGTCGGCCCGTCCATTGGCTGTGTGCGCAGCACGGAACAGGTCAGCGGCAAGGTCGGCAGATTGATGCCCAGGTTGCCGAGGAACTTGCGCGACCACAGGCCACCGGCCAGCAACACCTGGTCGCAGCGGATTTCGCCTTGCTCTGTGACCACCCCGCTGACACGGCCGGCTGCGGTGACCAGCGTGCGCACCGCGCAGTTCTCCACTACCACTGCACCTTTGGCGATCGCCGCCCGGGCGATGGCGCTGGCGGCCAGGTTCGGTTCGGCGCGGGCGTCGGAGGGGGTGAAGATGCCACCTGCCCAATCCGCCCGACCACCCGGCACCATCCGGGCGATTTCACGGGTGCTAAGCAGGCGCGAATCCAGGCCCAGCGCCTCGACGCTTTTCAGCCAGCCTTCATGCATGCCCATCTGCGTGTCGTTACGGCCGATGAACATGATGCCGGCTTGGCGATAGCCAACGTCGCTGCCAACCCGTGCGGGCATCTCGGCCCACAGCCGATCAGCCGCCAGTGCCAGGGGAATGTCATGGGCGTGGCGGTTGGTCTTGCGCACCCAGCCCAGGTTGCGCGACGACTGCTCGCCAGCGATACGCCCCTTTTCCAGCACCACCACCGGTATGTTGCGTTCGGCGAGGCTCAGTGCGGCGGTGAGGCCGATAATGCCGCCACCGATGATCACCACGGTAGTGGCGTCGGGGTGGCGGGTGCTGGTTTGCACAGGGGCGATCGTGGGAGACATGGCTTTACTCTTTGTTGTGCGTGCAGGGGGAGTGTTCAGCGCCAGCCGGCGGCCTCACTGGCCAAGGCGGATCAGGGTCACTTGCGCTTGCCCCGCACCGCGGTAGGCGGTGACCTCCAGCTCGACCTTGTAAACGGTGGAGCCCAGCGGCGGGCAGGTGACCGTGGTGGCCGGGTCGATGCCGCGGAACTTCTCGCCGATCACGTCCATGACCCGTGGTACATCGGCAGGGTCCTGGATGAACACGCGTGAGTTGATGACATCGGCCAGGCTGGCATCGACTGCGGCCAGCGCGGTTTCGATGTTGGCGAACACCTGGTGGGTCTGTTCGATGACGTCCTCTGGAATGACTTGGGTCTGCGGGTTGCGCCCGGCGGTGTTGGAGACGTGAATCCAGTTGTCCACCGCCACCAGGCGGGAGTAGCTGGCCATGTCTTCGAACTTGGAGCCGGTTTTCAGTTTGATGATCTGTGTCATGGGCTTTGCCTTGTTATCCGGTTGCGGGGGATCAGCTGAGAACGGGGGTTTCCCAGAGGTTGAGCTTTACGCCGATGCCTTGCTCGAGCGCCTTGCGGTACACCACGGTGCCCCAGGCCACGTCTTCGACGGGCATGCCGCCCACCGACATCAGGATGATTTCGTCGTCATGCAGGCGGCCCGGTGCGTCGCCGCTGATGATCTTGCCGATGTCTTCCACCTGCTCGGGGGCCAGCGTGCCTTCGGCAATCATGTCCATGAAGCGCACACCTACCAGCGGCACGTGGTTGTGCGCAGGCTTGGGCAGCTCTTCGAACCAGGCCTCGTAGAGGCCGGTGTTGTCCACCACCTTGCGCACGTCGTCCTGCTCCATGCCGGCGTCGATACTGCACGGGGCTGGCATGGCCAGGAACGCGCCAGGCTTGACCCACTCGCGTCGCACCAGCGGGTACTGGCTGGGGTCGCCGACTTCGCCCGAGCTGCAGTAGCTGACCAGGTCGGAACCGCGTACCACTTCTTCCAGGGTTTCAACCACCTGGACATGAGTGATTTGCGGGAAGCTGGTTTTCACCCAGGCGACGAAGGCATCCAGGTTCTTCTGGCCACGGCCCTTGACCTTGAGGGTGTCGATCAGCGGGCAGACGGCCATGAACGCAGCGACCGTGGTCTTGCCCATCACCCCCGGGCCGGCCAGGCCGATGACCTTGGCGTCCTTGCGCGCCAAGTGGCGGGCGCCGACGCCCGGGATGGCGCCGGTGCGATAGGCCGACAGCAGGTTGGCCGACATGTGCGCCAGTGGCGCGCCGGTGTCGGCATCGTTGAGGGTGAACATCAGGATCGAGCGGGGCAGGCCTTTCTCACGGTTGGCGATGTTCGAGCCGTACCACTTGGCGCCTGCGGTCTGGAAGTTGCCGCCGAGGTACGCCGGCATCGCCATCATGCGCCGGTCGGCGGTGGGCTTGGGCATGTTGGGGAATGGCGAGTGCTCGGGGAAGGTAATCATCGCGCCGTGCGAGTCGCTGTTCGGGCCGGCCATGCGGTAGTCACCCTGGTACAGCAGGCCGAACATTTCTTCCATGGTGTCGACACAGGCCGGCATGTCGGTGACGCCGGCACGGATCATGTCCTGCTCGGACAGGTAGATGAAGTCAATTCTGGTATCGAGGGTCATGGCGGGTCTCGCAGGGCTGGCTGCCGTCGGATTTGTTGTTGGTTTCGAGGCAGCCAGTTTCGCTAACGACTGGTAGGTCGTCTTGTGTCTGCCTGCCAGCCGAGTTGACCGTCAGTGCCAGGGCTTCAATGGCCCGCGAGCGAGAAGCCGGCCGGGGTGTCGCGCAGGCTGAGGGCGGTCAGCAGGCACACCACCAGGGTGCACAGCGCCAGCAGCGCGGCCCATGCGGTCGGCCCGTGGTTGAGTACCACTGCGGCCAGTGGGGCTGCGCCGGCAGACGCCGACAGCTGGATGGCGCCCAGCAGCGCTGCGGTGGAGCCCAGTGCCTTTTCTTGCGAGGCCATCACCAGCGACATCAGCGTCGACTCGGCTATCCCCAGGCCGAACAGGGCTATCACCATGCCGCCGGCCACACCTGGCAGCCCCAGACCGGTCAGTGCACCGAGCAGGCTGATGCAGGCACCGCCGGCCATGCACAGCACGCCCACCCGAGTCAGGGTATTGAGGCCCAGTCGGCTGATCAGGTGGCTGGCCGTCATGGCGCCGAACAGGATCGACACCCCGGTGGCGCCAAACAGCAGGCCGAAGGCTTGGGTGCTCAGGCCGTAGTGGGCCTGGTACACCAGGGTGGCACCGCCGATGTAGGCGAACAGGAAGAAGAATACCGCAGCCACCGCCAGGGTCGGGCGCAGGAAGCGGCGGTCGGCGAGGATGGCCAGGTAGGTGCTGCAGGCGTGGCC
Source organism: Pseudomonas sp. SIMBA_068 (assembly GCF_046534705.1). Lineage (NCBI taxonomy): Bacteria > Pseudomonadati > Pseudomonadota > Gammaproteobacteria > Pseudomonadales > Pseudomonadaceae > Pseudomonas > Pseudomonas sp. SIMBA_068. Next base: position 563,162 of record NZ_JAWRYI010000001.1, read on the forward strand.
CAGGCGCAGGGGTTCGCGTTTGCTGGGCGGCAGGGTTTCCGGCAGGTTCAGCAGGCTGTTGACCAGCACCGCCACGCCCATGCCGGCGAGTACCAGCATCACTGCACGCCAGCCGAAATGTGCGTCGATCACGCCGCCCAGTGCAGGTGCCAGGATCGGTGCGACGCCTTCGATGGTCATCAGCAGGGCGAACAGTTTGGTCGCGGCTACGCCCTGGCTCACATCACGCACCATGCTCATGATCACCACCAGGGTCAGCGCACTGCCCAGGCCCTGGAAAAAGCGCAGCATGATCAGGGCGTCGAGGCTGGGGGCTGCGGCTGCGCCCAGCGAGCACAGGATGAACAGCAGCAGGCCGGCCAGCAGCGGCTTGCGCCGGCCGTAGGCGTCGACGAAGGGGCCGAAGATCAGCTGGCCGGCGCCCATGGCCAGCAGGAAGAAGGTCAATGTCAGCTGTACGCGGGTGAAGCTTGCCTGATAGTGGCTGGCGATTTCCGGCAGGCTCGACAGGTACATGTCGACGGCCGATGGGCCGAGGGCGCCGATCAGGCCAAGGCCCAGGGCGAAGCTGAAGGGTATGGGAGGGGAGGGATTGGCGCGCATGGTTTTCTCTGGCTAATTTTCCTCCTACCGGCCGGTAGGTTGGTGAATGTTATGCGCCGAATCGGCCAAGGTCAAACCCTTCCGCAAGGCCACTGATTCCTGTGGGAGCGGGCATGCCCGCTCCCACATTGACCGCATCGCCTTCAAGTCATGCGCATGCAGCACAAGACAGAGGTTGGTTAGCGTCGTTGCTTCAGAACGGCACGGCTACCGTCAGCTGGCTATACACATTGGTGCCATTTCCCCCCACCTGGTTGCCGCCGTTGCTCTCGTCCTTGCGCGGCTGGTACAGGCCCACCAGCGGGCTGATGATCAGGTGCTCGTTGACTGCCCATTCCACATACAGGTCCAGCTCCCGGGCATCGAGGTTGAGGCTGTCGCGGGTGCGCACGGTGTCGAAATCGAAGTACAGCGCGCCGACCGTGAGGTTTTCCAGCGGCGTCGCCTTCACGCCCACATGGTGGATGCCCGTGTTGCTGTTGAAGGGGCCGGCGTAGTTGGCAGCGACTTCACCCTGGAACCAGGTGCCGTAACCGCTGGACAGGCCGCTGAACAGCGCGTCCCAGCCTGCCGAGTAGCGGGTGTAGCGGTAGGTAACCTGCGGTGCCCACGGCAGGTCGGCGAAGGTGTAGCCGGCCTGCAGGTACCAGGCTTGCTCGGGGCCGTCGGTCTTGTCCTGCCAGGCGTATTCGAAGGCGAAACTGGCATTGTCGATGCCGGCGTTGCCTTCGCCGCGCACGCTGTACACGTCCATGCCTTCGCGGGCTTTCTGGAAGTCGCTGGCCCATTGGTCGGTGACGTCGATGCCGTGAATCCAGGTCAGCCCCAGGGTGCCCAGGGCGTGGGTGTAGTCCAGCGTGCCGGCGGCCAGTTCGGTTTCGGCCTGGGCGCGGTTGTCGGATTTCAGCCACAGCAGGCTGCCATGCAGGCCATCGCTGCCCCCCAGGCGCAGCATTGCGGTGCGGTCGAAGGCGTGGCGGGCGGCCAGGTAGTAGGCCCCGCCGCGGTCCAGCGCACCGTCGGCGACGCCGTTGCCCAGGTTCGGGCCGTCGTCGTTGATCAAAAAACCACTGCCCAGGCGAATGGTCTGGCGGCCGGCGGAAACGTCCACCCCATCCTTGCCCAGCACCGGGAACAGGTCGGCCGAGCGCCAGCCGAGGAAGGCGTCTTCGATCTTGGTGGTGCGTTCGGAGCCATCGGTGTTGCCGGCCGCATCGCCATCGCCCCAGGTGGCCGAGCTCACCCAGTTCAGGCTGCCGTACAGCGTGCCGTTGCCGGCCAGGCCCTGGTCACCGCTGAGGCCATATTTGATAAAGCCTTCACGCCAGGTCGAACCCCCTGTGGTGCCGTCGTAGTTCTTGCGGCTGTTGAACATGCCCCATACCGCCAGCATGTCGGCGTTCAGGTGGCTGTCATCGTCGGCGTACAGCTCAACGGCCGGCGCGGCCTGGCTGGCCAGCAAGGTTGCCAGGGCCAGGGTGGACAGCGTTTGCGGTTTGACCATTACACATCCCTCGTTTGTTCTCGGCGACCTTCACAGGGGCCTTTGTTGTTCGGGGGCACCCTCGGTTCTGGCGAGGGGCCATCGCGGTTGGCGGCGATGGCCTATTAGGGCGTGTGCGGTGGGGCGGGGTCTTGTTCGTGGCTGCCAAGGCGCTTGCACGCCTTGGCCACAGGCGCGGTCAGTAGCGGATCATCACCGACTTGAGCTCGGTGAAGTCATCGATGAAGGCCGAGCCGAACTCGCGGCCAATGCCGGAAGCTTTGATGCCCCCAAACGGTACAGCCGGGTCGAGCAGGGTGTGCATGTTGACCCACAGGGTGCCGGCCTGGATTTGTGGGATCATGCGCATGGCCTTGCCCAGGTCGTTGGTCCACAGGCTGGCGCTGAGGCCGTAGGGCGAAGCGTTCATCAGGTGCAGCAGTTCGTCTTCGTCGTCATAAGGCAGGAAGGTCGCCACCGGGCCGAAGGTTTCCTGGGTGAGCAGGGTGTCGCTGGCCGACCGGGCGAGGATTACCGTGGGTTCGACGAAACAGCCGGGGCCGTCGCCCAAGGTGCCGCCGTGAATGATCTGGCTGCCTTCGGCGCGGGCGATGGCGAACAGTTCGGCCAGCTTCTGCTGGTGCGGCTTGTTGGCCACGGGGCCGAACTGGGTGGCCTCGTCCAGTGGCGAGCCAATTTTCAGTTGGCCCAGGCGCTGGGACAAGGCGTCCAGTAGCGGGTCGATGCGCGAGCGGTGCACGTAGAAGCGCTCGCCAGCGGCGCAGATCTGCCCCGAGTGCAGGAAGCCAGCCTCGATGATGCCATCGACCGCTTTGTCCACGGTCACGTCGGGCAGGAAGGCCACCGCGTTCTTGCCGCCCAGTTCCAGTGTCGCGCGGGTCAGCTTGGCGCCCATGGCAGCCTGGCCTACGGCGATGCCAGTGGGCACGGAACCGGTGAACGAGACCTTGTCGGTACCTGCGTGCTCGATCAGTGCCTTGCCCACCAGGCCACCACCGGTCAGCACGTTCAGTGCACCGGCCGGCAGGCCTGCTTCGGTGGCCAGTTCGGCAATGCGCAGCAGCGTCAGCGGTGTGAATTCGCTGGGTTTGAGGATAATGCTGCAGCCGGTTGTCAGGGCCGAGGCCAGCTTCCAGATGGCGATCATGGTGGCGAAGTTCCACGGCACGATGCCCACCACCACGCCAATCGGCTCGCGCAGGGTGAAGGCGCTGTAGCGCTCACCGGCGAACGAGGGCAGCGACGGGGTGATGGTCTGGCCGGTGATCTTGGTCGCCCAGCCGGCGTAGTAGCGCAGGAAGTGCGCGGCCTGCTCTACTTCGAAGGCACGGGAAATGCCGATGAGCTTGCCGGATTGCAAGGTTTCCAGCTGCGCCAGTGCTTCGCGGTTGGCTTCCAGCAGGTCGGCCAGCTTGAACAGCACTGCGGCGCGGGCGGCGGGGCTGGTGTGCGACCAGGCGGTAAAGCCTTGGCGCGAGGAGCTGACGGCATGGTCGACATCGGCCTGGTTGGCGTCGGCGATGTGGGCGATGGTCTGGCCGTTGGCCGGGTTGACCACGGCAATGTTCGACGACGACTGGCTGGCGAGGTGCTGGCCGTGGATGAACACGCCATGCTCGCGGGCCAGGAAGGCCGTGACGGCAGGTAGGAGGGTGATGTCGCTCATGCAGACTCCGGGGCAGGTGGCCAAAGTTTGCAGCTTAGTGAGCGGGGCAGAGCGGTGCTTGTGCCTGCGTGACAGGTGCATGACTGTGGCTGCCAAGCGATGAGTCAGCCTTGCGCGATCCTTTGTAGGAGCGGCGCCAGGCTCTGGAGCTGATTGCTGGCAGGCAGCAACAAGCCCGGCGGCAGCCATCGGCAAGACGCCATGCCGCCGGCAGCGCACAGTAATCACTCGTTCAACGCCACAAAAACAAGCCGGGGCATACGATGTCACTCAATAACAAGCTCACCGAGCACCTCAACCGCGGCACGGTCGGTTTCCCCACCGCACTGGCCAGCACCGTCGGGCTGATCATGGCCAGCCCGGTGATCCTCACCGCGACCATGGGCTTTGGCATCGGCGGCAGCGCCTTCGCCGTGGCCATGGTGATCGCCGCACTGATGATGCTGGCGCAGTCCACCACCTTTGCCGAGGCTGCGTCGATCCTGCCGACCACGGGCTCGGTATACGACTACATCAACTGTGGCATGGGCCGCTTCTTCGCCATTACCGGCACGCTATCGGCCTACCTGATCGTGCATGTGTTCGCCGGTACCGCCGAAACCATCCTGTCGGGGGTGATGGCGCTGGTGAACTTCGAGCACCTCAATACCCTGGCGGAATCCGCCGGCGGTTCGTGGCTGCTGGGGGTGTGCTTCGTGGTGGCGTTTGCGGTGCTCAATGCCTTTGGCGTCAGCGCCTTCAGCCGCGCGGAGGTGATCCTCACCTTCGGCATGTGGACCACCTTGATGGTGTTCGGCGTGCTCGGCCTGATCGCCGCTCCCGCAGTGGAACTGGACGGCCCGTTCGGCGTGTCGCTGGTGGGCACCGACCTGATGACCATCCTCTCGCTGGTCGGCATGGCCATGTTCATGTTCGTTGGCTGCGAGTTCGTCACGCCGCTTGCCCCCGAACTGCGTCGCTCGGCCTGGGTGCTGCCGCGGGCCATGGCGCTGGGCCTGTTTGGCGTGGCCAGCTGCATGTTCATCTACGGAGCGGCGATGAAGCGCCAGGTGGAAAACGTGGTGCTGGATGCCGCCAGTGGCGTGCACCTGCTGGACACGCCCATGGCCATCCCGCGCTTCGCCGAGCAGGTGATGGGTGATATCGGCCCAGTGTGGCTGGGTATCGGCTTTCTGTTCGCCGGCGCGGCCACCATCAACACGCTGATGGCCGGTGTGCCACGCATTCTTTACGGCATGGCGGTCGACGGCGCGTTGCCCAAGGTGTTCACCTACCTGCACCCGCGCTTCAAGACGCCGCTGCTGTGCATCCTGGTGGTGGCGTTGATCCCTTGCCTGCATGCGTGGTACCTGGGCGGCAACCCGGACAACATCCTGCACCTGGTGCTGGCCGCCGTGTGCGCCTGGAGCACCTCCTACCTGCTGGTGACCCTGTCGGTGGTGATTTTGCGCATACGCCGCCCAGACCTGCCGCGTGCCTACCGCTCGCCGCTGTTCCCGTTGCCGCAGATCTTCTCCAGCAGCGGTATCCTCATCGGCATGGCGTTCATCACACCGCCGGGCATGAACCCTGCCGATGTCTATGTGCCTTTCGCCATCATGCTTGGCGCCACTGCGGCCTATGCATTGTTCTGGACGCTGTGCGTGCAGAAGGTCAACCCGTTCAAGCCGGCGCGGGTCGAGGATGTGCTCGAGAAAGAGTTTGCTGCCGAGCCTGGCCACCCCGTGGAGCATGTGCTGCATGATCAGAAATTTGCGTGAACGCTTGCTGGCGCCTCGGGCGCCTTCCGGCTATCGCCCAGGTGCCACGCTGGCATGCCTGGCGCGCAACCTGGGGCAGCAGAACCTGGTGGCTGCCGGGGTGATCCAAGACCCGGCCCAGGGCTGGCAGGCCAAGGTGCACGAACGCGTCGAGGCCCACCTGCTGATGCACATCGTCACCTGTGAGTTCCAGCTGCAGTTGCCTGCTCCGCAAGGGGGCGAGGTCAGCCTGGAACTGCGCCATACCGGTGCGCTACGCCGTACCGGCCTGGCCTGTGTGTACCGCAAGGGCGACCGGGCGCGCTTTGCCCGACTGCGCGACCTGTTGCTGCAGCAGGCCGCACTGGTGGCGGCGCTGATGCCGCTGGATTTCAAGCGCCTGACCTTGGCCTGGCGCGACGGCCAATGGTTGCTGACGCTGGAGCACATGGGCGGTAGCGAAGTGGTCAACCGCATGCCGGCGTTTCGCCGCTACATCCCCATCAGCCCGCAACAGCGGGCGCACCTGATGGCCAGCCTGGCCCAGTTCAACACTTTGCTGCCCAACCTTTGACGCAAACTGGCATACGCCTTGCTGTATCTAGCGACGAATGATGACAGTTGTGCGCACATAGATAACATGTTAACAATGTGCGCATAACAACAAATCCTGCGTCGAGGGCAGCCATGCATACTCAACAATCCAACCGTCAGGGGCTGGAACGCTGGACCACGGCCATGCAACAGATCTGTGGCCGTTTCGAGACGGAACTTGCGTCCAATCACTCGCTGTTCATCGGCGAGGTTTCTACCTTTTCCCGTGCCGGCTTGCCGCTGGCCAACCTGCGCACCAATGCCGGCAACATCCGCCGGCTGGGCGAAAACCCGACCCTTGACGATGACCAGCATTGTTTCCTGGTCAGCCAGCGTGCTGGGCATTCCACCGTGTCCCAGGGGGGCATGCAGGTCAGCCTGGCGCCGGGTGAGCTGCTGCTGATGGATTCGGTCGGGCGCTGCGAAATCACCCCCAGTGGGTTGATCGAACATGTCTCGCTGGCCCTGTCGCGTGAGCAGGTACGCAAGTACGTGCAAGGTAGCGGCCCGATGTTTGGCAAGATCTCCTCAAGCAACGCCTGCGGGCGCATGCTGCATGTGCTGATGGACCAACTGTGCAAGGACGGCAATGTAAGCGGTGATGGTGCCCAGGGCGACGCGCTGCAGACCGCCTTCATTGCCCTGCTGGAGCCGGGCTTCGAGCGCCATGGCGAAGCGCTGGGCAACCTTGGGGCCTTGAGCGGTGCCAACCTGCGCGGCTACGTGCAGCAGGTGATCGACGAGTCGCTGTCACAGCCTGGGCTGACCCCGTCCAACCTGGCCGGGCGCCTGAACATTTCTGTGCGTCACCTGTACCGGCTGTTCGAGGAGGAGGGCGACAGTGTCTGCCGCTACATTCAGCGGGCGCGCCTGAAGCGCAGTGCGGATGACCTGGCCAACCCGTTCTTCAGGAGCGAGTCGATTACCTCGATCGCCTACAAGTGGGGGTTCACCGACTCGGCGCATTTCAGCCGCTCGTTCAAGAAACAGTTCGAACGCTCTCCGAAGGACTACCGGGCGCAGGCGATGGCGTGAGTAAGAGGGGCTCTGGTCTCAGCGACGGCCGTTGAAGTAGCCCGACAGCTGGTGCAGGGTCTTGCCGGCAGTGAGCAGCAGCGGGCGGAAATGGTCCTTGCCGAGGATGCGCGCATGCTTGACCGAACTGACCAGGTCATAGCGCTTCGATCCCTCCTGCATACCCTCGGCGAGTATCTTGCAAATGATGTGGCTGGGCGTGACGCCAAAGCCGGAGTAGCCCTGCACATAGAAAGCGTTGGGGCGGTTGTCGAGGGTGCCTATCTGCGGAAACAGGTTGGCACTGGTGGCCATCGGGCCGCCCCAGGCCAGGTCGATGCGCACGTCTTTCAGGTAGGGGAAAATCTTCAGCATCAGGGCGCGGTTCCACGCCTTCAGGTCCAGCGGGAAGTGCTCGACGAAGGGCGTGGCGGCACCAAACAGCAGGCGGTTCTCGCGGGTGACCCGGTAGTAGTCGATCACCGGGCGGATGTCGCTGTAGGCCCCGCGTATCGGGCTGATGCGCTCGATCAGCTCATCCGGCAATGGCTCGGTCATCATCTGGAAGGCATAGGTGTTGATGGTGCGTGCGTGCAGCTGCGGCTCCAGCTTGTTGAGGAAGCTGTCGCATGCCCACAGCAGCTTGCTGGCGCGTACCGAGCCGCGGCCGGTGCGTACCGTGATGCGCTCGCCGTAGGTCACCTCCAGCGCCGGGCTGTGTTCGAAGATGCGCGCACCGTGGCCAACCAGTGCCTGCGCTTCGCCCAGCAGCAGGTTCAGGGAATGCACATGGCCACCGCCCATGTGGAGCAGGGCGCTGCTGTAGGCATTGCTGCCGATGATCTGGCGCACTTCGCTGCCACCGAGAAAACGGATCTCGTCGCGTGTATTGATCGCCTTGAATGCCTTCTCCCATTTGCGCAGGGTCTGTTCCTGGCGGCGGTTGAAGCCCATGTAGCCATAGCCGTGGCAGAAGTCGGCGTCGATGGCGTAGCGGGCGATGCGGTCCTTGATGATGCCGGCGCCCAGTTCGCTGATTTCGAAAATATCCCTCACGCCCTGATCGCCGACGCTGCTGCGGATCTTCTCCAGGTCGTGGCCGATGCCCGCCATGATCTGCCCGCCGTTGCGCCCGCTGCCGCCGTAGCCCAGGTAACGGGCCTCGAGCACGACGATATTGGTCACGCCTTGTTCCGCCAGCTCCAGGGCGGTGTTAATGCCGGAGAAACCGCCACCGATCACCACGACATCGGCCTCGATGTCGCGCTCCAGGGTTGGGAAGCTCAGGTTGTACTTCTTGGTCGCCGAGTAGTAGGTGGGGCTCTCGAGGGTGATCATGACGCCGCCTGCTGACTGGAAATGGGTAGAAATCATTCTATTAATGTATTAATGATTGTGCACTGGCATACTCGCCGGTTTGCTATTTCCAGCCTCCTTGAGCCCGCATGACCACACCAAGACCCTCCCTGACCCTGACCTTGCTGCAGGCGCGCGAAGCCACCATGGCGTTCTTCCGCCCGGCGCTGAATGCCCATGACCTGACCGAGCAGCAATGGCGGGTAATCCGTATCCTGCGCCAGCAAGGCGAGCTGGAAAGCCATCAGTTGGCGGAGCTGGCCTGTATCCTCAAGCCCAGCATGAGCGGGGTGCTCAAGCGCCTGGAGCGTGACGGCATCGTGGCGCGGCGCAAGTCGCCGGAAGACCAGCGCCGGGTGTTCATCAGCCTGACGGAGGCTGGCCAACAAGCGTTTCTGGCGATGAGCGAGGAGATGACGCACAACTACGACAAGATCCTCGCCCAGTTTGGCGAGGACAAGCTGCAGCAGCTGATGCAGCTGCTGGATGAAATGAAGAAGATCAAACCCTGACGCGCCAGGCGTCAGCGGTTGAGTGACAGCGAGTCTTCCAGCACTTTTAGCAGTGCTGCCGCGCGCCGCTCATAGGCGTCGGGGCCTGCGTACATCAGCTCTACATACAGGCTGTCGATGATGCCCAGGTAGGCATCGGCATACAGCGCCAGGCGGCTGTGCTGCTCATGCGCCCAGCCGTGCCGAGCTTGCAGGGCCACGCTGAACCCTTCGCGTATGCCGTCCAGGTATTGTTCAAAGCCCGAAGTGACAATCGGCTTGATGCCCGCCGGGGGCAGGAACGCCGTGCGCAACACGAAGCGCAGTTCGGCCGATTCGCGATAACGTTCGGCCAGGTGCAGGGCCAGCCAGTGCCCCGCCGCCAGGCCGTCGCGGGCTTCCTGCGCAAAGCCGTGCTCGACAAAGGCCGTTTCCTGCACCAGCGCACGCTGGAACACCTCCACGAACAAGGCGTCCTTGTTGGCGAAGTGCGCATACAGCGATGCCTTGCGCATGCCCGCCAACTGGGCGATTTCGTTCAGCGAAGAGGCGTCATAACCGTACTCGGCGAAGTGGCCGACGGCGGCATCGCACACACGCACCGCAGAAGGGGAAAGGTCTTTCAACAGCAACACTCCGTCAGGGGCGCGGCGGGCCGCGCGCGTCTTGAGGGTGGGATTGTGGTGATCGAAAATGCACGGGTCAATGCTTGTCGCAAGGCAATTTCCGGGCGCCATGGAAAGTGCAATGTTCCCCTCGTAACGTGCATTTCGCCACCCAATCGCCGCTCACATACTGATCGCGTCTTCGAATCCAATAAGAAAGAGACCGCTCATGAAAAAGCCAAACCCCCTGCTGGAAGACCTGAAGTCCGTCCTGCCGACCATTGCCGCCAATGCCATGCGTGCAGAGCAGGACCGCAGTGTGCCGGCAGAGAATATCGCCTTGCTGAAAAGTATCGGCATGCACCGCGCTTTCTTGCCCAAACACTTCGGCGGCATGGAAATCACCCTGCCGGAGTTCGCCCAGTGCATCGCCTTGCTGGCGGGGGCCTGCGCCAGCACAGCATGGGCCATGAGCCTGCTGTGCACCCACAGCCACCAGATGGCAATGTTCTCGCCCAAGCTACAGCAGGAGGTGTGGGGTAGCGACCCGGATGCTACCGCCAGCAGCAGTATCGCGCCGTTCGGCCGCACCGAAGAGGTTGAGGGTGGCGTGTCGTTCAGCGGCGAAATGGGCTGGAGTTCCGGTTGCGACCACGCCGAATGGGCGATTCTCGGTTTCCGCCGCAAGAATGCCGAAGGCACTCAGGACTATTGCTTCGCCATCCTGCCACGCAGCGACTATGAAATCCGTGATGACTGGTATGCCGTGGGCATGCGCGGCAGCGGCAGCAAGACCCTGATCGTGCGTGATGCCTTCGTGCCCGAGCACCGCATCCAGAAGGCCAAGGACATGATGGAGGGCAAGTCGGCGGGCTTTGGTTTGTACCCCGACAGCAAGATTTTCTACGCCCCGTATCGCCCGTATTTTGCCAGCGGCTTCTCCACGGTCAGCCTGGGCGTTGCCGAGCGCATGCTGGAGGTGTTCCGCGAGAAAACCCGTAACCGGGTGCGTGCCTACACAGGTGCTGCCGTGGGCGCCGCCACCCCGGCGCTGATGCGCCTGGCCGAGTCGACCCATCAGGTGGCCGCTGCCCGGGCATTGCTGGAAAAGAGCTGGGACGAGATTGCCGAGCACAGCGCCCGCCACCAATACCCGTCGCGTGGCACGCTGGCGTTCTGGCGTACCAACCAGGGCTACGCCGTGAAGATGTGCATCCAGGCCGTCGACCGCCTGATGGAAGCGGCCGGTGGTGGCGCCTGGTTCGAGAGCAACGAACTGCAGCGGCTGTTCCGCGATTCGCACATGACCGGCGCCCATGCCTACACCGATTACGACGTGTGTGCGCAAATCCTCGGCCGCGAGCTGATGGGCCTGGAGCCTGACCCGGCGATGGTCTGAGCCGCCACCTGTTTTCACCCATCCCCTCCAAACACAACAACAAACAGGGCAGGCTGGCAGGCCTGCCCGGGAGTCTTGCATGTCCAACGAAACCTTCGATTCACGTGCCTTCCGCCGCGCCCTGGGCAACTTCGCCACCGGCGTGACCGTGGTGACTGCCGCCGGCCCCAGTGGGCGCAAGGTCGGCGTTACCGCCAACAGCTTCAACTCGGTGTCGCTGGACCCGGCGCTGATCCTGTGGAGCATCGACAAGCGCTCCACCAGCCATGAAGTGTTCGAAGAGGCCTCGCACTTTGCCGTGAACATTCTGGCTGCGGACCAGATCGAGCTGTCCAACAACTTTGCCCGCCCGAAGGAAGATCGCTTTGCCGGTATCGACTACGAGACCGGCACTGGCGGCGCGCCGTTGTTCGCCGATTGCGCGGCACGCTTTGAGTGTGAAAAGTACCAGCAGCTGGACGGTGGCGATCACTGGATCCTGGTGGGCAAGGTAGTGGCCTTTGATGACTTTGGCCGCTCGCCGCTGCTGTACCACCAGGGCGCCTATTCAATGGTGCTGCCGCATACCCGCATGACCCAAGGCGCAGAGGGGCAGGCACCGAGCAGCCACTTCCAGGGCCGCCTACAGCACAACCTGTACTACCTGATGACCCAGGCGCTGCGTGCCTACCAGGCTGACTACCAGCCACGCCAGCTGTGTACCGGCCTGCGCACCAGCGAGGCACGCATGCTGATGGTGCTGGAGAACGATGCGGGCCTGAGCCTGAACGAGCTGCAACGCGAAGTGGCGATGCCGGCTCGGGAGATCGAGGAAGCGGTTGCCAACCTCAAGCGCAAAGGGCTGATTGCCGATGACGAAGGGCGAGTGCGACTATCGGTGAAGGGCGTGGACGAGACCGAGGCGTTGTGGACCATTGCCCGGCAACAGCAGGACAAGGTGTTCGGGCAGTTCAGTGAACAGCAGCTGGAGACTTTCAAGACCGTGCTCAAGGCCCTTATCAACATCTGAACATTGCTTTGGATGGCACCGGCAAAGCCGATGCCATCCAACCAGAAGCCTCAGTAGACACCACCCCCGGTACTGGGGACTACCACTGTATCCTTGAACTTCCCCGCCAGCTCGCGCAGCCCGCGCATCAGCACCGTGGTATCCACACCCACCGCCACAAACGCCGCACCCAACTCGATGTAGCGCCGCGCCAGTTTCTCGTCCGCGCTGAGAATGCCGGCGGCTTTGCCCGCCTTGCCAATGCGCACGATCGCGTCTTCAATCGCCGCCTGCACCTCCGGGTGCCCGGGGTTGCCGCGATGCCCCATGGCCGCACTCAGGTCCGCAGGCCCGATGAACACGCCATCCACACCTTCCACCGCAACGATCTCGTCCAGGTTGGCCAGGCCTTCCTTGTTCTCGATCTGCACCAGCAGGCACATTTGCTCATCGGCGTGGTCCAGGTAACCGGGGAGGGTATTCCAGCGCGAAGCCCGCGCCAGCGCGCTGCCCACCCCGCGAATGCCCTTGGGCGGGTAATGCATGGCCTTGACCAGCTGACGCGCCTGTTCGGCAGTTTCCACCATCGGCACCAGCAAGGTTTGTGCGCCGATATCCAGCACCTGCTTGATCAGCGCGGTATCGCCGATCACCGGGCGGATCACCGCCTGGCTGGGGTAGGGTGCCACCGCCTGCAACTGGGCGAGCATGCCGCGCAGGTCGTTGGGCGCGTGCTCGCCGTCGATCAGCAGCCAGTCGAAACCGGCATTGGCCGCCAACTCGGCGCAGTAGGCATCGGCCAGGCCGAGCCACAGGCCGATTTGCGGTTCACCGCTGTGCAGGCGTTGCTTGAAGTGGTTGATGGGCATGTCCATGGGCAGGTCCTTAAACGAAGCGGCAGGCGATGGAGCCGAGCATGTCGTAGTCGACGTGGAAGGTGTCACCTGGGCGAGCGGCGACCGGGCGGGTGAACGAACCCCCAAGGATGATCTGGCCGGGCTGCAAGGTGACGTCGTACGGCGCCAGTTTGTTGGCCAGCCAGGCAACGCCTTTGGCCGGGTGGTTGAGTACGGCGGCGCTGACCCCGGATTCCTCGATCACGCCATTGCGGTAGAGCACCGCCGGCACCTTGCGCAGGTCGATTTCGGTGGGGCGCACGGCCCGCCCGCCCATCACCACGCCGGCATTGGCGGCGTTGTCGGAGATGGTGTCGAACACCTTGCGGGTGGCCTGGGTTTGCGGGTCCACCTGCTGGATGCGCGCGTCAATGATTTCCAGCGCCGGGATCACCCACTCGGTGGCGTCCAGCACATCAAACACGGTGATGTTCGGGCCCTTCAGCGGCTTGCCGAGGATGAACGCCAACTCCACTTCAACCCGCGGCACGATGAAGCGCTCGAAGGGGATGTCGCTGCCTTCGTCGAACAGCATGTCGTCGAGCAAGGCGCCGTAGTCGGGCTCGGTGATGTTCGACGACACCTGCATGGCGCGCGAGGTCAGGCCGATCTTGTGGCCCACCAGCTTGCGCCCGGCGGCGATCTTTTTTGCCACCCAGGCGCGCTGAATGGCGTAGGCGTCTTCGATGGTGATTGCCGGTTGCTCCAGCGAGAACTGGCGCACTTGCTCGCGGGAGCGTTCGGCCTGGTCGAGGCGGTCGGCGGCGTGCTGGATGAAAGCGTTGTCTAGCATGGGGGCGGTCTCTTGATTCAAGGGTTGACGATGGCAGCCTGGGTGCGCAGCACCAGCAGGCCGCCCAGGGCGATGAAGACGGCGAGTACGTACAGGGCCAGGCTGGCGCTATGGGTGGTGTCGCGCACCCAGCCGATGAAGTAGGGCGTGAAGAACGAGGCGATGCTGCCCAGCGAGCTGATCAGGGCAATGCCGGCGGCCTGGGTACGTGCGTTGAGGAACGCCGGCGGCAGTTGCCAGAACATCGGCAGCGCAGCGCTGGCGCCCATGCCGGCCAGCACCAGGCCGGCCATTACCGGCAGCGCCTGCTCGGGGGCAATGGCCGCAATGGCGATGCCGATGGCAGCCATCAGCAGCGGTACGCACAGGTGCCAGCGGCGTTCGCGTTGGCGGTCGCTGGAGCGCCCGCACGCCAGCATGAACACGCAGCCGGCCACGTACGGCACAGCGCTGAGCAGGCCGACACTGGCGTCGCTGGCCACACCGGCACTGTGAATCAGGCTGGGCATCCAGAACGCCAGGGTGTTCACCGCCAGCATCACCGCGCAATAAACCGCCACCAGCAGCCACAGCGCACGGCTGGCGAAAATGGCGCCGAACGAGGTTACGGACTTGCGCTGTTCTTCCTCACCGAATTGCGCGCGCAGCGTGGCTTTCTGCTGCTCATTCAGCCAGCTCACCCGCTCGAAGTGCTCCGGCAAAACGGCCAGTACCACCAGGCCCAGCAACACCACCGGCGCCCCTTCGAGCAGGAACATCCACTGCCAGCCACGCAGCCCGCCCGTGTCGTGCATGAAGGCCAGGATGGCCCCGGACACTGGCCCGCCGACCACTCCCGCCAACGGCACGGCAATGGCGAACAGCGCGGTGACCTGGGCGCGGCGCCCGGCCGGGTACCAGCGGTTGAGGTAAACCAGAATGCCCGGGAAGAACCCGGCCTCGGCCGCGCCCAGGGCAAAGCGCAACAGGTAGAACGCGCTGCTGCTTTCGATCAGCAGCATGCTGGTCGACAACAGCCCCCACACCACCATCAGGCAGGCGATCCAGCGGCGTGGGCCAACGCGGTCGAGCATCAGGTTGCTGGGGACGCCGAACAGCGCATAGGCAATGAAGAACAGCCCGGCACCCAGGCCATAGACCGTGTCGGACAAGTGCAGGTCCTGGCTCATCTGCATCTTGGCGAAGCCGATGTTGATGCGGTCCAGGTGGGCGAACAGGTAGCACACCAGCAGCAGCGGCATCAGCCGCCAGGTGACTGCCCGATGGGTACTGTCGGCCCGTTCAGCGTTTGCCTCGCGCGGCGAGGCTTGTTCGAGTGTGCTCATGTTTTTGTACTTGTTCTGTAATGAGTCGGGGAGGGCGTGGTTTGAGCCGGCGCGCTAGCGGTTGAACAGTGGGTGCAAGGTGCTGTGCTTGGCGTCGTAGACCTGGGCGGTGCTGTGGTCGATCTGCACGGTGATGCCGATCGGGCGCTGTTGCAGCAGTGGGTCCAGGCGCGCTTTCAACACTGCCAGCAAGCTGTCGCCCACTGTTTTGTGCACCTCGGCGCTACGGCCGCTAGCCATGCGCAGGTTGGCGTACAAGAAGCCGTATTCGCCTTTGCCATCGGCCACCGCGCAATGGGCGGCGGGGTAGGCCAGCACGCGGGTACCGCCAGTGGGGAACACGGCTTTGCCTTCGGCATCGCGCTGTTCGAGCATGGTGTCGGCCAGGGCGCGGCACAGGCCGGGGATGTCGGCGTCGGTTTCCAGGTCGGGGGTGTAAAGCAGAACCAGGTGTGGCATGGGGGCCTCCTCGGTGAGGGGCGGCTGGCCACCCGCCAGGGCGACCAGCCGCGAACGGGTGGGTTACAGGCGGCTGGTGGGCACCACGGCGGCCGGTTTGGCGGCCTGGGCAGCGGGGATGGCACCACCGTCCTGCGGGGTGACCGGGAAGATCGCGTTGATCTGGCCGGTGCCGGAAGAGCCGAAGTAGGGCGTGACCACTTCGGCCTTGCCGTCGTAATCGGACCAGCCCAGCGCACCCAGCAGCATTGCCGTGTCGTGCATGAAGCCTTCACCGTGGCCTTTGGCGGCGTACTCCGGCAGCATCCCGCAGAACGCTTCCCACTCGCCGTCCTGCCACATTTGCACCACACGGTGGTCGAGGGTTTCGAGGAACGGGCTCCACACCTTGGTGGCAAAGTCCGGCGCCTGGCCGTTCTGCGCGAAGCGGTGCGACAGCGAGCCGCTGGCCAGGAACGCCACGGTGCCGTCGTAGTGGTCTTCTACTGCCTTGCGCATGGCCCAGCCCAGGCGGGCACTGTCGGCCAGGTAGTGCGAGGTGCACAGTGCCGAGACCGAGACCACCTTGAAGTGCTGGTCCTGGTTCATGTAGCGCATGGGCACCAGGGTGCCGTATTCCGGGGCGAGGGTTGTGGCGTGGTGGGCCATGGTTTCGACGTTGAAGCGGTTGCACTCTTCGGCCAGCAGCTTGCCCAGCTCGGGGTTACCGGGGAATGCGTAGGGCATGTTGCTGATGAAGTGCGGCAGCTCGTTGCTGGTGTACACGCCCTCGAAATGCGGCCCGCACAGCACGTGGTAGTTGGCGTTGACCAGCCAGTGCGTGTCGAACACGACGATGGTGTCCACGCCCAGCTCACGGCAACGGCGGCTGATTTCGTGATGCCCGTCGATGGCCGCCTGGCGAAAGCCCTGGCGCGGGCCTGGCAGTTCGGACATGTACATGGACGGTACATGGGTAATCTTGGCAGTGAGAGCGAGTTTGCCCATGGGGGTCTCCGATAAGACGCTGTTGTTGTTTTGGGGCTGACCCGGTCCCTTGTAGGAGCGGCCTTGTGCCGCGATGGGGCGCACAGCGGCCCCGGCGATATCTGCGGCGAGGCTGAAATCCAGGGGCCGCTGCGCGCCCCATCGCGGCACAAGGCCGCTCCTACAGGGACGGTGTAAACCGCACAGAGGGTTAAATGCCCCAGCGAGGAATGTGGTGGTTACCCATGGAAATACACACGTTCTTGATCTCTGCAAAGACCTCGAAGCTGTACTGCCCACCTTCACGCCCGGTACCCGAACCTTTCACGCCGCCGAACGGCTGGCGCAGGTCGCGTACGTTCTGGCTGTTGATGAACACCATACCGGCCTCGATGCCGCGGGCCAGGCGATGGGCTTTGCCGATGTCCTGGGTCCAGATGTACGAGGCCAGGCCGTACTCGGTGTCGTTGGCCAGTTGCAGCGCCTCGGCTTCGTCCTTGAACGGGATCAGGCACACCACCGGGCCGAAGATTTCTTCCTGGGCAATGCGCATCTTGTTGTTCACGTCGGCGAACACGGTGGGCTGGATGAACTGCCCTTTGGCCAGGTGCGCAGGCAGGTTGGCCGGGCGCTCCAGGCCCCCGGCGACCAGGCGTGCACCTTCTTCGATGCCAATGCGGATGTACCCGGTGACCTTGTCATAGTGCTGCTGGGTGATCATCGAACCGACCTGGGTTTTCGGGTCGGTCGGGTCACCTACGATCAGGCGCTTGGCGCGCGCCGCAAACTCGGCGACAAACTGCGGGTACACGCTTTCCTGGATGAAGATGCGGCTGCCGGCGGTGCAGCGTTCGCCGTTCAGCGAGAAGATGGTGAACAGCGCGGCGTCCAGCGCACGTTCCAGGTCGGCGTCCTCGAAGATCAGCACCGGCGACTTGCCGCCCAGTTCCATCGAGTACTTTTTAAGGCCGGCCGTCTGCATGATCTTCTTGCCGGTGGCGGTACCGCCGGTGAAGGAAATGGCGCGCACATCGGGGTGGCGGACCAGTGCATCGCCGGCAGTAGCGCCGTAACCCTGGATCACGTTCAGCACGCCGTTGGGGATGCCAGCTTCAACCGCCAGGCGGCCCAGTTCGTTGGCGGTCAGCGGCGACAGTTCGCTCATCTTCAGCACGGCGGTGTTGCCCAGCGCCAGGCATGGCGCGGTCTTCCAGGTGGCGGTCATGAACGGCACGTTCCATGGGCTTACCAGGCCGCACACACCCACCGGCTGGTACAGGGTGTAGTTGAGCATCTGGTCGTCGACCGGGTAGGTGTGGCCATCCATGCGCGTGCACACTTCGGCGAAGAAGTCGAAGTTGTGCGAGGCACGCGGGATCAGCACGTTCTTGGTCTGGTGGATCGGCAGGCCGGTGTCGAGGGTTTCCAGCTCGGCCAGTTTCGGCACGTTCTGCTCGATCAGCTCACCCAGCTTGCGCATCAGCCGGGCACGTTCCTTGGCCGGGGTGTTGGCCCACTTGGGGAAGGCTTCCTTGGCCGCAGCCACCGCCTGGGCCACTTCCTCGGC
The DNA here is from genome assembly GCF_046534705.1 of Pseudomonas sp. SIMBA_068. Lineage (NCBI taxonomy): Bacteria > Pseudomonadati > Pseudomonadota > Gammaproteobacteria > Pseudomonadales > Pseudomonadaceae > Pseudomonas > Pseudomonas sp. SIMBA_068. Next base: position 581,127 of record NZ_JAWRYI010000001.1, read on the forward strand.
GCCACCGCTGGCGACTTCACAGATGGCGTCGCCGGTGGCCGGGTTGTAGTTGATGAGGGTGTCTTTGCTCTCGACCTCACGGCCGTTGATCCAGTGCTTGATCATGCTGCTCATGCCTTGTTGTTCTTGAAGAAGTCAGCTTCGCTGACGATACGGTTGACCAGGCGACCGACGCCTTCCACTTCCACCACCACTTCATCGCCCGGCACCACATCGGCCAGGCCTTCTGGCGTACCGGTGGCGATCATGTCGCCCGGTTGCAGGGTCATGAAGCTGGAGAAATATTCGATGAGGTGCGGGATGTCGAAGATCATGTCCGCCGTGGTGCCTTCCTGCTTCAGCTCACCGTTGATCCAGGTGCGCAGCTTCAGGTTGCTGACGTCCGGCACATCGGCCGCATCGACGATCCATGGGCCGACCGGGGTGGTGGCGTCGCGGTTTTTCACCCGCAGGTTGGGGCGGTAGTAGTTTTCCAGGTAGTCGCGGATGGCGTAGTCGTTACACACGGTGTAGCCGGCAACGTAGGCCAGGGCGTCCTCGCGCTTGACGTTTTTCGCCGCTTTGCCGATCACCGCCACCAGCTCGCACTCGTAGTGCATGTATTCGACATTGTCCGGGCGCCAGGTGACCTGGTTGTGGCCGGTGTAGGTGCCCGGCGACTTGATGAAGGCCAGTGGTTCGGTGGGCGGCGCGAAGGCCAGCTCCTTGGCGTGGTCGGCGTAGTTCAGGCCCAGGGCGAACATGCTGCCGGTGGCGGGTGGCAGCCAGGTGACCTGGTCCTGATGGACCAGGCGGCCGTCGGCAAGGCGCAGGTGATCGTCTTCGACCGTGACATCGTGGGCCTGGCCGTCGAACTGGATACGGGCGTGTTTCACAGGTAATTCCTCACTCGGCGACGATGTGGTTGGTCAGCTTGCCCAGGCCGTCGATCTCGATGTCGACGCGGTCACCTGGCTGTACATCGACGCGGCCCTCGGGGGTTCCGGTGATCAGGATGTCGCCGGCGTGCAGGGTCATGAACTCGCTGATTTCGGCAATCAGCTGCGCCACCGTGCGTACGCAGTTGGCGGTGTTGTTGTGCTGGCGCAGTTCGCCGTTCACATACAGGCGCAGGCCCAGGGCATCGGGGTTGGCCACTTGGCTGGCGGGTACCAGTTCAGGGCCGACCGGGCAAAAACCATCACGGCACTTGGCCTTGACTGCCGGGCGGTAGTAGCTGTCTTCGGGCAGGCTCACTTCGTTGACGATGGTGTAGCCCGCCACATGCTCCAAGGCATCGGCCACGCTGACGCGGCTGGCGTCCTTGCCAATCACCACTCCCAGCGCCGGGCCGGGTTGCACGCGCTGCACGCCGGCCGGGAATACCACCTGGCCTTCATGCTGGTTGCGGGTGTTCGGGGTCTTGACGAACAACACCGGCTTGACCGGCAGTTGCTTGTACGGTGCTTCCACGAACGCCGCTTGGTGCTGCTGCAGCAAACCCTGGTAGTTCAGCGCGACGCCGAACAGGGTGCCGCTGGCAACGTCATGCAGGGCATGGCTCATGCTCTTCTCCTGGCAGTGCAGGGCGGTGGCCGTCCTGCGGATTTCGTTAATGTGTTAATGTTATAGTTAATATGTTAACGATGGTCAAGGGGTGGCCAGTGGCGCCTGCCGGCAAGGCAAGGCACCATGGGCCATCGTCAACAGGGTCAAGCGATTTGCGAGCAAGCAGCCATGAGCGACCGGCATCCGATACCGAACATCAATATTGGCCAGGTCTACGACCAGCGCTACAGCGACAGCGAGGTGCATTACGACCGGCTGGGCAACCTGGCGGGCTTTTTCGGGCGCAACATGCCGGTGCACCGGCATGACCGGTTTTTCCAGGTGCATTACGTGAAGTCGGGCACAGTCCGGGTGTATCTGGATGACCAGCAGTACATCGAGGCCGGGCCGATGTTCTTCCTCACGCCACCCACGGTGGCGCACGCGTTCGTCACCGAAGCTGACAGCGACGGGCATGTGCTGACGGTGCGCCAGCAACTGGTGTGGCAATTGATCGAAGCCGATGCCAGCCTGCTGCCGGCGGGCGTGCAGGTGCAGCCAGCCTGTGTGGCGCTGGGCAACCTGCCGGCTGAATACAAGGCCGAGGCGCAGCGCCTGCAAGGCTGGCTGGACGCGTTGAGTGACGAGTTTGCCACGCAGCAACCGGGTCGCGAGGCGGCGTTGCAGTCGCTGACCCGCCTGATCATGATCAGCCTGCTGCGGCTGTGCCCCAACTCGCTGGAATCGACCCCGGCGCGGCATGAAGACCTGAAGATCTTCCACCGTTTCAATGCCCTGATCGAAGCGCATTACCTTGAGCATTGGCCGCTGGCCCGCTACGCGCAGCAGATTGGCGTGACCGAGGCACGGCTGAACGATGTGTGCCGGCGCATCGCCGACTTGCCATCCAAGCGCCTGGTGCTGGAACGGCTGATGCAGGAGGCCAAGCGTTTGCTGTTGTTTTCCGGCAGCACGGCCAACGAAATCTGTTACCAGCTCGGCTTCAAGGACCCGGCCTATTTCAGCCGCTTCTTCAACCGCTACGCCAAGCTCACACCCGGGGAGTACCGCCAGCGGCAGGCAGAATTGCAGTGAAATGGCCATGGCGGCTCACCCGGGTGCTGTTGTTGTTTACAGCGGATGGTCGCAGCCCGCGCGCCGGGCTTGAATGGGTTTTCCGTGGAACAGATTGCACTTTCCATCGTGCATGCCCTTAAATTCGTGAATTGAGAAAAAGCCACAGGTTTGACCATGACCAAGACGCAACCTTCGCTCACGCTAAGCCTGTTGCAGGCCCGAGAAGCCGCGATGGCATTTTTCAGGCCGCTGTTGAACCAGCACGACCTGACCGAGCAGCAATGGCGGGTAATCCGCATCCTCAAGCAGCACGGCGAGCTGGAGAATTACCAGTTGGCGGAGCTGGCCTGCATCCTCAAGCCGAGCATGACCGGGGTACTGGGGCGCCTGGAGCGAGACGGGCTGGTGCGGCGGCAGAAGGCCGTGCAGGACCAGCGACGGGTGTTCGTCAGCCTGACCGAAGGCGGGGAGGCGTGCTTTGCCTCGATGAAGGAAGGCATGGAGGCCAACTACCAGAAGATTCAGGCGCAGTTTGGTGAGGAGAAGCTACAGCAGCTGATGGGGTTGTTGAATGACCTGAAGCGCATCGCGCCATAACGTTCTTCTGGTCTTGCAGGAGCGGCCTTGTGCCGCGAAAGGGCTGCGCAGCAGCCCCGGCGATTTCTGCGGCGAAGCTCAAATCCTGGGGCCGCTACGCAGCCCATTCGCGGCGCAAGGCCGCTCCTACAGGGGATGGCTGCGAGGTACTCAGTACTCCCAGAAAATTCGCTGCAGCTCTTTGCTGTCCTGGGTCTTGGTCATGGCGACCATCGCCAGAATCCGCGCCTTCTGCGGGTTCAGGTCGTGGGCCACGACCCAGTCGTTCTTGTCATCCGGCTGTTCGGCGTTGCGCAGCACGAAACCACCCTGGTTGACGTGCGACGAGCGGATGATCTGCACGCCGTTCTTGCGCAGTTCCTGCAACGCCGGCACCACCCGCGACGACACCGAACCGTTACCGGTACCGGCGTGGATCAGCGCCTTGGCACCGTTCTGCGCCAGTGCCTTGTAGGCGGTGTCGGTCACGTTGCCATAGCCATAGGCAATGTCCACCTGTGGCAGGCTGCTGATCTGCTTGATGTCGAACTCGGAATTGACCGTGTGGCGCTTGGCCGGCAGGCGGAACCAGTAGGATTTGCCTTCCACCACCATGCCCATCGGGCCCCAGGCGCTTTTGAAGGCTTCGGTCTTGATGTTGACCGACTTGCTCACGTCACGGCCCGACTGGATCTCGTCGTTCATGGTCACCAGTACGCCCTTGCCGCGCGACTGCTTGTCGCCGGCCACGGCCACGGCGTTGTACAGGTTGAGCATGCCGTCGGCAGACATGGCGGTGCCCGGGCGCATCGAGCCGACCACCACGATTGGCTTGTCGGTCTTTTCCACCAGGTTGAGGAAGTAGGCGGTTTCTTCGAGGGTGTCGGTGCCGTGGGTAATGACGATGCCGTCGACGTCCTTGCTCTCGGCCAGTTCGGCAACCCGCTTGCCGAGCTTGAGCAAGTCCTCGTTGGTGATGCTTTCAGAGGCGATCTGCATCACTTGCTCGCCGCGTACGTTGGCTATGTCGGCCAGTTCCGGCACGCCGGCAATCAGCTTGTCGATGCCCAGCTTGGCAGCCTGGTAGGTGGCGCTGTTGGCCGCGCTGGCACCGGCGCCGGCAATGGTACCGCCAGTGGCGAGGATGACCACGTTGGCCAGCTTCTGCTGGTTTTCGGCTTCTTTGGCAGAGGCGGTGGTTGGCAGGATCAGCAGCAGGGCGAGTGCGCTGGGGGCGAAGGTTTTAAGTGCGGCATTCATCGTTATTGTTCTCTCTCTTCCTAGTGAGATAGTTATTGAGTCGCGCAGGGCTACAGGCATGTTTCATACCAGCTTGCGTGGACGGCTTTTTGTGGGAGCGGCCTAGTGTCGCGAAAGGGGCGCGCAGCGGCCCCGGATTTCGGCGTTACAGCACGCATCGCCCGGGCCGCTTTGCGACCCTTCACGGCACAAGGCCGCTCCTACAAGGGGCAGTGTTCCATTCGCAATTCCGAACAAGCATAGGAAAAGGTGTTCGGTTTTCCGGAAAAATCTGCATAATCGGCCACAGCAGTGCTTGGCCTCCGACAGCCAAACGGATTTGACAAACAGCAGTCCTGTTTCCATAGTTAGTCAACGCAAACGTTTGCGATCCGATAAAAAACACAAGATTCGGAGTCATCGTCCATGAAACTGCCGTTCCCCGGTCGTCTGCTGGCCCTCGCTGTCGTTTCCTCCCTTTCCCTCGCCCTGCCATTGTCTGCCGCCCACGCAGAAGACAAGCCCAAGGTCGCCCTGGTGATGAAGTCACTGGCCAACGAATTCTTCCGCACCATGGAAGACGGCGCCAAGGACTACCAGAAAACCCACGCCAACGAATTCAACCTGGTCGCCAACGGCATCAAGAACGAGACCGACACTGGCGAACAGATTCGCATCGTCGAGCAGATGATCAATGCCGGCGCCAAGGCGCTGGTGATTGCCCCGGCTGATTCCAAGGCGCTGGTGTCGGTGGTGAAGAAGGCCATGGACCAGGGCGTGGTGGTGATCAACATCGACAACCGCCTGGACCCTGATCTGCTGAAGAGCAAAAACATCAGCGTGCCGTTCGTTGGCCCTGACAACCGCAAAGGCGCGCGCCTGGTCGGTGACTACCTGGCCAACGAGAAGCTCAAGGCCGGCGACCAGGTGGGCATCATCGAAGGGGTGCCGACCACCACCAACGCCCAGCAGCGCACCGCCGGCTTCAAGGACGCCATGGATGCCGCGCAGATGAAAATCGTCTCGGTACAAAGCGGCAATTGGGAAATCGACAAAGGCAACGCCGTCGCCGCCGCCATGCTCAACGAATACCCCGAGCTGAAAGCCTTGCTGGCCGGCAACGACAGCATGGCGCTGGGCGCCGTATCTGCCGTGCGCGCCGCCGGCAAGACCGGCCAGGTGCAAGTGGTGGGCTATGACAACATCAACGCCATCAAGCCGATGCTTGCCGATGGTCGCGTGCTTGCCACCCTCGATCAGGCCGCCAGCCAGCAGGCGGTGTACGGCATCCAGGCTGCGCTGAAAATGGTCAAGGGCGAGAAACCTGATGTGGATGCCGACAACGTCATCCAGACCCCGGTCGAACTCATCACCAAGAAGCCCTGACGCTGCCAGGAGAAACGGCCATGCCTGCATCGGCCAACGAAGTGGTGCTCGCCGCCAGCGGCCTGGGCAAGACCTACGCCCAGCCCGTGCTCGGCGAGGTCAGCCTGAACCTGCGGGCCGGCGAAGTGCTGGCCCTGACCGGCGAGAACGGCGCGGGCAAGAGTACGTTGTCCAAGCTCATCAGCGGCCTGGAGGTGCCCACCACCGGGCACATGACCTACCGCGGCCAAGCCTACGCGCCCGGCAGCCGCAGCGAGGCCGAGCGCCTTGGGGTGCGCATGGTGATGCAGGAGCTGAACCTGCTGCCGACGCTGACCGTGGCGGAAAACCTGTTTCTCGACAACCTGCCCAGCCGTTTCGGCTGGATCAGCCACAAGCGCCTGCGCCAGCTGGCCACCGCCGCCATGGCGCAGGTCGGGCTCGATGCCATCGACCCGGATACCCCGGTGGGCGAACTGGGCATTGGCCATCAGCAGATGGTCGAGATTGCCCGCAACCTGATCGGCGACTGCCATGTGCTGATCCTCGATGAGCCCACCGCGATGCTCACCGCGCGCGAGGTGGAGCTGCTGTTCACCCAGATCGAGCGCCTGCGCCAGCGTGGCGTGGCCATCGTCTACATTTCCCACCGCCTGGAAGAACTGCAGCGTGTTGCACAGCGCATCGTCGTGCTGCGCGACGGCAAGCTGGTGTGCGACGAGCCGATCCAGCGCTACAGCAGCGCCGAACTGGTCAACCTGATGGTCGGCCGCGAGCTGGGCGAACATATCGACCTGGGCCGCCGGCAGATCGGCGCGCCGTTGCTCAAGGTCGACAAGCTCAGCCGTGCTGACAAGGTGCGCGAGGTGTCGTTTGAGGTCAGGGCAGGGGAGATCTTCGGCATTTCCGGCCTGATTGGTGCCGGCCGTACCGAGCTGTTGCGGCTGATCTACGGCGCCGACCGTGCCGACAGTGGCAGCATCGCGCTCGGCCAACCCCTACAAACCGTCACCATCGACTCGCCCAAGGCGGCCGTAAAGGCGGGTATCGCGCTGATTACCGAAGACCGCAAAGGCGAGGGCCTGCTGCTGACGCAGTCGATCAGCGCCAACATCGCCTTGGGCAACCTGGGCGCGGTGTCACGCGCTGGCGTGCTTGACGGCCAGGCAGAGCAGGCCTTGGCCGAGCGCCAGATCCAGGCCATGCGCATTCGCAGTGCCGGCGCCCACCAGGTTGTGGGCGAGCTGTCTGGCGGCAACCAGCAGAAGGTGGTGATTGGCCGCTGGCTGGAGCGCGACTGCCAGGTGCTGCTGTTCGACGAGCCCACCCGAGGCATCGACGTGGGTGCCAAGTTCGACATCTATGGCCTGCTGGCCGAACTGGCGCGCCAGGGCAAGGCGCTGGTGGTGGTGTCCAGCGACCTGCGCGAGCTGATGCTGATCTGCGACCGCATCGCCGTGCTGTCGGCCGGTCGCCTGATCGACACCTTCGAGCGTGATCATTGGAGCCAGGACCAGCTGCTGGCCGCAGCCTTTGCCGGTTATCAGAAACGTGACGCACTGCTGCACGATGCAGCCCCCAGGATGGACGCATGAAAACCACCCCGCTCGATAGCCAACGCGCCGCCCCTGTGCGCCGCAGTGGCACCTACTTTGGCCTGGGCACCTACCTGGGCCTGGCTGGCGCCTTGCTGGCGATGATTGTGTTGTTCTCGTTCCTCAGCAGCCACTTCTGGTCCTACAACACCTTCAGTACCTTGGCCAACCAGATCCCCGACCTGATGGTGCTGGCGGTGGGCATGACCTTTGTCCTGATCATCGGCGGCATCGACCTGTCGGTGGGCTCGGTGCTGGCCCTGGCGGCTTCTGCCGTGAGTGTGGCCATCCTCGGCTGGGGCTGGGACGCGCTGCCGTCGGCGCTGCTGGGCATGGCCGTGGCCGCACTGGCCGGCAGCATTACCGGCGGCGTTACGGTGGCCTGGCGTATTCCGTCGTTCATCGTCTCGCTTGGCGTGCTGGAAATGGCCCGCGGCCTGGCCTACCAGTTCACCGACTCGCGCACCGCCTATATCGGCGATGCCTATGCGTGGTTTTCCAACCCGGTTGCCTTTGGTATTTCGCCAGCGTTCATCATTGCCTTGCTGGTGATCGTACTGGCCCATCTGGTGCTGACCCGCACGGTGTTCGGCCGCTACCTGATCGGCATTGGTACCAACGAAGAGGCCGTGCGCCTGGCAGGTATCGACCCGCGCCCGTACAAAGTGCTGGTATTTGCCCTGATGGGGCTGCTGGCAGGCTTGGCTGCGCTGTTCCAGATATCGCGCCTGGAGGCGGCCGACCCCAATGCCGGCTCCGGCCTGGAGCTGCAGGTGATCGCCGCCGTGGTGATCGGCGGTACCAGCCTGATGGGTGGGCGTGGCTCGGTCATCAGCACCTTCTTTGGCGTATTGATCATCTCCGTACTGGCCGCCGGGCTGGCTCAGATTGGCGCCAGCGAGCCGACCAAACGCATCATCACCGGGGCGGTGATCGTCATCGCCGTGGTGCTCGACACTTACCGCAGCCGGCGTGCAGCCCGGCGGAACTGACAATATGGCAACCATCAAAGACGTCGCGGCACTGGCGGGCATTTCCTACACGACCGTGTCCCATGTACTGAACAAGACCCGACCGGTGAGCGAACACGTGCGGCAGAAGGTTGAAGCCGCCATTATCGAGCTGGACTACGTGCCCAGCGCGGTGGCGCGCTCACTAAAGGCGCGCAGCACGGCCACCATCGGCCTGCTGGTGCCCAACAGCGTCAACCCGTACTTCGCCGAGCTGGCGCGGGGCATTGAAGACGCCTGTGAGCGCAACGGCTACTGTGTGATTTTGTGCAACTCCGATGACAACCCACAGAAGCAGCGCAGTTACCTGCGCGTGCTGCTGGAAAAGCGTATCGATGGCCTGGTGGTGGCCTCGGTGGGCCAGGACAGCGACCTGCTGCAAAGCCTGGCCTGCGTACGCACGCCGATGGTTATCGTCGACCGTGAACTGGAAGGCGTCGATGCCGACCTGGTGCGCATCGACCACGAGCAAGGCGCCTACCTGGCCACCCAGCATCTGCTGGAGCTTGGCCACCGCGATGTCGCCTATATTGGTGGCCCCGCCGAAACCGGGGTTACCCAGCTGCGCCTGAACGGCTTCCGCCGTGCCATGGCCGAGGTCGGCGTGCCGGTGCTGGGCAGCCGTGTGCTGCACTGCGACTTCACCAGCCCGGGTGGGCATGCCGCAGCAGCGCAGGTGCTGGAGGGCAAGCGGCCCACGGCGATTTTTGCCGGCAACGACATGATCGGTTTCGGCGTGCTGCGCGCTGCGGCCGAACGCAATATCAGCGTGCCCGGCGAGCTGTCGGTGATCGGCTTCGACGACATCGAGCTGAGCCGCTACGTGTATCCGCCGTTGACCACCGTGGGCCAGTCGATTCGCGAGCTGGGCGAGAGCGCCGCCTCACTGTTGCTGACACGTATAGGAACACCCCGACAAGGCGCGGCGGAGCAACGCATTGTTGCCCCGCGCATCGTGCTGCGTGAGTCCACCGGGCCGCGCCCGGACTTGTTCAACGATTACCGCTAACGCTAAGGAAACGTCATGAATGCCAAGGTTGTGGTGGTCGGCAGCCTCAATATGGACCTGGTGGCCCGCGCCCAGCGCCTGCCCCGGGCCGGCGAAACACTCCCCGGCGAAAGCTTTTTCACCGTACCGGGCGGCAAAGGCGCCAACCAGGCGGTGGCGGTGGCGCGGCTCGGCGGCAGCGTGGCAATGATCGGCAATGTGGGTGACGATGACTATGGCCGGCAACTGCATCGGGCCCTGTATGTCGAGGGCATCGATTGCCAGGGCGTCAGCACCTGCCCAGGGGTGTCCAGCGGTGTGGCACTGATTACCGTGGATGCTGCCAGCCAGAACTGCATCGTCATCATTCCTGGCGGCAACGGCCTGCTGACGCCGCAGTCGGTACAGCGCTTCGATGCCTTGTTACAGGCTGCCGAGGTGGTCATCTGCCAGCTGGAAGTGCCGGCCGACACCGTGGCCTGGACCCTGACGAGGGCGCGTGAACTGGGCAAACAGGTGATCCTGAACCCGGCGCCGGCCACCGGCCCCTTGCCGGCGGACTGGTTTGCGCGCATCGATTACCTCACGCCTAACGAAAGCGAGGCCGAAGCCCTGACCGGGGTGGCAGTCACCGACCAAGACAGTGCCCGGCGTGCTGGCGAGCGCTTGCTACAGCTGGGGGCGGGTAAAGTGATCATCACCCTGGGGGCCCAAGGGGCCTTGCTGATTACTGCGCAGGGCCATCAGCACTATCCGGCGCTTGTGGTGCAACCGCTGGACACCACCGCTGCTGGCGATACCTTCATTGGTGGCTTTGCTGCCGGCCTGGTGCGGGGGTTGGAGGAGGGCGAGGCCATTGCCTTTGGCCAGCGTGCCGCCGCCTTGTCGGTTACCCGTGCCGGTGCCCAGCCGTCCATTCCCTACTTGGCGGAGCTGACACCATGAAGAAAACCCCATTGCTGAACGTTGCCTTGTCGCGGGTCATTGCCGGCATGGGGCATGGCGATATCCTGGTGATCGGCGATGCCGGGCTGCCGGTGCCGCCGGGCGTGGAAATGATCGACCTTGCCATCACGCCCGGTCTGCCGGATTTCGCCAGCGTGTTGCGGGTAGTGCTGAGCGAGTTGCAGGTAGAACGCCATGTGCTGGCTGAAGAAATGCAGAAAGTAGTGCCGCCTGCGCTGGTCGAGATCGAGCGACTCAAGGGCAAGCTGGGCAAGCGCGAATGGCTGAGCCATGAAGATTTCAAGGTGCTGTCGCGCAGTGCTCGCGCGGTGGTGCGTACCGGTGAATGCCAGCCTTACAGCAACATCGCCCTCATCTCCGGCGTGACTTTCTGACAGCCACCGCGCTTTTTGTAGGAGCGGCCTTGCGTCGCGATGGGGCGCGAAGCGGCCCCAGATTTTCAGCTTCGCAGCAAAACTTTCCGGGGCCGCTTCGCGCCCCATCGCGGCACAAGGCCGCTCCTACAGGGGGCTGCGGTGTGTTTGTGTCCTGTGTTCTGGCAACAAGGAGTGCCCTATGCTCAAACCCCTGCTACAAGGAATCGCTTTCATGGCCACAGCCACCACCCTCCAGGCGGCCCCCATCGACTTGATCATAGACACCGACCCCGGCGCCGACGACGTGGTCGCGCTGTTCCTGGCCATGGCCTCGCCTGACGAGCTCAATATCCGTGCCATCACCACCGTGGCCGGCAACGTGCGCCTGGATAAAACCTCGCGCAACGCCCGCCTGGCCCGCGAATGGGCGGGGCGCGAAGACATCCCGGTGTACGCCGGCGCCGGCCGCCCACTGGTGCGCGCGCCGATCTACGCCGCCGACGTTCATGGCGAAGAAGGCCTTACCGGTGTGCAGGTGCACGAGCCGAAAGCGGCCCTGGCCCAGGGTAATGCCGTGCAATACCTGGTCGATACCCTCGGCGCAGCCAAACCGCACAGCATCACCGTCGCCATGCTCGGCCCGCAGACCAATCTGGCCCTGGCGTTGATCCAGCGCCCGGACATCGCCCAGGGCATCAAGGAGGTGGTGGTCATGGGCGGCGCCCACTTCAATGGCGGCAACATCACCCCGGCAGCGGAATTCAACCTCTACGCAGACCCGCACGCCGCCGAAGTGGTGCTGGCCAGCGGTGTACCACTCATCTACCTGCCGCTGGACGTCACCCACAAGCTGCTGACCAGCGACGCCCGCCTGAAACAATTGGCAGCCGTGAACAATCAGGCCAGCAAGCGCGTGGTCGATATGCTCAATGCCTACATCACCCACGACATGGACCTGTACGGCATGCCCGGCGGCCCGGTGCATGACGCCAGCGTCATTGCCTACCTGTTGAAGCCCGAGCTGTTCAGCGGCCGACGCATCCATATGAGCATCGACAGCCGCGAAGGCCCGACCTTCGGCCAGACCATTGCCGACTGGTACGGCGTACTCAAGCAGCCGGCGAATGTGCTGTGGGTGGAGGAGGGCGATGCCCAGGGGCTGTTCGACCTGCTCAGCGCACGTCTGGCGCGATTGGAATAGCCGCGTGCGGCGCGTAGCGCTCGAACACCTGGTCGATGAAGCTGCGTGCCGCCTCGGCGCCGTTGTCCCGTACCAACAGGTCGATGGCGATCAACAGCAATTCTTCCGGTGTGCCAGGGCTGTACGCGCTCTGGCCCTCGGCCCATTTGACCTTGATGTCGGCATCGATGCTGTGGGTACTCATGAAAAGCTCTCGCTGGGGCCCGGAACGAAGGGGGAACACCTGACCCTGGTGCTCGATGGAGGCGGGATGCGCTCCACTTCTTGCAGCAAATCATGGCTTTGCGCCAGTGACCGTGCGCGCTAAGCATATGGCAAACGCAGGGGGTTGTGCAAAATCCGGTCACGATTGCTTTTCGCCTCGGTGCTAGAGTTCAGGCAGACTTGACCGGTTTTGCAACGAATACTGAGCGGAGCTGTCGGAACAGACAGTTCCCGGACCCATTTAGGAGGCTTCATGTTCCGTACCCGTGCTTACCTGGCAACCCTGGCGGTGGCTGCTGTCCTGGCTGGTTGCAGCACAGGTGGCAACGCTGGTGGCGATGCGCCGGCCGCATCGGCTGGCAACGATGGCCGCTGCGAAGCCAGCGGCGCCGATTTTGCCATTGGCAAACCAGGCAGCGCCGAGCTGCTGGAGCAGGCGCGCAAGGCCAGTGGCTCGCAGACAGCACGCATCCTCAAACCGCACGATGTAGTAACCCTGGAATACCGCTCCGACCGCCTGAACCTGAACGTGGACGAGCAAGGCAAGGTAACCCGCGTCAACTGCGGTTGATGCAGCTCCAAAGGCCCATGCGGTCCCTGTAGGAGCGGCCTCGTGCCGCGAAAGGGCCGCAAAGAGCAGCGTATACCGCCTGGTAAGCGCCCATAAAAAAACCCGCCACAAGGGCGGGTTTTTTCACAGCTTCCGAATTACTCCGGACGAACCTGAGCAGCCTGCATGCCCTTCTGACCGCGCTCGGCGACGAAGGAAACTTGCTGACCTTCTTTCAGGCTCTTGAAGCCGTCGGATTCGATGGCCTTGAAGTGAACGAACAGGTCGTCGCCGCCGCCTTGTGGGGTGATGAAGCCGAAGCCTTTCTCATCATTGAACCATTTGACGGTGCCGGTTTGGCGATTGGACATGGGATGAATCTCCAGAAACTTGAAATTTTTCGAAGTGCCTAGACGCCTGAGCTGTCTGGCACAGATGACATCATAGTCTAATTCTGCGGAAGTAGCGCCTTTTACCTTCACCGGATGTTGATCCAGCGCAAAATAATGGTCAGCCACCACCACCTTTAAGGTTTCAGCGCTTCGGTGCGCAGGCCTGTTGCACCACGGTCTGGGCCTTCTGCATCAGCTTGGCGTCAACGCCATCCTTGCTGTCCAGGTCGGCAATCTCGGCGTCGGTGAAATTCTTTTTGATCGCTTGTGCGCCGCAGTCGCAGTGCTTTTTCGCGGTGGCAGCGTCAACGCCCTGGCTGCCGGCCACTTGCGTGCACTGGGCGGTGTAGGCGGCCTCCTTCCCGGCTGGGAAGTTGCCGGCGTTCGCAGCCACGGGCAGCAGCAGGGCGCCAGCGGCCGCCAGGGCCAGAAGAGACGGAACTCGCATAACCAGTTACTCCTTGGGTTAAGGTCTCATCAAGAGTAGGTTGCTTCCCAAAGTCTGAGCGGTATTTTTCCGCGTTAGTTCACCGCTGCGGTTCAATTTCCAAATATTTCTGCCTGGGGTACAACCCGCGTGCTAGCATGCTCGGCTTGTGGTCGCGCCTGTGCCGGCTGCAGCTATCTTTTTTCTTTCCAGTCACTCTGGTTCGTCCCTTGCAAGCCGAAAGGCTTCTGCCACTGTGAGGCAGGCTTCCTTATGAAGGAAGGCAGGCCGGATCTTGTACTGGCTCATCCCAACCCACGTGACCTTTGGTAGGGGTCACCACTAGGAGAGGAGGCGCCATGCCCACTATTACTCTTCCCGATGGCAGTCAACGTTCGTTTGATCACGCCGTATCCGTAGCCGACGTTGCCGCTTCCATCGGCGCCGGCCTGGCCAAGGCCACCGTCGCCGGCAAGGTCGACGGCAAACTGGTCGATGCTTGCGACCTGATCAGTCACGACGCCACCCTGCAGATCATCACCCCTAAAGATGAAGAGGGACTGGAGATCATCCGTCACTCGTGCGCCCACCTGGTCGGCCACGCCGTGAAGCAGCTGTACCCGACCGCCAAGATGGTGATCGGCCCGGTTATCGACGAAGGCTTCTATTACGACATCGCCTACGAGCGCCCCTTCACCCCTGAAGACATGGCCGCCATCGAAAAGCGCATGATGGAGCTGATCGAGAAAGACTACGACGTGGTCAAGAAAGTGACCCCGCGCGCCGAAGTCATCGACGTGTTCAAGGCCCGTGGCGAAGACTACAAGCTGCGCCTGGTCGAAGACATGCCGGATGAGCAGGCCATGGGCCTGTACTACCACGAAGAATACGTCGACATGTGCCGCGGCCCGCACGTGCCGAACACCCGCTTCCTCAAGGCATTCAAGCTGACCAAGCTGTCCGGTGCCTACTGGCGCGGTGATGCCAAGAACGAGCAGCTGCAGCGCGTGTACGGCACTGCCTGGGCCGACAAGAAGCAGCTGGCTGCCTACGTTCAGCGCATCGAAGAAGCCGAAAAGCGCGACCACCGCAAGATCGGCAAGCAGCTCGACCTGTTCCACCTGCAGGAAGAAGCCCCGGGCATGGTGTTCTGGCACGCCAACGGCTGGACCGTGTACCAGGTGCTCGAGCAGTACATGCGTCAGGTTCAACGCGCCAACGGCTACCTGGAAATCAAGACCCCGCAGGTTGTCGACCGCATTCTCTGGGAGCGTTCCGGCCACTGGTCCAACTACGCCGAGAACATGTTCACCACTTCGTCGGAAAGCCGTGACTACGCGGTAAAACCGATGAACTGCCCGTGCCACGTGCAGGTGTTCAACCAGGGCCTGAAAAGCTACCGCGACCTGCCGCTGCGCCTGGCCGAGTTCGGTGCCTGCCACCGTAACGAGCCGTCCGGCGCCCTGCACGGCATCATGCGTGTGCGTGGCTTCGTACAGGATGACGCGCACATCTTCTGCACCGAAGAACAGGTGAAGAAAGAAGCCGCCGACTTCATCAAGCTGACCCTGGATGTTTACAAGGACTTCGGCTTCAGCGACATCGCCATGAAGCTGTCCACTCGTCCGGCCAAGCGTGTTGGTTCCGAAGAGCTGTGGGACCGTGCCGAAAGCGCACTGGCCGACGCCCTGAACGAATCGGGCCTTGAGTGGGAATACCAGCCAGGCGAGGGCGCCTTCTACGGCCCGAAAATCGAGTTTACCCTGCGCGACTGCCTCGGCCGTAACTGGCAGTGTGGTACCCTGCAGTACGACCCGAACCTGCCAGAGCGTCTGGACGCCAGCTACATCGCCGAAGACAACAGCCGTGTTCGCCCGGTCATGCTGCACCGTGCCATCCTCGGTTCGTTCGAGCGCTTCATCGGCATGCTGATCGAGCACTACGCTGGCGTGTTCCCGGCGTGGCTGGCGCCGACCCAGGCGGTGATCATGAATATCACCGACAAACAGGCCGATTTCGCCCTCGAGGTTGAGAAATCTCTGAACGGTAGCGGTTTCCGTGCCAAGTCGGACTTGAGAAATGAGAAGATCGGCTTTAAAATCCGCGAGCATACTTTGCTCAAGGTCCCGTACCTTTTGGTTATAGGGGATCGCGAAGTCGAAACGCAGACCGTTGCAGTGCGTACTCGCGAAGGCGCAGACCTGGGCTCCATGCCCGTCGCCCAATTCGCTGAGCTTCTGACACAAGCGGTTTCCCGGCGTGGTCGCCAAGAATCGGAGTAATGACTATTAAGCGTGAAATGAGAAACGATAAGCGTGCTGTACCGAAGGCCCCGATCAACGAGAATATCTCGGCCCGCGAGGTTCGGTTAATTGGCGCAGACGGCGAGCAGGTTGGCATCGTCTCGATTGATGAAGCGCTGCGTATCGCTGATGAAGCGAAGCTGGATCTGGTAGAAATCTCTGCAGACGCGGTACCACCGGTCTGCAAGGTCATGGACTACGGCAAGCACCTCTTCGAGAAGAAGAAGCAGGCCAACGAAGCCAAGAAAAACCAGAAGCAGATCCAGATCAAAGAAATCAAGTTTCGTCCAGGGACGGAGGATGGGGATTACCAGGTAAAACTACGCAACCTGGTACGTTTCCTTACCGATGGGGACAAGGCCAAGATCTCTCTGAGATTCCGTGGTCGTGAGATGGCCCACCAGGAGCTGGGCATGGAGCTGTTGAAGCGGGTTGAAGCTGACCTGCTTGAATACGGCACCGTTGAGCAGCATCCGAAGATGGAAGGACGCCAGCTTATGATGGTCATCGCCCCCAAAAAGAAGAAGTAATCTCCCGGGCACGGCAGGCCTGATGATTATTGTGTAATTTTTTTCGAATGCGGAGTTCAACATGCCAAAAATGAAAACCAAGAGCGGTGCTGCGAAGCGCTTCCTGAAGACAGCTTCGGGCTTCAAGCACAAGCACGCTTTCAAGAGCCACATCCTGACCAAAATGTCGACCAAGCGTAAGCGTCAACTGCGCGGTGCCAGCTTGCTGCACCCGTCTGACGTGGCAAAAGTCGAGCGCATGCTGCGCGTTCGTTAATTCTGGTTAAGATAGAGGAAGTTACTCATGGCTCGTGTTAAGCGTGGCGTCATCGCTCGTAAGCGTCACAAGAAAATTCTGAAACTGGCTAAAGGTTACTACGGTGCACGCTCGCGCGTATTCCGCGTAGCCAAGCAAGCGGTCATCAAGGCAGGCCAATACGCCTACCGCGACCGTCGCCAGAAGAAGCGTCAGTTCCGCGCACTGTGGATCGCTCGTATCAACGCCGGTGCCCGCAACAACGGTCTGTCCTACAGCCGTCTGATTGCTGGCCTGAAAAAGGCTTCGATCGAAATCGACCGTAAGGTTCTGGCCGATCTGGCAGTGAACGAAAAAGCGGCGTTTGCTGCGATTGTCGAGAAAGCTAAAGCCGTTCTGGCTTAAGTACCCGCGACAATCACCCGGCGGCGCTAGCGCCGTCGGGCATTGAACGTCATCGATAGGGGAAGAGCCTTCAAAGCTCTTCCCCTATTTTCGTATCTGGAGTCTGTACATGGAAAACCTGGATGCGCTGGTCTCCCAAGCCCTAGAGGCCGTGGAGCGCGCTGAAGACATCAATGCCCTGGAACAGATCCGGGTTAATTATCTCGGCAAGAAGGGCGAGCTGACCCAGGTGATGAAGACCCTGGGCAACCTGCCAGCCGAAGAGCGGCCGAAAGTCGGCGCGCTGATCAACGATGCCAAAGAGCGCGTCACCGTTGTGCTCAATGCTCGCAAGGCCGCCTTTGAAGAAGCCGAGCTCAGCGCTCGCCTGGCTGCCGAATGCATTGATGTCACCCTGCCAGGCCGCGGCCAGGCCACCGGTGGCTTGCACCCGATCACCCGTACACTCGAGCGCATCGAGCAGTTCTTCACCCACATCGGCTACGGCATTGCCGAAGGCCCAGAGGTCGAAGACGACTACCACAACTTCGAAGCGCTCAACATCCCCGGCCACCACCCGGCCCGGGCGATGCACGACACCTTCTACTTCAATGCCAACATGCTGCTGCGTACCCACACCTCGCCGGTGCAGGTGCGGACCATGGAGTCCACCCAGCCGCCCATCCGCATTGTGTGCCCGGGCCGCGTATACCGCTGCGACTCGGATATCACCCACTCGCCGATGTTCCACCAGGTCGAAGGCCTGCTGATTGATCGCGATATCAACTTCGCCGACCTCAAGGGCACCATCGAAGAATTCCTGCGGGTGTTCTTCGAAAAAGAACTGGCGGTGCGTTTCCGCCCATCGTTCTTCCCCTTCACCGAGCCGTCCGCCGAAGTCGACATCCAGTGCGTGATGTGTTCCGGCAACGGCTGCCGCGTGTGCAAGCAAACCGGCTGGCTGGAAGTGATGGGCTGCGGCATGGTGCACCCGAGCGTGCTGCGCATGTCCGGCATCGACCCTGAAGAGTTCCAGGGCTTCGCCTTCGGCATGGGCGCCGAGCGCCTGGCCATGCTGCGCTATGGCGTCAACGATTTGCGTCTGTTCTTCGACAACGACCTGCGGTTCCTTGCCCAATTCCGCTAGGCCCAATCGACGCACATTCTAGGAGAACAGCATGAAATTCAGTGAACAGTGGCTGCGCGGTTGGGTAAACCCGCAAGTCTCCCGTGACGAACTGGTCGCCCGCCTGTCCATGGCCGGCCTCGAAGTCGACAGCGTTACCCCTGCTGCTGGCCAGTTCAGCGGCATTGTCGTAGGCGAAATCCTCGCCACCGAACAGCACCCGGACGCCGACAAGCTGCGCGTGTGCCAGGTGACCAACGGCCAGGAAACCTTCCAGGTCGTGTGCGGCGCGCCTAACGCCCGCCCAGGCATCAAGATCCCGTTCGCCATGATCGGTGCCGAGCTGTCTGGCGACTTCAAGATCAAAAAGGCCAAGCTGCGCGGCGTCGAGTCCTTCGGCATGCTGTGCTCGGCGGCCGAGCTGGAAATCAGCGAAGAGAACGACGGCCTGCTGGAACTGGCGGCTGATGCCCCGGTTGGCGAAAACATTCGCACCTACCTGAGCCTGGACGACGCCAGCATCGAAATCGGCCTCACGCCGAACCGTGGTGACTGCCTGTCCATCGCCGGCCTGGCCCGTGACGTCAGCGCCCTGTACGACACCCCGGTCACCCGCCCGGTGGTGCCTGCCGTAGCGCCTGCCCACGACGAAGTGCGCCCGGTCGAAGTCAGCGCCCCGGCGGCCTGCCCACGCTACCTGGGCCGCGTTATCCGTAACGTCGACCTCAGCAAGCCGACCCCACTGTGGATGGTCGAACGCCTGCGCCGCAGCGACGTGCGCAGCATCGACGCCGCCGTCGACATCACCAACTACGTGATGCTCGAACTCGGCCAGCCGATGCACGCCTTTGACCTGGCAGAAATCAACGGCGGCATCCGCGTACGCATGGCCGAAGAGGGCGAAAAGCTCGTCTTGCTCGACGGCCAGGAAGTTGCCCTGCGTGCCGACACCCTGGTCATCGCCGACCACACCCGCGCCCTGGCCATCGCCGGCGTCATGGGTGGCGAGCACAGCGGTGTGAACACCGAAAAAACCCGCGACCTGTTCCTGGAAAGCGCCTTCTTCGAGCCGATTTCCGTCGCCGGTAAAGCCCGCTCCTACGGCTTGCACACCGATGCCTCGCACCGCTACGAGCGCGGCGTCGACTCGCAGCTGGCCCGCGAAGCCATCGAGCGCGCCACCCAGCTGCTGCTGGACATCGTCGGCGGCGAAGCCGGCCCGGTGGTCGAAGCTGTCAGCGAACAGCACCTGCCGCAAGTGGCCCCGGTCACCCTGCGCGCTGAACGCATCACCCAGATGCTCGGCATGGAAATGGACCCAGCCCAGGTCGAGCAACTGCTCAACGCCCTGGAGCTGACCACCACCAAGAGTGGCGGCTCTGAAGGTGTAGCGCAGTGGACCGTCAACGTCCCAAGCCACCGCTTCGACATCAGCCTGGAAGTGGACCTGATCGAAGAGCTGGCCCGCCTGTACGGCTACAACAACCTGCCGGTTCGCTACCCGCAAGCCCGCCTGGCCCCACAGGGCAAGCCGGAAACCCGCGGTGACCTGCCAACCCTGCGCCGCCTGCTGGTTGCCCGCGGCTACCAGGAAGCCATCACCTACAGCTTCATCGACCCGAAACTGTTCGAACTGTTCAGCCCGGGCGTAGAGCCGCTGCTGCTGGCCAACCCCATCTCCAGCGACATGGCCGCCATGCGTGCGTCCCTGTGGCCGGGCCTGGTCAAGGCACTGCAGCACAACCTGAACCGCCAGCAAGACCGCGTGCGCCTGTTCGAAAGCGGCCTGCGCTTTGTCGGCCAACTGGGTGACCTGCAGCAACAGCCTATGATCGCCGGCGTCATCACCGGTAGCCGCCTGCCAGAAGGCTGGGCCAACGGCCGCGACGGCGTCGACTTCTTCGACGTAAAAGCCGACGTCGAAGCCCTGCTGGGCTACTCCGGCGCCCTGAGCGACTTCACCTTCAGCGCCGGCAAACACCCAGCCCTGCACCCAGGCCAGACTGCCGCCATCGAGCGTGACGGCAAACTGGTTGGCTACCTTGGCGCCATCCACCCAGAGCTGGCCAAAGCCCTGGGCCTGGACCGCCCGGTGTTCCTGTTCGAGCTGGTGCTGGGCGACGTGGTCGAAGGCCGCCTGCCGAAATTCAGCGAGCTGTCCAAGTTCCCGGAAACCCGTCGTGACCTGGCTTTGATTGCAGGACGTGATGTAGCTTCTAGCGCGGTGCTTGAATTAATTCGTGACAATGCAGGCGAATGGCTCACAGACCTCAGGCTGTTTGATGTCTACCAAGGTAAAGGCATTGATCCTGATAGAAAAAGCCTTGCCGTTGGCTTGACCTGGCAGCATCCATCGCGCACTCTTAACGACGATGAGGTGAACACTACCCTGCAAAACATCCTCACCTCGCTTGAACAAAGGTTGAACACCACGTTAAGGAAATAACGGCATGGGTGCTCTGACGAAAGCTGAGATGGCCGAAAGGCTGTACGAGGAGCTGGGGCTTAACAAGCGTGAGGCCAAGGAGCTGGTCGAGCTGTTTTTCGAAGAAATTCGGCACGCACTTGAAGAGAACGAGCAGGTGAAGCTGTCCGGTTTCGGCAACTTCGACCTTCGCGACAAACGCCAGCGGCCGGGCCGCAACCCCAAGACAGGGGAAGAGATCCCGATCACTGCACGGCGCGTCGTCACCTTTCGTCCAGGGCAGAAGTTGAAGGCCCGGGTTGAGGCCTATGCTGGAACCAAGCCATAACGACGAACTGCCCCCCATACCGGGCAAACGCTACTTCACCATTGGTGAAGTGAGTGAGCTTTGTGCGGTAAAGCCGCATGTGCTGCGGTATTGGGAGCAGGAGTTCGACCAGCTTAACCCTGTGAAGCGGCGGGGGAACCGGCGGTATTACCAGCGGCAGGATGTGCTGATGATCCGCCAGATTCGTGCGCTGCTTTATGACCAGGGGTTCACCATTGGCGGGGCTCGATTGAGGCTTTCCAGTGATGAGGCTAAGGATGAATCCAGCCAGTACAAGCAGCTGATTCGGCAGATGATTGTTGAGTTGGAGGATGTGCTGGTGGTTTTGAAGAAGTGAGCTGGGCTTTTTCTGATGAGTGGAAATTTTTTTGAGAAAAAGCTTCCATTTATCAGAGGGTTAGGGTACATTCTTCAACGTTCTCGGCAAGATTGAGAACATGCTTCAAGCCCAGTCGGGGCGTAGCGCAGCCCGGTAGCGCACTTGCATGGGGTGCAAGGGGTCGAGTGTTCGAATCACTCCGTCCCGACCATTATTGAAACGAAAAAGCCCAGTCGGACACGACTGGGCTTTTTTGTGTCCGTTCCTTCCTGAAGAAGTTTTCTATCTCCCTTCCGCTATGAGGCACGTCGCGCATGAGCCAGTGGCCTGTAGCCCGGTCTGGTGCTGCTCCTCTGTGGTCCGTTAACTTGATTTTCGAGGTGAGTGCGGGCTTGAGGGAGTTGCGGCATCCGCTGAGTGCCCCGACTAACCAAGAAAGATTTCTGAGATCTAGGGCATAACGAATTCCACAACTCTTAGCGGTTAAGTCAATCCTCACTACATGTGGGAAATTTCCTCTTTTTTGGTAGGCTTTTGCAACCACCCGAGAGGAAATGTAATGCCCTTCGTCATTGTTGAAAACGACACATCGCAATGGGAAGACCAGACAGGCGCTGTCTATCACTTCCCCAAACGCTACAAGGCCTGGCTTGCTCCTGGAACTGAAGTGATCTACTACAAAGGGCGTATTAAGGACCAAGCCTTTGCTTCCGCGCGACTCAGCGCTGCGCCGCATTATTTCGGCAAGGCACGCATCGGTAAGGTCTATGCGGACCCAAAGAGTGATAAGGGTGATCTTTTTGCGTTCGTCGAAAATTTCACGCCCTTTGAAGACGCTATCGCAGCAAAAATCGACGGGATGTACCTAGAGACTATTCCTGCTACTCGCGTTAAGAACTATTGGCGTGACGGGGTTCGGCCCATCTCCCAGGCCGATTACGATGCAATCTTAAGCCATGCGAAGCTCCTACCTTCGCAGGCTGAAGCGGTCGTGTCGAGCGCCGAAGATGATGCATACATCTTTGAATCGTTCAGTGAGGGCAGCCAGACAAATTACTTCGGAACCCGCTATGAGCGCAGGAAAGATCTGAGGATGAAGGCCATTGCCTTTCACGGGCTTGATTGCAAGGCATGTGGCTTTGATTTCGAACTGGCTTACGGTGAGTACGCGAAGGGCCTTATTCACGTTCACCACGTAGTACCGATTTCGAAATTGGGAGGGGAGCAGGTCGTGAACCCTGAGACAGATTTAGTGACGCTGTGCGCCAACTGTCATGCGGTAGTTCATCGCAAGCGAGACATGACTCTGAGCGTAGCTGAGTTGATAGGGCTGTTACGCGGGCGATGGGTCAGCGCGTCTCTGTAACGTCCTGAGCGTACGCTGGCTTGAATCGATAGGCACGCGACGGACTTGTACAAAACGCGAAAGGTTTTTTTCAGCCTATCGGTGCCTTTGCGTTTCCTCTTTGATGTCGTAAGCGATGGAGCAGGATCTGGTATGGCTAAAGCAGGCCGTATAGTCGGACTGCCTCCGAGACCGGGTTTGAATTTGGTCTCGAAGACATCCGTTGAGGCAAGAGCGGTTCAGCGCATCATACCCAGTTCGGCATCATCCATCAGCGCCTTGGCCAAAGCGCAGAGATAGTGGGAGGCCCAGATCAGCTGTGGCTTGTCTTCCATCAAGCCATCCAGCGTCATATCCCGAGCGTAGCCCATCAGCTCCGATGCCTGTTCCCGCGCACTCTGGCAAGGGATCCCGGCTTCGATGCGAAACAGCGGATGGGTCTGGTTTTCACCTTGATAGAAGGTGGTTTTGCCGACGGTGAATTTGGTTTCTTCTGTGGACATTGGTCAATCTCCCCGAAATCTCTAGTGCCTGTGCTGGCCTCTCGCCGGCAAGCCAGCTCCCACAAGTGCTGCATAGGCTTCACGATCTGCGACATGGCTCAGATCCATGTGGAGGCTCGGCTTGCAGGCGTTTGGGTGCCTGGGCGACACGTCAATTAGGCTTCAATGCGAAGTCCCAGGCTCAGTGAGCATCTGCACCTGAGCTATTGCGGATTCAAGCAAAGCTCGCAGCGTTTCTAGTTCATGCATTGAGGTCATCATCAGAATCGACGCTGGCGACTTGGGCTGCAGTAGCATGGCTTGATGCACGACCGTCTCCGCACATAGTGCGTAATCCGTGGCTTGGATCAAGGTGTCTTCCAGGGAAAGAACGTGGTGGGGTGGATCTGGGACTATTTTCAGCATAAACCCTCTCAGTGCCTTAAGGGCTGCCGCAAAACCGCTGTCAAACGGAAGGGTGGCAGCTGTTTGTGGGTTGACAGACCGGGGGCACTGAGAATCCCGGCGCACACGAAGGTGCCCCACGCGCAGCTGCCATAAACTGGCATTGCACATGCTCTCAGTGAACCACGGTCTGTCAAAACCGTGCCGCCAATGGGTAGCGACAGGTCGAGACTAGGGCTGACTATTTCCATGTGCAACGAAAAACAGGCGCGAGGAGTATCTTTGGGAAACGGCCTACAAGGAAGGGGTTATTTCTGATTTTTCGACCCGCTGCTGTTCCTCAAGACGTCGACAGGAAACATGCGGGCAAAAGAAAGCCCGCCGAGGCGGGCTAAGTACTATCACGTAGGGATAGCTTGATACTGCCTAAGCCACTGTGAAAATTGGGTGAAAGAAAAGTCCCCAGAACGTGATCAACCCGCGAGGTTAGCGCGGGGCTCGCGCGCTTTACAGCTGGGCTTTCTGCCGCTGGTAGCGCTGAAAACGGGTAACAGCGATCTGGACGGCAGCTGCCACGAGGCACAGCAGGCCGATTTTCCAGCTGCCCTCCAGGCCGTAATGCTCGGCGATTTTCCCAGTGAGGAGGACGCTAACGAAGATGGCGAAAGGCAGGATCAATTTGTTCATCGGGTCTTCCAGCAGGCTACAAATGGCTTGGGTGAGGATGGAGTTCACCCCGCGGAAATGACGCGATCTTAGCAAATCCGTTTGCGGCTTTGTGGTCACATCCACAGCGGCTGCTCGGTCTGCTGTCTGTAGCGCGATACTGGCAAAGGGGCAGCATGGACTTCCGCCATTCGGCCCTCGAAACTGATCCACTCTCATCTCGACCAGGGCAGGTCATGAATAACTTGAAACGGACCACCTTTCTCATGGTAATGCTGGCAGTAGCCTCGTTGACCGCCTGCGTCCCTTGGAAACGCGAACGCGCCGCGTACGCGGACCTCTGCGAATCCGAGTTCCAGTTCAAGGTGCCAGGGCCGCAGGGTGAGACCACGCTCTACCTGGAAACCTACCTCTACGACCACGCCGCTCTATGGGGCGAAAAGGCCTACGAGCAAGCCCTGTACGTGCAGTACCCGGGCGAGAAGTACTTGCGGCAGGAATTTTATGTGCAACTGGTCGCCTACAACAAAGACCGTCAGCGCCCGTCGACTGATTCCAGGCGTGGCGAGCCGCCGATACCGGTGCTGTACGACAGCCGCCAGGCTTACATCACCTTTGAAGACGGTTCGCGGCTGAATGCACGGTCCGGGGTGTACGTTGGCGTCAACGAGACGTACGACTTTCCGTTGGTGAATGAGAAGACCGCCCGGCCTTCGCCGTACGACATCAACAGCGATGAAGTGCACCGGATGATTCCCAGGATGACCAACAACACGCGCTATGGCTCGGCGTATGTGATTTTCCAGACGGACAAGTTTGATGCGTACTCCAAATGGACGATTCATCTGGGGACACTGGATGTGCAGGGCCGCAAGGTGCAGATTCCGCCGTTGAGGCTCTGTTATCACCCTGTGAAGAAATGGATCGGGATTGAGCCGCTGATGAGGCCTTAAGGGTATCTCCGAAGTGGGCCGGGGTGGGGCCGGGCCTGAGGTCGGACAGCTATGGCCAATGGGGCCGCTTTGCGGCCCATCGCAGGCAAGCCAGCTCCTACAGGTGCGGTGCATGGCTTGGCATTTGGGGCTTGAGGCTTGGGCAGCCGTGGTCAGTCAACCCATCGCCACAGTGGCTCGTCCAGCAAACCGACCCCTCGCAACTGCGTTTGCCCGTGGTGCTTCTCAAGCTCCAGCACATTGCACCCGTCGCACGCGGTCAATGCGTCGATCAGCGGCTTGCTGTGCGACACCACCCACACCTGGCTACGTTGCGAGGCGCGGATGATCAGGCGGGCCAGCGCAGGTAGCAGGTCGGCATGCAGGCTGGTTTCCGGTTCGTTCAGCACCATCAGTGACGGCGGGCGGGGTGTCAGCAGCGCTGCCATCAGCAACAGGTACCTCAAGGTGCCATCGGACAATTCAGCACCCCCTAACGGGCGCAGCAGCCCATGCTGGTGTAGCCGCACGCTGAACAGCCCGCCCGGCGGTGCATCAATCGCCAGGCGGCTGCCGGGAAACGCGTCGTCCAGCGCCGCTACCAGGTCTTCGACATCACCTATCTCGATAATGGTCTGCAACGCCGAAGCGAGGTTGCGGCCGTCGTGATGCAGCACCGGCGACCGGGTACCCAGCTGTGGCTGTCGACAAGGCGCATCGCGGTCGATGCGAAAGTGGTCGTAGAACCGCCAGCTGTTGATGAAGGCGCGCAGCTCACCAATCTCCGGCGCCTGGCGGGGTCGGCCGACGATGTTGAAGAAGCTCTCACCGCTGTCAGCATGCTGATCCAGCACTGCCCAGCCATTGCCCTCGCGGGCCCGCACCATGGCGTTCTTGCGCTCGACCAGCAAGGAAGCGGGCCGATAGGCACCAGCGCCCCAGATGGCTTCGCACTTTATCTCAGGGTCGAGCATGAACGCGGTCGGATACGGCAGGGGAATCGGCAGGCCGAGGGAGATGGCAAAACCGTAGTCCTCGGTAGCAAAGCCCAGGCGCAGGCGCCTGGCCTCGCTAGGGTGCTGGCCTTGGATGGGCACTTCGCCGCGCTTCATCCGTGCGCTGGTTGCCGGGCCGGCCCACCAGGTCGAATCCAGCCCGCCTTCACGGGCGAGGGCTTCGATCACGCCGCCCTGGGCGGTTTCGGCCAGCAGGCGCAGGGCCTTGTACAGGTTGGATTTGCCGCTGCCGTTGGCACCGGTCACCAGGTTGAGTTGGCCCAGCGGCAGTACCAAGTGGTTGATCGAGCGGTAGTTGCCGATGGCGAGGGTAGTGAGCATGCAGTGCTTTCCAGCGTGTACCAAGCGACCGATTGTGGCCGAAGCGGGGCTGCCTTGCCAGCTTCATCAGGTGTTCAGCCGCGTGCCTGCAAGGCCGCTGGCTAGCGTTAATGCACCTGGCCAGGCCACTTGCGCTGGGTAGCCAGCGCCAACAACTCACGCTGCCCAGAAATACCCAGTTTGCGGTACAGCCGCTTGATATACGTGGCCGCACTGGACAGCTGAATGCCCATGCTCGCGCTGATGACCTCTACCTCACAACCGGCCAGCATCAGTTGCAGCAGCTCCTGGTCACGCCGGGTCAGTTCCGGGTACAGGCTGACAACCCGTTCACTGAGCAGTGCCGGCATCTCATTGGCTTCGAGATAGGCGCGTTAATGCAGGCGCGAGACTTGTACGATCAGCGGGGCGGCTGTTTCGATGACATTTATTTCGTGGGGGGCAAAACGGCCGTGCTCCCGGCCCCGGTAGAAGTTTACCGATAGCCAGCGGTTGCCTTCGCAGTGCGTGAGCAGGGCAACGCGTTCGGAAATTTGCGGCAGCTCGTAGCAGATGCGACGGTAATCGCGGTGGGCGATGTCTTCGATGCCTTGGCGTTGCACCATGATGCGCTCGGCTGTGGGCAGGGCCTGGCGCGCAGTCATCGCTTGCTGGTTGCCGTCCATGCTGTAGAAGCGTTCGGCATAGTTGCTGGAGATTCTGGGTAGCTCGATCATTCGCGCGCGGTCGGCGAATGAAATGATCTGCGGGCTGCGGTTGGGGCTATAGGCGAAAATGGTGCACTGGGCCAACGGGACCTGGGCGCTGACCAGTTTCAGCATGTCGGCGGCCAACAGCTTGCCGCGGCTTTCGCTTGTGCGGGCGAGCAGGGTGGCGGTTTGCTCGATGGGTAGGCGAAAGTCGGTCGTGGAGGGGCGTAGTGGCCAGAATTCCATGCGGTACTCCCTGAGGGCAAGGCATGACTTATTGTTTTAGGCGGCCGCTGGGGCTGGGCTGTTGGGCAGGATAACCAATTTGCAGGCGCGACGCTTAGCCTGGGGGTCTGCAAGCAGTGGCTTTGCTTCAGCTTGTCGGGTCTTGCCCCAACACCTTGCTCAACGCCACGCGTGCATCTTCCAGCTGCACCAGCGATGCATGTCGCGCCCCGAGCGCGTCGCCGTTCTGAATAGCAGTGAGAATCGCCTTGTGCCGGGGCAGGGCCAGCTGGTCGAAGTTCGGCCGCTGGTTCGAATAGCGCACCGATTCACGCAGGGCCATCGACAGCATGTTGCACAGGTAGGCGAGCAGGTCGTTATGGGTGGCATCGGCGATGCGGGCGTGGAAGTCCAGGTCGGGTTGCAGGCGCTCTTCATGAGTGCGCGCGGCTTCCATGCGCTGGTAGGCTTCGCCGATCGATGCGACATCTTCGCTGGTGGCGTTGGTGGCGGCCAGCGCGGCGGCGGCGGGCTCGATGACCCAGCGTACGCTGGACAAGGTGTTGAAGAAGTCCTTTTGCGGGGTGGCCTGCATCAGCCAGTGCAGCACGTCGGGGTCGAGCATGTGCCAGTCATGGCGGGGCCTGACCAAGGTGCCTACCCGAGGGCGGGCCTGGACCAGGCCCTTGGCGGTAAGCGCGCGCATCGCTTCACGGAACACCGGCCGGCTGATCGCGTAGCTTTCGCACAGGCTGGCCTCGGAGGGCAGCTTTTGCCCGGGTGCGAGTTGGCCGGAAACGATTTGCAGGCCAAGGTCCTGGACCAGGGTGGCGTGCATGCTTTTGCGCGTGGTGGGCTGGCGGTAGTTCATGGGGGCGCGGGTGGTCCTTCGAGCGGGGCAGGCATCATAGCATTAGTGGGTGAGGGGAGGTCTGTGAGGCAGGTTTGAGCGGGTTGGGTTTGTTCGGGGCAGGGGGGCTGGGTGGCACGGGCTTCGCCCGTGTTCGCGGGTGAACCCGCTCCTACAGGTACCGTGCTTGTAGGAGCGGTGTTGCGAGCTGGTTAGTGCGAATGCTTGGGCACCGCTGCCCCCCGGCAGCCCACCAGAAAGTCGAAATCGCACCCTTCATCCGCCTGCATCACATGGTCCAGGTACAGCTTGGCGTAACCGCCAGTGATCAACTGTGGCGGGGCTTGCAGGTCGGCCAGGCGGCCGGCCAGTTCCTCGGCGCCAATGTCCAGGTGCAGCCGGCCTTCCTTGCAATCCAGCTCGATCCAGTCGCCTTCACGTACCGCTGCCAATGGCCCGCCCGCAGCGGCTTCGGGCGCCACGTGCAGCACCACGGTGCCGTAGGCGGTGCCGCTCATGCGGGCGTCGGAGATGCGCACCATGTCAGTCACACCCTGGGCCAGCAGCTTGGCAGGCAGGCCCATGTTGCCCACCTCGGCCATGCCTGGGTAGCCCTTGGGCCCGCAGTACTTCATCACCAGCACCGAATTGGCGTCCACCTCCAGCTCAGGGTCGTTGATGCGTGCCTTGTAATCTTCGAAGTTTTCGAACACCACAGCACGCCCGCGATGCTGCATCAGCGCAGGGGTTGCCGCTGAGGGTTTGAGCACCGCGCCCTTGGGCGCCAGGTTGCCGCGCAAGATACAGATGCCACCATCGGCCACCAGCGGTTTGTCGAGCGGGCGGATGACTTCTTCGTCATACAGCGGCGCGGCCTGGCAGTTGTCCCACAGGCTCTTGCCGTTGGCGGTCAGCGCGTTGGGGTTGGGCAGCAGGCCATGTTCACCCAGGCGGCGGATCACTGCGGGCAGGCCGCCGGCGTAATAGAACTCCTCCATCAGGAAGCGGCCCGAAGGCTGCAAGTCGACCAAGGTCGGTGTGCCGCGGCCGACGCGGGTCCAGTCTTCCAGTTGCAGGTCTACGCCAATGCGCCCGGCAATCGCCTTGAGGTGGATCACGGCGTTGGTCGAACCACCGATGGCGGCGTTGACGCGGATGGCATTCTCGAAGGCTTCGCGGGTAAGGACTTTCGACAGGCGCAGGTCTTCGCGCACCATGTCGACAATGCGCATGCCCGACAGGTGGGCGAGTACATAGCGGCGGGCATCCACAGCCGGGATGGCGGCGTTGTGTGGCAGCGAGGTGCCCAGCGCTTCGGCCATGCAGGCCATGGTCGAGGCGGTGCCCATGGTGTTGCAGGTGCCCGCCGAGCGCGACATGCCAGCCTCGGCCGAGAGGAACTCGTTGAGGTCGATCTGGCCGGCTTTATAGGCCTCGTGCATCTGCCAGACGATGGTGCCGGCGCCAATGTCCTTGCCTTTGTGCTTGCCGTTGAGCATCGGCCCGCCGGTAACCACGATCGCCGGTACGTCGCAGCTGGCGGCACCCATCAGCAGCGCCGGGGTGGTTTTGTCGCAGCCGGTCAGCAGCACCACGGCGTCCACCGGGTTGCCACGTATGGCTTCCTCCACGTCCATGCTCGCCAGGTTGCGGGTGAGCATGGCGGTGGGGCGCAGGTTGGACTCGCCGCTGGAAAACACCGGGAACTCCACCGGGAAGCCGCCAGCCTCCAGCACGCCTTTTTTCACATGCTCGGCAATTTTGCGGAAGTGGGCGTTGCACGGGGTCAGCTCCGACCAGGTGTTGCAGATGCCGATGATCGGCTTGCCTTGGAATTCGTGGTCTGGAATGCCTTGGTTCTTCATCCAGCTGCGGTACATGAAGCCGTTCTTGTCGGCGGTACCAAACCATTGGGCGGAGCGCAGGGGGCGTTTGTTATCTGACATGAGCGGGACACCTAATTAGTATTACTATTTGTCGTTATGTGGCTGACTCTACCGGCTAAAAAGGCATCTGTGAAGGGTTGTTGTTTTAAATGGTAATACTATATGATCGATTCGCCAGGTTAGCGGTCTGCCAAAAAGCCCCGGCCAGGTGCTGTGCCCATTACAAGAACAATTGGAGACATCGCCATGATCCAGGAGCAGCGGCTTGTCCGCCTGATCACACTGAAACTCATCCCTTTTCTGGTTCTGCTTTACCTGGTGGCCTATGTCGATCGTTCGGCGGTAGGCTTTGCCAAGCTGCACATGGGCGCCGACATCGGCCTGGGTGACGCGGCATATGGCCTTGGCGCCGGGCTGTTCTTCATCGGTTATTTCCTTTTCGAGGTGCCGAGCAACCTGTTGCTCGACCGCTTTGGCGCACGTCGCTGGTTTGCCCGCATTCTGCTGACCTGGGGCGCGATCACCGTCGGCATGGCGTTTGTCACGGGGCCAAATGGCTTCTATGTGATGCGCTTTTTGCTGGGGGCCGCCGAGGCGGGCTTCTTCCCCGGCGTGCTGTACTACATCACCCAGTGGTACCCGGTGCGCCATCGCGGCAAGATCCTTGGTTTCTTCATTCTTTCGCAGCCGTTGGCCATGCTGATCACCGGGCCGCTTTCCGGCGCGCTGCTGGGGCTGGAGGGCAGCTACGGCCTGCATGGTTGGCAGTGGCTGTTCATCTGTATCGGTACCCCGGCGGTGCTGCTGGCCTGGCCAACCCTGCGGCTGCTGCCGGACGGCCCAGCCAAGGTGCGCTGGCTCAGCGACGAGCAACGCAACTGGCTGCAAGAGCAGTTGGCCAACGACCTGCGCGAGTTTGGCCAGACCCGTCATGGCAACCCGCTGCATGCGCTGAAGGATGGCCGGGTGCTGTTGCTGGCGCTGTTCTACTTGCCGATGACCCTGAGCATCTACGGCCTGGGCCTGTGGCTGCCGACGCTGATCCATCAGTTTGGCGGCAGTGACCTGGTTACCGGTTTCGTCTCGGCCGTGCCCTACCTGTTCGGCATCATCGGCCTGTTGATCGTGCCGCGTAGCTCCGACCGCCTGAATGATCGCTATGGCCATCTGGGCCTGCTGTACGCACTGGGGGCCATCGGCCTGTTCTTCAGCGCCTGGCTGACGGTGCCGGTGCTGCAGTTGGCCGCGCTCTGCCTTGTGGCGTTTGCGCTGTTCTCCTGTACAGCCATCTTCTGGACGTTGCCGGGGCGGTTCTTCTCCGGTGCCAGCGCTGCTGCGGGCATCGCCTTGATCAACTCGATCGGCAACCTCGGCGGCTACCTGGGCCCGTTCGGCATCGGCGCGCTCAAGGAGCACACCGGGCAACTGTCGTCCGGCCTGTATTTCCTGGCGCTGGTGATGCTGTGCGGGGTGCTGCTCACCGGCGTTGTCTACAACCGCCTGGAGCGCCGCCAGCGCCTGGCTTCCACGCGGGCGGCGCAAGCCTCCCGCTAATCTTTGCAACCGACAAGCGAGCACAAGCATGCGACTGATCCAATTCGAAACCGCTGGCGGCGAGCGCCGCGTGGGCGTGGTGGAAGGCGAGTACGCCCTTGAAGTACGTGGCGCCAGCAGTACCCGTGAGCTGGCCCTGCAGGCCATTGCCGCTGGCCGTGACCTGGCCGGCGAGGTGCAGGCCGCCGGGCTGGGCGAGCGCCATGACTATCTGGCCT
Organism: Pseudomonas sp. SIMBA_068; assembly: GCF_046534705.1. Taxonomy (NCBI): domain Bacteria; kingdom Pseudomonadati; phylum Pseudomonadota; class Gammaproteobacteria; order Pseudomonadales; family Pseudomonadaceae; genus Pseudomonas; species Pseudomonas sp. SIMBA_068. Next base: position 612,839 of record NZ_JAWRYI010000001.1, read on the forward strand.
TGCTGAGCGAAGGCCGTGTATTGCCACCGCTGGACCACCCGGACCCGGCCCACTGCCTGGTGACCGGTACAGGGTTGACCCACCTGGGCAGTGCCGCCACCCGCGACAAGATGCACCAGCAGCAGGCTGAGGGTGCCGTGACCGACAGCATGCGCATGTTCCAGTGGGGCCTGGAGGGCGGTCGGCCGCCGGCGGGCGAGGAGGGTGCGCAACCGGAGTGGTTCTACAAAGGCGACGGCGGCATCGTCGTGCGCCCCGGCGCCGATTTGCCGCTACCGGCTTTCGCCGAAGATGCCGGCGAAGAGCCGGAACTGGTCGGGCTGTACCTGATCGGCACCGATGGCACGCCATACCGCCTGGGCTACGCCCTGGGCAACGAGTTCTCCGACCATGTGATGGAGCGGCGCAACTACCTGTACCTGGCGCATTCCAAGCTGCGCGCCTGCAGCTTCGGTCCGGAGCTGCGCCTGGGGGCATTGCCGGCGCACCTGGAAGGCACCAGCCGCATCCTGCGCGATGGGCAGGTGCTGTGGAGCAAGCCGTTTCTGTCGGGCGAGCAGAACATGTGCCACAGCTTCGAAAACCTTGAGTTTCATCACTTCAAGTACGACCAGTTCCTGCGTGCTGGCGATATCCATGTGCACTATTTCGGCACCGCCACGCTGTCGTTTGCTGACGGCGTTCAGGCTCGCCCGGGCGATACCTTCGAGGTCAGCCTCGACGCCTTTGGCCAGCCGTTGCGCAATGGCATTGCCGCAGCGCCTGGGCAGGTTCGCCCTGGGGTAGTGAAAAGCCTTTGAGCTTGATGCCAGCCAGTCAAGGCATCCTCTTTATCTGTTACAGGAGTCAATCATGTCTGGAAGCAACTTCATTGGCGGGCAGCGCAGCGCTGCTGGCAGTGTGCGCCTGCAAAGCGTCGATGCGCGCACCGGCGAAGCATTGCCTGTGGCCTTCATCCAGGCCACCCCTGAGGAGGTGGCCGCAGCCGCCCAGGCCGCCGAAGCGGCTTTTGCCGAATACAACGCCATGGCGCCAGAGCGCCGTGCGCAGTTTCTGGATGCCATTGCCGATCAGCTGGACGCGCTGGACGATAGCTTCGTCGCCACCGTGTGCCGCGAGACGGCGTTGCCGGCTGGGCGTATCCAGGGCGAGCGTAGCCGAACCAGCAACCAGATGCGCCTGTTCGCCAAGGTGCTGCGCCGTGGCGATTACCTGGGGGCGCGCATCGACCGCGCGCAGCCACAACGCCAGCCGCTGCCACGCCCCGACTTGCGCCAGTACCGTACCGGCCTGGGCCCGGTGGCCGTGTTCGGCGCCAGCAACTTCCCGCTCGCGTTCTCCACTGCCGGCGGTGACACCGCCGCAGCGCTGGCTGCCGGTTGCCCGGTGGTGGTCAAGGCACACAGCGGCCATATGGCCACGGCCGAGCAGGTGGCCGAGGCCATCGAGCGTGCGGCGGTAGCCACCGGCATGCCCGCTGGCGTGTTCAACATGATCTACGGTGCCGGTGTCGGTGAAGCGCTGGTACGCCACCCGGCCATCCAGGCTGTGGGCTTTACCGGTTCGCTCAAGGGCGGCCGTGCCCTGTGCGACCTGGCTGCGGCGCGCCCTCAGCCGATCCCGGTGTTTGCCGAGATGAGCAGCATCAACCCGGTGCTGGTATTGCCAGCGGCGTTGCAGGCCCGCGGCGAGCAAGTGGCCAAGGAACTGGCCGCTTCGGTGGTGCTGGGCTGCGGGCAGTTCTGCACCAACCCCGGGCTGGTCATTGGTATCGCCGGTGAGGCGTTCAGCGCCTTCGTCGCGGCACTGGCTGCGCAACTGGCGGACCAGCCCGCCCAGACCATGCTCAATGCGGGCACCTTAAGCAGCTATGCCCGCGGCGTGCAGCGCCTGCAGCAACACCCGGGCGTGCGCCATCTGGCCGGTACCGGGCAGGTAGGCGAGCAAGCCCAGGCACAGTTGTTCCAGGCCGATGTGAGCCTGCTGCTCAACGGCGACGAGCTGCTGCAGGAGGAGGTTTTCGGCCCAGCCACGGTGGTGGTCGAAGTGGCCGACCAGGCCGAATTGCACCGCGCCCTGCAAGCCCTGCATGGGCAACTGACCGCCACCCTGATTGCCGAGCCGGAAGACTTCCAGCGCTTTGCCACGCTGGTGCCCCTGCTGCAGCGCAAGGCCGGGCGCCTGTTGGTCAATGGCTACCCGACCGGCGTCGAGGTATGCGATGCGATGGTGCATGGTGGGCCGTACCCGGCCACCTCCGATGCCCGTGGTACCTCGGTCGGCACACTGGCCATCGACCGCTTCTTGCGCCCGGTGTGCTACCAGGACTACCCGGACGCGCTGCTGCCCGATGCCCTTAAAAACGCCAACCCGCTAGGCCTGCAACGCCTGGTCGATGGCCAACACAGCCGTGACGCGCTGAGCTGACCCGGCGCTGGCGCTGTATGCCCGCCGGATATGCCCCGGCGGGTTTCCGACCGACACCACAAAATAACAACAAGAGGTTGCAGCCATGCCGAGTCGTTCCCTGCCCGCCGACCAGGTCGCGTGGGACTCATTGGATAATCGCCTGTTTCGCAAGATCAGCTGGCGCATCGTGCCGTTGTTCATCGTGTGTTTTCTGTTCGCCTATCTGGACCGGGTCAATATCAGCTTCGCCAAACTGCAGATGCAAAGCGCGCTGGGTTTCAGTGACGCTGTCTACGGCCTGGGTGCGAGCCTGTTCTTCGTCGGCTACTTCCTGTTCGAGGTACCGAGCAATGTGCTGCTGCACCGCATCGGCGCGCGTATCTGGATTGCCCGCATCATGGTCAGCTGGGGCTTGACCTCGGCGGCAATGATGTTCGTCACCAGCGAAACCTGGTTCTACGTGCTGCGTTTTCTGATTGGTGTGATGGAAGCCGGCTTCGTGCCGGGGGTACTGTACTTCTTCACCCAGTGGTACCCCAGCGATCGCCGTGCGCGCATCAACGCCTATTTCAAAAGCTCGATCTGCCTGTGTGGCATCGTCGGCGGTCCGTTGGCCGGGTTTATCCTCAGTCACTTCGACGGGGTAAGCGGCCTGGCCGGATGGCAGTGGCTGTTCTTGCTCGAAGGCCTGCCTTCGGTGGTGCTCGGCCTGCTGGTACTTTGGCTGGTCAGTGACCGCATCGAAGATGCCCGCTGGCTCGACGGCGAAGAGAAGCGCTACCTGCGCGCGCGCCTGGACGCCGAGCCCAAGCCCAGTGGTGGCAGCTCGATCAGGGCGATTTTGCGCGAGCCGGCTTCGCTGGCGCTGTCGGCGATTTACCTGTGCCTGGTCATGGCGCTGACCGGTTTGCTTTTCTGGATGCCTCAGCTGATTCGTAACGCCGGGGTGGACGATGCCCTGGATATCGGCCTGCTGACGATGATCCCGTATCTGCTGGCAGTGGTGGGCAACCTGCTGATCGGCCGCAGCTCCGACCTGCGCGGCGAGCGCCGCTGGCATATGGCGAGTTGCGCAGCGATAACCACCGTGGGTTATGCCCTTTGTGCCGGTTTCAACGCCCAGCTTTGGGTGCTGATGCTGGGCATGAGCCTGGTCATGACCGGGATCATCGCCTGGATGCCGATCTTCTGGACCTTGCCGCCTAAATACTTGGCCGGGTTGGCCGCTGCGGCCGGCATTGCGCTGATCAATTCGATTGGCCAGCTCGGCGGCATCATTGCCCCCTACATGGTGGGCAAAGTCCGAGAACTCAGCGGCTCGGCGACCCCCGCACTATGGCTGTTGACGGCGGTCAGCCTGCTGGCGGTGGTGTTGATTGTCTGGGCCGTGCCACGCCGCTTGTATGCGGCTCAATCTGAATCGCGCACCCACTGAGGAGGTTGCATGCAACGTGTCGTTTCTTTCGGCCCTGTTTCCAGCGCCGAGGTGCTGGCCGACCTTGAAAAGCGGTACCACTTCCGGCGTTTCGACCAGCCGCTGGCTGACCGCGAAAGCTTCCTGGCGGCCTTGGCCACTGCCGACGGAATGATCGGCAGTACCTTGCCGCTGGATGCCGCGCTGCTCGACTACGCGCCTGCGCTGAAGGTGATTGCCAGCGTGTCTGCCGGCATCGACAACTACCCTTTGGGCTATCTGCGCGACCGCGGTATTTGCCTGACCAACACCCCCGACGCAGTGACCGAAACCACCGCCGATACCGGGTTCATGCTGTTGATGATGGCCGCGCGACGGGCTTGTGAGCTGGGCCAACTGGTGCGTGACGGCGGCTGGACGTGCGCTATCGATGCTTCGCGCTTCGGCCTGGATGTACACGGCAAGACCTTGGGCATCGTCGGCCTTGGCCGCATTGGTGCGGCCGTGGCCAGGCGCGCGCACTTCGGTTTTGGCATGCCGGTGCTGTACAGCGGCAATAGCGCCAAGCCCGTATATGAAGCGGAGTTCGCGGCACGGCGTGTGCCGCTGATGCAGTTGCTGGCCGAGGCGGACTTCGTCTGCGTCTGCGTGCCGCTGAGTGCAGACACCCACCACCTGTTCGGCCGCGAGCAGTTCGCCGCCATGCGTGCGGATGCGGTGTTCGTCAATATTGCCCGCGGCGCGGTGGTCGACGAGGCCGCGCTGGTACAGGCGCTGGCCGAAGGGCAGATCCGTGCGGCCGGGCTGGATGTATACGAGCGGGAGCCGCTGCCAGCGGGCTCGCCATTGCTGGCGTTGCCCCAGGTGGTGGCCTTGCCGCACATTGGCTCGGCCACTGTCGAGACACGTGCGTTGATGGCCCGTACCGCAGCGGCTGAACTGGCGGCAGTGCTTGAGGGCAGGGCACCACAGCATCCCGTGCTGTAGGCCCTGGCTTGCCTGCGCAGCTCTGCCGCAGCAGCTTAGAAGCGGACCGTGATACCCGCATTGACCGAATGGAACCGGGCGTCCGAACCAAACTGGCCCTGGTACGACAGGCCCACCTCAGTCTGGCGGTTCAGTTGCACTTTCGCCCCCACTTCGGTCATTGCCACGTTGCGCGTCTGGGCGATGCCCTGCACCGCGAAGTCCGGGCCACCGGCAAAGGCCTGGGTGCTGCTTGGGTCCAGGTCGCCGTAGGCGCGGCGCCAGCCCAGCGAACCGTAGAACTGGGTGTCGTGGTCAGCCACGCGGGTGCGGGTTGAAGCGCGCATGCCCACGGTCGAGAACCAGGTGTCCTGCTTTTCACTGGCCACGTCCAGGGCAGCCGCACCGCCTTTTTCGTGGAAGCTGTCGGCGTCGTACTTCACGTAGGCCACGCCCACGAACGGCTCCAGCGCCACCGCACCCAGGCCGATGCGGTAAGCCGCTTCGCCACTGGCCTGCAACGTGTTGGCGTCGCGCTCGCCCTTCAGGTGGTCGTTGAACCCGGCGAAGGCCACGTTGCGTTTGCTGTCCAGCTTGTGCCAAGTGTAGCCGACGTCTGCGCTCAGGCGCAGGGCATCGAGTTGGGCACCGGTGTACAGGCCCAGGTGGTAGTTGTCGCTGTGGCCCTTGGCATCGCGGTCGTCGGCATCGAACTTGGTGCGGCTGTAGCCACCGTAAACACCGGCGCGCCAGTCCGGGTTGATGCTGCCATCGGCGCCAATCAGTACACCGCCGGTTCTCTGGTGCAGGCCGCCAGCGCCGTTGTTGCCGTCCAGCTTGGACCAGTTGCCGAAGGTTTGTGCCCAGGCACCGCCCTGCGCTTCAGGGGTGGTTGGCATGAGGTTCGAAGCACCCAACGGCATGCGCACGCTCGTGCTGTCGAACAAGTCGCGCAGGCGGGTGCCCAGCACGCCGGAAACCACCTGGCTGTTGGCGATAAGCGCGGTGCCGGTGCTGGCGTGGTAGTCACCGGAGAGCTGGTCGATGGCATTGCGCGCGCTGTCGGCATCCAGCACCAGCAGGTTGTTGTACAGGCGCAGCGGGTCGCCGCTTTGCTGCAGCACGCTTAGTGCGCCTGCGGTGTGCCACTGGTTTTCGGTTTGCGCCACGGTCTGGAAGATGCCGGGGGTGCCAGGCCCGCCCGTTTCTGGCGGCTGCACCGGGGGTAGTACGGGAGGCTGTACGGGCGGCTGTACGGGCGGCTCGACCGGGGGCTGTACCGGTGGTTGTACAGGCGGCTCGACAGGCGGTTCCACCGGAGGCGTCACCGGTGGTTCTACGGGCGGCTCCACGGGTGGTTCAACCGGTGGTTCAACCGGTGGCTCAACAGGGGGAGTGGTCTTCTGCGCGATGGTCAGGTTCAGTTCGTTGGCTGTGCGCTGCAGGCTGACGTTGAGAAACGCCGAGTTGGTGAAGGCCTGGGCATAGGCCGTGCCGGCAGCCGCACCGTCCACTACACCGCCCTGGGCCGCCAACAGCGTATAGGTTTGCCCGGTCTGGTAGCTTTGCGCGTCGTTGAGCGTGGTGACATCGACCCGTGTGCCACGCAGGGTCGCGCTGCCGCTGACGTTTACGCGGTCGGCGCCGCCATTGCCGGCGATGTCTGCGGCGTAGCGCGAGCCGTCGGCCATGTCCAGGTCGCCCTTGATCGACAGGGTGCCCAACGCGCCTTCACCCGGCGAGAGGGTACCGCCCGAGGCCACATGGGTGGTGCCGACCTGGCCGTTACCGGCCAGCACGCCACCGGCCAGCACCTGGGCGCGGTTGCTGTAGTTGCCCGAGGCGTCGGTGTGGCCCACGGTGCCGTTGACCACCAGGGTGCCATTGCCGACGCTCAGCAGCGAGGTGCCGCGTGGGTTGGTCTGGTCGACATCGCCGGCCAGCACCAAACGCCCGCCGCGCACCACCGTGCTGCCGGACATCCCGGTCAGGTCGCCGCTCAGGGTGGTGTTGCCGCTGAAGGCGTAAACGCGGCCCGCACCGCTGATGCTGTTGCTCAGTTGCAGGTCGCTGTCGGTGTGGTTGAACGCTAGCGCTCCGCTACCGGCGCCGAAGCGGATTGCCGTTTGCGGGTCCAGGCGGCCGGCGGCCTGTGCGGCGCTGGCCGTGAGGGCGTCGATATCGGTGCGGCTATCGTCTCGTACAACCCCGCCCCCGATGCTGAGGGTGCCGCGTGCGGCCGAGTTGATGCTGGTCAGCACGCTGATGTCGATGCCTTCGGTACTGCTCAGCTCGGCGCCATTGCCCAATACCAGGTTGGTGCTCGAAGTGGTGGTGCCCAAGGTCAGTGCGCGGGTGGCCAGGCGCGTGCCTTCGCCGGACACGCTCACCACGGTGTTGCGGTTCAGGTTGGCCGAGCCCAGCTCCATCGAGTCACTGGTCAGCACCGCACCGTTGCTCAGGCTGAGGTCGTTGCGGTTGCGGAAGGTGCCGGTGTTGTCCCAGCGGGTGTTGGCGCCGGACAGGTCGCTGATCGAGTTGATGGCCACACGTTCGCTGGCAAGCTGCCCGCCATCGCGCAGGGTAATGCGCGAGTCGTAAAGGAATACGCCGCCAGAAGTCACGTTGACTGCGTCCACCTTCGCACCCTGGCCACTGACCACCAGGTTCGCCCGGGACAGCGCATTGCCGGCGTTGCCGTTGTCGCTGAGCTGCAGGTCGCGCACCGATACCTGGCCGCCGTCGAGCACGTTGAGCGTGCCCTGGCCGGCGCCGCCGACCACGATGGTGTTACCCAGCACGGCAGTGGTACGGGGCACCACCCAGCGCGTACCAGGGCCCTGGACCGTGACAGTCGCCATGGCCGTACTGGCTTCGTTGTTGGTGAGCGAGCCACCGATCCGCCCACCCTTGCTGGTGAGTTCGGCGCCGTTGTTGATGGTCAGGCTGGCGGGCACGCCGTTGCCGGGGCGCAGCGACACCGTGCCATCGTAGGCGCGGTCACTGCTGAAGGTGTCCTCGCCACTGTCGAGGATGTAGTCAGCTGCTTGAGCGCTCGGCAGCAGGGCGAGGCTGATCGCGAACGTCAGCGGGGATAGTCGGAAAAGGGGATTCATAGCGACTCCAGATACTCCATTAGATGCCACGCAAGTGGCTGCCAGCCCTGAGGGCAATGGCGTTCCATATGTGCAACGGATTAACGCTGGGAGTATCGGCAAGCCCTTGCCGCGCTGAGAATAGTACGCATGTGCTAGTGGCTTGCGGAACGTGACGCTGCGCACACAGTGGGCTGTATGGCGCACATGCGTTTCTTGCCGAATGTGTGATCTATGCCACTCAGTCTTCGTCAAGCATGCGACCCCTTACCGACGTCTGAAGGGGATTGAGCCAGGGCCTTTCATGCAAACGCTGTTGAACGAGATTCTTGAAGAAGTACGCCCCTTGATCGGCAAGGGCAAAGTGGCTGACTACATCCCAGCGCTGGCCGACGTACCGGCGCAGCAGTTGGGCATCGCGGTCTATAGCAACGATGGCAGCCATTACTGTGCAGGCGATGCAAGCGTGCCTTTTTCGGTGCAGAGTATTTCCAAGGTGTTCAGCCTGGTTCAGGCAATAGGCCACTCAGGTGAAGCCATTTGGGAGCGGCTTGGCCATGAGCCTTCAGGCCAGCCGTTCAATTCGCTGGTGCAGCTGGAGTTCGAGCGCGGGCGCCCGCGCAACCCGTTTATCAATGCGGGGGCGTTGGTGATCTGCGATATCAACCAGTCACGCTTCGCAGCACCCACGTTGTCGATGCGTGATTTTGTTCGACGTCTTTCGGGCAACCCTCACATTTCGATCGATGCCCGTGTCGCCGATTCGGAATATCAGTTCCGCGCGCGCAACGCTGCCATGGCTTACCTGATGCAGTCTTTTGGTAACTTCCATAACGAAGTCGAGCCGGTGCTGCGCAGTTACTTCAGTTACTGCGCGCTACAAATGAACTGCCTGGACCTGGCCCGGGCATTCTGCTTCCTGGCCAACGACGGGTTTTGCAAGCACAGCGAAGAGCAAATCCTCACCCGGCGCCAGGCCCAGCAGGTGAACTCGATCATGGCCACCAGCGGGCTGTATGACGAAGCCGGTAATTTCGCCTACCGAGTGGGGTTACCAGGCAAGAGTGGCGTGGGTGGCGGCATTGTGGCGATTGTGCCGGGGCAATTTACCGTATGCGTTTGGTCCCCCGAGTTGAATGCTGCGGGCAACTCCCTCGCGGGCATGGCAGCGCTGGAGTTGCTGAGTTCACGGATCGGGTGGTCGGTGTTTTGATCAGTGGGCGGGCTCGCCGGTAACGGAGCCTGCTATCTCCTGAGTCACCCAGCCCTTGAACGCCTCCGCTACCGGCGACGGGTGCATGGCGCCTGACTGGGCCAGCACCACTTTTTGTGGTGACACCTCTTCCAGTAATGGCCGGCACAGCAGCGGTGTACCGTCATAGCAGTGGTCGCCGGCTGGGCGGGTGCACGACAGGGCAACCCCGTAGCCATGCGCGACCAGGCCGCGTTGCATCTCGAAGGTCTGGGTGTATTGCTGGGTGCGCGGTTGCAGGTTGTGCGCCCAAAACAGTGAAAGGAAATACTCACGCGTTTGTGCGATGTCCTCAAGAATCAGGCATTCCTGGGCCAGTTCATGCAGCGGTATCGCTGCCAGGTGGGCCAGGCGATGGTCCGTAGCGATGAGCGCGTAGGGTTTCAACTCCGCCAGTACCTGGCGCGGCAGCGAGGGATCAAGGCCGATGTCGTAAGTAAGCGCAAGCTCTGCTTTACCGGCGCTCAGGTGGCGGTGCACGCCTGCCAGGTCCGTTTCGAACAGCGTTACCTCGACATCGGGGTACTGCTTGCGAAAGCTCGATAGCAGCCGGGGTGCGAAGTATGGGCCTAAGTCTTGAAAGCAGATTAGCGACAGGTTGCCGCGCAGCGAGCCTTGCGCTGTATCGGCGTTCTGATTCATGGCGATGGCCATGCCAATGATATCGCGGGCCTGTGCGAGCAATCGCGTGCCCGCTGACGTCAGCTCCAGCCCTCGGCTGACCTGGCGCCGGAATAGCCGCTCATTCAGCGCCTCTTCAAGTTGGGCAATAGCGACCGATACCGACGGCTGTGAAACGTGGCGGGCTCTCGCCGCAGCGCTGATGCTGCCGTGTTCGGCCACGGCGACGAAGTACTCTAACTGCCGGAACGAGAAACCTATCATTTTTTCCTATACTCCGGATTAGGAAATATATTCTTTTCCTATTGGTGCCGAAACGCAATACTCGCCGTGCACCATGCTTGTCCCGCTTAACTTCTGGCAGTGGTGCTGTTGCCCAATAAAAAGACCAAAGGGTGCTTTATGAAACAGTCCGCCGAATTTCAACTCAGCGAAGAAACCATCGAAGCTTTCCAGCGTGATGGTGCTGTCTGCGTACGTAATTTGTTCACGCCGGAGGAAGTTGCACTGCTCGAAACCGGCATCGAACAGAACCTGAAAACCCCCAGCGAGCGCGCCAAAGTGGCGAGCCGCCCCGACGACCCAGGTTGGTTCTTCGAAGACTTCTGCAACTGGGGCGATATCGCGGCCTATCGCCAGTTCATCTTCGAGAGCCGGGTGGGTAGCGTTGCCGCTCAACTCATGAACAGCGAAACAGCCCGGCTTTATCACGATCATCTGCTGGTCAAGGAGCCCAACACGCGCCAGCGCACGCCTTGGCACCAGGACCAGCCGTACTACAACATCGATGGGCGCCAGAACTGCAGCATGTGGATGCCTATCGACCCTGTCGCAAGGGAATCCACCCTGGAGTTTGTAGGGGGCTCGCACCTGGGGCCGTGGCTGATGCCGCGCAGCTTCCTCGACAGCCAGGCGCAATGGTTCCCGGAAGGCAGCCTGGCCGACTTGCCGGATATCGAGGCCGACCGCAGCGCCTGGCACATCCTCGGCTGGGAGCTTTCCCCAGGCGACGCGGTGTTCTTCCACATGCTGACCTTGCACGCTTCTGGAGGTGTCGGGGGCAACCGCCGGCGCCGTGCCTTCTCGGTGCGTTTCCTGGGCGACGACATCACTCACGCACCGCGCCAGTGGAAAACTTCACCGCAGTTTCCCGGGCTCGAAACACAATTGGCCAGCGGTGCCCAGATGAACCATGAGTTGTTCCCGGTGCTGTGGCCAAGAGCTTGATGATTGAATAAGTGCGTGCCTGATTAAAACGCACAGCATCTGCGTTGTGCGGACCTGATAATAAAATCAAGAAGGTATCTATGAGCGCTCAATCTTCACAACAGCTGAAGCGGGGTCTCTCTACCCGGCATATTCGCTTCATGGCATTAGGTTCTGCTATCGGTACGGGGCTGTTCTATGGCTCGGCATCGGCAATAAAACTGGCAGGGCCATCAGTGTTGCTCGCCTATTTGATAGGGGGGGCCGCCATTTACATGATGATGCGCGCCCTTGGCGAAATGGCAGTTCATAACCCGGTGTCAGGTTCGTTCGGCCACTATGCCAGCCAATACCTGGGCCGCTATTTTGGCTTTCTGACTGGTTGGAGCTACGCGTTCTCCATGTTGGTGGTGTGCCTGGCAGACGTGACGGCGTTTGGCGTCTACATGGGGCTGTGGTTCCCCGAAACACCCGCCTGGATCTGGGTGCTTGGAATAGTGTTCTTCATCGGGGCGCTGAACCTGTGTAGCGTGAAAGTGTTCGGCGAGATGGAGTTCTGGTTGTCGTTGCTGAAGGTGACCGCTATCGTTGCCATGATTGTGGCAGGCGGGGCCGTGCTGCTGTTGGGCATCCAGCTGAACGACGAGGCAGGCACTGTTGCCGGCATCTCGAACCTGTGGAGCCACGGCGGGTTCTTCCCTAATGGCATCGGTGGGATGATTGCTTCGTTCACCGTTGTGATGTTCGCTTTTGGCGGGGTCGAAATGATCGGCATTACCGCAGGCGAGGCAAAGGACCCGAAGCGCGTGCTGCCTAAGGCCATCAACTCGGTGCCTCTGCGCATTCTGCTGTTCTATATCCTTACCCTGTTCGTGCTCATGGCCATTTATCCCTGGACCAGCATTGGCAGCCACGGTAGCCCATTCGTTCAGATCTTCAGTGGCCTTGGCATCAGCTCAGCGGCAACCGTGTTGAACATCGTGGTAATTTCCGCTGCGGTATCAGCCATCAATAGCGACATATTCAGCGCCGGGCGAATGATGTACGGCATGGCTCAAAACGGCCAAGCCCCTGGCGGATTTGCATCATTGTCGCGTTTCGGTGTGCCGTGGATGACGGTTGCAGTGATGGGCGTCGCTCTGCTGTTGGGCGTGGTATTGAATTACCTGGTGCCAGAAGACTTGTTCCTGGTGCTTGCCGCGGTGGTCACTTTCTCCATTGTCTGGGTCTGGTTGATGATCCTGCTGTCGCAGGTGGCCATGCGGCGCGGCATGAGTAAGGAGGAAGTTGCTGCACTGGGCTATCGGGTGCCGCTGTGGCCGGTAGGGCCGGCTTGCGCGATTGCGTTCATGGTGTTCATCTTTGGCGTGCTCGGTTGGTTCCCGGCCAGCCGCACCGCCATGTATGTCGGGGTTGGCTGGTTGGTCCTTCTGTCTTTGGGCTACTGGCTGTGGGGTGTACGTACACCGCGACCAGTGTCAGCCAGCGCATGAGGCATTGAACTGTGCGCGTTCCGCATTGCGAGGGGACCGGCCCCTTCGCGGGTTCACCCGCGAACACCGGCAAAGCCGGTGCCATCCAGCGCGCTGTCTCGTCCTACTGATCTTGGCCGAATCGCCAGCACCGAGTGCGGTAGTTTTCAGCAGACCTCATCCGTTGCTGGCGCAGTGCGTGACTCAAGGTCGATTTCCGTCGGCCACTGTACTTTCGGCGCCAGGCAATGCATGTGGCTCAGGCCATCGTCATCGTTCCAGTCGCGGGGTGGGTGCACGAACTTGGGCAGGGCTTCCGGGCCTTGCTGCATGAAGAGCCGGGCAATGGCCCAGAAAGCCTTGCCCTCATGCAGGGTATGAGTGAAGAAGACGCGATCAATGACTTCGTCAGTCTCAGGATTACGGACTGACAGCATGACGTTTTCGATCAGGCCACCATGGCCAGGGGCGTAGATTCGGTAGACCTCGGCGGTGACGTCGTCCCAGTTGTAGGCGACGGGTTGGACACCCCAGCGTTTACGGCTGAAGATGAAGACGCGGTCGAACCTGTACTCGTAGATGTAGATTTTTCGACGCAGGCGATTGAAGCGAATAGGTTCGTCTCTGGGGATGACCAGATCCAGCCTGATGTAAGGGATAAGTGCCCACAGCATTACGGGCGGGCCGAGTATAAATAAAATATTCATTAACCAGTCGCGCCCCCAGCCGTAGATAAATAAATCCCAGTACAAAGAAAGTGCTAGGCCGGCGCAAAATAATAGTCCAGGAACACCGACTAGCGCTGAAAACCCTCGGAGGCTTACCGTTTTTCTCGGTAATTCAAGGTGCACGTCATCAAATTGATTGGGTGGAGGGTTTACATGCGCTGTCCAATAGTGGGTTTCTGGTTTTTCTCCCACTGAAGGCAGATCGTAGCTCCAGCCTATCGCGCGCTCACTCAACACCTTAGGTTTAACTGTCATTCATTTATCTCTCGAGAGCAAATTTCAATGTAGGCGTCCGGGAGCACCCATGCTGGGCGTACTCGAACACATCCTTGTCGACCTGCAGGTTGTCGGGCGTCATGGCAATGCCCAGCAATTCTGGGTTGTTGCGGGCTTGCGTGAGGTCGACCCCCTCGAAGCGGTGCGCGGGCGCCTGGCCCTTCTTGTAGGCATTCAGCACGCTCGCCGGCCAAGGGTCGCTAGAGAAAGCCAGCCAAGCGCTGCCATACCGGTCGGTGTCAATGTTCAGGAAGGCGGAAGGGATATCGTGGTTTTCATTCACGCATTTTTCGGGCAGCGACGCGGGTAGGCCGTCTGAAGGTTCGTAGGGATTGAAGCGGCGCAGGTGGCCCTGTTCGCTGACTTCGTAGGCATGCCAGACCTGCTGATCGAGCAGTACATACAGGTAACCCAGGCGCAAGGTGCGCAGGCCCATCCTGGCTGAAACGTGCAGGCTACCGGCGACGGTGGTGACGCAACCTGGGCGCGCATCCGGGACCAGGGCGCGGCGCAGCGGTAGTATCGGCAAACCTTGCCGCTCGCAGGCCATGCAGTGGTCAGAAGGGAGCCCGGCTTCGGCTGCCGCAATGGCGATACGTTGGCTGATTGTCAAAAACGACCTCGCGTTGAAAGGGACTGTGATGGTCCCTGAACACTAACGAGGAATCGCTTGCCGGAGGTTCCTGGGGCGTCCTAAAACCTTGTAGGAAACGTCTCTAAATGAGCCATTGGATAATCATAAAACTGTCCACTGACGGGCTCTCGGGTCGCAGGCATGTGGGAGCGGGCGCGCCCGCGAACACCGGCAGCGCCGGTGCCATCCACCGCGTTGAATTCTTCGCGGGTGAACCCGCTCCCACAGGTTTTGCGTAAGGCTCGGGTTTATCGAGGCGGCCAACCGCCGGCTACAGCTTTTGTGCATGCTTTGGAACTGATGCGGGCGAGGGCAGGGGCAGCATGAAGGTCAGCAACGCGCCTATCACCAACAGCACTGCGGCATAGAGAATCCCGGCCGTGAAACTTTGGGTCAGGTCTTTCAACCAGCCAACCACCAGCGGGTTCAGCGCCGAACCTGTGTTGCCGAATGCGTTGATCACCGCAATGCCAATCGCACGCGCCTTGAACGTCAGCGCCTGGTCCGGGGTAGTCCAGAATATCGACATGGCGGTGTACGACCCCGTGGCCGCCATGCAGATGCCGCACAGTTGCACCATCGGGTTACCGGCATAAGCGGCAAACATCCAGCCGGCAGCGGCCATTAGCATGGGCAACACCAGGTGCCATTTGCGTTCCTGGCTGCGGTCGGAATGCAGCCCCCATACCACCATGCCGATGATGGTGCACACCTGCGGAATCATCGCCAGAAAGCCAATGGTGCTGTTGCTGCTGTCGGCGGCACTGATGCTCTTGATGATCAGCGGCGTCCACACGGCGATCATGGCCAGCGTGTTGACCAGGCAGAAATACACCAGGCTGAACATCAGCACCGTGGGTGAGAGCATTTCGCGCAGCAGGCTGCCGGGGCCGTCCCCTGTTGTGCGGTTGGAAGGTGGGGTGTCTGCGGCCAGGGCATTCTGCAGATGTTGCTTGTCTTCGCGGCTCAGCCAGCGGGCCTGCTGCGGCGTGTCGTTCAGGTAGCAGAACACCATAAAGCCCATGATCACCGAAGGCATGCCCTCCAGCAGAAACAGCCACTGCCAACCGTGCAAGCCCCACACGCCATCCAGGCCCAGTATCAGCCCCGAAAGCGCCGACCCGAAGCCTGCGGTAAACGGCATCGCGATCATGAACAAAGCGTTGGCCCGTGCCCGATAGGCCGCCGGGAACCAGAACGTCAGGTACAGCAGCACACCGGGCAGAAAGCCTGCCTCCGTGATACCGACCAGAATCCGCAGCAGGTACAGGCTGCTGGCATCGGTCGCGAACAGCGTCGCGGTCGAGGCCAGCCCCCAGGCGATCATCAGGCTGCCGATCCATTTGCGTGCACCAACCTTGGCCAAGGCCATGTTGCTGGGGATACCACAGGCGATATAGGCGATGTAGAACAGCGTGGTGGCCATGCCGAACTGGGTACTGCTCAGGCCCAGGTCACCCATCATGGTCAGGCCGGCAAAGCCGATGTTGATCCGGTCGAGAAACGACAGCACAAAGCACAGGAACAGAAAGCCGAGCAGGCGCCTGGACACTTTGCGCATCACGGTTTGCTGGGGACTGCTGGCGGTTTTTATCGTTGTAATGGGGGCAGTGTTCTGATGCATGTGGGCGCCTGATTATTATTGGTTTCAGCGGCACCGGCTCCGGTGCATTGGCAAGGGCAGGTACTACAGGTCTTGAAGCGCGCACTGGGCAAGTTCGGTGAAGGCTTGGGCATCGCCAAGCGCATGGGCGCTGAGCAGCGCCAGCTTGGTCAGGAACAGCTCGGCCTTGGCCGGTGTGGCCTGGTCCAAAGCGTCTGCCAGTATGTCGTAAACCACTTCCAGGTCTGTTGCGGTCAGGGTGTTCATGGCGCTTCCTCTCAGTGCTTGCCCAAGGCAGTGTCGATGGCGGATTGCAGTTGTGCGGCCGATACCTGCAGCCAGCGGGCGCAGATGTGCTGGTCTGGGCGCACCAAGTAAGCGCCATTTCGGGGGATGCCATACTTGGCGGCGATGCGGCCGGTGGTGTCGTCGATCAGTTGGTCTGCCCCGGTGATGATGGTCTGGGCGTTTTGCGCAATCGCGATGATCTGCAAGGGCACGCCGCTGCTGCGAATGGCAGTCGCCTGCTCGATCACGTCACTTGGGATGCAGTCACTGTCGGTGAAATAAAGCAGGTAGAAGCAGGCACCCAAGTGGTCGAACAGGTAGTCGTCTTCGGCCAGCCTGATGTTCAGCAGCGGGGCGCCGTTGCGCGGGCCGGCAGTGAAATGCTCATTGTCGTCAGTTGCACAGTTGAGCACCGAGTCCGCGTAGTCGTGTGGCCGCGAGGTGCGCCAGTGGTACAACGGGCGGACGAATGCCTGGGTCAGCGACAGCGACAACACCGCATCGCGTACCAGGCGGTAACCCGCAGTGGGTGGCGCCATGAACCGGGTGCTCTTGCCGGCCTCGCCGATGATTTCCCGCGCCGCACTGACGCGTTCGGTGGAATAGGACTGCAGCAGCTTGGGGCCTGCCAAACCCTTGAGGGCGAGGGCCAGTTTCCAGACCAGGCCATGGCAGTCCTGGAACCCGGTATTGGCGCCACGCACGCCGAAAATCGGCAACAGGTGTGCCGCGTCCCCGGCAAATATCACGCGCTTGTGGATGTAATTCGGCAGGGTCAGCGCCCGGGTGGAATAGACCGAGCTCCAGTCCATTTCCCACTGTGGGTCTTCAACGCCAAGCATGTGTAGCTGGGCATTGATGCGTTCGCGCAGTGACTCCGGCTGCAGCGCCTGTTCCGGGGTTTCGTTTGCGGGCAGTTGGTAGTCGATTCGCCAGATATCACCTGGTTCGCGGTGCATCAATACCGTGTTGCCCGGGTTCCAGTCCGGGTCGAAATAGGCCAGGCGCTCGGTGGGCAGGCCCAGGTCGATCTTGATATCAGCAATCACGAAGCGCCCTTCGTACGCGGTACCCTCCAGTTTCAGCGCCAGCAGGGTGCGCAGTGTCGAGCGGGCACCGTCCGCCGCTACTACCCAGTCAGCGTCCAGCTCATAGCTACCGGCTGGGGTATCGATGCTCAGCCGGGCGAAGTCTTCATGCTGCGCCAGGCCGTTTACGCGGTTGCCCCAGCGCAGGTCTACCAACGGATCAGCCTCGGCGGCCTCGACCAGCAACTGCTCCAGGCAGGGTTGTTGCAGGTTGGTCATGGGCGCGTAGCGGTCGTCAGGGTCGTGTGGGCTTTCCATACGGAACACCAGCTGGTTGCGGTAAAACGAATTGCCACAGCTCCACGGCAAGCCAAGCTCGCAGACCCGCTCGGCGACACCTACCTGCTGCAGGATTTCCATCGAGCGACGGGTGAACACGATCGCCCGGCTGCCCTCGCTCACTTGCCGTTCCGCCGCCAGTACCACGCAGGCTATGCCATGACGGGCAAGGTCCAGGGCAGTGGTCAGGCCGATCGGGCCGGCGCCTACCACCACTACAGGTTTGCGTTCAACGCGGGCGGCCCCGACGCTGGCCGTATGGGCGGGGAAGACTTGATAGTTGAAATAGAGGGAACGACGCGGCTCGCTATGGGGCTGATGCATGTGGTGCACATCCTTATTTTTGTAGCTTTTCAGGTGTGCAAGTGACTGTACTCGAGGCGACAGCCAGCGATGTCCCCTTGAGGGGACAACTGCTATTTCCACGGCCTGCAGAGCGAAGCAGGCGCTGCGCACTGTCTATAATGTGGGCAACTCTTCGCGCGACGGATGCTCACATGGCCAGATCAACAGTCCTTACAGCTGTTCTCACCTCATTGGCCTTGGCCTTTGGCCCGGCGCTCGCTGACCCGGGTAACGGCAAAGGCCAGGGCCAAGGTCAGGGGCACGGCAAGGGCCAGGCTCAACACTCCCAAGGCCAGGGTAATGCGGGCGGCCACAAGCAGAGCGCTGGCGGCAAGGACTGGCACGGCGGCCCGTCCATCGACCGTGGTGATGTGCTGGGCATTCTCGGTGGGCACCGCAGTTACTGGAGCCCAGGCCCCGCATTGCCTCCAGGTATTCAGAAGAACCTGGCGCGCGGCAAGCCCTTGCCGCCCGGAATCGCCAAAAAACTGGATGGCCGCCTTTTGGGGCAGCTGCCGCACTATGACGGCTATGAGTGGATGCAGGCGGGCGCGGACCTGATTCTGGTCGCTGTGGCGACCGGGATCATCTATGAGGTGTTGAACGGGGCGTTCGACTAGGGCCGCAGGCTTTTGAACTGAAACAGGACGAACTCGCCCTGCACGAAGCGGCCCTTCACTTGATGGTGCTGCACTTGGGTGATGGTGCAAAGAGCCTGGTCATGCCGCCCGCTTGCAACCTGGCAAGCAAAAGCCGCGAGCCCGGCCTTTTGCACCACCGGTCGAACACAAGGCACTCTCGCCAGCGGATTTCTCTCTGAACAACAAGCGCACCATCGCTGCGCTGCAATCAGGAGAACACCCATGGCAATCGACCACAATGGCCCGGACTCGCCGTACCCGGGGCCTACGGAAAATACCACCGACGCAGGGGGCCACGGCTCGGGCCTAGATCAAGCCGAGTCCGAGCCCAAGCAAGGCGTCGGTGAAGCCTGGTCCGAAAAGCGCCCGGTAGACTGGGACCCACCTCCCGGCAATCCCGGCTCGGACCAGGACGGGCAGCTCGACCGGGACAACGGTACCGCAAGAACCAACGATGAGCAGGCGGGTGCAGGTGATGGAGAGGTTCCATTACCCGCAGATGATGAAGGCCCGATTGAAGAGGAAATGAAAGACGTGCAGGCCAATAACTCGGTATCCGCCGAGCATCCTCAACCGCGTTGATGGAATTTGCCCTACAGGGCCTGATGCCAACAACTACAAGGCGTCCAGGCCCTGCCATCATGGCTTGATCAGTTGCTTCTCCATGATGATCGTGCGTTCATCCCCGTGGTATTCATCACGCACTTTGCTGTACCCCAAGCGCTTGTAGAAACCCTGCGCCGTAATCGAAGAGGGCACTCGCAACCGTTGTGAGCCACGCATCAGCGCCTGGTTTTCGACTGCCAACATCAACTTCTCGCCGAGACCTGACCGCTGATATTCGGGGGCGACGAATACGCTTCTGACTACATCGTCTGCAAGGCTGGCAGTAGCCACGACCTCATCATGATCGGCTGCAACGAAGATCAGGCGTTTCTCCAGCAGGCCAGCAATGCCCGCTTCGCTGAACGATTGCTCGACCCTGGCAATGGTCGCGGTATCGTAGTCCGCTGCATTCGTTTGCCGCAGGGCAGCGATGATCACTCGGCTAATATCCGCAGCATCTTCTGGTCGCGCCCTGCGAATCTGATACTTCATGGGGTTACCTCAATTCATTGATCTGGCACGGCCACCGTGGGGGCGGGTTTACCCGCGAAGCATCCTGCGCGGAGTATGGCACCGGCTGCGCCGGTGTTCGCGGGCAAGCCCGCTCCCACAGGTATGGCGCCAGGCTCAGACGTTGCACCGCCCCTGTGGGAGCTGGCTTGCCTGCGATGGGCTGCGCAGCAGCCCCTCTGGCGCATCAACGCCGTCGTAATACGGTAGCCAGCCCAACGGTCAGCACTACGGCGCAAAGCATGGCCAGCCCGATGGTCAGGCCAACGCCCCACACTTCGAGCAGCGCCGCCAGCACAAGATAAAACGCGATCACCCCCACCGCTCCGATCGCATTGCCCCGCACCATCGCTACCATCCCGGCCCGCCCGCCTTGTACATGGGCGAACACCATCAGCGGCCAGGCAATCACCGGTATCGGGGCGAGCATCCCGCTGGTCGCCGGGCCCAACCAACTGGCCAGGCTGGTGATCATCATCAGCAGGCAAGTAGCAGACACCATGCGCAGGGGGATCTCCCAAAATCGCTGACGGGTGCGGCTCAAAGTGTCGGGCTTGGGCTCACGGCCGCTGGCGCGTATCAGCACGCCGATCAGCACCAGTGCCACGGCAATCGACAGGTACAGGTTGCCCCAGTGGGTAAACGCATAGGCGGCCACGCCATAGCACAGCAACGCCAGCAGCACGGCTACGGCGGTGCCGAGCCTGCGCGTGGCCAACAGGTAGAAGGTGTAGGTGGCCTGCACCGCCGCCAAGCCGCCCAGTGCGCCGGGTATCGCGCCCAAGGCGAAGGCATTGCCCTGTTCCAGGCACAGGAAGGTCATTACCAGTGCCGAGGTGATCGGCAGGCCGGACAGCAACCCACCCAGCAAACCGCCCCAGCGCCGCGAGGCGAGGGAGATGGCCCACATCAGCAGGGGGGTGACGATAAGTTTCAGGTAGAACAAGGTCATTGCGGGTGTATCCAGGCTAGATGACGGTGCGCCCGCCGTCGGCATTGGGTAGGGCGCGGATGATTCACCCGCGGCTGGCCTCCAGGGCCTGGGCCAGGTCGGCGATGATGTCGTCACTGTGCTCGATGCCGATCGACAGGCGCACCATGTCCCGCGGTACACCGGCCTTTTCCAGCTCCTCGTCGTTGAGCTGGCGGTGGGTGGTGGAGGCGGGGTGGCAAGCCAGTGACTTGGCATCGCCGATGTTCACCAGGCGCACCACCAGTTGCAACGCATCGATGAAACGCGCACCGGCAGCCTGGCCGCCCTTGATGCCGAACGACAGGATCGACGCCGGCTTGCCGCCGGTGTAGCGCTGGGCCAGTTCATGCTCGGGGTGGTCGGGCAGCCCGGCGTACTTCACCCAGGCCACCTGCTCGTGCGCTTGCAGGTAATGGGCGACCTTCAGCGCGTTCTCGGTGTGGCGCTCCATGCGCAGGGCCAGGGTTTCCAGGCCTTGCAGGATCAGGAAGGCGTTGAACGGCGACAGCGCAGCGCCAGTGTTGCGCAACGGCACCACGCGGCAGCGGCCAATGAAGGCGGCGGGGCCGAAGGCTTCGGTGTAGGTGACGCCGTGGTAGGACGGGTCGGGGGTGTTAAGCAGGGCGAAACGTTCCTTGTTGTCGGCCCAGGGGAACGTGCCGGAGTCGATGACGATGCCGCCGATGCTGGTACCGTGGCCGCCGATGTACTTGGTCAGCGAGTGCACGACGATGTCCGCGCCATGTTCGAACGGTCGGCACAGCACCGGGGTAGCCACGGTGTTGTCGACGATCAGCGGCACACCGTGGCGGTGGGCGGCTTCGGCCAGTGCGGCGATATCGACGATATTGCCGGCGGGGTTGCCGATGGATTCGCAGAACACCGCCTTGGTGCGTGCGTCGATCAAGGCTTCGAGCGCAGTGATGTCGTCATGGGCGGCGAAGCGGGTTTGAATGCCCATGCGCGGCAGGGTGTGGGCGAGCAGGTTGTAGGTGCCGCCGTACAGCTTGGCCACCGAGACAATGTTGTCACCAGCCTCGGCGACGGTCTGGATGGCGTAGGTGATGGCCGCCATGCCCGAGGCCACCGCCAGCGCGCCAACCCCGCCTTCGAGGGCTGCCATGCGCTTTTCGAGTACATCGTTGGTCGGGTTCATGATGCGCGAGTAGATGTTGCCGGCCACTTTCAGGTCGAACAGGTCGGCGCCGTGCTGGGTGTCGTCGAAGGCGAAGGAGGTGGTCTGGTAGATCGGTACGGCCACTGCCTTGGTGGTCGGGTCAGGGCTGAAGCCTGCGTGGATGGCGAGAGTTTCCAGCTTCATGCAGTCGGTCCTTGAGCGTGGGGTGGAAGCGTTCGAGCATGCGGCGGTGGAGGGGAGTGGGTCAAGGACGCTTTACGGAGGCAGTCTCTCGCCTCCGCTGCGCCGTGGTGCCTGCATCGACTGTAAAGATATGCAAAGTTTCCCCGGGCCATCATGCCGCAACTCTAGAATCCGCCGGCTGCCCAACCGGCTACTTGCAGGCAGCAGACCTAACCCTGTGGAGCGTTCCAATGAAGTCGAAAGATCTTTTCCGTGCAGCCCTGGTTGCAGTGCTGGTATCCACCATGTCAGGTTGCTGGATGTTCATGCCGCCAGGTGGTGGCGGTGGTCATGGTGGTGGCCACGGCGGTGGCGGTGGCTTTGGTGGCCATCAGAGTGGTGGCCCGCGCTGAAGTGACCTCGCGGTAAAGCACAATGCTTCGGCCGAGTGTAAAAAGGCACCCGGCACGAGAGCATTTTTTACTGCTTTTCGCTTCGTGACATCAGACCTTACGCGGTATCGGCAGATTGTGCCTGCATCGCCTTAATCGTTCGAGCCATATTGGACAGCGTTTTGTGGATGTGTTGTCGTGGGACGCTGAGTGCTATTGCCTCTTCTCTGTTCTCAAAATTGTAATTATCTAGCAAAAGTTTTTTTATTTCGGGTAGAGGCTTGAGACGCTTGAGGGAGAGATGAATCTCAAAGTTATCAGATGAGGAGATAACTATGAACTTTATGCGATGCCCTCGGTGTGAAATGGCGAGCTCGACACCGGGCTGGTATTCTGCGCCACTCACCGAGCTATATTCAAGCACTTGTAATGGCGCGAGCTTCTTCTGCAATGCTGGCACCTGGAGCTGAATGTGAAGGTCATAGCTATACAACTCAGCGTGCATGCCGCTCATGCGGCTTCGCCTCAGCAAATAGATTTCGCCGTTTTGCCAGCGCAAGGCGCGCTCATTGCAGTATGCGAATACTTCTGGCCTACACACCATGATCTGGCGCCATGACTCCATCTCTTCAGCATTGGCCATAACTTCATCCAGCTGGGGCTCTAGCGGGTTGCGAAGGTCAATCTGCTCCAGCAACTGATGCAGCAGGATGCGTGCCTCTTTTTCATTCTGCCCGGCTCCCCCGCGGAGCAGTCGCTTCCAACTGGCTTGATCAGAGGC
The DNA here is from genome assembly GCF_046534705.1 of Pseudomonas sp. SIMBA_068. Taxonomy (NCBI): domain Bacteria; kingdom Pseudomonadati; phylum Pseudomonadota; class Gammaproteobacteria; order Pseudomonadales; family Pseudomonadaceae; genus Pseudomonas; species Pseudomonas sp. SIMBA_068. The sequence goes on from NZ_JAWRYI010000001.1 coordinate 635,718, forward strand.
TGAGTTGCTTAGGAACGAGTAATTTGAGCCGCTGTGCAATAGGTAGTCGCCCTGCGACAGCAGCGCACGCTCCCACCGGAAGTCAGGCAAGCTGTTCAGGCCACGGGCATTGAACATGGCTTCTGCCTTGCCCAAAAATTCAGAGAACGCTCCCTGAAGCGCTTTGTGTTCTTTTGTTGACCAGGCTGCTACTTCAGACTTCTCTGACTTGGCCAACGTACCGCTGAAGTCCAGCAGAAATTCGATCTGCCCTTTGAAATAACCATGCTTTTCCGCTCGCTCGATAAGCGGAGGCCACCCTGCATGAGCCCGCAAAAGTTTGGATTTGAGTTGCTCTTCACTAATCTGCTGATGATAAAAACCTGTAGTCGGTTTTTCAGTGCCAGCAAAGAAAGCGCCGATTTCGTCAGCATGGGGCAGAAGGCACTGCACTGCCAGCATACTGCGCTGCATGTCAGCAGGGCGCTCATAGCTGGTGTTGATCGACAGGTTGTAGATTATCCGCATCCATTCCCGCAATGCCTGCGGCTCAGGCGCTCCATCCACAGCGCGGAGGAATGCAACGTATGCGAATAGTTGCACCAGATCCGTATATGCCAGGGCTGATGGATCATTGACCAACCGTTGGAAAATTGCGGCTTCGTTGAAGTACGGGTTTTCCGGGAGTAGTGGTGTGAAGCGATTGCCGTCAGTGCTCCAAGTTTCAAGCAGTAAAATCAAGGTGTCGGAGAACGCCCGCTCCAGCCATTTTGCCTTGTGGTAATACGCGTATGTCGATTTCAACGGCTGGGTTCTGAAGGTGCTGATGTCCTCCAGATAGTCAGGTGATACGGGGTCACGACAAATGAACGCCACAGCATGGAAGAAATTCATGATCGCATCGTCGAACAGGTTGGTTTCCTTGTCGCGATACGCCCAGAAAAAATCAGCCCAACACGTGTCCATGCGACGAGCAAAGTAATCGGCGACTGAAAACGCTCGGCCGCTGATCTCGCGGCTCTCGTACTCATACTGCCCTTTGAGGTCATGCTCGTAACGGGCCTTGAATGTCTCGAAAGCGGTCAACGGCTTACCGCGAGCGTTCATTTTGATGTACAGGTCATCGGACAATCCGAAGTGCTCAAGGTCAAGCAACTGGAAAGTGATTACCGGTTGCTGTTCGTCCATCAACCGTTGGTAGCCACCTCGAACATCGCCGAAATGCTCGTGAATCGCTTTGAGCATGGCCAGGCACGACTGGATGGTCGGGTCCAGGCGCCAGTAACGGAAGTACCAGGCCTGGTTAGTTACCAGCTTGTCCAGCGAAGGATTGTCGATGGTTTCACATGCTGGCCAGAAATTCACTAGTTCATCGAAAAACTCGCTGCTGCTCGGGCGAACACTGTAGGTAAAGCGTGAGCGATTACCTTCGCAGAACACTTGACGGAACTCAGCTTCGCAGCCGTCGCGCCAAGCGAGGTACCAGTGCAGCAGAAACAGGGTAGTTAGCCGTTGCTGACCATCGAGCGGTAGAAACTTGGTCCGGCCTTCAAGATCAAGGCTGCCGTAGATGAAGTCCAGGTTCAGGGGAAGGGCGGGATTGCTCGGTTTCAGCGCAAAGGCCTGCTTGAGGGTAGCGAGGAACTCTTCGCGCACACCCTCAGCAGCCGCGCGACCCTGAGCATAATCACGCTGAATCATGGGTACCTGAATGCGCTGATGGCGGTTGACCAGTTGTTTCAGGGAAATTTGAGTGCCGGATTCGCTCATTGAATCATCTCCTGGGTTGCACTGAAGAAGCCCACCAGGGCCCGGTTGATTTCGGCCAGATAGGCGTCACGGTCTTCCTGGCTCCAGAACATCACGTTGTCAGCTTCCGGGCTGTAGCATTTGAGGAATACATTGCGGGTACACAGAGGGACGAAAATTCCCGACTGGTCCAGGGCCAGCAACGCTTTGCGCTTGACCGCAAAAACGGCGTTCTTGTAGCTGCGGTTGGTGCCTTTATCCAGTAAGGTCAGGTTGCCAATGCCGTGCTCGGTCGGCGCATCTTCCTTTTCCTCAAAGAAGGCCAGCAGTTTGTTGTAGAGCGCTTCAAAGGCTTCGTCCGACTCCTTTTTCTTCGACCTCCTGATGAAGGCTTCAATGCTGACCAAAAGTTGGCGTTCTTTGTCACCCGAATTTTTAGCTAACAAATAACCTGAGCACAGAGTAAGCCAATTCACTTGATCATGTGTTCGCACAGGACGGCTGGAAGCGACTGAGCGCACATGCTCAATGTCCCACTCACCGTTTTTGAAACTGTCAAACTGGAAGCGCATGTTGCAACGTGGGCTGCTCAGCAAGGTGGCCAGATTGAACAGCAATAAAAGGGAGCGAATTTCTCCCGAGTGAGGGCCATATTCCAGCTCCTTCAGACGTTCGCTTACGCACAGCTTCAGTTTATCGGGCGTTAGTGCATCAAGGTCCTCGTCACCGATTGCGTGAGCAAACACTTCTTTTCGCAAGCTGCGCTCGAACGTGCTTTTGGTCGTCTTCTGCGAGAGCTTGCAGATACGCGCAACGTCCATGCCCTGATGGATCAGAAAACCGACGATGTGATATAGGGTGCGGTCTTCAAACCACTCCTCAAGCATCATGAAGGTCTGCTTGATGCGCAGCCATTCTTCAGTCGTTACGTCAGCAGCTTTCAGCTTTCTGCTGTAGGCATGGAAGATACTGTGATCATCCTCGGCAGCATCCTGGGCCGGGCCCTCTATCTTGGTTACCAGTTCAAACAAAAAACCGATGCGGTTCTGGGGTCTGCTCTTTTGGTTACTGAGGAAGTACCAGAACTCATCTGCCTGCAGCGCTTTTTCCAATTGGTCCCATTCGTGGGCGATTTTCAACTGCTGGGCAGTCGCGTCGTGCTCACTCGCATCACCACGCTTGAGGAACAACGCGCGGATCAATTCGTCATCAGTCAGTGGAATCTTGCCTACGTTCAGGCGGGTGAACGCGTCCACCGCGTTGTCCTGGTCCGCCAGTTCGAACCAGATAACCCGGGTTTTGTTCAGCAGCGCAGACTTGATTTCGTCCACTTCATGACCACGGCTGCTGAACCAATTTTCAATAGCCTTGATGGCACTGCGGAGATAAAAGTAGTCAACATTCTCTTCGGCAGCAGTGTCGTCCGGGGCATCCAGAAACGCCAGCAGCTGGGGGCGGGTTTCGTAGTCGAGGGTGTACAACTTCTGCCTGTACTTCTCCGACAGCCGCTCATTAAAGTGGCGGAGAATCAGCAGCAGTGTCGTCAGCCGCTGTTGGCCGTCAACCACTTCGAGTGGTCCATGCTCGGTGGCCTTGATGACCAGCGGTTGCAGGCAGTAGAAGTCTTCAGGCTGTGGGTTGCGACGCTGGCTGAACTCCCGGATGTCATCCAGCAATTGCGTCACTTGCAGGGGTTTCCAGCGATAGCCGCGTTGATAGGCGGGGATCCAGAACTGTTTCGGATTGCCAGTTTCGTCGGTAAGCAGCTCATGAATAGGTTTGAGGCATAAATCGGAATGGTTCATTCGAGTCCTTTCAAGGGATAGCCCGAGGGAGTGCCAGTTGTCAGGGCAAAGAAGGGAAATCACAGCAGAAATATTTGCGCACCTAAGTAGCATCACTGATGTGATTGCGCTTCCAGTACCTTACAGACCTGAACATTCAGCTTCACAAATTCGTCCCAGCCATACTGGCGGGCATAGTGCAATTCGTATTGCCGATCCACCCGACAGATTTCGGGTCTGTCTTCGTAGATCGTGCAGCGTTTACTGGGTACATCATGATGCCGGCAGGTACCGTCCCCCCGGTCGAGGAAGCGCGTTTCCTCGGCCAGGTGAACGTTGCGGCAGCACAGGCCGCACTGATTACATGGGAAAGGCTGCATCATTTAAACCAGTGAGGCCAACCAGTCGCGAGTGCTCGCACTGTTGCCCATTTCGAAAGGCAGTTCGATGTTGCGTTTGGCCACCTCAGCTTTCAGCACCATGCCGCGTTGCAGCTCATCGTTGCATGCCATCAGGGTGAGCGAGAACGCTTCAAGTTCATAAGCATCCAGGTTGAACTCAAGCCTGCTGAGCTCGGTCAGGTAGCGGTCCAGCTCTGCGTTCACCGACTCGAAGTGCTTCACTAGGCCGGCATGCGGCATGATTGACTCGATGAAAGCCCAGAGCTTCTGGGCTACTGGGCTATGCAGTAGGAAGTAGTTGAGGCCTAGGGTGACCACGCCAGTGACCAAGGCACTTGCGAACGCCACGAGTTCACCGCCGAACGGGAAACTACACAGAGGCAGCAGTTGGGCATGTACCATGGTGCCCACCACGGTGGCTGCACCAAGGGACATCAAGCTGGTAACGGCCTTGCAGAGGTCGACGAAGCTCAATTGCTCCGGGTTGAAGATCATCAGTTTGATCGCCTTGACCAACTGGCCCCAGACTTCGCGGATAATTTTGACCGCCATGACCTTGGTCGTGGCGAACACATTGAACAGTGTGGTGGTTGCGCTGGCCATCACACCAGCGAAAACGCCGTCCTTGAAGCCAATGAGAAAGTCTGTGAAGCGTTTCTGTACGCGTGCCCAAACGCCTTTCAAGGTGTCGTTGACGCTGTCGATGAACGTTTCGAAGTCGAACTTGTGCTTGAGCTTTTCAAGCAGCACCGGCACCTGCCCGCGCAACTCGAACCAGACTTCGGCCAGCACCAGGCCAAGCATCTGGCGCGCACCCATTTTCAGGCCGGCCTCGAGCGACGCAGAGGCACTTTGCTTCAAGAATTTGCTGCTGGTGTAATAGGTGCGGTTGATCTGTTCGTTGTAGGGGGCACGGGCAGCTTCGTCCCGCTTGCGCATTTCATCGGGGTCGATGGCCTTCAACGTTTCGATCTTGTTTTCGTCTTTGCGAATCTGATCTTCAAGCACGCGTGCATTGTGCTGTTGTTCTGGCGTGTTGCGTGGCAGGGCGGCCAGGCGTGCCCGGTCTTTTGCCAGTTTGCTCTCGCTTCTGCCAATCAGGTTGGGCAGGTCCCGCAAGTAGTCGTTGATAGGCGTCTGGCCTTTCGACTTGTTGATGCTTTCGTGGGTTGTTTGCAGGTTGCTGCTTTGGTTTGCCAGCTCCACACCGTCCAACCCGGCCAGAACGCGGCCTGCATCGTCATGTATTTCCTTGGCACTGATGACGTGATCAAGGTTGCGCTTCTGTGCCGCTGTCAGTGTGGCGTTGCGGTAAGGGTCGTGAAGGTCGCCTGCGAGGTGAGTCGCTTTATCTCGGCGCCCGGTCGCGATGTAGTTTTCGTGCTGGTGGTACGGATCCGGGTTGTAGTCGCCGCGCTGTTCGAAGCTTTGTTTTTCCTGCTCCGTTGCCCATACACCATTGCGGGCATTATGAACGGTGTTCACGTCACCGCCGTGCTTGTCCTGGAACAACAAAAAGTCCAGGCCAAAACTGGTGGCCAGGCTGTTGACCACAGTTTTTTCGAGCTCTTCAGCCCAGGGATAGTCTCGCGCTGCGGCGTGCATATTCAGATCCATGAAAGTCGAAAAGGGGACTTGGGGAGGGCGAGCCCTCCCCGGAGGGTGTCAGGCTGCTTCGAATTTCTCGGCTTCAGCGCTGGCATTTACCATCACCTTATCGAGTTCGGTCTCGTTCAGGACCATCGAGCCGTCTTTGTCCAATTCCATGGTCGGAACGCCGTCTTTATCTTTGGCGACTTGGCCGTTGACTTTCTTGAGCTTGAAGATAGGCGTGGTGATCACGTTCACCAGGATGGCCGCCAGCGCATAGCCGTTCTGAATGGTGAGTACGATCGAGTCATTGTGTTTGGCCATTTCTGCTTTGACATCGACATTGCGGCCTTTAAGGTCCTGCAGGAAGTTATCGATGTCTTTCAAACTGTCGAAATACTGGTTGAACTGGGCATAGATGGACATCAGCGAACGACGGATCTTGCGTGAGTAGTGCTCGGTTTCACCCAGCATATCAGTGGCGCGAGTAAGCTTGCCGACAGCTGCGGTAACTTCCAGGTCGGCTTTGTGAGCGTTTTTCAGCGCTTCTTCGCCATGGCTGTTGTAAGCCCAGCCGGCAATCGCCAACACAGGGGCGGCCACCGCCGCGCCCAGAATTGCAGTGCCACCTGCCATGCCCAGGCCACCGGTAGCCAACGAGCCCCCACCAATGGCGGCCAGGGTTGCGTTGGTAGCAGCAACACCAGTCAGCGAGGAAATAGCGGTACCGGTCGACGCCGCACCCAAGGCCATTACACCACCATACACGGCAAAGCCAGCCGCAGCGCCTGCGGTGCCAGCGCCCGCAACGGTACCGAGCACGCCAACGGCAGTGAAGCTGTAATTATCGACTTTTTGCAGGTTGTGTTTGGGAATGTTGACTTCAAGTTTGTGCTGGCGGCCGGCGTTTATCTGGTCCAGCAGTTTGTCGGCCAGTACCTTGAATTCGGCAAAGCTTTGACCGATTTCCAGTTCCTTTTTCCCCAAGGCTTCGAGTGCAGAAGTGGTTTTGCTTTCCTGTTCGTCAAAGACGTCTTTCTTTGCCTCATAGCGTTCTTGGGCAACTTTGACGATTTCGTCGGCTTCCGAATGACGCTGGTATCCGTCGTAGCCTTTCTTGGCTCCGTAGGCTGCTGTAACCAGAGCGGCGGCACCGAGGATGAGAGGAAGCGGCATGGCAATGTCCTTTTTGTAGATATCGATATCTGTCTAGGTTTGCGCCCCGTTTCATCAAGCTGGGGCGCGGGAAGTTGGCATAACGTATTGCGAGGGAGGTCAAGCGGGGCTAGCCTGCAGGTAAAAAGATTGCATCGAGCGCAGGCGCTTGCGGATCTCGTCGACCCACACCTGTGGGGCATGCACACGAATGTTGTCGTTGAGCGCGAATATCCACCACAGTGTTTCCCGATCCAATGGCACTTTGGCGCGCAAGCGTTTCCAGTCCTCAGAGGGAATGTCGCTCAAGTCCTGCTGGAGGCTGAGCGGTGTCTCGTGCAGCAACGTTGCTATCTGTGGATGGACATCGGCAATCAGTTCGACATGGTGGTCGGCCTGGCGCAGGTGGAACACGCCGCTGGCGATGTAGTCGTCGACATCGAAGCTGCTGTGAAACTCTGCAGGCTCACTGAGCATTTCGATTTGCTGGATGCGATGCAGCGCAAACTGCCGTAGGTCGCTGTACTCACCGACCGTCGCAATCAGGTAACTGATGGCATGGCGCGAGACCAGCCCGGCCGGATGCAGGCGAAAGGGTTTGATCGAATTTTTGCTGCGGCTTCGGTAGCTCACCTGCAGTTGGCGACGTTCCAGCAGTGCGCTGGAGACGTGTGCCCAAACCTCTGGCAACACTGCGGCAGGCATCAAGGTTTTGCCGTTGGGCAGTGCACGGACGCGCCGGGACCAGTCGGCCAGGCCGTTGGCGCCTACACCCTGCAGGTAGTTCCGAGCGCGGCGGAACTGTGGACCCAATTGGTCCAGAACAGTTTGCGGCAACAGGGTATACAGGTGGTTCTCGGACAGGTACAGCGCCAGCGCGGTAGGTGCATCCATGTCTTGCAACTGCAAGGGAGCGTTACGAGTGAAGCTCCAGCGGAAAGGCATCTCGCTGTCGTCACACACCAGGGAAAACGGAATAGACAGCCGATTCAAGTCGCGTTGAATGGAGCGCAACGTGACCGAAAAGCCTCGATCACGAAGCTTCTCCAGCAGCGTTGGAGTAGCAATCCGCTGTGGCTCGGTCGGAATTAGACGGAGTAAGGCGAACAGTCTGAGCAGCGTGTCCTTCGCTTGTGACATGAAAACAACCTTGTTCTGGATCACCGGGGGGCCGGTACGACTTTTGGCTGTGCGAATCGTACCGGTGAATGGTGGCGATATGCTAGCCTTGATGGCGGTTTAATGGCGCTTTTTGGCGTCAATATCTATAGCCATTGGTCTTGCCCAGGCTCCGCAGGCTCACTGCCTCTGCTCATTTTTGCGCTTGAGCTCACCGTACTCGCGGTACCACTCGTATCCGTTCTTTACCACCACGGCAAAGCCGATGACTGCAAACAGGTCTTTCATGTTCATTCCTCTGGCTGGGTAGCAGTAGCTTTTGCCAAGAGGGCGACAACCTGTGTCGCAGGGGGCCATGACTTACTGGCTTACCATTCGATTCGCTCGCCATCCCACCCCCAAAAACTGCCACTCTCCGACGGCCCAAGCCGCCCCACCTGTTCGATCACACACCGTGCCGCAAAACCCGGTTCAAACAGCTTCCCCTCCGGCACATTCCCTTGAAATGGCCGCGACAGCTCGGTATCGGTAGTCCCCGGATGCAGCGCCAGCACCGTGGCGTTCGGGTTCAGGCGTTTCAGTTCGATGCTTGCCGTGTGCAGCAGCTGGTTCAGCGCTGCCTTGCTGGCGCGATAGCTGTACCAGCCGCCCAGTCGATTGTCGCTGATCGAGCCAACCCTCGCCGACAGGGCTGCAAAGGTGGCGGGCTGTTTGCGCAGCAGTGGCATCAGGTGCTTGAGCAACAGGATCGGTGCGAAGGCATTGGTGACGAAGCTGGCCTGCAGGCTGGTGAGGTCCAGTTGGGCCAGTGATTTCTCGGCTTTGGTACCCTCCTGGTGGAGGATGCCGAGTGTGCTGATAACCAGGTGAAGGTGCGGGCAGGCAAGGCCCACCTCGCTTGCAAGCGCAGCCAGCGCCTGCTCGTCGCGAGCATCGTAATCCAGCAGTACCACGCGTTCGCCATGTGCCTGGGCCAGCGCAAGCAGGCCGTCAGCAGTGCGGGCGTGTCGCGACACAGCCCAGACCCGGCTTACATCATCGCGGGCCAGCAACGCCGCACACAGTGCCAGGCCGATACCTCGGCTTGCACCACATATCAGCACGTGGGCATTGTCAGATAATCCGGGGATCAGGCTCATTGGGTGCCCCTCGTGTTTCGAATGAATCTAGCCCACCGGCATGGTCTTTTGTTGTAAATATGCGTTCTAGCTCGGGTTTTCGGCGCCGCTTTGCGGCCCATCGCGACACAAGACTGCTCCTGCAGGCGATCGCGATTCCTGTAGATCCTCCGTTGGCGGTCAAGCTTTTCTAAGGTAGTCAAAGCTGAAAAGCTTGGCCGTATCAAATGGTTCACCGGTGCGGATATCCCCCATGGCAATTTTGCCGGCAATGGCCCAATCGGTCAGGCTTGCCATGCCCTTGTAGGAGCAGCCTTGTGCTGCGAAGAGGCCGGCAAGGCAAAAGATCATCTTCGCCCGCTATGGCCACTTCGCAGCACAAGGCTGCTCCTACAGGTACTTTGCATGGCTTGAAACCAGTGCCTCCTTGGCCCGGTTCAGCGGCTGGATCAGGTAATTGAACATGGTCTGCTCACCGGTGCGGATATCCATCTTGCCAATTTTGCCGGCAATGGCTCATTTGCTCAGGCTTGCCATTTCCTTGTAGGAGCAGCCTTGTGCTGCGAAGAGGCCGGCAAGGCAAAAGATCATCTTCGCCAGCTATGGCCACTTCGCAGCACAAGGCTGCTCCTACAGGTACTTTGCATGGCTTGAAACCAGTGCCTCCTTGGCCCGGTTCAGCGGCTGGATCAGGTAATTGAACATGGTCTGCTCACCGGTGCGGATATCCATCTTGGCAATTTTGCCGGCAATGGCTCATTCGCTCAGGCTTGCCATTTCCTTGTAGGAGCAGCCTTGTGCTGCGAAGAGGCCGGCAAGGCAAAAGATCATCTTCGCCAGCTATGGCCTCTTCGCAGCACAAGGCTGCTCCTACAGGTACTTTGCATGGCTTGAAACCAGTGCCTCCTTGGCCCGGTTCAGCGGCTGGATCAGGTAATTGAACATGGTCTGCTCACCGGTGCGGATATCCATCTTGCCAATTTTGCCGGCAATGGCTCATTTGCTCAGGCTTGCCATTTCCTTGTAGGAGCAGCCTTGTGCTGCGAAGAGGCCGGCAAGGCAAAAGATCATCTTCGCCAGCTATGGCCTCTTCGCAGCACAAGGCTGCTCCTACAGGTACTTTGCATGGCTTGAAACCAGTGCCTCCTTGGCCCGGTTCAGCGGCTGGATCAGGTAATTGAACATGGTCTGCTCACCGGTGCGGATATCCATCTTGGCAATTTTGCCGGCAATGGCTCATTCGCTCAGGCTTGCCATTTCCTTGTAGGAGCAGCCTTGTGCTGCGAAGAGGCCGGCAAGGCTAACGATTATCTTCGCCAGCTATGGCCACTTCGCAGCACAAGGCTGCTCCTACAGGTACTTTGCATGGCTTGAAACCAGTGCCTCCTTGGCCCGGTTCAGCGGCTGGATCAGGTAATCGAGGATGGTCTGCTCACCGGTGCGGATATCCCCCATGGTAATTTTGCCGGCAATGGCTCAATCGGTCAGGCTTACCATTTCCTTGAGCGGCCTTGTGTCGCGATGGGCTGCGCAGCAGCCCCGGTCTGCAAACGGTGCATATCAGAAGTTGTAAGTCAGCCGGGTGAAGTAGTAACCCCCGGTAAAGCCATAAGGCGAATAGGCCCCATACCCCTTGGTCATGGTCTTGCTGCTGGGGTTCTGCCGTTCCGGGTATACATCAAACAGGTTCTGCGCCCCCACGGCCAGGTTGAGGTCTTTGGTCAGTTGGTACCCTACGTCGATATCGGTGATCCAGCGCGCCTTGTACTTGCGGTCCAGGCTGCGGTCGGTCGCCGAGTTCACTTCACGCCACGAACCATAGCGGGTCAGGGTGAGGTTGCTGGTCCAGCGCTCGTGTTGCCAGTTGGCGCCCAGAATCAACTTGGTGTGCGGCTGCACCTCAGTCAAAAAGTTGCGCGCCTGGCGGTCCATCAGGCTGTAGTCCGTGCCCTGGATGGTGACGTTCTCCTTGTAGCTGAGGATCTGCGTCTGGTTCCAGTTGAAGGCAGCTGTCCATTTCAGTTGCCCCCAGTTGCCCAGGTTCTGGTCGAAATTGCCGACCAGGTCCAGGCCCTTGGTGCGGGTGCTGGCGCCGTTGGTGAAATAGCGTCCGCCAGAGGTGGAGTCGATGCCGTTGTCCAGCAGCGCCTGCGTCACTTCGTCGCCCAGCAGGGTGCCGGTGAGCGTGATGCGGTCGCGCACATTGATCACATAGGCATCCGCAGTAAACGACAGCTGCGGGGCAGGCTGGTAGGTCAGGCCCAAGCTGTAGTTGGTCGAGCGCTCGGGCTTGAGTGCGGTGGCGCCCAATGCCTTGGCTGCCGCCGAGTCCACCGGCAGTACGCCGTAGTTGATCGACTGGTATACGCCATTGACCACGCCGTAGGTGGTCGAGCGGGCGCTGAACAGGCTGTTGGCCAGCGAGGGTGCACGAAAGCCGTTGCTGACCGTGGCGCGCACGGCCAGCTCGGGGGTGAAGTCGTAGCGGGTGGTCAGCTTGCCGCTGCGGGTGGCACCCACTCCACGGTTGTAGTGTTCATAGCGCAGCGCGCTGCCCAGGTACCACTGCGGCAGCGGGTTGAAGCCGACGTCGATGTAGCTGGCCACACTGTTGCGGCTGGTGCTGGTGGCTTCGTCCGGCGAGATGCCGTTGGTGACCTGTGCACCGGAGGCGGCGCAGTCGCCGGGCGCACGGCAGTAGCCGCCGTTGGCCCACGAGGCCCAGTCGCCATCGCGCACCTGATAGGTATCACGCCGGTGTTCCAGGCCCCAGGACAGGTCAAGCGGCTTGTCCAGGCCGATGTCGAAGCTGCGTTGCAGGTCCAGGTTGCTGGTCAGCTGTGTGGCAATCCAGGTGCCCGATTCGAAATGGTTGGGCGTGGCCTCGCCCAGCGAGGCGTTCTGGTTGTGCGTGGTGCCCTGCAGCGCCTCGTTGCGCCCGTAGGTGCTGGACAGGTCCCAGGCCCATTCCCCGGCATTGCCCTTGGCGCCGAAGGCGCCCTGCACATCATCTTCCTCGATGAACCAGGTGGGCGTGTAGCCACTGGGGTAGCCGTTGGGGCCGGTGGTGATGGTGTTGGTGATGGTCGGCAGGCGGAAGTTCTGGCCCTGCTCGGCCTTGCGGTGCGAATAGGTGGTGAAGGAATACAGGGTCAGATCGTCGCTTAGCGGCAGTTCGGCGTTGTAGCCCAGGGTCAGCAGGTTGATCTTCGGCGTGCCGTAGCCGCCGTAGGTCGACTTGCCGGCCTTGTCGAAGGCTTCTGCATAGCTGTAGCCGTTGGCGCTGGCCTTGTTGTCGTCGTTCTGGCTGCGTGCATCCAGGGCCAGCTGCACGATGCCGCTGTCACCGACCTCGAAGCCCTTGTTCAAGCCTTGCTGCACGGTCTGCTTCTTGCCGTCGTAACCTTGGCCGATGTTGGTCACCGAGGTGCCAGAAGCGTCGGCCTTGAGGATCACGTTGATCACCCCGGCGATGGCGTCGGAGCCGTACTGGGCAGCTGCGCCATCGCGCAGCACTTCGACGTGGTCGATAAGGCTGATGGGGATCAGGTCAAGGTCGGTGGGCGCTGCGCCCGCATGGATGCCGCTGATGTTAAGGGTGGCGCTGGTATGGCGGCGCTTGCCGTTCACCAGTACCAGCACCTGGGCCGCATTCAGCCCGCGCAGGCTGGGCGCACGGGCCATGCCGCTGGCGTCCCAGCCGGTTTTTTCCGGCAGGGTGAAGGATGGCACGGTGGCGCTGAGGGCTTCCATCAGGCCGGGCTTGCCGGTTTGCTGCAGTTGCTTGGCGCTGATCACATCGATCGGCACCGGGCTGGTGGTGACGGTGCGTTTTTCCGAGCCGCGGTTGCCGGTGACGATCACGGTGCCCAGCTGTGACGGGGCCGTGGCCTGGGCAGCGCTCTCGGCAAATGCGTCAGGCGCGGCCAGGCCGGTGGTACCAAGGGCCATGGTCAGCAGTGCGGGTTGCAGGCGCGGGCTGGGCAGTTTCAAGGCGTGAAGCATGTTCGCTCTCCATGAGCGCTGTCGAACAGCGGGTGCACAGGGGCCGCCCGCCGGGTGGCCCCGGCAGGCAAGCAATAGGGGAAATTGGCTAGCGGGGTATCAGGGCGCTTTTGCAGCGACCGCTTCGATCTCGACCAGGGCGCCCGGCAGGGGCAGGGCCACCACCTGCAAGGCGGTGCGGGTTGGCTTTTTCGGTTGCTCGGCAGTGGCGAAAAATTCGGTGTAGGCGGCTTGCAGCCCGGCAAAATCCAGCTTGCCCTCGGTGGCCGGGTCGCCTACCAGAAACACCCTCAGCTGTACTACGTCACCCAGGCCCAGACCCTGGCTTTGCAGCGCAGCCTGGATCTTTTTCAGCACTGAGCGGGTCTGGGTTTCGGTGTTGCCATAGGCGGCAATGGTCTGTGGTGGTGCCTTGGGGTCGGCAACGTCGGGCAAGGTGCCGCTGACGAAGGTCAGCGAGGTGCCGGCGGGTACGGTAACCAGTTGCGAAATGGGGAACTTCGAACCTGGCGGGTCGACACGCTTGATGGTGTCGGCCTGGACGGTAAGTGCAGACAGTGACATGAAGGCTCCAAGCAGCAGGGCAGTCTTGTTCATCAGAGGGGTTCCTTGTTCAGGCGGCGACGCCGCGTTGCTGTTGCAGGGCGTGCCGGGCGATCTGCCCGACCACATGGCGTGCCGAGTCCGCAGCGCTGTTCTGCCAGATGCCCACCCCGCCATGGGCCAGTGCATCGCTGGCCAGCCAGGTGCGGCCCTGGGGCTGGTTGAGGTGCGAGTAGCCGGGTTCGGCCAGCACGTCGTGGACAATCCATGGGCTTTCGCTGAACGGCACCTTGGACCAGTTCACCGCCACCCCGCGCTGCAACTTGCCGGCATGGCCCGGGTGCAGCGACTCCACGGCCTGGCGCGAGGACGCCAGTTGCTGCTCTGTCGAACGCGTGGCAAATGTGCGCGCCACTTCGCCGGTGTTGTAGGTGCCCACCAAGATGCCCTGGGCACTGTTCAGGTGGTCGCTGGGGTACCACAGCAGCCGCGCTTCGTGGTTGATGTAGGAGAGACCGCCGTAGATCTGGAACTCGCTTTCCCAGAAACGGGGCGCCTGCCATGCCACCTTGTTGGCCAGGTCTGGCTTGGCCTGGGCGATGGCCGCCTGGGTCGTCTTGCCAAAGTTGTGGTCAACCCGGGCCAGCAGTGGCAGGGGAATGGTGACGATGGCGTAGTCGGCCGTTTCTACCTGGGTCTTGCCGCTGCGCCGGTCGCGCCAGGTGACTTGGCTGGTCTTGTCGCCGGTGCGGATCGCCTGCACTTCGGCGTGTAGCTGCACCTTGTCCTGCACCTTGGCGTACAGGGCTTTGGCAATCTGGTCCATGCCGCCGACCGGCTGGAACATGGTGGCGGAAAACTCCGGGATCTCGTCGAACACCAGCGGCAGCATCAGGTTAGGGTTTATCAGTTGCCTGAGTGCCACGGGCTGGCGCTGGATCGGGGTCTGGTCGCCCGCCCCGGCAAAGCGGGTATAGCCGGCCCGGACCGAGCCCTTGTAATGGCGCTGCTCGTCGAGGTCGCCGTATACCTTTAGAAAGTCCAGCAGGGCCTTCTGGTCGCCGGTGTCCAGTTCCTTGTCCAGCGCTTTGCCGCTGATGCTGCGCGACAGCAGTTCGCTGAGGTGCCCACGGGTGTCATTCACCGCCTGGCGCAGCAGCAACGGTGGTTGCGCAAGGTCCGGTTGGGCGAGGGCGTTGCGGCTGCTGTTGACCAGCACTTCCAGCGGCACGCCCAGCTCGCGGCAGTAGCCGAGGATGGTCAGGTGATGGCTGGGCAGGCGTGCGGGCCCTGCATTGAAATAGTGGCCGTTGTCGAAACGCACCTGCTGGCGGCTGCCGTCATTGTGCAGTACCTCGTCGCCGTTGCGCAGCGTCCATGCGCGCCCGCCGATTCGCTCGCGGGCTTCCAGCACGCGCACCTCAAAACCGGCTTTGCCAAGTTCATAGGCTGCCACCAGGCCGCTGATGCCAGCCCCCACCACCAGCACGCGCTTGCCGTTGCCGGACGTGGTCGGCAGGCCCAGCGGCTGGAAGGTGCTGGCCGTGGCCGCAGTAGGCAACAGGCCCAGCGCGGACAGGCTGCCAAGCGCGGCGCCGTAGCTGCCAGCGGCCATCAGGTGGGCAATAAGGTCTCTACGGGTCAAGCCCATGGTGTGTTCTCCTTGCAAGTGGAAAGTGAGTCCGTTCAGCGTGGCGCTACAGCTCGTAGCGCACACTCAGCAACACGGTGCGTGGGTCGTTGACCGAGTAATAGGCGGTGCGGCTGGCGGCCGAGTAGGCAATGCTTTGCGGGTAGGCGCGGTCGAGCAGGTTCTTGACCGACAAGGTGGTGGTCCAGTGGCCGTCCGCGCTGGCATAACTGGTGCTGGCATTCCAGAAGCCCTGGGCAGGTACTTCGTAGATGTCGGCGTTCAGCGGGTTGGCGTAGGAGCGGGTCTGGTACTGGTAGTCGGTGTTGGCCACCAGCTCACCCGGCAGGGTGAGGGGTACTGTCCAGTTCAGGCCAAGGCTGGCGTTCCATTCCGGCGCAAAGATCATTTTCTTGCCGTCGGCGCTCACGCCCGGGCCACTGGCGTTCTGGAAGTCGTCGTACTGGCTTTTCAAGTAGCCCAAATTGGCGGTCAGGCGCAGGTCGCGTGCCAGTAGCACGGTGTTTTCCAGCTCCACGCCGTAGGTGTGGGCACTGCCAACGTTGGTACGCAGGTTGGCGCTGATGGCCGGGTCCCAGGCATTGGTCTGCAGGTCGTCGTAGTCGTTATAGAAGAAAGCGATGTTGCTGCGCAGGCGGCCATCGGCAAAGTCGCCCTTGAAGCCCACCTCATAGGTGGTGACGTTTTCCGGATCAAAGCCCTGCTCGGCAGCGGCGCGGGTTGGCGCGCGGTTGTCGAAGCCGCCGGCCTTGAAGCCCCGGGCCACATAGCCGTACTGCACCAGGTTGTCGCTCCAGGCGTACTCCAGGCCGATCTTGGGGCTGAGGGATGCCCAGGAATCGCTGGTTTCGGCAGCGAAGTTGGTGCCGGTGATTACCCGGTCGGTGGTGATGGCGTAGTTGGTGTAATCGAAATTCTTGTGCTCGTGGGTGAAGCGCAGGCCGGTGGTCAGCGACAGGCGAGGGGTGAGCTTGTAATTGCTCTGGCCGTACAACGCATAGCTTTCGGTATCGGTGGTGCTGTATTGGCCGCTGGCATTGACCCGGTTTTGCGCCACCGAAAAGGTCAGGCTGTCGCGCTCGGCGCGAAAGCGCTCCTTGTACAGGTACACACCGAGGGTGTAGCTGAACCTGTCGTATTCGCCGTTTAGCTGGAACTCCTGGGTGGCGTAGCGCTGCTTGTAGGTGATCAGGTTGTTCTGGATCGGCGACGCGGTGCCGCTGTTGGCCTGGCCAGAGTTGTCGTAGTCCACCGGCTGGTCGAACTCCGACCAGCCGGTGACCGACTTGAAATTCAGGTGGTCATCGATGCTGTAGATTGCCCGCAGCACCGCGCTGCCCTGGTCCAGTTTGTTCTTCGGGTCGAGGCTGCTGTAGGTCTTGAACTTGTCGAAATGGCCGTTGACAGGGTTGAAGGGCGTATAGCTGGTGGTATCGCCACGGTCAAAGGTGCCGGCCAGGGTCAGTTGCACGTCCCAGGGCGAATCCTGCGGGGCCAGACGCAGTTTGCCGCGATACGACTGGATGTCGATGTTGTTGACGTCCTTGTGGCGGGTGCGGTTGTACACGGTGCCGTCGCGGGTCAGGCGTATGGCCGAGAAGCTGCCGAACAGGGTGTTGTCTACCAATGGCCCACTGACCAGCAGGCGCCCGTTCTGTGCGTTGTAGTTGCCGGCACCCAGCTCGACGAAGGCGCGGGCCTGCTGGGTCGGGTCGCGGGTGATTACCCGTATCGCGCCGGCTGCACTGTTGCGCCCGTACAGGGTGCCTTGTGGGCCGCGTAGCACTTCAACGCGCTCCACGTCGTTGAAGTCCAGCATCGAAGAAATCGCCCGCGGGATGTACAGGTCGTCGGCGTATACCGCAACGGCCGCTTCCTGAATCGGGTCGGTCTCGCCAATACCGCGTATGCCGTAGGTTTGTGCGCTGTAGGAAATGGACTGGCGGTTCAGGGTGAGGTTGGGCACCCGACCGGACAGGTCCCGCACGTTGTTGATCTGCGCATCCTGCAGGGTGCGCTCGTCGAAGGCGCTGATCGCCAGCGGGGTTTTCTGCAGGTTCTCTTCACGGTGCTCCGCTGTGACGGTGACTGTTGGCAGCTTGTCGCCTGGCGTTTCGGCAGGCTCGGCGAAGGCCGTTGGCGTGAACAGGGCGAATGCAACGG
Source organism: Pseudomonas sp. SIMBA_068 (assembly GCF_046534705.1). NCBI lineage: Bacteria > Pseudomonadati > Pseudomonadota > Gammaproteobacteria > Pseudomonadales > Pseudomonadaceae > Pseudomonas > Pseudomonas sp. SIMBA_068. The sequence continues at coordinate 652,975 of NZ_JAWRYI010000001.1, forward strand.
CGGCGGTCAGGTGATGGCAAACAGGGTAGGGCAAAGGCTTCATGCTGCAGCTTCCAGATAACCAGCATCGAGTGGGATTTCGGATACCTGGATACCGCAGCCGGGTGTGATGACCTGAGGCGCAAGGAGGTATTAGGTTCCTTTGCCTCCGCCAGTCAGGGGTCGGTCTGGTGAGAACATATCTCTATGAAAAAACGTTTTGAAATACTTTTTGTGTCTAAGCTAATATTATTAATATGAATTACTTAAAATGTTTAAAATTCAATAAATGCATTTTATGGTTGGTGTAGAGGTGGTTTTTCAGGCTACGCCACCAGTAGCGAATATGTACGCGAACTGATACGTAAGGAACAGGACCGTATGCAGCTTCGCAACCTGTTGCTTGCGGGTGGCGCAACGGCGGCTGGCGCCCGTGCCGACGAGGGTTACTTCGAATCGCTGCGGGCCAAGGTTCGTAAGCCTCAAGGATGAAAAGCACACCTCTTTGGCCAACGCAGGGGGCTAGCTGTCCCCGGTTTGCACCCCTGCGCCTGAGCGTCACTCCAGGTAAATCTTGGTCAACAACCGCAACAACTGGTCCCGCTCCTCATCATCCAGCGCCGAGGTCGCCTCGCGGTCGCTGTCCTTGGCGATCTGCTTCAGTTCCTTGAGCAGCGCTTCTCCCGCCTTGCTCAAGAAGATTCCGTAAGACCGCTTGTCCGGCTTGCACCGCACGCGCACGGCCAGGGCCCTTTCTTCCAGCTTGTTCAACAGGGGCACTACCTGCGGTGGCTCGATCGCCAGCGACCGCGCCAGGTCTGCCTGCATCAGCCCAGGGTTCTGCTCGATCACCGCCAGTGCCGAGAACTGCGCCGGGCGCAGGTCGTGCGCCGAGAGCCTGCCAATAAGGTTCTGAAACAGTTTCAATTGGGCGCGGCGCAGGGCGTAACCGATCAAGTCTTCAAGCACCCCATCCGCAGCTGCAGCGGGCATGGAAGCGGTTTCGGTAGTGCGGGCAGACCTTGCCATTTGGGTACAGGCTCCTGGCTCATGGATAAGAAAGTTACCCAGTCTGCCTGCCTTGGCGCCATCCGGCTAGGGGAGTGACTGGGAAACAACCGGCACACAGGCTCCACAGGAAAGATAATTTTCATAATAGTTAATTGACATAACTAATTTGCTCGCTTAGCTTGGTGTTCACCACCTCGAACAACAAGAGTGCAGAACCATGAGCAAATACGAAGGCCGCTGGGCTACCGTGAAGGTCGAACTGGAGTCGGGCATTGCCTGGGTCACCCTTAACCGCCCGGAAAAGCGCAATGCCATGAGCCCCACGCTGAACCGGGAAATGGTCGACGTGCTGGAAACCCTGGAACAGGACGGCGAAGCCGGCGTGCTCGTGCTGACCGGCGCGGGTGAATCGTGGACGGCAGGCATGGACCTGAAGGAATACTTCCGTGAGGTGGACGCCGGCCCGGAAATCCTCCAGGAAAAAATCCGCCGCGATGCCTCGCAATGGCAATGGAGGCTGTTGCGCATGTACGCCAAGCCGACTATCGCCATGGTCAACGGCTGGTGCTTTGGCGGCGGCTTCAGCCCGCTGGTGGCCTGCGACCTGGCCATCTGTGCCGACGAGGCCACCTTTGGCCTGTCGGAAATCAACTGGGGCATCCCGCCGGGCAACCTGGTCAGCAAAGCCATGGCCGATACCGTTGGCCACCGCCAGTCGCTGTACTACATCATGACCGGCAAGACGTTCGGCGGGCCTAAAGCTGCCGAGATGGGGCTGGTTAACGAAAGCGTGCCGCTGGCGCAATTGCGCGACGTCACCCGCGAACTGGCGCTCAACCTGCTGGAAAAGAACCCGGTTGTGCTGCGTGCGGCCAAGAACGGTTTCAAGCGCTGCCGCGAACTGACCTGGGAGCAGAACGAAGACTATCTGTACGCCAAGCTCGACCAGTCGCGCCTGCTGGACACCGAAGGTGGGCGCGAGCAGGGCATGAAGCAATTTCTGGATGACAAGAGCATCAAGCCGGGCCTGCAGGCCTACAAGCGCTGAGTTCGAGCAGGCTGGGCCATCACCAGCCACAGCCTGCGGATATTCCCTATAAGTACAACAAGAGGAATAAGCATGTTGCAGGTGCCTTTGCTGATAGGCGGGCGGTCGTGCCCCGCCAGCGATGGACGTACCTTCGAACGCCGCAACCCGGTCACCGGTGAGGGGGTGTCGCAAGCTGCCGCCGCCACGCTGGCAGATGCCGATGCGGCGGTAGCTGCTGCCAGTGCAGCGTTCCCGGCCTGGGCCGCTTTGGCGCCGGGCGAGCGCCGCAGCCGTTTGCTGGTCGGCGCAGACCTGCTGCAGGCGCGGGCAAACGAATTTATCGCGGTGGCGGGTGAAACCGGGGCCATGGCCAACTGGTATGGCTTCAATGTGAAGCTGGCCGCCAACATGCTGCGCGAAGCCGCCTCGATGACTACGCAGATTACCGGCGAAGTGATCCCCTCGGATGTGCCCGGCAGTTTCGCCATGGCCCTGCGTGCGCCCTGTGGCGTGGTGCTGGGCATCGCGCCGTGGAACGCCCCGGTCATCCTCGCCACCCGCGCCATCGCCATGCCGCTGGCGTGCGGCAACACGGTGGTGCTCAAGGCCTCGGAGCTGAGCCCGGCCGTGCACCGCCTGATCGGCCAGGTGCTGCACGATGCAGGCCTTGGCGACGGTGTGGTCAACGTGATCAGCAATGCCCCGGAAGACGCACCGGCCATCGTCGAGCGGCTGATCGCCAACCCGGCCGTACGCCGTGTGAATTTCACCGGTTCTACCCACGTCGGGCGCATTGTCGGTGAGCTGGCCGCCCGGCACCTCAAACCCGCTTTGCTGGAGTTGGGTGGCAAAGCCCCGTTGATGGTACTGGACGACGCCGACCTTGACGCTACCGTCGAAGCCGCGGCGTTTGGTGCCTACTTCAACCAGGGGCAGATCTGCATGTCCACGGAGCGGCTGGTTGTGGACAGCCGCATCGCCGACGCCTTCGTCGACAAGCTGGCGGTGAAGGTGGCCGGGTTGCGCGCCGGCGATCCACAGGCCAGCACGTCAGTGCTCGGCTCGCTGGTCAGCGGCGCGGCCGGTGAGCGCATCAAAGCCTTGATCGATGATGCGGTGGCCAAGGGCGCACGCCTGGTGTGCGGTGGCCAGCTGGATGGCAGCATCCTGCAGCCGACCCTGCTCGACCACGTCGACAGCAGCATGCGCCTGTACCGCGAGGAGTCCTTCGGGCCGGTGGCGGTGGTGTTGCGCGCTGAGGGTGACGAGGCCTTGCTGAAACTGGCCAACGACTCCGAATTCGGCCTGTCGTCGGCCATCTTCAGTCGCGACACCAGCCGTGCGCTGGCCCTGGCCCAACGGGTGGAGTCGGGCATTTGCCATATCAATGGCCCGACCGTGCACGACGAGGCGCAGATGCCATTTGGCGGGGTCAAGTCGAGTGGCTACGGCAGCTTCGGCAGCCGCACGGCCGTCGACCAGTTCACCCAGTTGCGCTGGGTCACCCTGCAGCATGGCCCGCGGCATTATCCCATCTGAGCAACATGCGATTGGCCGCCACCGGCAGCGCCGGGCGGCGGCGGATGTAAAACAAGAACAAGGAGCAACCTGCGTGAATACCGAAGCCCGCTTACGGTCGTCCGACCCTGGCCAATGCCCGCCCTACCGGCAGGTGTCCATCGGGCACCCTCAGGTGCAGGTCAGTGAAGCCGACGGCATCCTGCGCATGCAGCCGGTCGAGCCCCTGGCGCCGCTGCCTGCGCGTTTGCTCGACCGGCTGCTGCACTGGGCACAGATGCGCCCCGATACAGTTTTTATTGCCGCGCGTGAGCCTGACGGCGCCTGGCGCGAGATCACCTATGCGCAAATGCTCAGCCAGGTGCGCACCATCGCAACCCACCTGCTGGGATTTGGCCTGAGCGCCGAGCGGCCGCTGGCGCTGTTTTCCGGCAATGACATCGAGCATCTGCAGATAGCACTGGGTGCCATGTATGCCGGCATCCCGTATTGCCCGGTATCGCCGGCCTATGCGCTGCTGTCGCAGGACTTTGCCAAGCTGCGGCATGTGTGCCAGGTGTTGACCCCCGGGCTGGTGTTCACCACCGATACTCAGCCGTTTTTGCGCGCCTTCGATGCCGTGCTTGATGCGTCGGTACCCGTGGTCAGCATGCGCGGCGAAGCGCCGGGGCGTGGGCACTTGAGCTTCGACAGCCTGCTGCAACCCTGCGACACCGCTGCTGGCGATGCAGCGTTTGCCGCCACCGGGCCCGACACCATCGCCAAGTTCCTCTTCACGTCGGGCTCCACCAAACTGCCCAAGGCGGTGATCACTACCCAGCGCATGCTCTGCGCCAACCAGCAGATGCTGCTGCAAACCTTCCCGGTGTTCGCTGAAGAGCCGCCGGTGCTGGTGGACTGGCTGCCCTGGAACCACACATTTGGCGGCAGCCACAACCTTGGCATCGTGCTGTACAACGGTGGCAGCTTCTATCTGGATGCCGGCAAACCCACCCCGCAAGGCTTCGGCGAAACCTTGCGCAACCTGAGCGAAATCTCGCCAACGGCCTACCTGACCGTGCCCAAGGGCTGGGAAGAACTGGCCAAGGCACTGGAACAGGACGCCCAGTTGCGTGAGGTGTTCTTCGCCCGCATCAAGCTGTTTTTCTTCGCCGCCGCGGGCCTGTCGCAAAGCGTGTGGGACCGCCTGGACCGCATCGCCGAGCAGCACTGTGGCGAGCGTATCCGCATGATGGCTGGCCTGGGCATGACCGAAGCGGCGCCGTCCTGCACCTTCACCACCGGGCCGTTGTCGATGGCCGGTTATGTGGGGCTGCCGGCGCCGGGATGCGAAGTGAAGCTGGTGCCCCAGGCCGGCAAGCTGGAGGCGCGTTTCCGTGGCCCGCACATCATGCCGGGGTACTGGCGTTCGCCGCAGCAAACCGCCGAGGCCTTTGACGAGGAGGGCTTCTACTGCTCGGGCGATGCGCTGAAGCTGGCCGACCTGCAGCAGCCCGAGCAGGGCCTGATGTTCGATGGCCGTATCGCCGAGGACTTCAAGCTGTCGTCCGGGGTATTCGTCAGTGTCGGCCCGCTGCGTAACCGAGCGGTGCTGGAAGGCTCGCCCTATGTGCAGGACATCGTGGTAACCGCGCCGGACCGCGAGTGCCTTGGGGTGCTGGTGTTCCCGCGTTTGCCCGAGTGCCGGGCACTTGCTGGCCTGGCGGCCGATGCCAGTGATGCCGAGGTGCTGGGCAGCGAAACGGTACGCAACTGGTTTGCCGCCTGGCTTGCGCGCCTGAACCGTGACGCCCAGGGCAACGCCAGCCGCATCGAGTGGCTGGCGCTGCTCGAAGAGCCGCCGTCGATCGACGCGGGCGAAATCACCGACAAGGGTTCGATCAACCAGCGTGCGGTGCTGCAGCGGCGGGCCGCGCAGGTAGACGCGCTGTACCGCGGTGAAGGCCTGACTCAACTGCACGCACAGGGCCGGTCATGAGCAGTGCCGGCCTGTGTACAGCGTTCGATGACGCAGCCATTGTGGACATGGTGCGCACCCCCTGGGTAGACCTGGGCGGCGCACTGTCCGCTGTGTCGCCCATCGACCTGGGGATCAAGGCCGGGCGTGCGGTGCTGGCGCGGGCAGGTATCGCCCCGCAGGCGGTGGACAGCGTGCTCGCCGGCAGCATGGCCCAGGCCAGTTTCGATGCCTACTTCCTGCCGCGCCATGTGGGCTTGTACTGCGGCGTGCCGCAGGCCGTCCCGGCGCTGGCGGTGCAACGTATCTGCGGCACCGGCCTTGAACTGTTGCGCCAGGCCGGCGAGCAGCTGCGCAGTGGCGCGCAGCAGGTGCTGTGCGTGGGCGCCGAGTCGATGTCGCGCAACCCGATTGCGGCCTACGAACACCGAAACGGCTTTCGGCTGGGTGCGCCGGTCGGCTTCAAGGACTTCCTCTGGGAAGCGCTGTACGACCCCGCTGCCGGCGTGGATATGATCGGTACTGCCGACAACCTGGCGCGTGAGTACGGCCTGCACCGTGAATGCGTGGATGCCTGGGCCTTGCGCAGCCACCAGCGCGCTTTGCGCGCCCAGCAGCAGGGCTGGTTCGATGAGGAAATTGTCGGTGTTACGGCTGAGACATTCGACGTTGAAGGGTGCTTGCCACGCGGGATCGAGCTGCCCCGTGGCGTAAGCGAAATCAGCCGGGACAGCCACCCACGGACGACTGATGCTGCAGCGTTGGCCCGGCTGCGTGCCGTGCACCGTGACGGCGTACAAACGGCGGGCAACAGTTGTGCAGTAGTCGATGGCGCTGCCGCAGCTGTGGTGGGGCGCTACTCAGCCTGTACCCGGCTGCCGTTGGCGCGCTTGCTGATGGCTACGGCCGTTGGCGTATCACCGCACACCATGGGCATTGGACCTGCCCCGGCCATCGCGTTGCTGCTGGAGCGCAGCGGCCTGCGCCTGGAGCAGATCGACCGTTTCGAAATCAACGAGGCCCAGGCTGCCCAGGTGCTGGCCGTGGCCCGGGCGCTGCGGCTCGATGTGGAAAAGCTCAACGTTCATGGTGGTGCCATCGCCCTGGGCCACCCCTTGGCCGCCACCGGCCTGCGGCTGGTGCACACCTTGGCTCGGCAACTGCGCCGGGACGGCCTGCGCTACGGGATCGCCGCCGCCTGCATCGGCGGTGGCCAAGGCATGGCGCTGCTGATCGAAAACCCACAATTCACGGCTTGAACGCGAGGTAGCCCATGCCCTGGAAGGCGCCATTGGCGGATATGCAATTCGTGCTGCAACACTGGCTGCGGGCCGAGCAGGCCTGGCAGGCAATGCCTCCCTATGCAGATATGGATCTCGACCTGGCCACTCAGGTGCTGGAAGAGGCCGCCCGCTTCAGTGAACAGGTGCTGGCCCCGCTGAATGCACCGGGCGATCGCCAAGGCTGCCGTCTGGACGACGGTAATGTACGCACGCCGGAGGGTTTTGCGGCGGCCTATCGTGCCTATGTCGAGGGTGGCTGGCCGGCGCTGGCCTGTGCCCCTGAACTCGGCGGGCAAGGGCTGCCGATGGTGCTGGACGCTGCCTTGCAGGAGATGCTGTTCGCCAGCAATCACGCCTGGGCCATGTACACCGGCATCGCCCATGGCGCCTACCTGTGCCTGAAAGCCCATGCGTCTGACGAACTGCAGGCGCGCTATCTGCCGGGCATCGTCAGCGGCGAGACCCTGCCGACCATGTGCCTGACCGAGCCTCAGGCCGGCAGTGACCTTGGCTTGCTGCGTTGTCGCGCCGAACCCATGGGCGACGGCCGCTACGCCGTTACCGGCAACAAGTTGTTCATTTCTGGCGGCGACCACGACCTGACACACGACATCGTGCATCTGGTGCTGGCGCGGCTAACGGACGCGCCGGCGGGCAGCCGTGGTTTGTCGCTGCTGCTGGTGCCCAAATGGCTGGACGATGGCCAGCGCAATGCCGTGCACTGCGATGGCCTTGAGCACAAGCTGGGCATTCGCGGCAGCGCCACCTGCGCGCTGCATTTCGAAGGGGCCAGCGGCTGGCTGGTGGGACAGGCGCACGGTGGCCTGGCCGCGATGTTCGTGATGATGAACTCGGCCAGGCTGCATGTCGGCCTGCAGGGGCTGGCGCATGCGCAGGCGGCTTGGCAGTACGCCAGGGAGTACGCGTTGGAGCGCCGGCAGATGAATGCACCGGGGCAGCCCAAGGGCGCTGCCGACCCCATTCACCTGCACCCTGCCATGCGCCGCATCTTGCTGGAGCTGCGTGTGCGCACCGAAGGCATGCGGGCCCTGGGCTACTGGGCAGCCCACTGGCTGGATATTGCCGATGCATCAGCTGACCTCGCACAACGGGCCAAGGCCTCGAAGCTGGCAGCGCTGTTGACGCCCATCATCAAGGCCGTGTTCACCGACCTCGGTTTCAACCTGGCCAGCAAGGCGCTGCAGGTGTTCGGCGGCTATGGCTACACCTGCGAGTTCGCCATCGAGCAAACGCTGCGCGACAGCCGCATTGCGATGATCTACGAAGGCACCAATGAAGTGCAGGCCAACGACTTGCTGCTGCGAAAGGTGCTGGGTGATGGGGGCGAAGGCTTTGCGCTGCTGCTGGTCGAGTTGCGGCAGGAAACTGGCGTCGGCGAGGAGGGTGATGCGCTGCGCAGGGTTTGCGACACGCTGGAAGGGGTGCTTGCCAAGGTGCAGCTCAGCGCAGCAGATGACCCCGAGTACCCGTACCGGGCTGCGGGCGACTTCCTGCAACTGTGCGGCACAGCCTTGCAGGCCTATGCCTGGGCCCGCACGTGCCGCTGCATTCAGGCGCTGCCTGTAGACGCGCCGCAGCGCCTGGAAAAGCAGGAAAGTGCCCGTTACTTCTTCGACTACCTGCTGCCCGATTTCGACCGGCAGGTGGCGGCCATTGAAGCGGCCGCATCACCTTTGCCGTTTATTCACGAACCGTTCTGAACCCCACGTGCGAGGTCGCCATGAACACCGGCTGCGGTTGCCGCGCCGAGGGCCGGTAGCGCATGCACCGGTCTGCCGAGCACAGGTGCGAACCGCCCTTGATCACGGCCACTTTCACCCCAGGTTCGGCGGGGTCGAAGCTTTGGTCCAGGGTGGGGCCTGGCGGGTCGAGGGCGGCGTCACGCTGTGGGTCGTGGCCAGGACGATAGCCCGTTCGGGTCAGTTCCCACACATTTCCCCCTGCATCGAACAGGCCAAAGCGGTTGGCCGGGAAGCAACCCACCGGTGCGGTGCCGATGAAACCGTCGGCTGCCGCGTTGTGATAAGGAAACTGGCCCTGCCAGGTATTGGCCATGATCCGGCCTTTGGGCAGTTCCGTTTTGCCCCAGCTGAAGTCGGCATCCTGCAAGCCACCGCGCATGGCGTATTCCAGCTGGGCCTCGGTGGGTAGCGTGCGCCCGGCCCAGTGTGCATACGCCTGGGCATCCTCAAGCGCCACCTGCACCACCGGGTGGTTTTCCAGCCCCGCCACGCTGCTGCCTGGGCCCTGAGGGTGCCGCCAACTGGCCCCCGGCACGAACTGCCAGCCCGGGTTGAGTACATCCGGCCCTTGCTGGAACACCATTGCGCCAGGCACGCGCAGGTGCTCGGGGAGGGTAGGGTCGTCCTTGAAGCGGATGCCCCGTTCGGCATGGGTGAGGTAACCGGTAGCGGCTACGAAACGTGCAAACTGGGCGTTGGTGACCGGATGCACATCGATCCGGAAGCCCGACACGCTTGCCGCCTGTGGCGGGCCTTCTTCGTCGTAGAAACGGTCCGAGCCAAAGCTGAACGTGCCGCCTGGCAGGCGCACCATGCCGTCACGCCAGGCGCCCTGGCGCGCTGCGGGCAGGCCACTGTAGCCGTTGCACAGCAGCACCGGCGCCGGGGCTTCTGGCCAGGCGCTGTAGCCCAAGGCGAGCAGGCCGGCGGCCACCAGTGCGCAGCCGGCTACTCGGGCAATCATGGCTTGCTGGCCACGGCCGGGGTGGCCGGTTTGGCAGGGCTCGCAGGGCGGCCATCAGCGTCGATAGCGATATTGCTGCGCTGCGCATACGCTTTCCAGTCGCGCAGCATGCTGGCGACCTGCTCGGGGTGATCGGCAGCGATGTCGTGGTGCTCACCGGGGTCTTTGCCCAGGTCGTACAGGTGCCAGGCTGGCTTGCCATCGGTGGCATCCCACAGCAGCTTCATCGGGCCTTTGCGCAACGAGGCGCTGCCGTTGATTTCCCAGCCCAGGGCTTCGTCCTCGGCGTGAATTCGCGTGTCCTGACCCTGCAGGTAGCCCAACGCCGACGTGCCTTGCGGCGGCACGATATCGCGTTCCCGGTACTTGATGCCGGGCATGGGGGCACCCGCCAGTTGCAGCAGGGTTGGCATGATGTCCCTGACACTGGCCAGTTCTTCGCTGCGCCCGGGCTTGATCGTTGCCGGGTAATAGACAAAGGCGGGCACGCGGATGCCGCCCTGGTAGGTAGTCATCTTGTAGCGGCGGCTGGGCAGGGCGCTGACTTGGGCCCAGGCCGCGCCGATCATCAGGAACGAGTCACGTTTGCCGTAGTTGTCCAGGTTGTTGTCGAAATGCTGCCTGATCCAGTTCGGGTCGACGCGGGTAGCGTTTTCCGGCCCGTTGTCGGACATGAACAGGATCAGCGTGTTATCCAGCTCGCCGGCCTTGCGCAGGTGATCTACCAGCCGGCCGACTTCGGCATCCAGTGCGGCGACCATGGCCGCGTACACCTCCATGGTGCGCGCTGACTGGCGTTGCTGCTCAACGGTCAGTGACGCCCAGCTCGGCACACCCTCCAGTTGCGCTTGCCGCGGGAAGTCCGCCGGCACCAGGCCGGCCTTGCGCTGGCGCTCCAGGCGTTCGTGGGCAATGGCCTCGTAGCCCTGATCGTAGCGGCCGCGGTACTGCGCAAGGTATTTTTCAGGCGCCTGCAAGGGCCAGTGTGGCGCGGTGTAGGCGGCGAAGGCGAAGAAGGGTTTCTGGCTGGCCTTGCCTTCGTCGATGGCGGAAATCAGGCGGTCTGTGAACCAGGTGCTGGAGTAGAAGTTGTCGGGCAGTTCGACGGGTTTGCCGTTGTGCTGGAACGTTGCGCTGTAGTTCGACTGCAAGTCCATGTTGGCTTGCTTGAAGTGCGCAGCGCCCCCTTCCAGCAGCACGTAGGCCTGGTCGAAGCCGCGGTTTTGCGGCTGCTGCGCGGGCTGCATGCCCAGGTGCCATTTGCCGGAGATGTAGGTGCGGTACCCGGCATCGTGCAGCAGTTCGGCCAGGGTGGCGACGTTGGCACCGAGCACGCCTTCGTAGCCCGCACGCACTTCGGCGCCGGCCGGCAGGCGCTTGCGTGCTTCGGCCATCATGCCCAGCCCGGCAATGTGCGGGTCATTGCCCGACATCAGCATTGCCCGGGTGGGGGAGCAACTGGGCGCGGCATGAAAGTCCAGCATCAGGCGGCCGTCGGCCAGCAGCTTGTCCAGGTGCGGGGTCTGGATCTCGCTGCCCAGGGCGGACAGGTCGGAAAAGCCGAGGTCATCGGCGACGATCAGCAGAATGTTTGGTTGCTTAACTGTTTGCGCAGCCATAACCTGGCTGGCGCCGAGCATGAGCAGGCCGAGGGCGGCAAGGGGTTTGAGGCAGTTCATGTAGATGCTCTTGTTGTTTTAATGAGGGTTTTTGCACGTAAGACGGCGGGTCAGAAGCCGCGCAGGACAAATACTAGCCACCAATGGCGCCTTGTCGCAGCCCTTGTGCGCATTTGTGTTCGATCAGCGAACGCAGAATGGCGCGTGCCTCTTGCGGGCGTCGATTGGCTATTGACGGCAATATGATTAACAAAAATAATCGTTAACAGAGTTATCCAATTTTATAAAAACAAGTAAAGGGAAATTCTGATGACGAGGCCGTTGAACCGGGCGTTGGTGCCCGTTGTGCTGCTTTCGCTGTGCCAGTACGTGCAAGCGGCCAGCCCGCTTGAAGACAGCCGGCCAGGCCGGCCCGGCGCTCCGCGCTGGGTCGAGGACTACCGTTTTCTGGATGACCCCGCCAAGGCCAGCGACCCGTTCGACGGGCTGCGCTACCATCGCTTGTCCGAGTCGGCCTGGCTGCAACTGGGGGCCGAGGCGCGTTACCGCGCCGATGCGCTGAACCAGCCCTTCTTCGGCTTGCGTGGCCTGAAAGACGATTCCTATCTGTTGCAACGGTTGCAAGCCCATGCCGACCTGCACCTGTTCGATGATGCCCTGCGTACCTTCGTGCAGGTAGAGAACACCCGGGCGTTCGGCAAAGACCTGTACTCACCCAATGACGAAGGCCGGAATGAAATCCGCCAGGCATTCATCGACTTCAACCACGACTTTGCCGCAGGGCGCTATACCACGCGGGTCGGGCGCCAGGAGATGGCCTTTGGTGACCAGGTGTTCGTCACCTACCGGGATGTCCCTAACCTGCGCCTGAGCTTCGATGGCGTGCGTGCCAGCCTCAACCTCAAGGACGGGCGCAAGCTCGATGCCTTCGCTGTCAGGCCGCTGAAAACAGGCGAAGACAGTTGGGACGACGGCAGCAACAATGCGGTGAAGTTCTACGGCCTGTACGGCACCTTGCCGCTGACGGCCGTGTGGAACATGGACCTGTTTGCGTTCGGCCTCGAAACCGACGACCGCAGCCTGGCTGGCGAGACGGGGGATGAGCAACGCTACACCTACGGCACCCGCCTGTTCGGCCGCTATCAGGCCTTGGACTGGAGCTGGAACCTGGCCGGGCAGGGTGGCCACCTGGGCGGCGCTTCGATCCGTGCCTGGGCGGTGTCGAGCGACAGCGGCTACACCTTCGACCACCCTTGGCAGCCACGCCTGGGCATGCGTGTCGACGCCGCCAGCGGTGACAGTGACCTGGGCGACGGCAAGGTCGGCACCTTCGACCCGCTGTTCCCGCGTAACGGCGTTTACGGTGAGGCCAGCCTGACCACCTTGAGCAACGTGATCGTGGTCGGGCCCACGTTCGGCTTCTCGCCCTGGCGCACGGTGCGCTTCGAACAAGGTGTGCTCGAGGTGTGGAAGCAGCGCGAAGAAGATGGCGTGTACATGCCTGGCATGAGCCTGCTGGCCAACACCCGTGGCACCGGTCGGCATGTGGGCACCATCTACCGTGCCAACACCCGATGGCTGGCGACACCCAACCTCACACTGGATCTCGACATGAAGTACTACGACGTCGGTGCTGCCATCAAGGAAGCCGGCGGCGAAGACTCGTCGTTCGTTTCCTTGCGTGCCACGTTCAGGCTTTGACTTCCCGACCCATAACAACAAAAGGGGCCACACATGAGTCATTCATCCTCATCTTCAAGCAAGCCGGTACTTACGATCGGCCTGTGTTTTCTGGTGGCGCTGCTGGAGGGGCTGGACCTTCAGGCCACCGGGGTAGCAGCGCCGCACATGGCCAAGGAATTCGCGCTGACCCCGGCCATGCTTGGCTGGGTGTTCAGTGCCGGGCTGCTGGGGCTGCTGCCCGGTGCGTTTATTGGGGGCTGGCTGGCCGACCGGCTGGGCCGCAAGGCCATCCTGATCGTGGCAGTACTGTTGTTCGGCGGCTTCTCCCTGGGTACCGCCCACGCTGATACGTACACCACGCTGCTGATCGCACGGCTGATGACCGGGTTGGGGTTGGGGGCCGCCTTGCCGATCCTGATTGCCCTGGCCAGCGAGGCCGCACCAGAGCGCCTGCGCAGCACGGCGGTGAGCCTGACTTACTGCGGCGTGCCCCTGGGCGGGGCGATCGCGTCGGTCATCGGCATGGCCGGGCTGGGCGAAGGCTGGCGGACGGTGTTCTACGTGGGTGGTATCGCCCCCATCGCGATTGCCTTCGTGCTGATGGTATGGCTGAAGGAGTCCCAGGCGTTCCGTGCCCAGCCCGCGGCCAGCGCAGCCGGCAACGGCATGCTGGGCCAATTGTTCGGGCCGGGCCAGGCAAGCCGCACCTTGTTGCTGTGGGTGGCGTGCTTCTTCACGCTTACTGTGCTGTACATGCTGCTCAACTGGTTGCCGTCTCTGTTGATTGGGCAAGGCTACAGCCGGCCACAGGCGGGCGCGGTACAGATTCTGTTCAACCTGGGCGGCGCTGCAGGTTCGTTCCTCACCGGGCGAATGATGGACCGGGGCTTCGCCGGGCGGGCCGTGTTCATCGCTTATGCCGGCATGCTTGTCTCGCTGGCGGGCTTGGGGTTGTCGAGCACTTTTGGCCTGATGTTGCTGGCCGGGTTTACTGCGGGCTATTGCGCCATTGGTGGGCAGTTGGTGCTGTATGCGCTTGCGCCGACGTTGTATGCGACCCAGGTGCGCGCGACCGGCGTGGGGGCTTCTGTGGCGGTAGGGCGCCTGGGCTCGATGGCCGGCCCGTTGGCCGCAGGGCAGATCCTGGCGGCGGGTGCGGGAGTAGGTGGCCTGCTGCTGGCGGCGTCCCCTGGCTTGGTGGTGGCGGCATTGGCGGCGCGTGCGTTGCTGGGGCAGCGTAGCCGCCCGACCACCAATGCCCCGGTCGAGGAAGTTGCTCGCTAGACAGGCTGGATGGCACCGGCAACGCCGGTGTCGTCCTGCTCCTGCACAGGCGTGTCGAGCGGGGAGAGCGTCGTTGAACGCCCCCTGTTCGCCACCCCGAACGGCACATGCACCATCGGCAAATCCCCCGCCGGCGACTGCAAGTGGCTGCGCTGGTCGTCGAAGAACACATGCGGCTTCAGAATCGACAACACCCTGGGCTTCTCCATGCCGCCGAGAAAGAAGCACTCGTCCGGCGATACGCCCCAGTCCTTCAACGTCGTCACCACCCGCTCATGTGAAGGCGCATTGCGCGCCGTGACAATTGCAATGCGCAAGATCCGCTTGTAGTCCGGGTTCTCGGCCAGCTTGCGGTCCTCCAGCATGCGTATCAGCGAAAGCTTGCGGTACAGGTCCGCCAGCGGCCCTGGCGAATGCGGAATGCCCTTGTGTACACGCTCGTGCTCCTGAAAGTCATCCAGGTTGTCGTTGCGCTTGTACACGCTCTCCGCCTCGTCGTCGGCAATCACGCCATCGAAGTCGAAGGCTACGCGCAATTCGGTGTCGATCTCGTCATCGTAGATGCGCGTCGGCAGCACCCGCCCGGCCGGGTAGTTGGCGTCGATGGCTTTCTGCACGTCTTCCTCATTGGCACTGAGGAACAGCGAGGCGTTGAATGCCGGGATGTACTCGTAGGGCGAGCGGCCCGACATGAACGCCGCGCGGGTGATGTCCAACTGATAATGGTTGATCGAACGAAACACCCGCAGGCCGGTTTCCGGGGAGTTGCGCGAGAGCAGCACCACCTCTACCGGCAGTTGCTCGGGGAAGGCCTGGTTGATACTCAGGAAGCGGCGAATGAACGGGAACGCCACGCCTTTGGGGAATGGCTCGTCCAGGTTCTGCTGCTGGTGATGGCGGTACGCCTCGACGCCTTGGGTCTTGTAGATGTCGTCCGAGACCGTGAGGTCGAACAGCGCACTCGAGGCAACGCCAATGACCAGTTTCTGTTCGATGGGGTAGGGCATTGAGCAACTCCTGAGCCTGTGCTGATGGCAAGTGTACGCCTGCGCGGTGACGAAAGCCCTCAGGCCTCCGGCACCAGTCCGAGCAGCACCTGAACCTGGCGCTGCAACTGGCTCACATGCTCGCGCTCTGCACGCAGCGCGGACTGCAGCTCGCGGTTTTCCTGTTTATGGATGCGAGCGGAGCGCTCCAGCTCGCGGTCCCCTTGCAGCAGGTCCCACATCTCGCCTTGGCGAGCGTGCTGCAGACACACCAGCAGCAGGGTGATACCGCAGACGCCCAGCAGAGAGATTTCGATAGCTTCCATGTGACGCTTCCTTGGGTAGTGGCAGTTTGCCGGTAAGCGAAACGATATGTCCATAAAGGCTACATGTCGATAATGGAGACTTGTACAGGTAAAGCAATGGTGCATATCCGGCGGGCTGCTTGCGGGCAGGGTAGGATGAGTGTTGAAGGCCATTTGATATCATGGCTGCCGGCGACGCTGCGCTAGACAAGCCCTTGGCTGCAATCGCGCTGTATCACAGCGGCGATGAACGATTCTGTCAGCATATGCCTGTTTACTTTACATATCTGTCAGGCTTGATGTGCAAACGGATGGATATGTATGATCAGGCGACACGTCATCTATCAAGGTGCTTGTTGCCACCCTACAGGAGCCGACATGAAACGCACGCAACGCATGGAGCAAACCCGCTGGGACCTGGCCTTGCGCTACCGGTTGATCGAGACGGTGGTCTGGTGGGAAGGTCGGCTGACCACCAATCACCTGATCCAGAGTTTCGGCATCAGCCGCCAGCAGGCGTCGAAGGACATCAACACCTACATCAATGACTACGCGTCGAAAAACCTGGTCTACGACAAGCAGATCAAAGGCTATGTCCCGACCCGACAGTTCAAGCCGCTGTTCATCGACGACAGCGCCAGCGCCTACCTCGACCTGCTCAATCAGAACAACGAACGCGCCCCACATATCGAAGGCCTGGCCTTGGCCTATGCCCACACCGAAGTGCTGAAGGTGCCCGACCGCTCGGTCAAACCCGAGGTCCTGCGGCCGTTGCTCAAGGCCTGCCGCGAAAAGCGCCGCCTGGACATCGACTACGTGTCGTTCAACACCCCCGAACTCGAGGGACGCATCATCGCCCCGCATACGCTGGTGTACACCGGCATGCGCTGGCATGTGCGGGCCTATTGCGAAAAGAACCGCATGTACCGCGACTTTGTACTCAGCCGTTTCCGTGGTGTGCCAGATGTGCACGAAGAGCAGACCGAGAATGGTATCGAACAGGACGTGGAATGGAACACTCCGGTCGATGTGATCTTCAAGCCGGACGAACGCCTGACACCCGCGCAGCGGGCCATCATCGAGGTGGACTACGGCATGACCGACGGGCAGTTGGTGGTGGGCAGCTCCCAGGCATTGGTCAAGTATGTGGTGAAGCGCTTCGGGGTGAACCCCAACATGCATGATGCAAGGCCCGAAGCGCAGCAGCTGGTGCTGGCGAACCGGGCCGAACTGAAGCCTTGGCTGAACCTTGATTGAAGCTTGGGCAACGGCACGTAACGGGGCCGCAGGGCAGGTGCCTGTACTGCACGCGGCCACGCATTGCAGACCTCCCCGTTACCTGATCAACCACTCAAATCTCTCGTTCATCAGTGGATCCAGTGATGCCAATTTGATAGCTTTCCGCCCCTTACAGCTGTATCCGGATAGGAATTGATGAACCAGCTATACGAACACGGCATTCTGACCCCGCTCGCAAAGCCGATTGTGGACAGGGTGATCGAGACCGCCCTTGGCAATCTGGACGCTACTTCCGATAACAAGGTACTGCGTGGCCTCAACGATGCGTTGGCGGGCGAAATAGAACGTTTGAACGCAGACGTCGCGACCCCGGATGGCGACCTGCAGGGTCCACTGAGAGTGTTGCGCGAACTCAGGCAACAGCTCGACGAACTGCTGGCGCTGGCCGATGGTCATGCCTTGTGCAGGCAAGAGGTGGAGCGTCTGGCAAGTGTGCAAGGCCAGCATGAAATCGAAATGGCCGCGCTGCAGGCCAGTGCCGAGGTGCAGAACCGCAAGCTGGTGGCAAGTACCTTGGCCCGCGTGCAAAAGGAAGGGGTAATCCGCAAGAGCCTTGAGCAGTACCAGGAGCAGCTGGCCGCCAGCAACCTGGCACGGGAAGCGCTGTCTACCACGGTGACGACGGCTTTGAAGAGGCTTGCGCTGGCGACCAGCACCCAGGCTCAGCGCGTGGATAGCGTCGAGACGCATTTGGCCAGCCTGGTGGAGCGCCAGCGTGAATGCGAGCTGCAATTGCAGCAGGTGTGCGGGACGGGCTGGGCGGTGTATCTGGAGCGCAATGCAGTGCCGCTGGTGGCGTTGGCGGTGGCTGTGTTTGCGCTGGGGCTGAACCTGTTCGGTTGAACGCAACTTAAAGGCAAACTTCAGGCCTGCACGGTGCCTTTGGCAGCCTGCGTGCCCGCGAAGAATCCAGCGCGGTGGATGGCATCGGCTTCGCCGGTGTTCGCGGGCATGCCCGCGCCCACAGTGATCGCGCGAACTCTGACATTTTGAACACGGCAGTGGCTCCCGCAGGGCTCAGCGTCGAGCTGCCAGGGCCTCAGGGTTGGCAACGTTCTTTGGCTTTCCTTCGAAAAACGCCAGCACATTGTCGAAGGCATCGCCAAAGTACAGCTCGTAGCCGTTCTTCTCCACGTACCCCAGGTGCGGCGTACTGAGTACGCGTGGGTGGCGCAGCAGCGGATGGGCCGGGTCGAGCAGCGGCTCCTCCTCGTACACATCCACCGCCGCGAAACCCGGCCGCCCAGCATCCAGTGCCTGTAGCAATGCCCCTGGGGCAATCAGTTCTGCGCGGCTGACGTTCACCAGCAAGGCGTCGGGCTTCATGTTGGACAGGTCGTCGAAGGTCACCCCGTGGCGTGTCTGGTCGGACAGGCGCAGGTTCAGGCTGACAATATCCGCTTCGGCAAAGAATGCCTCACGCGAGGCAGCAGCGCGATGGCCATCGGCTTGGGCTGCGGCGCGGCTGCTGTCGCTGCCCCACACCAGCACAGGCATGTCGAACGCCTGGGCATAACGCGCCAGACGCTGGCCGATCTTGCCGTAGCCCCAAATACCCAGCAGCTGGCCGGCCAGCGCCTGGCCCAGATTGACCTGCCATTGGCCTTGGCGCAAAGCATCGATGGCCGGCACCAGTTGCCGGCGGGCATTGAGGATCAGCGCCCAGGCAAGTTCTGCAGGCGCCACCGGCGAGCCGCGCCCCTCGGTCACCGCAATGCCGCGTGCGGTGCAGGCAGCCAGGTCCAGGTGGCTGGACACCTTGCCGGTCTGGCTGATCAGCTTGAGGTTGGGCAGGCGGTCGAGCAAGGCGGCGTCGATGCGGGTACGTTCGCGGGTGAGTACCAGTGCGTCGGCATCGGCAAAGCGTGCTGCAAGTTGCTCCAGCGTGGCCGGCTGGCGCTCATGAAGCACGCTGACAGCGTGCCCGCTCAGCTTGCCGAAGCAGTCGAGCGTGCGGATCACATCCTGGTAGTCGTCGGGAATGACAATGCGCATGGTGGTCTGGCCCTGGCGGTACAGTGAAGCGTCGAAGATAACCCAACTGCGCGCATCAACGTCAGATCAGGATGTAGTCGCTGCGCACCACCACCGGCTCATGCGCCCCTTCGACCAGGTGCACGAACTGCCCGCCCACTTGGTCGATTGCCAGGCAGTCGTCGACATCGAGCAAAGCGTCGGTGTGCGGCTTCAGCCAGTGTGCCTGCATGCGCTGCTTGCCGAGGGCCTTGGCTTCGGTCTTGTTGTGGGCGGCAACCAGAAGGTAGCGGTGCGCCTCGCCGAACACATCGCGTTCGTAACCGCCGAGGTTGATGAAGTACAGATGCAGTGCGCCGCGGGCGGGGGCGTCCGGGCGCAGTTCGATCCGTTGGCCGTCCACGCCGTGCACTTCCAGCCACGAATCGATGTGCAAGCCTTTCGCGCTACCGAACCAGGCCTGGCGCAGCTGCGGGTAAGCCTGTTCGAAGGTGTCGGCCTGGGCGAATACCACGTCGTGGACTTCGATCTTGGCGCCGGGGTGGCGGCCTCCGAGCATGACGACGTAAAGCATGGGCGGTCCTTTGCGTGGTATTGAGAGAAAGTGTGCATTGTACCCAACCACAGCCAGTTCGATGAAGTGATGCCTGAGCATTGTGGGAGCGGGCATGCCCGCGAAGCAGGCCGCGCGGTGGATGGCACGGGCTTCGCCCGTCTCGCCCGCGCTGCCGTTGGATTCTTAGAATGCCACCGTGGCGCTGTGATGCCTCGCCGGGGACGAGTCCACCGATTACAAGGGATTGCGCAGGCCGCCAGACAGGTGCTCTACCAGAAAATCCACAAACACCCGTACCCGCGCCGGCATCGCCTGGCCACCGACGAACACCGCATGGATCGGCTCGCGGTCGTCAGGGTTGTAGGCCTCCAGCAATGGCACCAGCCGCCCGCTGGCCAGGTCGTCGACCACCGTGAAGGTACCGATGCGTGCCACGCCGGCACCGATCCTGGCCAGTTGCGCCAAGGCTTCGCCGCTGCTGCATTCGATATTGCCCGTCACCTTCAACGAGAATACCTGCCCGTCGCGGCGAAACGGCCAGTCGGGCGCGGCACGGCGGAAGTTGAAGCGCAGGCAGTTATGCCGGGCCAGGTCTTCAGGCTCAAGCGGGGTGCCGCAGCGTTGCAGGTACTCGGGCGAGGCAACCACCACCTGGCCGGTTTCACCAATGGCGCGGGCGCTCAATGAACTGTCCGGCAGGTGCCCGAAACGCAATGCCACGTCGGCCTGGCCGCCGAGAATGTCGGCCACTTCGTCACTGAGGGTAAGGTCAACCAGCACTTGCGGGTAACGTGCGCTGAAGGCCGCCAGTAGCGGTACCACGGTCAGCCGGGCATGGCCCAGCGCAGCGCTTACCCGCAAGCGCCCGCGCGGCACGCCCTGGTCGGTGATGGCTTCTTCCACTTCGAGCATGTCGGCCAGCACCCGCCGTGCACCGCGCAGGTACGCCTCACCCTCGGGGGTGAGGGTGATCGCCCGGGTGGTGCGTAGCAGCAGGCGGGTGCCCAGGCGCTGTTCGGTGCGGGCGATGATGCGGCTGACCGCAGAAGGCGTCAGGTTCAGTGCCCGCGCGGCGGCCGACAGGCTGCCTTCTTGCGCCACCCTGGCAAATATCTCCATCTCGCCGGATCTTCCACTGAAGTCCATTTGTGCCTCGTGCGCAAAGGTGGTTGGCAAAAAAGCAGTCTAGTGCGCTTTTGAAATGGATCGTAGCATTTGCGGCATAGATAAGGAGCTTGCCATGCGTATCAATCCACCTCTCGTCGCACTTGCCATCGGTGCCTTTGGCATCGGTGTCACCGAGTTCGCCCCCATGGGCATGTTGCCCAGTATCGCCACTGAACTTGGCGTCTCCATCCCCGCTGCCGGGCTGCTGGTCAGTGCCTATGCCATTGGCGTGCTGATCGGCGCACCGCTGATGACCCTGGCCACGGTGAAGATCCCGCGGCGTTATTTGCTAATCGGGCTGATGGCCATTTTCACACTGGGTAACCTGATGTCGGCCCTGGCCAGCGATTACACCAGCCTGCTGGTGGCCCGTGTGGTCACCTCGCTCAACCACGGTGCCTTCTTTGGCATCGGCTCGATTGTCGCGGCCAGCGTGGTATCGCCCGAGAAGCGCGCCGGGGCGGTGGCGGCAATGTTCATGGGCTTGACCCTGGCCACGATTGGCGGCGTGCCGCTGGCGACCTGGTTTGGTGAAATGCTGGGTTGGCGCACGGCATTCTGGGGTATTGCCGGGCTTGGCCTGGTGGCGATGACCACGCTCTGGTACGCGCTGCCCAATGTGCCGTCGCCCAAAGGTGACGGGGCCATGGCCGAAATCCGGGTGCTGGGCCGCGGCCCAGTACTGGCGGCGTTGCTGCTGACGGTGGTGGGTTCCAGTGCGATGTTTACGGTGTTCACCTACATTGCGCCGATCCTGCAGAGCGAGGCGGCGGCGTCCACCACCTTCGTGACAGCCATGCTGGTGTTGTTCGGTGTGGGCCTGACCTTGGGCAACGTGTGGGGCGGCAAGGCGGCAGACCGCTCGATCGACCGCACGCTGATCTTGTCGTTGGCATTGTTGATTGGCGTGCTGCTGGTGTTCCCGCTGGTGCTGGACTGGCCGCTGCCGACGGCCTTGGCGATCCTGGTCTGGGGCGCGGCCAGCTTTGCACTGGTGCCGCCACTGCAGATGCGGGTGATGGAGGCAGCCAAGGATGCGCCCAACCTGGCATCGGCGGTGAACATTGGTGCATTCAACCTGGGCAATGCGATTGGCGCGGCGCTGGGTGGCGCAGTGATCAACGCAGGTTTGGGCTACCCGGCGATTTCCCTGGCGGGCGCGGCGATGGCGGCGCTGGGGTTGGTGATGGTGTTGCTGTTTGCCTGGCGTGGGCGGGTGGTGGCAGCGGCGGGGCAGGTTGTGGTGTAACAAGCCGAGATCGCCGGGGGCGCTGTGCGCCCCTATCGCGGCACAAGGCCGCTCCTACAGGGGAATGCGATCTGTTGTGGGAGCGGCCTTGTGTCGCGATAGGGCTGCAAAGCAGCCCCGGGATCTTGCAGGTGGAACCCCTCGACACACCTCAGAACTTGCCGCGCAAGGTCAGCATGTAGTTGCGCGGCGCGCCGTACCAGTTGCCGGTGTCGCTGGCATCCACGGTCTGGTAGTAGGTCTTGTCGAAGAGGTTGTTGCCATTCAGCGTGGCCGTCCAGTGTTCATCGATGCGGTACTCGACCAAGCCGTTCCACACCGCATAACCGGCCTGGCGGAACGCATACGGGTCTTGCTGGCTGAGCCCACCGTCGGGCAGGCGGCGCTGGATGAAGCCACTCTTGTAGCTGTCGCTCTGAATGGTGGCACCCAGGCCGACCTTCCAGCGCTCGAACTCGCCGGGCAGCTGGTAGGTGGTAAAGAACTTGAACAGGTGCTTGGGTGTTTGCGTGCTCATCGGCGTGCCGTTGTTGGCGGCATTGCCGGCAACACGTTGCCTGTTGATGTTGAAGGTGTAGCCGGCCATGGCTTGCCAGCCGGGGGCCAGCTCACCGGAAATCTCGCTGTCGATACCCTTGCTGATCACCTCCCCAGAGGCGCTGTAGAATCCTTGGCCAGTGCTCACCGCTTCGTTCAGACGCTTGGTGTAGTAAAGCGCGCTGGACA
This sequence comes from Pseudomonas sp. SIMBA_068, assembly GCF_046534705.1. Classification (NCBI taxonomy): domain Bacteria; kingdom Pseudomonadati; phylum Pseudomonadota; class Gammaproteobacteria; order Pseudomonadales; family Pseudomonadaceae; genus Pseudomonas; species Pseudomonas sp. SIMBA_068. The sequence continues at coordinate 675,328 of NZ_JAWRYI010000001.1, forward strand.
GGTTGAGGCGCCCATCGAGCAACTCGCCTTTGGTACCGAACTCGTAGGTTTCGCCCTCGATCGGGTCCAGTGGCTGGCTGCTCGGGGACTTGAAGGCGGTTTGCGGCTGGAAGATCTCGGCATAGCTGGTGTACAGCGACCACTGCCGGTTCAGGTCGAGCACCAGCGCGCCAAACGGGGTGATGACGCCGCGGTTGCTTTCCTTGACCCGGGTGTCGGCATTGTTGAAGACCGGGACCACGGTGCGGGTGTTGTCACGGTAGTCGGAGTAGCGTGCGCCCAAGGTCAGGTGCAGTGGCTCGGCAAGCTGCGCCTTGAAGGTGGCATATACACCGGATTTGCGCTGGTTCCAGTCGGGATTGTAGTAGTAGCTGGGGGGTGTGCGCGGCTTGGGCATGGCGCCGGCGTCACCTGTGGTGATGTCGAAGGGCACGTTGATGTCGCTTACTTGCGACAGGTCGCTGTCGTCGGAGTAGCTGCGCATCACTTCTTCATAGTCGGCGCCGACCAGCAGTTCGTGGGTCAGGCCAAAGGCTTCGAAGGTGCCGGACAGGTTGGCATCGAACAAGTCCTGCTGGTTGTTGTAACCGCGGATGAAACGCTTGAAAGTGGTCTGGTTGGTGTTCGGGTCGACGGCGGCGCTCACTTCGCCAATGTCCTGGGTCGAATCGAACTTGCTTTTGGTGTAGCTGGCCTTGAGCTTCCAATTGTCGTCCAGCGCGTGCTCGACCTTGGCGAAGTACTCGGTGCGCTTGTAGTTGTTCGCGGACCAGTCGGCGGCCAGCGAGCGGCTGCGCGAGGTGCCGATTTCGGTGCCGTCCTTGTAGCGCACCAGGCCCCGGTCCCAGTAACCGTCCATGTCTCGCCATTCATAGGTGCCGCCGATGCTCACCAGGGTGGCCGGGCTCAGGTCTGCCTCCAGGGTGCCGAAGATCACGTGCTTCTCGCTGTCGGCATTGTCGTAGAAGTATTTCTTGTCCTCGAACGACATCGCCACGCGGCCGCGAAGTGCACCGTCGAACCCCAGCGGGCCAGTCAGGTCGACTTCGGAGCGGTAGTTGTCCCAGCTGCCGGCCGACTGGCTGATGCTCAGCTGGTTGAACGGCAAGGCGCGCTTGCGCACCAGGTTGATGCTGCCGCCCGGGTCGCCAGTGCCGCCGAACAAACCATCGGAGCCACGTAAAACCTCGACGTGGTCGTACGCGGTCATGTCGGGCAGGGTGTCGAAGGCTTCGTTGCGCAGCATCGGTGCGCCGCCGTCGGTCTGGATACTGCGGATGACGAAGCCACGCGAGTAAATCTGGTTTTTCGTGTCGTTGCCGCCGACCACGGTGATGCCGGTGGTCTGGTCCAGCACCTGGGTCAGGCTGGTGAGGTGCTGGTCATCCATGCGCTGGTGGGTCATAACACTCACCGACTGCGGGGTTTCGCGCAGGCTGCGTGGTGTCTTGCCGCCTGTGCTGATGGCGCCTGTGGTGTAGGAACCGGTGTTCTCGGTCTGCTCGCCGAGGTTGGCAGTGCCGGTCACGTTGGTCGGGTCCAGTGCCACAGCACCCAATGGCAGCGGTTCGCTGGCCGGGATCAGGCGGTAGCCGCTGTCCTGCGGCATGGCTTGCAGGCCGCTGCCGACCAGTAACTGCTGCAGGGCTTGTTGGCTGCTGAAACTGCCGCGCAGCCCGGCGCTGTATTTGCCGGCCAGGTCACCCGGGGTAAAGGCAATGTTCAGGCCGGTGCTGCGGCTGAGGGCAATCAGGGCTGCATCCAGCGAACCGGCCGGGATGGCCAGGTCGTAGCGGGTGGCGGTGCTGGCGCTGTCGGTGGCATGGGCCAAGGGCAGCGTAGCCAGGCCAAGGCTGGTGCAGAACAGGGCTTGGCGGATGGCGAGGCGCAAGGGGGCGGGTCGGGTCACGTGGGGTTCTCGTTGGCAATTTGAGTGTTCTGCTGTGTATGCCGGGCGAGATTGCAAACCCCTTCACCCGGCGAGCACTTTTTTTGCCGGGTTGTTTCAGGCGCTCAGGCGCACCCAGTAACGCGTCATTGCCTGTACGCGCAAGCCGTGGGTCTGGGCGATGAAGGCCAGGGTGGCGTCGGTGTCGGTGAGGTTGAAATTACCGCTGATAGTACGTTTCGCAACCTGTGGGTCGCAGCCAAGGTAGCCGTTGCGATAACGGCCGAGCTCGTCAAGCAGTTCGGCCAGCGGCATCGCCCTCGCGGTCAGCAGGCCGTCGCGCCAGGCGGCGGCGTCTTCGGCGTTGCCGGGCAGGCGCAGCGCGTTGTCACGGGTTACCCGCCAGGTTTCTCCGGGTTGGGCAACGGCATCGGTACCCGAGCGTGGCTGTATGTTCACGGTGCCTTCGGCAACGCCCAGGCGGCAGGCGTCGGCGTACTGACGTATGTTGCAGCGGCTGCCGTGGGCGGTGAACGTGGCAAAGGTGGTGGTGACCTGCAATGGGCGCTGTTGCAGGCTGGCACTGTCGGCACCACTGACCAGGTACAGCTCGCCGCGCAGCAGTTCGATGCGCCGGTGCCGGGCATCGAAATACACACGTACGGCGCTGTCGGTATTTAGCTCCAACTGGCTACCATCAGCCAGGGTCCAGCGCTGATGTTCGCCGACACGGGTGCTGTAGTCGGCCATCAGCCGCTGCCAAGGCGCGGTTTCGCGGCTCCCCCAGGCGGTGGTGCCGACTGCCGCGAACAGCGCCAGCAGTTTCAGCACCTGGCGCCGTTGCAGGCGGGCTTCAGGCAGTTTTTCCAGCGCCTGGCGCGCCAGCCCGCTCGGCACACCGGCAAAGTGCCCGCTCAGGCTCTGCATGCGCGCCCAGGCCAGCCGGTGGGTTTCGTCATCCGCCAGCCAGGCCTGGAAGGCCGCCCGGGTAGCAGGGTCGGGCCGGTTGTAGGTGAGACGGATCGACCATTCGATGGCCTGGTCTACTGTTGCGCCGGGTAGCGCCGGCAGTGTGCTGGTGCTCATGGCGTGCTTTCGAAGACAAGCTGATAGCAATGGCGCAAGGCTTTGCTGAGGTCTCGTTCCACGGTGGACAGCGACACCCCCAGCTGTTCGGCAATGCGCGGGCAGGGCATGCCATCCAGTTGTGCCAGCAGGAAGATGGTGCGTGTGCGTGCGGGCAGCGCGTCAAGCAGCCGGTCGATGGCCACCAGTGCCTCGATGGCCAGGGCACTGGTCTCCGGTGATGGCACTTGGGCCTCGGGCAGCTGCGCCAGCGTCTCCAGCCAGGCCCGCTCGATGTCGCGATGGCGCCACAGGTCGATGACCAGCCCGCGGGCGATCGTGCGCAAATAGGCACGTGGCTCCAACAGCGCCTTTGCCTGGCGCCTTTGCAGTACCCGGACAAAGGTGTCGTGGGCAAGGTCGGCAGCATCCGCTGCACTGTTCAGCCGATGGCGCAGCCAGCCTTGCAGCCAGCCGTGGTGCTCGACGTAAAGATGCTCGATGGGGTGTCTGCTGCCGGGCATGCCACTCTTCCGTGTTCGCGCACTAATGGTAATGACTCGCATTATTACCCAATGCCCGGCAGTGAAACCAGTGTTGTACGTTACGGCGTACCGTTACGACCGTGCAGGTGATAGGCCGGGCGTTCGCTCAGGCGTTCGTAATAATCGCGCACCGCTGGCAGGTGCGGGTGCTCGAACGGCGTTTCGAACCAGCGGTTGACCGAGAGGCCGATAGGGATATCGGCCAGGGTGAACTGGCTGCCGGCTACGTAGGCACCGGTGCTGGCCAGTTGGCGGTCGAGGATATGCATGTAGCGCGACCATTCGGCGCAACCGGCGGCCAGTGCTTGCGGGTCCTGGTGGGAGGGGGAGTGCCTGACCAGTGACATGAATGCGTAGCTCCACGAGCGGTTCAGGTCCGAGGCCTGCCAGTCGATCCACTGGTCGATCCTGGCCCGCGCCTGGGCATCGTCGGGGTAGAACGCGGTGGCACCGTAGCGGTTGGCCAGGTAGCGGATGATGCTGTTGGACTCCCACAAGGTGAAGTCGCCATCCTGGATCACCGGGATCATGGCGTTGGGGTTCAATGCCAGGAACTCCGCGCTGTCAGTGGCCTTGAAGCCAGCGCCCCAGTCTTCGCGCTCGAATGCGACCTCGAATTCGGCGCAGGCCCACAGGACTTTTCGCACATTGATGGAAGAAGCTCTGCCCAGTATCCGTAGCATGGTGTTCGTCCTGGTGTGGGGGAGGTTGATCGTCCGACACTGGCAGGTGCCGGTCAAGGGGCTGATCGGTGGCAGAGCGCCCATTTCATGGGGTTCGTGTAGTCCATTTCTGAAAGTGGTTCTTTCCATCCTGCTGGTCATTGTGATGGGGGAGGTGGCGTCCTAGGCTGGGGATGCTCATAACCCCGAGGAATGGACATGGACAACGACACCCCGAAAAGCAGCAAGCTCAATGTCGTGCCTGCAGCGAGCCGGTTTGGCAACGCCGATGCCGAACTGGTGCAGATGAAACCGCAGCTGCCAATGAGGACCGCGCTGACGGAGGCCTCGGGCATCATGGGCTGCATCACTGAAATTACCCGCAAGGCCATCGACAGGCCAGCCGACCGCAAGGTGATGATGCAGGCCACGTTCTATCTGGCCGGCATGGCCAAGGCACTGATCGATGGCCAGCTGCAGCAGGTGCGTCAGGCGCGTGAAGGTGAGCGCGAACCCTAGTCAAGCTTGCCTGGGGGCCTTTAACTTGGCACCCTTGGGCGGTTTGAATCGTCTGTATCACCACAGAAGGAAGTTTGCATTGAGCTGGGACAAGGTGGGGAAACTCCTCGTAGCCGTGCTTTTAGGCCTGATGGTGCTTTTGACCGCCTACGTGTTGCTCAGGAGCAGCCCGCGCCTGGAGGCGTCACTGACCTATGCCTACCTCACCTATCCCACCCAGTTCAGCGAGCGCATAAGCAAAGCCAGCGAGCAACTCAAGTATGAGCAGTTGCAGGGGCGTATCAACAGTATCGGCCAGGGCGGTCTAAGCCACGATCAGGTCGAACGCCTGATTGAGATGGCCCAGGCACCCTATGCGCAGTTGTTCGCCAAGCCCTTCGAGGCCGGCCTGGTCGATCACCGTACCGGCTTGCTTATCGAACTGCGCAACAGTGGTGACGCGCCGGTACGGGAGGTAAAGATCCGTCTGCCAGCCAAGGGCCTGGTGCAGGTGCGTGATGCTGCCGGCAACGACACCCTGCTGGAGACCGCTACCGCGCAGGTGGACATCCCGGCCATCGAGCCGGGTGGCACGTGCAAGGTCTGGGTCTATTTCGATGCAGACTATTTGCAGATTCGCCAGGGCGGGGTCAGCATCAGCCACGCCGACGGAGTGGCCAATGTGCAGGTGTACCACGAGGTCATCGGTTTTCCAGCCACCGTGGCCCGCTACAGCCGCGAGTTGATGGTGTTGCTGGGCGTACTGGCGGTCAGCGTGCTGGGCCTGGGTTATGCCTGCCTGGCACGGCGTAGACCGCGGTAAACGCCTCACCTGCAGGAGCAGCCTTGTGCTGCGAAGAGGCCGGTACGAGCGACACTGATGCATCGCCTGAACCGGCCTCTTCGCAGCACAAGGCTGCTCCTACAAGGAGTTGTGCAGGCTGTCAGCGTCTGTGAGCCACATTGCGTCCCAGTGGGGATAAACGCCAATCCACGCATAGAGGCTGGAGCCGCTTTCGGTGTTGGCAGATCATTACCCCGTTTCACGGCGATACGCTTGTCTGTAGGAGCAGCCTTGTGCTGCGAAGAGGCTAGTACGAGCGACACTGATGCATCGCCTGAACCGGCTTCTTCGCAGCACAAGGCAGCTCCTACAAGGAGTTGTGCAGGCTGTCAGCGTCTGTGAGCCACACTGCGTCCCAGTGGGGATAATCGCCAATCCACGCATAGAGGCTGGAGCCGCTTTCGGTGTTGGCAGATCATTACCCCGTTTCACGGCGATACGCTTGTCTGTAGGAGCAGCCTTGTGCTGCGAAGAGGCCGGTACGAGCGACACTGATGCATCGCCTGAACCGGCCTCTTCGCAGCACAAGGCTGCTCCTACAAGGAGTTGTGCAGGCTGTCAGCGTCTGTGAGCCACACTGCGTCCCAGTGGGGATAATCGCCAATCTGTGTTGCCAGACCTGCCCGCAAAGGGTTGGCAACAATGTACCGGGCCACCTTGCGTGTATCGTCCTCCATGCGCAGCGCCCGGTCATGATAGCCACGCTGCCAGGCCTGGCCTGGGCAAATGCCCGCTTTGCACAATGCTGTGCCTGAGCGGGATTTGAACTGCCGCATCAGGCTGCTCAAAGTGATGGCATGCAACTCTATCAGCCAATGCAAGTGATCAGGCATCAACACCCAGGCAAGTGAGCGGCAGTCGCCGAGGAAGTCCGAGTGCCTCAACTCCCTGATGACCAGGCGTGCCGCTCGCAGATCGTGGAATAACGGCCTGCGCTGGTGGGTAACAGTGGTTAGCAAGTACAACCTGCCAGGTTCGGAAAAACGCCCCCGCCGCAAGAGATTTGCTTCGGCTCGATCCATGTTGTGCACCTCGCATCCATTCGTTGTGAGCACCAACCATAGAGGCAGGAGCCGCTTTCGGTGGTGGCAGATCATTACCCCGTTTTACAGCGTTACGCTTGTCTGTAGGAGCAGCCTTGTGCTGCGAAGAGGCCAGTACGAGCGACACTAATGCATCGCCTGAACCGGCCTCTTCGCAGCACAAGGCTGCTCCTACAGCGAAATGTGGCATGCGTGTTCTGCGATCAAGGGTCATTTGCTTAAAACTCAATGCCCCCCCGTTGACGACGCTCTATAGTGCTCGGCATTACAAGACCCATGTCGAGCCTGCCTGATGATCCCTTCCCTGGATTCCATTTTTTCTCGCCTGCGCCTGCGTCAGTTGCGCCTGCTGATCGAGCTGGATCGCTGTGGTTCGCTGCACAAGGCGGCCGAAGCCATGGCCATTTCCCAGCCCGGGGCCACCAAGGCGTTGCGCGAGGTGGAGGAAGTGCTGGGGGTACCATTGTTCCAGCGCCTGCCCAGCGGCCTGGTAGCCAACGACGTGGGCCGTTGCGTGGTGCGCTATGCGCGGCTGATCCACAGCGACCTGGGGCATTTGCGCGAAGAGGTGCTAGGCATCGTCCAAGGTCAGGGTGGGCGTCTGGCGGTGGGCAGCATCATGGGGGCCATGCCGACACTGGTCAGGGCCTTGGGGCGCTTGCGCCGCAAGCAGCCGCAGCTGGCGGTGGAAATTGCCGAGAATACCAGCGCCAACCTGCTCGCCCAGCTGGACGAGGGGCGCCTGGACCTGGCCATCTGCCGGCCGGGGCTGGGCCGCAACGCGGCGGACTATACCTTTGTCGAACTCGCCCAGGAGCCTTTGGTGGTGGTCGCGCACCCCCAGCATCCGCTTGCCGGGGCAGCGGCACTGGCGATCAGCGACTTGAGCCATTACCGCTGGGTGGTCTACCCGGCGAACATGCCCATGCGCCAGGCGCTGGAGCGCGAGTTGAGCGAGGCAGGGGTGGAGGTGCCCCGCTACCCGCTGGAAACCTTCTCCACCTTCGCGACGTTCATGCTGCTGGAGGATGACCCGACGCTGGTCGCGGTCATTCCCAGTGCCGTGGCGGCCTTTGCCGAGCAGCGCGGGTTGCTGGTGTCGCTGGCGGTGCAGCTACGGGCGTTGAGCGAGCCGTTCGGCATCGTGCACCGTGTGGCGGCGCCGCTATCGCCAGCTGCGCGGTTGCTGGTAGAGGAATTGACGGCCAATTGAAGTTTGACGGCGCTCGCCCTCCAGCCCATTGCTGGCGGGCTGGTGGGGATAAGCGATGGTTATTGGTGGATCAGCTCTTTTCATTATCGGCGCCCCTGCCTGTGCTCTAGATTACCCCCGGCACGGCCTGCCAGTACCCCTGTAACCCCATTTCATCAAGGAGCAACCCAATGGATCTAGGCATTACCGGCCGCTGGGCCATCGTCTGCGCGGCCAGCCAAGGCCTGGGCAAAGGCTGCGCCGAGGCGCTTGGCAAAGAAGGCGTGAACCTGGTCATCAATGCCCGCACCCAAGCCACCCTGGAGCAGACCGCCAGCGAGTTGCGGGCGGCATGCCCAGGCATCGAGGTGCGTACCGTGGCCGGCGATGTGGCCGATGCCCAGGTGCGTCAGGCGCTGTTGGGGGCCTGCCCACAGGTCGACATCCTGGTCAACAACGCCGGTGGCCCGCCACCGGGGGACTTCCGTGACTGGGGGCGTGACGACTGGCTGAAGGCGCTGGACGCCAACATGCTCACCCCCATCGAGCTGATCAAGGCGGTGGTCGACGGCATGGCCGAGCGCGGTTTTGGCCGGGTAGTGAATATCACTTCTGGCGCGGTGAAGGCGCCGATCGACATTCTCGGTTTGTCCAACGGCGCCCGCAGTGGCCTGACCGGTTTCATTGCCGGCCTGGCCCGGCAGCAGCGCCTGGCGGGCAGCAATGTGACACTGAACAACCTGCTGCCTGGGGCGTTCGACACGGCGCGTTTGCAAAAGACTTTGCAGGCGGCGGGTGGCGATGTGCAAGCGACTGCCCAGGCCAGGCGCAAGGCCATCCCGGCGGCGCGCTTTGGCGATGCCGGGGAGTTTGGCGCGTACTGTGCGTTCCTGTGCAGTACGCATGCCGGTTATATCACCGGGCAGAGCCTGCTGATCGATGGCGGGGCGTATCCGGGTACCTTCTAAAGGTGTGGGGGCGCAGTGCCCCCACAACCAAGGGGGCCAGGCAAACTGGCAATGATCCGGTGAATACCGCATACTTGTCGGCAAACGCCGAAACAGGAGTATGCCATGCTTGCCGAAGTGCTTCGCGACAACGGTTACCACGAGTACCGGGCGCGCCTGCAGGCGCTGCTGGAAATACCCGAACTTGCCAGTGACTTCGAAATCCACACCCGCATCACCCATGGTTTTGCTGCCACCTGGCTGGTGAAGCTGACTGAGCGCGGTGTATTCACGCCGGTGGAGCGGGACCAGATCATTCCCCTGCGCACCCTCAAAACCCGTATCGAGCGTGACCAGCCGCTGACCGTGGAAGAGAGTGATCGGCTGTTCCGCTCGGCCCACATCACCGCCATGGCCGAAGCCGTGTTCGGCGAAGCGGACAAGGCCAAGCGCTGGCTGTCCAAGCCCAAGGAACGCTTCTCGGGGCTGACGCCGATGCAGATGCTCACCACCCAGCAAGGCACCACTCAGGTCGAAGAGATGTTGCTGCAGATTGCCGAGGGCTTTGGCCTGTGATTCTGTGGCGTATCAGCGCTTATGCAGATTTGAGCGGCACAGGGGGCTTGCGTGTAAGCGGCCGCTGGCACCAGGCGGGCCGGCCGGTAGTGTATGCCGCCACCAGCCCTTCCGGGGCCATGCTCGAGGTGCTGGTGCACCTGGAGATCGACCCCGAGGATTTTCCTACCACCATGCGCCTGATCCGCATCGAATTGCCCGAAACGGTTTCACAGGCGCAGCTGCCGGCCTTGGAGCCCGGCTGGTCCGCTCAGCCTGAGTTGACCCGGGCGCTGGGCAATCGCTTTCTGGATGACTGCTCGGCATTGTTGCTGCCGGTGCCGAGCGCGATCATGCCCAGCACCATCAACTACCTGTTCAACCCACGGCACCCACAGGCGCATCGGGCGAAAATCCAGGTCGAGGATTTTACCCCGGACAGCCGCTTGTTCTAGCGTGTGTTCACCACAGTGCAGCCGACGCCGTCGTCAGCACTCGACCAAACACTGCCAGCGCCTGGTCCACTTGCGCCTCGGTGGTGAATCGGCCGATGCTCAAGCGCACACTGTTGCGTGCCTGACGTTCGTCCAGCCCCAGTGCCAGCAGTACATGCGAGGCGGCGTTGCTCGCCGAGTTACAGGCCGAGGTGGTCGACAAGGCCAGCTCGCTGGCCAGTGCCGCGCTGTTGAAACCCTTGCTGTCGATGCACAGGTTCAGGGTGTGGGGGATGCGTTGGCTGGGGCTGCCGTTGAGGGTCACGCCGGGTAAAGCCAGCAGGCCCTCGCGCAGGCGCGTGGCCAATTGCTCAAGGCGCTGGTGCTCGCTGTCACCTGGTTGGCCGGCCAGGGCAAAGGCGCTGCCCATGCCGGCGATCTGATGGGTTGCCAGGGTGCCGGAACGCAGGCCCTGCTCATGGCCGCCGCCGTGCATCTGCGCACGCATCAGCGTACGGGCGCGTGGCCCGACATACAGCGCACCGATCCCTTTTGGCCCGTAAACCTTGTGCGCCGAGAACGACATCAGGTCCACGGCCATCGCGTTCAGGTCGATGGCGAGCTTGCCTACGGCCTGTGCGGCATCCACGTGCAGCAGGGCACCGTGGGCACGCACCTGTTGGCCAATGGCGGCAAAATCGGTAACCGTGCCCAGCTCGTTGTTGACCGCCATCAACGATACCAGGCGGGTATCGGCGCGCAACGCTGCCTGCACGCTTGCAGGCGGGATCAGGCCGGCGGCATCCGGCGTCAGGCGGGTCACGGCCCAGCCTTGGCGCTCCAGTTCGGCCACCGTGTCGAGCACGGCTTTGTGCTCCAGTTGGCTAGTGATCAGGTGCCCAGGCTGGTCGAAGCCTTGGGCAATGCCTTTGAGTGCCAGGTTGTTGGATTCGGTAGCGCCCGACGTCCAGACCAAGTTGTCGGCTTGCGCGCCGACGCGCTCGGCCACTTGCTGGCGGGCTTGCTCCACGGCCTGTCGAGCCGCCTGGCCGTAGGCGTGGCCACTGGACGCCGGGTTGCCGAAGTTGGCCTCGCTGCCAAGGCAGGCAAGCATGGTTTCGATGACCCGATTGTCGACGGGGGTGGTGGCGGCGTAATCGAAATAAAGTGGGGCGCTGGGCATTGGGGCGGGTCCATGTCTGTCGCCGTGAAATCGGCGATAGTTGGGGTAAGCGTATCCGCCATGGCTGAGATATTTTTCGCTTCCCGCCGCTTTTTTCTCAATGGGTGTGAGAAAACTTTCTCTATTTCGAACCGTTGGTAGAATATCTTTCTTCGGGAGGGGCGAGGCTGATGGGCCGCCCCTCGTAGGCAGCTTCAGGCGGGCTGCAGGGCTTTCTCTTCCTCGGCTACCACGCGTTCGCACAATTCGGTGATCTGCTCGCGCATCCAGCGGTTGGCCGGGTCCTGATCAGTGCTTTCATGCCAGTACAGGTGCGTTTCCAGTGCGGGCACCTCCACTGGCAGTGGCTGGTAACGCAACTGATGGCGACGGGCGAAACGCTCGGGAACGGTCATCGCCATGTCGGTCTGCTGCAACACCTGCGAGGCCATCAGGTAGTGCTGCGAACGCAGGGCGACCTTGCGCTGAACACCCATCTTGCCCAGCGCCAGGTCGACGTAACCCAGGCCATTACGGCGGCTGGAAATATGGATATGGGTCATGCCCAGGTAGCTGTCGAGGGTCAGTTTGCTGTCAGCGAGTGGGTGGCCCTGGCGCAGGGCGCACACATAGCGGTCTTGCATCAGCTTGACGTGGCGCACCTGCGGGTCGGTGTTCAGGGGGGCGTCGATGGCGAAGTCCAGGCGGCCCGCGGCGAGTTCCTTGGTGGTCTCGCGGCGCTTGCACAGGAAGCTTTCGATCAGCACCGCCGGCGCCAGGCGGCGCAGGCGCTGGAACAGCGGCGGCAGGATGACCGCCTCGGTCAGGTCGGTCATGCTGATGCGGAAGGTTTTGTTGGCCTGTTGCGGGTTGAAGATGCGGCTTTCCTGCACCGACGTACGCAACAGTGCCAGGGCGTTGCGCACCGGGCCGATGATGTTCTGCGCCATCGGCGTGGGCACCATACCTTGTGCGGTGCGCACGAACAGCGGGTCGTTGAAGGTTTCGCGCAGCCGCGAAAGGGCGTTGGACACTGCAGGCTGGGTAATGCCGACAATCTGACCGGCGCGGGTCAGGTTGGCTTCGGTGTAGATCGCATCGAACACGATGAACAGGTTGAGGTCGACCTTGCTGAGGTTCATGGGCGCCGCTCTTTGTTGGAATTATTGGCCGATCATATATCGGTTATGAATGTTTATACACGCGGAAAATAGACTAGGTGGATGGGGCCGCGCTGCTCTAGGCTCTGCGCATGTACTCCGAACCGTGAAGGTAGCCCCGATGGATTTCGCCTATTCGCCCAAGGTCCAGGCACTGCGCGAGCGCGTTACTGCGTTCATGGACGCCTACGTGTACCCCGCCGAAGCCGTGTTCGAGCGCCAGGTTGCCAAGGGCGACCGCTGGCAGCCCACGGCAATCATGGAAGAACTCAAGGCCAAGGCCCGCGCCGAAGGGCTGTGGAACCTGTTCTTGCCCGAATCGGAATACGGCGCCGGCCTGAGCAACCTGGAATACGCCCCGCTGGCGGAAATCATGGGCCGTTCCTTGCTCGGACCAGAGCCGTTCAACTGCTCTGCGCCGGACACCGGCAACATGGAAGTGCTGGTGCGTTATGGCAGTGAAGCGCAGAAACGCCAGTGGCTGGAGCCTTTGTTGCGCGGTGAGATCCGCTCGGCGTTTGCCATGACCGAGCCCGACGTGGCCTCTTCGGACGCGACCAACATGGCCGCCACTGCCGTGCGTGACGGTGACGAATGGGTCATCAATGGCCGCAAGTGGTGGACCTCCGGCGCCTGCGACCCGCGTTGCAAGGTCATGATCTTCATGGGCCTGTCCGACCCTGAAGGCCCACGCCACCAGCAGCATTCGATGGTGCTGGTGCCCACCGATGCGCCGGGCGTGAAGATCGTCCGCCCGTTGCCGGTGTTCGGCTATGACGATGCCCCTCATGGCCACGCCGAGGTGCTTTTCGAGAACGTACGGGTGCCTTATGAAAATGTGCTGCTCGGCGAGGGGCGCGGCTTCGAGATTGCCCAAGGGCGCCTTGGCCCAGGCCGTATCCACCACTGCATGCGCTCGATCGGCATGGCCGAGCGTGCGCTGGAGCTGATGTGCAAGCGCTCGGTGGAGCGTACTGCTTTTGGTCGGCCCCTGGCACGGCTGGGTGGCAACGTCGACAAGATCGCCGACTCACGCATGGAAATCGACATGGCGCGGCTGTTGACGTTGAAGGCGGCGTACATGATGGACACCGTCGGCAACAAGGTGGCCCGCAGCGAAATCGCGCAGATCAAGGTGGTGGCGCCAAACGTGGCGTTGAAGGTGATCGACCGGGCGATCCAGATGCATGGCGGGGCAGGGGTGAGCGGCGATTTTCCGCTGGCCTACATGTACGCCATGCAGCGCACCCTGCGCCTGGCCGACGGGCCGGATGAAGTGCACCGGGCGGCGATTGGCAAATATGAAATTGGCAAGTATGTGCCGGTGGAGCTGTTGCGTAGCGGGCGATGAAGTCGTCAGCCTGAGCCGGCCTCTTCGCGGGTGAACCCGCTCCCACAGTGATCGCACAAACTCCCGCAATGTGTAGGAGGTATCCGAATTTCGGCTGAGGCCCCCTGAATTTCCCTTGCTGGTGATAGGTTTTCAACCCTAACCAGGTACAGGGAGTTTAGGGATGCGCGTCAATTTGGAGGGAAAGGGTCAGGCGGTAGATGGTGATGTCACTACAACGGGTGCTGTCTGTATTGCGACCGGGGCGGGCTACCTGGACGAAGGCCGAATGGTGCTCCGTGAAGGCGACCACACCACGCCATGCCCTCTTTGTGGGCAGGTGGGAATTGTCGCTGAAGGTGTGGATCACTTTATTTCCGATGGCCAGCGGGTGGCCATGGATGGTGCGTTGGTTGCCTGTGGCTGTGCGCCGGGGATCAACCGGGTGGTCGCACCGTTATATGAAGCACCGCCGTCCATGTATTCCATTGCGGGGGGTACCAATACCCACTTTAATCAGCCGTCAGCCACCGCCTACCCCGGGCGCTTCTCCCGACCCGTCGTAGGGGCACTGCCCGATTCGCTAGAGCCTGGCTTCTATGTAGTTCCTCGACGCATGTCGTTCCCCCAGGTGCTGCTGCAACTGGCCGAGCACGATGCCACTTTGCCGATCTCCCGGTTGCAGCGGCTCAACCCGACGTTTGAGCAAGGCTTCAAGGCTGGGGAAATCTTCGTTATCGGTGATCCTGACAACGCCAATGCCTGTACGCGCGAAGAGGGAGAACTGATGGCGGCTGCGCAGCATGCACGACGTGCTTTGGAGGTGCTCGACTACGCCGAAGCGGATTTCATGATGCACCACCAGGCCGAAATCGCCGGCTTGCTCAGCAACGCCAGTCTGTCCATGGGCGTCGGCAAGGACATGCTCGATCAAGGTTTGAAACAGGTCAGTCATACATTGACCAGTATCGAGCAGTTGCATCAGCGGGAGTTCATGCGCCACGGCCATTTGAACAGCCCGGGCTTTTTCGCTGAACGGCGGCGGCTTCTGCAGCAGCTGGATGGACAGTTGAAAACGGCATTTTTGAACAAGCAGTTGAACCTTGGGAGCTATGAGCGCTTGAGGAGGAGCTTGAATATTTCGACCAAGAGTCTAGTCCATCACTGGTCGAAAGCGGGCGGGCCGGGGCAGATTCCGGGGTATGCAACGCATCTGGATAAGGTGGCGCGGCTGAGCAAGTATCTTGAATATGGTGGGTATGCTGCAATTGGGCTGGGGGCTACGTCATCTTATCTGAAAGTGCAAGAGGTCTGTGTTGCAGGTGAAACTGATGACTGCCGGAAAGTCCGATTCACCGAAACGGGCAGTTTCGCTGGTGGCTTAGGAGGAGGGATGGTGGGAGGTTACATCGCAGGTGCTGCCGCTGCCGCGCTATGCGGTGTTTTCGCGGTGGGTACCGGCGGCCTTGGTGTTCCCGTATGCGGGATTGTCCTGGTTAGCGCCGGCTCTGCGGCAGGTTCTATGGGTATTGGCGCAGCTGGCGAGAAGGTCGGTGAAGTGATTTATGAGGTGATGGATGATTGACTTTGATAGCTGGTCGCCATACTTGCGAATAGCTTTCTTAGTTGCGCCCTTCATTATCGGCCTTGTCGGTATCGCTATGAATGTACAGATTGCGCTGTCGACGGATTTTGATATCGCTCTTTCAGCAATTAGCAGCAATCCCTACCTGGAACAGATGAAGCCCGTGTGGGGCGGCGGGAATCTGAGGTCTCGATGTCTACTGATGAGCACGGTAAGCGCGTTGGTTACATTTCCTTGGCTTCATTTGCGCTTGGGATGGTTGGACGAGGCGGAACTTGAAAGGTTTCCGCCCAAGTTGAGGCGAAAATTAGGGGCAGCTCTTTGGCTGATCCTGATCTCATCAGTCTGGGGGGTGGTGGGTTATTTCATTATAAAGAAATGATCTCCGCCCAGATTCGTAGCTTCAGACCCGCATCTGCGGGTCTTCCTTTTTATTGCTAAATTCACCACCGGCATTCGCAGGCTGTTTGGGTTGTATCTCCGCCTTCTCCCCCCGCGTCTTCACCAACGAAACCACCACCCCACCCAGCAACAACCCGAACGTCACCCCCAACGACAGCAGCGCCGGCACCTTGCCCACCATGCCGTGATAGAAAATCTTGCAACCAATAAAGATAAGCACCAGCGCCAACGCATACTTGAGGTAAACAAACCGGTGCATCAACGCCGACAGCGCGAAGTACAACGAACGCAGCCCAAGAATGGCAAAGATGTTCGAGGTGTAGACAATGAAGGGGTCCTGGGTAATGGCGAAGATTGCGGGCACGCTGTCGACGGCAAACACCAGGTCGGCCAACTCGATCAGCACCAGTGCCAGGAACAACGGGGTGGCATAGCGCAGCGCCTTGCTGTGGCCGGCCGGGGTCTGGTGTACGAAGAAGTGCGAACCGTGGATCTGGTCGGTGACCCGCATGTGCCGGCGAACGAACTTGAGGATCGGGTTGTTGGCCAGATCAGGGTGGCTGTCTTCCTTCGATAGCGCCATCTTCACCCCGGTAAACAGCAGGAAGGCACCGAAGATATACAGCACCCAGGCAAAGTTCTGCACCAGCGCGGCGCCCACGCCAATCATGATCGCCCGCAGGAACACCACCCCCAGGATGCCCCAGAACAGCACACGATGCTGGTAGCGTCGGGGGATGGCAAAGTAGCTGAAGATCATCGCCATGACGAACACGTTGTCCATCGACAGCGACTGCTCGACCAGGAAACCGGTGTAGAACTCCAGCGCCGACTGGGCGCCCAGCTGGTACCAGACCCCGGCGCCGAACAATACGCCAACGCTGAAGTAGCCCGTGTACAGCAGCAGGCTTTCGCGCATTTCGATTTCCCGGTCGTGGCGGTGCAGCACGCCCAGGTCGAGCACCAGCAAACCGATGACGATGGCCATGAACACCAGCCACAACCAGGCGTTGGTACCGAGTACAGGGGTGGTGAGGAATGCTTGCAGAGCTGTCATGAGCCCCTCCTTGAATGTCGACGTTGCATGGCAACAGTGATCCGACATGGCGGCTTGGCAGCCGTCAGAGGGGCCCGGTATCACATGAATTTGAGCCTAGACCCGATTGCAGGAGATACCGAATGGGGAGCTGTTACATTTCTTTGCCAGAGCCCCCTGCATCAATTCAATACACCCACACCTCGACCCGCCGATTGCGCAGTCGCCCTTGCTCCAGCTCATTGCCGGCCACCGGCAGTTCATCGCCCATACCCGTCACTTCCAGCAACTCCACGCCATCGCGCGCCAGCTCGCGGCGCACTGCCTGGGCCCGAAGGCGCGAGAGCAGGGCGGCGCGGCCAGGCGTTTCCTTGGGGTCGCCAAACCCTACCAGCACCGCTTTGCTCTGCAGCTTGCCAGCCTGGCGCAGGTACTCGGCCACCCGCTGCACGTCGCGCAGGGCCTTGTTGTCGAGGCTGGCGCTGCCTTCCTGGAAACGGAAGTTCACGCTCAGCCGTTGCGCCCGCTGGGCCAGGGTGCGGTAGCGCGGCGGCATGTCGGCCAGGGGCGCTACTGCCAGGGCCTTGATCTGCTGCGAAACAAAGCCCTGCTGGGCGACGATCGCCTGGCCGGCCGGGCTCTGGGCAAAGTCGGCCAGTGCCCTGGCCTGTGGCTTGGGGTTGGCCGGCAAGTAGAAGTACAGGCGCCGTGACAGCGGGTAATCTTCACTGGCTACCAGCGCGCGCTCCGGCAGCATGGCCGGTGCGTCACCTTCGGCTACCGCCAGCACCTTGGCCCCGTGCACCGCAGCCAGGCTGCTGAAGCCGATGGCCTTGCGGTCGGTGGCCACCTGCGCGGCCAGTTCGTCACTGGACTCGAAACGCCGGGCCTTGGCTGATAGCTCGTTGTGCTGGGGCTCTAGCACCAGCGCCTTGAACGTCTCGAAGGTGCCGGAGCGGTCGTCACGGGCGTACAGGTGGATGGCGCCGCCAGCAATGCCCAATTGCTCCCAGCGTTGGATCTGCCCGGAGAAAATCTGCGCCAGTTGCTGCGTGTTCAACCGAGGTAGCGGGTTGTCGGGGTGGACGATGACCGCGACACCGTCCAGCCCGATCACTTGCTCGGCGCTGGCAGCACGCAGGTCGCCAAGGGCCTGAAGCTGGCGCACCTCGCTGTCGTTGATCGGCCGCGAGGCAGCTGCCAGGTCGGCGTCGCCACGGCCGAGGGCGGCGAAGCCGGTGCTGGACCCGTGGGCGGCGATGTCGATGCGCACGGATTGGCCATGTGCATCGCGTGCGGTGATCACGGTCTCGTTGGCCCGCTTGCCGGGTTGCTGCTCGATGGCGGTGGCTTGCTGCGCGCGCAATTGCCCCTGCACCAGCGCTGGCAGCAAGGCCGCGCCGATGGTGTTGGAGCCTTGCGCACGCATGTGCATGGGCTCGGCCAAGGTCGCAAACGGGATCAGGGTGAGCAGCAATACAAGCAGGCGGGGCATGCCGGGTGGCCCTGTGGCATAGAGTTGGCCGGCAGATTACGACAGTGGCGTGATGATAATGTGACAGTCCGTAGGGGAGGGCTCTGCCCTCCATTCGCGACACAAGGCCGCTCCCACAGGCGACCGCGATTCCTTGTGGGAGCGGCCTTGCGTCGCGATAGGGCCGCAAAGCGGCCCCGGTTATCTCAATGCGCCCCGGCGGATTTGCTCAGGTCACTCTCGGCCCACTCGGTATAGATGCACGCATCCGCCACCGCCCAGCGCACTTTCACGCTGTCGCCCGGCTGCATCGGCATGCCCGCGGCCGACAGTGCCTTCACCGTCAGCTCGGTACCCCCTGCAGTCACCACATGGCAGGTCTGGCTTTCACCCAGGAACAGCACTTCGCCAACCTTGGCACTGACCTCGTTCCAGCCCGCCGGCAGCGGCTCGCGCGCAGCCTGTTCGGCGGTCAGGGCCAGGGCTTTTTCCGGGCGCACCATGATCAGTGCATCTTGCGAGGCGGCCAGGCCCGGGGTCAGGCGAATGGCCACTGGTTGGCCCTCGAAGCTGCCGGCGCCATTGCTGCTGGCCTTGATGCGCAGGAAGTTGGAGTTGCCCAGGAATGAGGCGACAAAGGCATTCGGTGGGTTCTGGTACAGGTCGTAACCGGTGCCCAGGCCGACGATCTTGCCGTGGCTGAAGATGGCGATGCGCTGCGACAGGCGCATGGCTTCCTCCTGGTCATGGGTGACGTAGACAATGGTGATACCCAGCCGGCGGTGCAGTTGGCGCAGTTCGTCCTGCAGGTCTTCGCGCAGTTTCTTGTCCAGCGCGCCGAGCGGCTCGTCCATCAGCAGGATGCGTGGTTCGTACACCAGTGCCCGGGCAATCGCCACGCGCTGCTGTTGCCCGCCAGACATCTGCGACGGCTTGCGGTGGGCGAACTGCTCCAGCTGTACCAACTTGAGCATGGCGTCGACCCGCTTGTTGGTCTCGCTGCCGCTCAGCTTGCGGATGGCCAGCGGGAAGGCGATGTTGTCGCGCACGTTCAGGTGTGGGAACAGCGAATAACGCTGGAACACCATGCCGATGTCACGCTTGTGCGGTGGTACATTCACCAGCGACTGGCCATCGACCAGGATTTCGCCGCTGCTGGGGGTTTCGAAGCCGGCCAGCATCGACAGGGTGGTGGATTTGCCCGAGCCGCTGGAACCGAGGAAGGTCAGGAACTCGCCGTCCTGGATTTCCAGGTCGAGGTTGTCCACGGCGGTGAAGTCGCCGTAGTGCTTGTTCAGGCCGCGCAGGCTGACCAGGGTCTTGCCTGGCGCGTTGTCTTTGATCACTGCACTCATTGTTGTTTTCTCCGCGCGCTCAGGCGTTTGTTTCGGTGCGCCGGCGCAAGGCGGCGGCAATGAACATGACAAGCAGCGACAGGCCGATCAGCAGGGTCGAGGCCACGGCGATGACCGGGCTCAGGTCCTGGCGCAGGGTGGTCCACATCTTCACCGGCAGGGTCTGCAGGTCGGGGCTGGCCATCATCACACTCAGCACCACCTCATCCCACGACACCAGGAAGGCGAACAGGCCGCCAGCGATCATCCCCGGGCGAATGGCCGGAAAGGTGACCTTGAAAATCGCCTGCAGGCGCGAGGCACCGCAGATCACCGCCGCATCCTCGATCGACTGGTCGAACAGCTTCAGCGAGTTGATGATCGAGATGATGGTGAAGGGCAGGGCGACGATCACGTGGCTGACCACGAAGGCGAACAGCGTGCCGGTGTAGCCGAGCTTGAGAAACAGTGCGTACACCGCCACGGCGATGATCACCAGCGGCACGATCATCGGCATGGTGAACAGCCCGTACAGCAGCTCGCGGCCGGGGAAGCGGCCACGCACCAGGGCGAATGCGCTGGGCAGGCCCAGCAGCACGGCGGCGACGGTGGTCAGCACGGCCACTTTCAGGCTGGCCAGTGCGGCGTCCATCCACTCCGGGTTGGAGAAGAACTGGCCGTACCACTTGAAGGTCCAGCCCGGGGGCGGAAACACCAGCCACTGGGACGAGCCGAACGACAGCAACACGATGAACACCACCGGCAGCAGCAGGAAGGCCGCAATGACCCCGGTGGTCAGGTACAGGCCCGTACGCAGCGGGCGGCCCATGGCATTGGGAGACAGGAGCATGGCGGTTTACCTCGCGTTGCCAACCGGGGATTCCGGCTGCAGCTTCAGGTACAGGTAGAAGAGCACCAGGGTGATCGCCACCAGCAGTGCGGCAGCGGCGCTGGCCAGGCCCCAGTTAAGGAACGACTGCACCTGCTGGATGATGAATTCGGGCAGCATCATGTTCTGCGCCCCGCCCAGCAGTGCCGGGGTGACGTAGTAACCGAGCGACATCACGAACACCATCAGCGCGCCGGAGAACAGCCCCGAACGGCACAGTGGCAGGAACACCTTCCAGAAGTTGGTCCACGGGCTGGCGCCGCAGATGGACCCGGCCTGCAGCACCATCGGGTCGATGGCGTGCATGGTGGCCTGCAGCGGCAGCACGATGAACGGGATCATGATGTAGCTCATGCCGATTACCACGCCGGTGAGGTTGTGCACCATTTCCAGCGGGGTATCGATGATACCCATGGCCATCAACGCCTTGTTGATCACACCCGAGCTTTGCAGCAACACCAGCCACGAGTAGGTGCGCGCCAGCAGGCTGGTCCACATCGACAGCAGCACGATGTTCAGCAGCCAGCGGCCCCAGCCCTTGGGCACCAGGGTGATCGCCCAGGCCAGCGGGAAGCCCAGCAGCACGCTGATCAGGGTGACCACACCGGCCACCGAGAAGGTGTTGAACAGCACCCGTGCGTAGGCCGAGTTGGCGAACAGCTGCTCGTAGTTGCCCAGCCCCGGCGTTGGCTCCAGCACCCCGCGCAGCAACAGGCCGACCAGTGGGGCGAAGAAGAACAGGCCAAGGAACAGCAGGGCCGGCAGCAGGTTGCGGCTGCCCTTCCAGCGCTGGCTCATGCTGGCGCGGCGAGGGGCCGTCCCGGGGGCGCCGGTGCCCGTAGGGGCACCTTGCGCGTTATGCAGGGCGTTGATGGCGACTTTCATTTGACCAACCACTCATTCCAGCGGGCCGCGATGGCCTGACCGTTCTTGGCCCAGTAGGCGAAGTCGAGGGTGACCTGGTCCTGGGCGTAGGCAGTTGGCAGGTTGGGCGCAAGGTCCTTGTCCAGCTTGGCCACGCTGTCGACGTTGACCGGGGCGTAGGCGGTCTTGTTGGCGAACTCGGCCTGGCCTTCGGCGCTGCTGGCGTTGGCCAGAAACTTCATGGCCGCGTCCTTGTTCTTTGCGCCTTTGGGGATGACCAGGAAGTCGGCCATGACCAGGTTCTGTTTCCAGCTCACACCTACCGGTGCACCGTCTTGCTGCAGGGCATAGACACGGCCGTTCCAGAACTGGCCGAGCGAGGCTTCACCCGAGGCCAGCAGCTGCTGCGACTGGGCGCCACCGCCCCACCAGACGATATCTTTCTTGATGGTGTCGAGTTTCTTGAAGGCGCGGTCCAGGTCCAGCGGGTACAGCTTGTCCGGCGCTACGCCGTCGGCCAGCAGGGCCAGTTCCAGCACGCCTGGGCTGGGCCATTTGTACAGGGCGCGTTTGCCCGGGTAGGTCTTGGTGTCGAACAGTGCAGTCCAGTCCACCGGCTTGTTGGCACCGAGCTTGCCTTCGTTGTAGCCCAGTACGAAGGAGAAGAAGAACGAGCCGACGCCATGGTCGGAGACGAAGCGCGGGTCGATCTTGTCGCGCTTGATCTGGGTGAAGTCGAGGGGTTCCAGCAGGCCTTCGCTGGCGGCGCGCAGGGCAAAGTCTGCTTCGACATCGACCACGTCCCATTGCACGTTGCCGCTTTCGACCATGGCCTTGAGCTTGCCGTAGTCGGTGGGGCCGTCCTGCACGACCTTGATGTCGGTGGCTTTGGTGAAGGGTACGGCCCACGCTTCTTTCTGGGCGTCCTGGGTGGTACCGCCCCAGCTGACGAAGTTCAGGCTGTCAGCGGCCTGGGCGGCCTGACATGCCAGGGTCAGCAGGCTGGCGGACAGCACTGCGGTTACACGTTTGCTCAACAGCATGGTTACGCCCTCGTTGCTTTTGTTATTCGAGGCGGGGCTTGTGGTGCGCCCGCCAACAGTGTTCGGGGAGCAGCTAAAACAAAGTGTCTTGGTGGCCGTTTGTGATTGTAGGTGCCGGCCTGCAGATTCAAGGTCTACGGGATATCATATTATGGTATTCCAAACTTTTGGCAAGGGGTATGAGGCGACCGGCCATCACCCCGGCCTTTGCCAACTGCCGCAACCCTTTGTAGGAGCGGCCTTGTGCCGCGAAAGGGCCGCACAGCGGCCCCAGGGTTTCAGCGTCGACACACAAATTGACGGGGCCGCTATGCGGCCCTTTCGCGGCACAAGGCCGCTCCTACAAGGGGACTGTGTCAGGTCGGGAGGCCTGGCTCGAACGGGATGCTCTGCACCACCTCCAGCTCATACCCTGCCAGGCCGGCGTACTTCAGTGGTGGCCCCAGGTGACGAAGCTTGCCCACACCCAGGTCCTGCAGGATCTGCGCCCCGGTGCCTACTTCGGAGTACACCTTCGACTGCCCACGCTGGTACGGCCTTACCGGCTGTGTCAGCTGTGGTATGCGCTCAAGCAAGGCTTGGGAGGATTCATGGTTGGCCAGGATCACCACCACGCCAGCGCCTTCCTCGGCCACCTTCTGTAGCGCCGCCCACAGTGTCCAGTTGGCGGGGCCTGCGTATTCGGCACCGACCAGATCGCGCAACGGGTCGATGACGTGCACCCGCACCAGGGTCGGTTGCTCGCGGCGGATGTCGCCCATGACCATGGCCATGTGCACGCCACCTTCAATGCGGTCCTCATAGGTGACCAGACGGAAGGTGCCGTGCACGGTCGGCAGCTCGCGCTCGCCGATGCGCTTGATGGTCTGCTCGGTGCTCAGGCGGTAGTGGATCAGGTCGGCGATGGTGCCGATCTTGATGCCATGCCGGGCGGCGAACACTTCCAGGTCGGGGCGCCGGGCCATGGTGCCGTCGTCATTCAGCACCTCAACGATTACCGACGCCGGGCTGAAGCCGGCCAGGCGCGCCAGGTCGCAACCTGCTTCGGTGTGGCCGGCGCGGGTCAGCACGCCGCCTTCGCGGGCGCGCAAGGGGAAGATGTGGCCGGGTTGCACCAGGTCTTCGGGGCGGGCGTTGGCAGCCATGGCCGCCGCCACGGTGCGCGCCCGGTCGGCGGCGGAAATGCCGGTGGTGACGCCGGTGGCCGCCTCGATCGACACGGTGAACGCCGTGCTGAACACGCTGCCGTTGGCCGGTACCATCTGCTCCAGGCCCAGGCGCTGGCAGTGTTCGTCGGTCAGGGTCAGGCAGATCAGGCCACGCGCTTCGCGGGCCATGAAGTTGATGGCCTGGGCGTCGCAACGCTCGGCGGCGATCAGCAGGTCGCCTTCGTTTTCCCGGTCCTCGTCATCCACCAGCAGGACCATCTTGCCTTGCCGGTAGTCCTCGAGAAGCTCCTCGATGGTGTTGAATGCCATGTTGCACGCTCACTGTGGTGGGGTGATTTTTATGGTATACCATCATACACAAATATCGCCGTAACAGGAGAGCAGCGCATGAAGGCCTACTGGATCGCCCATGTGGACGTGACCAACCCCGAGCAGTACCAGCAGTACACCCAACGCGCGCCGGCAGCCTTCGAGGCATTCGGCGGTCGCTTCCTGGCACGTGGCGGGCGCAGCGAGGCGATGGAAGGGCGGCCTACCCCACAGCGTAGCGTGGTGATCGAGTTCGATTCGTACGAGCAGGCGGTGGCGTGTTATCGGTCCGCGCTGTACCAGGAGGCGTGCAGCCATCGCCAAGATGTGGCTAAAGCCGAGGTGATCATTGTCGAAGGGTTTGAACCCTGATGTTGAGCTGATGGCCCTTTCGCGGGTTTACCCGCGAAGAGGCCGGACCTGCCTGACGGCATTCCAGCCTCTGCCGCATGGGTGGATAAGGTTATTGAAGGTGGACTTTGAGTTCACCGGCCGCCTGGCGCATCGCCGCCTTCACTGCCGGTACCTCGCTCAGCGGGTTGAGCAGGCCGTAGTCGTGGATCATGCCGTTGTAGCGCACCGATGTAACGGTTACCCCAGCAGCGTTCAACTTGCGGGCATACGCTTCGCCTTCATCACGCAACACATCGAACTCAGCCGTTTGCACCAGCGCTGGCGGCAAGCCCTTGAGCTGTTCACTGCTGGCCCGCAGCGGCGAGGCGTAGATCTGTTCCCGCGCCTTGGCATCGGTGGTGTAGCTGTCCCAGAACCACTTCATCATCCCGGTGGTCAGAAAGTGCCCTTCGGCAAACTGCTTGTACGATGCCGTCTCGAAGCTGGCATCGGTCACCGGCCACAGCAACAGCTGGAAGCGCAGGGCAGGGGTGCCGGCCTGTTTGGCTTTCAGCGCCACGACTGCCGCCATGTTGCCGCCGACGCTGTTGCCGGCCACCGCCAGGCGCTTGCCGTCCACGCCGATCTCCTTGCCATGCTCGGCCACCCAGCGGGTCGCAGCGTAGGCCTGGTTGATCGCCGTCGGGTAGTGCGCTTCCGGCGACGGGGTGTAGTCCACATAGACCGCCACCGCACCCGAGCCGACCACCAGGTCGCGAATCAGCCGCTGGTGGGTCGGGAAGTCGCCAAGCACCCAACCGCCGCCGTGGAAGAACATGAATACTGGCAGGTCACCCTTCACATTGGCCGGGCGTACCACTTGCAGCTTGATCGACTCGCCGCTGGCCTGGACGGTGCGTTCCTTTACTTCGATACCGGAGAGGTCGACCTTGACCGAAGCCTGGGCCCCCGTCAGCACTGCCCGGGCGTCTTTCGGGCTGAGTTGTTCCAGAGG
Source organism: Pseudomonas sp. SIMBA_068 (assembly GCF_046534705.1). Taxonomy (NCBI): domain Bacteria; kingdom Pseudomonadati; phylum Pseudomonadota; class Gammaproteobacteria; order Pseudomonadales; family Pseudomonadaceae; genus Pseudomonas; species Pseudomonas sp. SIMBA_068. The sequence continues at coordinate 700,106 of NZ_JAWRYI010000001.1, forward strand.
CTTGCCGCCGCCTTGTTCCAGGGCTTCGAGAAACGCCTGGGTGTGCTGCTCGACACCTGGGCTACCAGCAGCGAAAGCGCTGGAAACGGACAGGGCCAGAAGGGAGGCGGTAAGGGTTTTGTGGACAATGTTCATGAGCGAATCCTTTTCCATGCAAGTGTTGGTAGTGGGCGTCTTGCCTGGCCTGTTGGGCCATCGCTGCGACTTGTGCGTAGGTTAGGCAGATGCACTGGCGGGAAAAAGCCGCTATAAAGCGTTTTACTGTCACCATGAGCGAGACAATGAACCCCTACGAAGACATGCGCATCTTTGCCCAGGTCCTGGAGGCCGGCAGTTTTACCGCCGCCGCCGACCGCCTGGGCATGTCCAAGCAATCGGTCAGCCGGCGCCTGATGCAGCTCGAAGAGCGCTTGGGCGTACGCCTGCTCAACCGTTCCACCCGGCGCCTGGACGCCACGCCGCTGGGCCAGCACTACTACCAGTCGGCGCTGCGCCTGCTGGGCGAGGTGCAGCAGGTGGAACACGACATCAGCGGCCAGGCCCAGGCCCTGCGCGGCACCTTGCGGTTGAGCGCACCGCTGTCGTTCGCCATGTCGCACCTGGGCTGCCTGTTGACCGAGTTTTTGCAATTGCACCCGCAAGTCGATGTCGAGGTGGACCTCAGTGATCGTGCCGTGGACCTGATCGGCGAAGGCTACGACCTGGCGCTGCGGATTGGCGCGCTGGAGGACTCCAGCCTGATCGCGCGGCGTATTGCCAGTGTCGAGCGGGTGTATTGCGCGAGCCCGGCGTACCTGCAGGCGCGGGGTGTACCGCTAACACCGGAGGATCTGGCCGGGCACGACTGCCTGCCCTATGGTCATTCTCGACAGGTGCAATGGCAGTTCCGCCAGGGCGGCAAGGCGCAGGCGATTCAGGTGACAGGGCGCATGCGTGCGAACAACGGCGAGTTGCTCAGGGATGCCGCTATCGCCGGGATGGGGGTGACCTACCTGCCGACCTTCATCGTTGGGCAGGCGTTGGCGGATGGGCGGCTGGTGAATGTGCTTGAAGAGTGGACGCCGCCTGCCTTGCAGTTATCAGCGGTGTATCCGCAGCACAGGCAGGTGGCGCGGCCGGTGCAGGGGTTTGTGAGCTTTTTGCGCGAGCGCTTGGTGCAGTTGTAGGCCAGCCTCGGCACCTTGCCGCGAAGCGCAACGCCAGCGGCAAGGCGAGCGCCCGGATCGGCGCCAGGATCAAGCCAGATGGCGGCCCAGCTTGAGGCGCCAGCGCGCCGGCAAAGCGCCCAGCAGGCGCAGCACCAGTATGAAGGTGGCGGGGAAGGCGATTTCCAGCGGCCGGCGTGGCAGGCGCGCGATGATATGAGTGGCGGCGCGTTCGGCGCTCCATAGCTGGGGCATGGGGAAGTCGTTGCGGCGGGTGAGGGGGGTGTCGACGAAGCCGGGACTGACCAGGGTGACATCGATACCTTCGCCCGCCAGGTCGATGCGCAGGGACTCGACCAGATACCGCAATGCCGCCTTCGACGCGCCATAGGCGCCGGCGCGCGGCAGCGCCAACCAGCTGACCGAACTGCCCATCACCACCAGGTGTGGCTGCTGGCCGCGGCGTAGTAACGGCAGGGCGGCGGCCAGGCAAAGGCTGGTGCCGGTCAGGTTGGTACGTATCACTCGCTCGACCAGCGCCGGGTCGAAGTGCCCCGGCTCCAGGTACTCGCAGGTGCCCGCATTGAGGATCACCTGGTCCAGTGCGCCCCAGGCGCGCTCGATCTCCCCGGCCATCTGCGCCACTTGCCCAGGCTGGTCGATATCGCCCACGGTCAGCAGTACTTGCCCCGGGAACTGCGCGGCCAGTGCCGTCAGCTTGTCTGCGTGGCGTGCACCCAACGCCACCTGATGGCCTTGCTCCAGCAAGTGCAATGCCAGCGCAGCACCAATGCCGCTGCTGGCACCGGTGAGCCAGCAACGGCTCATGCCAGCCTGCCTTTGAGCCAGCGAATGGCGCTGCCCATGACCGGCACATGCTCGTACAGCAGCGCGCCGGCGTCGAAGTAATCCTGGTGAAAGTGCACCCGCTCATGCCAGCGCAGGTGGCTGCACCCCTGCAGGCTGATCAGTTGCCCACGGGCCAGCTGCGGGTGGCGATATTGCAAGGTCCAGCGAATGTAGCCGTGGCCCGGTTCCAGCTCGTCGGTGCCTTCGAAGCGGTAATGGCACTCGGGCACCTTCGCGTACAACTGGGCGAAATAAGCCCGCAGTGCGGGTAGGCCGGTTACCTGGTGCAGAGGGTCGCGAAATGCTACGTCCTCGCTGTACAGGTCGTTCAGCAAGTCGAGGTTGTGTGTATCGAGCGTGGCAAAGCGTTCGGCGAAGGATTGCAGGTAGCTGGACATGCACAATACCTGTACAAATTAGGTTCTTTGTACAAGGTATAGTGCAGGTCGCTGTAGAAATCTATACAGAATAATTTTTCTGTATAGTTTTTTTCGTTCGACATGAGATTTTCAGCGCCTGAGAGATCGAGCGCCGCCCGCGCGGCGCTTCGCAGCACAAGGCTGCTCCTACATTTGTTTCGGGCCAGTAACGCCTGTGGCTGGCGCGCTCGACCGCCTTGTTCGAGCCCTGCGCCAAGGCGTTCGCGCGAAGATCTCACAGAAATAATTGGCCCGACATAGTTGTAGGAGCAGCCTTGTGCTGCGAAGCGCCGCCCGCGCGGCGCTCGATCTCCCAGGCGCTGAAAATCATGTGGTGAACTCACCCAGCCCGATCAAACCGCCATCGAACTCATCCATGGCATCCAGCATCGCTTCGCGCAAGTAAGCCAGCGATGCCCGATCGAACAGCAACTGCAACGCCGGCCGCTCGTCACTGCCCACATTCACCACAATCACATTGATCCGTGCCGCTGAAGTCTGCGCTACCGCCCCGACCGGAAACGCCTCGGCACGTAAATCCACCCCGCACAACTTGGCCATCACCGCACTGCCATGCACCCCTGACAGCTGCAACCAGGCATGGCTGTCCTGGCGCGGCAGCAGGTAGTTACGCTGTGCATCCTGCACCCACTCGGCTTCTGCGGCAGCCACCCGTGCGCCTTCGTCGGCCAGGCTGCCCAGCAACAGGTACTCGGTCTGCGACAACCGCGCTACCCAGCCGCCGTCGTCCTGACGCGCGGCCTGGTTCGGCTGCTGAGGTAAACGGTAGCCACGTTGCTGCAGGTAGGCAGCACTGTCGCCCCCGCGAAAGCCGACCCGTGCCACATCGGTCAGGTCAGTCAACGCACAGGTGTGCAACAACTCGGCCCGCGGGCTGCGAGGGATAAACGCTTCGGCTTGCAAACTGGTCATGGCTCAGAGCTCCTGGCGCAGGTTGTCGGGATCGTGGAACGGCAGTTGCACCACCTTGGCGTGCACCATCGCGCCGCCTTCCACGCGGATCGGGATGTGCATGCCGGGGGTGGCCTGGTGGGCGCCGGCATAGGCCAGGCCGATGATTTGCCCCAAGGTTTGCGAGTACTCGCAGGAAGTGACATTGCCGGTGATGTCCGGCCCGTCCAGTACCAGGTGCCCCTCAAGTGGCTGCGGGCTGCCCTGTGGCAGGGTGAAGCCGACCAGCTTGCGCTTGAGCGGCTGCGCTTCAAGGATTTCGATGGAACGCTTACCGACGAAGAACGGCTTCTTGCGGCCGATGGCCCACTGCATGTCGATCTCTGCCGGGGGGGTCATGCCGTCGGTGTCCTGGCTAATGATCACATGGCCTTTTTCCAGGCGCAGCAGGCGCTGGGTCTCGACACCGAACGGGCGAATACCCAGGTCCGTACCGGCTTGCATCAGGGCGTCCCACAAGCGTTCGGCATGGCGCGCCGGCACATGCACTTCATAGCCCAGTTCACCGACGAAACCGACCCGCAGGATGCGCGCCGAAATGCCGGCCACCTCGCCCTGACGTACGCCGAGGTAGGGGAAGGCTTCTGCCGACAGGTCCACGTCTTCGCACACCTTGGCCAGCACCTGGCGTGACAGTGGCCCGGCCAGGTTGACGGCGGCCAGGGCAGCGGTAACGTTGGTGATGTCCACGTCCAGGCGCCACTGCGCGTTCCACTTCAGCATCTGTTGGTAGATGCGGTCGACACCGCTGGTAGTGGCGGTGACATAGAAGTGTTGCTCGCCCAGGCGTGCGCAGACGCCGTCGTCTATCACCACGCCCTGTTCGTTGGTCATCAGCGCATAGCGGGTGCGGCCGACAGGCAGCTTGGCAAAGCCGAAGGTGTACACGCGCTCCAGCAGTTCTGCAGCGTCGGGGCCGCGTACGTCCAGGCCGCCCAGGGTAGAAACGTCGATCAGGCCGACTTTTTCGCGCACATGGCGGGCTTCTTCCTGCATGCAGCGCTCACGTTCCTCTGGCTTGCCGTAGTAGGCCGGACGTTGCCAGATACCGGCAGGCATCATTTTCGCCCCGGCTTGCAGGTGGCGACGGTGCATGGGTGTTTGCCGGTATGGGTCGAAGGCACGACCGGCGACATGCGCCAGCTTTTCGGCCTGGAACGGTGGGCGCGCGGTGGTCACCCCGGTCTCGCTGATGCTGCGGCCAGTGGCATGGGCGACCAGGCGTGCAGTGGGCAGCGCCGAGTGGCGCCCCTGGGACGGGCCCATGCCGACCGTGGAGAAGCGCTTGACCAGTTGTATGTCACGGTAGCCACTGCGGGTGGCGTTGACGATGTCGCGCACTTGCAGGTCTTCGTCGAAGTCGACGAAATCCTTGCCTTTGGGGTGCGGGAAAATCGGCCAGGGGAAATTGACCTTGGCTTCGGCGCTGAACACCGGCTGCGACGGCGCTTGCAGGCCCAGCGCTGCCAGTGCATCGGCGGCCCCGCGTGTGGCATCGGCCAGCACGTTGGCCAGCGCGTGACGGCCGTTCACCGAGCCTGCGATATCCAGCCCGGCCGGCAGGTGGCTGAGGGTGAACTCGTCACGGTTGACGTCATAGGCCAGCTTGCCACCGGCCTGGCACAGCAACTGATACACCGGCATGTAGCCCGCCGACATGCACAGCAAGTCGCAGGCCAGGCGCAGGCCATGCGCGCCGACCTTGCCCTGGCCGGTGATCGGGCGAATGTCCACCCCGCTGACATGGCGCATGCCTGTTTCGTGCAGCGCTTCGTACACCGTGCTGCCCAGGTGCACGGGGATATCGCGGCGCTTCAGTTCGGCAGCCAGTGCGGCATCGGCTGGCGCTGCGCGCATATCGACCACGGCAGCCACGGCCACGCCTTGCTCCTGCAGGTCGAGGGCGGCCAGGTAGCCATCATCGTGGCCGGTGAGGATCACCGCGCGCTGGCCCGGCTTGACCGCGTACAGCTTCATCAGCCGCTGGGCGGCGCTGGTCAGCATCACCCCCGGCAGGTCGTTGTTGCGGAACACCACCGGCTGGTCGAACGAACCGGCCGCCACCAGGCAACGGCTGGCGCGTACCTTGTACAAGCGCTTGTGCTGGATCACCGGCAGGTAATTATCGGTGAACCAGCCGTTGCAGGTGGCCTCCAGCAGCACCTGGATGTTCGGGTGGCCCTCGAGGGTGGCCAGCAGCTCCTGGCGCAGGCTGGCGGCGCGGGTGCCGGCGATGTCGAAGCGGGCGTAGGTAAGCGAGCCACCCAGCACAGGCTGTTGTTCGATCAGCAGCACCTTGGCCCCGGCATTGGCCGCGTCCAGCGCGGCGCGCAGGCCGGCGGGGCCGCCGCCGATGACCGCCACATCAACGAACAGGTAGGCTTTGTCGTAGTACTGCGGCTTGAAGCCAAGGTCGAGCACGCCCAGGCCGGCCTTCTTGCGAATCAGCGGCTCCCACACCTTCCACATGCCCTTGGGCTTGTAGAAGGAGCGGTAGTAGAAGCCCACCGGCATGAAGCGTGAGAACTTGCCCAGGTAGGCGTCGCGGTCATGCGTCAGGCTGCCGTTGAAGTTCTGCCCTTCGACCACCTGGCCCTCGCGGGCGGCTTCCAGGTCGGCCAGCACGTTAGGTTCTTCAGGCAATTGCACCAAGGTGTTGGCGTCCTGGCCGGCCATGCTCAGCGGGCCGCGTGGGCGATGGTATTTGAACGAGCGCGACAGCAGCCAGCGGCCATTACCCAGCAGGGCGCTGGCAATGGTGTCACCGGCAAAGCCTTGGCAGGCCTGGCCGTCGAACTCGAAGCGCAGGGGCCGCTCGCGGTCGATCAGCAGGCCCATGGGCACGGGGAGGCGGGTAGGGCTGTTCATCCGGCGATCTCCGGGGTGGCGGCGGGGGTGAAGTCGACGCGGCGGTCGAACAGTGCTTTCGGGTCGAAGGTGCGCAGCACCTGGTCGCTTCCCGTGTGGCGCTCGGCCAGGAACCAGTAGCTGGAAGCGTTGTGCAGCCACCACTCGGTCACCACCCCGGCCAGGTTGTCGCTGTTGAACACATAGTCGGCCCACTCGGCGTCGCTGCAGCTGGCGGGGTCGGGCATGTGCTTGAGCTCGCCGCCGTAGGTGAACTCGCTGATGTTGCGCGGGCCGTTCAAGGGGCAGGTCAGGATCTTCATCGTCGTTGCTCCTAGTGGCTGGCCGCAGTGGCGCCCATTTCGTTGACTTGCTGGAAGCGGCTGAAGCGCTCCAGGGCGAAGGGGGCGATCATTTTGGGTACCTTGCCGCCGCTGGCCACCAGCTCGGCCATGGTCTTGCCGCAGATGGGCGTGGCCTTGAAGCCCCAGGTTCCCCAGCCGGCGTCCAGGTAGTAGTTGTGCACTGGCGACAGGCCCATGATCGGGCTGTAATCCGGGGTCATGTCGGTCATCCCGGCCCACTGGCGCATCAGCTTGGCGTTGGCCATGAACGGGAACATCTCGATGGCGTGGGCCAGCAGGCTTTCCTTGAGGTCGAGGGTGGAGCGGGTGTTGTACAGCGGGTAAGGGTCGGAGCCGCCGCCAAAGACGATTTCCCCACGGCTGGTCTGTTGCACATAACAATGCAGCGCCGACGAGCTGACCAGCGGATCGAGAAATGGCTTGAACGGTTGGGTGACCATGGCCTGCAGCGGGTAGGTGTGGATCGGCGCACGGATGCCTGCCTTGGCCATCAGCAGCGAACTGGCGCCGGCCACGGCCTGGACCACGCAGCCGCACTGCACCGTGCCACGGTTGGTCTTCACCGCTTCGATGCGGCCATTGCGAATCAGCAGGTCCTGTACTTCGGTCAGCTGGTGGATTTCCACGCCGCGCTTGGCCGCCTGTTTGGCGTAGCCCCAGGCCACTGCGTCATGGCGTGCGGTGGCACCGTCGATGTGCCACAGGCCTGCCAGCACCGGCAGGTGGCCAGGGTCGAGGTTGAGGCTGGGCACCAGTTCGCGAATCTGTTGGCGGTCGATCATTTCGGTGCGCCCGCCAAAGTGTTTGTTGACCTCGGCACGCTGGCGGAAGGCGCGCACGGTGGCATCGGTGTGCGCCAGGGTGAGCTGGCCGCGCTCGGAATACATGATGTTGAAGTCGAACTCGTTCGACAGGTTCTGGAACATGCGCACCGATTCTGCGTAAAAGCGCACACCCTCGCTGGTGAGGTAGTTGGAGCGGATAACCGCGGTGTTGCGTGCGGTGTTTCCGCCTCCCAGGTAGGCCTTTTCCAGCACGGCGACGTTGGTCACGCCGTGGTACTTGGCCAGGTAGTAGGCGATGGCCAGGCCGTGGCCGCCGCCGCCAATGATCACCACGTCATAACGAGGCTTGAGTTCGCACGGTGGCGGCAGGTCGACCTCCACCGGGTAGTCGGCACTCAGGCCGTATTTCAGCAGGGCGAAAGGCATGCGGTGCGCTCCTGGTGGGCGGCCTGTTGCTGCAGGTCGAGGGCGAGCAGGGTATTTTTCATCAGGTAGGCGATGGTCATCGGGCCGACGCCACCGGGCACCGGAGTAATGCCGGCGACCTGGGGCAGGGCAGCGGCGAAGTCGACATCACCGACCAGGCGGCTGTGGCCGCCATCATCGACGCGGTTGATGCCGACGTCGATCACCACCGCGCCGGGCTTGAGCCAGTCGGCACCTATCAGCCGAGGTTTGCCCACTGCGGCCACCAGGATGTCGGCCTGGCGGCACAGCGCCGGCAGGTCGCGGCTGCGCGAGTGCACCACGGTCACCGTGCAGTCGGCCTGCAGCAGCAGGGCAGCCATGGGCTTGCCGACAATGTTCGAGCGGCCGACCACCACCGCATGCTTGCCGCGCAGCTCGCCACAGGCGTCGCGCAGCAGGCGCATGCAACCACTGGGGGTGCACGGGATGAGCACATCGCGGCCCTGGGCCAGGCCACCAACGTTCTCGCTGTGGAAGCCGTCCACGTCCTTGAGCGGGCTGATGGCTTGCAACACAAAGTGCTCGTCGATGTGCGCGGGCAACGGCAGTTGCACGAGGATGCCGTTTACCTCCGGGTCGCGGTTCAGGCGGTCGATCAAGGTCAGCAGGTGGGCCTGGGTGGTGTCGGCGGGCAGGCGATGTTCCAACGAGCGGATGCCCACCTCTTCGGCGCGCAGCACCTTGTTGCGTACGTACACCTGGCTGGCGGCATCGGCGCCCACCAGCACCACGGCCAGGCCTGGTTGCACGCCGCCCTGGCGCAGTTCCTGCACCTGCGCGCGCACTTCGGCCAGCACCCGCGCGGCGGTGGCCTTGCCGTCGATCAGCTTGACGCTGGGAGGGGCGCTCATTTGAAGATCACCGTGCGGTCGTGGTTAAGGAACACCCGGTGTTCCAGGTGGTATTTCACGGCGCGGGACAGGGCGATGGTCTCGGTGTCGCGGCCGATGGCCACCAGGTCGTCTGGCGCGTAGGCGTGGTCAACGCGCTGTACTTCCTGCTCGATGATCGGGCCCTCGTCCAGGTCGCTGGTCACATAGTGGGCGGTGGCGCCGATCAGCTTGACCCCGCGCTGGTAGGCCTGGTGGTAGGGCTTGGCCCCTTTGAAACCGGGCAGGAACGAGTGATGGATGTTGATCGCCCGGCCCGACAGCTGGCGGCACAGGTCATCGGAGAGGATTTGCATGTAGCGCGCCAGCACCACCAGTTCGGTGCCGGTGTCCTCGACGATGCGCAGCAGCGCGGCTTCCTGTTCGGCCTTGGTGTCTTTGCTCACCGGCAGGTAGACGAAGCGAATGCCCTGGCGCTCGGCCATCGGGCGCAGGTCCAGGTGGTTGGAAACCACGGCGGTGATGTGCATGTCCAGCTCGCCCTTGGCGTGGCGGTACAGCAGGTCGGACAGGCAGTGGTCAAACTTGCTCACCATCAGCAGCACACGCATGGGCCGGGCGCTGCTGTGCAGGCTCCATTGCATGTCGAAGCGTTGGGCCACGTCGGTAAAGCCGGCCTCCAGCTGCGGCGTGTCACCGCTGATACCGGTGTTGAAGCGGAACACGGCGCGCATGAAGAAGCGCCCATTGTCCTCGTCGTCGAACTGCGCCATCTCGCTGATGTAGCAACCGTGCTCGGCCAGGTAGGTGGTCACCGCGGCGACGATGCCAGACACGGCCGGGCAACTGACGCGCAGGATGAAGTGATCGGGAGCGGGGTGCATGTCGGATAGGCCTCGTGATGGAGTGGGGCAGGTCGGGCACAAGGGCAAAAGAAGCTTCGCGAGAGCGCGAAGTGGTGTTTCTTCGTAGGAATATAAATTTCCTTTAGGCGATTTATAGGCGAAATGAGGGGTGCCGGTCTAGCGGTTTGTGAAATTTTTTATCCTGACAGGAAAGTTTTTTTGAAGCCTTTGCCGGGCTATGCTTGCTCCATGACTACACCACCGCCTCTGCGCCAACCTTGCCCTCCTGGTGCCTGCGACTGCGGCCGCGAATACTTGGTCGATCACCCGCAGGCGGCCGGGCGCATCCTCCTGCTGACCCGACAGGAAGAAAAGCGCCTGCTTGAACGCCTGGAAAACCTCAAGGACCTCGAGGACCTGCAACGCCTGCAGCAACGCCTGTACGAAAACCTCGGCATCCGCGTGCACATTGCCCCCGGCTACAACGAAGTGCGGACCATGCGCGGTATCGTCATTGAACTGGATGACCAGCCGGGTCTGTGCCGCAAGACCCGGCAGTCGATCCCGGCAGCAATTCGGCGCGGGCTGGAGCGCAACCCGCAGGTGGCCTTCCGTCTGCTGGATACCCACGACCTGCTGCGTGATGCCTGAAGTGGTAGCCGCTCCTACAGGGGCTCGAGTCAGGCCTACACTAATTTTTTTGCCACTTGCTACGTCTACTTGAAAGCCCCCCTGCACCAGGCGTGCGGCGGCACTTACCATTCAAGGAGACAGGCAATGACTTCCGTTTTCGACCGCGACGATATTCAGTTCCAGGTAGTGGTCAACCACGAAGAGCAGTACTCGATCTGGCCGGACTACAAGGCCATCCCCAACGGCTGGCGGGCCGTGGGCAAGAGTGGTTTGAAAAAGGACTGCCTGGCCTACATCGACGAGGTGTGGACCGACATGCGCCCGCTGAGCCTGCGTCAGAAAATGGCCGAAGCCGCTATTCAGTGACTGCCCTGAACCTGCTGTGCCTGCCGTATTCCGGGGCCAGCGCCATGGTCTACAGCCGCTGGCGGCGCAAGCTGCCAGCCTGGCTGCAAGTACGCCCGGTGGAGCTGCCCGGCCGTGGTGCGCGCATGGCCGAGCCGCTGCACATCGACATGCAAGCCCTGGCCCGGCAACTGGCCAGCGAGCAGCGCCTGGCGGCCAGTGCCCCCTATGCGCTGCTCGGGCACAGCCTGGGCGCGCTGCTGGCCTTCGAGCTGGCCCATGAACTGCAGGCATTGGGCTGCCCGTCACCCTTGGCGCTGTTCGCCTGCGGCACGGCGGCGCCCACGCGTCGTGAGGACTACGACGGCAAGAGCTGGCGCGAGCCCAAGAGTGACGCCGAGCTGATCAGCGAGTTGCGCGAGCTTCAGGGTACGCCCGAGGAAGTGCTGGCCAATGCGGAGCTGATGAGCCTGACCTTGCCGACCCTGCGTGCGGACTTTTTGCTCTGCGGCACCTACGCCTACCGCCAGCGACCGGCGTTGCAGTGCCCGCTGCACGTGCTGGGCGGCGCGGATGACCGGGCCAGCGACGAGCAATTGCAGGCCTGGCGCCAGGAAACCCACGGCGAGTTCTCGCTGCGGATGTTCCCCGGCGGCCACTTCTTCATCCATGAGCAGGAGGACCATGTGCTCGGCGCGCTGACTGCTTCGCTGGAACCGCTTCGGCTTTCTGCCTGATTGACGTCACCGCTTGCCTGGGGGAGGCTAGGCCTTTTCCCAGGCAAGGGGCGGACAATGCTGATCGATCCACACAAGGCCACGCTGCTGGTCGTCGACATCCAGGAAAAACTCATCGGCGCCATGAGCGACCCCGAGGGCACCCGGGCACGGGCGCGCTGGTTGCTGGCTGCGACTGCCGAGCTGGAGTTGCCGACGGTGATTTCCGAGCAGTATCCCAAGGGGCTGGGGCATACCGTGGCGGATCTTCTGGCCGCAGCCCCGGCAGCCGAAGTGGTGGAAAAAAGCCATTTTTCCTGCGTGGCCGCCGAGTGCCTGCCGGGCAGCCTGATGGCGCGGGAGCAGGTGATCGTTTGTGGTATGGAAACCCATGTCTGCGTGCTGCAGACGGTGCTTGGCCTGCTGGCGTTGGGCAAGCAGGTGTTCGTGGTCGAGGATGCCTGCGACAGCCGCACGCCGGCCAGCAAGGCGGCGGGGCTGGCGCGCATGCGTGCTGCCGGGGCCCAGGTGGTGACCCGCGAGATGGTGCTGTTCGAATTGATGGGCAGTGCTAGCCACCCGCTGTTCCGCCACATCAGCAAAACCTATCTGGTCGGTGAACAGCCCTGAACGGCCGGTTACTGGCTGCCGGGTTGATGGCCCTGGCGCTGCTGCAAGGTTGTGCCGGGCGCCGTGAACAAGCACCGGAAGCAGACCCGGCCAAGGTCCGCGCCCAGCTGCTGCGGTTGCTGCCTGCGCAGGCCAGGGACCGCGAGGGCTGGGCCAGGGACATTCAAGTGGCATTCGAAGCCCAGCGCATTGCACCGAGTAAAAGCAACCTTTGCGCCGTGTTGGCGGTGACCGAGCAAGAGTCGACCTTCACTGCCGACCCGCAGGTGCCCAACCTGGGGCGTATCTCCCGTGAGGAAATCGACCGCCGTGCCGCACGCCTGCATATTCCCAGGCTGCTGGTCGACGGCGCTCTGAAAACACCTTCGGGCAACGGCCAGAGCTACCAGCAGCGTTTGCAGGCAGTGCGCAGCGAGAAGCAGCTGAGCGAGCTGTATGACGAGGTCATTGCCCGTGTGCCGCTGGGCAAGACTTTGCTGGGCGGGCTGAACCCGGTGCACACCGGCGGGCCGATGCAGGTCAGCATCGACTTCGCCGAAAAGCATGCGCAGGCTTACCCCTACAGCCATGACGGCACGATTCGCCAGGAAGTGTTCACCCGGCGCGGCGGTATGTATTTCGGTATTGCCCACCTGTTGGGCTACCCGGCCAGTTATGAACGCCAGTTGTACCGTTTTGCCGACTTCAACGCAGGCTGGTACGCCAGCCGCAACGCGGCGTTCCAGGCGGCATTGAGCAAGGCGACCGGCGTGCCGCTTGCCCTCGACGGCGACCTGATTGCACCGGGGGCGATCATGCCAGGCACCACCGAGCAGGCCGCGAGAAAGTTGGGGGTGAAGCTGGGGCTGCGTAACCCGCAGATTCGCAGCCAGCTGGAGGAGGGCGACAGCCTGGCGTTCGAAGACAGCAAACTGTACAGCGGAGTGTTTGCCCTGGCGGATGCCAAGGCCGGTAAACCGGTGCCACGGGCGGTATTGCCGGGGATCGAGCTGAAGAGCCCGAAGATCACCCGCAAGCTGACCACGGCATGGTTTGCCGGGCGGGTGGATGAGCGTTATCAGCGGTGCATGAAGCGTTAGTCATGTGTTGCCTGTGCCGGCCTCTTCGCGGGTAGACCCGCGAAGAGGCCAGAGCAGGCACCGTCAGCTTTCGCCCAATGCCCCAACCACCTGGTCGACACTGGCCTTCAACCCTGCAAACGCATCGTCAGGGTCACTTTCCACCACCACCAGTTTCGCCCCGGCTGCCTTGATCACTTCGGCCACCGCCGCGTCCGGCTGTCGGTGGTCCAGCACCAGCGCCACATCCTGCGCTTTCAGATTTTCCTCCAATGCCTTGAGCGCGACAGCATCCCACTCGGCCGGCAGCGGCTGCTCCACCACGTCCAGGTTCAACCCGCTGGCGAGGTAACCCAGCCGCTCGGACAGGCTCACCACGGTCAGGTTGTCGACCTTGGCCAGGCGTGTCTGGCTGCTGGCCGAAAGCTCCAGCAACTGGCGTTTGAGGCCCGCCAGGTTGCCCTGGATTTTCGCTTTGTCACTTGGGGCCAGGCGCTCCAGATCGTTGGCCACCACATCGGCCATACGCCCCAGGTTGGTCGGGTTGAGCCAGGGGTAGGCGCCATAGGCGTCATCACCCGAGACCGCAATCCCTGGCAGCGCACCGTCCACCGGCCGTGCGGCATCGATTTCGACGATGCGGATGTTGCTGCGCCGGGCCATCGGGTACAGCGGGTCGTCACGCCAGATCGAACGCACGCCGATCACTGCGTCGGCCTGTTGTGCTGCTTTTTCCAGGCTGGCCCCGCCGCGCCCGCTGAAGTACGACGGCTGGCGGCTGGCCGGCAGGTTGGCCGGCGCCGCACGTTTTAGCTGTACGGCAGTGCCGTCGAGCAGGGCGCTGGCCAGGCTGTGGGTGACGGGCAGGGTGGTCAGCACTTGTGTGGCAAAAGACAGTGACGGCAGGCCGGCCAGGGCCAGCGTCAGTGTCAGGCGTTTGAAGTTCATGCCGGGTTTCCTTGCAGGCGGGGGACGAGGGCGCGGGCCAGGGCGGCCAGGGCAAAGCACATGCCGGCGACCAGGATGATCGCGGCGCCTGACGGCACCGGCAGGTCGAAAACGATCGGCAGCAGGATGCCAAACAGGGTGCTGATGGTGGCAATCACCACCGACAGGAAGAAAAAGCCCTTGAGCGACTGGCTGACCAGGCGTGCGGCGGCAGCGGGGATGACCAGCAGCGCACCGACCAGGATGGCCCCGATCACCTTCACAGCGGCCACGGTCACCAAGGTCACCAGCACCACGAACAGGTAGTCCAGGGTTTTCACCGCCACCCCGCGCACGGCCGCCAGCTGTGGGTTGAAGCTGGCCAGCATGATGCGGTTGTACAGCGGCAGCGCCAAGGCCAACACCAGTACCGCGACGATGCCCAACACCACCAGGTCCTGGCCGCTGACGGTCAGCACCGAGCCGAACAGCACGTTTTCGAGGATGTGCACGTTGATCTTGCCAGCCAGCATCAGCAGCAGGCTGGCGCCCAGCGCCAGCGACACCGACAGGAACACGCCGATCAGCGTGTCCGGCGACAGCCCGGTGCGGTTGCGCAGGAAGTTGAGCAAGATGCCGAACAGCAGGCAGTAGCCGAACAGGCTGCCATAGGGGCCGGTGTAGGGCTCGCCCAGCAGGATGCCGATGGCCACGCCGGTCAGCGCGGCATGGCCCACTGCCTCGGAGAAGAAGGCAAAGCGCTTGACCACCACCAGGGTGCCCAGGCCGCCCAGCACCGGGCCGATCATCATGCCGGCCAGCAGGGCGTTGACCACGAAACCGTAGGCCAGTGCCTCGGGCAGGTAACCAGCGGTAGCCCATTCCTGGACCAGTTGGCGAAATGCTTCAAAACTCATGAGGCAAGGCTCTCGCTACGCGGGTGAACAGAGAACAGGCCGAGCAGGCGCTCCGGGGTCAGGGCCTGGACGGGTGGGGCGTCGAACAGCACCTTGCGGCTCAGGCCGGTTACCCGGTCAGCAAGGCGCAGCACGGCTTCCAAGTCGTGTTCGATCCACAGCACGGTGGTGCCAGCCTGGCGCCAGCCCTTGAGCAACTGCTCGAACACCTGGATACCGGCTTCATCGAGTGCCGACATGGGCTCGTCCAGCACCAGCAACTGCGGCTCGGGGATCAGGCCCTGGGCCAGCAGCACGCGCTGGCGCTCGCCCCCGGACAACGCACCCATGCGCCGCTTGCGCTTGTCGAGCATGCCGACCCGCGCCAGCGCCGCGTCGATGGCCGGTTGCACGCGCCGCGACAGGCCGAGAAAGGCCGGGCGGCGCTGGCACATGGCGGCCATGAAGTCGTCCACGGTCATTGGCAGGCCGCGGTCGAACTCCAATGCCTGCGGCACATAGCCGATCACTTCGCGTTCGCTTGGCCAATGCAGGGTGAGTTGGCCCTGATGCGGCATCTGCCCGAGCAGGGTCTTGATCAGCGAGCTCTTGCCGCCGCCGTTGGGGCCGACGATGGCGTGCACGCTGCCAGCGGCCACGCTGAAACCGACCTGTTCCAGGATGCGTGTGCGGCCCAGCGTCAGGTCGATGCCGGCGAACTCGATGCGCGGCCCGAAGCCCGTCACCAGGTTGGCGGCGGCGGTCATGCGCGGTTCTCCTGGATGGCGCGGACCACGGTGTCGAGGTTGCGCTTCATTTCCACTTCGTACTTGTCCTTGGTGTATTCGCCATAGGAGATGTGCGTGAGCGGGTACAGACGCACGCCAGATTCGCGCTGGATGGTCTCGACGTAGGCCGACGGGAAGTCCATTTCCGAGAAGATCACCCGCACGTCCAGGGCCTTGAGCTGGTCGATGGTCTTTTTCAGCTGGGCCGGGCTGGGCTCGATGCCATGGGCAGGCTCGACCACGGCCGTCACCTCCAGGCCGAAGTCGCGTACCAGGTAGTCGTAGGCGGCATGGATGGTGGCAACCCGGAAGGTGGCGCTGGGCGCCTCGGTGACCTTGGCCAGGGCTTCGGCACGCAGCCCGCGCAGGCGCTTGGCGTAGGCGCGGGCGTTTTGCGTGTACAGCTTGGCGTTGTCCGGGTCGAGCTTGCCCAGTTCGCGGGCGATGTTGTTGACCTGGGCGATGGTGGTGCTGATCGACAGGAAAGTGTGCGGGTTGACCACCTTGCCTGCGCCACGGGCGGCAATGCCGGTGGCCGCCAGCAACGGCACGTTCTGGTTGGCTTCAATGGTGTTGATGCCGGGCTTTTCGCTGGCGGCGATCATGCGGTCGGCGAAGTCGTCGTGGCCGACACCGTTGAGCACCACCACATCCAGGGTGCCGATGCGCTTGATGTCCTCGGCCCGTGGTTCGTAGGCGTGGGGGTTGAAGCCCGCTGGAATCAGCGGTACCACTTCGGCCTTGTCGCCGACGATGTTGGTCACGTAGCTGTAGTAGGGGTGCAGGGTGATGCCGATGCGCAGCGGCTTGCCGTTATCGGCCAGGGCCATTGCCGGCAGGGCAAGGGCCAGGAGCAGGGCGAGGGCGGAGCGGAACATGGGGAAGTCCTTGGGTTCAGTGACGGTGTTCGCGGGTAACCCCGGCGTCGTAGTGGCTGACCACCTGCTGCCAGCCAGCGGCGATCAGGGCCGCCTGGCCGAGGTCGTCCGGGGTCATGGCGGCGCTGTCGCGGCGCAGCCAGACATCGGCCTGGCCAGTGCTGTCGGCCGGCAGGATCAGCAGCAGGCTGCCGGCGACTTCCGGGGCCTGGCTGCGGCCCAGGTAAGCGCCGGGCTCCAGCCACGACCATTGGTGGCCGCCGCGGCTCTGGCTGCCGGCATCGACCACGAAGGGTGGCAGGCCTTCTTCGGCCAGGGCCTGCACGCTAGGCACGGCAGCGTTTTCTTCACGCAACAGCTGGATTTCGTCGAAGGCCACCCGCAGGTCGGTGTACAGGCCTTGTTCGGCGGCGGTGAGGTCACGCCGGGCGTCGATCTGGTGGCTGGCGATGGTCTGTTCGTCTTCGCGCTCGCCACGCAGCAGCACTACGCTGGCAGCGAGCACCACAATCAGCAGGCTGATCAAAAGCACGTACAGGGTTTCGTGCCCGGCGCCGGCCGGGCGAATCACTTGGGCGCGGCTCATGGCTGGGCGATATCGGCGTAGTCGACTTCAACCACGTGCCCGGGGCCTGCATCGAACAGCACGTAGAACTCGCCGTCCGGGCGCTTGAAGGTGAGCGTCGAGTCGTCGCCAAGCTTGCCGCCGACCAGCACTTGCTCGTCATAGCCGATCACATCCAGGGTCACCCCCGGGGCACCGCTGCCGTCCGAGAAACCGCCGGTGCACTTGACCTGGCCGCCGGCCGTTTCTTCGCATTCGCACATCGGGTTGTGCGCCAGGGCGGGGCCGGCGGCCAGCACCAGCAAGGGCAGGGCGAGGGATCGCATCAGCTGTTTCATTTCTTGCCTCCTTGTTTTTCGAGCCAGGCCACGGTGGCTGGCGATGCTTTGGCCAGGGGGACCGACGCCTGGTGCATGCTGCCGTCCCAGCCTTCCAGGGTGATCCAGATCTGTGCGTCGGGTTTGGTGCGGGGCGGGATGGGCAGGTTGGTGCCCATGCGATAAGGCGCACCGAAGAAGATCGTGCCGGCGGCACGCAGGCTGCGCGGTTTGCCTATGCGCAGGTAAACGGCCTTGACGTCATTGATGCAGGCTTTGCATAGCGCCGCGTTGAAGGATTTGAAATTGCCAGCCGGGCCGTCTTGGCGTGGTGCTTCGTCACGCAGTTCAGCCAGGTCCAGGGTATAGGGGCCTGCCTGGATACCGGTGATCATGTTGGCCCCCAGCCCGGCGTCGCCACGGAACAGCTTTGCGTCGTTGAAATACTTGGGCATGAAGCCCAGCGGCACCAGGATCAACAGGATGTTCAGGTGAAAACGCCACTTCAGCCACCATTGCTTCAGTGGGCGGGCGGGCACGGCCTGGGCGTGGCTCATGGTTGGGTCTCCAGGGAGGTCTGGGCGCGCGCAGCGCGGGGTGTGCGTTCGCTGCGCTTGAGGGCGGCGGCGGTGGCCTGCGCGGTGCGTTTGGTCCAGATCAGCAAGCCGCTGAACACCATCAGGGTGAGCACCAGGCCGAAGAAGAACCAGATCAGCTTGATCGGCAGGCCGCCGAAGTCGCCGGTGTGCAAGGGGCGCATGGACTCGGTGACGAACTCCAGCGTCGAGCGGTCGCTGAGCAGGAACTGGCTGTCGACGTTGCGCGTGTAAGGGTTGACGTGGGCGCTCTGGAACATCAGCGGATACCAACCGCGCCCGCCCATTGAAACATGGCTGTAAGCGGTGGACGGCAACGAAACGAAGCTGATTTCGAGGCCCGGGATGGCCAGGCCGGCGATGCGCGCTGCCTCATCAATGTCAATGCGCGGGGCAGGGCTGCCATCGGGTGTTTGTGGCACATCTTCGCGGGCGATCACTGGCACGATGGGCCGGCTGGAAATGGTGATGTGGTTGTCGAACAGGATTGCCTGGATCAGGAACCAGGTACCGGTAATGGAAATGACCGCAATGAACCAGATCGACCAGACGCCCGCCAGGCGATGCAGGTCGCCCCAGAAGATGCGCGAGCCATGCCCCGTGCGTACCGGTTTGAAGAAGCCCTTCCAGAACTTCTTGTACACCACCAGCCCGGTCACCAGCGATGCCAGCATGGGCAAGCCGAGAATCGACACCAGGTACCAGCCCCAGCTGAAACCGTTGGTGAAGGGCACCAGCCACCAGCCGTGCAGGGCGCGGGTGAAGCCTTCGAAGTTGAAGTCGGGGGATTTGCCCTGGATGGCGCCGGTGTACGGGTTGACGTACAGCGTCGGGCTGGTGCCGTCTGGCAATGTCACATCCGCCGTGAGGGCAAAGTGAGAGCCGTCGGGTTGTCTGAGCGACTCCACGACCATGTCCGGATCGGCTTTGTGCATGGCGTCCAGCACCTGCTGGAAGCTGAGGCGCTCGGCGTCGGCGTAGGGCTTGCTGGCACGCACATCGGAGTTGGCGAGCCAGACAATTTCCTGGCTGACCACGGCGAGCATGCCGGTAAAGCAGACGATCAGCACAAAGAACCAGATCGGCAGGGCGAGCCAGCTATGGACCAGGAACCACAGCCTGGATTTGGATTTTTTCGGTGATTTGGCCATCAGACGGTCTTCTGCATTGGGTGGTCGAGCGTGTGCCCAACCAAAGAGGGCTGTACTGATAAGGACGAATGAGAATTGAAAACCTGCCGTTTTAAATGCAAGCAAATGTTTCTAAGCGCAAAGCCGGCCTGCGCGCGAGGCGTCAGCCGGCCTTGAAAGGAGATGTTGCAGAGGGGTCAGGCGCGGGTCAGGGCCACGGCAGGTTGCGGTTTGCCGTGCAGCTGCGCCAGGTCCTGGTACAGCGCACGGCCAATTTCCGCAGCGCGGGCCGGCAGCACCGAGAGCAGCGTGTCGCTCAGGCCGTGGCTGTTCTCGCAGAAGCCCTGCAGGTACACCGAGGCCTGCAGGTCGGGGCTGGCCAGCACTCGGTAGTTGCGGTCGACGCTGAAGTCGTCCAGGTAACCGGCCAGCGGTGCCAGCAAGTCACGGTGCGAGCGGCGCTCGTAGCCGGTGGCGAGAATCACCGCGTCGTAGCGGTGGGTTTGCTGCTGGCCGGTGGCGAGGTCGCGCAGGGTCAGTTCCAGGCCTTCGCGGGTAGCCACAACGGCTTCGACCTGGCGGCGGCACAGCACGTTGTGACGGTGCTGGTGGGCGACCTTCTGCCGGTACAGGATGCCGTAGATACGTTCGATCAGGTTAAGGTCCACCACGGAGTAGTTGGTGTTGTGATATTCGCCCAGCAGTTTGCTGCGCTGGTCGGCCGGTTCGTTGTAGACCAGGTCGGTGTAGTCCGGCGAGAAGATCTCGTTGACGAACGGGCTGTCGTCTGCGGGTTTGAGCGCCGAGCCACGTAGAATCATGTCGACCTTGACCGACGGGTAGCTGTCGTTGAGGTCGATGAATGCCTCGGCGGCGCTTTGCCCCGACCCGATCACCGCGATGCGCATCGGTTTGCCGGCGGTGCACGGCAGCTTATTTAGGCTGCTCAGGTACTGGGAGTGATGGAATACCCGCGGGTCGTCCTTGAAGGCACCGAACTTTTCCGGGATTTTTGGCGTGCCGCCGCTGCCGACCACCACTGAGCGGGTGCGGCGGCTGTATTCGCGGCCCTGGGCGTCGCGCGAGACCAGGCGCAGGTGCTCGACCCGGCCAGCCTGCACCTCCGGTTCGATGCGCAGCACTTCCTGGCCATACACCGCCTGGGTGGCGAAGTGTTCGGCGGCCCAGCGCAGGTAGTCGTTGTACTCCAGGCGGCAGGGGTAGAAGGTGCCGAGGTTGATGAAGTCGGCCAGGCGCTGCTTCTGGTGCAGGTAGTTGACGAAGCTGTAGGGGCTGGTGGGGTTGCGCAACGACACCAGGTCCTTGAGGAACGAGATCTGCAGCTCGCTCTGGGTGGCCAGGGTTTCGCCGTGCCAGCGGTAGTCCTGCTGCTTGTCGATGAACAGTGCGTCGAGGGCATGGCCCTGGGACTCGGCGAGTTCTTCCAGGGCAATGGCCAAGGCCAGGTTGGAAGGGCCGAAGCCCACGCCGATCAGATCTTTGATGGTTTCCTGCTGTGAGGACTGGCTCATGGCTGCGATTCCCTGAATGGTCGAATATGGACGCCCGCCGGGGCTCCGGCTCCTGCGCAAGTACATGTGTTGGAACGAGCCAGTCGCGGGGGAATTTAAGCGGGCTAAAGAACTGCGAGGGGGGGCCGATAGGGTGGTTACGGCAAGGACCTATCTTTCGGCAGGGAATCGACATGAGCGGCATCACGGCAAGCAACCTGATGATCAATGGCATTTCAGCGCAGACGCTGAGCGCGAACGCAACGACCGAACGCGAACAGGCAAAACAGGCTGGCGAGGCACTGGGCCCCTTGAGCATCAGTAGCGATAGCATGAAGGTTTCTGCGGGTAGCCAGGCGCAACCTACGGACAGTGAAGATAGTGGTGAGTCCGAGGCCGTAACCGAGCTGCGTCAGCTGATCAAGGACCTGCAGAAGCAGCTTGTCGAGGAGCAGAAGCAGTTGGCCGCATTGCAGAACAGCAAGATGGATGACGCTGCCAAGGCGGCTGCGGTGGGCGCCAAGCAGGCGAGCATTGCCACCATCAATGGGCAGATCATGGCTGCCACGGCGCAGTTGCTGGAGCTGTTGCAGCAAGAGGGTGGCAGCAGCTCGGGCGGGATGGTCAGCGCCACGGCCTGACTGTCTTACGCAACAACCTGTAGGAGCGGCCTTGCGTCGCGATGGGCCGCAAGGCCGCTCCTACACACACAGCGCCAGATACAGGCGGTTATTCGGACGCCAAGCGCCCCTTGCTCTGCCGGTCGCTCTTGTACTGCATGGCCACTGCCGGTGCCGGCTTGGCGGCACCGGTCTCTAGCCACTGGCGCATGCGGCTGGCATCGGCGAAGTGCGTGTACTTGCCGAAGGCGTCGAGGATGACCATGGCCACCGGGCGGTTGTCCATGCGGGTCAACAGCACCAGGCAGTGCCCGGCTTCGTTGGTGAAGCCAGTCTTGGTCAGTTTGATGTCCCAGTTGCTTTTGTTTACCAGGTGGTCTGTGTTGCGGAAGCCCAGGGTGTAGTTGGGCTTGCGGAAGGCCACGGTCTTCTCGCGGGTGGTCGACAACTCGCTCAGCATCGGGTACTTGCGCGAAGCCATCAGCAATTTGGCCAGGTCGCGGGCGGTGGACACGTTCTGCGTCGACAGGCCGGTCGGCTCTACGTAGCGGGTATGTGCCATACCCAGGCTGCGGGCCTTGGCATTCATCGCCTTGATGAACGCCGGATAGCCGCCGGGGTAGGCGTTGGCCAGGCTGTTGGCGGCACGGTTTTCCGACGACATCAGGGTAATCAGCAGGGTTTCGCGGCGGTCGAGCTGGCTGCCCAGGCGCACGCGCGAATACACGCCTTTCATTTCCGGGTTGTTGGCAATGGTCATGGTGAGCATGTCATCCATGGGCAGCTTGGCATCCAGCACCACCATCGCTGTCATCAGCTTGGTTACCGAAGCGATCGGCACCACGCGGTCGGCGTGGCTCGAATACAGCTCCTGGTTGGTATTCAGGTCGATCAGCAGGGCGCTGCCTGAAGCCAGATGCAACTTGGACGGGTCACGTTGGACTTGGGCCGGGGGTTGTGCAGCAGCAGTCGACGGAAGGGTCGCGGTACCTGTGAGCAACAGCAGCAGGCTGAGGATGGACAGGGATGTTTTCACGTTGAGGCTCACTAAAAGTTGGTATGTCGTTGGCTGTGCAAGGGTTTTCCCCAAAAACCGATACATTCTGGAGTATGGCTGAATTGCTGTCGAATGCCTTATGACTAAAGGGCGTAAGGTGAACGAAATTTAATCCTTTACCAATTCTGTACCAATTACGTTCTTTTCCAGTTTCGCTCGTAGAACGCCGCGAACACCTGGTTGCACCGGGAAAAGTTATCGTGCATCCACTGGATCAAGGGCTCTGCCTCTTCGAGCGTGAAGGGGTCTACCTGCTTCTATTTCTTGCGCGGCAACTCAATCGATGCCGCCGGGTTCCTGTCCACCACTTCGTCATACACTGCAGCGCATGGCCACAACCACGGCAGGCCTCGCAGCGCGGTAGTGAATAGAGGGCAGTGGGGTAAAAAAATGGAGCTTTCGTTCGTGGCCAGTGGTCAAGCTAGTTGGATAGGCCTAATTCCAAATGAAGGGGTCTGCCAGTCCGGGTTACACCAACCACCAGCCGGCGATGAAGGAGGGCTTTATGCGAATGAGGGGCCACGTGTACTGGGCTTGGGCTGACCCGACACTGCACCACCAAAGTCATGAAGAAACACTGAGTGACGGCACTCGTATTGATGTTCGGGTGAGGCTTTGCCGACCTGGCGGGACGCAGATGTTCTTGGGGATTTATGCGCGGTCAGGGATGGCGTTATACGAAGAGGCATACACCTCTCAGCCAGGCGAGTCGATGACGAGGATGCTTGCTAGGGGAGTGGCTCAAGCTCGTCGCATCGCTGCCGAGGGCGCGTCAGGATGCGATGAGGTGGGCCGCTATGCCCTTGGCCAAGCGCCAAGGTTTCCAGATTGAAAGATGATCGAACAATCGGCTGTAGTTACCCGCCAGCCCTGCAACCGCGAGGTATACAAACCACTTTCGCAGCATTCTGGAGAACTTTCTTTTAATGAATCGCAACAATCGGCACACCTTGAAAAATGGCCCTGTCGCAAAAACGAAAAAGCCCAACCAAGTGTTGGGCTTCAGGTCACTCCTCAACACCAGCAGGAATGACAGGATCGGGCAAATTTACGGCACGGCGACATGACACTGCAAGCCCTTTCGAGCGCCTGTTTCCTGCCGCTTCACCGGGCGGACTGATCCGCTGCTGCCGCTAGCGTTAAGGCAGCGTGATACCGCACATCAATCTGTGCGCAAGATCGGGAACTGCGCCGCTGGATTGCGTGATTCGGCGTTCATCAATGCGCACGCAGTCGCGGCCTCGGACTTGTTGATAAAGCTGCGCTTGAGCCGCTGTTTCTCCTGATTGTCGTAGATATCGAAGCCGCCCGAAGTTGTGGCGGCATAGAACCGGTTGCCAATGCAGAAGGACTCGCCTTCCACTGGCACAGCAGGAACGATAACGAATCTTGGTTGCATGTTTCGCGCCTCCCCAGGCAGATAGCTAATTATTAGTCTGAGAGCGGGAAGGCAACAATATGACTCATCGAGACTAATCAATGGCGTGGCGTGTCACGCGTGTCAACCACGCGCTTTTGGTCAGCCGGCATCCCGATGCAATCTGTGACGGGCGGGGCATCGGGATGCCCCTCCCGGCTTTCAAGGCTCAGCGATGGATCAGCGAGAGCTCGCTGATGATGCAGACCGAGCCGTCAGTGGCCGGCGTTGCATCGGTATAGTCAACCTGGTTGTAGATGCCGCCGTGGAATTCGAACAGGCGCGACGCCCAGGTGCTGTCGAGCTGTAAATCACCAGAGGCGCCGGACACCCCGTTGCATTTGGCCGATACATTCACCACGCCTGCAGACGTGGTGTGGATGCTCACGTTGAACTGCGCCCCCAGAGGCACCCCTTTGAGCACAGTCGAGTTTACCGGGTCGGTCTGGTTGTAGGTCTGCCGAAACCCCAGGGTGATGTTGCCTTTGTTCCAGAACACCTTCAACGGCGGGCTGTCATCCCCACGCACGTGCATCTGGGCGATCACCACCTTCAGCGCCGAGTTGACCTTGGTCAGGGTCATGGTTTGGCGATTCCAGTGATCCTGGGCGCTGGACAATGTCCAGTCTTCGGTTTCTGTCCACTCGCAGCGGGTCCTGCGGGTGCTTTTGCTCGAAGCACCTTTGGTAGGGGCTGAAAGCTGGATTGAGCCATCGCTGAGTACCGTTACCACACTCGGCAACCGCGCGATCGCTTCGGCGCCGTTGAGTTCGAGTGCTACAGGATTGGTTGAGGAGACGGCCACCGGGGTGGCGATGGTGAGGTTGCTGATGTCTACGGTCATGGGAGCTCCTGACGAAAAAGTGGCTTGAATGACGAACCGATCGAGCAGCCTTGTATCTGGCTGTCGAATTGAACATTAGCCACAAGCTAAAAAATGGTCAATAGCCAGCAGCTAAATAATTTCGCTCTGAGACAAATTACCTGCTGGCGAAATTTTTCTGTGACAGGGCTTTACGCTGGATTTGGCGGTGAGATAAGCTTTCCTCGAGCACTGTACGAATATACAGCTATCAGGATGAGAATATGTCTAAGCACATGAAGGCAGCACCCCAGCAGCATCAGGAAATGACCGGAGTAGAGCGGCTTAGCCTGCGGGTGTCGTCGATGATCAACCACCCGCTCGCACAGACGCAGCGCTGGGTCGTTGTGCATCGCCTGGATACCGACGGTGATGCGGAGTGGGAGGAAGTGATGGGCCTGCTGTCCGACACGCCAGAGTTGGACCTGACGTTCAACGACGACGAAAGCGTCACCGTGCGCTGGGAGCGTAGCAGTGTGGAGGAGCGTGACGACTTTATCGTCGAGCAGTTCAGCAAGGAGGAGGTTGAAGCGGCAGCGCCTTTCTGAGCGTTATGCAAAGCCCGCCTGGGTGGCGGGCTTCGGCTTCATACCAGGTGCGCATTCCACACCAACAGCACCCTGGCCTGAATGTAGGTTTCTTCCCGGCGAATCATGCGGTCCTTGTGCCGCGAGTTGTCGGAAATCATCTCGAAGTGGTCATCGTCAGCGATCTGCAATCGCTTGATGTAGATGTGATCACCCCAAGAGAAGAAGTAGATGCCATCGCCGACAAACTCGCGGATGCTGACATCGACGATCAGCGGGTCGCGGTGCTTGATGGTCGGCTCCATCGACTGACCCCAGCCGGTGATCATCTTCAGGTGGTGGTGTTCAGTGAACGCCACACCCAGCTCGCGAAGATGGCTGGGGCTGACGCGAACATCCTTGAACATCTCAGGGTAGTCGTGGGGGATCTGGCCGCCGCCCATGGCGGCCCGCACATCGTAGTGGGCGATCCACACTTCGTCACCGACCAGGCCCGGGCGAACAAAGTCAGCCTTTACCAGCGTGGCATCCTGCGGTTCTTCTGCAGCGGCCAGCAACCTTTGCCGGGTTTCTTCAGGGATTCCCTTGCCGCTTCGGGCAAGCATCTGCTTGACCAGGTCGGCCGCCGAAAGCTTGCCTTCGCCCGCTTCGACCGACGGCTGCACGGGGTCGCCTGCCGACAGTGCGTCGAACCAACCCCGGGGCAGGTCTTCGATGCCCTCGATTCTGCGGGCCACATCATCGCCCAGGTTTTTCGCGGTCTTGTCGGAAAGAATCTGGCTCAGGTGTGCAGGCGCCATCCCCCAGCGTTCTGCGCAGGATCCCTTCTTCTGGCTGCCGATAAGCTTGACCAGGTTGTGCTTGCGAATGTCGTAGATGTCCATAGGGCGAAGCATGCCAGTGTTTAGCTTGCTGCTAAATGTGCGCATGGCTAAATTAGCTCTTGTTGAAATGTTAGCTGTAGGCTAAATTAAATCCATCAACAAGAAAAGCCACTGAGGCATTTTTGTCCAGGGCTCGTCGCATCATCATCGGTAATGAGGTTTACATGGATCCGACCGACCTCGGCCCGGGCACAGTCACTTGGCTGAGCGGCACGGGCACTGTGTTGCTAGGTGCATTTCTATGGCTGCGCAAGTGGCTGTCCCGGGATGCAGCCGAGCGTGCGATGGACAACGCAGATATTGCAGTTATCCGCCGCCTGACCGAGTTGCTGGATAGTGAGCGGGACGCCCGCCGAGAGGCAGAAGCCAAAGCTGATCAGTTCGCCAGGGAGCGCAACGATCTGGTGCTCACCGTAGGGCGGCTGCAAGGCAAAGTACTGGCGCTGACCAGCCAGCTGCGGCGTAGCTCACAACGCTGAGCCAACACTGAGGTGACAGGGCCGGCAAAAACCAAAAAAAAAGCCCGCCAAATTGGCGGGCCATAAGGGCGTAGGGAGCAACGCACAACAAATTCGGTCAGGCAACCAGGGTGCCTGGTTGCAGCTGTTCAGCCAGGGCTTGGGCCGAGGCAAGGGATGGCATTGGCCCGCTCACGGCTTCGCCGTTGCGCACCAGGTACCAGCATGCCAGCAGGCCCTGCTCACGCAGTGAAGTGGGGACGGCGCTGCCGACAACGGACATGATCTGGATAGTGGCCATGAGGACCTCCTGTGAAACATGGCTCTACCATACGCAGCGGCCTGGGCGGTTTGAAATCAACTTCCTCGATAGTGGTCATTAGTTCTATCAACCGTTACCAGCGCGGTGGGCCGTAATACACCGGGGGCGGGCCGTAGTAGGTGCGGTAGCCTGGGGGCGGTGGCGCCGGCGCGTAGTACGGCTGGTAATACACCGGCTGCGGCGGTGGTTGCACGTACACCGGCGGCGGCGCGTAATAGACCGGCTGGCGTTCGACGTACACCGTACGGTCACGCCCGCCATAAACCGTCGCGCCGACCACTGCGCCGACCACCGCCGCACCCAGGAGCGGGCCCGGCCCATACCAGCCACCGCCGCCATGGCCGCCGTGGGCAGCAGCGGGCCCGCTGATGGCCAAGGCGCCGACCAGCAGGGCGATTCCGGGAATGTGACGGTTCATAAAGCAACCTCGCAGAGAAACCCCACGTTCGGGGCCTTATTAATATGACTCCAGTCTCTGTCAGCTGAGCACAGGGGAACGGTAAAGGTTGTGTAAGGGACGACCAGTGGTTGGCTCTGTTACGCTGAACAAACGTTTCAGTTATGACAAAGGAGCAGGTTATGTCGACAACTCCCAGCAGGGATACCGTGCTGTGCATCTCCCTGGCCGGGCGCCCCGGCACCTTCGGCGTTCGTTTTCACAACCACCTGTACCAGCAGTTGGGCCTGGACTTCTACTACAAGGCCATGCGCACCGATGACCTGCCTGCGGCGGTGGCGGGGATCCGCGCGCTGGGTATCCGCGGTTGCGGCGTGTCGATGCCGTACAAGGAGGCCTGCATGGCACTGGTCGACGAAATCGACCCGTCGGCAGCGGCCATCGAGTCGGTCAATACCTTGGTCAATACCGATGGCCACCTGAAAGCCTACAACACCGATTACCTGGCCGTGCGCCAGTTGCTGGCGCAGCATCAGGTCGATCCGGGCACCGCCTTTGCCTTGCGTGGCAGTGGTGGGATGGCCAAGGCCGTGGCCAGTGCCCTGCGTGATGCCAGCTTTGCAGAAGGCATCATCGTTGCGCGCAACGAGCAGGCCGGTCGGCAACTGGCGGATGTGTGCGGCTATCGATGGGTGGCGGAGCTGGGCGACATCTGCCCGCCGATGCTGGTGAACGTGACGCCGATCGGTATGGCAGGCGGGCCGGAGGCAGAGGCGCTGGCGTTTGCCGAGCAGGCCATAGCGGCGGCGGAGCGGGTGTTCGATGTGGTGGCGATGCCGGCACAGACGCCGTTGATCCGCCGGGCCCAGGCCTTGGGCAAGCCGGTGATCACCGGGTTGGAGGTCATTGCGCTGCAGGCGCTGGAGCAGTTTGTGCTGTACACGGGTATCAGGCCGACGCGGGCGCAGGTGGATGCCGCAGTGGCTTACGCCCGGGATATCTAGTTACTCCTGTGCTGGCCCCTTCGCGGCTTTAGCCGCGAAAGGGCCAGTACAGACCATAGAAGGGTCAGAACACCCTGTGCCCGTCATCCAGCTGCTGGTCGACCAGGGCGCGGCCATGGGCCAGCGACACATGCTGCGCATTCTCAAGGCTGGAGAAAAACTTCATCGGCATCGACAGGCGCTTGCTGGTATGCCCGTCGGGCGCGGTGATCAGGCAGCCGGCGGCATAGGGCAGGGGGGAGTCGGGGTGGGGCATCACGCTGGCGGTGATGGTGTGCTCGCGGTATTCACAGTGAAGAGATTGCATCGTCCTTACCTCGCTGTGGCATGTGAAGCAGTTACCTTCATATACCACAGCAAGGGGCCGGGAGTTCCCGGCCCGACGAGCGAACGGCGACGAACGCTTAGCCCTTGAGCTCGGTCGGCTGGATCACTTCGACCCAGTAACCGTCCGGGTCCTTGACGAAGGCCAGGTGGTTCATGCGCCCGTCCTGCAGGCGTTTCTGGAAGGGTACTTCCAGTGCTTCGAAGCGCGCACAGGCGGCGCGCACATCCGGCACGGAGATGCAGATGTGGCCAAACCCGCGCGGGTCGGTGTTGCCGTTGTGGTAAGCAAACTCGGCATCGTTTTCGGTGCCGTGGTTGTGGGTCAGCTCCAGTACGCCAGGGATCGACTTCATCCACTGGTGGCGTGCGGCGTCATCGGCGGGAATCTGCGCCGGGTCAACCAGGGCCAGGAAGTACAGGCTGAAGGCGGCTTCCGGGAAATCGCGCTTGTCCACCAGGCGGAAGCCCAGCACGCGGGTGTAGAAGTCCAGCGACTTCTCGATGTCCTTGACCCGCAGCATGGTGTGGTTGAAGACGAATTGGGCGGTAGCGGCATCCGGTTGGGCGGTGACGCCAGGCAGGGTTTGCAGATCGTGCAGGCTCATGGGAACTCCTGAGACGGGGCCGGGCGCAGGGCACCGGCAAAACAGACAGGCTGGCCATGATACGGCAGTGCGCTGATTGCGCAAATGAAAGCGCCCTGCACAAGGCAGGGCGCTAGAATTAGAGGCCCGCATGTGCGGGCGCGTGGGGTCGCTAGTCCTTTAGCTGTCTCGATACTGAGCCAGCCCTTGTGAAAAAAGTGTGAAGCAAGTGTGGACGTTTCATCAGCGTACCCAGCTTTCTACCGTGGCGCCCCCGTACTGTTCTTTCCAGGCCTTGAGGCCCCGGTGGTTGCCACCTTTGGTCTCGATCCGCTCGCCGGTGTGCGGGTTCTGATAAACCTTTACCACGCGCGGGCGGCGCTGTTGCTTGGGCGCTGTGCTGGTACCCCTGCTTACCGCCTTGGGGTCGAGGATGGCGATGATATCGCGCAGGCTCTTGTCATAGCTTTTCATCAGGCCGACTAGTTTCTGCTCGAATTCGATTTCGCGTTTGAGGCCGGCATCCTTTTTCAAGGCTTCCAGTTGCGCCATCTGCTCCTGGAGCGCTTTTTCGGCAGCACGAAACTCTGCAAGTCTGGACACTGTAATCACTCCTGTACGTCGGTCGTGGCAGGGCGTGACGAACATTGAATACGCATAAAAACGCCAGCCACGCGGGTGGGTTCCGCTGTTCGCTGATATCGAGTGTAGTCATTCATGGGTACTTGGTAAACTGCTAACTTTTGTAAGTAAGGCGGGAACTTTCCTAGTTTTGCGTGCGGTATTTTCCGGGTTTTTTGCACCTGCCCTTCGGCACGTTTAGACCATGGTCCAATGGCCTGTGCCAGAGCCTTTGCGCGATCATTTCAGATGATGGCCGGCGATTGTTCGGCCTTGTCGCAGTGCCGTGGCCAGTTCGTGCCACAGTGTGTTAACTCGCCTTTGATTCTGGATGTTTCCTCGCATGTTTTCCCCTTTCCCCCTCGCCCCTGGGCGCCGTGTTGCCGGCCTGTTCCTGTTGTGTGCCGGCGTCAACGCCCAGGCCGCCGGTTTTCTTGAAGACAGCAGCGCCAAGATTGAAGCACGCAATGTCTATTTCAACCGGGATTTTCGTGACGGCCATAGCAGTTCCAGCCAAGGTGCGTCCAAGCGGGAAGAATGGGCGCAAGGTTTCATCCTTAATGTCCAGTCGGGTTATACCCAGGGCCCGGTAGGTTTTGGCGTGGATGCGCTGGGCATGTTCGGTTTCAAACTCGACTCCAGCCCGGCCGACAGTAACAGCGGCTTGCTGCCTTCTTCCGGGCATGATCCTCGGCACTCGGCTGACCAGTACGCGAAGATGGGGCTGGCGGCCAAGGTCAAAGTGTCCAATACCGTGTTCAAGTACGGCTCGATGATGCCCGATGTGCCCTTGCTCAAATACAACGATGGCCGCCTGCTGCCTACCATGTTCCATGGCGCCATGCTCACGTCTGAGGAAGTGCGCGACTTGAAGTTCACCCTGGCCCGCCTGGACAAATACACCGCACGGGATTCCACCGACCGCCAGGACATTCGCGTGCACTGCAAGAACAAGCGCTATGCCTGCGATATCGAAGCCGACCACTTCGACCTGGCTGGTGTCGATTACCGCTTCAACGAGCGAATCAGTGCCCAGTACCAGGTGGCCAAGCTGGAAAACATCTACCGCCAGCACTTCCTCGACCTGGTCGCCAGCCAGCCGTTGGCGGTGGGCAGCCTGTCGGCCGACCTGCGCCTGATCAAGAGTGATGACATTGGCAATGCCCGCGCGGGTGCAATCGACCATCGCGCCTTCAGCGGCATGCTCGGCTACAGCCTGGGCGGCCACAAGATCAGTGCCGGCTGGCAGCGGATGTATGGCGACAGCGCCATGCCCTACCTGGATGGCAGCAACCCGTACCTGGTCAACTATGCCCAGGTCAACGACTTCGCCGCCGCTCAGGAGCGTTCCTGGCAGGTGCGTTACGACTATGACTTCAAGGCGCTGGGCGTGCCCGGCCTGACCTTCTTCACCCGGTACATCAACGGCGACAATATAAAGGTGCCGGGCAGCAGCGCCGAAGGCAAGGAATGGGAGCGCGACACCGAGTTCAAGTACCAGGTGCAAAGTGGCACTTTCAAGGATGTCAGCGTGCGCCTGCGTAATTCCACCTACCGCAGCAACTATGAAAAGTGGGCGCGTGACATGGATGAAACACGTGTCATTGTCAGCTACAACTTCTCGATCTTCTAAGCGGGCATTTTGCCAAATACCAGTAGCCGCCTGACAATGGCTGCTGGTTCCCGCAAAGGGCAGGGCGATGAAAGACCTGTTGTTGATCGGAATTGGCGCGGGTGACCCGCGCCAGATCACGTATGAAGCCGTTGATGCGCTGCGTAGCGCTTGTGTGTTCTTCGTGCTCGACAAGGGCAGCGACAAGGATGAACTGGTACGCCTGCGCAAGGCCATTGTGCAACGTTACCGTCCCGAAGGTGGCTATCGCCTGGTGCAGGTGGCCGACCCCTCGCGCGATGGCCAGGCGGATGACTACCTTGGCGCGGTGCAGGACTGGCACCGGCAGCGTGCTGCGCTGTACGCCCAGCTGATCGAGCGAGAGATTGGCGATGGGGAAACCGGCGCTTTTCTGCTGTGGGGCGAGCCGACCCTGTACGACAGCACCCTGCGTATTCTCGATCTGGTCCGCGAACGCGGCGTGGCGCTGCGCCTGCAGATAATCCCTGGCATCAGCAGTGTGCAGGCGCTGGCGGCGCGGCACCAGGTGCCGCTCAACCGCATCGGCGAGCCTCTGACCGTGCTGCCAGGGCGGCGCCTGGCCGGGCAGGGGCCTATCGACAATGTGGTGGTAATGCTCGACGGGCAGTGCGCGTTTGCCCAGCTTGATGACCCGGAGCTGGTGATCTACTGGGGCGCGTACCTGGGGACCGAGGATGAAGTGCTGATTGCCGGGCCCTTGCAGGCGGTGAAGGCACGCATACTGGAAGTGCGGGAGCAGGAGAGGCGGCGCAAGGGGTGGATCATGGATACCTATCTATTGCGCAGGGAGCTGTGAGCTGTGTTGCCTGTACTGGCCGCTTCGCGGGTAAACCCGCGAAGGGGCCGGCCCAGGCCGCCCCAATCTCAAACCGGACCGAGAATGGCCATCACCTTGTCGCGCAACTGGTCGATGCTGAACGGCTTGCCGATCAGGTGCATGCCCTCGGGCACATTGATACTGTCGGCATAGCCACTGGCGAACAGCACGGGCAGCAACGGGCGCAACTCGCGTGCTTTAACCGCCAGTACCTCACCGCGCATGTCCGGCAAACCCACATCGGTCATCATCAGTGCCAGTGTCTGGTTCGGGTCTTCGAGCACGCGCAGCGCGGCTGCGGCGTCTTCGGCTTCGATGACCGAGTAGCCCAACTCGTCGAGCACTTCGACCATCAGCATACGGACGATGTCGTCATCTTCGACTACCAGAAGGTGCATGGCTTGGGTCCTGTGCAATGAATGTCTTTAATCTGTGCTCCGGTTGGCAGCAGAAGTTCCCGAGGATACCGATCCCTGCAATCAGATGGAACGATTGGCGCACTGCGCCTTCAAATACTGGCTAAATGCCCTGCCAGACCCGGTAAAGCTGGTTAGACTCGCTTATCAGGACGGCGCAGTGGCAGATAACAACAATCCGCCACTCTTTTCCAATGGACTTTTCTTGCTCGGGCGTTTTCACATGATTCAAGCAGCCTCGATGGACCAGCGAAGCTTCCGCAAACTGTTGAGCCGTAACATCGGCCTACCCTTGGGGGTTGGCTTGCTGGGTGCGGTGGCCTTCGTCGCGGTTATCAATTACCTGCTTTCGGCCATGCAGTGGGTCGAGCATACCGACCGGGTGATCGGCAATGCCAACGAGACGGTCAAACTGTCGATCGACATGGAAACCGGTATGCGCGGCTTCCTGATCACGGGTGACGAGCGTTTCCTTGACCCCTACGAGGTGGCCAAGCCACGTATTCTCGGTAGCCTGCAAAGCCTGCGCGCGATGGTCGAGGACAACCCGCAGCAGGTTGATCGCATCGACCGGCTGATTGCCTTGCAGCACGCCTGGAACGAGTTCGGCAACGAGATGATCACCCTGCGCCGCAGCCAGGGCGATTACCAGGCCTCAATCGGCAATGGCCGGGGCAAGCGCATCACCGATGAAATCCGCAAGGAATTCGATGGCCTGATCAGCACCGAACAACAGCTGCGCATGGCCCGGAACGAAACGGTCAGCTCGGTTACTGTGACGGCGATTTCGGCCTTCGTGCTGTTCATCGTCAGCCTCAGTGGTTTGCTGGCGTACCTCGGCCGTCGAGACCTGCTGGCCCTGTCGACCAGCTACGATGAAAACCTTCAGGCCCAGCAGCGCTCGGCGCAGCGTCTGGAGCACCAGGCCTGGTTGCGCAACGGCCAGACCCAGCTGGCTCAACAGGTGCTCGGTCAACTGACCTTGCCCATGCTCGGCGACAACATCCTGCGCTTCTTCGCTTCTTATCTGGGCAGCGTGGTGGGCGCCGTGTATGTGCGCGACGAGCATGGCCGCCTGGTGCGCGTGGCCTGTTATGGCATGGGCGCCGAAGAGCAGGCCCGCGAGCAGATCAGGCTGGACCACGACGGCCTGTTGGCCCAGGCGGTGCGCGAAGGCCGCCTTTTGCGCCTGGACGACCTGCCAGAAGACTTCTATCGCCTCAGTTCCGGCCTGGGCAGCGGCTTGCCGCGCAGTGCGCTGCTGATGCCGGCCACCGAAGACGGTCAGATCAACGGGGTGATTGAGCTGGGTTTCCTGCGCCCCCTGCAAGAACGCGATGAAGAGCTGCTGGAACGCGTCGGCGGCAACCTCGGTATGTCCATCGAAAGCGCCCGTTATCGTCAGCGCCTGCAGGAAGTGCTGGCCGAAACCCAGCAACTGAATGAAGAGCTGCAGGTGCAGCAGGAAGAACTCAAGACTGCCAACGAAGAGCTTGAAGAGCAGTCACGAGTGCTTAAGGAGTCCCAAGCCCACCTGGAGACCCAACAGGCCGAGCTGGAGCAGACCAACGAGCAGTTGTCGGAACGCACCGATGCGCTCGACCGCAAGAACGATGAACTGGGCCGGGCGCAGCTGGAATTGCAGGCCCGCGCCGACGATTTGCAGCGATCGAGCAAATACAAGTCCGAATTCCTCGCCAACATGTCCCACGAGCTGCGCACGCCGCTGAACAGCTCGTTGATCCTGGCCAAGCTGTTGGCAGAAAACGGCGAAGGCAACCTCAGCGAGGAGCAGGTCAAGTTCGCCGAATCCATCTACTCGGCCGGCAACGACCTGCTCAACCTGATCAACGACATTCTCGACATCGCCAAGGTCGAGGCCGGCAAACTCGAAGTACGCCCCGAAACTACCCAGGTCGAGCGCCTGGCAGAAGGCTTGCGCGGCATGTTCCAGCCGCTTGCCGGCCACAAAGGCCTGGCCTTCGAGGTCAAGGTCGAGCCGCAGGTGCCGGCCACCCTCTTCACGGACCGCCAGCGCCTGGAGCAGATCCTCAAGAACCTGTTGTCCAACGCCATCAAGTTCACCGAGCGTGGCCAGGTCAGCATGAACGTCAGCTTCCAGGCTGGCAGCGGTATCGTGTTCGCCGTGCGCGACAGCGGCATCGGTATTGCTGCCGATCAGCAGCAGGCGATCTTCGGCGCCTTCCATCAGGTCGATGGCACCAGTAACCGCCGCTACGGTGGCACCGGCCTGGGCCTGTCGATCTCCCGTGACCTGGCGCATTTGCTCGGTGGCCAGATCAATGTCGAAAGCACCCCTGGCCAAGGCAGTGTGTTCAGCCTGATTCTGCCGGAACGCTACGCCGCCGAGGCCGAAGACATCGAGCCGCAAAGCCTGCGCCCTGCCGTCGACGCGTTGCCGCCTGCACCGCAAGTGCCGGTGTCCTCTGCTGCCATGCGCCCGGCACCGACCTTTGCCGACGACCGCGAGCGGGCACCCTTCGATACCCGGTGCATTCTGGTGATCGAAGACGAGCCCAACTTTGCCCGCATCCTCTTTGACCTTGCGCACGAACTGGGCTACAGCTGCCTGGTGGCTCATGGTGCCGACGAAGGCTTCGAACTGGCGGCCCAGTACATACCGGATGCCATCCTGCTGGACATGCGCCTGCCCGACCACTCGGGCCTGACCGTGCTGCAGCGCCTCAAGGAGCAGGCCGGCACCCGCCATATCCCGGTGCACATCATTTCGGTGGAAGACCGCGTCGAGGCGGCCATGCACATGGGCGCGGTGGGGTATGCGGTGAAGCCCACCAGCCGCGAGGAGCTCAAGGAAGTCTTCGCTCGCCTGGAAGCCAAGCTTACGCAAAAGCTCAAGCATATCCTGCTGGTGGAGGACGACGACCTGCAGCGCGAAAGCATCGCCCGGCTGATTGGCGACGACGACATCGAGATCACTGCCGTGGCCATGGCTCAGGATGCCTTGGCGCTGTTGCGCGAGAACATCTACGACTGCATGATCATCGACCTCAAGCTGCCCGACATGCTCGGTAACGAGCTGCTCAAGCGCATGACCGCCGAGGATATCCGCTCCTTCCCGCCAGTAATCGTGTACACCGGGCGCAACCTGACCCGCGAAGAAGAAGCCGATCTGCTCAAGTACTCGCGGTCGATCATCATCAAGGGCGCGCGTTCGCCGGAGCGCCTGCTCGACGAAGTGACGCTGTTCCTGCACAAGGTAGAATCGCAGCTGTCCAACGAACGCCAGCGCATGCTCAAGACTGCGCGTAGCCGCGACAAGGTGTTCGAGGGGCGCAAGGTGCTGCTGGTGGACGACGACGTGCGTAATATCTTCGCCCTGACCAGTGCCCTGGAGCACAAGGGTGCCATCGTCGAGATTGGCCGTAACGGCCGCGAGGCCATCGAGCGCCTGGAGCAGCATGACGACATCGACCTGGTGCTGATGGACGTGATGATGCCGGAAATGGACGGCTTCGAGGCCACCCGGCTGATCCGCCAGCAACCGCGCTGGCGCAAACTGCCGATCATCGCCGTGACCGCCAAGGCCATGAAGGATGACCAGCAGCGTTGCCTGCAGGCCGGAGCCAATGATTACCTGGCCAAACCGATCGACCTGGACCGTTTGTTCTCGTTGATTCGTGTATGGCTGCCGCAACTGGAGCGAATTTGATTAGCGAACGTAACACCGACATTGAAATCCGCTTGCTGATCGAGGCCATCTACCTCAAGTACAGCTACGATTTTCGCAATTATTCCGGCGCCTCGATCAAGCGCCGGATCCTGCATGCGCTGCGCCAGTTCGACTGCCTGACGGTATCGGCGCTGCAGGAGCGCGTACTGCACGACCCCGGCATGTTCATGCAGTTGCTGCAGTACCTGACGATCCCGGTCAGCGAGATGTTCCGCGACCCTGACCACTTCCTTGCCGTGCGCAACGAAGTGGTGCCGCTGCTGCGTACCTGGCCCTCGATCAAGGTCTGGATCGCGGGCTGCAGCACAGGCGAGGAGGTGTATTCGATGGCCATCCTGTTGCGTGAGGAGGGCCTGCTCGAGCGCACCATCATCTACGCCACCGACATCAACCCGCATTCGCTGGACCGGGCCAAGCAGGGTATCTACTCGATGCAGAGCATGCGCGAGTACGAGGAAAACTACCGTCTGGCCGGCGGCCGTCGTGACTTTACCGAGTACTACACAGCGGCCTATGGCAACGCCATCATGGACAGCAGCCTGCGCGACAACGTGACCTTCGCCGACCACAGCCTGGCCACCGACAGCGTGTTCTCCGAGACCCAGCTGGTGTCGTGCCGCAATGTGCTGATCTACTTCAACAAGGAGCTGCAGGACCGCGCCCTCGGGCTATTCCATGAGTCGCTCTGCCACCGGGGTTTCCTGGTGCTGGGCAGCAAGGAGTCGGTGGACTTTTCGGCCTACAGCGACCGGTTCGAGCCGCTGGTCAAGCCCGAACGGATCTTCCGGAAATCATGAACGGCGTACGCGCAGTGGTGATCGGCGCCTCGGCTGGAGGCGTGGCGGCATTGTTTGAAGTGCTCGGCGCGCTGTCACCTGCGTTTGCCCTACCCGTGCTCTGCGTGCTGCACCTGCCGGACGACCGCCATAGCCAACTGGCCGAAGTGCTGCAGCGTCGGCTGCATCGGCCGGTGCACGAGGCACGTGACAAGGAACGCATCAGCAGCGGGCAGATCTATGTGGCGGGTCCGAGTTACCACCTGTCGGTGGAGCACGACCTGACGCTGTCGCTGAGCCAGGAAGAACCCGTTCATTTCTCGCGTCCAGCAATCGATTTTCTGTTCATCTCGGCGGCCGATGCCTATGGCGACGGCCTGCTTGGCGTGCTGCTCACCGGTGCCAACGAAGACGGCGCCAGGGGCCTTGCCTATATCAAGAACAATGGGGGCCGCACGATAGTCCAAGACCCTCGCGACGCACAGGTCGCCCTGATGCCGGAGGCCGCCCTGGCCCTGCACCAGCCCGACCATATCCTTACTCTGAGTGGTATCGGGCAGCTGCTCGCGACCCTGGAATACAGCGCATGCTAAGCCACACCACCGCCAAACTGCTGATTGTCGACGACCTGCCGGAAAACCTGCTGGCGCTCGATGCCCTGATCCAGGGCGACGACCGCGAGGTGCACCAGGCCCAGTCTGCCGAAGCGGCGTTGTCGTTGCTGCTCGAGCACGAGTTCGCGCTGGCCATCCTGGATGTGCAGATGCCGGGCATGAACGGTTTCGAACTTGCGGAGCTGATGCGCGGCACCGACAAGACCAAGAACATCCCGATCGTTTTCGTCAGCGCCGCAGGTCGCGAGATGAACTATGCCTTCAAGGGCTACGAGAGCGGCGCCGTGGACTTTCTGCACAAGCCGCTCGATACCCTGGCGGTAAAAAGCAAGGTCTCGGTGTTCGTCGACCTGTTCCGCCAGCGCAAGGTGCTGGGCCGGCAGCTGGAAGCCCTGGAGCATAGCCGCCAGGAGCAGGAGCTGTTGCTCAGCCAGCTGCAGGTGGCGCGATGTGAGCTGGAGCATGCAGTGCGCATGCGTGACGACTTCATGTCGATCGTCTCCCACGAAGTGCGTACGCCGCTCAATGGTCTGATCCTGGAAACCCAGTTGCGCAAGATGCACCTGGCACGGGGCAACCTGGATGCCTTCAGCGCCGACAAGCTGCAGGCCATGGTCGAGCGCGACGAGCGGCAGATCAACAGCCTGATCCGGTTGGTCGAAGACATGCTGGATGTTTCGCGCATCCGTACCGGTAAATTGTCGCTGCGTCCCAGGCTGTTCAACCTCGGCCAACTGGTGCGCGGGTTGGTGGAAAACTTCACCGCCCAGGCGATGGCCCTGGAAACACACATCGAACTGCAGCGCTGTGAAGCATTGAAGGGTGAGTGGGACGAATTCCGGATTGAACAAGTAGTGGCCAACCTGTTGTCCAATGCCATGCGTTACGGCGAACGCAAACCGGTGCAGGTGCGGGTGTTCGAGCAGGAGGGCATGGCCTGGGTGCAGGTGCAGGACCACGGCATCGGTATCAGCGCCGCCAACCAGCAGCGGATCTTCCAGCAATTCGAGCGGGTCGCTGCCCAGCAAGCCACCGGGGGCTTGGGTTTGGGGTTGTACATCTCCGAACAGATCGTGCAGGCGCACGGTGGCCGGATACGGGTTGAAAGCGAGGAAGGCAAGGGCGCCACATTCACCCTGCAATTGCCGCTGGCAACATTCAAAGAACAAAACGACCAGGCTCGGGCAACCTCTGCGTAAGCCTGGGGTCTGATGGCCAACTGTAAGAATTTCAAGGCGTTAACATGAGTGAAGATGCACAAGATGTGGTGTTGGTCGTCGAGGATGAACCGGCGATTCGCATGATTTTGCGTGATTACCTGGCAGGTGAGGGTTACCACGTGCTGGTGGCCGAAGATGGCGAGCAGGCGTTTGCCATCCTGGCCAGCAAACCGCACCTGGACCTGATGGTGACGGACTTCCGCTTGCCGGGTGGCATCTCCGGGGTGGAGATTGCCGAGCCCGCGGTGAAGCTGCGCCCGGACCTGAAGGTAATCTTCATCAGTGGCTACCCGGCAGAGATTCTCGAGTCAGGCAGCCCGATCACCCGCAAGGCACCGATCCTGGCCAAACCGTTTGACCTGGACACCTTGCACGAGCAGATCCAGAGACTTTTGCGTTAAAGCTGGTGGCCCTATCGCCGGCAAGCCAGCTTCCACAAGTACTGCACAGGCCTTGAGATCTGCAGCGTAACCGTGGGAGCTGGCTTGCCGGCGATAGGGCCAGTACAGGCTATCGCAGGGTCCGCTCTATACCACCTGCCAACATGCTCTCCATCAGCCCCAGCCCCTGTTCCTCGGGCAATGCCTTCAACATCCCCGGCAACTGGTTCAGCAGCGTCGCCACCACATGCGCTGTGGCCACCAATGCCTGCCCCTGCAACTTCGCCTGCGGCGCGATCAGCCTCAGCAACCCCGCCTCATAACGTTTGCGCAACAAGGCCAGGCGCGCCTGCTGGTCATCGCTCAGGCAGCACAAGTCGCGCTCCGCCAGCCGAAACTGCATCGGCCGCTCGGCATGCAATTGCCAGTGTGCTGCAATCAGGCAGCCCAGTGCCGAGGCCCCGCGTGCCATGGCCCGGCGGCCTTGGTCCAAAGTGGCCTGCAGTTCTTCGTATAACTCCTCGATCAAGTCGTACAACAGGTCCTGCTTGCTGGGAAAGTGGTGGTACAGCGAGCCTGCCGTCAGCCCCACATGGGCCGCCAGCTCGCGCATGCTGACCTGGCCAAAGCCCTTTTCGGCAAACAGCGCCATGGCCCGGTCACGTCGCTCCTCAAAGCTGGCACAGCGCATTGCGGCATTGACCGGGGGCATGGCGGCTTGTCCTCAGTAGGTGAAGAAACCGCGGCCGGTCTTGCGCCCCAGCCAACCGGCCGCGACCATTTCCTTGAGCAGCGGGGCAGGTCGGTACTTGCTGTCGCTGAAGCCTTCATGGAAGGCCTCCATGATCGCCAGCAGGGTGTCCAGGCCGATCAGGTCGGCCAGGGCCAGCGGGCCGATGGGCTGGTTGCAGCCCAGGCGCATGCCGGTGTCGATGTCCTCGGCGCTGGCCAGGCCTTCCTGGCGCACGAAGATCGCTTCGTTGATCATCGGCACCAGGATGCGATTGACCACGAAGCCTGGGCGGTTACCGGCGGTGATCGGCGTCTTGCCGACCTTTTCGGTGACCACCAGTGCCTGGGCATAGGTGCTGTCGCTGGTCTGCAGGCCGCGGATGATCTCGACCAGCGCCATCATCGGCACCGGGTTGAAGAAGTGCACGCCAATGAAACGCTCGGGGTGCTCGATGCTGGCGGCCAGCTGAGTGACCGACAGCGACGAGGTATTGGTAGCGATCAGGCAGTCGTTGGCGACGTTGGCGGCCACTTGCTGCAGGATGCGCTGCTTGAGCTGCAGGCTTTCGGTGGCGGCCTCGATCACCAGCTGCGCGCTGCTGAGCTGGGCGTAGTCGGTGCTGGTGCGGATGCGCGTTTTTGCCGCTGCCGCTTTGTCCGCATCCAGGGTGCCTTTGCTGACCTGGCGCTCGAGGTTCTTGCTCAAGGTGGCCACGCCGCGCTCCAGCGCCGCGTCGGAAACATCCACCAGCAGCACCTGGTAGCCAGCTACTGCACACACCTGGGCAATACCATTGCCCATGGTGCCGGCGCCGATCACGGCGATCTGTTCAATACTCATGTGTCAGGCTCCCTCAGACGCGCTCGAAGACCACGGCAATGCCTTGGCCGCCACCGATGCACATGGTGGCCAGGGCGTAGCGACCCTGGATGCGCTGCAGTTCATGGATGGCCTTGGTCGCGATGATCGCGCCAGTGGCACCCACCGGGTGGCCCAGGGAAATGCCCGAACCGTTGGGGTTGACCTTATCCGGGTCGAAGCCCAGCTCGCGGGCCACGGCGCAGGCCTGGGCGGCGAACGCTTCGTTGGACTCGATCACGTCCAGGTCCTGCAGTTTCAGGCCGGTCTTTTCCAGCACCTTGCGGGTGGCCGGGATCGGGCCCAGGCCCATCAGCTCGGGCTCGACACCGGCGTGGGCGTAGCCCACCAGGCGCGCCAGCGGCTTCAGGCCCAGGCGACGCACCGCGTCACCGCTGGCCAGCACCAGGCCGGCCGCGCCATCGTTGATGCCGCTGGCGTTGCCTGCAGTCACGGTGCCGTCCTTCTTGAACACGGTCTTCATGCTGGCCAGTTGCTCGGCGGTAACGTCGCCACGCACGTGCTCGTCCACGGCGAACTGTACGGTGCCTTTGCGGCTTTTCAGCTCCACCGGGACGATCTGGCTGTCGAAACGGCCTTCGGCAATGGCGCGGGCGGCGCGGCGCTGGCTGGTCAGGGCCAGTTCATCCTGCATTTCGCGGGTAATGCCGTGTTTGGCGGCGACGTTTTCTGCGGTGATGCCCATGTGGAAGTGTTCGAACGGGTCCTGCAGCACGCCGACCGTGTAGTCGATGCCTTGCAGGTCGCCCATGCGCGCGCCCCAGCGTGCCTGCGGCAGCAGGTACGGGCCACGGCTCATGGACTCGGCACCGGCGGCAACGGCCACATCGGCATCACCGAGCAGCAGGCACTGGGTGGCAGAGACGATGGCCTGCAGGCCCGAGCCGCACAGGCGGTTGACGTTGAAGGCAGGTGTTTCCTTGGGGATGCCGGCGTTCATCGCGGCAACCCGCGACAGGTAGGCATCGCGCGGTTCGGTCGGGATCACCGTGCCCATGACCATATGGCCGATCTGCTCGGCGGCCACGCCCGAGCGCTCGATGGCGGCGCGGGTGATGGTAGTGGCCAGGTCGGCCAGGGGCAGGTCCTTGAGCGAGCCTCCAAAACCACCGATGGCGGAACGCACGGCACTGACGACGTAGATTTCTGGGCTGCTCATAGAGGCTCCGTAAGCTTAGGCATGGCGGGACCGGGCCAGGCTCTGCGAGAATGGCCGGCGGTCCCGGAGTGGGATCGAGTCTAGGCAAAGGCTCTGTTGCAGCCTATGCCGGATCTGTTCAAACAACCTGGCACTTTTTGCCACTCAGCATAGACAGCGAAAACCACCATGCGCGATAGCGATTCGGTCGCCGTGTACTTTCTCAATGCCATGCTCCACGCCCTGCGCGACTGCCCAGCCGAGCGTGATGCGCAGCTGCGTGCCGTTGGCATCGACCCGCAATTGCTCGAACAGCCCCAGGCACGCGTACCGGCCAAGGCGTTCTCCGAGCTGTGGTTGGCACAGATTCAGCGCCTGGACGATGAGTTCTTCCGCCTCGACAGCCATGGCATGCCGCTGGGCAGTTTCGCCCTGATCTGCCGGGGGCTGATCCTTGAACCGAACCTGGAAAAGGCCTTGCGTCAGTGCCTGGGTGGCTTCGGCCTGTTCCTGCGCGACCTGCGCGGCAGCCTGACGGTGCGCGCTGGGCGCGCGCTGATCAGCGTGCAGTCGAACATTGCCGACCCACTGACCCGGGTGTATGCCGAGGAAACCTACCTGGTGCTGATGATCGGCATGCTGTGCTGGCTGGCCGGGCGGCGCATCGCCATCGACCGCACCGAGCTGGCCGTGTCGCGCCCGGCCCAGGAAGACGACCTGCTGCTGTGGGGGCCGGACTTGCGCCTGGGCAGCGGGCGTACCGAAGTGGAGTTCGACAGCGCCTACCTGCGTTTGCCAGTGGTGCAGGACCTGGCGACCCTGAAAACCTTTCTGCGCAGTGCGCCGCAGGGGTTGGTGATCCGCTTTCGCAACCAGAACGGGCTGGTGGCGGAGGTGTACCGGCATTTGCGCGCCCGGCACTATGGGCAGTGGCCGACCTTGGCGGCGCTGGCGCAGCTGCAGGGGATCAGTGCCAGCACGTTCCGCCGGCAGTTGGAGCGGGAAGGGCGGTCGTACCAGCAGATCAAGGATGAGGTGCGCCGGGCGATGGCCTTCGAGCGGTTGCGCGAGGGGGTGTTGAGCATTGCCGAGATAGCCGAGCAGGCCGGGTTCCAGGAGCCGAGTGCGTTTCACCGGGCGTTCAAGAAGTGGACCGGGCAGAGCCCCGGCAGCTATCGGGCGCGGTTGGCCGGGCGTTGATGTGTCACCTGCAACGGCCTCTTCGCGGGCACGCCCGCTCCCACAGGCCCCCACGGGATCTGAAACCTGCGCAGTCCCTGTGGGAGCGGGCGTGCCCGCGAAAAGGCCGGTGCAGGTAATGAGGCATGATCAGGCCGGCACCATGGCAAACCCGACTCCGAAGCGGTTCCAGGCATTGATGGTGGCAATCGCCAGGGTCAGGTTGGCCACTTCGGTCGGTTCGAAGTGCTCCTGCAAGGCTTCATATTCCCCCTGGGGTGCCCCACGCTCCGGCAGGCGGGTCAGGCTCTCGACCCAGGCCAGCGCCACACGTTCACGGGGGGTGAAGTAGGCGGTTTCGCGCCACACGCTCAAGGTCTGCAAGCGTGCTTCGGTCTCACCGGCCTTGCGGGCATCGTTGGCGTGCAGGTTGACGCAGTAGGCGCAGCCGTTGATCTGCGAGGCCCGCAGGCGCACCAGCTCCA
Source organism: Pseudomonas sp. SIMBA_068 (assembly GCF_046534705.1). Lineage (NCBI taxonomy): Bacteria > Pseudomonadati > Pseudomonadota > Gammaproteobacteria > Pseudomonadales > Pseudomonadaceae > Pseudomonas > Pseudomonas sp. SIMBA_068. Next base: position 743,704 of record NZ_JAWRYI010000001.1, read on the forward strand.
GCAGGGAGCTCTCCAGGCCGCTCTTGGCCAGGGCCTGTTCCAGGCCGACCATGGCTTTGTAGGCTTCCGGGGCGTGCTTGGCCCATTCGATACGGTTGTGCATGGCTGTCTCCAAAAGGTGTGGGGTGGGAATGGCTCTACTGTAGCGCTGCCCTTTGGCCTCCCCGATAGCCAATTGCACACATAAGCCGGAGGCCAATCGTCCATTCAGGTGGCCACTGGCAAGCATCCAATCTCTTCATTTCTGCCAGGGTTGGCAAGCCGGGATAATGGCCCGGTCCTGCTACCAGAGAACCGATGCACAATGAGAGCTGCTTTGAACCTGTTGCTGGTGATTCTGCTGGCGCTGAACCTGCGGCCGATCCTGACCAGTATCGGCCCGTTACTCGAACCCATGCGCGCCAGCACCGGCTTGGGCTACCAACAGGCCGCCCTGCTGACGGCGTTGCCGGTGCTGTGCATGGGCCTGGTGCCGTTGCTGCAGCCGTGGCTGCGACGCTGGATCAGCGAGCATGGCGGCATGCTCGGTGGCCTGGCTGCAATTGCCCTGGCCTGCCTGTGGCGCCTGCAACTGGACAGCGCCTGGGCGTTGATTGCCAGTGCGGTGGTCGCCGGCCTGGGCGTGGCGGTGGTGCAGGGCATGATGCCGGGCCTGGTCAACCGCTGGTTTCCAAGCCGCCTGGCGGGGGCGATGGGGCTGTACTCGGCAGCGTTGATGAGTGGTGGCGGCATGGCTGCCGTGCTTGGCCCGCATATCAGCGGCCACTTCGGTCACTGGCAGGTCGGCCTGGGCCTGTGGGCGATCCCGGCACTGCTGGCGCTGCTGGCCTGGGCCGTGCTGCGGCCTCGGCAGGGGCCGCCAAAGCTGGCCGGGGCCGCTGGCGGGCACTGGTTCGGCACGCGCCGGGCCTGGTTGCTGGCCTTGTACTTCGGCCTGATCAATGGCGGCTACACCAGCATGGTGGCGTGGCTGCCGGCGTACCATATCGAGCACGGCGGCAGTGCTCAGGGCGGCGCAGACCTGGTTGGCCTGATGACGGTCTTCCAGGTAGCCGGTGCACTGGGCTTGCCGCTGTTGCTGCGGTGCTGGGCTGACCGCCGCCCAGGCCTGTGGTTGGCGCTGGCAATCCAGCTGTCCGGCTTCCTTGGCCTGCTGCTGGCACCTACGCAGGCTTCGGGGCTGTGGGTTGCGATGATCGGTTTTGGCCTGGGCGCCTGCTTCAGCCAAAGCCTGACGCTGACCCTGGAGCACCTGAAGACGCCCGCCGAGGCCGGCAGCCTGGCGGCGTTCGTGCAGGGCATCGGCTTCATCATCACCGGTATCGTGCCGTATATCACCGGCTGGCTGCGTGACATGAGTGGCGACTTCCAGGCGTCGTGGACGCTGCTCACCGTGACGGTACTGGCCATGCTGCTGGTGACCACCTGCTTCAACCCGCGTGGCTATGCCGCAGCCATCGCGCGCCCAGTCCCAACAGGCAAGCCCGTGCCAGTCAACTGAGGCGTTGCAGGGTATCGCGCACCCGGTCCAGTGCCGGGTCGATGTCCAGCAGTTCAATGGCGCCGAAGCCCAGCAACAGCCCCGGGCGTACCGGCGCTTCGCTGAAGAATGGCGCCAGTGAATACAGGCCGACCTCTACCTTGCGTGCGAGGTTGGCCAGCATCTCCACATCCACCCCGGGCGCGGCCAAGGCGCTGAGGTGAAACCCGGCGCTGGCGGGGATTGCGCTGAACCATGGTGCCAGGTCGCCACCCAGGCGCGCCAGGATGCGCTCGCGGCGGGTGCTGTAGACCTCGTGGCAGCGGCGGATGTGCTTGTTCAGGTGGCCTTCGCCCAAAAAGCGCGCCAACGCCCACTGCAGCAAAGTCGGGCTGTGCCAGTCACTGAGGTGCTTGGCCACGCAAGTGGCCTGCAGTACGGCTGGTGGCAGCACGGCATAACCCAGCCGCAACTCGGGTAGCAGGGTTTTGGAAAAGGTCCCCACGTAGGCCACCAGGCCATGCCGGTCGAGGCGCTGCAGGGCATCCGAGGCTGGCCCGTGGTAGCGGAACTCGCAGTCGTAGTCATCTTCGATGATCAGTGCGCCCAGCTCGGCAGCTCGCGCCAGCAAGGCATGCCGGCGCGGCTCGCTCATGGGCATGCCCAGCGGGAACTGGTGCGAGGGCGTTACGTAGATCAGCCGGGTGCCGTCGGCGATCTGCTCCACGCACAGGCCTTCATCATCTACCGGCACCGATTGCAGGTGTGCCCCGAGGGCCAGGAACAGTTGCCGTGCCGGCGGGTAGCCGGGGTCTTCCATGGCCACCTGGCAGCCTGGCTCGACCAGTACCCGGGCAATCAGGTCCAGCGCTTGCTGGGCGCCGTTGCACACCAGCAGGTCGGCCGCGCTGCAGTGCACGCCGCGGGCGTAGGCGATGTGGTGGGCAATGGCTTCGCGCAGCTCCGGCAGGCCCTGCGCCTGGAACTGCCGCTCGGGGTGACGCTGGCTGCGGCGCAGGGCGTAATTCAGGCAGCTGCGCCATTGGTCGAACGGGAACTGCGACTTGCTCGATGCCCCGCCGACAAAGTCATAGCGCGAGGGCGTTTGCAGCTGGCGTTGGGCGAGCACGGTGGCGCGCTGCTGCCAGCGTTCAAGGGATGCGGCACCGGCCAGGGGAACGCTGGCGGACTCATGGCTGCGCCGTGGTTGGCGCGGGGTGATGAACGTGCCACGGCCGACCACGCCGCTGAGCAGGTTGTCGTAGCTCAGCCGTGAGTAGGCCTCGGCCACGGTCTTGCGCGATACGCCCAGTTGTTCAGCCAGCAGGCGGGTGGGCGGCAGTTGGGTGCCAGCGGCCAGGTGGCCGCTGTCGATACCGGCGCGCAGTTGCTGGTAAAGCTGATCGGCCAGGCCTTTGCGGCCTTCCAGACGAATGTGCAGTTCCATGGGGTGGTCCGGAGCGGGGGAGTGCTCAGGATAGCGGATTGGACAGGGAAGGGCATGGGGCTGCAAAGCAGCCCCAAAATGCTCAGAACCGGGCGGTGCTCACGGTGATATAGCCCTTGTCCGCCACCGCGATGCGGATCACTGTCTCGTCCGCTGGCGCCTGGCGGTTGCGCTTGATACGCACGCCATCCACTGCGGCAGCTTTCAGGTGTTCGGTAATGGCCCGCCCGTTCGGGTCGAAGAACACCTCGCTGGCCAGCAACTCGATACGTTCGATCAGTTGCCGAGAGTGCTCATCGGTGGCGCAGAAGAACATCACCCCCGACAGGTGGGGGTCTTCGTCGGGGTTGCTGATGTCATGGGTCAGCATTTCGCGCAGGCTGCTGCGCAGTTCGGCAATGGAGCGGGCGTACAGGTGCATACGGAACCTCCTCTGGATCGCGACCTTGCGTTGTCCAACACCGATCTTGTTTTCTGTGTGTAGAGGCAGCAAGTAGGACGGTTCTGAGAGGGCTGTGGGAAATTTCTGAATGCGCCGAACTACCTCCCTTGACTGGCAGGTGGTAGAGGCCGGCGGCAAAATTCGCCGGCCTGCACCGATCAAGTGTAGGAGCGGCGCAGCCAGGGCTAGCGTTGTACCTCCTGCTTGAAGCGCAACCGCCAGCCATGCAACAACGGTTCGGTATACCCACTCGGCTGCTCACGCCCCTTGAACACCAGCTCCCGCGCAGCGCGGAAGGCATGCGATGCCTCGAAACCGGCCGCCATCGGCCGGTACGCCGGGTCTGCGGCATTCTGCTGGTCGACCACCCTGGCCATCCGCTGCAGGCTCGCTTCGACCTGTTCGTCATCCACCACCCCATGGTGCAGCCAGTTGGCAATGTGCTGCGCCGAAATGCGCAGGGTGGCGCGGTCCTCCATCAGGCCCACATCGTGAATGTCAGGCACCTTGGAGCAGCCGACCCCTTGCTCGACCCAGCGCACCACGTAACCGAGGATGCCTTGGCAGTTGTTGTCCAGCTCGGCCTGGATATCTGCGGCACTCCACGCCCGTTCGGGGCTGACCGGAATGCTCAGCAGATCATGCAGCAACGCCTGGCGCTGGGCGCCCAGGTCAACCTGTTCAAGCGCCTGTTGCACGGCGGCGACGTCTACCTGGTGGTAGTGCAGCGCATGCAGCGTGGCGGCAGTGGGCGACGGTACCCAGGCGGTGTTGGCACCGGCCTTTGGCTGGGCAACCTTTTGTTCGAGCATGGCCGCCATAAGGTCAGGCATGGCCCACATGCCCTTGCCGATCTGCGCCTTGCCGCGCAGGCCACAGGCCAGGCCGACTAGCACGTTGCTGCGTTCGTAGGCCTGGATCCAGGCGGTGCCTTTCATGTCGCCCTTGCGCAGCATGGCGCCGGCTTCCATGGCGCTGTGCATCTCGTCCCCGGTGCGGTCGAGGAAGCCGGTGTTGATGAACACCACCCGTGATGCGGCACTGGCGATGCAGGCCATGAGGTTGACGCTGGTGCGCCGCTCCTCGTCCATGATGCCCATCTTCAGGGTATGCGCAGGCAAGCCCAGCAGGGCCTCGACACGGCCGAACAGCTGGTCGGCGAAGGCCACTTCGGCCGGCCCGTGCATCTTCGGCTTGACGATGTACAGGCTGCCTTCGCGGGAGTTGCCGCGGCGCTTGAGATCGTGCAGGCCGATCAGGCTGGTGACCACGGCATCGAGGATGCCTTCGGGGATTTCCCGGCCATCGCGGTCATGGATGGCCGGGTTGGTCATCAGGTGGCCGACGTTGCGGATGAACAGCAGCGAGCGGCCCGGCAGCGTCAGGGGTTGGCCGTTTGCACCCTGGTACTGGCGGTCGGCGGCCAGGGTGCGGCTGAAGGTCTTGCCGCCTTTGCTGACCTGCTCGCTGAGGTCGCCCTTCATCAGGCCCAGCCAGTTGCGGTAGACGTTGACCTTGTCGTCGGCATCCACGGCAGCTACCGAGTCTTCGCAGTCGATGATGGTGGTCAGTGCGGCTTCCAGGGCGATGTCCTTGACCCCGGCCAGGTCCTGTTGGCCGATTGCACTGGTCGGGTCGATTCGGATTTCGAAATGCAGCCGGTGGTGCTGCAACAGGATCGCCGTGGGTGTGCTCGGCTCACCCTGGTGGCCATGAAGTTGTGCTGGATTCTGCAACCCGACCTGGCGGCCGTCGGCCAACGTCACGTGCAGCGTACCCTGGTTGATCGCATAGGCCTTGGCGTCGCTGTGTGATGCACCGTCGAGTGGGGCGCTAGCGTCGAGGAACTGCCGGCCATAGGCAATCACCTTGGCGCCGCGTACCGGGTTGTAGCCCTGGCCGCGTTCGGCGCCAGCGGTTTCGGCAATGGCATCGGTGCCGTACAGCGCATCGTAGAGGGAACCCCAGCGTGCGTTGGCGGCGTTGAGGGCGTAGCGAGCATTGCTGAGCGGCACGACCAGCTGCGGGCCGGCTTGCACGGCGATTTCGCGGTCGACGTTGGCGGTGTTGATCTGCACGTTTTCGGGGGCGTCGACGATGTAGCCGATGCCTTGCAGGAAGTGCTGGTAGGCGGCCATGTCGTGGATCGGGCCGGGATGCTGGCGGTGCCAGTTGTCCAACTCGGTTTGCAGGCGCTGGCGTTCGGCGAGCAGGGCGCGGTTTTGCGGGGCGAGGTCGTGGACCAGGGTGCTGAAACCTTGCCAGAAGGCGTTGGCTTCGATGCCGGTGCCGGGGAGGACTTCGTCTTCGATGAAGCGCTGGAGGGTGGGGGCGATCTGGAGTTCGTTTGGCATTGTGTGTTCGCTCGATGTTCGGTCTTCGGAAATTCAGTCGCCTGTGCGGGCTTCTTCGCGGGCTTGCCCGCTCCCACAGGTACTGTGCAGGGATTCAGACCTGTGCGATGCCGGTGGGAGCGGGCAAGCCCGCGAAGAGGCCGGTACAGAATTTACAGGGCAGCAGCCCCAGCCTTGGCCACCTGGGCGTCCTGTTCGGACTTGACCCCGGACACGCCAATGGCACCCACCACCTGGCCATCCACCCGCAATGGCACGCCACCTTCCAGGCTGGTCAGCAGCGGTGCGGTGACGAATGCGGTACGGCCACCGTTGACCATTTCCTCGTAATCCCGTGTTTCCTTGCGCCCCAGCGCGGAAGTCCGGGCTTTTTCCAGGGCAATGTAGGCACTGGCCGGCGCACAACCATCCATGCGCTCCAAGGCCAGGGGATGGCCACCGTCGTCGACCACGGCGATGGTCACGTTCCAGTGTTGGGCCAGGGCTTCCTGGCGGGCGGCGGTCAGCACACGGGCGACTTCGGCCTGGCCGATAACGAACTTGCTATGCATGAGGGGTCTCCGGGTTCAAGGCTGCTTCGACGATTTCGATCCAGTGCCGTACTGGCGTGCGCCCGGCCCCGTCGAGGTGGGCCTGGCAGCCGATGTTGGCGGTGGCGATGACTTGCGGTTTGCCGCTTTCCAGTGCGTTGAGGCGGTTGTCACGCAGTTGCAGCGATAGCGCTGGCTGGGTCAGCGAATAGGTGCCAGCCGAGCCGCAGCACAGGTGGCCGTCCGGCACCGGGGTCAGGGTAAAGCCCAGGCGCGTCAGCAGCGCCTCTACCGCGCCCCCCAGTTTCAGGGCGTGTTGCAGCGTACAGGGGCAATGGAAGGCCAGGCGTTGTTCGGCGCACAGTCCCAGTTGCTCGACCGGCTCATCGCGCAATACTTCTACCAGATCGCGGGACAGGGCGCTGACCCTTGCTGCTTTGGCTGCGTAGCGCGGGTCGTGCTCCAGCAGGTGGCCATAGTCGCGCACGAACGCGCCGCAGCCGCTGGCGGTTTGCACGATGGCCTCGGCGCCTGCTTCGATGGCCGGCCACCAAGCGTCGATATTGCGCCGTGCACGTTGCAGGCCTTGCTCCTGGGCATTGAGGTGGTAGTCCACCGCGCCACAGCAGCCGGCTTGGTGGATGGGTTCGATGCTGATGCCCAGGCGGTCCAGCAGGCGTGCGGCGGCGGCATTGGTATTGGGCGACAGTGCCGGCTGCACGCAGCCTTCCAGCATCAGCACCCGGCGTACATGGCGCGGTGCCGGGCGCTGGCCGGGTGGGGTCATCCGCGCCGGCAGCTTGCGCTTGAGCGTGGCCGGCAACAGCGGGCGCAGGGCTTGGCCGCCGCGGGTCAGGGCCTTGAACAGTGCCGGGCGCGGCACCACCGCGCGCAGGCCCTGGCGCAGCAGGCGCTGGCCAAGCGGGCGTGGTACCTGCTGTTCGACCACGGCGCGGCCGATGTCCAGCAGGTCGTGGTACTTGACCCCGGATGGGCAGGTGGTTTCGCAGTTGCGGCAGGTCAGGCAGCGGTCCAGGTGCAGTTGGGTGCTGGCGGTTACCGGCTCGCCTTCGAGCATTTGCTTGATCAGGTAGATACGCCCGCGCGGACCGTCCAGTTCATCGCCCAGCAGCTGGTAGGTGGGGCAGGTGGCGGTGCAGAAACCACAGTGCACGCAGGACCGCAGGATGCTTTCGGCTTCGTCGGCGCGGGCCAGCTGGCGGGATGTTTCGCTCAGGTTGGTTTGCATGGTCTGGCCTCACAGGTCCGGGTACAGGCGGCCAGGGTTGAATACCCCCTGGGGGTCGAGCTGCTGCTTGAGGGCGCGGTGGTAACGCATCAATGCGGCGGGCAGGGGCGGGCTGCTGGCTGCACCGGGGGCGTAGCAGGTGGCGTGGCCACCCACCTTGGCGACGTGGTCGCGAATTGCCTGCGCCGGTGCGCTGGATTTCAGCCAGCGCTGGGCCCCCCCCCAGTCGATCAGTTGCCGGCCGGGCAGGTGCAGCTCGCCGGTGGCGTTGGGCAGTGACAAGCGCCAGAGCGGCGCAGGGTCGTTGAAGAACGCCAGGCGCTGTTCGCGCAGGTCGCTCCAGAAACCGCTGTCGAGGGTATCGCCGCCCAGGCGCTGACGTGCCGACTGCACCGAGCCTTCACCGCCTTCCAGGCGCAGGTACAGCGCGTCGCCGTCATGGCAGGCGGCGCTGATCGGCAGTGGCTGCTGCCCCCACTCGGCCAGCGCTTCCAATGCCAGGTGGCAGCCCATCGGCAGGCGCAGGCTCAGGCATTCGCGCGGCCGAGGCAGCACTTTCAGGGACACCTCCGTCAACAACCCCAGGCAACCAAAGCTGCCCGCCATCAGCCGAGATACATCGTAACCGGCCACGTTCTTCATCACCTCGCCACCAAAGCGCAGCAGTTTGCCGTGACCGGTGATCACCCGCGTGCCGAGCACGTAGTCACGTACCGACCCGGCCCACGGCCGCCTGGGGCCGGCCAGGCCCGTCGCGACCATGCCGCCCAAAGTGGCCTCGGGGCCCAGGTGCGGGGGTTCGCAGGGCAGCATCTGGCCAGCCTCGTGCAGGGCTGCTTCTATGTCGCGCAGCGGTGTGCCTGCCCGGGCGGTGAGCACCAGTTCGGTCGGGTCGTAACTGACGATGCCACGGTGGCTGCGGGTGTCGAGTACTTCGCCGGCCACCGGGTTGCCGAGCATGGCCTTACTGTTGCTGCCCTGGATACGCAGTGGCGTGCCCTGGTTCAAGGCCTGGTTGACCTGCTCCAGCAGGGCCTGGCTGATGTCGCGGTTCATGCTCATCAGAAGCGCTCCAGGTCGGGGAACGGCAGTTGGCCGTGGTGCACGTGCATGGCGCCGAACTCGGCGCAGCGGTGCAAGGTGGGAATGTTCTTGCCGGGGTTGAGCAGGCCCTGGGGGTCGAAGGCGGCCTTGACCGCGTGGAACAAGGTGATTTCATCGCTGTTGAACTGCGCGCACATCTGGTTGATTTTTTCGCGGCCTACGCCGTGCTCGCCGGTAATGCTGCCGCCCACCGCCACGCACAGTTCGAGGATCTTGCCGCCGATGGCTTCGGCCCGCTCCAGCTCGCCGGGCAGGTTGGCATCGAACAGGATCAACGGGTGCATGTTACCGTCGCCGGCGTGGAACACGTTGGCCACGCGCAGGCCGTATTCGCTGGACAGGTCACTGATGCCCTTGAGCACCCGCGGCAGTTCGCGGCGTGGGATGGTGCCGTCCATGCAGTAGTAGTCCGGGGAGATGCGCCCCACCGCCGGGAAGGCGTTCTTGCGCCCGGCCCAAAAACGCACCCGCTCGGCCTCGTCGCAGGCCAGCCGTACCTCGCGGGCGCCGGCTTGGGTCAGCACGGCGGCCACCCGTTCGCAGTCGTCGTGCACATCGGCCTCCACGCCATCCAGTTCGCACAACAGGATGGCCGCCGCGTCCACGGGGTAGCCGGCGTGGATGAAGTCTTCGGCGGCGCGGATTGCCAGGTTGTCCATCATCTCCAGGCCGCCTGGAATGATGCCGGCAGCGATGATTTCGGCCACCGCCCGGCCAGCGTCTTCGACACTGTCGAAACTGGCCAGCAGCACCCGCGCCACCTGAGGTTTGGGCAGCAGTTTCACGGTAACTTCGGTGACGATGCCGAGCATGCCTTCAGAACCGGTGAACAGCGCCAGCAAGTCGAAGCCGGGGCTGTCCAGGGCATCGCTGCCCAAGGTCAGGTGTTCACCTTCGACCGTGAGAATGTCCACCTTGAGCAGGTTGTGCACGGTCAGGCCGTACTTCAGGCAGTGCACGCCACCTGCGTTCTCGGCGACGTTGCCACCGATGGAGCAGGCAATTTGCGAGGAGGGGTCTGGTGCGTAGTACATACCATGGGGTGCGGCAGCCTGGGAGATGGCCAGGTTACGTACGCCGGGCTGCACACGGGCGTAGCGGCCCTGCGGGTTGACCTCCAGGATGCGGTTGAAGCGCGCCATCACCAGCAGGATACCCTTGGCTAGCGGTAGGGCACCGCCCGACAGGCCGGTGCCGGCGCCACGGGCGACCACCGGTACGTGGCGCTGGTGGCACAGCTTGAGCAGCGTCTGCACCTGCTCCAGGCGCTCGGGCAGTACTACCAGCAGCGGTACCGTGCGATAGGCCGACAGGCCATCGCATTCGTAAGGTTTGAGGTCTTCTTCGCGGTGCAGGATATCGAGGTCCGGCAGGGCACTTCGCAGTGCCTGCAGCAGCTCTGCCTGGTCCACGGCGGGCAGCGCGCCATCGACGCGTTCGTCGTACAGGATATTCATCGGCTCACTCGGCAACGGTTTTTGTTGTTGTTGGCAAAGCGGTCACCGTTGCAGCCTGCGCGTGCCAGCAGCAGTGGTCGAGCATGGCAGGCACTGGTCCTACCAGTTTTTCTTCGGTCTACTGGTTATTGATGGGTTTACCCGGCTAGATTGGAGCACGTTGTCTAACTGGTCCTACCAGCAGGAGGGTGCGCAGTGGTTACTGATGGCAAGGCCAAGGTCGCCGACCAGGTGGCCGAGCGGGTGGAGCGACTGATCGTCGACGGCGTGCTGAAGGTGGGCCAGGCCCTGCCTTCGGAGCGGCGGTTGGTAGAGAAGCTGGGTTGTTCACGCTCGGCCCTGCGCGAAGGGCTACGCATTTTGCGTGGGCGCGGCATCATCGACACCGAGCAGGGGCGAGGCTCGTTCGTTGCCGACCTGACGGGGCAGGCGGGTACCACACCGTTGATGCACCTGTTCAGCTCGCAGCCACGCACGCTGTTCGACCTGCTGGAGGTGCGGGCGTTGCTGGAGGCCGAGTCGGCGCGGCTGGCGGCGTTACGCGCCACCGAGGTCGACCGCTTGCTGATTCGCCGGCGTTATGAAGAAATGCTGGCGGCCCACGAGGCGGCAGAGGCGCTGGACGCCCGTGAGCACGCCCGCCGTGACCATGCCTTCCACCGGGCTATCAGCGAGGCGTCGCACAACCCGGTGCTGGTACATACCCTGCAATCGCTCAGTGACCTGACCTTGAGCACGGTGTTTGCGTCGGTCAACAACCTGTATTGCCGCCCTGCGCAGAAACGCCAGATTGATCGGCAGCATGCGCGGCTGTATCACGCGGTGATGGAGCAACTGCCGGAGCAGGCCCAGCGGGCGGCGCGTGAGCATATCAACGGGATACGCGACAGTTTGCGGGAGATCGAACAGGAAGAGCAGCGTTTGGTGCGGGCAACCATGCGCATGGATGGTTGGGGGTGATGCTGCCTGTGCCAGCCCTTGCGCGGGCTTGCCCGCGAAAGGGCTGGCACAGGATTGCATCAATGATCGGCTATGCGGTCATCCTGGGAAAGAATAGCCCTGGCCAGCTCTTCATCATTGGCCTGCAGCCCAGGATGGTCCTTGCGCGCCTGTTCCAGCGCCGACTCTACATAGGCGCCACGGATTGCACCGCCGCTGGCGACGAAAGCCGAAAGCTCGTCACGCGCCGGGATGATCCGTTTGTCGTCCTTGAAGGTCGAATACAGCGAAGCGGAAACACCGGCCGAGGTGGCGACGTCGCCCGCATCGACGCGGGCCAGGGCAGCACCGGCAGGCAGCAGGAGCAGCAGCGCAGGGGCGAGGAGTAGGTGGCGCATGTCGAGTTCTCCAATAGCGTGAAGCACAGGGAAATAAACCACTCAGTGTTTAAGAGGGCCGGGGGGGCGGGTAGTTCCCTTTGCTGGCTGGAGATTGTCGGGGCCGCCGCGCGGCCCCCGAGGTAGGGTCAGGCCAACTGGTAGGTGGTCTTCACCCGGGTAAAGAACACGAAGGCGCCATCGACGTAGCGGTTTTTGGTGACAAGGGTCATGCAGTGCGAGTCCTTTTCTCAGAAACCTGGCGGGCGACGAAGTCGCTGATGTTGTCCACGGCGCTGTCCATCAGCTGCTGCATGGCGTCTTCGCTGCTCCAGGCGATGTGCGGGTTGAGCAGGAAGTCGTCGCGGTCGATCAGTTCGAACAACGGGTTGCTGGGGTGCAGCGGCTCCACTTCCACTACATCCAGCGCCACACCGCCCAGGCGCCGCTGTTGCAGCGCCTGAATCAGCGCCGCTTCGTTGACCACGCCGCCGCGGCCGGTGTTGACCACGATGGCATCGGGCTTCATCAATGCCAGCTGCCCGGCATCAATGAGGTTGTGGGTTTCTGGCGTGAGCGGGCAATTGATCGACAGCACGTCGCAGCTTTTCAGCAGCTCGGCCAGCGGCCGGCAATCGGCGCCCTGGCGCTTGCCGCTGCGGTCTTCGAACAGCACCTGCATGCCGAATGCCCGCGCCAGGTGTGCCAGGCGCAGGGCAATCGGGCCGCTGCCGATGATTGCCAACTGCTTGTCGCGCACATCGCGGATGCGGTGGTTGAAGTAGATGTTCTGGTACGGCTTGTCGCCGGCATGCACCTGGCGCATCAGGCGGGTGAACGCGGCCGGGCGGCGGAACAGCTCAAGGATCATCGCCAGGCTGTGCTCGGCCACGGTGTTGGCGGCATAGCCCGGTACGCTCGACACTTCGATGCCGTGGGCTTCGCAGTAGTCGACATCGACGATGTCGCGGCCGGTCAGGGCCAGCGAGATCATCTTCAGCCTGGGCAGCTGGCGCAGGTGCTCTTCGCGCAGGGGTACGCTGCAGGTCAGCGCCACCGTCGCGTCTTTCAGGTGCTCAAGCATCTGGTCGGGGTGGGTGTAGGCGTACTGCTGCCAGGTGTGATCGCAGTCGGGGCGCTTGAGGCGGGTGGAAGGCGCCAGGCCTTCGTCGTCAAGGAAGACGATATGTTCGCTCACGGTCTTGTCCTTATTTTTTCTGCGCGGGCACGTAACCGGCGGGCGCCATGCCCACAAGCTGGCGGGTGATGAAGCCGGCATCCTGGTCGTGGTCTTCCAGCGATTCCTTGCGCACCAGTGCATCGCGAACCAGATGCGCGCCAAAGAAGCGCAACGGCTCTGGCGGCAGCAGCTTCATCTTCTGGTTGACCAGGCCACAGTTGGTCCACTCGTCGTTGGCATGGGTGGCCAAGGACTTGATGATGCGGCTGGCAAACACGGTGGTGGCCACGCCGTTGCCGGAAAAACCGATGCCGTAGCTGACGGTCTGGTGATGGTCGAGGTAGCCGAAGTTGGGCAGGCCCTTCATGGCCCGGTCAATCGGCCCGGTCCAACTGCTGACCACCGGTACATCCTGCAACTGCGGGTACAGGCGGCGCAGTTCGGCAGCGACCTTGTCGGCGGCCGGCGAGGGTTTTTCATACAGGTCGCCGATGCGTCCGGCATAGGCGAACTGGCCCAGCGGCTTGCCGAACACCACGCGCCCGTCAGGGGTGTTGCGCCAGTAGTTGAGCACGGTGCGCGAGTCGGTCATGCATTCGCCGCCGCTGAAACCGATGGCGTCGAGCTTGGCCTTGACCGGCGCGGTGGCAACCATGTCGCTGGACATGATCGCGATCATCCGGCGCAGCTCGGGAAATTGCGCGCCCCAGGCGTTGAGCGCCAGCACCACGTGGTTGGCTTTTACATGGCCTTTGGCGGTGTGCACCACCGGGTGCTTGCCACGCTGCAGGTGAGTGAACGGCGATTTCTCGAAAATCTGCACGCCCAGTTTCAGTGCCACGCAGCGCAGGCCGCGGGCCAGCATGGCGGGCTGTACGGTCGCGGCGTTGGGGTCGAAGATGCCGCCCAGCACCAGTGGCGAGCCGACGCGGCCGCGAATGGTCTGGCGGTCCAGTTCCTGGAACGGGTTTACGTCGAGTTTCTGCAGGCCGTCGGTGAGCACGCGCCAGGAGTTCATCTGCCGCTGGTTGGTGGCCGTCCACAGCCAGCCGTCCTTGCGGTACTGGGCGTCGATGCCGTGCTCCTGGCAGAAGCTGCCGATCTCGTCGATGGCCGACTCCGCCGCCTCGCAGATGCGCCGCGCCTCGACATCCCCGCAGATGGTGCGCACCGACAGGTACTTGCCCCACCAGTTGGTGGCCACGCCACCGTTGCGCCCGCTGGCCCCCGAGCCGCAGCGGTCGCGCTCGACGATGACGATGGTTTTTTCCGGGTGCGCCTGTTTTAGGCGGATGGCCGACCACAAGCCAAGGAAGCCACCGCCGACGATGCACACGTCGGCTTGAATCGAGTCCTGCAGGGCAGGGGCCAGGTCGTTGTCCAGGTCCAGCGCCTGGGCATACCAGAATCCACGGTACATGAGGGGTGCCTCTGAGCATGTTTGTCTTGTGCCTACATGATGCTCAGCCGGGGCTGGGGGCTGATATTACAGCCATGACAATTGATAGAACGGCGCCGCCTTTTGTCACGGATTTCCTATTTGTGGGGATGCATATGATATGACGGACGCAGGGCGCGCTTTAGAATGGCACCATTACCGATGTAACGAGGCCAGCGTCCATGTTTGCCGAACAACAAGAACAACCGGTACAAGCCCACGCCATCACTGCGCAGGTCAAGCCCGAACTACGGGTAGGCTTCGTGCTGATGAACCACTTCACCCTGGTGCCGGTGGCGGGGTTGGTGGACTCGCTGCGCTTTGCTGCGGACAAGTCATTCCGCAGCCAGCAGGTGTTGTGCCAGTGGGACTGGATGACGCTGGACGACCAGCCGATCACCGCCAGTTGCGGCATGCCCATTTCGCCGACCAAGCCGCTCAACCTGTTTGCCCAGTACGACTATGTGGTGCTGGCCGGTGGCCTGCTGGACGAAACCCGCAACCCGCCGGCCTGGCTGCTGGATGCGCTGCGTGAGGTGCATGCGGCGAATATCCCGATAATCGCCTTGTGCTCGGGGTCGTTCGTGCTTGGCAAAGCCGGGCTGCTCGATGGCCGGCGCTGTGCGCTGCATTTCACCTTGCGTGACGAGTTCAAGGAGCGTTTTCCACTGGCCACGGCGGTGATCGACAAGAGCTACGTGGACGACCGCGGCATCATCACTTGCCCGGGCGGCACGGCCATTGACCTGGCGGCCAACCTGATCCGCCGGCATTGCGGCGCAGTGCGGGCGCAGAAGGGGCTGGAATACCTGCTGGTGGATGAGCGCGCCGAAGAGCAGGAGAAGACGGCCAGCGAATGCGTGTACCAGAACGACCGCGTGCAGCGGGCGATCAGCTTCATGCGCGCCAACCTGGATGCCTCGATGACGCTCAAGGCCGTGGCTGAAGCGGTGGGCACCCACCCCCGGCAGTTGCACCGTGAATTTGTGGCTAATACTCAGGAGCCGCCGGCCAACTACTGGCGCAAGTTGCGCCTGGACCATGCCCGGCGGTTGCTGGTGAACACCAGCCAGAACATCACCACCATTGCGTTGGCGTGCGGGTTTTCCGATGCGTCGCACTTCATCCTGTGGTTTCGCAAGCAGTATGGCGAGACGCCGTACAGCTTCCGCAAGCGCAGGCATGAAGTGGAGCGGTTTGACTGGCATGGCGACAAGGCGGGGTTGGACCCGGAGCTCTAACAAGTTATCGCGGTCAGCGGTAGGAGCGCGTGGGTATCAGAGCTGGCCGATGGCCTGCATCCCCATCCGGCTGGTCCGTTTGCCGGGGCTGATACGTTCGATCATCTATTTGTTCCTTAGAACAGCACGTAAGTCTTGCGCAGGGTTTCGCGAATGTCCCAGACACCCTCGCAGTTCTCCGGGAACAGCACTGCGTCGCCGGCGCGCAGCTCTACCGGCTCGCCACCGTCGGGGGTGAAGGTGCACCAGCCGCTGACAATGTGGCTGAACTCACGGTTTTTCAGGTGCCGGCGGAACACGCCCGGGCCGCTTTCCCATACGCCGATGCTGGCGCCGACGGCTTCGTCGGTCTGGTCCTGGGCGGTGGCTGCCTGGGCGACGGGTTCACCGATCGGCAGGCGGGCCGGGGCAGGGGCACCCAGCGACGCGAGAGGGGCATTGCGCACGACAGTCAGTACTTGGTTCACGAAAAGGCCCCTTCAGGCTTTACGAACAGCGGGTTTGGCAGCGGTAGAGGTGCGGGTGGGGTTACCAAGCGCCGCGGCTTGCTGCAGGTCGAGCTTGCTGGTCTCGGGGGCGAGCCACCAGGAAATCAGGGCGCCGAACAGCGAGATCAGGGCGGCAGCGAACATGGTGTTGGCAATGCCGTAGGAGGCCAGGGATATCGGCACCAGGTACGTGCCCACGGCCGCGCCGATGCGTGACAACGAAGTGGCCAGGCCCACCGCTGACGCACGGATTTCGGTGGGGAACAGCTCGTTGGGGTAGACGTATTCAAGCACCTGGGCGCCGCCGATCAGCACGGCATAGGCGCCGAACAGCACCAGTACGGTGGTTGGCGAGGCATCCGGGAACACCCCCAGCAGCACCAGCGACATACCCGACCAGAGGAAGCTGTGGATCAGCATGTTGCGCCGGCCCAGGCGGTTGATCAGTTTGGTGGCCACCAGGCAGCCCAGGGTGAACAGCAAGGTGATGGCGATGGAGCCAAAGGCCGCCCAGTCGCCTGTCAGTTGCAGTGCCTGCAGCACTTTGGGGGCGAACGAGTAGATGGCGAACAGTGGCACGATCGCGCAGGTCCAGAACAGGGTGACAAAGGCCATGCGCTTGCCGTAACCGGAGTGGAACAGCGACCACACCGACACCGGTTTGTCGCTGCTCTGCTCTGGCAGGTCAGCAATGGAGTAGTCCGGGCCGTAGACTTTCTTGATCACGGCGTCGGCTTCGGCGGTTCGGCCTTTGCTCAGCAGCCAGCGAGGCGATTCTGGTGTGCCACTGCGGGCAACCAGGAACAGCGCACCGGGTATCAGGGCGCTGGCCAATACATAGCGCCAACCGTCTTCACCGCCCACGCGCAGCAGCAGTTCGCCGACCATGTAGGCCACGGCGGCACCGGCAAACCACATCAGCACCATGGCCGCCAGCAACGGCCCACGTTGCTTGCGTGGCAGGAACTCGGCCAGCAACGACGTGGCGATCGGGTAGTCGGCACCGACCGCGATACCGATCAGCAACCGCCAGGCGAACAGGGCCCAGGCCGACTCGACCCAGAACTGCGCCACTGAAAAACCGACGATGGCGACCAGGTCGATCAGGTACAGGACCTTGCGCCCGTACTTGTCAGTGAACCAGCCACCGAGAAAACCACCCAGGAAGACACCAATCAATGCTGACGCGGCGATCAGCCCTTCCCACAGGGCCGACAGCTGCAAGGCATTGGTAATTTGCAGCATGGCGACGCCGATGATGCTAAGTACGTAGCCATCGAGAAAAGGCCCGCCAGCGGAATAGACCGTCAGTTTGCGGTGGAACCCGTTGAGCGGCGCATCTTCTACGGAGCGTCTGGAAACGGACATACGGCTTACCTCTTGTTGTTATGTGGTGCACTAACGTGGCGGCACTATGGCACCGGCTGGCGCGGGCGCCCTATAACGGCTCGGACGAGTCATGGGATGGGATGACCGGGTGTGCCGAGGACTGGCGGATACCACTGGCCTACCGGCACCAGGCGGAATTGAGGCATTTCGAGGAGGATACGGCACGCGTCTGTCGGCAGCTGTAGTGGGGGAGCTGAGTCATGGGCTGTTATTTTTGCCAGTAGATCTTGTAATTGATCGAGATCATCCTCCAGCTCAGAGGACTAGCGAAGTGAGGTGAGCCGTGAGCGATGTGACACCGTTACGAACCCAGGCATATGACCCTTATGGTTTTTCTCCATTGGGCTTGGAACAGGGGGCGCTCGGTTTTAACGGGTGGTCCAGGCAGTCCATTGCTGGGCTGTATTTGCTAGGTAATGGATACAGAGCATACAACCCGGCCCTCAGGCGCTTTCTATCACCAGACAGTTGGAGCCCATTTGGTCGAGCTGAAATCAATAGTTATGTTTACTGCAAGTGCGATCCTGTCAATTTTCAAGATGACTCTGGACATATGCCTGGCAGGGAGCGGGGGCGGCCGGTTGCTCGAAACAATCACAGGCGTCTCAATTCTAGAGGCTCATCTTCGTCGGACAGCACGTCAAGATCCAGGTCACTCATTAATCTAGGTCATTACTCGACACATCCTATAGTGAGACAAAGAGGGGGCAGTCCCGTGAATAATGCGGGCCAGTCCCCGTCACCTCATCGGCGCTCGTCTTCGTCTGCAGTGATAGATATGACCCCCCCGGAGGCTTTGCAGCGAGTTCCTGTGGATATTGGGAGCTTGAGTGATTTTACTGACGTTTTTTCCAGAGAGTCGCTCGACGGTGCTGGAGGTAATTTAAGTATGCAGCGTCCTGAAAGCGCCCATTTAAATAGTATGATTAACGCCGGTTTGGGATTGGATGAGGAGCTGTTTCTAAGGAATACTGATATTCGTACGACTGCAGGTATACAAGGGGGGGAAAGCTTGTCGAGTCAAACCCTTGAAAGCATAAATCGAGAGCGTATGGACCAAATCAAAAGAAAAACGGGCTCGCAATAATTAAAAATCTATCAAGGCGAGCCATGCAGTTATCGTTCACGACAGTAGGGGGCAGTTTATCCCTCTGCCTGCCCTGAGCGTGTCAACAACCCGTCCAGCACCACTTCGCATGCCGCACCCCAGGTAGCGCTTACCGGCTGATGCATCAGCACCGCCAAACCATCAGCGGTGAAAGTGCCCGGCGTGGCAATGGCCTGGCCCAAGGCCTTCAGCGTGTACGCCGGCTGCTGCCCGGCACTGGCCACGCAGTCTTGCAGGTTACCCAGCACCAGCGCACGTGCTTCGGCTGCGGGCAGGCCTTTGTCCATCAGCCACTGTTGCAGGTCGTGTAGCAGGAAGTAGAACCAGCCATTCATACACGCCGCCACGGTGGCCAGCTCGAATTCTGGCTCGCCGTGCAGCACCACCAGTTTGCCCAGTGGCCCCAGGTACTGCGTGGTGAGCGCATCGGGTGGGCAAACCACTACCGTGGACTGGTTGTACTGCGCCGCGTACGACAGCATCGCACGCACACAGAGGGCGCCAGGGAACGCAGTGGACAGCTGTGCAAGGTTGACCCCGGCGGCGAGCGAAACCAGGCGCTGGCCGGGGCGCAGGTGTAGCTCATCTGCCAGTTCGGCGAGCGAATGCGGGCGCACGCCAAGGATCAGCAGTTCTGCCTGGTCGACCACTGCCTGGTTGCTCGGCAACACCTGGCAACCATGCTCCTGGGCCAGCAGGGCTGCCCGTTGCGCATTGCGCGGTGACAGCAGGATGGGGCCCTCGAAACCGCTGCGACGCAGGCCGATGACCACTTTTTCGGTGAGTTCGCCCACCCCGAGAATGCCAAGGCTATGCATGGTGCCTCCTTGTCAGCTTTCCAGGCCGGCACGGCGCTGGCCCCAGTGCAGGTTGAGGTTGACGCCCGCGCTCAGCAGCGGCTCCGGCGGGTTGCGGTTGGGGCCTGCGGAGCCCAGCAGGAAGTCGATCAGCTCGTCGCGTTCGCCGCTCAGCCAGTCAGCCAGCAGGCTGCCGGTAGCGGTGCCACGGGTGATGCCAAGGCCGTTGCAGCACAGCGCCGCGTGCACGTTGGGTGCGAGGGTGCCGAAGTGCGACAGGTGGTTGCGCGACAGGCACATCGAGCCACCCCAGGTGTAATCGAACGCCATGCCCGACAGCATCGGGAAGCGCCGCTCGAACGAATCGCGGTGCTGGCGCCCGGCACGGGCGATGTGGCGTGGGTTGGCGCGGCCGTCGGCATTGAAGCTGAAGCTGTTGCGCACCAGCAGGCGCTGGTCCGGGGTGCGCCGCAGGGTGCTGCCGAACGGGTCTGCCGGGATGATGCCCCAGGTGTTCTTGCCGCCCAGGCGGGCTTGTTCGTCCTCGGTCAGCGGGCGGGTCATGCTGGCGTAAGTGAAGATCGGCAGCAGGCGGCCAGGCAGGAAGCCGAAGTACGAGGCGAAGGCATTGTTGGTCAGCAACAGCTGGTCGGCGACGATCTCACCATTGGCGTGCTTGAGGGTGATGCGCCGGCCCTGCTCGATGTGGGTGATGGTGGTGCGTTCATGCAGGGTCACGTTGCCCGGCAGGCTGTCGGCCAGGCCTTTGGCCAGGGCGGCGGGTTGCAGCAACTGGGTGCCCGGGGTGTACAGCGCCTTGCGGTAGAAGGTGGTGCCGAAGTGCTCGGGCAGGTCGCGGGCATCGATCATCTGGTAAGGCTGGCCGAGTTTTTCCAGGCCGCTGCGGTAGGCTTCGAGCACCGCCAGGCCTTTGTCTTCGACGGCCGCCTGGTACTTGCCGTCCGGGCGGATCTGGCAGTCGATGCCGTGCTGGTTGATCAATTCGCGCAAGATCGCCTGCGCGCGCAGGTTGAGTTTGAGGTTCATCCGCGCCGTGGGCAGGTCGCCGATGTAGTCGGCGGCGCCAATGTCGTGGGGCAGGTCGATGGCAAACCCGGAGTTGCGCCCCGAGGCGCCGAAGCCGACTTCCTGGGCGTCGACCAGGATCAATTCGTCGTCAGGGTGATGCAAGGCCAGTTGCCGCGCGGCGGCCAGGCCGGTGAAGCCCGCGCCAAGCACCACCCAGCGCGCCTCGCTCCGCCCCTGGTGCGCGGCGCGTGGCTGGCGCGGCGGGCTGAGGTGGAACCAGCCGCAACCGTTGTCGTCCGCAGGGGTAGAGGTGTTTCTGTACATGGTTTTTATCCCTGTTGTTTTCTCCACTATGGCATTGGCGGCTGGGCGGGGACTATGACGGGAGGGACGGGGAATGGGATGTTTTGGCTGAGGGCATTGACCGTTCCGGGCCGGGCGTGATCTGCTCGGGCTTCATGATCATTCAAAGGAAATTGAAGGTCCCACCATGCCCGACTACAAGCTGCATTGCTTCGCCGAATCCGGCAACGCCTACAAGGCTGCGCTGATGCTTGAACTCACGGGCCAGGACTGGCAGCCGGTGTTCGTCGACTTCTTTCATGGCCAGACCCGGGAGCAAACCTGGCGTGACGAGGTGAACGAGCAGGGCGAGGTGCCGGTGCTGGAGCACGCGGGCAAGACCTTCACCCAGTCTGCGCTGATCCTGGAATACCTTGCCGAACAGACCGGCCAGTTCGGCCCGCGTGACGATGACGAAAAGCGCGAGATCTGGCGCTGGATGCTGTTCGACAACCACAAGTTCACCAGCTATTACGCCGCGCTGCGCTTTCTGTTCTGCCTGAAAAATACCGGCGAAACGGACGTGACCCGGTTCCTGCGCGAGCGTGCCACGGCGGCTTACCGCATTGTCGACGCGCATTTGGCGAAGACGCCGTTCATGGTTGGCGGCCGGCTGACCATCGCCGACCTGTCGTTGGCGGGGTATGTATTCATGCCGGAGGACACCGGCATCCCGTTGGCGGAGTTCACCCATATCGAAGCGTGGAAGGCGCGGATCCAGGCGCTGCCAGGCTGGAAGCACCCGTATGAGCTGATGCCGCGCACGGCATCCTGACCCCTTCGCGGGCACGCCCGCTCCCACAGGGGCAGCGCAGGCTCAACCTTTACGAGGCCCTTTATGGGAGCAGCTGTCTTGCACCATCACTCAGGTTGCCGCATCGCCTTGTAGGAGCAGCCTTGTGCTGCGAAGAGGCCGGTAATGCTAAACATTATCTTTGCCTGCAATGGCCTCTTCGCAGCACAAGGCTGCTCCTACAGGGCTTGTGTTTGCCTAAATTACACATGCACTACCAGCCTCAGATCGACAACCGCACTACCCGGTTGTCCAGCACCTGCTGTTCCTGCCCGCGCCGTTTGTTGACTACCAGCTCGCCAATGGCAATCAGCCGCGTGCGCGTGATGTTGCGTGACAACCCCAGCAACTGCGCGGTATGCACCTGGTTGTAATGGCAGAACCGATAGGCCGAGCGCAGCAGGGCGTTTTCCACTTTCTCGTACAGGTCACCCGACTGCTCCTCGTACAACCGGCTGAACGCCCGTTGTAGCAGGTCCTCCACACCATTGCCTGCCGGCTCCTCTTCTTGCCGTTCGATGCGCAGGTTGGACAAACGCAGGTCTTGTGCTCGCACCGTGCCATCGCCGCAGGTCAGCAAACTGTGGTGAATCACGTTTTCCAATTCGCGAATATTGCCCGGCCAACTGTACTCCACCAACTTGGCCTGGGCCTCGGGGCTCAGCTCCACCGGGCCGTAGCCTAGCCGATCGCTGTAGCTGCGGATGAAGTGCCGGGCCAGCGGCAGGATGTCACCTGGGCGGTCGCGCAGCGGGTGCAACTGCAACGTCACCACGTTCAGGCGGTAATACAGGTCTTCACGGAAATGCCCGGCGTTGATGGCCTTTTCCAGCTGCACGTTGGTCGCGGCCAATACCCGAACGTTGATCGGGATGCTCTTGCGCGACCCGAGCCGCACCACCTCGCGCTCCTGCAGCACGCGCAGCAGCTTGACCTGGATCGGCAGCGGCAGGTCGCCGATCTCGTCGAGGAACAGCGTGCCGCCGTTGGCCTCCTCGAACCAGCCGGCCTTGGCCGACAGGGCGCCGGTGAAGGCGCCTTTTTCATGGCCGAACAGTTCGGCTTCCACCAGCGATTCAGAGAACGCGCCGCAGTTGACCGCAACGAACGGCCCGTTGCGCCGGCCGCTGAGGTTGTGGATGTGGCGTGCCACCAGCTCCTTGCCCGTGCCGGTTTCGCCAATGATCAGGACGCTGGCCTCGCTGGGGGCGACCTGTTGCAAGTGGGCGAGCAGCGCCTGCGACCTGGGGTCTTCGAAGACCTGTGCGGTCGCCCTGATCGAGGTAGCCAGTGTCGGTGACGGGGGGAGGGTCAGCAGTTGCATGGGCAGTCCTCAGGAGTAGAAGGATGGGGCAGGGCGTTTGCCGTTGAGGGCCCACTCGCCGAGTTCGTGGATGCGGTAGTCCACCGGGTCGTGCAGGGTTTGCGTGCGCAGGTTGCGCCAGTGCCGGTCGAAGCGCAGCGAGGCATGGGTGGCACGGGCACCGGTGACTTCGAACAGGCGGTTGCAGATGTCCAGGCCGTGGCGGCTGGCGGCGACCTTGGCGGTGCCGATGGCCAGCGCGAGGTCGCCGCGCTCCTCGGCGGTGAGCGCATTTTCCTTGGCCCAGGCGGCGTCCAGTTGGCGTGCGGCCCGTTCGATCAGCAGGCGCACGCTTTCCAGGCCGATCCAGAACTCGCCGTAATGGCGCAGCACGTAAGGGTCTTCGGCACTGCTGGCGGCGCTGGAGCGGAACCACGGCCGGCTTTCCTTCAGGGTGTACTGGCGGGCTTCGTCGAAGGCGCCCTCGGCAATGCCGAGGAACAGATTGGCGAAGTGCAGCTGGGCAATCAGCGGCCGCAGGGCAGCAAACGGCGTGCTCAGGGGGCCCGGGTCGAGCAGCAGTTCATTGTGCTCGACCCGCACCCGCTCGAACGTGGCGCTGCCACTGTCGGTCTGGCGCTGGCCGATGTTGTTCCAGTCGCGGTGCAGGCTGATGCCGGTGCGGCCGCTGGGAATGGCGGCGATCAACAGTTTGCCGCCGACACGTTCGTCCACCGCCGAGGCGATGAGCATCTCCGAGTCGCTGGCGCCGGAGCAGAAGCTTTTCTTGCCAGAAAACTCGCACCAGCCGTCGAAGTGCTTGACCACCGTGCGCGTGTCCAGCGGGTTCAGGGCATTACCCCAGAACCACTGTTTGCGGGCGGTCTGTTCAAACCACGGCTGCCACTGGTCCGGACGTGCGAACAGGCGCACGGTCGCCAGCATCAGGTGGTGAAAGCCGAATACATGGGCGATGGAGCTGTCGACCCGGGCGAACTCGCGCACCACCGCGAAGGTGTCGTGCCAGTTGGCGCCCTGGCCGCCGAAGGCCTGCGGGATTGCCAGCGACAGCAGGCCGCTGCCTCGCAGGGCATCGCGCTCGGCTTTTGGCGTGCCGCCGCGCTCGTCGCGCTCGACGGCGGTCTGGGCAAACTGCCCGGCCAGTTCGCGGGCGATGGCCAGGGCCGGGCGCAGGGGTGCATTTACAGGTGCATTCATGGCCGCTCCTCAGGCGCTTTTACGCAATGCGTGGTGGGCGCCGAACAGCGGCACGGCACGTTTGGCGGCCAAGCGGATACGGGCGGCGAGGGCATCGCTGGAAACCCGGTAGTCGGCCAGTTCCGCCTGGCTGGCGAACACGCCGATGGGCAGGGTCAGGGCCTGCAGGAAGCTGAACAGCGGGCGCAGCTGATGGTCGAGCACCAATGCATGGCGTTCGCTGCCACCGGTGGCGGCGAGCAGTACCGGGGTGTCGACCAGGGCGTCCTGGCCGATCAGGTCGAACAAGTGCTTGAAGTGGCCGGTGAAGCTGCCGCGGTACACGGGGGTGGTCACCACCAGCAGGTCGGCCTTTTCCACCAGGCGCAGTTGCTGTTCGACGGTTTCGGGCAGTTCGCTGCGCCACAGGGCACTGCCTAGCGGGCGGGCGATGTCGCCCAATTCGATCAGGTGCGGCTTGATGTGCAGGTGTTCGGCCAGTTCGGCGAGGATCGCCTCGGTCAAGGCCAGGGTGCGCGATGGGCGGGAAGTGCCGCCGGACAGGGCTACGACGTTCAGTGGGGTGCTCATGGGCAGGTCTCCGGTTCTGGTTGAGCGGGACTTTGCTTGAGCAATCGTCGTGCCTGGTTTTAATGTTCTTTGGGATCAACGGGTTAGCGCAATTCCGTGTCTGCGCTGGTGTTGCCGTGCGGGCGTTCTCTGTTGATCGGGTGTTGCGCTGCAGACAGTTGGCCGGGTGTTGGCTGCTGTACAGTTGGGAAGGTTATAAAGGATTACTCTTCTCAAAAAAAAGAATAAGAAGTCATATTCTTATGCGACTAATTTGTTTTTTTGCGCCTGTCTGGGCAACGGAGGGCGGATAGGAGCGGCCTTGCGCCGCGGCGGGGCGCGGAGCGGCCCCGGCAATCTCAAGTGTGCGGCACGCCCCGAGCAGGCACCCCGCCCGCATACTCCGGCTTCAGATGCCCTTGCTCATCCAGCAGGTAAGCATCCATTACCTCGCGCACCACCGGCCCCGCCACCCGGCCCCCAGCCTCACCGTTCTCGATCATCACCGCCACCACCACACTCGGGTGGTCGGCCGGTGCAAAGCCGACAAACAGGGCGTTGTCGCGGTGGCGCTCCAGGGTCTTGTTGCGGTTGTAACGCTCACCCTGCTTGATCGCCACCACCTGCGCGGTACCACTCTTGCCGGCGATCCGGTACTGCGCGCCTGCCGCAGCGGCGCGGGCAATACCGCGCGGGTCGTGCATGACCATCTGCATGCCCTGGCTGACCTGGTCCCAGGCATGCTTGTCGTGCAGCACGATGTTGGGCATCGGGTTGGGGTCTACCGGCGCATCGCCACCCACGGTCATGGCCAGGTGCGGGCGATGCCACACGCCCTTGCTCGCCAGCAGGCTGGTGGCCTGGGCCAGCTGCAGCGGGGTGACCTGCATGTAGCCCTGGCCGATACCCAGGATAAGGGTTTCGCCCGGGAACCATGCCTGCCGCCGGGTGGCGCGCTTCCACTGGGCCGACGGCATCAGCCCGGAGGCCTCTTCGAACATGTCCAGCGACACCTTCTGACCCAGGCCGAATTCGGCCATGTAGTCATGCAGGCGGTCGATGCCCAGCTTGTGCGCCAGGTCGTAGAAGTAGGTGTCGTTGGACCGCATGATGGCGGTGTACATGTCCACCCAGCCGTCGCCACTGCGGTTCCAGTTGCGGTACTTGTGGTCGTAGTTGGGCAGCTCGTAATAGCCCGGGTCGAACACCCGGCTGCCGGGGGTGATCACGCCGCTGTCGAGGCCGGCGATGGCCACTTCCGGCTTCACCGTCGAGCCCGGGGCATACAGGCCGCGCAGCACTCGGTTGAACAGCGGGCGGTCGATGGAATCGCGCAGTTCGGCGTACTGCTTGAAGCTGATGCCCTTGACGAACAGGTTGGGGTCGAAGCTGGGGTTGCTGACCATTGCCAGCACATCGCCGTTGGCCGGGTCCAGTACCACCACCGAGCCACGCCGGTCGCCCAGCGCCTTTTCTGCGGCCACCTGCAAGTGGGCGTCCAGGGTCAGGACAATGTCCTGGCCCGGGGTCGGGGCCTTGTGGTTGAGCACGCGCATCACCCGGCCCTGGGCGTTGGTCTCGACCTCCTCGTAGCCCACATGGCCGTGCAGTTGGCTTTCGTAGAAGTGCTCGATACCGGTCTTGCCGATTGACTGGGTGCCACGGTACTCGGTGCTGTCCAGGACCTTGGCTTCTTTCTCGTTGATGCGCCCCACGTAGCCTACCGAGTGGGCGAAATGCCCAGCCAGCGGGTATTCGCGGATGAACTGCGGTTCCACCTCCAGGCCCGGCAGGCGGAACTGGTTCACGGCCACCAGGGCGATCTGCTCTTCGCTCAGGCCCACCATCAGGGTCACCGGTTCGAACGGCTTGCGGCCACGGCGCAGGTCTTTGTCGAACTGCTTGCGGTCGTCTTCGGTCAGGCCTAGCACCTGGGTGAGGGTGTCGAGCACCTTGGCCGAGTCGCCACCGGCCCGCTCGCGGGTCATGGTCAGGTCGAAGCTGGGTTTGTTGTCGGCCAGCACCACGCCGTTGCGGTCGTAGATCAGCCCGCGTTCGGGGGCGATGGGCAGCACGTGCACACGGTTGTTTTCCGACACGGCGGTCTGCTGGTCGTGCTGCAGCACCTGCAAGACATACAGCCGCCCCACCAGCACGGCGACCAGGCTGAAGACCAGGATGGCGCAGGCCAGGAGCCGACGATTGACCAGGTGTTTTTCCTTTTCGTGGTCCTTGAGGGGGATGGGTTGTGGCATCAGTAGCTCTTTTCAGCAGGTATCGCGGTGGCTGTGCGGGCGCGCGATCGGGCCGGGGATGCTACGCAACCGCTACCGCGCCCTCAAGGCGAGCGGCGGCTGGCGCTGGGTGGATAACGGCTGTTCGCCCCGCAATCAGGGCGCTGGCGGGGAACATGAAGATTTGTTCATGGCAGCTCAGTCGTTAAGGGCCAGGTATGGATTTTTAGTGTTTTATGGATCCATAGATCTAGAGTGTTCGGTAAACGAACAAAAATTGGACTAGGTGTTAAATTATTAACTCACTGATAAACAAGCCGAAAAGGTAATGAATATCAATTTTCAGCCTTGGTTATAAGAGATTTTCTGGGAGCGATCGCATGCGGCCTGTTGTTTGTGGATCCATTATCTGGTTGATTAGCGCCTGACAACGGCCGGAGCCCTCCTGCCGTACGCAATAACAATTACAAAAAGGGTTCAGTCATGAATGGCTATCCAGCGGCCCGGAACTGTCAGGGTTCCCCCCGTCTTGCCTGCGCGTGCGCATCTGTCCTCCCGCCTGTGGCCAACCGGCAGGTGACTCCATGAATACCGATCTCAAGCAACGCCTGGACAACGACCCGATGGGCCGCTTCCAGTACTTGGCCATTGGTATTTGCATCGTCCTCAACATGATCGATGGCTTTGACGTACTGGTCATGGCCTTCACTGCGTCGTCGGTGTCCGCCGAGTGGAACCTGAACGGCGCACAGGTCGGGCTGCTGCTCAGCGCCGGCCTGTTCGGCATGGCGGCCGGTTCGTTGTTCCTCGCACCGTGGGCCGACCGCTTTGGCCGTCGCCCGCTGATCCTGCTGTGCCTGGCGCTTTCCGGCATCGGCATGCTGCTCTCGGCAATGAGCCAGAGCCCGTTGCAACTGGCGCTGCTGCGTGGCCTGACCGGGCTGGGCATCGGCGGCATCCTGGCCAGCAGCAACGTGATTGCCAGTGAGTACGCCAGCAAACGCTGGCGCGGCCTGGCGGTCAGTTTGCAGTCAACCGGTTATGCCCTGGGGGCGACGCTGGGTGGTTTGCTGGCGGTATGGCTGCTGGGGCATTGGGGCTGGCGCTCGGTGTTCCTGTTTGGCGGCATTGTCACCGTGCTGGTGATCCCGCTGGTGCTGTTGTGGCTGCCAGAGTCGCTGGACTTTCTGCTGGCGCGTCGCCCGGCCAATGCCTTGGCACGGGTCAACCGCCTGGCCGTGCGCCTTGGCCAGCCGGCGCTGGCACAACTGCCAACAGCCATGGCAAGGGAGCAGGGCGCTCCCCGCGGCTTCCGGCAACTGCTGACACCTGCCATGCGCCGTACCACACTGGTGATCTGGTTGCTGTTTTTCCTGGTCATGTTCGGCTTCTACTTCGTCATGAGCTGGACGCCGAAACTGCTGGTCGCCGCCGGCCTGTCGGCACAGCAGGGCATCACCGGCGGGGTGCTGTTGAGTGTTGGCGGCATCCTTGGCGCGGCGCTGATCGGTGGCCTGGCTTCGCGCTGGCCACTCACCCGCGTGCTGGCCCTGTTCATGCTGATCACGGCGGCGCTGCTGGTGCTGTTCGTGGTCAATGGCGCGTCGGTCAGTGCCGCCTTGGCGCTGGGGTTGCTGATCGGGCTGTTCTCCAATGGCTGCGTGGCCGGCCTGTATGCCCTGTCGCCGGTGGTTTATGACGCCTCGGTGCGCGCTACCGGCGTGGGCTGGGGCATCGGCATCGGCCGTATGGGCGCAATCCTGTCGCCGACCGTGGCCGGCATGTTGCTCGATGGCGGCTGGCAACCGCTGCACCTGTACGGGGTGTTTGCCAGCGTCTTCGTGCTTGCCGCCGGTTGCCTGCTGTTGCTGCGCCCCGCGGCCAGCACGGCGCGGCCAGTGCTGGCCGACGCCTAAGCCTGGCCATCGATGATCGCCTGGGCGACCGTGGCGTAGAACCATTGCAGGGCGGCGGAGTTGTCGCTGTTGGGGTGCCAGTTCAGCGACACGTTGAACTCGGCAACCTGGAACGGCAGCTCAAGCATTTTCAAACCCCCGTCCTGCATGAACAGCCGGCCGATCTGTGCCGGCAGCACGGCGAGCAGGTCGGTGCCCGGGATGATCTTCGGCAGCACCGAGAAGTGCGGCACCTGCAGGCTGATGCGCCGCTGCAACTGCATGCTGGTGAGCACGTCTTCGACACTGCCGTGGCCGGTGGTACGGGTAACGCTGATGTGGCGCTCGGCAATGAACTGCTCAAGGCTCAGTTCATTGCCGATGCGTGGGTGGTCGCAGCTGAGCAGGCATACATAACGTTCGCGCATCAGTACCTGGCTACGCGTGCCCGGCACCGGCGGGCGGCAGATGGCGGCGTCGATCTTGCCGCTGGCCAGCCAGTCGCCCACCTGGTCGACCTGCAGTGGCAGCACCTCGACTTCAGCCTGCGGGGCATCGCGGTTCAGGCGCGCCAGAATCAGCGGCAAAAAGCCCATTTCGCCAAGGTCGGAAAGGGCGATGCGAAACCTGCGTTCGGTGGTCGCGGGGTCGAACTGGCGGGTGCTCTGCACGGCACCTTCGATGCGCGTCAGTGCGTCACGCAGGGTGCCGTACAGCTGCTCGGCAACAAAGGTCGGCTGAATGCCGTCACGCGTGCGGCTGAACAGGGCGTCGTCAAACAGTTCGCGCAGGCGGGCCAGACCATAGCTGACCGAGGGCTGGGTGACGAACAGGCGCTCGGCGGCAAGGGTGACGCTGCGGGCCTCGTACAGGGTGACGAAGGTGCGGATCAGGTTCAGGTCGATGTGGCTCATGGGGCGCTGGCTTCACATAGATAGGTTTTATTTTTAGTAAAGATAGTATCAATTTGATCAATCTGGCCGTGGCTGCAAAAGTAACCCGAATTCCAAAAACAAGCTGCAAGGGGCTTTATGAAAACTGTTCACGGCGCCACTTACGACATTCTTCGCCAGCATGGCCTGACCACCATCTTCGGCAACCCCGGCTCCAACGAGCTGCCGTTTCTCAAGGGCTTCCCGGAGGATTTCCGCTACGTCCTCGGCCTGCACGAAGGCGCCGTGGTCGGCATGGCCGATGGCTACGCACTGGCCAGCGGCCAGCCCACTTTCGTCAACTTGCACGCTGCTGCTGGTACCGGCAATGGTATGGGCGCCCTGACCAATGCCTGGTACTCGCACAGCCCGCTGGTGATCACCGCCGGCCAGCAGGTGCGCTCGATGATCGGGGTGGAAGCGATGCTGGCCAATGTCGATGCCGCACAGCTGCCCAAACCACTGGTCAAGTGGAGCCACGAGCCCGCTACCGCGCAGGACGTGCCGCGCGCCCTGAGCCAGGCGATCCACACCGCCAGCCTGCCACCACGCGGGCCGGTGTACGTGTCGATCCCATATGACGACTGGGCGTGCGAAGCGCCAAGCGGTGTCGAGCACCTGGCACGGCGCCAGGTGAGCAGTGCCGGGCTGCCGTCGCCGGCGCAGCTGCAGCACCTGTGCGAACGCCTGGCAGCGGCGCGCAACCCGGTGCTGGTGCTGGGCCCGGATGTCGATGGCAGCGCTGCCAATGGCCTGGCTGTGCAGTTGGCCGAGAAGCTGCGCATGCCGGCCTGGGTCGGGCCTTCTGCGTCGCGCTGCCCGTTCCCTACACGGCATGCGTGCTTTCGCGGGGTATTGCCGGCAGCCATTGCCGGCATCAGCCACAATTTGGCCGGGCACGACCTGATCCTGGTGGTGGGAGCTCCGGTGTTCCGCTACCACCAGTTCGCCCCAGGCAACTACCTGCCGGCCGGTTGCGAGCTGCTGCACCTGACCTGTGACCCGGGCGAAGCGGCGCGCGCGCCCATGGGCGACGCCCTGGTCGGCGACATTGCGCTTACCCTCGAGGCCGTGCTGGACGGCGTGCCGCAGAGCGTGCGGGCGATGCCCACCGCTTTGCCTGCTGCTGAACCGGTGGCGGATGACGGTGGCCTGTTGCGCCCTGAAACCGTGTTCGACCTGCTCAACGCCCTGGCGCCCAAGGACGCCATCTACGTCAAGGAGTCCACCTCTACCGTGGGGGCGTTCTGGCGCCGCGTGGAAATGTGTGAGCCGGGCAGTTATTTCTTCCCCGCAGCCGGTGGCCTGGGTTTTGGCCTGCCAGCTGCCGTAGGCGTGCAGCTGGCATCGCCTGGCCGGCGGGTGATCGGCGTGATCGGCGACGGTTCGGCCAACTATGGCATCACCGCGTTGTGGACCGCCGCGCAATACAACATCCCGGTGGTGTTCATCATCCTCAAGAACGGCACCTACGGCGCATTGCGCTGGTTCGCCGATGTGCTGGACGTCAACGATGCGCCAGGGCTGGACGTACCTGGCCTGGACTTCTGCGCCATCGCCCGTGGCTATGGCGTGCAGGCGGTGCATGCGGCCACTGGCAGCGCCTTCGCCCAGGCCTTGCGTGAAGCGCTGGAGAGCGACCGGCCAGTGCTGATCGAAGTGCCGACCCAGACCATTGAGCCCTGAACCCGACACACACGCACACCACGCGACACCCACAAAAACAAGAACCGAGGTGGCTATGAAGACG
This sequence comes from Pseudomonas sp. SIMBA_068, assembly GCF_046534705.1. NCBI lineage: Bacteria > Pseudomonadati > Pseudomonadota > Gammaproteobacteria > Pseudomonadales > Pseudomonadaceae > Pseudomonas > Pseudomonas sp. SIMBA_068. The sequence goes on from NZ_JAWRYI010000001.1 coordinate 774,769, forward strand.
ACTTCCGTAAGTGAAGTGATCGATGCTGCACCCTTCAATCGCACGCACCTGCTGATACTGCTGTGGGGCTGTTTCATCATGCTGTTCGACGGCTATGACATGGTGATTTACGGCTCGGTGGTGCCACGCCTGATGCATGAATGGCAACTTAGCGCCATCGAAGCCGGCACGCTCGGCAGCTGTGCGCTGTTCGGCATGTTGTTCGGCGGTACTTTGCTGGCGCCACTGGCCGACCGTTTCGGCCGGCGCAAACTGATCATCCTCACCACACTGCTGGCCAGCCTGGCGGCGTTCATGACCGGGCATGCAGAAACCCCGCTGGAGCTCGGTGCCTGCCGCCTGGTGACTGGGCTGGCCCTGGGCGCGCTGGTGCCCAGCGCCGTCAACCTGATCAGCGAGTTCGCCCCGCAAGGGCGGCGCAGCACCATGATCACCGTGATGTCCAGCTTCTATTCGGTGGGCGCAGTGCTGTCGGCTTTGCTGGCGATCGCGGTGATCCCGCAGTGGGGGTGGCAAGCTGTGTTCTATGTGGCTGTGCTGCCGGTGCTGGCCGTACCGTTCATGCTGCGCTACCTGCCGGAGTCGGCTGCGTTTCTTGAACTCAAGGGGCGCCGTGCCGAGCTTGAGCGGTTGCTGGCGAAGGTCGACCCGGCGTTTCGCCCGGGCACCGAGCTACATTTGGCGGGCAGCGACCAACCGGTAGACAAGGCGCGCCTGGCGCAGTTGTTCGGCCCTGGTCAGGCCCTGGCCACCTTGTTGCTATGGGTGGCGTTCGCCATGTGCATGCTGATGAGCTACGGCCTCAATACCTGGTTGCCCAAGCTGATGGCGCAGGGCGGCTACCCCTTGGGCTCGAGCCTGGCGTTTCTGGTGACGCTGAACATTGGCGCCACGGTGGGTGCATTGTTTGGTGGCTGGCTCGCCGACCGCCTGGGGGTGCAGCGCACGCTGGTGCTGTTCTTCGTGCTGGCAGCGCTGTCGCTCGCGGCGCTGGGGCTCAACCCGGGCCCGCTGTTGCTGAACCTGCTGTTGCTGATCGCCGGCGCTACCACCATCGGCACGCTGGCGGTAATCCATGCCTATGCCTCTATCGCCTACCCGGCGCACATCCGCTCCACCGGGGTGGGCTGGGCTGCGGGTATCGGCCGCCTCGGCGCCATCGCCGGGCCCATGCTGGGTGGCAGCCTGCTGTCGATGCAACTGCCGATCCAGCAAAACTTCCTCGCCTTCGCCCTGCCTGGGGTGATCGGTGCGCTTGCCATCGCCTTCATCCAGGTGCGTGCGCCACAACAGGCCAGTGAGCCTGAAGCTGCCAACAAACCTACGTGCTGACCAAGGAGCCTTGCATGTCTGCCAATTGCCCTCGTTATCAAGACCTTCAACTGCTGCCGATTGCCGGCCAGTGGCGCGCCGGCAGTGCCGGTAAGCCCCTGAATGTGTACAACCCGTACAACGACGACTTGTTGCTTGAGGTCCAACAGGCCAGTCGTGCCGACCTGGATGCCGCCTATCAGGAGGCAGCCCGGGCACAGTCGAAATGGGCGGCACTGGGCCCCGCCGCACGCGCGGCGGTGCTGTACGAAGTGGTGGCGATATTTGATCGTCGGCGCGACGAGATCATCGACTGGATCATCCGCGAATCCGGCAGTACCCGGCTCAAGGCGCAGCTGGAATGGGGCGCGGCGCGGGCAATTGCGCTGGAGTCGGCATCGTTTCCGTCGCGGGTGCACGGGCGCATCGTCGAGTCCAACGTGCCGGGCAAGGAAAGCCGCGTGTACCGCAGTGCCCTGGGTGTGGTCGGGGTCATCAGCCCGTGGAACTTCCCGCTGCACCTGACCCAGCGCTCGATTGCCCCGGCGCTGGCGCTGGGCAATGCCGTGGTGGTCAAGCCTGCCAGCGACACCCCGGTGTGCGGCGGCCTGCTGCTGGCGCGCATCTTCGAAGAGGCAGGGCTGCCAGCCGGGGTGCTCAGTGTGGTGGTCGGCGCGGGCGGCGATATCGGTGATGCCTTTGTCGAGCACCCGGTGCCGGCGCTGATCACCTTCACTGGCTCCACCCCGGTGGGGCGTGGCATTGGCCGTATTGCGAGCGGTGGCGAACACCTCAAGCACGTTGCCCTGGAGCTGGGCGGCAATAGCCCGTTCGTGGTGCTGGACGATGCCGACCTTGAACAGGCGGTGAATGCTGCCGTGTTCGGCAAGTTCCTGCATCAGGGGCAGATCTGCATGGCGGTGAACCGGATCATCGTTGACGACAGCCTCTACGACGCTTTTGCGCAGCGCTTCGTCGAGCGTGTCAGGGCGCTGGCGGTAGGCGATCCGGACTCGTCAGCTACGGTGATCGGGCCGGTAATCAATGCCCGGCAACTGCAGGGCCTGCTGGACAAGATCAGCCTGGCACGCGGCGAAGGTGCCGAGCCGCTGTACGAGGGCGGGGTCGACGGCAACTTGCTGGCGCCGCATGTGTATGGCGAGGTCACCGTCGACATGGACCTTGCGCGTAACGAAATCTTCGGCCCCTTGGTGGGCTTGCTGCGCGCGCGTGACGAAGCGCATGCCCTGGAGCTGGCCAATGCCAGCGAATTCGGCCTTTCCAGCGCGGTATTCAGCCGCAACCTGGAGCGTGCCGTGCGCTTTGCCCGCCAGGTGCGTGCAGGCATGAGCCACATCAACGACATCCCGGTGAACGACGAGGCCAACGCGCCGTTCGGCGGTGAGAAGAACTCGGGGCTTGGCCGTTTCAACGGGGACTGGGCCATCGACGAGTTCACCCGCGATCACTGGGTAAGCGTGCAGCACGTGCCGCGCCAGTATCCGTTCTGATGCATTGAGCCACTGAGTAGCGCCCGGCCCGGGCCGGGCATTCATGCAGCCATTCGACCACGGGCTCTGGGCAGCCTGCGGGGGGGGCGGCTGCGCCCAAGTAACGCGGAGAACAATAATAATGATGCACACACACTGCACCCTGGCCCGTTCGGCCCTGGCGGTTTCGCTGGCGTTTGGCCTGGGTTTGCCGGCCTGGGCCGAGGAGGGGGGCTTCCTTGAAGATGCCAAGGCCGGGCTGACGCTGCGCAACTACTACTTCAACCGCGATTTCCGTGACCCGGGGGCGGCCAAGAGCAAAGTCGAAGAATGGGCCCAGGGCTTCATCCTCAAGTTCAGCTCTGGCTACACCCCCGGGCTAATTGGTGTTGGCCTGGACGGCATCGCCATGTTCGGCATGAAGCTGGACAGTGGCCGCGGTACCAGCGGTTCCGAACTGCTGCCGGTGCACGACGACGGACGTGCGGCCGACAACTATGGCCGTGCAGGGCTGGCGGCCAAGCTGCGTATTTCATCGACCGAGCTGAAGGTGGGTGAGCTGCTGCCGGATATCCCGCTGCTGCGTTACGACGATGGCCGCCTGCTGCCGCAAACCTTCCGTGGCGCCATGCTCGACTCGCGGGAAATCGAAGGCCTGAGCCTGCAAGCCGGCCAGTACCGCGAGGTCAGCCTGCGCAACTCGTCCGATATGCAGGACCTCTCTGCCTGGGCCGCGCCCGGGGTCACCTCGGACGGCTTCAACTACGCTGGCGCCGAGTACCGCTTCAACCAACAGCGCACCCTGATCGGCGCGTGGCATTCGCAGTTGGAGGACATCTACCAGCAAAGCTACTTCAACCTGCTGCACAGCCAGCGAGTGGGCGAGTGGACGCTGGGGGCCAACCTGGGTTACTTCATCGACCGTGATGACGGCCAGGCGCGCATCGGCGATATCCAGAGCCGCACGGGCTACGCCTTGCTGTCAGCTTCGCACAGTGGTCACACGTTGTACGTGGGGTTGCAGAAAGTGAGTGGCGACAGCCAGTGGATGTCGGTGTACGGCAGCAGCGGGCGCACCTTGGGCAACGACATGTTCAACGGCAACTTCAGCAACGCCGACGAGCGTTCGTGGCAAGTGCGCTACGACTATAACTTTGCCGCGCTGGGTGTGCCGGGGTTGCTGGCCATGGTGCGTTACGGCCATGGCGAGAATGCCACCACGGCGGCAGGCAGTAATGGCAAGGAGTGGGAGCGTGATACCGAGGTGAACTACACGGTCCAGAGCGGAGCGTTGAAGAACCTCAACATCCGCCTGAACAACGCCACCAACCGGCGCAGCTTCAACAGCGATTTCGACCAGACGCGCCTGATCGTCAGCTACCCGCTGACGCTCTAAGCCGCAATATGCCCGGTGAGCACGGTCCTTGTAGGAGCGGCCTTGTGTCGCGATGGGCTGCAAAGCAGCCCCCGGGTTTCAGCACAGATGCATCAAATGAGGGTCTGCTTCGCAGCCCATCGCGACACAAGGCCGCTCCTACAGGTACCGCGCAGACTTTTAGAATTTGAGCAAGTTACCAGGCCAGCAACAACCCCTCACCTTGCGCTAAGATGCGCGCTCATGTCCCTGGAAGTAGCCTGGATGAGCAAGCCCGGTCAAATGGTGCTGGTCGCGTTGCGCAAGATGATCGCCTCGGGCGAGCTGGCGGCCGGCGAGCGCTTGATGGAAGTCCCCACCGCCGAGCTGTTCGGCGTCTCACGCATGCCGGTGCGCATGGCGTTTCGTACCCTCGAGCAGGAAGGCCTGCTGGTGCGTTTTGGTGGCCGGGGTTTTCAGGTGCGCTCGGTCAGCGCCGATGACATCGCAGGTGCGGTCGAGGTGCGCGGCGTGCTGGAGGGGTTGGCCGCTCGCCAGGCCGCAGAGCGTGGCTTGTCAGCGCAAGCACGCGCGGCGCTGCAGCAGTGCCTGGTCGATGGCGACCAGCTGTTCGACAAGGGCTTTGTGACCGAAGACGACCTGCAGGCCTATCACGACCTGAACATGCGCTTTCACCAGGTGATCATCGAAGCCAGCCACAACCCGGCCATCGCCGATGCCCTGGCACGCAACGACCACCTGCCGTTCGCCTCGGTCACCGCACTGGCCGTGGACCGCCATGACCTGGCCCGCGAGTACCGGCGCTTCAACTTTGCCCATATGCAGCATCACGCGGTGTTCGACGCCCTGGCCAATCGTCAGGGTGCTCGCGCCGAAGCGATCATGCGCGAGCACGCCAATGCCACCTTGCGCTACGCCGAAACTTTTGGTGGGGCAACGGCGGACGCGAGCATGAAAGTCATCCTGCCCTCGTCGTAAACCGGTTCAGATATCCAGCACCAGCAGGGGCGACTTCGAGCGCGAGCAGCAGGGCGTGAACTGATCGTTCAGCGCCTGCTCCTCTTCGGTGAGGAACATGTCGCGATGGTCCGGCGTGCCTTGCAGCACGCGGGTCAGGCAGGTGCCGCAAATACCCTGCTCGCACGACATGGCGATCTCGATACCGTGCTGTTCCAGTACCTGCACCACGGTCTGGTCGGCTGGCACCTCGAACACTTGCCCCGTGCTGTTCACCTGCACCGAAAAACTACCGTCGTTGCTGGCATCCACGGGCGCCGCGGCAAAGTATTCGCGGTGCAGGTTGGCCTCCTGCCACCCCAGCCCCTTGGCGCTGGCCAGCACATGCTGCATGAAACCGCCGGGCCCACATACATACAGGTGCACATCGTCTTGCGGGTTGCCCAGCACCCGGGCGATATCCAGTGCGGTTTCCGGTTGCTCGTCAAAGTGCACGAACAGGCGGTCAGCGAACGGCGCGTTGTGAATGCGCTCGACAAAGGCCGCACGCTCGCTGGAGCGGGCACAGTAGTGCAGCTCGAAATCATGGCCGCCGTGGGACAACTGCTCGGCCATGCACAGGATCGGTGTAATGCCGATGCCACCGGCAAACAAAAGGCTGCGCCGCGCGCCCTCGGCCAGCGGGAACAGGTTGCGCGGCGTGCTGATGCGCAGCCGTGCACCGGCCTGCACCTGCTCATGCAGGCTGCGTGAGCCGCCCCGCGAGGCCGGATCGTTTAGCACGCCAATCAGGTAGCGGTGGCGCTCTTCGGGGTGATTGCACAGCGAATACTGGCGCACCAGCCCATCGGGCAAGTGCACGTCGATATGTGCGCCAGCGCTGAACGGCGGCAGCAGGCTGCCATCCGCCGCCGCCAGCTCGAAGCTGCAGATACCTTGCGCTTCATCGTTACGGGACACCACTACGGCATCGATCATGTAGGCTGTTCCTCAGGCAGGGGTGGCGCTGGTAGCGATCAGTTGCGGTTGCGGCGCACGCTCTTTGGCGATGATCCGCTCCAGCACCTTGCGCGACTGCACGCCGCCAGCATCGATGTTCAGCTTCAGCAGGTTGCGCTCGGGGTAGGCCAGCAGGTTCTGTTGCTGGCGTTCGAGCATCTCCAGGTCTTCGCTGAAAATCTTGCCCTGGCCCTCACGAATGTCGTCGGTCAGGGCCTGGTCGTGCGCGGCGAAGTTGCGCGCCATGCCCCAGAAGTACCAGATCGAGGTGTCGGTTTCCGGAGTGATGAAATCGACCACGATGCTCGACGCCTTGTGCTGGGCCTCGGCGTGGTAGCCACCCTTGCCGGCATGGGCTACGCCCACTTCGATCAGCACATGGCTCGGCGGAGTGAAGCGACAGATCTGCCAGCGATCCACCGGCACGTCGTCGGCCAGGCCGTTGCCACGCAGGGCCATGCGCCAGAAGGGCGGGGCCATGATGTTTTCCATGTGCCGGGAGGTAACCACCTCGTCGCCGGTGACGGTGGTGACTGGCGGCGCCTCGTCGATTTCCTTCTGGCCGATGCTGGAGGCATGCACGTAGGTTTCGTGGGTGAGGTCCATCAGGTTGTCGATCATCAGCCGGTAGTCACAACCAATGTGGAACAGCCCGCCGCCGTACGCCCACTCATCATTCACCGCCCATTCCAGATGCGGGATCAGCGCCGGGTCGGCCTGCGCCTGGTCGCCGGGCCAGACCCAGATGAAGCCATAGCGTTCGACGGCCGCAAAGGTCTTGTTGCAGGGAAAGCCACGCACTCGCTGGCCCGGCATCGAGACGGTCTTGCCGTCGCAACCCATGACCAGGCCGTGGTAGCCACACACCAGGTTGCCGTCCTCGACATAGCCCAACGACAACGGCGCGCCGCGGTGGGGGCAGAAGTCCTCGACGGCGGCCACTTTGTTTTCTTGGGCGCGGTAGAACACGATCTTCTCGCCGCAGATCTGCCGTCCAAGGGGCTTGGTGGTGATCTCGTCGGGGGTGCAGGCGACGTACCAGGTGTTTTTGGGGTACATGGGGAGGCTCTCCAGGGTTTTGTTTTTATTTAATGGATCCATTAGAGCTTTCGTGTGAGAGCTAGGTCAACACATTCTGCATAAAAATTGCGAGCCATGTGCGGTTATCGAACGATCAGTGGATCCATTGGCGTAAATTCGTCAGGTCGCTGTCGGTAGGAAATGGGGCGGTTTCAGCAGTGGACGTGTGCCTTGGTCAAAAGGCAACGGCTGCCCCCCCTCTGTAGGAGCAGGCTTGCCCGCGAACACGGGCGGCGCCTGTGTCATTTGGTTGCGAGTTATGTCGATGACACAAGTAACCTAAGCCTTATTAGATTTCTTGTAGGCTAAAGGATCTTCCTAGTGTCAGATGATTCCTACGTGATGACTCTCGTCACGCTTAGTTGCAATACACGCCATTGACAGCGCCATCAAGCGGCTTATTGAATGAAGTGGTCGCAAACATAATAGGTGTACGCGAAGTGAGGCCCGCTAAATACAACAAAGGGGTGTTGAAGTGGATGTGGTAATGGGCTTGGTGGCAGCCTTATGTTGGGGGGCTACAGATTATTTGGTGAGCGTAAATGGCAGGTCACTTGGTATCAGGCGTTCAGTGCTCTACAGCCAGGTATTGGGATTGGTGATTCTGAGTATTTTTGCTTTGCAATCAAGCAGCCTCAATTCGATTGTCGCAGTCAGTGTAGAATCCGTGATCTTCTGTCTTGTCGCGGCGGTGTTGACGCTACTCGGCGCTCTCTCCCTGGCCAAGGCGTTAACCGAGGGACGCACCGCAATTGTTGCGCCAGTGGTCACGTCCTACGGTATCGTCACAACAATCTTGGCTTGGGCAGGGGGCGAACGCTTGACTGCCTATCAGTTTATTGGGATCGCCATCTGCGCATTTGGTGTGATGGCTGTGGGCCTGGGGCACAGCAATCCCGCGTCTCGCTTAAACCGACGCGAGGGGCAGGCAATTGTTTTTGCGCTGCTGGCAGCTGGTTTTTACGGCTTCAGTTTCTGGGTTCAAGGTAAATATGCGCTGCCCGCTGTAGGCCCAGTCAACATGCTCTGGTTGAACTACTGCGTGGGCGCTCTGTTTCTGTTGCTTATGTATCGTAATTTTCGAGGGGGTACCAATTTGACCTTAAAAGATTACGGCGCCTTGAGCGGTGCCAGTCTTTTCAATCTGGGTGGTTTCGCAGCGTTTTCATTTGGGGTGCTTGAGGGTTCGATTGCCGTTGTAACGGTTATTAGTACGCTTTCTGGCGGGGTGGCGGCCATGCTCGGCTATGTGTTCTATAAAGAGCGTTTAACGGCAGGGCAGTTGTTGGGCGTGAGTTTCGTTCTGCTAGGCGCGGTAGTGCTGCATCTGCTGTAGGCGCTACGTCAACCCAAGATGAATCATGGAGGGAAGAAAACATAACTGCGACGGGGATGACTGTACACCCCTGCGGTTCGGACCTGCTATTACTAAGCAGACGCACACCATAAAGGCCCGTCGATGCTCGCCATCGAACAGCTCCACAAATCATTCCCCACCCCCCAAGGCCCGCTCCCTGTCCTGCAGGGCGTGGACCTGCGTCTGGCACGCGGTAGCAGCCTGGCACTGATGGGCGAATCGGGCAGTGGCAAGAGCACGTTGCTGCACCTGATTGCCGGCCTGGACCGTGCCGACAGCGGCCGTATCCTGATCGATGGCGTCCCGCTCGACGGCCGTTCGGAGGCGTCGCTGGCGCAGTGGCGACGGGAGGGGATTGGCCTGGTGTTCCAGCAATACAACCTGATCAGTAGCCTGGACGTGGCGGCGAACCTCGCCTTTCAGGCCAGGCTGGCTGGCAGGCATGACCCACAATGGGTGGGTTACCTGGCAGAGCAGTTGGGCTTGGCAGGTTTGCTGGCGCGCTACCCTGAGCAGTTGTCCGGTGGCCAGCAGCAACGGGTCGCCATCGGCCGCGCCCTGGCTGGGCGCCCGGCTTGGCTGCTGGCCGACGAACCCACCGGCAGCCTTGACGAAGCCAGCAGCGATGAGGTGCTGAGCCTGTTGCTGCAACTGGTCGCCGAGGCCGGCAGCGGTGTGCTGATGGTGACCCACAGCCCCCGGCTGGCGGCACGCTTGCAGGGGCGTTGCCAGCTGCAGGCCGGTCGCGTTCAGCCAGAGTCGGGGTGATGAGGCTTTTGTCGCTGGCCCTGTTGGCGTTGTTCAGCCATTGGCGGCGCCATCGTGTGCAGTTTTTCAGCATCTTCACCGGGCTGTGGCTGGCCACGGCGCTGTGGACGGGCGTGCAGGCGCTGAACAGCCAGGCACGCAGCGACTACGCCCGCGCCAGTGCCGTGCTGGCCGGGCCGCTGCAGGCGCAGCTGGTGCCGCGCAACGGTGAGCGCTTCGACCAAGGGCTTTACGTGCAATTGCGCAAGCAGGGTTGGCCAGTAACGCCCGTGCTGGAAGGGCGCTTGCGTTTGCCTGGGGGGCCCGCGCGCAGTGTGCGCTTGTTGGGCATCGAACCTTTGAGCCTGCCGCCGGCCAGCAGCATTGCCGGTGTGCAGCCGCAAGCATTCGATGTGCAAGCGTTCATCGGCACGCCCGGGCAAGCGTGGGCCGGGCCAGACACCTTGCGGCAACTGGGCGCAGAGCGTGGGGCAGCGGTGCGCGACAGCGAAGGGCAATTGCTACCCCCCATGATCCTGCAGCCTGCATTGGCGCCTGGGGTGATCGTGGTCGATATCGGCCATGCCCAGCGGTTGCTGCACGCGCCTGGGCAGTTGTCGCGGTTGCTGGTGGCCGGAAAGCCAGGGCCGCTGCCTGCTGATATTGCGGTTTACCTCGAACTGCAACCGCAACAGGACGACGGCGGGTTGCAGCGGCTGACTGAGAGCTTTCACCTCAACCTGACTGCTCTCGGCCTGCTGGCGTTCGTCGTAGGCCTGTTTATCGCCCATGCCGCAATCGGTCTGGCGCTAGAACAGCGGCGTGGGTTGATCCGCAATCTGCGCGCCTGTGGCGTCAGCTTGAACACCCTGCTGTGCGCCTTGATGCTGGAGCTGGGTCTGTTCGCCGTCCTGGGCGGGCTGGCCGGTGTGGCCAGCGGGTATGTGCTGGCCGCGTGGTTGTTGCCCGATGTGGCAGCCAGTTTGCGCGGCCTGTACGGCGCCCAGGTTGCCGGTACCCTGAGCCTGCCCGCGTGGTGGTGGCTGGTGGGGGGGCTTGTGAGTGTGCTGGGGGCATTGCTGGCAGGGCTGGGCAGTGTGTTACGTGCAGCCCGGTTGCCATTGCTGGCGTTGGCGCAGCCTCAGGCTTGGCGGCTGGCGCAGGGACCATGGTTGAGGCGCCAGGCTTGCATAGCGGGCGTCCTGTTGCTGCTGGCCTTGGGCTGTGGCGTGCTGGGTAACCGCCTGGCCAGCGCGTTTGCCATGCTGGCTGGGCTGTTGCTGGCGGCGGCGCTGTTGTTGCCGGCCTTGCTCGACCGGGCTCTGGCCTTGCTGACGCGGTATTGCCGGCGGCCTTTGGCGCAATGGTTCGTCGCCGATAGCCGCCAGCAACTGCCGGCACTGAGTTTGGCACTGATGGCACTGTTGCTGGCGCTGGCTGCCAGTGCCGGCGTGGGCAGCATGACCGAAGGCTTTCGCAAGACCTTTGTCGGCTGGCTGGACCTGCGCCTGTCTGCCGACCTGTACGTCAGCCCTCGGGATACAGGCCAAGGTCTGGAAATTGCGCAATGGCTAGGGCAGCAATCGGCAGCCAGTGTGGTGCTGCCCGGCTGGCGGGTAGAAACGCAGTTGCAGGGCTGGCCGGTGCAGCTTCAGGGCATCGTCGATCACCCGGGCTACCTCAAGCGTTGGCCGTTGCTGCAGGAGCAGCCTCACGCCTGGGAAGCGTTGGCCGGCGGGCATGCGGTGATGCTCAGCGAACAGCTGGCCAGGCGCCTGAAGGTGCAACTGGGCGACCGCCTGGCGCTGCCTTCAGAGGCGATGACAGTGGTGGGGATCTATGCCGATTACGGTAACCCCAAGGGGCACGTGCTGGTCAATGCCAGCTGGTTGCGCACGCACTGGCCGCAGGCCACGCTGACCGGTTTGAGCGTTGATCTGCCCGCTGAGCAATTGCCCGTCATCAAGGCTGCGTTGCAGCAGCGTTTCGCCCTGGACGACAGCCGCGTAGTGGAGCAGGCGCGCCTGAAACGCTGGTCTACCGAGGTGTTCAACCGCACCTTTGCCGCCACTGCCGCGCTCAACAGCCTCACGCTTGGCGTGGCCGGCGTGGCGCTGTTCATCAACTTGCTGACGTTGGGCCAAACGCGGCTGAGCCAACTGGCACCCCTGTGGGCGCTGGGTGTGCAGCGCAGGCAACTGGTGTGGTTGAGCCTGGGGCAGACACTGATGCTGAGCAGTTTCACGGTACTGCTGGCCATTCCGTTGGGGGTGTTGCTGGCCTGGTGCCTGGTGGCGGTGGTCAACGTGCAGGCGTTCGGCTGGCGCCTGCCGCTTTACGTATTCCCCGTGCAGCTGCTGCAACTGGCCGCCTTGGGGTTGTTCTCCAGCCTGTTGGCCAGCGCCTGGCCGCTGTGGCAACTGGCGCGCCGCCAGCCCCGCGAACTGTTGAGGCCGTTTACCGATGAAGCGTAACGCCTTGCTGTTGCTATGCGGCCTGCTATGCGCTTGTGACCCGCCAGCGCCACAAAGCTATGCCGGGCTGGGGCAGCAGGCAGACGGTTTCAGCCAGGTGGCCCGCGCGCATCGCCTGGAATTCCCGCGTGACCATGGCGCGCACGATGGCTTTCGCATCGAATGGTGGTACGTCACCGCCAACCTCAAGGACGTCCAGGGGCGTGACTGGGGCGCCCAGTGGACCCTGTTCCGCTCGGCCCTGCGCCCCGGCCCTGAAACCACCGACTGGAACAGCCCCAACCTGTGGATGGGGCACGCGGCCCTGACCGGGCCGGGTGGCCACCAGTCTGGCGAAACCCTGGCCCGCGGCGGTATCGGCCAGGCCGGCGTGCAGGCCCAGCCGTTCCGGGCGTGGATCAATGATTGGTCGTTGCAGGGCAGGGCGGGCATCGAAAGCCTGCAAATGGCTGCCGGTGGCGAAGGTTTTCGCTACGCCTTGCGTTTGCGCAGTGATCGCCCCCTGGTGCTGCACGGCGACCAGGGTTACAGCGAGAAATCCGGCAAGGGGCAGGCTTCTTACTATTACAGCCAGCCGTTTTACCGTGTGCACGGGGAGGTAGAGCGTGATGGCATGTGCATCGCGGTCACCGGCCAGGCCTGGCTGGACCGGGAATGGAGCAGCCAGCCGCTGGCGGCCGGGCAAACGGGGTGGGACTGGTTTTCCCTGCACCTGGACAGTGGTGCCAAGCTGATGTTGTTCCAGGTGCGTCAGGCTGAGGGCGATGCCTACCGCGCCGGCACGTGGGTTGGCCCGCAAGGTGAAGTGGTAGCGCTGCAAGGCGCGCAGGTTCAGTTGCAGGCCCTGGCCTGGGCCGAGCAGAAGCATGGCAAACAGGTACCGACGCGCTGGCGGGTGCAGGTGCCGGCGCATGGGGTGGATGTGCAGGTCGAGGCGGTGGAACCACGGGCCTGGATGGACACACGGTTCCCGTACTGGGAAGGGCCGGTGCGGTTGAGCGGGAGTGCCGGTGGGCGCGGGTATCTGGAGATGACCGGGTACTAGTGCAACACATTCCCGCGATCATGCACCCACAAGGGACGCGTCATCGTTTCAGTCTTTGATCAGACGCTGTAGCACGGCCCGTGCTTCTTCGGTGCGCAAGCACTCGATAAACAACTGGCTTTCCCGCGCCACCGTGGCCTCCAGCTCCGCCCGCTGGCTGTCCTTCATCAGCCGCTTGCTGATGCGCAGCGCCGCCTGCGGGTAAGTTTGCAGCTGCCGCGCCAGCTTGCGCGCTGCGGCCAGGCACTCTTCGCCATCTTCATGCAGCTCATTGGCCAACCCCCAGGCCACCGCCTGTTCGCCATCCAGCAACACGTTACCCAGCAGCAGGCCAGCGGCGCGGGCCTGGCCAAGCAAGCGTGGCAGCAACAGGCTGGAGCCAAACTCCGGGCACACTCCCAACGGTGCGAAAGGCATGCGCAGCTTGGTCGAGCGGCTGACCAGCACTTGGTCGCAATGCAACAGCAAGGTGGCGCCGATGCCGATTGCTGCGCCACTGACTGCCGCGATCAGCGGCTTGTCCAGCCCCATGACCACCCGCATCAGGCGGAACACCGGGCTGTCCAGGTCAGTGGGCGGGTTGTCGAGGAAGTCGCGCAGGTCGTTGCCAGCGGTGAAGCAGTGGGCGCCACCGGTGATGATAATGGCATCGACGCCAGGGTCTTCACCCGCTGCCAGCAGCAGGTCGCCCAGTTGCTGGTACATGGCGGTGTTCAAGGCGTTGAGCTTGTCGGGGCGGTTGAAGGCCAGGGTCAGCAGGCCTTGGTCCAGCTCGCGTGTGATCAGGTCGTTCATGGCAGCCGCTTTTGTTGTTGTGGGTACGTGTGCCAAGGGTTTATCACGCAGTCCGGCTTGTTGTACAGTCGTTCAGTCCAGCCCCTGAACCGAGAACCCTTGATGAGCCAGGAAGCCCGCTACCACCGCATGCTGCCGGAATTGCGCAAGGCCAACCTGGTCGAAGCGACCCTGGTGTGCCTCAAACGCCACGGATTCCAAGGGGCTTCGATCCGCAAGATTTCGGCCGAGGCCGGGGTCTCGGTCGGGCTGATCAGCCACCACTACGCCGGCAAGGACGAACTGGTTGCCGAAGCCTACCTGGCCGTCACCGGCCGGGTGATGGGGCTGCTGCGTGAAGCCATGGCGCAGGCTGCGCCCAATGCCCGCGAGCGGTTGTCGGCGTTTTTCCGCGCCTCGTTCTGTGCAGAGTTGCTCGACCCGCAGTTGCTCGACGCCTGGTTGGCGTTTTGGGGCGCGGTAAAGACGGCCGACGCGATCAACCAGGTGCATGACCATTCCTATGGCGAGTACCGCAAGGAGCTGAGCCGGTTGCTGGCCGAGTTGGCCACGCAGGAGGGCTGGCAGGGCTTCGATGCCGACCTCGCGGCCATCAGCCTCAGTGCCCTGCTCGATGGCCTGTGGCTGGAGTCGGGGCTCAACCCCGGCACCTTCACCCCCGAGCAGGGCGTGATTATCTGCGAGGCCTGGGTCGATGGCCTGCAGGCCGGTGGTCGGCGGCGCTTCAGCCTGCCCGAGGGCTGTTGATCGTCTGTTCAGTAACGAGTACGCTGCTGGCGCGAGTGTGTAGAACAACACCAATAAAAAAGAGACAACACGCAATGACGCCTCGGGTATTGATCGTCGATGACGATCCGCTTATTCGTGACTTGCTGCAGGCCTATCTGTCCCAGGAAGGCTATGACGTGCACTGCGCCGATACGGCGGAAAAGGCCGAAGCCTTGCTCGCCAGCCAGGATGTCGACCTGGTGCTGCTGGATATCCGCCTGCCTGGCAAGGACGGTCTCACCCTGACCCGCGAGCTGCGCGTGCGCTCGGAGGTGGGCATCATCCTCATCACCGGCCGCAACGATGACATCGACCGCATTGTCGGCCTGGAGTGCGGCGCCGACGATTATGTGATCAAACCGCTCAACCCCCGCGAGCTGGTATCACGCGCCAAAAACCTGATCCGCCGCGTGCGCCATGCCCGCGAAGTGCACCCGGCACCGGCCTGCGCGCAGTCGTTGAAGCAGTTTGCCGACTGGGCGCTGGACACCGACCGCCGTCGCCTGATCGACCCACGCGGCGGGCAAACCCTGCTGACCCACGGTGAGTTCCAGTTGCTCAGCGTGTTCCTGCGCAACAGCGGCCATACCCTGAGCCGCGACCAGCTGATGGACCAGATTCGCAACCGCGAGTGGGTGCCCAACGACCGCTCCATCGACGTGCTGGTCGGTCGCCTGCGGCGCAAGCTGCACGATGACCCGGCCGAGCCGCAACTGATCATCACCATTCACGGCACCGGCTACCTGTTCACTGCCAGCGTGGCCGCATGATCCACCGCGCCCGCCGTGCCTGGGCGATGGTGCTGGCGTTGCTTGCCGTGCCAGCCGGTGCTGCAGAAACGGTGCGCTACTGCGATTACCCGGTGTACCCGCCGATGTCCTGGAGCGACGGCCACCAGGTGCGTGGCCTGGCGCCAACCGTGGTGCGCGAACTGTTCGCCCGCATGGGCTACCAAGTGCAGAACGTGGTGCTGGGCAACTGGAAACGCTGCCTGATGGACGCTGCCGCCGGGAGGGTGGACGTGGTGCTGGCCTACAACAGCGACCAACGTGACCAGCGCATGCATTTTTCCACGGAGCCGGTAATGCGCGAGGAAGTGGCTGTGTTCTACAACCGCAAACGGCCAGTGCAGTTCCAGCAGTTGGAGGACCTGGCCGGTTACCGCGGCGGCCTGTTGTACGGCGAAAGCTACGGCGCCGAATTCGACCGCTTCGTCGCCCGGCATCAGAACATCGAGCGGGTGTCTTCCAGCCAGCAGAACTTCGGCAAGCTGATCCGCGGGCGCATCGACTACGTGATCCAGGAGCGGCGCACCGGTCAACTGTTCATCGAGCACCTGGCAGGCGCGCAGGACATCCGCGTATTGCCCCGCGCGCTGAGCGTGGACTACCTGCGCGTTGCCGTATCGCGGCAATCACCCCTGAGCCAGCACATGGACGAAATCGACGCTCAGTTGCGGCGCATGAACCAGGCTGGCGAGATCGCGCGCTGGCTGGAGCAGAGCGAGGTCACCTACCGCGACATGATCAACCTGCCGGCAGATGCCCGATGATTCGCCTGCACACCGATGGCCTGCTGCGCCGCCTGCTGCGGTTCATCCTGTTGTTCAGCCTGTGTTTCACGGTGCTGGCCAGTGGCGTGCAGCTGTATTTCGAATACCGCCGCGAGATGCGCGACATCGAGGCGCGCATGGCGTTGATCCGCGCCGGCTACCTCGCCAGCCTGGAGCGCAGCCTGTGGGACCTGGACGAGGCCCAGCTTGATACGCAATTGCGCGGTTTGGTGGATTTTTCCGACGTGGCCCGGGTGCGCCTGGTCAGCGACGATTTTCAACTGCTACGAGGGGAGGCCGAACCCAAAGGGCCGCTGCGCATCGAGCGCTTCCCCCTGGACTATCAGCCCCCCTCGGGGCCGGCCAGGCACCTGGGTGAGCTGGAAGTCAGTATCGACCTGGGAGCTGTGCACCGTCGGCTTTACGCCACCGGCCTTGCCAGCCTGCTGTGGATGGGGGTGTTCCTGTGCGGCCTGGCAGTGGCGCTGTCGGGGCTGTTCTATCGCCTGGTCACCCGCCATCTGCAAGTGATGGCCGAGTTCGCCCGGCGTATTGGCGCCGGCCAATGGCAGGAACCGTTGCGCCTGGGGCGCCGCCGTTCATCGCGCCCTGACGAAATCGACACGGTGGCCAATGCCCTGGACGATATGCGCCGCGCCATCCTCAGCGACATTGAACGCCGCGAGCGCGACCGCCTGGCGTTGCAAGACAAGCGCGACGAACTGCAGGCCATGGTCGAACGACGTACCGCCAGCCTGGCCCGGGCCAAGGATGAAGCCGAGGCCGCCAACCTGGCCAAGTCGCGCTTTCTGGCGACCATGAGCCACGAGCTGCGCACCCCGCTCAACGGTATCCTGGGCATGGCCGAGCTACTACGCGGTGGCCGGCTGGATGCGGCCGACCGTCAGCGCCTGGAAGCCTTGTCCAAGGCCGGCGAGGGGCTGTTGGCGATTCTCAACGAAGTGCTGTATTTCGCCCGGCTCGAAGAAGGTGAGAGCCGCGCCGAGCTGGTCGGCTTTTCGCTGCGCCAGTTGTGCCAGGAAGTGCTGGCGCTGCTCGAACCCATGGCTGCGGACAACGGCGACACACTGAATCTGGAGGTTGATGAGCAATTAGCCGGTTACCAGCACGGCGCCGAGCAGTACCTGCGTCAGGTGCTCAGCAACCTGCTGGCCAATGCCATCAAATTCACCGAGCACGGCCAGGTGCGGCTCAAGGTACAGGTGCTGGCCAGCGATGCGACCACGCAGCGCCTGCGGCTGTCTGTCAGTGACAATGGCATCGGCATCGAGCCGGCTGTACAGGCAAAAATCTTCGACCGCTTCGTCCAGGCCAGCGAAGCCGTGGCCCGCCGCTACGGCGGCACCGGTCTGGGCCTGGCGATCTGCAAGCACCTGGTGGAAAAGCTGGGGGGCTGCATTGGCCTGGACAGTGTGCAAGGGCAGGGCAGCTGCTTTTGGTTCGAACTCGACATCGCCCTTGGGCAGCCCGTTGCGGCCAATACCCCGGCCCACTCGGTCAGCGCCAGCCTGGATATCCTGGTGGTCGAGGACGTCGCGCTGAACCGTGAGGTGGCGGGCAGCCTGCTGGTGCGCGATGGCCACCGGGTGAGCTTTGCCGAGGATGCCGGGCAGGCCCTGCAGCTGTGCGCTCAGCGGCGCTTCGACCTGATCCTGCTCGACGTTCACCTGCCCGGCATGAGCGGGGTGGAGCTTTGCCGGCAGCTTCGCGCCACCCCCGGGCCAAACCACCACAGCCGGATAGTGGCGCTAACTGCTGGCGTGCAACCGGGGCAAGTGTCGGGTTACCTGGAAGCCGGCATGCAAGGTGTGCTGGCCAAGCCTCTGCGGCTGGCCAACCTGCGCCAGGCGCTGGCCGACGCGAAGCCGACTGAAGAGGCCGGTATTGACGCGAACATGGACTGGTCGCTGCTGGCCACCCACCGCTCGCTGCTGGGCGAGCAGAAGCTGCAAGGTCTGCTGAAGGTGTTGCACCAGTCACTGGAGCAGCACGCCACGGGGTTGGCAGAGGCGCTGCCGGCCCAGGACTTTACCGAAGTGCTGCACCTGGCCCATCGCCTGGCCGGCAGTTGCGACTCCCTGGGTTTTTCTGGCCTGGCTGCGCTGTTGCGACGCCTGGAAGACGCAGCCCGCCAGCATGACGGGCAGGGGCTGAACGCACTTGCCGAACCACTGGCAAACCAGCTCGGCCAGGCCCGTGCGACCCTGGAACAGTTGATCCAGAGCTGACGTACAAAAAACTTACGACTTTTTACATCTTCGATCCGTTCGTACAACGGCACCTTACATCCGTTTCCAATAATCCATGGCAACCGTGTTGCACGCGGTCCATGAGGCTTATTGGAGACAAGAATAATGACATGCCGTAGCGCTCAGCCCCTCCTTCGTACCGCCCCCCGCACCTGCCGCAATGGCGAGGTGCGCCATGACTGACAACCACGAAAAAATCCAGCTCACCCGCGCCCTGAAAAGCCGGCATATCTTCATGCTGTCGCTGGGCGGGGTGATCGGCACCGGCCTGTTCATGGGTTCGGGCGTGACCATCAACCAGGGCGGGCCGGTGGGCGCGATCCTGGCGTACCTGGTGGCCGGCTTGCTGATGTACCTGGTGATGGTCTGCCTGGGTGAACTGTCGGTGCAGATGCCGGTGTCCGGCTCGTTCCAGGCCCACGCCACGAAGTTCATCGGCCCGGCCACCGGCTTCATGATCGGCTGGGTGTACTGGATGAGCTGGGCCACTACCGTGGGCCTGGAGTTCACCGCTGCCGGCATGCTGATGACCCGATGGTTCCCCGAGGTGCCCATCTGGTACTGGTCGGCACTGTTCGTGGTTGTGCTGTTCGGCCTCAACGCCCTGGCCACCCGCGCTTTTGGCGAGGCCGAGTACTGGTTCTCGGGCATCAAGGTGGCGACCATCCTTGGTTTTATCATCATTGGCCTGCTGGTGATCTTCGGCGCCATTCCGCTGAGCAGCGGGGCACCGGCGCCAATGCTGGACAACCTGGTGGGCGAGTCGCTGTTCCCTCACGGTCTGTCGGCGGTGTTCGCGGTGATGATGACCGTGGTCTATGCCTTCCAGGGCTGCGAAATCATGGGCGTTGCGGCCGGCGAGACCGAGCACCCGGAAAAAAGCATCCCGCGGGCGGTGCGCAACGTGGTGTTCCGCGTGCTGATTTTCTATGTGCTGGCGATTGCCGTGCTGTCGGCCATTGTGCCGTTCGAGCAGGCCGGCCTGATGGAAAGCCCGTTCGTGCAGGTGTTCGACATGGTCGGCATCCCCTTTGCTGCCGACGTGATGAACTTCGTCATCCTCACCGCCATCCTGTCGGTGGGCAACTCCGGGCTGTATGCCTCTACGCGCATTCTCTGGGCGATGTCCAAGAGCGGCATGGCGCCGAAAAGCCTGGCACCGCTGAGCAAGCGCGGCGTGCCGTTGCGGGCGCTGAGCATCACCCTGTGCTTTGCCCTGGTGTCGCTGATGACCAGCTTCATTGCCGCCGACACCCTGTTCATGGTGCTGATGGCGGTGAGCGGCATGTCCGGCACCGTAACCTGGATCGTCATCGCCCTGGCGCAGTACCGCTTCCGCAAGGCCTACCTGCGTGAAGGTGGGCAACTGCAGGACCTGAAGTACAGGGCGCCGCTGTACCCACTGGTGCCGCTGCTGTGCATCACCCTGTGCAGCTCGCTGTTTGTGTTCCTGGCACTGGATGGAACCCAGCGGCCGTCGCTGTACTGGGGCTTTGGCTTTATTGCCCTGTGCTACGCGGCGTACTTCTTCGTCAATCGCCGCCGGCAGGGTGCCTTTGAGCCCAGCGCGCCTGGCGTTTGATGCCGTGGGTCGTTGGTTGTAAGTGTTCGTCGAAACATTTTTATTGTCTGTGAGATCGAGCGCCGCCCGCGCGGCGCTTCGCAGCACAAGGCTGCTCCTACATCTGTTTCGGGCCAGTCACGCCTGTGCCTGCGCACGCGATCGCCTTGTTTGCCTGACGCGATATCGCGGTGGAAGCAAAGGGGCCGCGCGCCTTCGTCTCAGGAATAACTGGCCCGAAACAGATGTAGGAGCAGCCTTGTGCTGCGAAGCGCCGCGCGGGCGGCGCTCGATCTCACAGGCAACGAAAATGCAATGCCAAAAGAAACCCGCGTAACAGCAAAAACCGAGTTGTGCGAAGTTGTAACAGCCCATCCCGCCTTGTTGAACACTCGTTTAGTATCTCCCTCATCAAGCCCTCCCAAAACCATCACAACAACACCGAGGCCCCCCATGACCACCCCGTCGTCGTCACTGTTGAGCAAAGTCGAAGCCGGCGTTGCCTGGATCACCCTCAACCGCCCCGAGCAACGCAACGCGCTGGACATCCCCACCCTCAAGCAACTGCACGCCTTGCTCGAAAGCCACAACAGCGACCCGGCCGTACGCGTGGTGGTGCTTACCGGCAGCGGCCGCAGCTTCTGCGCCGGCGCCGATCTGGTTGAATGGGCTGCTGCCGAAGCTGCGGGCACCCTGGAAAGCTACGGCTGGACCGAAACCGCCCACGCCCTGATGTTGCGCCTGCACAGCCTCGACAAGCCCACCATCGCCGCCATCAACGGCACCGCCGTGGGCGGTGGCATGGACCTCAGCCTGTGCTGCGACCTGCGTATCGCCGCCGCCTCTGCGCGTTTCAAGGCTGGCTACACCAGCATGGGCTACAGCCCCGATGCCGGCGCCAGCTGGCACTTGCCACGGCTGATCGGCAGCGAGCAGGCCAAGCGCCTGTTGTTCCTCGATGAACTGTGGGGCGCCGAGCGCGCCCTGTCGGCCGGGCTGGTCAGCGAAGTCTGCGCCGACGAGCAACTGCCCGCCGTGGCGGCCGAGCTGGCCGGGCGCCTGGCCAATGGCCCGACGTTCGCCTATGCGCAGACCAAGCAGCTGATCCGCGACGGCGCCCGGCGCACCCTGGCCGAGCAGCTGGAGGCCGAGCGCCACGCCGGCCTGCTGTGCGGCCGCAGCCAGGATGGCGCCGAGGCGCTGCAAGCCTCGGTTGAACGCCGCGCCCCCCGTTTCACCGGCCAGTAACCCGATACCGACCCTGACCAGGACCTTCGCAGATGAATTTCCAACTGACCCAAGAACAAGAAATGTTGGTGGAAGCGGTACGCAGCTTTGTTGCCAAAGAGTTGCTGCCCCATGAGGAAGCGGTGGACCGCGCCGATGCCGTGTCGCCAGAGCTGGCCGCGCACATCCGTGGCAAGGCCATCGCCGCCGGGTTCTATGCCTTCAACATGCCTGAGGAAGTCGGCGGCGGTGGCCTGGACTACCTGTCCCAGGCGCTGATCGAACGTGAGCTGTCCAAGGTGTCCTGGGCGCTGCATGTGTTTGTCGCACGCCCGTCGAAAATCCTCATGGCCTGCAAGGACGAGCAGGTTAAGGACTACCTGCTGCCTTGCGTGCAGGGCGAGAAAACCGACTGTTTCGCCCTCACCGAACCGGGTGCCGGTTCCGATGCCAACGCCATCAAGACCCGCGCCGTGCGCCAGGGCGATGACTTTGTCATCAACGGCAGCAAGCACTTCATCAGCCACGCCGGCCATGCCGATTTTGCCATTGTCTTCGCCGTCACCGACACCTACGAGCACAACGGCCGCAAGCGCAATGCGGTCACGGCCTTGCTGGTCGACCGCGGCACACCGGGCATGACCATCCGCCGCGGCCCCAAGTGCGTGAGCAACCGTGGCTACCACACCTACGAGCTGTTCTTCGACGACTGCCGGGTGCCGGCCAACAAGGTGCTGGGCGAAGTCGGCAAGGGCTGGGAAGTGGCTAACGCCTGGCTGACCGCCGGCCGGGTGATGGTCGCCGCCAACTGCGTGGGCCAGGCCCAGCGCGCCCTCGACCTGTCGCTGCAGTGGGCCGCCGACCGCAAGCAGTTCGGCCAGGCCATCGGCAGCTACCAGGGGGTGTCGTTCAAGCTCGCCGACATGGCCACGCAGATCCGCGCTGCGGAGATGCTCACCCTGCACACCGCCTGGAAGATGGACCAGGGCAACATGACCGACGGTGAGGCCGGTATGGCCAAGCTGTTTGCCAGCGAAGTGCTGGGCAAGGTCGCCGACGAAGCCGTGCAGATCTTCGGTGGCATGGGCCTGATGGATGAAGGGCCGGTTGAGCGCATCTGGCGCAACGCGCGTATCGAGCGCATCTGGGAGGGCACTTCGGAAATCCAGCGGCACATCATCGCCCGCGAACTGCTGCGCCCGCTGCTGCGCTGAGCGCCAGGAGAACACCCATGTCGCAATCGATTCGTGACAACCTCAAGCGCCTGCTGGCGCCCCGGCACCTGGCCTTCGTTGGCGGGCGCAGCATGGCGCGGGCGCTCAAGCGCTGCGCCGAAGGCGGCTTTGCCGGTGAGCTGTGGCTGGTCAACCCGCAGCATGAAAGCCTGGAAGGTATCCCTTGCGTGGCCCGCGTGGCCGACTTGCCTTACGCCCCGGACGCGGTGTTCATCGCCACCAACCGTGAGCTGACCTTGCAGTGCGTTGCCGAGCTGGCCGCGCGTGGCGCCGGGGGTGCCATCTGCTATGCCTCCGGCTTTGCCGAAAGCGGCGAAGAGGGCCGCCAGTTGCAGCAGCGCCTGCTGGCTGCGGCCGGCAACATGGCCCTGCTCGGGCCCAACTGCTATGGCCTGCTCGATTACCTGCACGGTGCCGCCCTGTGGCCGGTGGCCCATGGCGGCCAGCAGGTGGAGAAGGGCGTGGCGATCCTCACCCAGAGCGGCAACTTTGCCTACAACCTGTCCATGAGCGACCGCTCGCTGCCGGTGGCCTACATGGCCTCGGTCGGCAACCAGGCGCAATTGGGCGTGGCCGAGCTGATGGACGTGCTGCTCGACGACCCACGGGTAACGGCCATCGGGCTGCACCTGGAAGGCTTGAAGAACGTGCCGGGCTTTTCACGCGCAGCCTACAAGGCATTGCAGCAGGGTACACCGGTCATTGCCCTGAAGACTGGCGTGTCGCAGATCGGCGCTGAACTGGCGCTGAGCCACACCAGCTCGTTGTCCGGCTCCGATGCGTTGTACGACAGCCTGTTCCAGCGCCTGGGCGTGATCCGCGTCAGCGGCCCGGTGAGCTTTGTCGAAACGCTCAAGGCCGCAGCCTGCGGACGCTTGCCGGCAGATGGCGAGCTGATTGCGCTGGCCTGCTCAGGCGGCGATGCCGGCCTGATTGCCGACTATGCCGAACGCAACCGGTTGCAACTGCCGAAGCTCGCGCAAGGGCAGGTGGCGGCACTGGCCGAGGTGTTGCCGGGCTATGCCAACCTGGTCAACCCACTGGACTTCACCACTGCCATCTGGGGCGATGAAGCCGCCCTGCAACGCATGCTCGACAGCACCCTGAGCGGCGCCGCGGGCGCGGCGATGCTGGTGCTGGACTACCCGGCGGCGTTCACCGGCGAGCGCAAGGAATGCGACCTGCTGCTTGGACTGTACTGCGATGCCGTTGAACGCCACGGCAAGATCGGCTTCGTCACCTCGGCTTTCCCGGAACTGTTGCCTGCCAGTGCGCGTGAGCGCCTGCATGCGCGGGGCATCGCAGCCCTGCAGGGCGTGGAAGATGGCCTGGCGGCCTGGGGGCGCATCGTCGCTTACCAAAGGAACCGCCCCCGCTTGCTGGACCAGGGCGAGGCTGCGCGGGTACCGCTGTGCCCGCAGGCCCTCACGGGCGAAAGCCGACTGTTGGACGAATGGCAATCCAAGCAGGCCCTGCGCGCCTTCGGTCTGCCGGTGCCGGCAGGTGTGCTGAGTACGCCCGAGCGCGCTGTGGCAGACGCCGCCTGCGTGGGTTACCCGCTGGTACTGAAGGCGGTCAGCGCACAGCTGCCGCACAAGACCGAAGCCGGTGCGGTGGCGCTGAACCTGCGTGATGCCGCCGCCCTGGAAGCTGCACTGTTGCAGATGCGCCAGCGCATCGCTGCCTACGCCCCGCACGTCGCGTTCGACCAGGTACTGCTCGAACCCATGGCCGAGCCGCCGCTGGCCGAGCTGATAGTGGGGATCAAACGTGAACACGACTTTGCCCTGGCCTTGGTGATCGGTGCCGGTGGGGTGCTGGTCGAACTGCTCAAGGACAGTGTCAGCCTGTTGTTGCCCACCACCGACAGCGCCATCCGCGCCGCACTGCTGAACCTGCGCAGTGCCAGCCTGCTGCAAGGCTTCCGTGGCCGCCCGGCCGCCGACCTCGACGCCGTGGTCGCAGCTATCCGTGCGGTGGCCGACTACGCCTGCGAAAACGCCGGGCAGCTGTTGGAGCTGGATGTGAACCCATTGATGGTCGGTGCCCACGGCACCACCGCGGTCGACGCGCTGATCCGCCTCGGCCTGGCGCAAGGAGAACGACATGAATGACCTTACCCTGACGGCCGGCCAGGCGCTGGTGCGCCTGTTGGCCAACTACGGCGTGCAGACCGTGTTCGGCATCCCCGGGGTGCACACCCTGGAGCTGTACCGTGGCCTGCCAGGCAGCGGTATCCGCCATGTGCTGACCCGCCACGAGCAGGGCGCCGGCTTCATGGCTGACGGCTATGCGCGCGTGAGCGGCAAGCCGGGGGTGTGCTTCGTCATCACCGGCCCGGGGGTGACCAACGCCGCCACCGCCATCGGCCAGGCCTATGCTGACTCCATCCCGATGCTGGTGATTTCCAGCGTCAACCATACCGCCAGCCTGGGCAAAGGCTGGGGCTGCCTGCATGAAACCCAGGACCAGCGCGCCATGACTGCGCCGATCACCGCGTTTTCGGCCGTGGCGTTGCGCGGCGATGACCTGCCCGAGCTGATCGCCCGTGCCTGGGCCGTGTTCGACAGCGAGCGGCCGCGCCCGGTGCACATTTCGGTGCCCCTGGACGTGCTGGCTGCGCCTGTCAGTCGTGACTGGAGCCATGAGGTGGCACGCCGCCCCGAGCGTGGCCAGCCGTGCCGCGAAATGCTCGACCAGGCTGCCCTGAAGCTGGCAGCGGCCAAGCGGCCGATGATCATCGCGGGTGGTGGTGCGCTGCACGCGGCCGAGCAACTGGCGCAGTTGAGCACCCGGCTGGCGGCACCGGTATTCACCAGCGTGGCCGGCAAGGGCCTGCTGCCGCCGCAGGCGCCCCTGAATGCCGGTTCCAGCCTGTGCGTGGAACCCGGCTGGCAGCTGATCAGCCAGGCTGATGTGCTGCTGGCCGTGGGCACCGAAATGGCCGACACCGACTTCTGGCGCGAGCGCCTGCCGATCACTGGCGAGCTGCTGCGCGTGGACATCGACCCGCGCAAGTTCAACGACTTCTACCCCTGTGCCATTGCCTTGCAAGGTGATGCCCGGCAAACCCTGGCCGGCTTGCTCGAACGCCTGCCAGCACTCGACCGAGACCCGGCCCAGGCCAGCGAAGCGGTGAGCAACCTGCGCCAGGCCATTCGTAATGGGCATGCACCGTTGCAGGCCACCCATCAGGCGATTCTTGACCGCATTGCCGCCGTGCTGCCCGACGATGCGTTCATCAGCAGCGACATGACCCAACTGGCCTACACCGGCAACTACGCCTTCGCCAGCCGGGCACCACGTAGCTGGCTGCACCCCACCGGCTACGGCACCCTCGGCTACGGCCTGCCGGCTGGCATCGGTGGCATGTTCGCCAGCGACCACCGTCCCGGCCTGGTACTTGTGGGTGATGGCGGCTTCCTGTACACCGCCCAGGAACTGGCCACTGCCGTCGAGGAGCTGAACCGGCCGCTGGTGGTGTTGCTTTGGAACAATGACGCCCTCGGCCAGATCCGCGACGATATGCTCGGTCTGGATATCGAGCCGGTCGGCGTGCTGCCGCGCAACCCGGATTTCATCGGCCTGGCCCGCGCCTTCGGCTGCACCGTGCACCAGCCACGCGACCTGGATGCATTGCAAGCCGACCTGGCCAGCGGCTTCGCCACCCCCGGCGTGACGTTCATCGAACTCAAACACACCTGCGTCTGTTAAGGCGCGTACAACGAAAAGAACACGAGTAACCACCATGCCCTTTCGCCGTACCCTTCTGGCTGCATCCCTGGCACTTCTGATCACCGGACAGGCCCCCCTGTATGCGGCCCCCCCGTTGTCGATGGACAACGGCACCAACACCCTGACCGTGCAGAACAGCAACGCCTGGGTTGAGGTCAGTGCCAGCGCTCTGCAACACAATATCAGCACCCTGCAGGCCGAGCTGGCCGGCAAGTCCAAGCTATGCGCCGTGCTCAAGGCCGATGCCTATGGCCACGGTATCGGCCTGGTAATGCCATCGATCATCGCCCAGGGCGTGCCCTGCGTGGCGGTGGCCAGCAACGAGGAGGCCCGCGTGGTCCGCGCCAGTGGCTTCACCGGGCAACTGGTGCGGGTACGCCTGGCCAGCCTCAGCGAGCTGGAAGATGCCTTGCAGTACGACATGGAAGAGCTGGTGGGCAGCGCCGAATTTGCCCGCCAGGCCGATGCCATCGCCGCGCGCCATGGCAAGACCTTGCGCATTCACATGGCGCTCAACTCCAGCGGCATGAGCCGCAACGGGGTGGAGATGGCCACCTGGTCCGGCCGTGGCGAAGCGCTGCAGATCACCGATCAGAAGCACCTCAAACTGGTCGCGCTGATGACCCACTTCGCCGTGGAAGACAAGGACGATGTGCGCAAGGGCCTGGCGGCCTTCAACGAGCAGACCGACTGGTTGATCAAGCACGCGAAGCTCGACCGCAGCAAGCTTACCCTGCACGCCGCCAACTCGTTCGCTACGCTGGAGGTGCCGGAGGCGCGCCTGGACATGGTACGCACCGGTGGCGCGCTGTTCGGTGACACCGTACCGGCGCGCACCGAATACAAACGCGCCATGCAGTTCAAATCGCACGTGGCGGCGGTGCACAGTTACCCGGCTGGCAACACCGTCGGCTACGACCGCACCTTCACCCTGGCCCGTGATTCGCGCCTGGCCAACATCACCGTCGGCTATTCCGATGGCTATCGCCGGGTGTTCACCAACAAGGGCCATGTGCTGATCAACGGCCACCGCATACCGGTGGTGGGCAAGGTGTCGATGAACACGCTGATGGTCGATGTCACCGACTTCCCGGACGTGAAGGGTGGCAACGAAGTGGTGCTGTTCGGCAAGCAGGCCGGGGGCGAAATCACCCAGGCTGAGATGGAAGAAATCAACGGCGCGCTGCTGGCCGACCTGTACACCGTGTGGGGCAGTTCCAACCCGAAGATCCTCGTCGACTGAAACCGCCAAAGAAGGGAGATTGCCATGCGCTACGCCAAGCTTACCCAACGCATCGCCGGCGACGGGGCTGCGGCCTGGGACATCCACTACCGCGCCCTGGCGCTGCAGGCCGAGGGCAAGGACATCCTGCTGCTGTCGGTGGGGGACCCGGACTTCGACACCCCCGCGCCGATTGTCGAGGCGGCCATCGACAGCCTGCAGGCGGGTCACACCCATTACGCCGATGTACGCGGCAAGCTGGCCCTGCGCCAGGCCATCGCCAGGCGCCACCAGCAGCGTAGCGGCCAGGCCGTCGACGCCGATCAGGTGACGGTGCTGGCAGGGGCCCAGTGCGCGCTGTACTGCGTGGCCCAGTGCGTACTGGACCCAGGCGACGAGGTGCTTGTCGCCGAACCGATGTATGTGACCTATGAGGCGGTGTTCGGTGCCTGTGGTGCCAAGGTGGTGCCGGTGCCGGTCAGGCCGGAAAACGGCTTTCGGGTATGCCCGCAAGACGTGGCCGAGCGCATCACCCCGCGCACCCGCGCGCTGGCCTTGAACAGCCCGCACAACCCGTCGGGGGCAAGCCTGCCCCGTACTACCTGGGAAGCACTGGCCGAACTGTGCATCGCCCACGACCTGTGGCTGATCTCTGACGAGGTGTACAGCGAATTGCTGTACGAGGGCGAGCATGTCAGCCCTGCCAGCCTGCCGGGAATGGCCGAACGCACCGCCACCCTCAACAGCTTGTCGAAGTCGCATGCCATGACGGGCTGGCGGGTGGGCTGGGTGGTCGGTTCGGCCGAGTTGGCCGCCCACCTGGAAAACCTTGCCCTGTGCATGTTGTATGGCTCGCCCGACTTCATTCAGGACGCCGCCGTGGTGGCGCTGGAGCAGCCGTTGCCCGAGCTGGCCGCCATGCGCGAGGCCTACCGCCAGCGCCGTGACCTGGTGTGCGAACAGCTGGCCGGCTGCCCGGGCCTGAAGGCGCTGAAGCCCGATGGTGGCATGTTCGTGATGGTTGATATCCGTGAGACCGGCGTAAGTGCCCAGGCCTTTGCCGACCGCCTGCTGGACCGCCAGGGCGTGTCGGTGCTCGCCGGCGAAGCGTTCGGCCCCAGCGCTGCCGGGCATATCCGCCTGGGCCTGGTGCTGGGCGATGCGGCGCTGGTCGATGCCTGCCAGCGCATCGCCCGCTGTGCCGACGAGCTGAAACGGGAGTACGGCCATGCGTGAGTATGCGCGGCTGTACATCGATGGCGCCTGGCAGGTGCCGAGCGGGCAGGGCATGGCTGAGGTGTTCGACCCGGCCACCGAACAGGCCATTGGCCGGGTACCCTTGGGCGCCGAGGCCGATGTCGAGCGGGCGGTGATGGCGGCGCGGCGGGCCTTCGACGGCTGGTCGCGCACGCCGTCCAGCGTGCGCGCCGGGTACATCCGGGCATTGGTCGCACAGCTGAAAAACCGTGCGGCGAAAATGGCCGAGGTTATTACCGACGAGCTGGGCATGCCGGTGCAGTGGTGCCAGGCGGTGCAGGTCGAAGGCCCGATTGTGGGCCTTGCGCAGTACGCCGAACTGGCCGGGCTGATGGATGAGGTGCGCGAAGTCGGCAATTCGCTGGTGTACCGCGAGGCCGTTGGCGTGTGCGCATTCATCAACCCGTGGAACTACCCGCTGCACCAGATGATCGGCAAGCTGGCGCCGGCCCTGGCTGCCGGGTGCACGGTGGTGGTCAAACCCAGCCAGGAAACGCCGCTGCACGCGTTTGTGCTGGCCGAGATGATCGACGCCATCGGCCTGCCGGCAGGGGTGTTCAACCTGGTCAGCGGCCCAGGTGCCAAGGTCGGTGAAGCCCTCGCCCGGCACCCGCAGGTGGACATGGTGTCGTTCACCGGCTCGACCGGTGCCGGGGTGCGGGTGGCACAAGCGGCTGCGCCGACGGTGAAGCGGGTGTGCCTGGAACTGGGTGGCAAATCACCGTTGCTGATTACCGCCGATGCCGACCTGCACGCTGCGGTGCGCCACGGCGTGCAGGACGTGATGATCAACTCGGGGCAGACCTGCACGGCACTGACCCGCATGCTGCTGCCGGCCAGCCGCTACGCCGAGGCGCTGGAAATCGCCGAGGCCGAAACCCGCGCACTGGTCATGGGCGACCCGCGTGACCCGGCCAGTTTCCTCGGGCCGATGTGTTCGGCAGGCCAGCGGCGCACAGTGCTCGAGTACATTCGCCAGGGCCAGGAGGAGGGCGCGCGCTTGTTGTGCGGTGGTGATCACGGCGGCTTCGAGCGCGGGTTCTACGTGGCGCCCACGTTGTTCACCGACGTCGACAACCGCATGCGCATTGCCCAGGAAGAAATCTTCGGCCCGGTGCTGTGCCTGATCCCCTACGCCGACGAGGCTCAGGCGCTGGCGCTGGCCAATGACTCGCCGTTCGGCCTTTCCAGCGCGGTGTGGGCGGGCAGCCGCGAGCATGGCCTGGCGCTGGCGCGGCAGATACGGGCCGGGCAGTGC
The DNA here is from genome assembly GCF_046534705.1 of Pseudomonas sp. SIMBA_068. Lineage (NCBI taxonomy): Bacteria > Pseudomonadati > Pseudomonadota > Gammaproteobacteria > Pseudomonadales > Pseudomonadaceae > Pseudomonas > Pseudomonas sp. SIMBA_068. The sequence continues at coordinate 804,484 of NZ_JAWRYI010000001.1, forward strand.
TTCATCAACGGGGGCGGGTTCAACTACCAGGCGCCATTCGGTGGCTACAAGCAGTCGGGCAACGGCCGCGAGTGGGGCGAAGAGGGCCTGGCGGAGTTCGTCGAGGTGAAAGCCGTACAGTGCTGAGCCACCGCTGCAAGACAACCTGTTTTGTGTAAGGAGAATGTTTGTGAATGTACTGATCGTCCACGCTCACCCCGAGCCGCAATCGTTCACCGCTGCCCTGCGGGACCAGGCCGTGGATACCTTCCGCGCCCAGGGCCACCAGGTGCAGGTCAGCGACCTGTACGCCATGGGCTGGAACCCGGTGGCCAGTGCCGATGACTTCACCCAGCGTGAGAACCCCGAGTACCTGGTGTATGCCCTGGAGCAGCGCCAGGGGGTCAAGCGCGGCGCCATTGCCGAGGATATCCAGCAGGAGCTGGACAAGTTGTTGTGGGCCGACTTGCTGGTGCTGAACTTCCCGATCTTCTGGTTCTCGGCCCCGGCCATGCTCAAGGGCTGGATCGACCGGGTGCTGGTGTCGGGGGTGTGCTATGGCGGCAAGCGTTTCTACGACCAGGGCGGGTTGGCGGGCAAGAAGGCGCTGGTGACCGTGACCTTGGGCGGGCGGGCGCACATGTTTGGCGAAGGGGCGATTCATGGCCCGCTGGAAGACATGCTGCGGCCGATACTGCGGGGTACGCTGGCCTATGTCGGTTTCGAGGTGCTACCGCCGTTTGTGGCCTGGCATGTGCCTTACATCAGCGCTGAGGCGCGGCAGGACTTTTTGCAGCAATACCGGCAGCGCCTGGAGCAGCTCTCGGACGACCAGCCATTGGTGTTCCCCCGCCTGGCCCAGTTCGATGAGGCGTTGTACCCGCTGGTGTGATCGCCTGTACTGGCCTCATGCCGGCAAGCCAGCTCCCACAGGGAAACCACAGTCCTGAGGCCTCGTGGTTTCCCTGTGGGAGCTGGCTTGCCGGCGATGAGGCCAGTTGCCTTGTTACAAGACTTACCTGCCCAAAAACGACCACCCACACATTCGGGGTATGTTGCCCCTCGGCAAATCCCTCGATAGTGAACCCATCGGCTCGTTCCGGAGCATTCACACGATGGAGTTGCCATGCGCAAGGTACTGAAGGTGATTGGTGGTCTGCTGCTGGCGTCTGGTGCCAGCCTGGCCCAGGCGGCAGAGGTGGACAACGCCAACACGCTACGGCTGTACAACTGGACCGACTACATCGGCGAAACCACCCTGGCCGATTTCGAGAAGGCCACCGGCATCAAGGTCATCTACGACACCTTCGACGGCTACGAAACGGTACAGACCAAGCTGCTGACCGGCCGCTCCGGCTACGACCTGGTCATGCTCAACGCCTCGCTGGTCCCCCCGCTGATCAGCGCCGGCGTGTTCCAGGCACTGGACAAGCAGCAACTGCCCAGCTGGCAAAACCTCGATCAGCAGGTGGTCAACAACCTGCAGGGATACGACCCTGGCCTGAAGTACTCGGCGCCCTATACCTGGGGCAGCTCGGGGGTCACCTACAACGTCGACAAGATCACCGCGCGCATGCCCGACGCACCGATCGGTTCGCTGGCCATGCTGTTCGACCCCAAGATCGTCTCGCGCTTCGCCGACTGTGGCGTCACCCTGATGGACGCGCCCACCGAGGTCATCCCGCTGGCCCTGCAGTACCTGGGCAAGGACCCGCGCAGCGCGTCGGCCGCCGACCTCAAGGCCGCCGAACAACTGCTGCTGGGCATCCGCCCCTACATTCGCAAGTTCGACTCGGTCAACTACCTCACCAGCCTGCCCAACGGCGATGTGTGCCTTGCGCTGACCTGGTCCGGTGACTACGCCACCGCCCAGGCCCGTGCGGTGGAAGCGAAGAAGGACATCAAACTGTCGTTCTTCATCCCCCAGGAAGGTTCGCTGATCTGGTTCGACAACCTGTACATCCCCAGGGATGCGCCGCACGCGGCCAACGCCCACCGCTTCATCGAGTTTCTGCTGCAGCCGCAGACCATGGCCAAGGTCACTGACTACATCCACTACGCCAACAGCAACGCCGCCGCCACCGCGCTGGTGCGTGACGATATCCGCCAGGACCCGGCCATCTACCCCGACGCACAAACCCGTGAGCGCCTGTTCGCGCAGAAAACCCAGAGCCCCAAGGACATGCGCGCCATCACCCGGGTCTGGAGCACGGTCAAGACCGGTTTCTGAACACTGCCCAAAAGTTCTCGCCAAGGAGCTGCCCATGGCCACCCCAAGCAAAGCATTCGCTAACGCCCACGACCCGCTGGTGGAGGCCGACAAGGCCCACTACATGCACGGCTACCATGTGTTCGACGAGCACCGCGAGCAAGGCGCGCTGAACATCGTCGCCGGCGAGGGCGCCTACATTCGTGACACCCACGGCAACCGCTTCCTCGATGCCGTCGGCGGCATGTGGTGCACCAATATCGGCCTGGGCCGCGAGGAAATGGCCCTGGCCATTGCCGATCAGGTGCGCCAGTTGGCGTATTCAAACCCGTTCTCCGACATGGCCAACGACGTGGCCATCGAACTGTGCCAGAAGCTCGCGCAGCTGGCACCGGGCGACCTGAACCACGTGTTCCTCACCACCGGCGGCTCGACTGCTGTCGACACCGCCTACCGGCTGATCCAGTACTACCAGAACTGCCGCGGCAAGCCACACAAGAAGCACATCATTGCCCGCTACAACGCCTACCACGGCTCCACCACCCTGACCATGTCCATCGGCAACAAGGCCGCCGACCGGGTGCCGGAGTTCGACTATCACCACGACCTGATCCACCACGTCTCCAACCCCAACCCGTACCGTGCCCCGCACGACATGGACGAGGCGGAATTCCTCGACTACCTGGTGGCCGAGTTCGAGGACAAGATCCTGTCGCTGGGGGCCGACAACGTGGCGGCGTTCTTCGCCGAGCCGATCATGGGCTCGGGCGGGGTGATCATTCCGCCCGAGGGCTACTTCCAGCGCATGTGGCAACTGTGCCAGACCTACGACATCCTGTTCGTCGCCGACGAAGTGGTGACCTCGTTCGGGCGCCTGGGCACCTTCTTCGCCAGCGAAGAACTGTTTGGCGTTACCCCCGACATCATCACCACCGCCAAGGGCCTGACCTCGGCCTACCTGCCGCTGGGCGCGTGTATCTTCTCCGAGCGGATCTGGGAAGTGGTTGCCGAGCCGGGCAAGGGCCGCTGCTTCACCCATGGCTTTACCTACAGTGGTCACCCGGTGTGCTGTACAGCGGCGCTGAAGAACATCGAGATCATCGAGCGCGAGCAACTGCTCGATCACGTCAAGGACGTGGGTGGCTACCTGGAGCAGCGCCTGCAGAGCCTGCGCGAGTTGCCGCTGGTGGGTGATGTGCGTTGCATGAAGCTGATGGCCTGCGTTGAGTTCGTGGCCGACAAGGCCAGCAAGTCGCTGTTCCCGGATGAGGTGAACATCGGTGAGCGCATCCACAGCAAGGCCCAGGCCCGCGGGTTGCTGGTGCGCCCGATCATGCACCTGAACGTGATGTCGCCACCGCTGATCGTCACCCATGCGCAGGTGGACGAGATCGTCGAGACCTTGCGCCAGTGCATCCTCGAAACCGCGCGCGAACTGACTGCGCTTGGCTTGTACCAAGGCCGATGAACCTGGCGCAAAGGGCTGTGCGGGGGCGTGCCTGGCAGGCTAGACTGCCGGGCATGACCCAGGCCACTCCCGACACCCCGCTTACCCTGACAATGGGCGCGCTGCAGCAATGGCATGCGGCGCTGCAGCGTGCGCTGGCCAATAGCGATACGCCCGAGGCGCTGGAGTATGTGGCTGCTGCCATCGGCCAGCTGGTGCAGGTTGAATCGATGATGATCAGCCTTGAGTGCCAAGGGCGGGCGCCGCAGCTGCTGTACCAGCAAGGCATCCCCGAGCTGCACCACGCCGCGGTGCTTGAGCGTTATTTCAGTGCCGGCTACCTGCTCGACCCATTCTGCCTGGCCGTGCAAAGCGGCTTGGCCGAAGGCTTTTACCACCTGCAGGAAATCGCCCCCGACAACTTCTTCGACAGCGACTACTACAAGGCCTATTACCTGGGCACCGGTTGCAGCGAAGACAGCTACTACATCGTCGACCTCAGCCCTGGCCGCAAGTTGTCGCTGAGCCTGTTCCAAGGTTACAGCGGCACGCCTCTGAGTGCCGGGCAGGTCGACCTGCTGCGGGCGCTGGAGCCCATGGTGCGGGAACTGTTGGGGCGTTATGCCCGGCATAACCTGGAGCCCGGCGCAGCATCGGCCGAACACGGCAGCCTGCAGGCGGCGTTCGACAGCTTTGGTTGCCAGGTGCTGACCGACCGTGAGCGGGAGGTGGCACACATGATCCTGCGCGGGCACTCGGTGAAGTCGACCGCGCTGGAGCTGGGCATCTCACCGGAGACGGTGCGCATGCACCGCAAGAACCTGTACCTGAAGCTGGAGATCAACTCGCAGTCCGAGTTGTTTGCACGGTTTATCGACTGGCTGCGCGGCGATCAATCGGGGCCGTGACGTTTCGCGTAAGCCTGCTCACGAAGCCGCCAGGCGGGCTTCCAGGGCGGCAATGTGCGCCTGGAGCCGTTCATGTTCCTGGCGCTCGGCGCTGATGTCTTCGAAAACGCTGATCAGGTGTTCCGGTTCGCCATTGCCACGGCGCTGCAGCGAGGTGCGGGCGCGTACCCAGATGTACTCGCCGTTCTTGTGGCGCACGCGTTTTTCCACTTCGTAGCGCTCGGTTTCACCGGCCAGCATGCGTTGCAGCAGTTGCAGGTTCTGCGTCAGGTCGTCGGCGTGGGTGATCTGCTGGAAGGTCATGCCGTAGAGTTCATCGGCGCTGTAGCCCAGCAACTCGCACAGGCTGTTGTTGACCCGCTGCCAGGTGCCGTCCGGGTCGATGTAGGCCAGGGCACCCCAGGCCAGCTCGAAGATCGCCCGGAAGCGTTCCTCGCTCTGGCTTAGCGCCTGTTGGGCCACCTGGCGTTCGGTGTTGTCCATGCTGATGCCAACCATCTTTACCGAGCGCCCGGCGCTGTCGCGCACCACTGTGGCGCGGGAAGAAATCCAGCGGACTTCACCGTCCGGGCGGGTGATGCGGAAGTCGCATTCACAGCCACTGCCGTCGGCCACCGCATCGGCGTACATCACCTGCATGCGCTGCACATCTTCGTCGGGCAGGTGCTTCCAGAAGTCTTCGTTGTGATGGACGGGCCAGCCATAGACCTGCTCGACGTTGGGCGAGTAGGTGACTTCGTCGCTGATCAGGTTCCATTCCCAGGTAACGATGCGTGCGCCTTCCTGGGCCAGCTTCATACGCGTTTCGCTTTCCATGATCTCGGCGGTCAGGCGCCGGCGCACGTCGGTCATCGGCAGCTCGACCACCTGCGGTTGCTGGATGTTCTGCAGTGCTTCGTCGCCATAGCGCAGCCAGATCCAGTTGACCTTGAGAAAGTCGGCCAGCTTGCGCAGGTTGTCGTAGTCGATCTCGCCGCCGCGGGTCCACTTGTGCACGGCGGTGCGCGAAATGCCCAAGGCCGTGCCCACGGCTTGCAGGGTCAGCTTGTGATGCTCGAGCAGTTCCTTGAGGCGGAAGGCGAAGCTGTTTTCCAACATCGGCAGGGTGTCCTGATCTGGGCCAAGAGCCTGCCAGTATACCCAAGCTGTCAACTTTTGGTTGACGAGGCTGCGGCTTTACGCGGTCAATGGGGGAGCGGCCTTGTGTCGCGAAAGGGGTGCGCAGCGCCCCCGACAATCTCTACCCCAACGCGAGATTGATGGGGGCGCTGCGCACCCCTTTCGCGACACAAGGCCGCTCCCACAGAAGCCGTGGTGACCTGGAAAACCTGTTAAAGGTCCAAGACCAGCCGCGCAGTGCGGGCGCGGGAAACGCACAGCATGATGCTCTGCTGCGCCGCTTTCTCTTCATCGCTCAGGTACTGGTCATAGTGCTCGGCTTCACCCTCAAGGATGGCCGTCTCGCACGTACCGCACACGCCTTCCCGGCACAGGCACTCGACCTTGGCAGCCTTGGACTTCTCGATGGCCTGCAGAATGGTCATGCCTTCTTCCACCTGCAGTTCCACGCCCGATTGCGCCAACACTACGGTAAAGGCACTGCCGGTGACCGGGGTGGCGGCAAACTGTTCCCAATGCACGCGCTGCTCGGCAATGCCGGCCTGGGCGGCGCAGGCGATGACCGCGTCGATCAGCGGTTTGGGGCCGCACACGTACAAGTGCGCTTGCTCGTCCAGCCCCGCGCACAGGGCGGCCAAATCAAGCTTGCGGTCGAGGCTGTCGATGTAGAACCGCGTGTTGGCGGCGTGCGGGCCTTTGGCCAGCTGGTCCTGGAACGCGCCGTGCTCTGGCGCGCGGAAGGCATAGTGCAGCTCGTAGTCGGCGCTACCGCCTTCCAGCTCATGCAGTTGCGCCAGGAACGGGGTAATGCCGATGCCGCCGGCAATCAGCACATGGCGGCCAGCCGAAGGGTCCAGGGCGAACAGGTTGTTGGGCGAGGAGATCGTCAGGCGGGTGCCGACTTCCACCTGCTGGTGCATGAACGCCGAGCCGCCCTTGGACTGTTCTTCCAGGCGCACGCCGATCTGGTAGCTGCGGGTGTCACGCGGGTCGCTCATCAACGAGTAGGCATTGCTGAACTGGCTGCCGTCGGCGCCTTGCATCTGCACGATGACGTGGCTGCCGCCGGTGAAGGCGGGCATCGCCGCGCCGTCTTCTCGGGCCAGGGTAAAGCGCTTGATCAGCGGCGTGGCGTGTTCCACGTCGGTTACGCGTACGCTGAACATTTCATAAGTGTTGGCCATGGTTCACCTCGACTGCCTGGGTGCGCGGCAGGCCCTGCCGCGCACCTTTACGTGCAAATAAACGTGGAGCGGTTGCCATCAATCGTCGAGGTGGGCCACGGCGATCAGGTTGTGGAAGTGGGCAATGCCGTGTTCACTCATGCCACTGCGCTCGCGGTCGGCCATGATCCGGCCCTGGCCACGGTAGCCGCGCGACTTCAGGCCCTTCTGCACGCTTTCGACCAGGCGCAGGTCTTCTGGGCGGAACACTTCGCGGTACCAGTCGATCAGCTTCTGCTGCTCTTCGGTGATTTCCTTGTTGAGGAAGTAGATGTCGTAGTGCTGCAGGGTGGTTTCGGCATCGACCGGGAACTCGTAGATCACGGTCATGAAGTTGGCCCCTGGCGGCACGTTGAACATGGTGCACGGCCAGGCCCAGAAGCCGGCGAACGACGGGTCTTTCACGTTTTCGTCGAACTTGAACGACTGCTCCGAAGGCTTGGCCAGGCCATATTGCAGGGTCCAGTTACCGTGCATGGTGTGGCTGTACTGGCCGACGTCGACCGAGTCGGAGAAGCCTGGGTGGGCCGGGGCGCAGTGGTAGCACTCCAGGTAGTTGTCGACGATCGACTTCCAGTTGGCCGGGGTGTCGCTGACGAAGCGCGCCGCCAGGTGCAGGTCGTCGATTACCGCGCAGGCTTCGCGCATGCGTGCTTGCATGCCTGGCAGCTGGTCTTCGACGGAGCCCGCATCCATGTCCATGTTGATGAAGATGAAGCCGGCGTATTCCTCGACGCGCAGCTGCACCAGGGTGGAGTTCTCTTTGTCGAAATTGACCACGTTGTCGCAGTTGCGGGCGTGGGCCAGTTCGCCGTCGAGCTTGAAGGTCCAGGCGTGGTACGGGCAGGTGATGACGTTCTTGGCCTTGCCGCTGCCGCTGAGCAGCTGGTGGCCACGGTGCGGGCAGACGTTGTAGAACGCACGCAGCACGCTGTCACGGCCGCGCACGACGATGATGCTTTCGCCAATCACGTCGCGGGTGATGTAGGCATTGTTGTCCGCCACTTCGCTGCGGTGGCCCACGCAAATCCAGCTGCGGGCGAAGATGGCTTCTTTCTCGTGTTCGAAGACCGCGGCCTTGGTGTAGAAATTGGCCGGGATGGTGAAGGCCTCGTCGGCGTTCGCACAGAAATCGGCGGGCAGGCGTTTGAAGTCGTTCATGACAGGTTTCTCACAAGCTCGGTTTATAGTTATTGGTTAACGCGTATCTGTTGGTTAACAGATCAGGCAAAAAATTTTGCAGCCATTTAAAGAGGCCGCGGTACGGCCCCTATGATTCAATCAATGCACGGCAGCAGCGCTGCGCGGGGCATGGTCGGCAGGTTGCTCACCGGCCATCCGTGCAGCCTCTTCTTCGATGACGTGGGCCGGTACCTGGCCGTAGTCGGCGATCATCCACTTGAAGAAGCCATATATCTTCACCAGCAGAATCACCATGAACGGGATTGCAGTGAGCACCACGGCGGTCTTCATGGTCGACAGCGAGGCCTTGGCGAACAGCATGGCCAGTGGCACCAGGGTCAGCACCACGCACCAGAACAGGCGGTGGGTGGGTGTCGGGTCGTCACCTTCACGCAGGTTGCGGGTGCTGGTGGCAGCCACCGCATAAGCCGCGGCGTCCATGTGCGAAGCACAGAAGATGGCCATGATGAACAGGTACACACCGAGGAACACCTGGCCCCACGGCAAGGCCAGCAGCAGGTGTGTCACGGCCGATTCGCCGCCTTGTTCGGCGAGCATTTTCGGCACATCCACGGCGCCGGTGATGAACTGGTGCATGCTGTAGCTTTCCAGCGCGCCGAAGAAGAACCAGCAACCGAAGCTGCCCCCCAGCAGCAGGGCCAGGACCACTTCCTTGATCTGCCGGCCGCGCGAAACGCGGGTGACGAACATGGCCACGCCCGGGGCGTACGACACCCACCACAGCCAGTAGAACACCGTCCAGTTGCGGGTAAAGGCACCGTCGCCCGCCGGGTCGGTGAACAGGCTCATGTGCACGTAGTTCTGGATCATCAGGCCAATCGAGTTGGCAGTGTTGTTGAGGGTGAACTGGGTCGGGCCCACCAACAGCACAACCGCGGCAAACACCAGCGCGCCGATGCACACCATCTTGCTCAGGCGCTGCAGGCCACCATCGATTCCGATGTAGGAGCTGAGCGAGAACATCACCGCCACGCCGCCGATCACCATCAATTGCACGGTGAACGTATCCGGGGTGCCGGTCAGGTCATGCAGGCCGCGGGTCAGGGTAGAGGCGGTGAGGGCCAGCGACACGGTCAGTGCGCCCATCATGGTCAGCAGGAAGATCAGGTCGACGGTACGGCCCACCGGCCCGGTGGCCTTGAAACCTGTCACCGCTTCGATAACCGAAGCCAGGTTCAGGCCGCTCTTCTTGCGTACATGGAAGTGGTAGGCCATGGCCAATGAGGCCAGGGCGTAGATCGACCAGGCGCTGATGCCCCAGTGGAAGAACGAGTAGCCCACGCTGTACTCGAGTGCCTTGGGGGTGGCCGCGGCGATGTTCAGGCCCGGGGTCTGGTAGTAATAGGCCCATTCCATCACGCCCCAGTAGAGGGTCGACGAACCCATGCCGGCACAGATGAACATGAACACCCAGGTGGCGGTGGCGTATTCAGGCTTGCCACTGCCCAGGCGGATGTTGCCGTACTTGCTGAAGGCCAGGTACAGCACGGCCAGGGTACTGCCAAACACCAGCACCTGCACGCTGGTACCGAAGGTGCGGGTGGACAGCTCGAACAACTGGTTGGCGGCGCTTTCAGCCTGGGCGGGGAAGGCTGCAAGGCCTATCACGGTGAGCAGTACGGCGATCAGGCTCACGGTAATCAGGAATACATCAATCTTTTTATTCTTGTGCGACATCATCGTCTCCTGGACGTTGGCGTACTTGTTATACCCGGCAGGCATCCGGGGTGTTGCGGTACCACTCCTTCCTTGGCTGTTAACTACAAGTTAACTAATATCTAATGGTTAACAGATTTTGCATACAATCCACGCCGCTCGCAAGAGGCAAAGGGCCGATTGTCAGACACTTCTGACAATCGGCCCCAGGTACATCAGGCTTCGATCAGCGCGGTGATGGCCTGGCCCACTTGCTGGGTAGACTGCTGGCCACCCATGTCGCGGGTTACGTCACCGGCGGCGATGACCTGCTCGATGGCTTTGAGGATGTCATCATGGGCAGCGCGGTAGCGTGGGTCGGTGCCTTCGTTGCCGAGGAAATCGAGCATGAGCGCACCGGACCAGATCATCGCGATCGGGTTGGCGATGTTCTTGCCGTAGATGTCCGGGGCCGAGCCGTGCACCGGCTCGAACAGCGACGGGAACTTGCGCTCGGGGTTCAGGTTGGCCGATGGCGCGATGCCGATGGTGCCGGCGCAGGCCGGGCCGAGGTCGGACAGGATGTCGCCGAACAGGTTCGAGGCCACGACCACATCGAAGCGGTCTGGTTGCAGTACGAAGCGGGCGCAGAGGATATCAATGTGCTGCTTGTCCCAGCTGATTTCCGGATAATTGGCTGCCATTGCGGCGGTGCGTTCGTCCCAGTACGGCATGCTCACGGCCATGCCGTTGGACTTGGTGGCCGAGGTGACGTGCTTGCGCTCGCGGGTCTGGGCCACTTCGAAGGCATACTTGAGAATGCGGTCGACGCCACGGCGGGTGAACACCGATTCCTGCAGCACGAACTCGTTCTCGGTGCCTTCGAACATGCGCCCGCCCAGCGACGAGTACTCGCCTTCGGTGTTTTCGCGGATGACCACGAAGTCGATGTCGCCGGGTTCACGACCAGCCAGCGGGCAGGGTACGCCGGGGAACAGGCGCACCGGGCGAATGTTCACGTACTGGTCGAAGTCGCGGCGGAACTTGAGCAGCGAACCCCACAGCGAGATGTGGTCCGGCACTTTGTCTGGCCAGCCAACGGCACCGAAGTACAGGGCGTCGAAACCTTTGAGCTGTTCGAACCAGTCGTCCGGCATCATCTTGCCGTGGGCCAGGTAGTAGTCGCAGCTGGCCCACTCGAAGAACTCGAAGCTGATGTCCAGGCCATGCTTGCGCGCAGCGGCCTCGACCACCCGAATGCCTTCAGGCAGTACTTCGTTGCCGATGCCGTCGCCTGGGATTGCCGCGATTCTGAAGGTCTTGCTCATGGGGTGCACTCGTTGTCTAGGGAACAGGTGCTGGTCATGCTATAAGGGCTTGGTCCGGAGATAATCTGGCCAATCATGGATTCTTGGAACACGATACGTGAATAATCTGCCCAGCCTCGACGACCTCAATATCTTCCTGCAAGTGGCCAAGCGCGCCAGCTTCGCGGCCGTGGCCGACGAGCTGGGCATGTCGGCGGCGTACATCAGCAAGCGCATTCGCATGCTTGAGCAAAACCTGGAAGTGCGCCTGTTGCACCGCACCACCCGGCGGGTGACGGTGAGCGAGGAGGGCGAGCGGGTGTATCAATGGGCATTGCAGATATTCGACGCCGTGCAGCGCATGGGCGATGACATCAGTGCCCAGCACCGCGAGCCGGCCGGGCAGTTGCGCATTGCCAGCAGCCTGGGGCTGGGCCGGCGCTTCGTGGCGCCGGCTCTGTCGGAGTTGGCCGAGCGCTACCCGCGGCTGGACATTCGCCTGGATGTGCACGACCGCCTGGTGGACCTGATTGCCGAAGGTGTCGACCTGGACATCCGCGTGGGCAACGCCATCGCCCCCAACCTGATCGCCAAGCCGCTGGCCCGAAACCGCCGTGTACTGTGCGCCGCCCCGGCGTACCTGGCGCGGCGCGGCACGCCCAAGGTGCTGGGCGACCTGGGCAGCCACGACTGCCTGGTGATCAAGGAGCGCGACCACCCGTTCGGCGTGTGGCAACTGATGGGTCCGCTGGGTGAAGAAAGCGTGCGGGTGACCGGCGGCCTGTCGACCAACCATGGCGAAGTGGCGCACCAGTGGTGCCTGGACGGGCGCGGGATACTGCTGCGTTCATGGTGGGACGTGCACGACAGCTTGCAGGACGGGCGCCTGGTGCAGGTGTTGGAGGCTTATCACCAGCCGGCGGACATCTGGGCGGTGTACACCTCGCCGCTGGCCAGTTCGGCCAAGGTGCGGGTGGCGGTGGACTTTTTCCGCCAGTACTTTGCCGAGCGCTACAGCTTGCCGGAGTAGGCTGCACCCAAATCATGCGCGGTCTGCTTTTGATTTTTTGTGGGATCAACTGTCTTGCACCATCAATCAGGCTAACGCATGACCCGGTAGGAGCAGCCTTGTGCTGCGAAGAGGCCGGTAAGGCTGAAGATTATCTTCGGTTGCAATGGCCTCTTCGCAGCACAAGGCTGCTCCTACAAAAATCAAAAGCGCAGCGCGGTGGGTTTCAGGGCACGGGTATTCGGGAAACCGCCTTCACTTCGCGCAACGCCAGGCTCGACTGGATCGAGGCAATGCCTGGCTGACGGCGCAACACCTCTTCCACGAATCGCCCATAACTCTCCAGGTCATTTGCCAACACCGTCAGCACATAGTCAGCCTCGCCGGTCACCTTGTGGCAGGACAGCACCTGCGGCAGCTTCAGGATCACCTGCTCGAACTCATCCGGTGCGTTGGCCGAATGGTTGCCAAAGCGCACCTGGGCAAACGCCATCACGTCGTAGCCCAGCTTCCTGCGGTCGAGGTTGGCCTGGTAATCCTTGATGATGCCCAGCTCCTCCAGCCGTTTGCGCCTGCGCCAGCAGGGCGTCACGGTCATCGACAAACGCTCGCCCAGCGCAGCGCTCGACAGGGTGCCGTCCTCCTGCAAAAGGCGCAGCAGCTCGCGGTCGGTGTCGTCCAGTTGTTCAATAGCAAAGGCTTTGCTCATAGGTGGCCAACCTTGTGAATGCTTTGCTCAAGCATCCAGTTTGATTGAGCATAAAGCAAAGCATTTTCACCGCTCTGTCGCGAAAATTGGTTATCCGGTAACCCCTTGAAAAAGGACATTCGTGTGCTGACAGTATTTAGCAACAACCACCGCTTGCACCATGGCTCGGAACTCAAGGACGGCGCCATTACGCCATCGTTCGAAAACCCCCAGCGTGCCGACACCGTGCTGGCCCGGGTGCACAGCACCGGCCTTGGCGATGTCATTGCCGAACAGGCCTTCGACCGTGGCTGCTACGTGGCGGCGCACAGCGAGCGCTATGTAAGCTTCCTGGAAAACGCCTGGTCGGAATGGGCCGATACCGGCAAAACCCACGATGCGCTGCCGCTGGTGTGGCCAGTGCGCGACCTGGCCATTGACCGTGAGCCCGGCTTCATCGACGGCAAGCTGGGCTTCTATGCCATGGACGCGGGGGCCCCGATCACCGCCGGCACCTGGGAGGCGGTGCGCAGCAGCGCCAACGTTGCCTTGACCGGCATGCAGCGCATCATCGACGGTGCCGACAGCGCCTTCGCCCTGTGCCGCCCACCGGGGCACCATGCAGCACGGGAATACATGGGCGGCTACTGCTACCTGAACAACGCCGCCATCGCAGCCGAGCGCTGCCTGAGCCAAGGCGCCAAACGCGTTGCCGTGCTGGATGTGGACTTCCACCACGGCAACGGCACACAGAACATCTTTTACGATCGCCCCGATGTGTTCTTCGCCTCCCTGCATGGCGACCCGCACGTGTCCTACCCGTACTTTTCCGGCTACGCCCATGAACAAGGCACAGGCGCTGGCGAGGGTTTCAACGCCAATTACCCGATGGGCAAGGGCACGCGCTGGGCCCAGTACCAGCCGGCTTTGCAGGATGCACTCAAGCGCATTGTCGCGCACAAGCCGCAGTTTCTGGTTGTGTCGCTGGGGGTCGACACCTTCGAGGATGACCCGATCAGCCACTTCAAGCTCACCAGCGAAGACTTCCTGCGCATGGGCGCCGAGATCGCCAGTGCGGGTATCCCGACCCTGTTCGTGATGGAAGGCGGCTACATGGTCGACGAAATCGGCATCAACGCCGTGAACACCCTGCAAGGGTTCGAAAGCGCGCGCTAACCCGCGTAACCAGCCGTGGCGAAGCCTGTAAAGGGCTTTGTTACGGCACCGCGACATGTGACAGGCCAACAATAACAAGAGATCGCCATGCAAGACATGCCCGCAAGCCTTGAGCAAAGCAAACCGGTAACGCCCGACCGTGAAGGGCACCTGCAACGCACACTGGAAAACCGCCACATTCAGCTGATTTCCATAGGCGGCGCCATCGGCACCGGCCTGTTCATGGGCTCCGGCAAGGTGATCGCGCTGTCCGGCACCTCGATTCTGCTGGTGTACGCCATCCTCGGGTTTTTCGTGTTCTTCGTCATGCGCGCCATGGGCGAGCTGCTGTTGTCCGACCTGCGCTTCAAGTCGTTCGCCGACATCGTTGCCCATTACCTGGGGCCGCGCGCCGGCTTTGTGCTGAGCTGGTCGTACTGGCTGAGCTGGAGCGTGGCGGTGGTCGGCGACGTGGTCGTGGTGGCCGGGTTCTTCCAGTACTGGTACCCCGATGCACCGGCCTGGCTACCCGCGTTCTTCACCCTGTTCGTGCTGCTGGGGCTGAACATGCTGGCGGTGCGGATTTTTGGCGAGGTGGAGTTCTGGTTCGGCATCATCAAGATCGTCGCCATCGTGCTGTTGATCATCACAGCGGCGGTGATGATCGCCACCTCCTATACCTCACCCAATGGCGTGGTTGCTTCGCTGTCGAACGTGGTCGCGCCGGGCGCCGTGCTCCCCCATGGCATCAGCGGGTTCTTTGCCGGCTTCCCGATTGCCGTGTTTTCCTTTGCCGGCACCGAACTGATCGGCACCACCGCCGCCGAGGCAAAGAACCCGCATCGCTCGCTGCCCAAGGCCATCAACACTATCCCCTTGCGCATTCTGCTGTTCTACATCCTGGCGCTGGTGTGCATCATCAGCGTGGTGTCGTGGGCCGAGGTGCCGGCCAACCGCAGCCCCTTCGTCGAGCTGTTCCTGCTGGCCGGCTTCCCCGCGGCGGCCGGCATGATCAACTTCGTGGTGCTGACCTCGGCAGCCTCTTCGGCCAACAGCGGTGTCTACTCGGGCTGCCGGATGCTGTTCGGGCTGGCCGAGCGGCGTAACGCGCCGGCCCTGTTCGCCAGGCTTTCGGCGTTGAGCGTGCCGGTGTACAGCCTGGTGTTTTCCGGCGTGTGCATGCTGATCGGGTTGAGCCTGCTGTTCATCATCCCGGAGGTGATGACGGTGTTCACGCTGATTTCCACCGTGTCGGCAATCCTGGTGATCTTTACCTGGTCGATGATCCTTGCGGCGTACCTTGCCTATCGCAAACGCAACCCGACTGCGCACGACGCCTCGGCGTTCAAGTTGCCGGGCGGGGTGCCGATGGCCATCACCACCCTGGGTTTCCTCGGCTTTGTGCTGGTGCTGCTGGCGCTGCAGCCGGATACCCGGTTGGCGCTGTGCGTGATGCCGTTGTGGTTCGTGTTCCTGCTGCTGGCCTACCGCCGCCGCGCTCAAGCACATTCCTGAGCACAACACATACCCTGTGGGAGCGGGCATGCCCGCGAAGCAGGCGACTCGGTGGATGGCACGGGCTCTGCCCGTGTTCGCGGGCGCGCCCGCTCCCACAGGGTGCAAGGTTTGTTCATGGTGCCTGTTGCTCGATCAACCCCAGGCACCGCTGCACGATCGGGCTCACGTCACCCTTGCGCCGGCTCAGTATGATTGGGCTGACGGCGCTGCTATCAAGCAAGCCGACATACTCGATATCGGTGCGGTGCTGCTGTTGTACCGATGCTGGCACCAGGGTTACCCCCACGCCGACGGCCACCAGGCCGATGGCCGTCTGCAGTTCGTTGGCCCACTGGCTGACGCGGATGCTCATGCCGTGCTGGGCGAACAGCGCAAGCACGTGGTCGGCATAACTGGGCCGGGGGTTGGCCGGGTAGAGGATGAACGCTTCGCCAGCCAGCTGGGCGAGGCTGAGCGGGCTGCCCGCCAGCGGGTGGCCCTTGGGCAGCACGGCCACCAGCGGGTCTTCACGCAGGACCTGTTGCGCAATGGCCGCGTCCTCGATACGAATGCGCCCGAAGGCGATGTCAATGCGCCCGCTCTTCAGCGCTTCCACCTGCTGCAGCGTGGTCATCTCGCTCAGGCCCAGTTCCAGCTCGCTGTCCTGGCGCAGCTCGCGGATCAGCTCTGGCAGCACGTTGTACAGGGTCGAGGGGGCAAAGCCGATGCCCAGCCACTGGCGCTGGCCTTGGCCAATGCGGCGGGTGTTGTCGCTGATGTTCTGCAGTTGCTGCAGTACGGTGCAGGTCTGCTCGTAGAAGAAGCGGCCGGCCTCGGTCAGCCGCAGAGGGCGTTCGCGCGCTACCAGCAAGGTGCCGAGCTCGTCCTCCAGCTGGCTGATCTGCCGGCTCAAGGGCGGTTGGGCAATGTGCAGCAGCTCGGCGGCGCGGGTGAAGTTCAGGGTCTCGGCCAAGACCTTGAAGTAACGCAGGTGGCGCAGCTCCATCAGACCTCCAGGGTATGGTGGGAGATTCATTTGATATTGGACGTTCATCAGGGTCTCGCGCAATCCTTGAACAATCAAGTAATGCACCATTCGGGCCTGCAACTGGCAGCCCGACCTGACGGGACCTGGCAACAATGACAAGCGCGCTGATTGAACGTATTGATGCAATTATCGTCGACCTGCCGACCATTCGCCCGCACAAGCTGGCAATGCACACCATGCAGCAGCAGACCCTGGTGGTATTGCGTGTGCGTTGCAGCGATGGCGTGGAAGGTATCGGTGAGGCCACCACCATCGGTGGCCTGGCCTATGGCTACGAAAGCCCCGAGGGCATCAAGGCCAACATCGACGCCCACCTGGCCCCGGCACTGATCGGCCTGGCGGCGGACAACATCAACGCCGCCATGCTCAAGCTTGACAAGCTGGCCAAGGGCAACACTTTTGCCAAGTCGGGTATCGAAAGCGCCTTGCTCGATGCCCAGGGCAAACGCCTGGGCCTGCCGGTCAGCGAACTGCTGGGCGGCCGCGTGCGCGACAGCCTGGAAGTGGCCTGGACCCTGGCCAGTGGCGACACGGCCCGTGATATCGCCGAAGCCCGGCACATGCTGGAAATTCGCCGCCACCGGGTGTTCAAGCTGAAGATTGGCGCCAACCCGGTGGAGCAGGACCTCAAACACGTGGTGACGATAAAACGCGAACTGGGCGACAGCGCCAGTGTGCGAGTGGACGTGAATCAGTACTGGGACGAATCCCAGGCCATCCGCGCTTGCCAGGTGCTTGGCGACAACGGCATCGACCTGATCGAGCAACCGATTTCGCGTATCAACCGCGGTGGCCAGGTGCGCCTGAACCAGCGCAGCCCTGCACCGATCATGGCCGATGAGTCCATCGAAAGCGTCGAGGATGCCTTCAGCCTGGCCGCCGACGGCGCCGCCAGCATCTTTGCCCTGAAAATCGCCAAGAACGGCGGCCCGCGTGCCGTGCTGCGCACCGCGCAAATCGCTGAGGCCGCCGGTATCGGCCTGTATGGCGGCACCATGCTCGAGGGCTCGATCGGCACCCTGGCCTCGGCCCACGCCTTCCTCACCCTGCGCCAACTGACCTGGGGCACCGAGCTGTTCGGCCCGCTGCTGCTGACCGAAGAAATCGTCAACGAGCCGCCGCAATATCGCGACTTCCAGCTGCACATTCCCCGTACCCCAGGCCTGGGCCTGACCCTGGACGAACAGCGCCTGGCGCGCTTCGCCCGTCGCTGATCAGCAAACAAGGAGATAATCATGCTGTTCCACGTGAAGATGACCGTGAAACTGCCGGTGGACATGGACCCGGCCAAGGCCACCCAGCTCAAGGCCGATGAAAAGGAACTGGCCCAGCGCCTGCAACGTGAAGGGACCTGGCGCCACCTGTGGCGCATTGCCGGGCACTACGCCAACTACAGCGTGTTCGATGTGCCCAGCGTCGAGTCGTTGCACGACACCCTGATGCAACTGCCGTTGTTCCCTTACATGGACATCGAGGTCGACGGCCTGTGCCGGCATCCCTCGTCGATCCACAGCGACGACCGCTGATACGCACCTGTCTACCTGACAAGAACAATATGAGGTACGCACGATGACCGTGAAAATTTCCCACACTGCCGACATTCAAGCCTTCTTCAACAAAGTGGCGGGCCTGGACCACGCCGAAGGCAACCCACGCTTCAAGCAGATCATCCTGCGTGTGCTGCAAGACACCGCGCGCCTGGTCGAAGACCTGGAAATCACCGAAGACGAGTTCTGGCACGCCATTGATTATCTCAACCGCCTGGGTGGCCGTAACGAAGCTGGCCTGCTGGCTGCAGGCCTGGGCATCGAGCACTTCCTCGACCTGCTGCAGGACGCCAAGGATGCCGAAGCCGGCCTGGGTGGCGGCACCCCGCGTACCATCGAAGGCCCGCTGTATGTCGCCGGGGCGCCGCTGGTACAAGGCGAAGCGCGCATGGACGACGGCACCGACCCAGGGGTGGTGATGTTCCTGAAAGGCCAGGTGTTCGACGCCGAAGGCAAGCCGCTGGCCGGCGCTACCGTCGACCTCTGGCACGCCAACACCCAAGGTACATATTCGTACTTCGACTCGACCCAGTCCGAGTACAACCTGCGCCGCCGCATCATCACCGATGCCGAGGGCCGCTACCGTGCGCGCTCCATCGTGCCATCGGGATATGGCTGCGACCCGCAGGGCCCGACCCAGGAATGCCTGGACCTGCTCGGGCGTCATGGCCAGCGCCCGGCGCATGTGCACTTCTTCATCTCGGCACCCGGGCACCGCCACCTGACCACGCAGATCAACTTCGAGGGTGACAAGTACCTGTGGGACGACTTTGCCTACGCCACCCGTGACGGGCTGATCGGCGAGCTGCGCTTTGTCGAGGATGCTGCGGCGGCGCGTGACCGCGGCGTTCAAGGCGAGCGTTTTGCCGAACTGGCGTTCGACTTCCACCTGCAGGGGGCCACGGCGTTGGAGGCCGAGGCACGCAGCCACCGGCCGCGTGCGTTGCAGGAAGGCTGAAACCGTTGGGGCTGCCGCGCAGCCCATTCGCGGCCTTGTGTCGCGAAAGGGGCGCGTAGCGCCCCCAAAGTGCTGACCATTTTTCGCTGTGTTTTTGCCTGGGCCTTTCCGTGCGGGGAGGGCCTGGGCTTTTTGCTGTTGGGCCCGGTGATCTAGAATCGACCTTTTGCCTGAGCCCCACCCTATGCTGCCCATCGCGCTGCTGCCAACCACCGCTGACCAGGCCCCGCTGATCCGCAACCTCTACCAGTTCTATTCCTACGAGTCCTCCGACTGGGAGCAGGAGGACGTCGAAGTGGACGGCCGCTTCTATATCCACGACGAGCACCTGCACCGCTACTGGCAGGACGACGGCTGGGGCGCCTACCTGGTGCTGGCGGACGGCTTCATCGCCGGCTTCGTACTGGTGGAACGCAGCGAATTGCCGGGCATCGACGCGCTGGAACTGGCTGACCTGTTCATCCTGAAAAAATACCGCCGCCAGGGCATCGGCCAAGCGGTGGCGTTGCAGTTGCTGTGCGGCGAGGGCGACTGGTTGCTGCGGTGCTACGCACAAGATGCCCCGGCCGTGGCGTTCTGCAAGGCCGTGCTGGCGAACCTGTCGCGCCCGGCGCAGGCCATTGCCCTGGCTGATGAACCGGACCTGCTCAGTTTCCTGGTGAGCGGCGCCCGCCATTGAGGGCTTGCCCGCCTTCGTTCGTCCTTGAAGAGGAATAGCGACATTTTTGTGAGCTACTTCACAAAATCGTCATGAGCGGCATAATGCCATCAACGCTTTCAGAAGCCCGGCCACTGCTTGCCGGGGTCCCTTTTCATGCGCTTCGAAGGTTCAGGTAAAGTTCATGTCGTTAGTCGCAAGCCCCGACATCATGTACCGGCTATTGATTCAGAGTGTGGTGGACTATGCCATCTACATGCTCACCCCCGAAGGTGTCGTCGCCAACTGGAACCCCGGCGCTCAGCGTGCCAAGGGGTACCACGCCGAGGAAATCGTCGGCCAGCATTACTCGCTGTTCTACACCGATGCCGAGCGCGCCGCCGGGTTGCCCGCGCATAACCTGGAGCAGGCGCGCAGCACCGGGCGCTTTGAAGAAATCGGTTCGCGCATGCGCAAGGATGGCTCGGCCTTCCACGCCCATGTGGTGATCGACGCGGTGTACGACGATGCCGGCCAACTGGTGGGTTTTGCCAAGGTTACCCGCGACATTTCCGAACGCCGCCGTCAGGAGCTGGAGCTGCTGCAGGCCAAGGAACTGGCCGAGCAGTACAGCCAGGAAATGGCCAAGCTTTCGCAGTTCCTGGATTCGGTCATTGCCAATATCCCCGCCAGCGTCATCGTCCAGGACCTGGAGAGCCAGCGTATCCTGCTGGCCAACCAGCAGGCCGAGCGCCTGTTCGGCGGGCCAGAGCGCAGCATGATCGGCCAACTGCCTGGCGAGTGCCTGAGCCCGGCGGCTGCCGACTACCTTGAGCAGCAGCTGGCCCGTGGCGCCCGTAGCACCAAAGGCCATGCTGCCGAGACCCGGGTCGACACCGCCCGTGGCCCGCGTACCCTGCGCAGCCGTACCTTGCTCAGCCAGAACCGCGAAGGCCAGGCTGATTACGTGCTGTTTGTTGCCGAGGATGCCACCGAGGAACTGGCCGCCCACGCGCAGATCCACCACATGGCGCACCATGACGCGCTCACGGGGCTGCCCAACCGCACGCTGTTCAACGAACGCCTGCGCCAGGCGCTGGTGCGTGGCAGCGAGAACGCCAAGCTGACCGCTGCGCTGTGCCTGGACCTGGATAACTTCAAGAACATCAACGATTCCCTGGGCCATGCCTTCGGCGACAAGCTGCTGCGTGAGTTGGGTAAGCGCCTGCGCCGTGAGCTGCGTGAACACGACACCCTGGCCCGCCTGGGCGGTGACGAGTTTGCCGTGGTGCTGACCGGGCTTGATGGCCGCGATGCCGCGTGCAACACCGCACAGCGCCTGATCAATGCCATTTGCCCGCCGTTCCAGATCGAAGGCCACCAGTTCACGGTGGGGGTGAGCATCGGCGTTGCCATTGCCCCCGATGACAATGACCAGGCCGAGCAGTTGCTCGGCTATGCCGACATGGCGCTGTACGAGGCCAAGCGCAACGGGCGAAACCGCTACGAGTGCTTCGAGGTCGAACTGGACGTTGCAGCCCGCCAGCGCCGCCTGGTGGAAACCGACCTGCGTACTGCGCTGCACCTGGGCCAGTTGCTACTGCACTACCAGCCGGTGGTCGACCAGCAGACCCACTGCATCACCGGCTACGAGGCTTTGCTGCGCTGGGAGCACCCGAGCCGTGGCATGGTGATGCCCATGGACTTCATCCCCATTGCCGAGGAAACCGGGTTGATTCATGAGCTGGGCACCCGGGCCTTGAACCTGGCCTGCCAGGAAGCGGCCAGCTGGGACAGCGAGCAGACGGTGTCGGTCAACCTGTCGCCGGTGCAGTTCAAGAATGCCAACCTGGTGCAGGTTGTGGCCTTGGCCCTGGCCGACTCGGGCCTACCGGCGCAGCGCCTGGAGCTGGAAATCACCGAGTCGGTGCTGCTGGGTAACAGCGAGGAAAACGTGCGCACCTTGCGCGCGCTGAAAGACCTGGGCGTGTCCATTTCGCTGGACGATTTCGGCACCGGGTATTCATCGCTCGGCTACCTGCGGTCGTTCCCGTTCGACCGGATCAAGATCGACAAGTCGTTCGTGCATGACATGTGCGAAAGCCGTGAGGCGATGTCGATCATCCGTGCCATTACCGACCTGTCCAACAGCCTGATGATCAAGACCACGGCCGAGGGGGTGGAGTCGGAAGAGCAGATGCGCCGGCTGGCGGCGGAAGGGTGCTCGCATTTCCAGGGCTACCTGTACGGGCGGCCGGCACCGGCGAGTGAGCGGTTGAAGCAGGTCATAACGCCTAGCTGACGGCTCACGCAGCCCATTGTGGGGGTAATTGTCTTGCTCAAATTTTAAGAGCTTGTGCAATCCTTGTGGGAGCGGGCATGCCCGCGAACACCGGCGCAGCCGGTGCCAGCCACCGAGTTGGCTTCTTCGCGGGCACGCCCGCTCCCACAAGGTCCGTGTCGCGCTTACGAATTTCAGCTATTCCAGTCTGGCGCAAACGCCGGGCTCACCACCCGCTGGTCTTTCGGTAATTGGGCAATCGCCGCGCGATCCTCGTCGTCCAGTTGCACGTTCAATGCTGCCAGGTTGGCCAGCTGGTTCTCGCGGCTACTGGCCTTTGGGATCGCCGCCACACCGTCCTGGTCCAGTAACCACTTCAGCGCCACCTGGCTGGGCAGCACGCCGTGCTTGCGGGCAATCGCCTGGATCACCGGCTGCGCCACCGCCTGGCCGCGGGCCAGCGGGGTGTAGGCGGTGAGCAACAGGTCATGATGGCGGGCGTAGTCGAGCAGCGGTTGCTGGCCGAGCAGTACGTGGTATTCCACCTGGATCGCCGACAACGGCGCACCCAGGGTTTCCACCACCTGGCGCAGCAGGCCCAGCGGGAAGTTGGCCACGCCAATGTGGCGCGCCTTGCCCTCGTCACGCAGCGCTACCAAGGTGTCGATGCTGCGTGCCAGGTCCCAATCCTTGCCGGGCCAGTGAATGTGGAACAGGTCGACCTGCTCGGTGCCCAGGGCGCGCAGGCTGTCTTCCAGCGACTGGCGCATGGCCTTGGGCTCCAGGCGGTCCCACCACACCTTGGTGGTGAGGTGGATCTGCTCGCGTGGCACGTCGCTGTCGCGCAGGGCCTGGCCAACGGCCGCTTCGTTTTCGTAGGCGGTGGCAGTGTCGATGTGCCGGTAACCCACGTCCAGCGCCCGGTGCACGGCCTGGGTACATTCGGTGCCGGTCATTGGCCAGGTGCCCAGGCCGATTGCTGGCAGGTCCAGACCGTTACGGGTGGTGAGCCTTTGCATGTAAATTCCTTGTAGGGTGTGCAGGGTTCGCACTCGATGGTGGGTGATCAGCGAGGCCCGGGCCATGCGTTCAAGGCACAAAGTGGTCGATCAGCGAACAGTAATTGCAGCCGGCGTGGACAAGCGGCAAATGAACTTCCTTATGCTGCGGCATCTCTTCTAGAATTCGAGCAGTCGCATCCGCCAGGCCACGCCTGTGCGGCCTTCCCTGGGCTTGCCTGCTGGCGCGCCGTCATCGAGAGAGCCATGAGTTCCAGTACACCGCTGTCCGGCGTCAACCAACCCCTGCGCGGCATCGCCTTGGTGGTGGTGGCGACGTTGCTGTTTGCCAGCCACGATGCTTTGTCCAAATTCCTCGGCGGCCTGTACCCGATCGTCATGGTGGTGTGGGCCCGGTACGTGGTGCATACGCTGCTGATGGCCGGCATCTTCCTGCCCAAGTCAGGCCTTAACGTGCTGCGTACGCGCCGCCCGGTGTTGCAGACGCTGCGGGCCTTGAGCCTGCTGAGCACCAGCCTGCTGTTTACCACTGGCCTGCAATACTTGCCGCTGGCCGAGGCCACTGCGGTCAACTTTCTTGCCCCGGTGCTGGTCACCGCGTTATCGGCACCCCTGTTGAAAGAACGGGTGACGGTGGGGCAGTGGGTGGCGGTGGTGATGGGCTTTATCGGCGTGCTGGTGGTGGTGCACCCGGGTGGGGCGATGTTTACCCCGGCCATTCTGTATCCTTTCGGTTCGGCGTTGGGCTTCTGCTTCTATCAGTTGCTGACGCGCATTCTGGCTGCGCATGACAGCCCGACCACCAGCAACTTCTATGCAGGGCTGTGCAACACCCTGGCAATGAGTGCACTGGTGCCGTTCTTCTGGGTGGTGCCGCGTTGGGACCATGCGCTGCTGATGCTGGCGCTAGGTGGCTTTGGCATGACTGCGCACCTGCTGCTGACCCAGGCCTTCCGCCATGCGGCACCGGCGTTGCTGGCACCGTTCAGCTACTGCCAGATCGTGTTTGCCGGGTTGCTTGGGCTTCTATTCTATAGCCAGGTGCCGGATAGCCTGAGCCTGGCGGGAATTTCGGTGATCTGCCTCAGTGGGCTGGGCGCGGCGTGGATGCAGCGCAAGAAGTGAGTGATTACCTACCGGGCCATGAACTGCAGGATGCGTTCGCGTAGCCAGCGCTCGGCCGGGTCGTTGTCCTGGGCGCCGCTCCAGACCATGGACAGCTCGGCCTCGGAGATGTCGAACGGCGCCGGGTCGGCGCGCAGGCTACCGTCGTCGGCCAGGGCGCAGGCGGCGTAGTCCGGCACGGTGGCAATCAGCTCGGTGTTGCGCAGCAGGGCGCGCAGGCTGCCGAACTGCGGCACCGCCAGCACCACCTTGCGGCAACGGCCGATGCGCGCCAGGTCCAGGTCGATGTTGCCGCTCATGTCGCCGGAGAACGACACCATCACATGCGGGCGCGCGCAGTATTCGTCGAGGGTCAGCAGGCCGGGGCGGTCGTCGGCGCGCAGCACGCGCACGCCGATGTCGCGCAGCTTGCGGCGTTTGGCCGTGGCTGGCAGGTCGGTGGTGTAGCTCACACCTACCGAGATTTCGCCGCTGGCCAGCAGGCCAGGCATCAGCAGGAAGTTGGCGCGCCGCACAACCACGCTGATATCCGGGGCTTCTTCGCGCAGGGCCTGCAGCAAGGCCGGGAACAGGCCGAACTCGGCATCGTCCGACAGGCCCAGGCGGAACACATTGCAGCTGCTGGCCGGGTCGAATTCGCGGGCGCGGCTGATGGCGGCGGAAATCACGTCCATCGCTGGCGCCAGTTCGGCAAAAATCTGCAGGGCCCTTGGCGTGGGTTCCATGGCCCGGCCACTGCGGATCAGCAACGGATCGTCGAACAGCTCGCGCAGGCGGGCGAGGGCGGCGCTGACGGTGGACTGGGTGATGAACAGCTTTTCACCGACGCGGGTCAGGTTGCGTTCGATCATCAAGGCTTCGAACAGCACCAGCAGGTTCATGTCAACGCGGCGCAGGTCGTTGCGGTTCATTGGGCTCAGGTTCCGGAATAGAGGGCTTGGCGGTGTATTGAAGCACGCCGCTGGCCTGCTTGCCTTGTATGAATGTGCTGGCCTCTTCGCGGGTTCACCTGCGAAGAGGCCAGCACAAGCAAACCTGACAGAGCCAGCCTATCAACCCCTAACAGCCACTCTATTAGAACTCTGCCCAAGCTCGTCTAGTCTTTCCCGTGGCCCCGTGTAGACCTGATGAGGGGTAGCACGAGCCCACACGCTCGGCTGAAAGAACACCTGGCATAGACCGGAAATCTGGATAACCGACCCAAAGGTACCCGCAGATGTCGAACGAATCGAAATGCCCGTTCCATCAAACCGCAGGTGGCGGCACCACCAACCGTGACTGGTGGCCTGACCAGCTCAACCTTCGCATTCTTCACCAGCATTCGTCGAAATCCAGCCCCGATCCGGACTTCGATTATGCCAAGGCGTTCAAGAGCCTCGACTTCCAGGCCCTGAAGCAAGACCTGACCGCCTTGATGACCGACTCGCAGGACTGGTGGCCCGCCGACTTCGGCCACTACGGTCCGCTGTTCATCCGCATGGCCTGGCATAGCGCGGGCACCTACCGCATCGGCGATGGTCGCGGTGGCGCGGGTTCTGGCCAGCAACGTTTCGCCCCTCTGAACAGCTGGCCGGACAACGTCAGCCTGGACAAGGCCCGGCGCCTGCTGTGGCCGATCAAGCAGAAATACGGCAACAAGATTTCCTGGGCCGACCTGATCGTGCTCACGGGTAACGTTGCCCTCGAATCCATGGGCTTCAAGACCTTTGGTTTCTCTGGCGGGCGCGCCGATGTGTGGGAGCCGGACGAAGATGTGTATTGGGGCTCGGAAAAGGTCTGGTTGGGCGGCGATACCCGCTACGGCAAGGAACAGGTCAAGGCCCAGCCGCCAGGCCAGGGGGACCTGGTGGCCGAGCCGGCCAAGCACGGCGAAGAACAGAATCGCGACCTGTCGGCCGAGCGGAACCTGGAAAACCCGCTGGCCGCCGTGCAGATGGGCCTGATCTACGTGAACCCGGAAGGCCCGGAAGGTAACCCCGACCCGGTGGCCTCGGGCAAGGACATCCGTGAAACCTTTGGCCGCATGGCCATGAACGATGAAGAAACGGTGGCGCTGATCGCCGGCGGCCACGCCTTTGGCAAGACCCATGGTGCCGGCCCTGCTGACAATGTCGGCCCCGAGCCGGAAGCTGCTGGCCTTGAGCTGCAGGGCCTGGGCTGGCCCAACAAGTTTGGTACCGGCAAAGGCGGGGATACCATCACCAGCGGCTTGGAAGTGACCTGGACTTCTACCCCGACCAAGTGGAGCAACGAGTACCTCAACAACCTGTTCAACTTTGAGTGGGAATTGACCAAGAGCCCGGCCGGTGCGCACCAGTGGCGGCCGAAAGAGGGCAAAGGCGCAGGCACCGTGCCGGATGCCCACGATCCGGGCAAGAAACACGCACCGTCGATGCTTACTTCCGACCTGGCGCTGCGTTTCGACCCGATCTACGAGCCGATCGCCCGTCGCTTCAAGGACAACCCTGACCAGCTGGCGGATGCCTTTGCCCGTGCCTGGTACAAGCTGATCCACCGCGACATGGGCCCGCTGGCCCGCTACCTGGGCCCGGAAATGCCCAACGAAGAGTTGCTGTGGCAAGACCCGTTGCCCAAGGCAGATCCAGCCACGATCAGCGAGCAAGACATCGCAGATCTCAAAACCAAGATCCTGGCTTCGGGCTTGAGCGTGGGCGAACTGGTCGCCACCGCCTGGGCGTCGGCGTCGACCTTCCGCGGCTCCGACAAGCGCGGTGGGGCCAATGGCGCCCGCGTGCGCCTGGCACCGCAGAAGGACTGGGCTGCAAACCAGGGGGTAGATAAGGTGCTGGCGGCGCTGGAAAAGATCCAGGGCGAGTTCAACAACGGCGGCAAGAGGGTTTCTCTGGCCGACCTGATCGTGCTGGCCGGTACCGCAGCCGTTGAAAAAGCCGCCAAGGACGCCGGTTACACGGGCAGCGTAGGGTTCCGCCCGGGCCGCGTCGATGCGTCTCAGGCGCAGACCGATGTCGAGTCGTTTGCCGTGCTAGAGCCGTTGGCCGATGGCTTCCGCAACTTCACCAAGGCCCGCTATAGCGTCAAGGCTGAGAAGCTGCTGCTGGACAAGGCCCAGTTGCTGACGCTGACGGCGCCGGAGCTGACCGTGCTGATTGGCGGCCTGCGCGTGCTGGGCGCCAACCATGGCGGCAGCAAGCAGGGCGTGTTCACCGACAAGCCCGGCACCCTGAGCAACGACTTCTTCCGCAACCTGCTGGACATGGGCGTGGAATGGAAGCCGACCTCGGCGGACAACGAGGCCTTCGAAGGCCGCGACCGCAAGACCGGGCAGGTGAAGTGGAATGGTAGCCGGGTTGACCTGGTGTTTGGTTCGCATGCCCAGCTGCGGGCGTTGAGCGAGGTGTATGGCAGCAGTGATGGGGGTGACAAGTTTGTGCGGGACTTTGTGGCCGCTTGGCAGAAGGTCATGGAGCTGGATCGTTTTGACCTGAAGTAACGGTGTTGCGGGGGGCTGCAGAGCAGCCCCCTTGGCCCTGGTGATTCCGCCAATTCCAGGTCGGATAGATACAAAAACGTCCTCGTCGGTTCTGTTGCAATGCTTCTCAGGCGGCCGGCCTGAACAGCGTGCTCACAACGACAAGGAACCCCGACCATGCAAATGCCCAAGACCCTGAAAATCCGCAATGGCGACAAGGTGCAGCCGACCTTTTCGGCGCAGGAATATGCAGCCCGCCACGCCCGGCTGCGGGCCTACATGGCCGAGCAGGACATCGAAGCGGCGATCTTCACGTCGTATCACAACGTCAACTACTACAGCGACTTCCTCTACTGCTCGTTCGGCCGCCCGTATGCGCTGGTGATCACCCAGGACAAGGTCGTCTCGATCAGCGCCAATATCGATGGCGGGCAGCCCTGGCGGCGCACGGTCGGCACTGACAACATCGTCTACACCGACTGGCAACGCGACAACTACTTCGTTGCCATCCAGCAGGCGCTGCCGCTGGCCTCGCGCATCGGCGTCGAACACGACCACCTCAACCTGCAGAACCACGCCAAGCTGGCCGCCTGCTACCCCAGAGCCGAGTTGTTGGACATTGGCGCGCCGTGCATGCGCATGCGCATGATCAAGTCGGCTGAGGAGCAGGCGCTGATCCGCCACGGTGCGCAGGTGGCCGACATTGGCGGTGCGGCGGTGGTGGAGGCGCTGCGCGAGCAGGTGCCGGAGTATGAAGTGGCGCTGCATGCCACCCAGGCGATGGTCCGTGAAATTGCCAGGCGCTTCCCCGATGCGGAGCTGATGGACACCTGGACCTGGTTCCAGTCCGGGCTCAACACCGATGGCGCGCACAACCCGGTGACCAGCCGTCGCGTCGGCAAGGGTGAAATCCTTAGCCTCAACTGTTTCCCGATGATCGCTGGCTACTACACCGCGCTGGAGCGCACACTGTTCCTCGACCATTGCCCGGATGAATACCTGCGCCTGTGGCAGGCCAACGTGGAGGTGCACGAGGCTGGGTTGAAACTGGTACGCCCGGGCATGCGCTGCAGCGACATCGCCCGTGAACTGAACGAAATCTTCCTGCGCCACGACCTGCTGCAGTACCGCACCTTTGGCTATGGCCACTCGTTCGGCACCTTGAGCCACTACTACGGCCGCGAAGCGGGGCTGGAGCTGCGCGAAGACATCGACACGGTGCTGGAGCCTGGCATGGTGGTGTCGATCGAACCGATGATCATGCTGCCCGAAGGGCGACCGGGGGCGGGCGGGTACCGCGAGCATGACATCCTGATCGTCAATGACAACGGCGCCGAGAACATCACCAGGTTCCCGTATGGGCCGGAGCACAACATCATTCGCAAATAAAGACCGCAGCAGGCCTCATCGCCGGCAAGCCAGCGCCCGCAGATACTGCACAGCATGCAATGCCTGTGAAGTCCCGTGTGGGAGCTGGCTTGCCGGCGATGAGGCCAACCCGGACAACAAAAATATCACTGTATGACCACCAGACCCTGCCTCCAATTAAAAGAACCAGAGGGTACCCGTCATGTCCAGCACCACACTTGACCCATCCGCCGTCGCCGGTCCCGCACACAATGCCGAACGCCAGGCCCTGCGCAAGGCCGCCCGGGCCAGTTTCATGGGCAACTTCGTCGAGTGGTTCGACTACGCCGCCTACGGCTACCTGGCCACCATCATCGCCGCCACCTTCTTCCCGCAGACCGACAAGACCAACGGCCTGCTGGCAACCTTCGCCGTGTTTGCCCTGTCGTTCCTGGTCCGCCCGCTAGGCGGTATCGTCTGGGGGCACTTTGGCGACCGCCATGGCCGGCGCAACGCACTGTCGTGGTCGATCCTGATCATGTCGGTATCGACCTTCTGCATCGGCCTGCTGCCTGGTTATGCGCAAATCGGTTTGTGGGCGCCGGCGCTGCTGTTGCTGATCCGCCTGGTGCAGGGTTTTTCTGCGTCGGGCGAGTACGCCGGTGCTGCGGCGTTCCTGGCCGAATACGCGCCGCCCGGCCGTCGTGGCCTGTACACCAGTATCGTGCCGGCCAGCACGGCAGCGGGGTTGCTGTTTGGTGCGGCGTTCGTGGCGGTACTGCACGAACTGCTCAGCAGCGAAGCCCTGCATGAATGGGGCTGGCGCCTGCCGTTCCTGCTGGCGGCGCCGTTCGGCCTGGTGGGGCGCTATATCCGCATGAGCCTGCAGGACACGCCCAAGTTCCTGGAGATGGAGCAGCGCCTGGAACACAAGGCCGGCATGGCCCCGACGCCGCTGCGCGAGCTGCTGGGCCAGCACCGCCGCAGCCTGGCCATCGGCATTGGCGTTACCTGCCTGAACGCGGTGGCGTTCTACCTGCTGCTCAGCTACATGCCGACCTACCTGTCCAGTGAAATGGGCATGAGCGAGCGGGATTCATTCATTGCTTCGACAGTATCGCTCGCCACTTATATTGGCTTGATCTTCCTGATGGGGCGGCTTTCCGACCGGTTTGGCCGCAAGACCATGCTGGTGGTGGCTTCGCTGTTGTTCCTGGGGCTGACCGTGCCGTTGTTCCGCCTGCTTGACGGGCAACCGCTGCTGGTCATCCTGGCGATCCAGATTTGCTTCGGGGCGATACTGGCAATGAACGACGGAACCTTGCCGTGCCTGCTGGCCGAGATTTTCCCGACCCGGGTGCGCTTCAGTGGGTTTGCCCTCAGCTTCAATGTGGCCAACGCGCTGTTTGGCGGGACCGCACCGTTCATTGCCACCTGGCTGATTCAGGTGACTGGCAGCAAGCTGGCGCCGGCGGGGTATTTGCTGGCGGCAGCACTGGTGGCACTGGTGGCGATGCTGATGTGCCGGGAAACGGCGCACTCGGCACTGGAAGATTGATAAGCCTGTACTGGCTTCTTCGCGGGTTTACCCGCGAAGAGGCCGGCAAAACTAGTGCAAGATCTGGATCAGTGTAAAGAGGCCTGCCGCCGCTCCCCCAGCGGCGACAAGCCAAAGAACCGGCTGTAACTCTTGGAAAAATGCGCCGGCGAGCTGAACCCGCAGGCCAGCGCCACCTCGCGCACCTGCACATCGCTGCGCAGCAGCAACTCCCGCGCCCGCGACAGCCGCAGCTCCAGGTAATACTGGCTGGGCGTGCGCTGCAGGTACTTGTGGAACAGCCGCTCCAGCTGGCGCACGGTCACCTCGTTGAGGCTGGCAAGCTCCTCGAGCCCCAGTGGTTCTTCCAGGTTGGCCTCCATGATCGCCACCACCTGGCTCAGCTTGGGTTGAGCGCTGCCAAGCAGGGTGCGCAGCGGTATCCGCTGGCGATCGCGCTCGCCCCGCACCCGGTCGCACAGCAACAGCTCTGCCGCCTTGGCCGCAATGTCCTGGCCCCCGGGTTCGCGGGCCACCAGTTGCAGCATCATGTCCATGGCTGCCACACCGCCCGAGCAGGTATAACGGTCGCGGTCCAGTTCGAACAGCTGGCTGGAAATGACAATGCCGGGGAAGTGCGCCTGCAATGTCGGCAGGTCTTCCCAGTGGATGGTGCAGCGGTAGCCTTTGAGCAGTTCGGCCTTGGCCAGCAGGTAGCTACCGGTGCAGATACCGCCCAATGGCAGGTGCTGGCGGGCCAGCTTGCGCAACCAGTCGATCAGCGGGCGGCTGCTACGGCCACGGTCGATCGGGTTGGCGCCGACCACCAGCAACGTGTCCAGCTCCGGGGCGTTGGCGATGCTGTAGTCGGGCAGTACCCGCATGCCGTTGCTGGCGACCACGGGTGCCTCGTCCGCAGCAATCAGCACGCTGCGAAACAGTGGCTTGCGCGCGGCCAGGTTGGCCATGCGCAGGGTTTCCACCGCCGACGCCAGACCGATGGTGGTGAAGTTGGGCAAAATCAGAAAGCCGAAGGTCTTTACGGAACAACTCTTTACAATAGACGGCGACAGGTTTGTAGAAGCGGGGTGGACCATTGCGCTGTTCCTGTGCAAGCTGAGGCAGAGTTCGTCAGGGGCAGAGAGAAATACAGCCTCGCGTGGTTCTTGTTGTTATAGGTCGTTGCCGGGTTGATCTTACACCCCGGGCGCAGCGGCCAGGAATGGCCCCGCCGGCTGGCAGGGCCGACAGTGATTGCACAGAGAAGGTGATCGTTCGTGAACCCCGAATCCATGCTGGCGGCATTGCCAGGCTACGCCATATCGCCCGAGTCGATCCAGGTGCTGCCCGATGCCAAGGCATACCGCGCCTGCCTGCTCGAGCGCATCCGCACCGCGACCCGGCGCATCGTCATCGTCGCACTGTACCTGCAGCAAGACGAGGCTGGCCAGGAAGTGCTGGATGCCTTGTACCAGGCCAAGGCCGAGCGGCCAGGGCTGGAAATCACCATCGTGGTCGACTGGTTCCGTGCCCGCCGTGGTCTGCTGGGGGGCGGGCGTCAGCCGGGTAACGCCGCCTGGTATCAGGCCCAGCGCCAGTTGCGCGGGCTGGATATCGTCATTCACGGGGTGCCGGTGCAGACCCGCGAGCTGTTCGGCGTGCTGCACTTGAAGGGCAGCATCATCGACGATTGCGTGATCTACACCGGCGCCAGCCTGAACAACGTCTACCTGCACCGCTTCGACCGCTATCGCCTGGACCGCTACCACCTGTTCCAGTCGCCGGGGCTTGCCGACGCCATGGTCGACCTGGTACAGCGCCTGTTGCACCACACCGCCACACCACGCCTCGACTTGCCTGCACAACCTGCCACCCGCAGCCTGCGCGGCGATATCCGGCGCTTGCGAGCGCGGTTGCGGCGCATGGCCTACGAGGCACCATCCAGCGTGGCAGGGCAGGGGTTGCGGGTGATTCCGCTGTTGGGCGTGGGCCGTGGCAACCCGTTGAACCGGGCAATGTGCGCCCTGTTGGCGGCGGCGCGCACGCAACTCATCATCAGTACGCCGTATTTCAACCCGCCGCGGGTGGTTATGCGCGAGCTTGACCATGCGCTGGAGCGGGGGGTGCACGTTGAGCTGATCGTCGGTGATCGCACGGCCAACGACTTCTACATCGCCCCGGGTGAGCCGTTCAGTGCCAGTGGCGCCTTGCCTTATCTGTACGAAGACAACCTGCGTGCCTTCGCCCGACGCCGCCATGCGGCGATTGCCAGCGGCCAGCTACAAGTGCGGATCTGGAACGATCCCGGGCATACCTTCCATGCCAAGGGCGTGTGGGTCGACCAACGCTATTCGCTGCTGACCGGGAACAACCTGAACCCGCGCGGGTTCAACCTGGACCTGGAAAACGGCCTGCTGATCGATGACCCGCAAGGGCAATGGCTGGCGCCAAGGGAAGCGGAGCTGAGCGAGCTGCGCCGGCATGCGCCGAAGATTGCCTCGGCAGAGGCGTTGGGGGTGAAGGCCGAACACCCCAAGGAAGTACGCAAGCTTCTGCGGCGGTTGCGTTTCAGCCGGTTGGAGCCGTTGATCAAGCGCGTGCTCTGAGGCATTGCACCAGTCGATGCTGTACGTTTTTTGGGGGGAGCGGCCTTGTGTCGCGAAAGGCCAGTGAGGGCGTGGTATCGCTGCCGTTTCGCACCGAGCGCCTGGTGATGCTGGTGCCTGCCGGTCATCCACTGGCCGGGCGCGGGGGGCGAGACCACTGCGATTTCTGTAGTGAACACGGTGCCTTGATGTCAAAATGATATTGCTGGCATGCCTCCATCTAGAGGGGCTGGGCTATCATTTGCAGTCAACCGTGCAAGGCCCCTCTGAAAAGTCATCACGAGCGCATACAATCGGGCCTTTTCCTCGTTAACCAGATAGGCCAATGCGTATATGGCGCTAGATCCACCCACGATGCTGACCATCTCGGTCGCCCTGGCAGCTGCGGCTGCCCTGTACCTGGCGATTGAGTGGCGCAGTGTCCGCGAAACATCACTGCTGTTCTGGAGTGCCGGGTTTGCCACTATTACTGTCGGTTGTATCCTGGCCTTGTTGCGCGGGGTCGGGTTGTTGTTCATCGGTATCTGGTTTGCCAACGGTTTGCTGGTGGTGGCGCACTGGTTTTTCCTGCTAGGCGTACTGCGTTTTACCCAGGACCGCTTGTCGCGGGCCTGGCTGATTATTGTGGTGGTCTGGTTCGCCTTGCTGCTGCTGCCCGTAGGGCCGCAGTGGTCGAAGGTGATGCTGATGGTCAACTCGTTGCTGGTCGCCTCGCTGACGCTCAAGGCCAGCTTCCTGCTGCGGCCGCATGGCAAGTCGCTGAGTGTCGGGGCAGTGCAGTTGCGCTATGTGTTGTTGATCCATGGGCTGTTCTATGTAGCGAAGGCGATCATTGCGATCACGCCGGGTACGTTGATTGACCTGGCCACCTTTGGCGGGCTGATCATTCAGGTTTCCCTGGTCGAGGGGGCGATGGCGATCATGCTGATTGCCTTGTCGATGACCGGCACTGTGCGCTATCGGCGCGAGGAGCGGATTGCCCGGCTGGCAGCCCGCGACCCGCTGACCGCGCTGTACAACCGGCGCGCGCTGGAGGTGCGGGCGGGGCAATTCTTCAAGGACGTGAGCCCGGCGCAGCCTGGGGCGTTGCTGCTGATCGACATTGACAACTTCAAGCTGGTCAACGACCTGCATGGGCACATTGCCGGGGACCGGTTGCTGATTGCCCTGAGCGAGATGATTCGCACGGCGCTGCCCGAGCGGGCGCTGGCCGCGCGATTGGGCGGTGATGAGTTCGTCATCTTGTTGAGCGGGGCGAGTAGCGAGCAGGTAGTGGAGCTGGGTGGGATGTTGCGCGAGCTATTCCAGCAGTATGCCGGCAAGACCGTTCCCACCCCGCACGCGGTTACCTTGAGCATCGGCGTGAACCTGTTCGACCAGCCACCGGCGAGCCTGGCGGCGTTGATCGAGCAGGGGGATGTGGCCTTGTACCAGTCCAAACGCAGTGGGCGCGATAGTATCCGGTTTGTTGAGCGGCCGATGGCTGACCTCAACCAATAGACTAATGGGGCTGCGCAGCAGCCCCAATAGCCTGGGATGACTGTTTAGGCAGCGGGTGTCAGGTCACTACCTGGTAGCACGGCACATACGCCGCGCCGCCCGGCAGCTTCATGCGGTGCTGGTCGACGAAGGCCTGCAGCAGCCGGCCCAGTGGATCCAGCACAGCGCTGTCGCCGCGGATCTGGTACGGCCCGTGCTCTTCGATCAGGCGGATGCCCTTGTCCTTCACGTTACCCGCTACAACGCCGGAAAACGCCCGGCGCAGGTTGGCAGCCAGTTCATGGGGTGGCAGCTCGCGGCGCAGGTCCAGCTCGGCCATGGCCTGGTGGGTCGGGTCGAACGGGCGCTGGAAGCTCTCTTCGATCTTCAGCAGCCAGTTGAAGTGGAAGGCGTCGTTGCGCTCACGGCGGAACTGCTTGACCTCCTTGAGCCCTTCGACCATGTGCCGGGCAACCTCGGCCGGATCATCAATGATGATTTCGTACAAGCGGTGCGCCGCCTCGCCCAGGGTGGCGCCGACGAAGGCATGCAACTGTTGCAGGTAAGGCTCGGCGCTGCGCGGGCCGGTGAGCACCACCGGGAACGGCACGTCGTGGTTGTCCGGGTGCATGAGGATGCCCAGCAGGTAGAGGAACTCCTCGGCCGTGCCGGCACCGCCCGGGAAGATGATGATGCCGTGACCGACACGCACGAAGGCTTCCAGGCGTTTCTCGATGTCCGGCAGGATCACCAGCTCGTTGACGATCGGGTTGGGCGCCTCGGCGGCGATGATGCCCGGCTCGGTCAGGCCCAGGTAGCGGCTGCCATGCATGCGCTGCTTGGCGTGGGCGATGGTGGCGCCTTTCATCGGCCCCTTCATCACGCCAGGGCCGCAGCCGGTGCACACGTCCAGTTTGCGCAGGCCAAGTTCGTGGCCGACCTTCTTGGTGTACTGGTATTCCTCGGTGCTGATCGAGTGGCCGCCCCAGCACACCACCATCTTCGGCTCCACACCCGGGCGCAGGGTGCGCGCGTTGCGCAGCAGGTGGAACACGTAATCGGTGATGCCCTGCGAGCTTTCCAGGTCGATACGCTGGCTGGCCAGCTCGCTCTCGGTGTAGACGATGTCGCGCAGGGCGCTGAACAGCATTTCACGGGTGCTGGCGATCATTTCGCCATCGACGAAGGCGTCGGCCGGGGCATTCAGAAGCTCCAGGCGCACGCCGCGGTCCTGTTGGTGGATTTTAACCTCGAAGTCCTTGTAGGCCTCGAGGATAGTCTTGGCATTGTCGACATGGGCGCCGGTGTTGAGGATGGCCAGGGCGCACTGGCGGAACAGGGTGTAAAGGCTACCGGTACCGACTTCACTCAGTTGCTGCACTTCACGTTGTGACAGCGTTTCCAGGCTGCCTTTGGGGCTGACGGATGCATTGATGACATTGCGTTGAGGCATCTAAGTCTTTCCTGTGCGGGTAAAACATCCTTCTTTGACAACACCATACCGAGAAATGTGGACGGCAACGAGGGGGCTGGTGAAAAACCTTGAGACCGGGTTGGCTTCTTCGCGGTCCCGATTTATCCCAACAGCTTCTGCACGCCGAGGGTAATTGCCAAGCCACCGCCTACCAGCCACAGGTTCAGAATCGCCCCGGTAGCCAGCGCCTTTGGCCCGGCCTGGCGAATCTGGCTGAAGCGGGTTTCCATACCCAGTGCAGTCATGGCCATGGTCAGGGCAAAAGTGTCGAGGCTGTTCACTGCCTGGGTAACGCTACCCGGCAGTACCTGCAGCGAATTCACCAGCACCAGGGCAAGGAAGCCGAAGGCGAACCAGGGCATCGCAATGCGCCCATTGCCCTGCGCCTGGCCGGCCTTGCGCGAGCGGCTGATCCACAGGCCTACCACCAGCAGTACCGGCACCAGCAGCATCACCCGGGTCATCTTGACGATGGTGGCGATATGGGTGGCTTCAGGGCTGACGTTACTGGCTGCGCCCACTACTTGGGCGACTTCGTGGATAGTGCCGCCCAGGAAAAGCCCGGCGCCCATGGTGTCCAGGTGCAGCCAGCCGGCGTTGATGGCCAGCGGGTAGAGGAACATCGACAAGGTGCCGAACAACACCACGCTGCCGACGGCCATGGCGCTCTTGTGCGGGGCACTGCGCAGTGCCGATTCGAAGGCCAGCACGGCAGCGGCGCCACAGATGGCGCTGCCAGCGGCGGTCAGCAGAGCGGTATCGCGGTCCAGCTTGAACAGCTTCATGCCACACCACAGGCCGATCAGCAGGGTGCTGGACACCACCAGCAACGACACGAGCAGCCCCGACCAGCCGACTTCGGCGATTTCCTGCAGGCTGACCCGCAGGCCAAAGAAGGCCACGGCAATGCGCAGCAGGCCGCGGGCCGAAAAGTTGATGCCGGCAGCCCAGCTGGCCGGTACACCATCGCGCAAGGCATTGCCGTACAGCGCGCCGGCGACGATGCCGACAATCAACGGGCTGATGCCCAGGTTGGCGATGGCAGGCAAGGCCGCCAGCTGAGTGACCGCAAGCGCAAAAAGCGCGACGAACAGGATGCCGTTGAGCCGCCCTCGGGTAGAGAGGGTAGGCGAATAAGCGGGGTGGGACGGAACCGTGGCCATGTGAGTCCTCCGGACAGGTGTTTCGACAAGGCCTACGTTAATCTGGTTATAAGCTTATAAAAAATCGTAATTTGGAATGGCAAATATCCGTTTATCTGATATTTTTTAATCATGACCCCAGAACAGCTGATAACGTTTGCCACTGTCGCCGAGCACGGCAACATCAGCCATGCGGCCCAGGCGCTGCACCTGTCGCAGCCGGCGGTGTCCGGCCAGCTCAAGCTGCTGCAGGAGGCTTTTGGCGAGCCGCTGTATCAGCGTGCCGGCCGTGGTGTGCGGTTGACGGCAGCCGGCGAGCAGTTGCTGGCCCATGCCGAGCGCCTGCGCGAAACCTTCCGCCAGGCCAAGGCACTGCGTGAGGCCATGCGTGGCCTGGAGCGCGGTACCTTGCGTATCGGTGCCAGTACCACACCTGCCAGCTACCTGCTGCCTTACCTGATCGCCGACTTCCATGCCCGCCACCCGGACGTGCTGGTGACTACATCGCACGGCAACACGGCAGAGATCGTCGCTGCGCTGGACAGTGTCGACATCGCCCTGATCGAAGGGCCGCCTGGGCAGGAGTTGCCCTTGGGTACGCAAGTGACGGCCTGGCGCGAGGACGAGATCGTTGCCATCGTGCCCAGTGGTCATCCGCTGGCAGGCAGTGACCAGCAGGTCTTGGCGTCGCTGGGTGCTTACCCGTTGGTGCTGCGCGAGAGCGGCTCGGGGGTGCGGCAGATTGTCGAGCGGGCGTTTGCCCGCGATGGTGTGGCGATGCGCGTAGCGCTGGAAATTGCCGGGGTGGAAGGGGTGAAGGAGGCGGTGCGTGCGGGGATGGGGGTTGGCTTTGTGTCGGCGATGTCCATCCGCCATGAGGATGGGGCGCTGCACAGGTTGCAGGTTGCGCCGCAGCCTTTGGTCAGGCGGTTTTCCATTCTGATGCCGCATGCCGCGACGCCATCGCGGGCGGCGGCGCGGTTTCTTGAGTTGTGTGTGGGTATGCAACAGGTCGGTTGACTGTGCTGGCCTTTTCGCGGCACAAGGCCGCTCCTACAGGGGTACGTAGCAATCAATGGCTTTGTACATGCAGGAGCGGCCTTTTGCCGCGAAGAAGCCGGTGCAGGCAACCTCAATTCAAATGAAAGACATGCTTCAGATAAGCAACAAAATTCTCGTCCCGGCATTGCGTCTTGCCCGGGCTGTCGGAAATCTTCGCCACTGGCGCCCCATTACAGCCGGTCATCTTGATCACCATGTTCATCGGCTCAACCCCCGGGATATCACACGTGAGCTTGGTACCAATGCCAAAGCTCACATTGATCCGTTCATGCAACGCCCGGTACAGCCCCAGCGCCTTGGAAAAATCCAGCCCGTCGGAAAAGATCAGGGTCTTGCTCCTCGGGTCGATCCCCAGCCGCTCATAGTGGGCAATGGCTTTTTCCGCCCACGCCAGTGGATCGCCCGAGTCGTGCCGCAAGCCATCGAATAGCTTGGCGAAGTACAGATCGAAATCGCCAATGAAGGCATCCATGGTGATGCAGTCGGTTAACGCAATACCCAACAGCCCGCGGTACTCTCTTACCCAGCATTCCAGCGCAGCGGCCTGGCTGTCGACCAGGCGTGGGCCGAGCTGTTGGTGGGCCATGAACCATTCGTGGGCCATGGTGCCGAGTGGCTTGAGCTCGAACTCGCGGGCCAGGTGCACATTGCTGGTGCCGACGAAGCGCCCGGGGAAATCGTGCTTGAGGATGTGCACCACCTCTTCCTGCACGCGGTAGGAGAAGCGCCGCCGGGTTCCGAAGTCCGCCAGCTGGAAGCCGGCCAGCTCATCGGTGCTGGCTTCGGCTTTGAGCCAGTCCAGCTTCTGGTAGAGGCGTTCGCCAACTTGCTCGATCACCACTTCGCGATAGCGGTAGCGGTTGCGTACTTCGCTGATGATCGCCAGCAGCGGGATCTCATAGAGGATCACGTGCAACCACGGCCCACGTACGCGGATTGCCAGTTGCCCGGTGCCATCCAGGCCCACCTGGACATAGCGCAGGTTGAAGCGAAACAGGCTGAGGAAGCGAATGAAGTCCGGTTTGAGGAAGGGGATTTTTTCCAGATAGGCCAGTTGGTCGTGGGTGACGGTAACCTCGGCCAGTTGCTCCACCTGATAGCGGATCTCGGCCAGGTAGGGGGAAAGGTCTTCGCCATTGCGGCACCGAAACTCCCATTCCACCTCGGCGTTGGGGTAGTTGTGCAGCACCGCCTGCATCATGGTGATCTTGTAGAAGTCGGTGTCCAGCA
Source organism: Pseudomonas sp. SIMBA_068 (assembly GCF_046534705.1). Classification (NCBI taxonomy): domain Bacteria; kingdom Pseudomonadati; phylum Pseudomonadota; class Gammaproteobacteria; order Pseudomonadales; family Pseudomonadaceae; genus Pseudomonas; species Pseudomonas sp. SIMBA_068. The sequence continues at coordinate 843,806 of NZ_JAWRYI010000001.1, forward strand.
AGTTCTGGATGATGCGTGGGCCAAAAACACTGTCGCTCATGGGCGGTCTTCCTTGATCAGGGCAAGCTGGTGGTCAAGCGCGTCCTCGTCGCCGCAGAGGATCACGCCCTCGGCGGCCAACGCACCACACGCCTCGATGGCGCCGGCCTGGGTAAGCGCGCGGCAGGCCGGCAGGTACAGCAGCACTTGGAAGCCGGCCTGGCGCAATTGGCGGGCGGTGGTCTTGACGCAGTAGTCCAGGGCCAGGCCGCCGACGATCACCGCGCCCACCTGCTGCACCTTGAGGTATTCGATCACCCCGGTAGAGCGGCGCTCGGCAAGGTCGTGGTAGCAGGCGCCGTAGGGGTGCAGGTCAGGTTCGACGCCTTTCCACACGAAGTAGTCGTAGTCGATGGGGGCGGGCAGGCCGGGCAGCAGCGCGAAGCCCGGTGTGCCGGGGACGCAGTGGCTGACCCAGGTCAGGTCGGCGTTGGCCAGTTGCAGGGATTGCAGCATGTGCGCAGGGTCGGCGACCACCCAGGCGGCGTTGGCCGGGTGCGCGTCCTTGCTGCCCAGGCGCAGGTCGGCGCGCAAGGCCATCGCATTCAGGTCATCCGCAATTTCGTCGCCTTCGGGCACGGGCAGCTCCAGCGGGGCGTTGGCAGTGAAGCCGTTTTGCGCGTCGACATCGAAACTGGCGATCTTCATGGCGGTTCTCCTTGCTGGAATGGCTATATAATTCACCTGGTGTATTAAGTATGTCAAGTGGCAAACGATATGGGGTTGGTGGTTGCCTTACTTAGATGCTCTGGTGGATTATTGTGCTACTGAACAAGGAGCTGCACGGTGAGTACAGTCGAAGTCCTGGCCAGTGTCGACATTGTCGCCCTGCGCCTGGCCCCTGATGCCCAGCATCTGCAAGTGTTGTTGCACCGTCGTGAGCGCGAGCCGCATGCCGGGCAATGGGCCTTGCCCGGGGTCATCGTAAATGGGCGTACCCCCGACACCAGCCTGGAAGATGCCGCCAGCCGGGCCCTGCACGAGAAGGCCCGGGTGCAACCGTGCTACATGGAGCAGGTGGGTACCGAGGGCAATGCATTCCGCGATCCACGAGGGTGGTCGTTGAGCACCTGTTACCTGGCGTTGCTCGACCCCGCGCAGGCCGTCGAAGGCGAGCAACTGGCATTTTTTGATCTGGACAGTGTGCTGGGGCGCAAGGTGTTGTTGCCCTTTGACCACAACCTGCTGGTGGAGCGGGCCCGCGAACGGCTGGCGGCAAAGACGGTGTACAGCAGCCTGCCGCTTTACCTGTTGGCGCAGAAGTTTACTGTGCAGGATGCGCTCGGGGCGGTGCAGGCCTGCCTGGGCCAGGCGGTGAACGGTACTTCTGTGCGCAAGCGTCTGGAGCGTTTACGCGAGCTGGGTTGGGTAAGGGATACCGGCGAGAAGCACCAGCCAAAACTGGGCCGGCCGCAGCAGTTGTACCAGTACACGCCGCAAGGGGAGCGGGCATTCATGTTTGACCGCAGTTTGTTACCTGAAGGCGGATAACTGAAGGCCAGGCTGACCTGGCAGATCTACCAGTATCGACCCTGTCATCTACCGTGTACTGTCAAACACCTCTGCTAAAGGTGACGTAGAAATGAGCACGATAGATAACAAGGTCCCCAGTGTGCGCCTGTTCTACGCCAACACCAGACTGGTTTGTTTGATCGGCTTGGAAAACACGCGGTTAATGCGTGCTGATAGCAGGGCGCTAGCCCAGTTGCAAACATCGGCCACGCTGTTGCAAAGCGACGCAGCCAATACCGTATTGGCAGCCCACGCTATTAACCTTCACGATTGCGAGGCTTATTCACCCTATGGTTTTTCGCCTGTCCAGAAAAAACTGGCAATGGTTGGTTTCACTGGCGAATGGCGTGATACACAGACGGGGTGCTATCCGTTGGGTAACGGGTATCGACTGTTCAGCCCATCACTCAGGCGTTTGACAGGGCCTGACGTATTGAGCCCGTTTGACAGAGGAGGGCTGAATGCATACGCCTATTGCACAGGTGACCCCATCAATTACTCAGACCCTTCAGGTCAGTTGAGAGTCAGCCTTTCTGGAATGGCTAAAACTTTGGGTGCAATGAAGAAGACCGGTGCTACCGCTCTGCTGCGGGAAAATAATGCGCCTATGACGCTCAAACCTTTTATCCGACATTTAGCTCAAGAACCGTCTGATGTTAACGCTTTGCTGGCCTTACCCGCAGGAAATAATCATGTATTCACAAAACTGTCCAAGGTTGAAGGGATAATTCGCTTCCAACGGCCGGATGTTGATTTTGTTGCAAACTTTGTTCCGACCGTATCTGTGCACAAAGAAGGGCAGGTCTTCGCAGTGAACAGAGGGCAGCTTCCCAGAGGGGTCAAGGGATACGAATACACATGGCATGGTAGATATAACAATACCCCTCTCTTTGCTAGAAGGCGCCCTAGCTCCTCTAGCACTGATCCTTCGCTCAATGGCCCACCGCCTGAATACGTTCCACCGCCCTCTTATGAAGATGCGACAGCAAAAGGGTTTGGCATCAGGACAGCAAGTTGATCATCCCCGCCGCCAGAATGGTCGCCAGCACGATCAACGCAGCCCCCGCCGCCATGCGCAAGCTCGGCTGGTTACCAAACAACCACCACGCGCCGATGATTGCGTACACCGGCTCCAGCGCGATATACACCGCGCTCGATCATGGCAATGAACGCCGGGAAGTCATTCCAGCGCCTTTTCCGCTGTGTGGGATGCCGAGCGTGTTCGAGCAAGGCCCCGTCCTCAAACACTTGCCTTAGGCGATAGCTGTCGCTCAACCGCATTCAGTAACTGGTCAAGCGTCCAGGGTTTGGACAGGAACGTTGAACACTCAGGCAGGCGAACGCCGGGATCAAGTTGGCCGGCCGACATCACCATCACGGCGGTGGCCGGCCAGCGATGAATGATCAGGTGCGCAAGATCCACGCCATTGAGTTGGCCAGGCATCTGGATATCGGTCAATACGAGGTCCAGGTGGGCCATTGTTTCCAGCACCGTTATCGCCTCATCGACGCAGCCACAGCTGTGCACGTCGAGGTCGAGCGATTCCAGCGCCTCGCAGGCGAGGGTTCGGATCAACTCGTCATCCTCTACTACCAATACACTGCGAGCCATAATAAAAACCCCGATCCTGTAGCCATACGGCCAGCGGCCATGACCAGTGGTTTCACGCGGCTGACGGGTGGCGCTTGGGTTGTTGGCAAGCCGAGCGATCTATACTTGCCCATTACCGTCGCGCTTAGATGGTTTTCGTCATTGCCATCGATCCAGGATCGTTGGTAAATGAAGACCCGAAACTTTTTCGATCCCTGTCCGGCACGCCCGCAGGCTCCACGGTGTCAAAAGGCGCTCTCGAAAATAATCTTCCATATTGGCCAGCTGCGGATGAGAACCCATGCATCAACTGCCTCCCGATGAAATGATCAGGCTTGCACTACAAAAGTCACAGGCCCGTTTACACAAGCAGCATCAGTTGGTGGTGGAGTATGGCGTGTCGTCGCTCAGGTCGACGAATCTCGATACTTTGCTCACGCAGGCTTGTACCGTGGTAGCCAACGGCATGAACACGCGTTTTGCCAAGGTGTTGATGCCCTTGCCTGGGAGTGACGATTTTTTGCTGACCCATGGCGTCGGTTGGGATCCCTCGGATATCGGCCACGCCAAGGTCGGTGGGGATGTGGCCAGTCCGGCGGGTTATGCCATTTCCACCTACCGGCCGGTGCTTTCCAACCATCTGGGCCAGGAACAACGCTTCCGCACGCCGGACCTGTTGAAAAAATACGGTATCGAACGCGCCATCAATGTGCCTATCCGGGGGGCGCTCAGGCCCTTTGGTGTGCTTGAGGCGGATAGCACCGACGGTGACGACTTCATCGAAAGCGACCTGGTTTTCCTCGAGGGTATCTCCAACGTCATCTCCATGGCCGTGGAGCGCCTGGCAAATGCGGCGGATGACCAGTTACCGGATCGCTATTCCGAGAGCATGCTCAATGCCAGTCCGGACTGCGTAAAGATCCTCACCACGCACGGCGACATCGAATTCATGAATGAGGCCGGGATGTGCCTCATGCACATCGGCGAGCTGGCAGAGGTGCGCGGCAAGCCGTGGACCCAGCTGTGGCCTGATGACTCCAAGGCGGTGGTGCGTGATGCCATGGCCCGTTCCGTGGCCGGCGAGCCGGCAAGGTTTGAGGCCTACTGCCCTACGGCCACTGATGAGCCGAGATGGTGGGACGTCACTATCGCGCCCATTCTGAGTACCGAGGGCAAGGTGGACAGACTGATCGCGGTGTCGCGGGACATTACCGAGCGGCACCAGCATGAGGCTCAGCTGCTGTCGCTGATTGCCGTGCAGAACACCAAGCTGAGCGACAGCCATCTCTATCTCGAAGAGATTCACCATCGGGTCAAGAACAGCCTGCACCTGGTGAACACCCTGCTGCAGCTTCAAGCCAATCTGTCGGCGGATGAGGCGGTCAAGATCCAGCTGCAGACGGCAGCCAGCCGTGTGCTGACGATTGCCAGTGTGCATGAACGCCTCTATCGGACCGCAGAAACCCAGGGCGTCCTGGCATCAGAGTATCTTGGCGCCTTGTTGAGTGACCTGGGGTCGGCGCTGGCTGAGCGAAAGATCGTTCTCGATGCCGACGCTTTCATTCTCCCTCCACAGCGGATGGCGCCGTTGGGCCTGGTCATTTCCGAGCTGATCACCAATGCCCTCAAGTACGGCAAGGGCACCATAGACGTGAGCGTCCAGGATGCAGGCGACCATGCTTTCATTACGGTAAGGGACGAGGGGGAGGGCTTTCCTGAGTCTTATCCCGAACCAAGCGGAACAGGCCTGGGCATGCGGCTGGTGAAAAGCTATTCAGGGTATGGAGCCAATGCAATCACGCTGGACCGGCTCGCCCGGAACAGTACGATTTGTGTGAAGTTCAAGCTGTAGGAGTAGGCCGCTTCCCCAGAATGCGGTCTCGACAGACGCTGAGCACTTCATCGGCCAGTGGCGAATCGTCCGGGCAAGCACGCGATAAAACCAAGGCACCAAGGATATGGGCGAAGGTATTGATAATATCCTCACGGCTTTTTGCTGGTTGTATCAAGGCCTCCAGCAAGTCCTCGATTCCGGCCGCATAAGCGGTTTTGATGTCATCAGACTGGCGTGCGGCATCTCCACCAAGGGCCGCTAGCGTGCAACCCGTACCCTTCTCGTCCCGGTGTTTTCGTGAGAGGTAGTAGCTCACGAATTCAGTCAGTTCGAGGCCCTGCACCTGATCGATCGTCTTGGCAATGCCACACGCTGCCGACTCCTCTATCAGATCCGCCTTGGATTTGAAGTGCTTGTAGAAGCCTCCATGGGTAAAGCCGGCAGCTGCCATGAGATCGGAAACACCCACGCCATCGTAACCGCGCTCACGAAAAAGCTTAGAGGACGTCTCTACGATACGGGCCCGGTTCGCCTGGGCCTGGGCCTTTGTGACCTTCATTTCTCCGCGCTCTCTGCTATCAAGCCAAGCAATAGCCTACATTGATTACGTTCATCATCAAAGTCGTTGACCAAATGGATTACGATCATCATCATTAAGCCAGGTCTTCCACCGAGAGAGCAAAACGTCATGAGCTATACCCATCTCACCGTTCCGACCCGCACAGTACAAGTAGGCGGCGACACCTTCACTTACCGCCGCTGGGGTAATGCTGCGGGTGTGCCTCTGGTCTTCATCGCCCACTTCCGTGGCGGTCTCGATCACTGGGACCCGATAATCACCGATGGTCTGGCTGCGGGCCGTGAAGTGATCCTGCTGAACGGCAGGGGGGTGGCTTCGTCGTCGGGTATTCCGGCCACGACCATTGAGCAAATGGCGGATGACATCGCAGCAGCCATCAGTGCTCTGGGGCTGACCCAGGTCGACCTGCTTGGCTTCTCCATCGGTGGTCTGCAGGTTCAGGAAGTGGCGCTGCGTCACCCTGGGTTGGTGCGCAAGCTTCTGCTGATAGGCACCGGTCTGCGCGGTGGTGATCCAAGCATGGCGGAGGGTGTGAGAGAAGCCGCGTCAAACCCTGTGCCCACCATCGAAGACTTCCTGTTCCTCTTCTTCGGTCGCTCGGATGCTGCCAGACGCGCGGGCCTGGCGTTCTGGGAGCGACGCAATCAGCGTGCCGATCAGGACGCGCCAAGTTCCGTTGAGGTTGCCATGGCTCAGGGGGCTGCTTTTGCGGCCTATGTCCAGTCGGCACAGGGTGAGAACCGCTTCTCCTACCTCAACGCACTCAAGCAACCCACCTTGGTGGTCAATGGCGTCGATGACGTCATGATCCCTTCGATCAATTCGTGGAGCCTGGTGCAGAGCATTCCAAATGCCCAGCTGCTGATCTACCCCGACTCCGGTCACGCCGCTCACTTCCAGTTCCCTGAGCGCTTCCTGAAACACGCCCTTCAATTCCTGGAAGAGTAAGGCCAGGCCGGCCTGTGCTGTTGCACACGAGGGGCAACGTGAACGGGTGAGGCCATCATTGCCTGGAGTCGGATAAATGAGGCACGTCTACATTGTGGAATCTTGAAGGTATGAAAGCGTTTCTGATTGACCGCTACGGCAAAGAGGTCGAGGGTGACATCACTGAAGTGCCACAGCCCAAGGTGGGTGATTTCGATGTGCTGGTCGAGACGCACGCTGCAAGCGTGAATGTCCTTGATATCAAAATCAGGAAAGGCGAGTTCAAGTTGATTCTGCCTTTCCGGATGCCGCTGATCCTGGGTAACGATATTGCTGGTACGGTGAAGCGGGTGGGTGGGAAAGTCAGTCGGTTCCGGGTTGGGGACGAGGTCTACGCTCGTGTAGATCAGGCGCGCATGGGCGGTTTCGCGGAGTTCGTGGGCGTCAACGAAGCGGCAGTCGCCCTCAAGCCTGCCAACCTGAGTATGCAGGACGCGGCGTCGCTGCCATTGGTGGCTCTGACGGCCTGGCAGGCTTTAGTGGAAATCGCCAAGGTTCATCCAGGCCAGAAGGTACTGATCCATGCTGGTTCCGGTGGCGTCGGTAGCATCGCCATACAGGTTGCGAAGCATCTGGGAGCATTCGTCGCGACAACCACGAGTACCGTCAACGTGCCGTGGGTCAAGGCGCTGGGTGCGGACGTGGTGATCGATTACAAGACGCAGCCGTTCGAATCGCACCTGAGTGATTACGATGTGGTGCTCAGTGGCCTGGGGGCGGACGTTCTCGATAAATCGCTCAAGGTACTGAAGCCGGGTGGTCAGTTGATTTCCATCTCAGGCCCACCCACCCCTGAGTTCGCAGAGCAGCTTCGTCTCTCCTGGCTGTTCCAGCAGATCGTTCGTTTGATCAGCCGGGGGATCCGGAAAAAGTCGGAGCAGAAGGGGGTCAGTTACAGGTTTCTGTTCATGAGGGAGAGTGGTGCGCAACTTGCTGAGCTGGCGAAGCTGGTTGAAGCCGGGGTCATCAAGCCTGTAGTGGATCGTACCTTCCCGTTGAACGCGACACGCGATGCCTTGGCTTACGTCGCGCAAGGCAGAGCTAAAGGTAAGGTCGTAGTGACGATGAAGTGACCACCTGAGCACAAAGGGGAGCGAAAGCTTCCCTTTGTGTGGGGCGATTCAGCCCTGAGTCACTGCTGTCGGAAAGACGCTCCATAAGCAGACGATGGCAGGCGGTCCGAGCGGTCATCTCTGAGGCGAGACCGGAAGGTGCCGCTTTGCGCTTATGTGATCGAGCGTGCTGAAGCGCCGGGCATGCGTGAAGGGATGCTCGTAGGTCGAGGTAACGGTAGCGCCGAATGCCAGATTCCTGGTGATCGCAGCTAGCCTCGGAATGATCATCAACGGGTCGTTCGCAGGCGCTTCTACCGCCCACTTCACTGCTGCTTCAGCGCTCCCGCCGAAGACGTCGTAGAAGCCCAGGACATCTGCGAAGAAGAGCATGTCGAGGTTAGCCTGGTCGGCGATACGGGCTTGGTTTGACCAGAAATCAAAAGTGTTGGCGGCCAGGCGCTCATCAGCTGGATGAGTCCATAGGCTGGGTGCTCCACCGCAGCCAACGCTCGCTTGTTCGTATAGCGCAAACTATCCACAGTGCATTGATCAATGCGGGCAGCGGCTGGTATCGCAATGCACGGCCGGTGCCTTGCGCGCCGCTGCCGGAAGGGTGGCCAGCACGATAAGCCCAGCACCAGCGGCCATGCGCCGCCTCACTCGTCGCTGTAGTTCATGATCGACAGCAGCCGTATGGGCACCTGCACCAACTGCTCCGGGCCGTGCGGGGTTTCGCCGTCGAAGGTCAGGCTGTCGCCGGCGTGCATGTGATAGAGCTGGTTGCCATGGCGGTACACCAGTTCGCCCTCCAGCAAGTGGAGGAACTCGGTGCCGGGGTGGGCGAAGGTGGGGAACTCTTCGCTGGCGTCGTCCATGCTCACCATATAGGCCTCGAAGTTCTTCTTCGGCCCCCTGGCGTGATTGAGCAAGTGGTAGGTGTGGCCCTTCTCGGTGCCGCGGCGTACCACTTCCAGCCCTTCGCCGGCCTTCACCAGCAGGGCATTGCCATCGGGCTGGTCATATTGGCTGAACAGCTTGGCCATCGGCATGCCCAGCACGTCGCACAGGCGGCTGAGGGTGTCGAGGCTGGTGGATACCTGGGCGTTCTCGATCTTGCTCAGCATGCCCTGGCTGATGCCGGCAATGCGTGCCACATCGGCGAGCTTGAGGGACTGGGCCTGGCGCTGGCGCTTGATCTGCAGGCCAAGGTACTGCTCCAGGCGAAGGCGCGGTTCGGTTTCAGTCGACATCGAATGTCCTGCACGGTTTCAGTTCAAGAAAAAAGTTTTCGCACTGGGAAAGTGCGAAATGCAGCTGCGCTGGCCGCTTCTTTCCTCAGGTGAAAACAAGTTTCCCACAAATAGAACAGAAAAACCTGCCTGGGTTTTGTCTTGCCTGTGCCGGCCTCTTCGCGGGCAAGTCCGCTCCCATACGGCTTTGCGGCGAATCCTGTGGGAGCGGGCTTGCCCGCGCAGAGGCCCGAACAGACACCCAAGGTCGCACCTTGAACAAACTTGGCAAGCGCATTGCATTCCTGAGAGGAAAGTAAGTTTCCCTTGCGGAATTATTGCCCCTTGCCCAGGAGTGTTCAACCATGTTGCCAGCAGAAACCCAACGCACCCTCGACCAACACGGCATCAAGTACGTGCTGGCGCAGTTCGTCGACATCCATGGTTCGGCGAAGACCAAATCGGTGCCGGTATCGGGCCTGAAGATGGTAGCCGAGGAGGGCGCCGGCTTTGCCGGGTTCGCCATCTGCGGCATGGGCATGGAGCCGCACGGCCCGGACTTCATGGCCCGCGGCGACCTGTCCACGCTGGTTCCGGTGCCTTGGCAGCCGGGCTATGGCCGGGTGGTGTGCGTGGGCCATGTCAACGGCCAGCCTTGGCCCTACGACACCCGCTACGTGTTGCAGCAGCAGGTGCAGCGCCTGGCCGACAAGGGCTGGACCCTGAATACCGGCCTTGAGCCTGAGTTCAGCCTGTTCCGCCGCGACGAAGGCGGCAAGCTGCAACTGGTGGACGCCTCCGACAACCTCGACAAACCCTGCTACGACTACAAGGGCCTGTCGCGCTCGCGGCTGTTCCTCGAGCGCCTGACCGAGGCGCTGCAGCCGGTGGGCTTCGACATCTACCAGATCGACCACGAAGACGCCAACGGCCAGTTCGAGATCAACTACACCTACAGCGATGCCATGGAGTCGGCCGACCGTTTCACCTTTTTCCGCATGGCCGCCGGTGAGATCGCCAACGACCTGGGCATGATCTGCTCGTTCATGCCCAAGCCCGACCCCAAGCGCGCCGGCAACGGCATGCACTTTCACCTGTCGCTGGCCAGCAGCACCCACAAGAACCTGTTCCACGACCCGTCCGACAGCAGCGGCATGGGCCTGTCGAAGTTGGCCTACCACTTTGCCGCAGGGCTGATGGCACACGGTCCGGCGCTGTGTGCCTTTGCGGCGCCGACGGTCAATTCCTACAAGCGTCTGGTGGTGGGCCGGTCGTTGTCGGGCTCCACCTGGGCCCCGGCCTTCGTTGCCTGGGGGGCCAACAACCGTTCGGCGATGGTACGCATTCCTTATGGTCGCCTGGAGTTTCGCCTGCCGGACGCCGGCTGCAACCCGTACCTGGTCACCGCCGCGATCATTGCCGCCGGCCTGGATGGCATCGACCGCCAGCTGGACCCGGGCGAGATGTGCAATGAAAACCTCTACAACCTCAGCCTTGAAGAAATTGCCGCACGCGGCATCAAGACCCTGCCGCAATCGCTGAAGGAGGCCGCCGACGCGCTCGAAGCCGACCCGTTGTTCCGCGAGGTGCTGGGCGCCGAGATCGTCGACGAGTTCATCAAGCTCAAGCGCATGGAGTGGGTGGAGTACTGCCGCCACGTCTCCGACTGGGAAATCCAGCGTTACACCGAGTTCTTCTGACCGCCCCCAATCCCCTGGGCGGCCAATACGAGAGCGGTCGCCCACTGCCTAGTAAGGAGCATCACCATGTGTGGAATTGTAGGCCTGTACCTGAAAAAGCCCGAGCTGGAAGCCCAGCTTGGCAAGCTGTTCGAACCCATGCTCGAAGCCATGACCGACCGTGGCCCGGACAGCGCCGGCTTTGCCATCTACGGCGACGAAGTGGCCGATGGCTGGGTCAAACTGACCCTGCAAGCGGCCGATATAAATTACCCGTGGACCACCCTGATGGGCCAGCTGGAAGGGCACCTGGGCTGCTCGCTGGACTGGTTCCAGAACGCCAGCGCCGCAGTGCTCAAGGTGCATACCGATGAAGCTGCGGCCCGCGGCGCGCTGGCTGCGCTCGCGCCGGACGTGCGCATCATGAGCGCCGGGCAGAGCATCGAAATCCTCAAGGGCATGGGCTTGCCGGCGGAAATTTCCAGTCGCTTCGGCCTGGCCGGCATGAAGGGCAGCCACATCATCGGCCACACCCGCATGGCCACCGAAAGCGCCGTGACCATGGAAGGCAGCCACCCGTTTTCCACCGGCGCCGACCTGTGCCTGGTGCACAACGGCTCGCTGTCCAACCACTTTCGCCTGCGCCAGGAGCTCAAGCGCGAAGGCATCAGTTTCGAAACCGACAACGACACCGAAGTGGCCGCCGGCTACCTGACCTGGCGCCTGCAGCAGGGTGACAGCCTGGCCCAGGCCCTGGATGGCGCATTGGAAGACCTGGACGGCTTCTTCACCTTTGCCATCGGCACCCGCAACGGCTTTGCCGTGATCCGCGACCCGATTGCCTGCAAGCCGGCGGTGCTGGCCGAGACCGAAGACTACGTGGCCATGGCCTCGGAATACCAGGCACTGGCCGGCCTGCCAGGCATCGAGCACGCCAAGGTCTGGGAACCGGCCCCGGCCACGCTGTACGTCTGGGAGCGCGAAAGCGCCTGACCTGCCACCGAACCCTTGGAGAACCTTATGAAGACGATCGACCTGTCCAGCACTTCGGTGCGTGTGCTCAACCAGTCCTTGCACGACGAGGTGCAGGACCTTGAATGGCAAGTGACCCACCCTGGCGGCAAGCACAACCTGGCTGTGGGCATCAACGCTGCCGTGGCGGTGGATATCGAAGGCCATGCCGGCTACTACTGCGCCGGCATGAACCAGCAGGCCAGTGTCACCGTGCACGGCAACGTCGGTGTGGGTGTGGCCGAGAACATGATGTCCGGTTCGGTGCGGGTCAAAGGCAGTGCCTCCCAGGCCGCTGGTGCCACTGCCCATGGCGGGCTGCTGGTGATCGAGGGTGACGCCGGTGCCCGTTGCGGTATTTCCATGAAAGGCGTGGACATCGTGGTAGGCGGCAACATCGGGCACATGAGCTGCTTCATGGGCCAGGCCGGGCGCCTGGTGGTGTGTGGCGATGCCGGCGATGCGCTGGGCGACTCGCTGTATGAGGTGCGCATCTACGTCAAGGGCTCGGTGCAGTCACTGGGCTCGGACTGCATCGAAAAGGAAATGCGCGCCGAACACCTGCAAGAGCTGCAGGAACTGCTGAACAAGGCTGGCCTTGACCACAAGGCCGCCGATTTCAAACGTTACGGCTCGGCCCGCCAGCTGTACAACTTCAAAGTCGACAACGCCAGCGCGTACTGATCCAGGAGCATTCCCATGAGCGAGCAATTCCCACCGGTACTGCGTGAGTCGGCCACCTTCGATCGCCTGACCATCCAGGAAATCCAGCGTGCCGCCGAAACCGGCATCTACGACATTCGCGGTGGTGGCACCAAGCGCCGTGTGCCGCACTTCGACGACCTGCTGCTGCTGGGCGCCAGCGTGTCGCGTTACCCCCTGGAAGGCTACCGCGAGAAGTGCGGCACGGACGTGGTGCTTGGCAACCGGTTTGCGAAAAAGCCGATTCACCTGAAAATCCCGGTGACCATCGCCGGCATGAGCTTCGGTGCGCTGTCGGCCAATGCCAAGGAAGCGCTGGGCCGTGGTGCGACCATCGCCGGCACCAGCACCACCACCGGCGACGGCGGCATGACCCCGGAAGAGCGCGGCCAGTCGCAGCATCTGGTGTATCAATACCTGCCATCGCGCTACGGTATGAATCCCGATGACCTGCGCAAGGCCGACGCCATCGAGATCGTCCTCGGGCAGGGCGCCAAGCCGGGCGGTGGCGGCATGCTGCTGGGCATGAAAGTGACCGAGCGGGTGGCCGGCATGCGCACCTTGCCGATCGGCGTCGACCAGCGCAGCGCCTGCCGCCACCCGGACTGGACCGGCCCGGACGACCTGGCGATCAAGATTGCCGAGATCCGCGAGATCACCGACTGGGAAAAACCCATCTACGTGAAGATCGGCGCCAGCCGCCCGTACTACGACGTCAAGCTGGCGGTGAAGGCCGGTGCTGACGTGATCGTGCTCGATGGCATGCAGGGCGGTACAGCAGCGACTCAGGAAGTGTTCATCGAACACGTCGGCATCCCGATCTTGCCGGCGATACCGCAGGCGGTGCAGGCGCTGCAGGAAATGGGCATGCACCGCAAGGTGCAGTTGATTGTCTCTGGCGGTATCCGCAACGGTGCCGACGTGGCCAAGGCCATGGCCCTGGGGGCTGACGCGGTGGCCATTGGTACGGCGGCGCTGATCGCCCTGGGTGACAACCACCCCCGCCTGGACAGCGAGCTGAGGAAGATTGGCTCGGCCGCCGGCTTTTATGACGACTGGCAAAACGGCCGCGACCCGGCCGGCATCACCACCCAGGACCCGGAGCTGGCCAAGCGCCTGAACCCGGAGGAGGCGGGGCGACGGCTGGCGAACTATCTGCGTGTGCTGGTGCTGGAGGCGCAGACCATGGCCCGGGCGTGTGGCAAGTCGCACCTGCACAACCTTGACCCGGAGGACCTGGTGGCATTGACCGTGGAAGCGGCGGCGATGGCGCGGGTGCCGTTGGCGGGGACGGCCTGGGTGCCGGGGCAGGCGCAGTACTGATCCATCGGTTACTGGGGTCGCTTTGCGACCCTTTCGCGGCACAAGGCCGCTCCTACAGGGGATTGCAGTGCCTGAGCTTGCGCGCTCCCCTGTAGGAGCGACCTTGTGTCGCGAAAGGGCTGCAAAGCAGCCCCACGGGCCCCCACCATTTCCACAGGAGTGACTCGATGAAGCACCTCAGCCTCGCTGTAATGTTGTTAGCCCTGGCCACCCAGGCCACTGCCGCCGAAACCACCCTGGACACCGGCAACACCGCCTGGATGATCTGCGCCGCGATGTTTGTGTTGATGATGTGCATCCCTGGCCTGGCGCTGTTCTATGGCGGCATGGTGCGTGCCAAGAACTTCCTCTCCGTGTTCACCCAGCTGTTCGCCGTGGCCGGGGTTATCGGCATCCTCTGGGTATTGTTCGGTTACAGCCTGGTGGTCGATACCACCGGCATGGTCGAGGGCCAGCTCACCTTCAACAGTTTCATCGGCGGGCTGGACAAGGCACTGATGCTGGATATCGGCCATGACAGCCTGGTCGGCACCATCCCCGAAGGCGTGTTTGCGGTGTTCCAGCTGACGTTCGCCATCATCACCCCGGCGCTGATTGCCGGCGGCTTTGCCGAGCGCATGAAGTTCAGCGCTTCGTTGCTGTTCATGGCGGCGTGGTTCGTGCTGGTGTACGCACCAATCGCCCATATGGTGTGGGGCGGGCCGGGGGCGTTGATGGTCAACTGGGGCGTGCTGGATTTCGCCGGTGGTACTGCGGTGCATATCAACTCTGGCGTGGCTGCCTTGGCTGCTGCGTTGATGTTGGGCAAACGCAAGGGCTACCCGCAGGTGGCCATGCCGCCGCACAACCTCGGCTTTACCCTGGTGGGTGCGGGGTTGCTGTGGGTGGGCTGGTTCGGCTTCAACGTGGGTTCGGGGCTGGCGGCCAACGAGGGGGCCGGGGTGGTGATGCTGGCGACCATGGTGGCGGCTTGTGCGGGGATTGTCGGTTGGTTGCTGACCGAGAAGGTGATGCATGGCCGGCCGACTGCCTTGGGTGCAGCTTCGGGGGCATTGGCCGGGTTGGTGGGCATCACACCGGCTTGCGCGTTCGTCGGGCCCCTGGGTGCGCTGGTGATCGGTGTGCTGACGGGGGCCATCTGCTTCTTTGCCGTGACCCGGCTCAAGCAGGCGCTGGGGTATGACGACAGCCTCGATGTGTTCGGGCTGCATGGCGTTGGCGGGATGGTCGGGGCGGTGCTGACCGGGGTGTTCGCAGCGCCATCGCTGGGGGGCTATGTGGAGGGCGTATCGCCCATTGGGCAGGCACTGGTGCAGCTCAAGGGGGTGGCGTTCACCTTCGTGTACTGCTTCGTGGTGAGCTGGGCGATTCTCGGGGCGATCAAGCTGACTGTCGGGCTGCGGGCCAGCCGGGAGGAAGAAGAGCAGGGGCTGGACCTGGCGGAGCACAATGAGCGGGCTTACAACCTCTGATGGATTTGCCTCCTGCCTGGCATCGCCTTCAAGCCATGTACAGGAGTTGTAGGAGCAGCCTTGTGCTGCGAAGAGGCCATTTCTGCTGAAGAAGATCTTGTTCCTTACTGGCCTCTTCGCAGCACAAGGCTGCTCCTACAAGTACTGACGTAGCCTGGGTAGGGGGCGGGCTTGCCCGCGAAGAGGCCGTTACAGGTTGAATCAGTGCCCCATGGCCAACTTGGCACTCGTCTGCCGACGACGGTAGGCACTGTCACGGCTGGCCAGCCACCAGTACAGCGGCGAGGTAATTGCCAGCCCTACCAGCCACGACAGGTCAGCCCCGTTGATGTGCTCGGAAATCGGCCCGACATACAGCGGCGTGTTCATGAACGGGATCTGCACCACGATACCTACCGCATAGGCAATCAACGCCTGTGGGTTGTAACGCCCATAGATACCGCCATCGACCTGGAAGATCGACTGGATGTCGTAGTCACCTTTGTGGATGACATAAAAGTCGATCAGGTTGATCGCTGTCCACGGCACCAGCACCACCAGCAGCACCAGCACCATGTCGACGAAGTGGCCGATGAAGTCTGCCGAGGCGAACACCGCCACCACGCAGCAGGCCGACAGCACGATCAGCGACAGCACCGCACGGCTCTTGGCAGTAGGAATCCAGCGATAAGCGAAGGTTTGCACCAGGGTGATGATCGACAGCACCGCGCCATACAGATTGAGGGCGTTGTGGCTGATGACGCTGAGCAGGAACAGCACCAGCATGATCGGGCCCAGGGTGCCGGTGGCCAGCTTGACCGCATCCATGGTGTCCATGCCTGCCGGGATCGCCAGCACCGCCACGGCGCCGAAGATGAACGACAGGCTCGAGCCCAGGGCAGAGCCCAGGTAGGTGGTCCAGAACGTCGAGCTGACTTTCACATCCGCCGGCAGGTAGCGCGAGTAGTCCGACACGTAGGGCGCAAAGGCGATCTGCCACAGCGCCGCCAGCGACACGGTGGCCAGCCAGCCGGCCAGGTTGAAGCTGCCACGGGTCAGGAAGTCGTCGCTTTGCACGTGGGTGAAGATGTAGCCGAAGCCCACCACGATGCCGATGCCCAGCACCCAGGTGCCGATACGGTTGAGCACGTGGATGAAGCGGTAGCCGATGATACCGATGATGCCCGACCCCAGCGCACCGATGACGATGCCCACCGGTACCGGCACGGTGTCTACCACGCCATGCAGCGACTTGCCGGCGAGCACGATGTTGGAAGCGAAGAAGCCGATGTACATGACGCCGGCGATCACCACCACCAGCAGCGCACCGAGGGTGCCGAACTGGGCGCGGCTCTGGATCATCTGCGGGATGCCCATTTGCGGGCCCTGGGCCGAGTGCAGTGCCATCAGTACCCCGCCGACCAGGTGGCCGACCAGGATGGCGACGATGCCCCATATCAGGTTCAGGTGAAACAGCTGCACGCCCAGCGCGCCGGTGACGATGGGCAGCGGCGCGATATTGCCGCCGAACCACAGTGTGAACAGATCCCTTACCTTTCCATGGCGGTCTTGCGGGGGCACGTAGCCGATTGTGTGTTTTTCTATCAGGGGTGCCGAATTGGCTGCACTGGTCATGACTGACTCCAAGGCAAGGTAGGGCATCGGGAGCTGCCCGGGGGCGTGCCGGCGATGGGCGACGCGTTCTTGTTGGAGGGATGATGCGGGGCGCGGGGATAACGAGAAATTAGTAAATATGTACCCATAAACCTTAAAAAACCTAAGGCTGACAAAAGCTTAAGCGGGTGACGGTAGCAAGGACGGTGCCAGTTGGCGGCAGGGCCTGGGATAGAGGGGTTGAGCCCTGTGTCGGTAGAAAGCGGTGGGCTTTGATGGTGCGTGATGCGCGTTTTCAGGGCAGCTGAATCGTTGCCTGTATCGGCCCTTTCGCGAGCTTGCCCGATGCCACAGGTATGGCGCAGCGTTCAGTACCTGTGGTGAACCTGTGGCAGCGGGCGAGCCCGCGAAAGGGCCAGTACAGGCGATGGAGCTACATCGGCAGCAACCGGTCCTGAATCACTTCTTTCATTACCAGGGTCGAGCTCAGGCGCTTCACGTTGGGAATGCTGGTCAGTTTCTCGTCGTACAGCTTCTGAAACGCCGGTAGGTCCTTGGCCACCACATGCAGCAGGTAATCCGGATCGCCAAACAACCGCTGCGCTTCGACAATCTGCGGGATCTCCGAAAGTGCCGCTTCAAAATCCGCCACTGGCTGGCGGGTGACCTCGCGCAGAGTCACGAACACCAGCGCAGCAAAGTTCAGCCCCAAGGCGCTCGGCGCCAGGCGGGCGTGATAGCCGAGTATCGCCCCGGACTCCTCCAGTGCCTTCAAGCGCCGATGGCACGGCGACAGGCTGAGCCCCACACGCTCGGCCAGCTCGGTTACCGACAGCCGACCGTCTTTTTGCAGCTCGGCAAGTATTTTTCTGTCAGTTCTGTCCATTGAGAAGGATCTTCCGGTAATTGAACGATTGCAGGGAATATACGAAAGAAAATCCCCGAGCGGAATCCGTAATCTTTCGACATCCCAAGGCAGTAGATAAGGAAGATTCAAGTGGCTATCAGTGTGCTGACGGCATTTTGGGCCGTGTCGATGCTGTTCGTGATTACCCCCGGTGCAGACTGGGCTTACGCCATTTCGGCAGGCATGCGCGGGCGCTGGGTGATGCCCGCAGTGGCGGGAATGTTGTCGGGGCATTTCCTGGCGACACTGGTGGTGGCTGCGGGTGTAGGCAGCCTGTTGGCAGGCCACCCGCTGGCGCTCACCCTGCTGACCTTGGCAGGGTGCAGCTACCTGCTGTGGCTGGGCGGCAACCTGTTGCTGAGCCCGGCATTGCCCGAGGCCGGGCAGGGTGGTGAGGGGGAGTCGGGTTCGCGTTGGGCGTTGAAAGGGTTTTGCGTCAGCGGCTTGAACCCGAAAGTGTTCCTGCTGTTCCTGGCCTTGCTGCCGCAGTTCACCGACCCGCAGTCGAGCTGGCCGGTGCCTTTGCAGATCTTGCTGCTAGGCCTGGTGCACCTGTGCAGCTCGCTGGTGATCTACTCACTGGTCGGCTATGGCGCCAAAGCCGTGCTGAGCACCCGGCCGGGGGCGGCGAAGCTGGTCGGGCGGGTATCGGGGGTGGCGATGATTACCGTGGCCCTGGGTTTGATAGCCGGGCAGATCAACTGATTTCACCCGTGACAAATGGCTTCAGATACACTCGCCGCAAACCCACGCACAACCAGGATGTGCCCCATGCCTGAAACCACCCAACTGCTTACCTTCGCCCTGATCTGCCTCGGCATGGTGCTGACCCCGGGGCCGAACATGATCTACCTGATCTCCCGTTCGATCTGCCAGGGCCGCAAGGCCGGGTTGATTTCCCTGGGGGGTGTGGCTCTGGGCTTTGTCATCTACATGTTTTGCGCGGCCCTGGGCATCACGGCGCTGGTAATGGCAGTTCCCTTTGCCTACGACGCGCTGCGTATCGGTGGCGCGCTGTACTTGCTGTACCTGGCCTGGCAGGCGCTGCGGCCCGGTGGCCGTTCACCCTTCCAGGTCCGTGAACTGCCCGCCGATAGCCCGCGGCGGCTGTTCACAATGGGGTTTGCCACCAGCCTGCTCAACCCTAAGATCGCCGTCATGTACCTGTCGCTGATGCCGCAGTTCATCGAACCGGGCCATGGCAGCGTACTGGTGCAGTCGCTGGTGCTGGGTTCGACACAGATCGCCATCAGCGTCACGGTCAACGCGATGATTGCGGTCATGGCTGGGTCCATCGCCGTGTTTCTGGCTGGCAGGCCGCTGTGGCAACAGGTTCAGCGGTGGTTGATGGGCACCGTGCTGGCAGGGCTGGCGCTGCGCATGCTGGCAGAAGGGCGCCGTTGATCGTCCATTGCGCTGCAATGGTATCAGTGGCTGCTGGCCGAGGCGTCTTCGGCCGAGGCCGCAGGCGGATCCTCCTGTGGCAGGTAAAGGGTGAAGGTGGTGCCCTGGCCGGGGATGCTTGCTACCTGTACATCGCCCCCGGACTGCTTGGCAAAACCGAACACCTGCGACAACCCGAGCCCGGTACCCTCACCCGGGGCTTTTGTGGTGAAAAACGGGTCGAAGATGCGCTCCAGCAGTTCGGCGGCAATACCCACACCGCTGTCGCTCACCGAAATCGCCGCGAACCGGGCTGGCGGTGAAGGCTGGCCGCGCAGGGCAGGCAGACGCTGGTCAGCCTGCAGGCGCAGCTGCAAGGTGCCTTCGCCGGCCATGGCGTCGCGTCCGTTGAGCATCAGGTTGATCACCGCGGTTTCCAGCTGGCTGAGATCGGCGCGGATGTGGCACGGCGCCTGCGGTAGTTGCAGCTCGACCTGGATGCGCGCCCCGGTGGCGGTGTCGAGCATGTCGGCCATGGCTTCCAGCCGTGGCCCGGCCTCGAACACTTCAGGGCTGAGGGCCTGGCGGCGGGCGAAGGCCAGTAGCTGGCCGGTCAGTTTGGCACCACGGTGGACTGTGTCAGATATGGTCTTGATGTAGCGCTCGCGGCGTTTTTCATCAAGGTTGGGGCGCTGCAGAAAGTGCAACGACGAGCGAATGATCGTCAGCAGGTTGTTGAAGTCGTGCGCCACGCCACCGGTCAGCTGGCCGATGGCTTCCAGCTTCTGGGCCTGGCGCAACACTGCCTCGGTGTGCACCAGCTGGGTGGTGCGCTCGTCGACGCGGTGTTCGAGGGTGGCATTCAGCGCCTCCAGTGCAGCCATGGCCTCACGCACTTCGGCATGGGCCTGAACCCGCTGGATATGCGCCCAGCAACGCTCGGTCACTTCGCTGATCAGCGCCTGTTCGTAGGGTGTCCATGTGCGCGGTGCGTTGTCATGGATCGCCATCAGCGCGATGAGGCGGCCGCCTTTGATCAGCGGCATGCAGATGGTGGCGGTAATGCCGATGGCCTGGAAGGTGGCGGCTTCGTCGGCGGCCAGTTCACTGAGGTTGTCGTTGATCACCAGCGGCAGGCCGCTGCGCAGGCGGCTGAGTGCCAGACGGCCGAAGTCGTGCAGTTGGTACTGGCCCACCAGCCTCGGCGAGCCGGGGGCCACCGCGTCGCCACAGATGGTAAAACCGTCCTCGTCAGCGTCCATCACCGCATACGCGCAACTGGAAAGGCTCAGGTGCTCGACCATCATGCGCGTGGTGGTGTCCAGGATCTGGTCCGCGGCGGTGGCGTCGGCTATGGCACGGCCGAGTGCGTCGAGAAAGTTGAGGCGCTTGTTGGCGAGCACGCTGGTGGTGGTTTCGGTGACCGTGTCGATCATGCCCAGCACCTCGCCATCAAGGCCGCGAATCGGGCTGTAGCAGAAGGTGAAATAGGCCCGCTCCGGGCCGCCGTTGCGGTCGATGATCAGCGGAAAGTCTTCGATGTACACCGCTTCGCCAGCCAGGGCACGGTCAGCCATGCTGCCAATGTCGGCCCAGGCTTCCTGCCACACGTCGCGGAAGGGGATGCCAAGGGCCAGGGGCTTGCGCCCGAGAATCTGGGTGAAGGCATCGTTGTGCAGGGTGAGCAGGTCCGGGCCCCAGAGTACGGCCTGCGGGAAGCGCGAGGCCAGGCACAGGGCCATGGTGGTCTTCAGCGCATCGGGCCAATGTTCCAGTGGGCCCAGGGGGGTACTGGCCCAGTCGTGGTTGCGGATGCGTTCGGCCATCAGCCCGCCGCCGTCTAGCCATTTCGCCATGTGCTCTGTCGGTCCTTTATTTCAAGGTCTTTAGGGTGCACCGAGAATAGACGGTTGGCGAGTATTTTGTGGTGGTCTGTGCTAGCGAATGAAGTGCACCTTGCCGGTGTCATCATTGCCCATGTAAATGCCATACACCCCAGCCTGCCGCTCAAGGATGTAGCGCTCGAGAATCTGCCGGATTGCCGGGTAGTAGATCTCGTCCCACGGAATCTCGTCGGGTTCGAAGAACTTGTATGCCAGGGTCTCCGGCCCGTACTGCCCGGTTTCTTCGGTGACGCTGGCGCGGAAGATGATGTACACCTCGCTGATTTTCGGCACGCTGAAGATGGAGTAGGGCGAGACGATGTCGGCACGCACGCCGCTTTCTTCCCAGACTTCGCGCAGCGCCGCCTGCTCGGTGGTTTCGCCAGCCTCCATGAACCCGGCCGGCAAGGTCCAGGTGCCGGGGCGTGGCGGGATGGCGCGCTGGCACAACAGGTATTTGCCATCGCGCTCAATGATGCAGCCGGCGATGATCTTCGGGTTGATGTAGTGGATGTAGCCGCAGCCGGTACAGTGCAGGCGTTCGTGGGTGTCGCCTGTGGGAACGCCCCGGGCCAGTTCCGTGGTGCAGTGCGGGCAATAGCGCGGGGCGGTAGGCATGATCAGCGACCTATGCGGGGTTCCTTGAGGGCCAGGGGCTCGACGATGTCGCGCACCTTGGGGTTGTCATCCTGCTTCTGGCGCAGGTAGTCCAGGGCCACCTTGGCGGCAGCGCGGACGTGGTCGACCGAAGCCTGGTGGGCCACCAGCGGGTCGCCGCCCTTGATGGCTTCGACGATCTTTTCCATTTCGCGGTTGCTGGCGCCACGGCGGTTTTCCTGCGAGACCGAGGTGGCCCGCAGGTAGCTGATGCGTGCCTGCAACTGGCGCAGCTGCTGGGCCGCCACCTGGTTGCCGGAGCCTTCCAGCAGCACATCGTAGAAACCTTGTACCGAATCCAGCACCTGTTGCAGCTCGCCTTCTTCCAGCGCTTCGCGGTTGACCTCCAACGCACGTTCAAGGGCACGAATGTCCTTGGCCTTGGCGTTGAGAGTGAACAGCTGCACGATCAGGCCCTCGAGCACGCAACGCAGCTCGTAGATGTCGCGGGCGTCTTCCAGGGTGATGATGGCCACGCGCGGGCCCTTGGCGTCGGCAAACTCCACCAGGCCTTCAGACTCCAGATGACGCAGGGCTTCGCGTACCGAGGTGCGGCTGACGCCAAGGCGGTCACAGAGGTCGCGCTCGACCAGGCGGTCGCCCGGGAGCAGGTGGAAGTTCATGATCGCCGCGCGCAGCTTGTCTAGCACGATTTCACGCAGGGTAACGGGGTTGCGGTTGACCTTGAAGCTGTCGTCGAGTGGCTGGCGTTTCATCAGGTGCGCTCTTTAAGAGGCTGTTGCGCCAACATCGCGGAACGCCCCGAACCGAGGCTTTCCATGCAGTGGTTCGAACAGCCCGTTGTTATCGGGTTGACTCCGCATCGGCTTCGGCAAACGCTTCACGGGCCAGGCGGAAACTGTCCACCGCCGCGGGTACGCCGCAATAAATACCGACCTGGAGCAGAATTTCGCGAATCTGTTCACGGCTCAGGCCATTACGCAATGCACCGCGAATGTGCAGCTTGAGCTCGTGGGGCCTGTTGAGCGCGGAAATCATGGCCAAGTTTATCATGCTGCGCTCTTTGAGCGACAAGCCTTCGCGGCCCCAGACGTGGCCCCAGCAGTATTCGGTGACCAGCTCCTGCAACGGCTTGGTGAACTCGTCGGCGTTCTGGATCGAGCGGTTGACGTAATCCTCGCCCAGCACCTGGGTGCGGATGGCCAGGCCTTTGTCGTACTTCTCGTTACTCATGTGCCGTACTCCGGAAGAAAAAAGGGAACGGGGGCCGCAAAGCAGCCCCGGCGGTCTCAAGGTCAGCCCAAGGGCGGCAGGGCGCCCAGTTTGCCCTTGTGATAAACCATCGGCGTCACCGGCTCGGCCGGCAGCACCAGGTTCTTCACTGCGCCGACGATGATCGCGTGGTCACCGCCGTCATACTCGCGCCACAGTTCGCACTCGATGATCGCCGTCGCCTTGGCCAGCAGCGGGTTGCCCAGCTCGCTCAAGTGCCACTCGACGCCCTTGGCCTTGTCCTTGCCCTTGCCCGCAAAGGCATAGGCTTCGGCGGTCTGCTCGGCGGACAGCAGGTGAATCGCGAACTGCTTGCTGTCACGCAGGATCGGGTAGGTGTCGGAGGCGTAGTTGGGGCAGAACAGTACCAGCGCCGGGTCGATCGACAGCGCGCTGAAGGCGCTGGCGGTGATGCCGACAATGGCGCCGTCGGCGTCCAGGGTGGTGACTACCGTGACGCCGGACGGGAAAGAGCCCATCACGTCTTTGTAGATGCCGGGTTCGATCATCTCGTGTTCCTCCTAGCGCATCACGAACGGGTCGGGCATCGGCGCGGTGGACAGGTTGATCCACACGGTCTTCAGCTCGGTATAGGCCAGCACCGAATCGATGCCGCTCTCACGGCCGTAGCCGCTGTTCTTGAAACCACCAATTGGCGCCATGGCCGACACGGCGCGGTAGGTGTTGACCCAGATGATCCCCGAGCGCACGTCGCGGGCCAGGCGATGGGCACGGCCCAGGTCGCGGGTCCAGATGCCGGCTGCCAGGCCGAACTGCGAGTCATTGGCGATGGCCAGGGCTTCCTCTTCGGTCTTGAAGCGGATGACCGCAGCGACCGGGCCGAACACTTCTTCCTGCATGATGGTCATCGAGTTGCTGTCGCACTCAAACAGGGTCGGCTCGTAGAACCAGCCGTCACCGTCGACCTCGGCACGCTTGCCGCCCATGTGCAATTTGGCGCCTTCAGCCTTGGCCGCAGCCACCAGGCCTTCGACCACGGCCAGCTGCTGTGCGGTGGCCATGGGGCCCATTTCGCTGGCGTCGTCTTGCGGGTTGCCGATGCGGATGCGCTTGGCGCGGGTAACCAGGCGCTCTACGAATTCGTCGAAGATCTCGTCCTGCACCAGCAGGCGCGAACCGGCCACGCAGCTTTGCCCGGAGGCGGCATAGATGCCAGCCACGGCACCGTTGATGGCGCTGTCCAGGTCGGCGTCGGCGAAGATGATGTTCGGCGACTTGCCGCCCAGCTCCAGGGAGAGCTTGGCGAAGTTCTCGGCACTGCTGCGCACCACATGGCGGGCTGTAGCGGCGCCGCCGGTGAAGGCGATCTTGCGCACCAGCGGGTGGCGGGTGAGTGCTGCGCCGGTGGTTGGGCCGTAGCCGGTGACCACGTTGACCACGCCAGCCGGGAAGCCGGCTTCGAGGGCCAGCCGGGCCAGCTCGAGGATGGTCGCCGAGGCGTGCTCGGAAGGTTTGAGCACGATGGTATTGCCCGCAGCCAGGGCCGGGGCCAGCTTGATCGCGGTGAGGTACAGCGGGCTGTTCCACGGGATGATCCCGGCCACCACGCCGATGGGCTCGTGCACGGTGTAGGCGAACAGGTCGGGCTTGTCCAGCGGCAGGGTGCCGCCTTCAAGCTTGTCGGCCAGGCCTGCGGTGTAGTGGAAGAACTCTGGCAGATAGCCGACCTGGCCGCGGGTTTCGCGGATCAGCTTGCCGTTGTCACGGCTTTCCAGCTGGGCCAGGTGTTCCTTGTTCTCGGTAATCAGGTCACCCAGGCGACGCAGCAGCTTGCCACGCGCGGTGGCGGTGATGCTGCGCCATTCCTTGCTTTCGAAGGCACGCTGGGCGGCCTGCACGGCCAGCTCGACGTCGGTTTCGTCAGCGTCGGGAAGCTGTGCCCAAGCCTGGGCGGTGGCCGGGTTGAGGCTGTCGAAGGTCTTGCCGCTCTGGGCATCGCGCCATTGGCCGTCGATGCACATCTGGAAACGAACGAGGGTCATGCAACAATCCCCTTGGCGGATTCGGTGAGGGTGCGGGCTTGCGCGAGGAAGTCCAGCAGCATCTTGTTGACTTCACGGGGTGCTTCTACCGGCATCATATGCCGTTGCTCGGCGAGGACCACACTGTGCGCACCCGGGATGCTGGCGGCGAGCTGGCGGGTCATGGCCGGTGTGGAGCCCGAGTCGAGTTCGCCCGTGGCGATCAGCGTCGGCACCTGGATGCTGCCCAGGTCGCCGGCGCGGTACATGTCCTGGGTGGCAAACAGCGAATACGTGGTGTGGTAGCCCTGCGGGTCGTTGCTCGCCAGCACCTGGCGAATCGCCGCAACCTGCGCGGGGTTGGCAGCCTTGTATTCACGGCTGAACCAGCGGTCGAGGGCGGCATCGACGTTGGCGTCGGGCCCCAGTTCGGCAGCCTGGGCGGCACGGGCGATCACGCCGGCACTCTGCTCGGGTGTGCGGTTGAACACGCTGTTGAGCACGACCAGTGCAGCCAGGCGCTGCGGGTAGTTAAGGGCAAAGGCACGAGCAACCAGCCCGCCCATGGAGAAGCCGATCACGGTCGCTTGTTGAATTTGCAGGTGCTCGAGCAGTTCGGCGAGCTGGTCGGCGTAGCCTTCCAGCGGCGTGTCGGCAGCCGGCACGCGGCTTTGACCATGGCCGAGCATGTCGTAGGCGATGACGCGGTAGTCGTTGGCCAGGCCAACGATCTGACCGCCCCACATTTCCTTGTTCAGGCCCACGCCGTGGATCAGTACCACGGGTTGGCCCTGGCCTACGGACAGGTAGCTGGTGCCGGCAGGTGTACGTTCAGCGACAGGCTGAATCATGGAGGGCGCTCCTTGAAGGTCGGGCACGGCGGGAAAGCACGCCACGCCCCGGCCCGTCTTGGTTGTTGTTATTGAGCGTTGGCTTTTTCGGCAGCCAGTTCTTCCAGGTCGATGTAGCGGTTGCCGATGCGCGGGTGCAGGCGGCCACCGTCGGCAGCGCCCAGCACCACGACGATTTCATCGGCGCGCGGGGCGTCTTCGATCTGCATTTCCAGGGTGATGTAGTGCGAACGCAGGCCTTCGTCGTCCTTCTGCATCATCGGGATCTGGATCGAAGTGCCAGGGCCGCCGCGCTTGTTGGTGAAGCTCAGGTAGCTCTTGGCCTGGACCGCTTCGCGGTAGTGGTTGCCGAAGCGCAGGGTGTGGATCACGGCCGAGGCATGCTCGATCTCGCCGTCGGCGCCGACCACGGCAGCTTTACCGTAGGCTTCGATCTTGTCGGCACCGCCGATGGCAGCGGTGAGGCGCTCGACCATCAGTGCACCCAGCTCCGAGCAGTTGGCGCGGATTTCGGGCTTCAGATCTTCAACGAAACCGCGACCGGCCCATGGGTTCTTGATCACCACGGCCAGGCCGACCATGGTCACCGGCTTGTCGGTGGCCTTGCCGCCTTCGATGCGGGTCTCTTCGGAGTAGGTGACGATCTTGCGGATTTCGAAACTCATGGGTGGCTCCTGGTGAGGGTTATCAGCTCTTGTTGTCTGATGGTATACCATAATATTTGTTGTGCAAGAGGTGTCTGGAAA
This sequence comes from Pseudomonas sp. SIMBA_068, assembly GCF_046534705.1. Taxonomy (NCBI): domain Bacteria; kingdom Pseudomonadati; phylum Pseudomonadota; class Gammaproteobacteria; order Pseudomonadales; family Pseudomonadaceae; genus Pseudomonas; species Pseudomonas sp. SIMBA_068. The sequence goes on from NZ_JAWRYI010000001.1 coordinate 870,055, forward strand.
TTTCTCTCGGTGGGGGGACGAAAGGTGGCCTGATGCCTTGATTTCTCTGCTGTCTGTACTGGCCTCTTCGCGGGCTTGCCCGCTCCCACAGGGACTGCACAGGTTTCAAAAAAAAGCCCGCTCACGCAGGCCGAAGGGGCCCACGGGAGCGGGCGCGTCCCGCAATGATTCAGGCAATGGGAATTCAGGCGAACGCCGGCACCACTTCCTTGATGAACAGCTCCAGCGACTTCTTCTTTTCGGCGTGGGGCAGGCTGTTGTCGCACCAGAAGCTGAACTCGTCGACGCCGAGCTCCTGGTAGTACTTGATGCGCGCGATGATTTCTTCCGGGGTGCCGATCATGGTGTTCTTGCGGATGTTCTCCAGCTGGAATGCCGGCACTTCGGCAAACTTCGATTCCGGGCTCGGCTCCAGAAAGCCGTTGACCGGTACGGTCTTGTTGCCGAACCAGGCATCGAACGTCCGGTAGAAGCGCGAAATGGCCTGGGCGCCGATTTTCCAGCCTTCAGGTTCCGCCGGGCTGTGCACGTGGGTATGGCGCAGCACCATCAGTTGTGGGCGCGGCACGTCCGGGTTGTTGTCCAGGGCGGCCTGGAACTTGTTTTTCAGGTCCAGCACTTCTTCGTCACCCTTCATCAGCGGGGTGACCATGACGTTGCAGCCGTTGGCCACGGCGAAGTTGTGCGAATCGGGGTCGCGGGCGGCGATCCACATCGGCGGCGTCGCGTTGAACGGTTTCGGCACGCTGGTGGAGGTGGGGAACTTGTAGACTTCGCCGTCATGGGCGTAGTCGCCTTCCCACAACTTGCGTACCACAGGCACCATCTCGCGCAGCGCCTTGCCGCCGTCGGTGGCCGGCATGCCATTGGCCATGCGGTCGAACTCGAACTGGTAGGCGCCACGGGCCAGGCCCACTTCCATGCGGCCATTGCTGATCACGTCGAGCAGGGCGCATTCGCCGGCGACGCGGATCGGGTTCCAGAACGGCGCGATGATGGTGCCGGCGCCCAGGCGGATCTTCTCGGTGCGCGCGGCCAGGTAGGCCAGCAGCGGCATCGGGCTTGGCGAAATGGTGTACTCCATGGCGTGGTGCTCGCCAATCCATACCGTGCTGAAACCGCCGTTTTCGGCCATCAGGGTCAGTTCGGTCAGGTCTTCGAACAACTGGCGGTGGCTGACCTGTTCATCCCAACGTTCCATGTGTACGAACAACGAAAATTTCATGGGGCTTTCCTCAACGCTTGAAAGGGGCTGGCGCCTGGCAGGGTGGGCACCAGTGGTCACGATTCAGAATAGGCTTCAGGCAAAGGCCGGCAGGCTGGCCATCTTGCCGCGGCAGTACACCATCGGCCGTGGCGCTTCTTCGGGCACGATCAGGTTATGCACCTTGCCGACCATGATGGCGTGGTCGCCACCTTCATATTCACGCCACAGTTCGCATTCGATAACGGCGGTGGCGCCGGCCAGGATCGGGTTGCCCAGTTGGCTCATGGACCACTCGATACCGCTGGCCTTGTCCTTGCCCTTCTTGGCAAACGCATAGGCTTCGGCTTGCTGTTCACCGGACAGCAGGTGAATGGCAAAGCGCTTCTGCTTGATGAGCACCGGGTAGGAGTCGGAGGTGTAGTTGGGGCAGAACAGCACCAGCGGCGGGTCCATCGACAGGGAGGAGAAGGCGCTGGCGGTCAGGCCGACAACCGAGCCGTCGTCGTCCAGGGTGGTGATGACGGTAACGCCGGACGGGAAGGAGCCCAGGACGTGCTTGTAGACGGTTGCGTCGATCATCGGGAGTACCTCTAAAAGGCTGCGGTGGTCCGCGGTTTTTATCGTTGATGTGTCTGATGGTATACCGTAATACCTATTTTGCAAGCGGAATTTTCAAGCAAGGGTATTGCGCGATGAACGGCTCTAAGCCACGTGGAACGTGGCTTAGAGCGGTGAGGCGGTTTGTCGCAGGGGTTTCCAAAGCAGATCAGTGGACGCTTTTTCGTGCGGATCAGTGTTGTCAAAAGCTTGGAATACCATAATATGGTCCGCAGCTGAGAGGCCGCCTAGATGCGGTTTCCTTACAAAGATAAAAACGACCTTTCGAGCTGAATCCTATGTCCCAACCGTCATCGCAACACCAGTTTGTCGAGAATCACACGGTCGATTACGTTCCGCCTGCCGAGCGCCACGGGAAGGCGCGCGACCTGTTCACCCTCTGGTTCAGTACCAACATTGCGCCACTGCCCATCGTTACCGGTGCCATGGTGGTCCAGGTGTTCCACCTGAACTTGTTGTGGGGGCTGATCGCCATCGTGCTGGGCCATCTGGTTGGGGGCGTGGTGATTGCCCTGGCCTCTGCGCAGGGACCGCAGCTGGGCATTCCGCAGATGGTGCAAAGCCGTGGCCAGTTTGGCCGTTACGGCGCGTTGCTGATCGTGTTCTTCACCGCGCTGATCTATGTCGGCTTCTTTATTTCCAATATCGTGCTGGCGGGCAAGACCATTCACGGCATTGCCCCGAGCATGCCGATGCCGGGTGCGATCGTGATCGGTGCCCTGAGCGCCACTGCCATTGGCGTGATCGGCTACCGCTTCATCCATGTCCTGAACCGCATCGGTACCTGGGTGATGGGGTCCGCGCTGCTGGCGGGCTTCATCATGATGTTCGCCCAGGAGCTGCCGGCCGACTTCTTCAGCCGTGGTGCATTCAACCTGTCGGGCTTTATCGCCACGGTGTCGCTGGGCACCATCTGGCAGATCAGCTTCTCGCCGTACACGTCCGACTATTCGCGTTACCTACCGCGTGAAGTGGGCATTGCCAAGCCGTTCTGGGCCACTTACTTCGGTGCAACCCTGGGCACCATCCTGTGCTTCAGCTTTGGTGCCGTGGCAGTACTGTGCGTGCCGGAAGGTACCGACGCCATGGACGCAGTCAAGCAGGCCACCGGCTGGCTGGGCCCGATCCTGATGGTGTTGTTCCTGCTCAACATCATCAGCCACAACGCCCTCAACCTTTACGGCGCCGTGCTGTCGATCGTGACCGCGATCCAGACTTTCATGGCCGAGTGGACGCCGAGCATCAGGGTACGAGTGATCCTGGCCTCGGTCATTCTGGTGGGCTGCGGGATGGTGGCACTGAATGCCTCGGCGGACTTCATCGGCCAGTTCATCGGCCTGATCCTGGCGCTGCTGCTTGTGCTGGTACCGTGGGCTTCGATCAACCTGATCGACTTCTACCTGATCAAGAAGGGCCAGTACGACATTGCGTCGATCTTCAGTGCCGACGGCGGTATCTATGGCCGTTTCAACCATCACGCCATCATTGCCTATGCCTGCGGCATCCTGGTGCAGCTGCCGTTTGCCAATACTTCGCTGTATGTGGGGCCGTATTCGAACATTGTCGAAGGGGCGGACTTGTCCTGGCTGTTCGGGCTGCTGGTGACGGTGCCGCTGTATTACTGCCTGGCGACTCGCGGCAAGGCTGCCGAGCAGGCGGGGCGGGTTGTGAGTGTCAACGACTGACAGATTGATGTTGCGGTAACAGTGGCCGCTTTGCTGCCCTTTCGCGACACGAGGCCGCTCCTACAGGGCGTACGCGGTTCTTTGTAGGAGCAGCCTTGTGCTGCGAATGGGCCGCAAGGCGGCCCCAGCTGTTTTGGATCAAACCTTGAACTGCGCCACCATGCCGTTCAAATCCACCGCCAACCGCGACAGGTCCTGTGCCGCCGCGCTCGTCTGGTTGGCCCCCGCCGACGTCTGCATCGCCAAGTCGCGAATGTTCACCAAATTGCGGTCGACTTCACGCGCCACCTGCGCCTGCTCCTCCGAAGCGCTGGCAATCACCAGGTTACGCTGGTTGATCGAAGCAATCGCCTCGGCAATCACTTCCAATGCCTGACCGGCGCCCTGGGCCACTTCCAGCGTGCCCGTCGCACGCCCCTGGCTGCTGTGCATCGCCGTCACGGCCCGCTCGGTACCGTTCTGGATACCGGCGATCATCTGCTCGATCTCTGCGGTCGATTGCTGGGTGCGGTGGGCGAGGGCGCGGACTTCGTCGGCGACCACGGCAAAGCCACGGCCCGCCTCGCCGGCGCGCGCGGCCTCGATGGCGGCGTTCAGTGCCAGCAGGTTGGTCTGCCCGGCAATTGCGCCGATCACATCCAGCACGCGGCTGATCTCATTGGCATTGCTGGCCAGCTGTTCGATTTCGGTCGAGGTACCTGTCACGTCGGCCACCAGGTGCTGGATGGAGGCCAGTGCCTGGTTGACCCGGTCACGGCCATCGCGGGTGGTCTGGTCGGCGCCTTTCGAGGCATCGGCGGTGCTGACCGCATTGTTGGCCACTTCCTCGACCGCAGCGGTCATCTGGTTGACGGCCGTGGCGGCCTGGTCGATTTCGGCACTCTGCTGGTGCAGCCCGCGGCTGGTGTCTTCGGTGACCGTGTGCAGTTCTTCCGAGGCCGAAGCCAGCTGGTCGGACGACGCAGCGATCTTGCGCAAGGTGTCACGCAGGCTTCCCTGCATGCGGCCCAGGGCGCGCAACAGCATGGCGGGCTCGTCGCGGCCGGTAACGCTGATTTCGCGTGTGAGGTCGCCGGTGGCTACGCGTTCGGCGACAGCCACGGCATCGGCCAGCGGCACCACGATGCTGCGGGTGAGCACGGTGGCAATGGCGGCCAGGGCAACCATGATCACCAGCAATGAGACGATGATGGCAGTGAACGCTTCGTCGGCCACATCGCTGCTGCGCTGCGAGGCCTCTTCGGCACCTTTGCTGTTATAGGCGATCAGCGCGGTCAGGGCCTTCATCATGGTGTCGGCGCGCTGCGTGAGCGGGCCGCTTATCTGCTGCTTGGCCTCGTCCATGCGGCCTGCGGCAATGTCCTGCAGCACGCGCACCTGCAGGTCCAGGTACTGTCGGTGCGCCTCATCGAAGGTGTTGAACAGGGCGCTGTCGTCGGCGGCGATGATGGTGTCGGCGTAGTCTTTCAAGCCGTCCTTGAGCTCGGCATTGATGCCATCGAGCATCTGCAGGTTGCGAGAACGTTCGGCGGGGTTGTCGTCCAGTGCGGCGCGCAGGGTGACGGCGCGGGCGCGCCCGAGGTTGCTGCTGATCTCACCCAGCGCTACCACGGCGGGCATCCAGGTGACTCGGATTTCGTCGGTGGCCTCGTCCATCTGGCGGGTTTCGTAAAGTGCGGTAAGGCCCATGACCAGGACCAGGATGCCCAACAGGGCGAATACGCCGGCAGCGCGAATGCCGATCTTCAAATTCCGTAACTGCATGGAATGCTCCTTGACGGTGGCTGCAGGCGTCAGGAGCTGGCCGCAAAGCCAGGACACCGAGGTGGCGCCAGGCTCTTGATGCACTGCGGGTTAGTAGATTTTTCTCACCCTCTTGCATGGTTTTTCTTTAAATGATGCCATATGGCCATCATTGTTGAACAGTCATTCAATGTAACGGGATAATTGACAAAACCGTCATTTTTTGACGGTTTTGTCAGGTTCTTCACATCAAGCGATTGCAATCATCGGGTCGGCAGCAGCCAGGGCCAAGGCGCGGTCGGCTGCCGGCGGGTAGATCCACACCGAGTTGATCTGACGCTTCAGTTCCTTGCCCTCCTGGCCTTGCAGTTTCAATGCTCGCTCCCAACCTTCGCTGTACGCCGCCCCCCACTCACCCAGGTCGAGGCAGGTGACGTACTTGGGTTGGCGGTACACCACTGGTGCCACCCCAAGCAGGTCGGCCATGGCGTTGTTGCCACTGTGGCGACCCATCGGGATGGCGTGCTGGCAGGTCATCAGGGCGTGGTTGCCAATGTCGTCGACAGCAGCCCAGGCGGTATCGCCGGTCGCATAGATGTGGTCCTGGCCAATGACCTTGAGGTGCCCGTCGACCTTGAGCCGGCCGAAGTTGTCCCGCTCGCCGGCAACCTGCGCGGTCAACGGGCTGGCCTTGACGCCGACGGTCCAGATCACGGTGTTGCTGGCGATGTATTCGCCGTTGTCCAGGGTTACGCCACCGGCATCGACAGCCACCACCGAGGTGCCGGTCAGCCATTGGACGCCGGCAACCCGCGAGGCGGCCACAATCGACGGCTTGATGCCTGCCCCCAATGCCGCGCCGATGCTGGCGCCACGGTCTACCAGCAGCACCCGCACATCGGCGTCTGCGAGGATGGCGCGCAGCCGGGCGGGCATTTCGGTGGCCGTTTCGATGCCGGTGAAACCACCGCCGCAGACCACCACGGTATTGCGGGCAGGTGAAGCGGGCAGGGCGGCCAGGCTTGTCAGATGCTGCTCGAGGCGTACGGCCGACGCCATCTTGTCGACGTCGAAGGTGTGCTCGGCCAGGCCCGGGACTGCCGGGCGTGCGACCTGACTGCCAGCGGCGAGGATGAGGCGATCGTAGCTGATCTGCTGGCGCTGGCCTTGGCTGTCGATGTAGCTCACGGTGCGCGCACCGGCATCGATGGCTTCGGCGTTACCGGTGATGAAGTGCACGCCCACCGCATTGAACAGCTCACCTACGGGGGCCTTCAACGTGTGTGCGTTGGCCTCGTAGAAGCGCGGGCGAATGTGCAGTTCCGCTTGCGGCGCTAGCACGCTGATGCTCAGGTCGTCGCGCTGGGCCTGGTCGAGTAGCCGGGCGGCGCTCAGGGCGCTCCACACACCGGCAAAGCCGGCACCGATGATCAGGATGTTGGATTTCATGCAGGTGCTCCGCAAAGGTCGGGGGATGAAAAGGTGGCTTCGACCACACGATTGGTGTGCCTCGAATAACTACGACTCTATTTGTCGTAGTTTGTCTCTGCAAGTTTTTTTTCGTCATTGCGATGAGGCGAGCACCGGAGGGGGGTCAGGAAAGGCCGTATTTCGTGCTGCCGTGTCTGCTGCGGCCAAGGCCGCAAACCTTGCTATCCCCACCCCCATCCGTTATAGATAAAAAAGAAACCATAAAGAAAAGAGGCCATTTCAGCCCCCATGCACGAGATCACACGTATCTTCTCCCCCTCAGGCCCCCATTTCGCGTCCAGCGCAGATGGATACGGGCCAGCCCCCATGACCCTCTCTCCGCTTTCGAGCCTGTACCACGTGTTGTCGATCCCTCCGGTCAAGCTCCTGCTGACCCAGATGCGCAAACGCCCCGTCCCTCCACCTGCACCGTAGCGCCTGAATTCTCTATCACCCCCGGTCTTTTGCCGTTTGGGGTTGGGGAGCCTTTGCATTTTTTCAGCGTTCAACTGTTCAGGAATCACTATGACTCTTCGTGTCGCTATCATCGGTGCCGGCCCGTCCGGCCTTGCGCAACTGCGTGCCTTCCAATCCGCCCATGCCCAAGGCGCACCCATGCCCGAAATCGTATGCTTCGAAAAGCAGGCCGACTGGGGCGGTATGTGGAACTACACCTGGCGCACCGGCCTCGACCAGCATGGCGAGCCGGTGCACGGCAGCATGTACCGCTACCTGTGGTCCAACGGCCCCAAGGAATGCCTGGAGTTCGCCGACTACAGCTTCGATGAGCACTTTGGCAGGCCGATTTCCTCGTACCCGCCGCGCGAGGTGCTGTGGGACTACATCCAAGGCCGCGTGAAGAAGGCCGGGGTGCGTGACTACATTCGCTTCAATACTGCGGTCAAGAACGTCAGCTTTGATGAAAACACCCGCGAGTTCACCGTCAGCGCCCACGACTACAGCGCGGGGCTTGGCATCGAGCAGGTGTTCGATTACGTGGTGGTGGCCAGCGGGCACTTCTCTACCCCGCACGTGCCGGAGTTTGAAGGGTTCGAGCGTTTCACCGGCCGTATCCTGCACGCCCACGACTTCCGCGAAGCGATGGAATTCAACGGCCAGGACCTGCTCATTGTCGGCAGCAGCTACTCGGCCGAAGACATCGGCTCGCAGTGCTACAAGTACGGCGCGCGCTCGATCACCACGGCTTACCGTACCCAACCGATGGGCTACAAATGGCCCAAGGGCTGGGAAGAGCGCCCGCAACTGATGCGCGTCGAAAACGACCTGGCGTTTTTCGCCGATGGCTCGAACAAGCGCGTAGATGCGATCATCCTGTGCACGGGCTACCAGCATCACTTCCCGTTCCTGCCCGATGAACTCACCCTCAAGACCAACAACCGCCTGTGGCCTGCCGGGCTGTACCAAGGCGTGGTGTGGGAGCAGAACCCGCAGTTGCTCTACCTGGGCATGCAGGACCTCTGGTACAGCTTCAACCTGTTCGATGCGCAAGCCTGGTTTGCTCGCGACTACATGCTGGGGCGCATCAAGCTGCCGACCAAGGCGTGCATGCAGGCCGACAGCGCGCGCTGGCGCGAGGATGAGGAGCAGCTGGCAACCACTGCTTCGATGTATGAATTCCAGGGCCGATACATCAAGCACCTGATCGAGCAGACGGATTACCCGCGCTTCGACATCGATGCGGTCAACCGCATCTTCCTGCAATGGAAGACCGACAAGAAGCACGACATCATGGGCTACCGCGACAAATCGTACCGCTCGGTGATCACCGGCACCCAAGCGGTACCACACCATACCCGCTGGATGCAGGCGATGGACGACTCGCTGCAGGAGTACCTGCGCGAAACGAATGGCAAGCAAGGCGAGGTGAAGGTGCTGCGCGGGTAGCTGCGTGCTTTGAAGCTTCTGAAAACACCGTCCCATTGGATCACCCCTGACTTTATTGCGCGTGAGGCAGAACACAATCGTCATTGATTGCAAGCAGCACACGATCTATTGTGGTTGTTATCCACTATGCAAAATTATAATTTGCTATGCGAATAGCTTCCGCTTGTTCATGTGAAAAATGCTCGTATTCAACGGTCGGAGAACAACAACAATGAGCAGCACGAATCTTCGGTTTGACGGTGAGGTAGCAATAGTTTCAGGGGCTGGTCGTGGGTTGGGGCGAGCTATCGCGTTGAACCTCGCTGCTCGGGGGGCCGCGGTAGTCGTCAATGACCTCGGTTGCGCTTTGACGGGCGATCAAGGCGGTGACCGAGGGCCCGCCGAGGCTGTAGTTGAGGAAATTCGGGCGGCGGGTGGTGTTGCAGTGCCCGTGGTTGCCGACATCGGCAGTGCCCAGGGCGTAGCAGAAGTGGTCAAAGCCGCGGTGCAACTCGGCGGGGTCCATATAGTGGTGCACAACGCAAGTCCTGTCATGCCCATGACTTCCCTTGAACAAGCAACCGAGGAGGGCTTCAGCACGAGCCTGCGCGTGAATGCCGTCGGCAGCTGGGAACTTGCGCGTCAGTGCTGGCCTGTTTTTCGTGAACAGGGCCACGCGCGAGTCGTGCTGATCAACTCCGCTGCAGGGTTGTGGGGAAGAAAGGGCATGCCCGCTTACTCGCTGGCCAAGTCATCAATGTCCGGGTTCGCCAAATACCTGGCCAGTGAGGGTGAAGAATATGATATTCGCGTCAACTGTGTTGCCCCAGTAGCGGCAACGCGCGCTTGGGAAGGGCAAAACGTGCCTGAGGGCCTGGCTGAAATGATGGCGGTTGACTACGTTGCCGAATCCGTTGCGCTTTTCGCCCACCGGTCATGCCCAGTCAATGGAGAGCTTTTCCACAGCGTGGGTCAGCATCTTTCCAGGGTGGTCGTAGGTCAGACTCGGGGCAGGGCGTTCGACTCCGCCGAAGCGCTGCTCGACGGTTTTGATGACGTAATGAATGTGACGGATATGGACCTGCCTCGAGAATCCAACGAAGCCGGGGCAGTGATAGCTGCTCGGCTGTTTGAGCGCGCCGCTGGTTGTCGATAACCACCCAGCATGAGAAGGCGCCGCTGAGCAGGCTGCGGGGGCGGCGAGGAATAGGTTCCGGCTGTGGTCCGCACTGGGCCCCAGCCCGGTCTTAGATCAGCTTGACCATCACGTTCTATCGTTTATATTATCGACCATCGTTCACAAAGACGCATGGAGATAATATGAATAAGCACCTCCGTAGCACTGAATACCTACTGTTCAGCGTTGAGAACCGAATTGCCCGCATCACCCTGAATCGTCCCGAAAAACGCAACGCTTTGCATCCCGCGATGCTCACTGAGCTGCGCGATGCCTTGCTCGAGGCCGATGACCGTAATGATGTCACCGTGGTCATTCTTGAAGGCGCGGGTAAAGACTTCTGCGCTGGCTATGACCTGGCAGGTGCCTATGCGGGTTTCGAAGGCGGTACGCCGCCGTGGGATCAAACGCGTTACCGCACCACGAACAAGACCATCGATGACGATTGCTGGAACCTTGAGCAGACACAGAAGCTGAACATGGTGCTGTTCGACATGCACAAGCCGGTCATCGCGAAGGTGCAAGGTAACTGCTTGGCAGGTGGTACCGATTTGGCACTCATGTGCGACTTCGTGATTTGTGCGGAAAACGCCAAGATCGGCTTCCCGGCAGCCCGTGCCAATGGCACGCCGCCTGTGCAAATGTGGGTGTACCACGTAGGTCCGCAGTGGGCGAAGCGTATGTTGATGACCGGCGACAACCTGTGGGGGCGTGAAGCTGCTCGCATTGGTCTGGTGCTCGATGCCGTACCGGTAGAGCAACTGGACAGCGCCGTCGATGAGCTGGCGCGGCGTATCAGTTTCGTCGACGCCGAACTGCTATCGGCGCACAAGCGTATCGTCAACACTGCACTTGAACTGCAGGGTGCTAGAACCTTGCAACGTTTCGCGGCGGAGATGGATGCCCGAGCCCACCTGACCCAAGGTCCACGCCGCACACAATTCAAGGCGGACATGGCAGACCTGGGCCTGAAAGACGCCCTGAAAAAGCGCGACGAGCCTTACGGCGATGGCATGGTCAAAGCACACTGGTTGAATGGTGAGAAAGGAGCAGAATGATGAGTGACAACTTCCTGATTGACGAGCCGATCGAAGGCGTCAAACGCATCACCATCAACCGACCTGATGCTACCAATGCCTTTCAGTTCGAGATGTATACCGAGCTTGCGGACCTTTTCAAGCAGATCAAATACGACCCTACAGTCCGGGTCGTGATCCTGACCGCAGCGGGTAACCGCCATTTCTGTACTGGCCATGATCTGAAAAACCCAGGTAAGGCTGACTGGGTACCGGAGGGCGTGGGTAAGCCGTTCTATTCACGCTATACGATCGATGTGATCGCTTCGCTGCCCGTGTTGATGCGCAACTTGCCGCAACCGATCATCTGTGGCGTCAACGGCACCGTGGCAGGCATGGCACTGGCATTCCCACTGGCGGCCGACATCACTCTGGCGGCTAGATCTGCCAAGTTTGTCAATGCCATTCACAACGCCGGGTCGGGTGCCGAGCTGGGTATCAGCTACCTGCTGCCCCGTGCGGTTGGCGCACAGCGTGCAGCGGAGATTCTGTTGACCGCGCGGCCAGTACTGGCCGAAGAAGCCGAACGTATTGGCATGGTGCTCAGGGCAGTACCCGATGAAGAACTTCAGGATGCCTGCCTGGAAATTGCCAAGAATATCGTGGTCAACGTGCCGATGGGCATTTGGGTGACCAAGCAATCGCTATGGCACAACATGAATGCGGGCAGCCTGGAGCAGGCCATCGAGTTCGAGGGTCGAGGGGTTTACGTAGCACAGTCCACCGAAGACAAAGTAGAGAAGCAAAAGGCGTTCTTCGAGAAGCGCGCGCCAAATTTCTCTTACAAGTAACCGCGCCCTGAGGCTGCGGTTTCCCTGGGTACTGCAAGCTGGCGGCGGTGATACGCCGTCAATGAGGAGATGGAACTGTGACTTACGAAACTATCCGCTACCAGGTCGAAAACGGTATCGCCACGGTGACGCTTAACCGTCCTGAGGTGTTTAACGCAATGAACTCGCTGATGATGAACGAGCTCATTGCGCTATTTGATGAGACTGACCGGGATGACGCGGTACGCGTCGTCGTGGTGACGGGGGAGGGCAAAGGTTTTTGCGGTGGCGCCGATCTTTCCAAAGGCGCTGACATCTTTGACAAGGACAAGAATGGCAGCGCTGACAAAGATACGCCGATTCGCCCCGACGGCTCGTTCGACTACAGCAAAGAGTCGGCGCGAGATGGCGGCGGCAGGCTTGCGCTGCGCATCTTTGACAGCCTCAAACCGGTGATCGGCGCCATCAACGGTGCTGGCGTGGGCATTGGGGCATCCATGCTGCTGCCAATGGACATCCGCATTGCAAGCGAGAAAGCGAGACTGGGCTTCGTCTATGCCCGTCGAGGTATCGTGTTCGAATGCTGCTCGTCCTGGTTCCTGCCGCGTATCGTAGGCATTACCAAGGCGCTTGAGTGGAGTTACAGCGGGCGTGTCATGCCGGCCGATGAACTCAAGGCGGGTGGCCTGGTGAGTGAAGTTGTAGCGCATGAACAGCTACTGCCGCGGGCCTACGAAATCGCCCGGGAGATTGCCGATAACACCGCCCCGGTCTCAATCGCACTGATGCGGCAGATGGCCTGGCGCAGCCTCGGCATGTCTCACCCCATGGAAGCCCACCGTATTGAAAGCCGGGGCATCTGCACCCGAGGCCGCAGCCCGGATGCCAAGGAAGGTGTGCAGTCGTTTATGGAGAAACGCCTGCCGGAGTTCGCCTGCACGGTGTCTGAAGACATGCCGGACTACTTCCCTTGGTGGGACGAGCCCGCTTACTCGTAATCCTTGAAAACCCAACAATAACGCTTGGTCCAGGCCAGCGTCCAAGGACTCAGATAATGAAAACTGCGATTACCGAACTGTTCGGCATCCAATACCCGTTACTTAACGCGGGGATGGGCAGGGTCGCGTTTCCGAATATGGTTGCGGCTGTCTCGAATGCTGGCGGCCTTGGGGTGTACGGTGCGGGCTCCAATCCCCCCGAAGTGACGCGCGCCGCCATTCGGGAAATTCGCACCTTGACTGATAAACCCTTTGGCGCCAACGCGCCACTTGCGCTGCCTAACGGTATGGCTAACGCGAAGGTGATGCTCGAGGAAGGTGTGCCCGTCATCAATTACTCGATGGGCAAGGGCGACTGGATCGTCAAGGCCGCGCATGCCTACGGTGGTAAGGTCATGGCATCGGTCAGTGATGTCAGACTGGCGCAGCGGGCAGAAGCGCACGGTTGCGATGCGGTGATTGCAGCAGGCTATGAGGCCGCCGGGCATGCGGGGGAAATCGGCAGCTTCGTGCTGATCCCTCGCTTGGCTGAACTTCTAAGCATTCCCATCATTGCCGCAGGTGGCGTAGCCAACGGTGCCGGTTTGGTGGGGGCCCTGGCGCTCGGCGCCTCGGGGGTATCAATGGGTACCCGGTTCTGGGTTACCCAGGAAGGCCCAATGCATGCCAACTTCAAGAACAAAGCCTTGGAGCTGGATGTGCAGGACACCATCTTCTCGGACCGATTCGATGGCATCCCCTGCCGCCAGATGAAAACGGCAGCTGCCGAGCGTATGGTCAATGCGAAGATGTTGAATATCTGGGAGATCTTCCTCAACTCATTCACCATCGCCAAAGAGCTCAACACGCCTTGGCTAAAGCTCGTCAAGCACACACTGTCGCTGGGCCCGCGCCAGATCGAGTCAATGATGCGCATGTCCAAGATGCTGCAGATGCATGGCTTGACCATGTCTACCGGCGACCTGGATAAAGGCATGACCGCTTCGGGCCAGTCGGTTGGCTTGGTTCACGACTTGCCCACCATCGCCGAATTGATCAAGACCATTATCGCCGAAGCCGAAGCGGTTCAGCGTCGGCTTGCGCTCCAGATCCCCGTCGATGGGGTAGCCCCGCAATCCGAAATACGCTTGGTTACCCCGCGGACATAGGCTCGACGGTTTACGAAAACGCCCCTGGAGCTTGGCTCCGGGGGCGTTTTATTTGCAGTGCAGGTTATTGGCTTTAACTCTGCTTGAGTTTTTGTTGCTCGATGAACTGGGTAGCGATTGCGTGGTGTTCAGGGCTGACGGTGGCGGCCAACTGGCGGCCAAGTGTGGCGTCGAGCACTTGTGCTGCGCTGTTATGCAGGTGCAGGTTCATCAGCTTTTTGGTCTCGCGCAGCGCTTGGGTCGGTTGCTTGAGCAGCTTTGCGGCCAATGCCCGTGCCTCCTCAAGCAATTTGTCAGGCGCTACCACGCGATTGGCCAGGCCGAATTCCACCGCCTGCTGTGGAGTGATCCGGTCACCCGTGAAAATCAGCTCCTTGGCGCGTAGCAGGCTGGTGTAAAGCGGCCACGATACTGAGATACCGTCACCCACCACCAGCCCGATATTGATGTGGGGCTCGGCCACAAATGCTGTTTCAGATATCAGCACAATGTCGCACAAGGTGGCCATCGTCGCCCCCCAGCCAACGGCCGGCCCATTGACGGCGGCGATGATCGGTATCGGCAGGTCGATGAAGCTGTGGATGGTACGGCGTGCGTTCTCCTGCACACTGCGGGCGAAGTCGGTGTCGTCCAGCGTCTTGACGAAGTGATTCATGTCGCCGCCTGCGCTGAACGCACGCCCTGCGCCAGTCAGAATGGCGACCCTGGCCTCAGGGTCCTCGGCCAGGGCACGAAAAAGCTTGGGGTAAGAGAACAGCATCTCGGTAGTAGACGCGTTCAGGTGGTCTGGCCGGTTAAGCGTAATGATGCGTAGGCCGCCCTCGGCGGTGACCTGGATGTCTTCGGGAAGGTCGTAGAGATTGGTCATGGTTGTACTCTTATTGTTGGTGAACCACGAGCGATGTCGGTCATGCGTCGATCTGGATCTCTGCAGCGTGGCGCTCAATCCAGGTGGCGAAGGGCGTCAGCACGATGCCGCGATCGCCCAGTGCTTGAGTGAGCGCCGGGATATCTGCGCGATAGCCCACTTCGTTCGTCCACTCCTGGGAACGCACCCACCCGGCGAACAACCCGGCCTCGACCGCCTGCCCAGGGCTCACGGACTGGGCTGACACAGGTTTGCCCAGCGCCTGTGACAGTGCGTCTGCCACCTCTTCCATGGTGAGTGCTTCAACCGCCAGGTCGATGTTTTTACCCGAAAAATGCTGCGGATCCTTGAAGGCGGCGTGAGCAAGCCTGCCGACGTCGTCAGCTGCGACAAGCTGCATACGTGTCGCGGGGCCCAGGGCCGTGATGATCTGACCTTGCTGTAAGTGCGGGAACATGTAGCGGGCTTTGGGCTGAGCGAAGTTGTCCATCATGAAAGCTGGCTTCAATACCGTCCAATGGTTGAAGCCGGCGCTGCGTACGGCCTCTTCTACGTCCCATTTGTCGGTCCAGTACTTTTGCCACCAGTAATCATTGCCCCAGCGTGGAAATGCGGTGTGCTTGCCCGCTTCGCAGACCGAAGTGTGAACGAAATGGGTCACTCCAGCGGCTTTGGCAGCTTCAATCAATGCAAATCCATGACGGCGCTCTGCATCTGTTCCGGCAGCATCGGGTATCTGGACCGAAAATACGCCCGATGCACCTGCGACGGCGCTCGCTAACGAGGCTGCATCCTCCATGTCACCCGCCACGGCTTCAGCGCCAGCGGCGACCAGGGCTACAGCCGCTGGCGAGTCAGGATTGCGCGTCAGAAAGCGCACGCGAAAATGCTCTGCGAGCAGCGCTCGGGCAGTGGCGCCGCCTTGTGCACCTGTGGCCCCGGTAACGAGGATCAGGGGTTTGATCGCTGACATTGATAACTCCTTAGGTGATGAACAAAAGGCTGCTTCAGTCGGCCGCGACTGCAAGTTGTCTGGCCAACTCGACCAGCTGACGGCCCTCGGCCATGAGTCTTTCTTCTGGCCACTCTGCAGCAAGGCCCGATGCGGAAAGCGCGTAGACAGTGCCACTGCGCAATGAGCGGATGGGTACTGCCACCGCATTGAGGTGCTCGTGGATCACGCCAATGCTGGTGATGAACCCATGCTGCGCATACTGCGTACACGCCTGGTCGAGCAGGGCGCGCACGCTGGGCATTGCATTAGGGTCATGATGCTCAAGGGCCTCAAGGACTTCGTTGCGCTCATTCGTGTCGTAAGCGGCGAAGCAAGCCCAGCCGGTCGGCGCGGTGGCGAAAGGGCGCCGGGCGCCCACGGGGTCGTTCATGTACACGAAGTCACCATGTGTGCGCTGTATGTACAGCATCGACAGGCCGTCGCGAACGGCCAGCGACATACCCACACGCAGGCTGTCGGTGAGCGCCTGCATATGCGGCAGGGCAATTTTCGGCAGCGACTGCCGCACTAGGGCTGCATAGCCCAAAGCCAGCGCAGGCAAACCGAGCGCCATGCGGTTGTTTTCGCCTGCGCAAACGATGAAGCCCTCTTTGCTGAGGGTATGGCAGAGCCGCCAAATCGTAGGCTGCGGGAGGCCAGTCATGCGCACGATTTCCTGGGGTGTCAGCTCGGGCTTTTCATGGCTGAAGCATCGCAATATCTGAAGCCCGCGGGCCAAGGCGGTGACGTATTGGCGATCTTTCTCGCCCTCGGGTGCTGGGTTTTTCGAAGTTTCTGAACTCATTAACTTGCGCTCGACTGAGATGATCGGAGTATAGTCAAAATTCACTAAGTGGATACAGAATTTGCACAGCGAATAAAAATAGAAGGGAACACAATGACCGTATCTTCCTTGTTTGACCTGCGCGGCAAAGTGGCAATCATCACCGGTTCCAGCCGCGGCTTGGGGCTGGCCAGTGCCAAAGGTATGGCAGAGCATGGCGCCCGGGTAGTGATCTCCGGCCGCAAAGCCGAAGCCTGTGAAACAGCTGCGGCCGAGATTCGGGCGGCGGGCGGTGAAGCGATCGCGGTGCCTTGTAACATCGGCAGCAAGGAAGAGTTACAGCATTTGGTCGACACTGCCATGGCCCAGTGGGGGCGCGTGGATATTGTCATGGCCAATGCCGCGATCCACCCTTGGATTGGCTCGGTGCTGGACTTGCCGGAGGCAACCTTCAACAAATTCATGCAAGTAAACGTGCAGAGCAGTATCTGGCTGGCGCAAATGACCATGCCAGGCATGCTGGAGCGCGGCTACGGGCGTTTCATCGTGGTGGCCTCCGTTGTCGGCCTTTTAGGCGACCCGGTGACCGGCACTTATGGCTTGACCAAGGCAGCGGATATGCAGCTGGTGCGCAACATGGCCAATGAGTTCGCCAGCAAAGGCGTCACTGCCAACTGCATTGCCCCAGGTACCTTCAAGACAGAGATGGCGCGGTCGCAGTGGGAAGACGATGCGATGGTGCAATGGTACCGCGGGCGCAATCCGTCCCAGCGCTTTGGCGAGGTAGAAGAACTGGCGGGCCTGGCCGTATTGCTGGCAGCCCCCTCGGGTGGCTACATCAATGGCCAGACGATTGCGGTCGACGGCGGCCATACGATTTCCTTCCGCTGAGCGAGGCTACCCATGAATTTTAAACCCAACGCAAGCAGCGAAGCTTTCCGAGAGGAGGTCCGCACCTTCTTGCGTGAGTACCTGCCTGCCGACATGGCGTGGCGTGGCCAGCAAGGCTACTTGCCGGGCGATGATGACTCGCTGAAGTGGACAAGAATCCTGCATGAGGCCCGCGGTTGGTCGGTGCCTTTCTGGCCGAAGGAGCACGGCGGCACCGACTGGACTGCAGAACAGCGGTACATCTTTGAAGAGGAATGCTACCTGGCCGGTGCGCCATCGCCCAACCAACAAGGCGTGACACTGGTTGGCCCGGTGATCTGCGAGTTTGGCAGTGACGAGCAGAAGCGCCGATTCCTGCCGGCAATACAAAAAGGTGAAGTGTATTGGGTGCAAGGGTTTTCAGAGCCTGAGGCGGGGTCGGACCTTGCTTCGTTGCGCACCACTGCAGTTCGCGACGGCGACCATTACATCGTCAATGGTCAGAAGATCTGGACCAGTAACGCAATTTGGGGGCAGTGGTGTTTCCTGCTCGTGCGCACCGACACTGAAGCCAAGCCGCAAAAAGGCATCTCCTTTTTGCTCGTAGACCTTGCCACGCCAGGGGTGACGGTGCGGCCGATCACCAGCCTGGACGGCTGCAACCACTTGGCCGAGGTGTTCTACGACAACGTTCGGGTGCCTGTAGAGAATCTGGTGGGCGAGGAAAACAAAGGGTGGGGCTACACCAAATTCCTGCTGTTCAACGAGCGCGCGTTTCTCGGTGCCGAAGCGCCGGCGCTCAAGCGATACCTGGCCAAGATTCGCCGCTATGCCTCGCAAGAGCGAGCCGGTACGCTGCCGCTGATTCAGGACCCCACGTTCGCCAACCGCTTGGCCGAATACGAGCTGGAAGTAATGGCGATTGATATGGCTGTCAAACGGGTGTTGCACCTGGGGGTTAGTGAGCAGACCGGAGGCATGGCGATCGGCTCGATGCTGAAGGTACGCGGGTCCGAGCTGCACCAGAAACTGACCGAGATGCTGGTAGAAGTGCTGGGTGACTATGGGGCTGTCTACTACCCAGATCCGAATGAGGACCGCGCGCTGCGCGATCAGCGATTCACGGGCCCAGCGTTCGCGCCGGGCATGGCGGCTGAACTGTTCTATCGCCGGGCTTGTTCCATCTATGGTGGGGCTGCCGAAATACAGCGCAACATCATCGCCAAGGCAATGTTCAATCTTTGAGGGGAGTGGCATGGATTTCAATCTGAGCGATGAGCAGCGCATGCTCCAGGAAAACGCCAGGCGCTTCATGGAGAAGGATTACGCTTTCAGCAGGCGCAAGGCCATTGCCACCAGCGGCGGTTTCGAACCGCAGGTCTGGCGGGAGTTTGCCGAAATGGGCTGGTTGGCCGCAGGCATCCCCGAAGCGTTTGGCGGTATAGGCTTCGGCCCCGTGGAAACGGCAATCCTTGCGGAAGAGATGGGGCGGGGTTTGCTGCTCGAACCGTACTTGCACGGGTGCCTTCTGCCCGCAGCGGTGCTGCAGCATTGCGCTGATGAGGCGCAGCAAGCCGAACTACTGCCCGTGATCGGGTCGGGCGAAGCGCTGATGGCAGTGGCTTGCAGCGAACCTGAATCCCGAGGGGACGTGGCGTGGGTAACAACGACAGCGCAGCGACGGGGTGACGGCTACGACCTGAATGGCCACAAGAGTGCGGTGGTTTGTGCCGCGCAAAGCGATCGGTTGATCGTGGTCGCTCGTACTGCCGGGGAGCCTGCGAGCCTTGATGGCCTGTCACTTTTTCTCCTGGACCGAGATACGCCTGGCATGTCAGTGGAAACGGTACGCCTTCTTGACGGCACACCGGCTGCGGATTTGATCCTCGACAATGCAGTAGTCCCTGCTGATGCCCTGCTGGGTAGGGAAGGCCACGCTTATGTCGGATTGCAACGGGCTATTGATGAGCTGATCGTGCACCAGTGTGCAGAAATCGTAGGTGGGATGGAGGATGTGCTTGCGCTATGCGCCGACTACCTCAAGACCCGAAAGCAGTTTGGGGTGCCGATTGGCAGCTTCCAGGCGCTTCAGCACCGTATGGCTGACATGGCTATCGAAACCATGCAGGCGCGCGCTAGCCTGCATCGGGGCCTGGCTATATTGGCTGGCGATGCCCCAGTGCACGAGCGCAGCGCCCAGATCTCGGGTTGCAAGGCACAGGTCATGCGCAGCGCAAAATTCGTCACCGCGCAGGGTATACAGCTGCATGGCGGCTACGGATTGACGGAGGAGTTCAGGGTTGGTCATCACTACCGCCGCCTTGTGCTGAGCAATGCGTGGTGGGGCGGGTTGGAGTATCACCTGGCGCGCTACGCGCGCTCAATGCAGGGTATGGGTGCTGCTGCATAGTAAGGGCGCAATCGGGGCCTGCCGGTATGCCGGCGGGCCCTTGGCAAGTGCACGAGCGAATCAGTGCTTCAGCTGGCCCGATGCCTCAGCGGCGGTTTCCAGTAGCAATGGCCGCAAATCATTGAGCTTATGCTGCATCCGTTCAGCAGGCGCTGCGATCACCAACGCTGCGGCGACGGTGCCATCCGTGTCAAAGACGGGGGCGGCAATACCGGCTGCGCCCTCGCTGAGCTCACTGATACTGATGGAGATGCCGCTCTCGCGGATTTCCTTGAGCTGTTTCTTGAGTGTGCTGCGATCCGTGACGGTTCTCCAGGTCATCGCCTTGAGCTTGGCAGTGCGCAGGTAACGCTCTTGCGTTTTTTCGTCTTGGTAAGCCAGGAGCAATCGGCCAGGTGCCGTGCAATGCAATGGCCGAGGTGCGCCCAATGGCGATACGTAACGCACAGGGTTCTGCGAATCGATGCCATCGATATGGGTGACCATCTGGGTCTCCATGTCAATGACCGACAGGTAGATGCTTTCGCCAGTCTTACTTGCGAGGTCGTGCAGGTACGGACGCATCATCTTGGAGAAATTCCGAGTGGCCAAGATATTGCCGGCCAGCCGATAGATGAACGGCCCAAGGTGATAGCGGCTGGTTGTGTGGTTAAGGTAACCCTCGGCGACCAGCGGCCGCAGCAACGTCAGCAAGCTGCTCTTGGGAGATTCCAGGGTGCTGCTGAGCTCTGCCAGGGACATCCCGTCCGGGGATTTAGCGAGGACCTCAAAAAGACCAAGAATCCGAGTGACCGATCGAGGGCCCAGCGAAGCTGGCGTTTCAGTGGCGTCCACTTCATCTTCCCTTTTTTTCATGAATTGACCCTTGTGGGTGAAATTGTTGATGCAGCGGGCACTCAGCGGCGCCTTGCAAGTCACGTGCAGTATATCAAATACCGTTCAGTTGTGACCCTCCATTTAGATTAGTGCCGATTTCGCCCTGCGCACCGCTATTTGTCTCGCTTTCAGCATACCGTGTGAGCGGCAAGCCATAACTCAAAGGTACTTAGTAACCTACCTAATGTTTGCGTATGCGAACAACGTTCATTATTATGATTTGCAGCTGAGCTGTTGCGAGCTATCAGCAATGCATGGCCCTGTGCGCTTTTGCAGCGCGCGTACAACGTTATGGAGCAAATCATATGGCGGTAATGGTCGAAGGTAAGGTCGTTCTGGTGACTGGCGCCGGCGGTGGTATCGGGCGTGATATTGCCCTGCTGATGGCGCAGCATGGGGCCAAGGTCGTGGTCAATGATGTCGGCGCTTCTGTGTCGGGCGAGGGCGCAGATGTGGGCCCGGCACAGCGGGTGGTGGACGAGATCATTGCTGCCGGTGGCGAGGCCATGGCCAATACGGACAGTGTCTCGGACCAGGCGGGCGCTGCGCGCATGGTTGAGCAGACGGTGCAACGATTCGGCAGGATCGATTGCGTGGTCAATAATGCGGGCATTCTACGTGACCGGTTCTTCCACAAAATGAGTGCTGAAGAGTTCGATGCGGTGCTCAAGGTTCATTTGTACGGGTCATTCTACGTCAGCCGCGCTGCGGCTAACTATTTCAAGGAGCAGGAGGCGGGCTGCTTCATTCACATGACCTCTACCTCAGGGCTCATCGGCAACCTCGGCCAGGCCAATTACAATGCTGCCAAGCTGGGCATCATGGCCTTGTCCAAATCCATTGCGCTGGACATGGAGCGTTTCAATGTGCGTTCGAACTGTGTCGCGCCCTTTGCCTTCAGTCGCATGATTGGTGCCATCCCCACCGACACCCCAGAGCAGCAGGCGCGGGTCGAGAAAATCAAGCAGATGACACCCGCCAAGATCGCACCTATCTGCGTCTACCTGGCCAGCGATCAAGCCCAGGCTGTCAATGCGCAGGTGTTTGCCGTGCGCAACAATGAAATCTTCCTGATGAGTCAGCCTCGGCCGATCCGCTCGGTCCAGCGGTCCGAGGGCTGGACGCCTGAATCCTTGGCCGAGCACGGCATGCCCGCCCTCAAGGGCTCGTTCGTACCGGTCGAGCGCTCGGGTGATGTGTTCTCCTGGGACCCTGTTTGAGCCCAGCGTCATGACACTGGCAAGGTCGCTTCGCCTATATTGATGATGCGCCCGGATAGGGGCAGCAAGATGAGGACACCAATGAATCTTTCAAGCTACGAGGCGCTCAAGCTAGAGCGCAATAACGGCATCCTGACGATCACCCTGAATCGGCCGGATACGCTCAATGCCATTGATGATGATATGGATAAAGAGCTGTCGAGGGTGTTCATCGAGGCGGGTCATGATGCCGATACCCGGGTAATCGTTCTGACGGGCGCCGGGCGTGCGTTCAGTGCCGGCGGTGATATCGAAGAAATGCAGAAGGTCATCGACGAGCCTCAGCGCTTTTTCGACAGTATGCGCCGGGGCAAGCAGATCGTTTTTTCAATGCTCGATTGCCAGAAGCCCATCATCGCCAAGATCAATGGCCATGCCATTGGCCTGGGCGCGACCCTGGCGTTGTACTGCGATATCAGCTACGCGGCGTTGCCGGCCAAGATTGGTGACCCACATGTCGCTGTTGGCTTCGTTGCGGGCGACGGTGGGGCAGCGATCTGGCCTCAATTGGTCGGGTTTGCCAAAGCAAAAGAGTACTTGCTCACCGGTGATGCGTTAACCGCCGAGCTTGCCGAAAAAATCGGCCTGATCAATTACGCAGTCGCCCCCGAGGCGCTGGATGATCGGGTTCAGGAAATGGCTACGCGGCTTGCCAACGGCGCAGCTTACGCCATCCAGTGGACCAAGGCGTCCATGAACATTGTGCTCAAGCAAGCGGTGACATCCGTCATCGACGCGTCGCTGGCCTATGAGGCATTGTCGAATTTGACTGAAGATCACCAGGAAGCGGTGAACGCATTCCGTGAAAAGCGCAAGCCAGTCTTCAAAGGGCGGTGAGCGCTGTCAGGCGAATGGGTTTCAAGACAACGGGCCGCATGCGGCCCTTTGCTCAGTGTGGGAACAGTGTAATTTCCTGTTCCCACGTTACAGCTAGTAGCGTTCGAAGATTGCAGCCAACCCTTGGCCGCCGCCGATGCACATGGTTTCCAGACCGTAGCGTCCTTGGCGTCGCTGCAGCTCATGCAGCAATGTGGTCAACATGCGCACGCCCGTAGCACCAATGGGGTGGCCCAGTGAGATGCCCGAGCCATTCACGTTCAGCCGTTCGGTGTCATGCCATTGCCACCCCTTCAGAACCGCCAGCACCTGGCAGGCGAACGCCTCATTCAACTCCACCAGGTCCATCTGCTCCAGGCTCAGGCCAGTCCTTGCCAGCAGCTTGTGCACGGCGGGCACCGGGCCTATGCCCATTTGCGAGGGCTCGCAACCCGCAGCTGCCCAGCCAACCAGAAAGCCCATGGGTTCCAGCCCCAATTCGGCGAGCTTGTCCTCGGCGACCACCAAGCAGGCCGCTGCCGCGTCGTTTTGCTGACTGGAGTTGCCTGCAGTCACGGTGCCGTCACGCACCAGTGTGCGCAATTTGCCCAGGCTTTCCAGGTTGGCATCGGCACGGATACCTTCATCGCGACTGAATAGAATGGGTTCGCCCTTGCGTTGCGGCACACTGACCGGGACGACTTCGGCTTCGAACCGGCCTTCGGCCCAGGCTTGTGCTGCTCGACGGTGGCTTTCAATCGCGTAGGCATCGCTGGCCTCACGGCTGATGCCATAGCTGCGGGCAAGATTTTCTGCCGTTTCGATCATCCCGGAGATGAAGCCGAAGCGCTCTTCCGGTTGAGAGCGTTCACGCCCACGCTCGAGGCGGTCATGCAGCTTGACCGTCCCAGCCCGTGAGCCCCAGCGCATATCGGTGCTGTAGTACTCGATATTGCTCATGCTCTCGACGCCACCCGCGACCACTACATCAGCGGCGCCGGTTTGTACCATCATGGCGGCACTCAAGACCGCCTGCAGGCCGCCACCGCAGCGCCGGTCCAACTGCATGCCCGGCACTTCCACCGGCAGGCCAGCCTGCAGGCCGATCCAGCGGCCCACGCAAGGGGTTTCGCTGTTGGCGTAGGACTGGGCGAAGACGATATCGTCGATACGCGCGGGGTCCAGGCCGCTTTTGTTCAAAACTGCGTTCACTACATGGGCGCCAAGTACCTCTACGGCAAGTGGCCGCAGGCTACCCCCGAAAGTACCGACGGGGGTTCGCAAGGGGGCGACAATTGCTGCACGTCTCATGGTGGGCTCCTGTTGCCAGCTAAAGGCTGGCGGCGTCTCGTTTCAGTTGTTCGCGATAATCGGGGTGGGCAATTTCAATCATGCAGCGGGCACGCTGGCTGAGGCTCAAGCCGCGCAGGTCGGCAACGCCGTACTCGGTTACGATCAACCCGGCGTCGCTGCGCGGGGTGCTGACTGGGCCACTGAGTTGGGAAACGATACGGCTGCGCGCCCCGGCAGTGGAGGGCAGGGCAATGATTGGCAGGCCGCCCCGGGACTGTCGTGCCCCGCGCAGGAAGTCGACAGCGCCACCGAGCGCGCCAATGTAGTTGCCACCCACGCTTTCAGCGTTGATTTGCCCGGTCAGGTCAACCTCGATTGCCGAGTTGATGGCCACAAATTGATGTTGAGCCGCGAGGGTTTGCGCGCAATGGGTATAGGCGGTAGAGCGCATGCGGATGGACGGGTTGCCATGAGCAAAGCGGTGCAACGCCTCACTGCCCATCAGTACGCCAGCCACCGTGACCCCTTTGTCCAGGCGCTTACGGGAATTGGTAATCACGCCGCGTTGCATGAGCTCGGCTACGCCATCGCCGATAGTTCCCGAATGCACGCCTAGCTCGCGATGACCATGCAGGGCCTGAAGTACGGCTTCCGGCATTGCACCAATCCCCAGTTGGAGGGTGGAGCCGTGCTGGATGCGCTCGGCAACGCGCTGGGCGATGTCGCGCTCTACCGGGCCGGGCGCTATGGCTCGGCTTTGCAGTGGAGGACGGTTGGTGTGCACGATCAGGTCAAGTTCGTTGGCGTGCAGGTAGCGCTCGCCATACGTCCAGGGGCATGCCTGATTCACTTCGGCAATGACCAGCCTGGCCTTCTCCAAGGCAGGTAGAAGGTATTCGTGGGCAAGCCCAAGGCTGTACCGCCCCAATGCGTCCGCGGGAGCCAGTTGCAGCATCAGCACATCCACCTTCAGAAGGCCTTGGCGGATCAGGTTGGGAAACTCGGAATAGTGGCTTGGCAGAATCTGAAGTGCGCCTGCCTTGGCCAGCGCCCTGTTCTCGCCGCTGCCGCAATAGGAGAGGAACTCAATGCAGTCGGCATGCTCGGGGCGACAGGTGTCGCTGTCGGTTATCCCGAGGAAAACGCGAAAATTGCCGATACGCTGACGCTGTTGCATCAATGCCCGGGTCAACGCCAGGGGCTCGGCATTGGCCTGCCCCCACATCACGGTATCTCCGCGCTTCACCAGGCCGCTGAGGTCGGGTGAGTGTTCGCAAGTCAGCAATTCAGTCATGGTCATTTGTCTTGTGAGGGCGGGTCAGTTGGCCGAGACGGGTCATGGCATGGCGCGCATCATCGATGATGTCGTCAAAGATGGCCTCAACAGGCTTGATGGCGTCGGCGAATACCACAGCAGGGCCGTAGTCGAGCATGCCCAGGCGGCTGTCGCCGCTTCTATAGGCCTCGGTTGCAAGGGCGCCAACCACGTGCGGCCGGTACTGCTCGAAGTCGCTGGCCCCAGTGGCATCGAGCGCGGCAACGGCCTTGGCGCTTTCGTTGAGGAGTACCCGGTGATGGTCCCGCAGGCCGGTCTTGACCACGATGCTCTCGGTGCCGTCGCCGCCTACCACCTGGGCTTTATAGGCTTCATGGATTGCCAGTTCCTTGGCCACCAGCATGCGTGAACCCATGAGGATGGCGTCGGCACCCATGGCCAGGGTGGCCGCCAGCTGGCGGCCAGTGCCTATGCCCCCGGCAATCACGATCGGTACGCTGAGTTCAGCCGTGGCCTGTGCAGCCTGGACCATGCTGCTGATGCCATGAATGCCGGGGTGACCGCCGCAGTCGTTACCAA
Source organism: Pseudomonas sp. SIMBA_068 (assembly GCF_046534705.1). Taxonomy (NCBI): domain Bacteria; kingdom Pseudomonadati; phylum Pseudomonadota; class Gammaproteobacteria; order Pseudomonadales; family Pseudomonadaceae; genus Pseudomonas; species Pseudomonas sp. SIMBA_068. The sequence goes on from NZ_JAWRYI010000001.1 coordinate 895,856, forward strand.
CCACGATGACCGCATCAACGCCTAGCCGTGCGGCACTGCGCGCGTAACGTACGGCGGGTACTTTGTGCAGCACCTTGATGCCCGCGTCGCGCAGTGCCGGTAGCACTGCTTCGGGGCTGGCGCCAGCGGTTTCCACGCACTTCACGCCTTCTTCGATAAGCACCTGTATCTGCCGCTCAAGGCGTTGGGCTCCGCCAGCCTGGCGAGAGATATACAAGTTGACGCCAAAACCTTGGCCGCCTGTGAGCTGCCGACAGCGTAGCAATTGATCGCGAAACACCGCTGGGTCAGGGAAGCCGGCCGCGACCAGAAACCCCATGCCGCCCGCGTTGACCACCGCAGCTACATACTCGGCGTCTGCAAGTGCCGGGCCCAGGCCGCCACACAGAATCGGGTGACGAATGCCGAGAAGTTCTGTGATGCGGGTCGTGAACAATGACTCTCGCATTGCTGTTACCTCTGAAATGAAGCGTCCGGCGAGGCTGCCGTGGGCGGATTGAGCGCAAGCGCTGGGTGTGCTTCACGGCTCATGTAGAGGGTGCAGCGGCCGCTGGCCAACAGCGTGCCTGCGCTGTCCAGCACGCGTGCATGCGCCGTACACAGGCGCCCACCCAGATGCACCACGCAACCTTCGACGCGCAGCGCACCGGGTGTGCCTGCGCGATGAAAATCGGTTTGCAGGCTGACGGTGCTGACCCCGCGACCACTGACGCACATCGCCGCGTATCCGCAAGCGACATCGATGAGGCTGGAGATGACGCCTCCGTGCACCCGCTGCAATGCCTCGGTGCCAAGCATCTCTGGACGGCTCGGCAGGTGCAGTTCGATACCGTTCTTGCTGACCCGGTGAACACGAAGTTGCAACCAGGAGCTGAATGCATTGGCGTCGATGACCCGTTGCAGCTGCGTAGATGTCAGGGGGTGCTCTATAGCGTTCATGTGCCGCTGTGCCCTCGGCGCGCGTTCGGAAAAAGCCTGTAATGCAGTGACGAATTCAGATGAATTTATACTGAACGCCGTTCACATATCAATACGATTATTCGCTTGATGGGCATTTTAAGGACGAGCGCCAGCTAGGTTCCTAACGGGTTGATCGCTGAAACAGCTAAAGCCACGCGGCTTTGAAATTTTCCCATGCCTCCTTGCGTGCCGGAATTATCTGGTCTATTTATGGAACTCCATTCATAAATATGAATTTGCGACTGCCGTACCCTTCCAATAAAAAAGCCAAAATGGGTTATCAATGATGATGAAGGCGATGTCACCGGGGCGCTTGCAGCCCCATTTGCTGGGCGTAGCGATCGCGTGCATGACGGTAGGCCAGGCCCAGGCGTTCGAAGTTGACTTGGGTGATTCCGATTTCCGTCTCCGTTGGGATAACACGGTGCGTTACAACTGGGCCATGCGCTTGCAGGACCAGAGCCATTTGATCGACCGCGCAGGGGGTGGCGCTTACGACCAGAGCAACGCCGCGTTCGACAAATACGACACCATCAGCAACCGTCTTGACTTGCTCAGTGAGATAGACCTGAACTACCAGGGGCGTTACGGTGCCCGTCTGAGTGCAGCGGCCTGGTACGACGAGGCGTACGACGGCAAGAACCCAGCGACAGTCCCCGGTGGCACGAGCTACGTTGACAATCGATTTACCCCTATCGTAAAGCGGTATTACGCAGGCCCTTCCGGCGAGTTTCTTGACGCCTACGTGTATGGCCGCTTTGAGCCCGCAGGGCTCCCGACGGACCTGCGCCTTGGCCAGCATGCGGTAATCTGGGGCGAGGGGTTATTCGGCAGCACTAACGCAGTTTCGTACTCGCAAGCGCCGGCGGACCAGCGCAAAGCGACCGCCAACCCAGGTGCATCGGCCAAAGAAACGGCCTTGCCGATAGACCAGATATCGTTCATGACCCAGGCCAGCGACCAGATTGTCGTGGCAGGCCAGTACCTGTTCGAGTGGGACCCGAATCGTATCCCGGAAGGCGGCACTTACTTTGCGGGGAGCGATGCGATACTCGAAGGCCCCAACGTTGGCCGGGGCAAGGCTATCGAGGGCGACAAGGGGGACTACGGCCTGTCGGTGCGTTATCGACCGGACTGGTTTGATGGCACGCTGGGCCTGTACTACCGCCGTTTCGATGAAAAGTCTGCGTGGGTCTCCCAGCGTGACTTCGCCACTGGTCTGGTGCACGCCGTCTACGCCAAGGATATCAAGCTCTATGGCCTGAGCGTCAGCAGCAACATCGGGGGTACGTCGGTCGGCGCTGAGTTGTCCTATCGCGAGAACATGCCGCTCAACTCCAGTGGTGCCGCTGCTGACCAGGCTCATCGCCTGGAGGGCGCGCGCGGCTCTACGTGGCATGCCTTGGTCAATGCCGTGCAGACCTATGGTGATAGCGCGCTCTTCGATTCGGCCAGCCTTTCCGGTGAACTGGCCTGGGCCAAGCTGGACAAGGTCACTGACAACCGCAGCGCCTACCGCGCCAAGGGTTACAACGCCGGCTGCGACAGCAACGCCAAGATGCTCGGTTGTTCCGATGATGAGTTTTACTCTGTCGCGGTGGCCTTTACCCCGACATGGGTCCAGGTGTTCCCCAGCATCGATCTCAAGCTGCCGATTTTTCTTTCTAGAAACCTCAGTGGCAACGCCCCTACCAATGGCGGTGGCAGCGAAGGGTTCACCACCGCCAAGGTGGGTATTTCTGCAGAAGCCTATTCACGTCATTTCGTAGACCTCGCCGTTACCTATTACGACCAGAAGAAAAGTGACTCGGACAACCTGATTCTTGGGGCGCCGTACCTGGACAAGGCGTGGGTGTCGTTGACCTACCAGACGACCTTCTGACCTGCCGATATTCACCACGAGGCAAATCCATGTTTAGAAAAATGTTTGTAGCTTGCGCACTGGCAGGCCTGAGCAGCAGTGCCCTGGCAGCAGTCAGTGCTGATGAGGCGGCCCAACTGGGCAAGACCCTGACCTTGTTCGGATCTCAAGCCCAAGCCAGTGCCGACGGGAAAATACCCGCCTACGATGGCGGCCTGCCGACCACCACCAATCCGCCAGGCTTTGTAAAAGACAGCGGCAAATGGGTGAATCCGTACGCTGCAGAGAAGCCGATATACGTCATCACGGCAAAAAACATGGCCGAATACGCGGACAAACTGTCGGAAGGCACCAAAGAAATGCTGCGGCGTCAGCCCAGCTATCGTCTGGACGTCTATCCCACACACCGCAGCGTCAGTTACCCACAATTCATTCTCGACAAGACCCGCAACAATGCGACCCAGGCCAATCTGACCAAAGGCGGGGATGCCCTTGAAGGCGCCATTGGCGGCATTCCTTTCCCGATCCCCAAAACCGGCCAGGAGGTCATGTGGAACCACATGGCCAGGTACAGCGGGCTCGCGGTCGAAGATCACATGCGCAACTTCTACGTCGACAGCAACGGCAAATTGATCAATTCGGGTGAAATCAAGCTATCGCGCAACTTTGCGTTTCATAACCCGGAGGCAACCGCTGAGTCGGTCAAGAAGAACGATTCGTTCATCTTTCAAAACGCCTACCACTTTACCGGGCCGGCCCGCAGCGTCGGTGATGCGACCATGTATTACGACACGATAGACATGGTCGACATGCCCCGGCGGGCCTACACCTACTCGGCCAGCACGCGCCGGGTGCGCTTGAGCCCGGACATCGCCTACGACACGCCAATTGCGTCACAAGGTGGTGTGACCACCTATGACGACGCAGAGCTGTACACCGGGCGTCTTGACCGTTTCGACTGGAAGCTGGTGGGTAAGCGTGAGCTGTACATCCCTTACAACACCTATGACCTCAGCTTCAATGTCGGCTCTGACAAGTCCCTCACGCCCAAGCACGTGAACCCCGACCATGTGCGCTGGGAGCTGCACCGGGTGTGGGTGGTGGAAGGTACCCTCAAACCCGGTGTACGGCATGTGTACAGCAAGCGGGTGTACTACTTCGACGAGGACTGGTCAGGCGCAGGGGTAACTGACGAATACGATGGGTCGGGCAAGCTCTACAAATCGATGCAGCAGGGGATGAGCCAGCTGTATGACAAGCAGGCGCCCATGTCGCGTACCTATTGGGCGTATGACTTTGCCACTGGGGCTTACTCTTTTTCCCAGCACTATGCCGACCTGAAGTTTGGCTGGCGGGTGATGGATAAGCTCCACCCGCGCTCGACTTTCACGCCAGAAGCCTTGCAGGCCCGCAGCGGCCGCTAATCATCGGCGATCGCCCCTGGCGCAGTGGCGCTCGGGGCCACCTACAAGGAGTGGCCGATGTCACTGATACAACGAAATCTGGTGCTCGTTGCCGGGCTGTTGTTGAGTGTCGCTTGCGCAGCGGCAGCCCAGTTCCGCGACCCGCTGGACATTCCAGCCCGCCCCAGCACGCTTGCCCAACACAGCATGCTCACCGCTATCGCCCAAACGCCCGGGGGGCGTTGGGTGGCAGTGGGCCGCCGTGGTCACGCGTTATATTCCGACGACGGCACTACCTGGCATCAGGCCGAGGTGCCGGTCTCTGTAGACCTTGTTGCCGTGCACTTCCCCACACCGGATCAGGGCTGGGCGGTTGGGCATGGAGGCGTCATCCTGCACTCAGCCGATGGCGGCAAGACTTGGCTCAAACAGTTGGATGGGCGTGCACTGGCAGACCTGTTGATCGCGTACTGGAAGCCGCTTGCCGCGAAGGCTGATGAAAGTGATGCCGGTCCGTCATTAGCACTGTTGGATGCCGAGCGCTTCAAGGTGGAAGGGCCAGGCCGGCCGTTTCTGGACGTGCGCTTTAAAGACGCCCTGAGCGGATACGCAGTCGGCGCCTACAACCTGCTGCTCGCAACCGAAAATGGTGGGCAAAGCTGGCAGGTGCTCTCTGACAAGACCGACAACCCAGGCGGATTGCACTTCAATGCGGTCCGGTTGGGTGAAGCAGGGCAAGTCTACCTGGCGGGGGAACAAGGGCTGCTGTTGCAAAAAAATCTCCAGACCGGGCGATTCGACTCTCTCTCGACACCCTACAGCGGCACCTGGTTCGGCATGCTCGAACAGGGTAGCCGCCTGCTGCTATTTGGCCTGCGCGGCAATGTGTATGTCAGCCATGACCAGGGCCAGCACTGGCGCAAGGCAAATACCGGTACTGACAACACGATTACCGCCGCGACCTCGTTGAAGGATATGCAGGTGGTGCTGGTGACTCAGGCCGGCGAAGTACTGATGAGTGAGGACAGCGCTGCGGAGCGCTTTCGGCCGATCGTCAACCCAAGAGCCATGCCGTTGTATGGCGTAGCCCCAGCGGGCAAAGCTGCCGTGATCGCTGTGGGTGCTGGTGGGGTAGTGAATCTCGAACTTGGACGTCAGTGAGGAATACCCGCATGACCATTTTCCAAGACAGCGGCGCCGGCGATCGGCCTGCAGTCAGTGAGGCTGCGCAGTTCGACCCGTATTCAGGCAGCTACCTGGAGCAACTGCTGTTCAATCACCGTTTGTTCATCATGCTGGCGTGCGCCTTCCTGACGGTGTGGTCTGCCTTCCAAACCAGCAAACTGCAGGTGAATGCTGGTTTCGAGGAGATCATTCCGCAGTCCCACCCCTATATCCGTAACTACCTTGAAAACAAGGCGGACCTGCGCGGGCTGGGTAACAACCTTCGCGTTGTGGTCGAAAACACCCAGGGTGACATTTATGACCCTGAGTACCTCGAGGCGCTGAAGCAGGTCAATGATGCACTGTTCCTCATGCCTGGGGTAAATCGCTCTTTCGTCAAGTCAATCTGGATGCCGGTGGTACGCTGGACCGAGGTGACCGAAGAGGGCTTTCGTGGCGGCCCGGTGATGCCGGACACCTATGACGGCTCCGCTCGGGCCATCAATGAGCTACGCACCAATGTCAGCCGTGCTGGGTTGCGGGCCAACCTGATAGCCAACGACCAACGCTCGGCAATGATCATTGCGCCGCTGCTGGAGCGTTATGCTGACACCGGCAAGCCGATCAACTACGGCACGCTACACGGCCAGCTCGAAGCGGTGCGAGCGTTGCAAGATTCCGCTCTGCCAGACAAACCCGGGAAGATTCGCATCCATATCGTTGGCTTCGGCAAGTTGGCGGGCGACCTGATCGCGGGCTTGTACCAGGTCATGATGTACTTCGCTGTCGCAGCGCTGGTCACAATCGTGATCCTTTACTGTTATACCCGGTGCGTGCGCAGCACCCTGTTGGTGGTTGCCTGCTCACTCGTGGCGGTTGTCTGGCAGCTGGGCATGGTGCGGGCTTTGGGCTATTCACTTGACCCTTATTCGGTGCTGGTGCCATTCCTGGTGTTTGCCATTGGCATTTCCCATGGCGCCCAAAAGATGAATGGCATCATGCAAGACATCGCCAGAGGAACGGACAAGTATGTCGCCGCACGCTTTACTTTCCGTCGTCTGTTTCTGGCCGGTTTGACGGCTCTGGTCGCTGACGCGGTTGGCTTTGGGGTGCTCATGATCATTGACATCCCTGTCATCAAATCGTTGGCGCTGACAGCAAGCATTGGCGTGGCAGTGCTGGTGTTCACCAACCTTATCTTGCTGCCAATCCTCCTGTCGTACCTGGGCGTGGGGGCTAACGCCGCGCAGCGCAGCCATGAGTCGAGTCAGAACCCGCCGGGAGCCTGGGACGTCCTTGTACGCTTCACCGAGCCCAAGTGGGCGCTCATGGCTATCGGCATTGCCATGGCGTTGGCGGCCGCGGGCTTTGTCATCAGCTTGCAACTGCAGATAGGTGACCTGGACGCAGGGGCTCCGGAGCTTCGGCCCGATGCACGTTATAACCAGGATTCGGCATTCATTACGGGCCACTACGGGCTTTCCAGTGACCAGTTTGCGGTCATGGTAAAGACGCCGCCCGGCGGCTGCGAAGCATGGCAGACACAGATGGAGGTTGACCGCCTGGAGTGGGCGCTGCAACAGGTGCCGGGTGTGCAAACCACGGTGTCGCTGGCGGGCGCTGTCAGCCGGCTGTCTTCGGCGCTTTTCGAAGCATCGCCGAAGTGGATCACCATCAGCCATAACCAGGCCTTGGTCAACACCTCCGTGCTGCGTGCGCAGGAGGCCAACCCGGACCTGGTCAACTCGGACTGTTCGCTGGTGCCCGTTATCGCTTACCTGGCTGACCACAAGGCGCAGACCCTTGCTCGGGTCCTGACTGCGGTGGAGGCCTTTGCCCGTGAGCATGATTCCGATCAGCTGAAATTCTTGCCGGCTGCAGGTTCCGCGGGCATTGACGCGGTGACCAATATCGTCGTGCGTGACGCCAACCGCACCATGCTGCTGTTTGTTTACCTGGCGGTTGCCGCTCTGTGCTTCATCACCTTCCGCAGTTGGAGAGCGGTTGTGGTGGCGCTGGTGCCACTGGTGGTGACGTCGATCCTGTGCGAGGCGCTGATGGTGGCACTGGGCATTGGGGTAAAGGTAGCGACGCTGCCGGTCATTGCCTTGGGCGTCGGTATCGGGGTCGACTACGCACTGTATCTGCTCAGTGTGCAATTGGCACAGCAGCGCAACGGGGTGCCACTTGCAGAAGCCTACAGGCGTGCCTTGCTGTTCACCGGCAAGGTAGTAGCACTGGTAGGCATCACCCTTGCTGCAGGTGTCATCACCTGGGCCTGGTCACCCATCAAGTTCCAGGCAGATATGGGCATCCTGCTGACCTTCATGTTCCTCTGGAACATGCTGGGTGCGCTGGTACTCATTCCTGCCTTGTCCTGCTTCCTGCTGCGGAGTACTGCACGATGAAATTGGAAACTCCTGATTTGGCAGCCAATCTGCAACCTTTCCCCCGGGTCACGACCGCGTGGTACATGACTGCGGTCTTGTTCCTGCTTTATTGGTTGTCGCTGCTGGATCGGCTGGTTATCTCGTTGCTGGTGGACCCAATCCGGCGAGACCTGGGCATCACCGACTTTGAACTGTCGCTGTTGCAAGGTTTTGCTTTCGGTCTGTTCTATGCGGTCTGCGGGCTGCCCCTGGGGTGGTTGGTCGACCGCTTCAGCCGCCGCTGGGTCATTTTTGGTGGGGTAACGATATGGACGCTTTCAACCACCTTCTGCGGCCTGGCGCATAACTACTGGCAACTGTTCCTGGCGCGTATTGGCGTGGGGGCGGGGGAGGCCGCGTTAAGCCCTGCTGCCTATTCGCTCATGGCTGACAGTTTTCCCGCGCACCGGCTGACAACTGCCCTGGCGGTATATTCACTGGGCTCGCTGTTTGGAACAGGCATGGCCTACCTGATGGGTGGCGTGATCGTCGGCTTGGTGGCAGAGCATGAGTCGGTACTGCTGCCTATCGTGGGTGAGGTTCGTTCCTGGCAGATGGTGTTCATTACCATTGGGTTGCCGGGCGTATTGCTGGGTTTACTGGTATTCACTTTCCGCGAGCCGGCCAGGCGCACAACGTTGCCAGTTCGGCCTTCCACCGCGCTCGCAACTGCCATGTTCGGGGAGGTGTTCGCCCATGTACGCCGGCACGCGCGGTTTTTCTTCTGTCACCATATCGGTTACACCCTCTGTGTAATGGCCGTTGCCGGGCTGGCGTTGTGGGCGCCTTCCTACTTGCATCGCGCGTTTGCCTGGAAGCCTGCTCAGATTGGTGTGTGGCTTGGGGTGGTAGGCACTCTGGGTGGGGTAATGGGTGCTGTGGGATGCGGACAGCTCATCGACCGACAGATCGCGCGCGGGCGTTTGGACGCACATATGCGCTTGTTCTGTTTCACATCGCTGGTGAGCGTGCCCATCGCAGTCGTCGGGGTGCTGTGGCACGATCCTTACGTGTTCCTGGCCGCGTTTTTTATCATCCAGATACTGGTGAGCCCGATCATGGGAATCTCAGCAGCGGCATTGCAAATTGCCACACCCGCTGAGTTGCGTGGGCGTTTGTCCTCTGTCTATCTGTTTGTGATGATTTTGCTAGGGATTGGGGCTGGGCCGTCGGTGGTCGCGGCTTTCACTGACTTCATCTTCAAAGACGATAGCAAGGTGGGGTACTCACTGGCATTGATCTTTGCCTTGGCGTTGCCTCTGGCCGCGCTGGCCTTGCACCTGGGCAGGCCGGCGATGCGTCTGGCGGTGAAGGAAAACATGGTGCGCTAGTGTGTACGGAAGTCGCCGAGCGGCATCAAAAAAAGAGGCGTCATACTGCACGCCTCTTGAAGGGGTCCATCGAAGGGGTATTGTTTAGCGATGCGCGATGATGCTCACGGCGCATCATCGCCAGGCAGGTTAACGAATTTGAAGATACCGCTGGCAGTCGCTACCAGCCTTTCCTCGTCGTCAACCAGATCACCCTCGCAAAACGCTAACGTCTTGCTGGCGTAGCGCAGCTTGCCACGGGCTGACAGTCGACCGCCGCTGCCGCCCCCAGGGCGCAGGAAGTTGGTTTTCATTTCCACCGTGACGCATGAACGTTTTTGGCCATCAGTGGTACGCGCTGCAGCCGCCATGGCCATGTCTAGCAAGGTCATCATCAGCCCGCCATGTGCCTGAGCGGCGCCGTTGAGGTGCTTTTGCTCAAGTTCGACAACCAGGCAAGGTGGCTCTGGCTCTGGTTCGACAAGGATATCCAGATGGTCCAGAAAGGGCACCTCGACGCGGTATTCAGCATACCGTACTGCCTTGGTGGGGAGCGAACGGTGCTTGGTCATGGGGCCTCCTATCGGTGCTTGAACTGCGCTGGGCGTTTTTCGACGAATGCAGCCAGCCCTTCGCTTTGGTCCTCTGTACCGAATGTCACGTAGGCCATGCGGCGCTCGTACAGCACACCTTCGCTGAGGCTGCTCTCAAAGGCCCGATTGACGCATTCTTTTGCCAGTGCCACCACCGGCTGCGAGAACCCAGCCATTTTTCCCGCCAATGCCAACGCTTCGGACTGAAGGTCAGCCAGTGGCACAATCCGGCTGACCAGTCCGCTACGCTCGGCTTCGTCGGCGAGCATCGGACGGCCGCTGAGGATCATCTCCATCGCCTTGTACTTGCCAATGGCGCGCGTCAAGCGTTGTGTTCCCCCTGCACCTGGGATGGTGGCCAGGGTGATTTCCGGCAACGCGAATCGGGCGTTATCCGCAGCGATGATGACATCGCACATCATCGCAAGCTCACAGCCGCCACCTAGCGCCAGGCCACTCACCGCAGCAATTACCGGTTTGCGGCAGCGCGCAGCACGCTCCCAGTTGGCGGTGATGAATTGGCGTTTGAACACGTCCATCATGTTCCATTCGCGCATCATCTTGATGTCTGCGCCTGCCGCAAACGCTTTTTCGCTGCCGATCAGTACGATGGCGCCAATGGCGTCGTCGGCCTCGAGGTCGTCGAGCGCGGCGGTCAGGTCATTCATCAGCTGATCGTTCAATGCGTTGTACGCTTCAGGCCGGTTCAGGCGTATCAGGCCGACCTTGTCCTGCTTATCCAGAATCAGGGTTTCGTAAGGCATCATTCCGCTCCTGTACAGACACGCATAAGGCGCCTGGGTTGTCTTACATGTTGGGGTAGTTGGGGCCGCCAGCGCCTTCAGGGGTGACCCAGGTGATGTTCTGAGCAGGGTCCTTGATGTCGCAGGTCTTGCAATGCACACAGTTTTGCGCGTTGATCTGGAAACGCTTGCCGCCATCGTCTTGTGTCACGACTTCATAAACGCCGGCGGGGCAGTAGCGCTGCGCCGGTTCGTCAAAACGGGGCAGGTTCCAGTTCAACGGTATGTCCGGGTCGGTAAGCCTCAGGTGGCAAGGCTGCTCTTCCTCGTGATTGGTATTGGACAGGAACACCGACGACAGCTTGTCGAAGCTGAGCTTTCCGTCGGGTTTTGGGTAGGCAATCCGGGTGCATTCGGCGGCGGGTTTCAGGCAGGCGTGATCTGGCTTGGTGTCGTGAAGGGTGAAGGGCAGCTTGCCGCTGAAGATGTTCTGATCGATGAAGTTGAACGCCCCGCCTACCAAGGCGCCGAACTTATGCAAGGCTGCGCCGAAATTACGGCTGCGGAATAACTCGTCGTACAGCCAGCTGGCTTTGAACCCCTCAACGTACCCGTCAAGCATATCGCCGCCTTCGCGGCCTGCGGCCAATGCGGCCGCTACTGCTTCGGCGGCGAGCATCCCGGATTTCATGGCGGTATGGCTACCCTTGATCTTGGCAAAGTTCAAGGTCCCCAGGTCGCATCCTATGAGCGCCCCGCCGGGGAAGATCATCCTGGGCAGCGAGTTCAGGCCACCTTTGCAGATAGCCCGAGCCCCGTAGGACACGCGTTTGCCGCCTTCCAGGTATTGCTTGACCACGGGGTGGTGCTTGTACCGTTGGAATTCGTCGAATGGCGACAGGTAGGTGTTGCTATAGGACAGGTCGATGATCAAACCCACCACCACCTGGTTATTCTCCAGGTGATAGAGGAACGAACCGCCAGGGTTGTCGTCATTGAGCGGCCAGCCAGCAGTGTGGACCACCAACCCAGGCTGGTGCAGGGACGGGTCGATATCCCAGATCTCCTTGATCCCGATACCGTAGTGCTGTGCATCAGCCTCACTATCCAGCTGATACTTACGGATAAGTTGTTTGCCTATATGGCCTCGGCAGCCCTCGGCAAACAAGGTGTACTTGGCCCTCAACTCCATCCCCGGGGTGTACAGGCCATCTTTGGGCTGGCCCTCCCGGTCAACGCCAAGATCCCCGGTGACAATGCCGCGTACGACACCATCGTCATCGATCAACGCCTGCTGGGCGGCAAAGCCAGGGTATATCTCAACGCCCAGGCGCTCTGCCTGTTGGCCGAGCCAGCGGCACAGGTTGGCAAGTGAAATGATGTAGTTGCCCTGGTTATGCATGGTCTTAGGCACAAACAACCCTGGGATCTGGGTGGCTGTCTCTGGGCCTTGCAACAGGTAGATGTCGTCTCGCGCCACCGGTGTATTCAGTGGCGCGCCGAGGGCTTGCCAGTTGGGGAACAATTCATTCAGTGCTCGAGGTTCGAACACTGCGCCAGAAAGAATATGCGCACCCACTTCAGAGCCTTTTTCAACTACGCACACGCTGATTTCCTGGCCTGCCTCGGCAGCAACCTGCTTTAGCCGACAGGCAGCGGACAGGCCGGATGGCCCGGCGCCGACGATCACCACGTCGAACTCCATATACTCACGATCGGACAACAGATTTCTCCTATGCCACGTCTTCGGTGGCGTCTGGTTTCACGGTTACGGCGTGGGAACGACGAGCAGGTAGTGAGACACGCTAGGGGTCGTCCCTGGCTGCAGGTAATGCGTCAATTGTTTTTCTTGTTCTTGATCGGCGAGCGTGCTCCTGCGGCGTTGCAGCAAGTGCTCGCCCCAGGAGGCTGTGACAAAGCGTTCGCTGAATCGCTGCGGATCAGCCAGGTCTCGAAAGAGCAGCCACTGCGTGGCCCCATCGCGTTTGCGAACGTGGCCCAATCGGGAAATCAGCTGACAGAAGTCCTGCTGATGCTCGATGGCCACGTGGTAGTCGACTTGCACCACCACTGGCCCGTCATTGACATCTGGGCTGATAGCTACCCGGTGGTCAGCCCAGTGCGAGGACAGTGTGACCTCTGCCTCTCGCCCCATTCGCAAAGGGTAATGGCGGGTAACGGCCATGCCGAGGACGATCAAGCCGGCTGCCAGGGTCAAGGTCCACGACACGCCCAGTTGGTTGGCTACAGCGCCCCAGAGCATGCCGCCAATTGCCATGGACCCTTGGAAGGTGAGCATGAAGATGGCCAGCGCTCGGGCCCGTACCCAACCAGGCAGGGTTGTCTGGAAAGCCGCGCTGGTCGTCGAATTGAAGTTGATCCAGGCTGCACCCGCGAGTACCAGGGTAGCGCTGATCAATATCAAGTAGGGGGCCCAGGCGGCGATCAGCATGGCAAGCAGAAAAACCAACGTGGATAACGTCGAAAGGCGGTGAAAGTTGCTGATGCGCGGCCTTAGCTGGTTCAGGACGATACCGCCCACTACGGCACCGGCACCGAGGCTGCCAACCAGCAGGCCATAGCCGCCCACGTTGTCTGTGCCGGCAACCAAGGGAAGCAGTGCCCACAGGCTGCTCGCACAGCTGACGAAGAAAAGCGTGCGCAGGATGTGACCGTGCAGCGGGTGGGCATGCCGAACATAGCGCAGCCCTGTGCGCATGGCGGCGAGCAGGGGCTCTTTGGACGCGGGCGGGGTAGTGCCCGGTCGATAGGCAAAGACGAAGATCCCCAGAACGCTCACCAGCAGCACGATGTTCAAGGCAAATACCCATTCCAGGCTGGAATTGGCAATGATGATCCCGGCCAGGGCAGGGCCGACAGCGCGCGCAGCATTGTAGGCGATGGCATTCAGGTTGATCGCCGCGCCAAGAACCGTACGAGGCACTGCGTCGGAGGTGGTCGCCTGCCAGGCAGGGATGCTGACGGCGCTCCCGCTACCGAGGCTGAACGCCAGCAGCAAAAGCCCCCAAGGTGTCAGCTGGCCGCTGGTCAGCAGCAAGTAGAGCAGCAAAGTGGCCGCCAACATCCAGGCGTGGGTCCAGATCAGGATACGTCGCTTGTCGAGCAGGTCGGCGTAGACCCCTGCCGGCAGGCCAAAGAGAAATGCAGGCAGGGTAATCGCGGTCTGCACCAGTGCCACCATCAACGGAGACGGGTCGAACTGAACCATCAGCCAGGCTGCGGCCACATTCTGCATCCACAAGCAGATGTTGGCCGTGAGGGTTGCGCACCATACGGCGCGGAACAGCGGGTAGCTCAGCGGTGGCAGATTGACTGCCGGTGAGGCTCCAGGAGTGCTCTGGCCGTCTGGCTGCATACAGGGTCCGTGGGGCCTAATGGCCCGGTTTGTTATTGTGAACGCTGTTTATGATTCTGAATGCGTTTGCGCGATACTGTCAACCTGGCTGTTTCTGTGAAGCCAGCAATGCACGCAGTACCGACACAAGCGCAAGCGGTTGATCCAACATCAGATGATGATGGCTGTTGGGAATACCGATAGCACCGCGACAATGACGCAGCCGGGCAGCGATCCTTCTTGCACGCCAATGTTCAACGACGATGCTCTCTTCGCCGTAGACGAAATCCACCGGGACATGGATGCTCTCCAGCAAAGCATCGCCATCGGTCTCGGCGAGGGTGAATGGCAGGGCAGGGTCGAGTCGCCAGTGCCAGCCCTGCGGGCTAGAGGCGATGGTGTGGAATGCGACATGCTCGAAGGTATCGGCAAGGGGCAATGGCTGTGCGGGGATCACTCGATAGCGTTCGCGGATCGTGCGGTAGTCGGGGTAATGCCGAGCGCTGCCGCTGCGCGCTGGGGGAAGAGGGAATGCTGACTTGGGCTCATCGAGGAAGCGAACCCGGCTGTCGATTATCACTGCCTGCTGAACCAGGTCTGGGCGATTGGCGCAGACGCGCAAGGTGCGCAGTCCGCCATAGCTATGGCCAACCACGGTGGCGGGACCTAATCCGTTCTCGAGAATGGCAATAAGGTCGTCGGTGAAAGCTTGTGCGCTGTAGCTGCTGCGTGGCCCGCTTTGGCCCATACCCGAGAAGTCCATTGCATAAACGCGGTACCGATCAATGAAGAAGGGGGCGATGAAATCCCACCAGTGGCTGTTTGCCCGATAGCCGTGGGCGAATAAGAGTACCGGCTTGCTGGAGTCGCCTGCGTTCCAGCTGCGGTAGTGCAGCCGGGTATCCGTGCATTGCACATAATGAGAGAGCGTGGGCGTATTCACGGCGCGCAACAACCAGGGCTGAGCCTCGATGTATCGAGGCGCCGGTAATTCCTCGGCAGCTTCCGGCGAACTGTCCAGGGCAGCAGCCAAGCTGGCGAGTTTGGCTTTCCAGATCTTGCCCGTGCTGCCTTGGGGCAGTTGCGCCAAGAAGACGATGCGGTTAGGGCGCTTATAGGGAGCAATCAGCTCGCGTAGCGCACAATCGATCTGTTGTGCATCAATTTCGTGGCCGGGGCGAACCTCGATGAAGGCAACGATTTCCTCATCACCATCGGCAAGCGCTCGCCCAACAACACCTGAGGCGACGATAGCCGGCAGGCTGTTGAGCGCGGCCTCGACCTCGGCGGGATAGACATTGAAACCTGAGCGAATGATCATTTCCTTTTGCCGGCCTACCACCGCCACGGCGCCATCCGGCAGCCGGCGGCCCAGATCGCCGGTTGCGACCCAGCCGCCTGGGCGCAAGGTGGCGGCGGTTGCGGCCGGGTTGCGGTAGTAGCCGAGCATCGTGGCGGGGGCACGCATCCAAAGTTCGCCGATGCCGCCCTCGGGCACGTCAAGGCCGTGGTTATCGACAAAGCGAAGCTCCACGCCTTCTTCAGCAAAGCCGACAGTGCCGGGCTCGCTTGTGCGATCGGCCCGGGTACGCGCTCCCGGTGCGCATTCCGTCATGCCGTAGCCGTTGACCAGCGGCAACCCGAACAATGCCTGTACACGCTGCTGCAGCGTGTGATCGAGTGGTGCGCCGCCACTGCTGATGTAGCGCAGACGATGCCCTGACACATCGAGCTTTTGCGTGGCGATGTAATCGAGCAAACGTACGTAAACCGTCGGTACGAATGACAAGTGCGAGATGTCACCTTGGGCAATGGCGTTGGCCAGCTGTGGCAGTTCGAGTCGCCCCATCAAGCGCAGGCTGGCACCGGCGACCATCACCGACATCAGGTTCGCCACGCCCATGATATGGGCGAGAGGTGCGACGCCGTTGTAACAGTCCGTCGGGCTGACCTGGCGCGAGCGGCTGAGAATGGAGCCTAGCGCCAATAGCCCCGCATGGCTGTGCATGACCGCCTTGGGCTGGCCGGTGGTGCCGGAGGTGAAGATGAGTAGACCCACCTGGGCATCCGGCATTTGCGGTTCGGCGCGAACTTGCGCATGGGTGGCGCCTACCGCGAGCGCCCCGGCCAACAAACCCTCGACTCGCGCCGCGCCTGCGCTTTGGGCATGTGCTGCGCAAGCCATGCTGTCCGCAGTGGCATACACGCACACGCGGGGTTCAACGAGTGCTTGCAATCCGGCCAGCTCTGCCTCTGGCAATCTTGCGTTGACCACCGCCGGCCACGCTTCCAGCGCTTGGCAGGCAAAAAGTGCGACCACAGCGCCGATATTGTTCTCCGCAACAATCAGGACCCGATCGCCGACAGTGACACCCCTCGCGCTTAGCAGCTTACTGACTTCATCGATGGCGCGGGCCAGCAAACCATAGTCAAGCGCCAGGCTGGCGTCACTCAGAGCAGGTGCATGGGGGGTGACGCGAGCCCAATGACGGACGACGTCGCAGGCCAGAGACAAGCCGGGAAGAGCCCCTGGAGCGATTTGTGACGAGCTTTCTTGAGGAGTCATGGCATTCACGTTGGCAAGGTTGGCAGGTAAAGTGTTGTTCAAATATAAGACCGATGTTCTACTATGTGAAGATATTTGATGCGTCGCAGCTTCGCACTGAGCTCAGCACCAAGGCGGATTTCAATCTGGGAGCAGGGCATGGCACGGCGATGCGTCAGCAGTGAAGCCCTCCATCAATCGTTATTCTGAAGAGGATTGCCCCCCATGAGTGAAGCTCAACGCGACCCGGATGGTCGTATAAAGCTGGAGCAGCGAGGCCCCTTGTTGCTTATCGGCATCGATCGTCCTGAAAAGCGTAACGGGTTCACGCCAAAGATGTTTGCCGAGCTGGCGGCTGCCTATACCCGTCTGGAAGAAGATCCTGAGCTGCGCGTTGGCGTGCTGTATGCCGAAGGCGACCACTTTACGGCTGGCTTGGACATGCCGAAGTGCGCGCCACTGCGCAAGGAAGGTAAACCCTACATACCACCTGCCGAAGTCGACCCTTTCGGCCTGCGTGAACCGATTCGTACCAAGCCCATGGTCATGGCACTGCAGGGCATCAGCTTCACTGTTGCCATCGAGTTGATGCTGGCTGCGGATATCGTCATCGCTGCGCAGAATTGCCGCTTTTCGCAAATCGAAGTCAAACGCGGGATCATGGCCGGTTGCGGCGCCACGTTCAGGTTTGTGGAGCGTGCAGGTTGGGGTAATGCCATGAAATTGCTGCTCACCGGAGACGAGTTCGATGCCGCCGAAGCGCTGCGACTCAATTTTGTTCAAGAAGTCGTACCGGTAGGCGAGGAGTTGCAGCGCGCCATCGAGCTGGCGGAGCGCATTGCCGAGCAGGCGCCGCTGGCGGTACAAGCGACTTTGCAGAACGCTCGTACGGCGGTAAACCATGGCTGGCAAGCGGCTTATGCCTCGATTGCCAATACCCAGCGCAGGCTGTTCAATACCGAAGATGCCAAAGAAGGCGTGCAATCCTTTATCGAAAAGCGGCCTGCCCGTTTTGTTGGGCGATAACAAAAAAAAGAGAGGAAACGACGATGAGTAAGGGCCCGCTTAGCAATGTTCGTGTGCTCGACATGAGCCGCATCCTCGCCGGCCCCTGGGCCGCGCAGATGCTTGCCGACCTTGGGGCTGAGGTGATCAAGATCGAACGGCCTGGCAAAGGTGACGATTCACGCCAGTTCGGCCCGCCTTTCCTGCAGGATGCGCAGGGGCAGAACACGCGAGAGTCTTCGTTCTACATCAGCACCAACCGCAACAAGAAATCCATCACGTGTGACATTGCAAAACCCGAAGGCCAGGCGCTGATCCGCCAGTTGGTGGGCAAGTGCGACGTTCTGCTGGAAAACTACAAGGTGGGAGACCTCAAGCGCTATGGCTTGGACTACGCCTCGTTGCGGGAAGTGAACCCGCAGCTGATCTATTGCTCGTTGACCGGATTCGGCCAGACCGGCCCTTACGCTCCGCGACCCGGTTACGATTCGATCTTCCAGGCCATGGGCGGGTTGATGAGCATCACCGGCTTACCCGATGAAACCCCCGGCGGCGGCCCCATGAAAACCGGGCCGAGTCTGGCAGACATCCTGGCTGGCCAATACGCGGCCTATGCCATTCAAGCGGCGCTGTATGCGCGCGACGTCAATGGTGCCCCGGGGCAGCATATCGACATTGCCCTGCTCGATGCCTTGATCGCATCGACCTCCCACTACGCCAGCCAATACCTGGTGTCGGGCGACGTTCCCGTAAGGCGGGGCACCGAGGGCAATGGCGGCATGCCTTCGCGTATGTTCCGCTGTGCCGATGGCGACATCATGATTGTTGCCGGCAACAACGAACAGTACGCCCGTTTTTGTGAGGTGCTCGGCCATCCGGAGCTGACGCTGGATGCGCGGTTCGCCGAGATCCCCCTGCGCGTGGTCAACCGTCGTGCCCTGGGCGAGGTGTTCGAACCATTGGTGGCCACGTGGACAGTGCTTGACTTACTGCGCGCCCTGGATGAAGCAGGCGTGCCGGCGGGCCCTATCAACAACCTGGAACAAGTCTTCGCCGACCCGCATGTGCAGGAACGTGGCATGTGCGTGGAAAGTCCGCACGCCTCTTCAGCGAATGGCAAGGTCAGGATGGTCGCCAACCCGGTCAAGTTCTCGGCTACCCCCATCGTTGACTACAAGGCACCGCCAACCCAGGGTGAGCACACCGACAGCATTCTGGGCGAATGGCTGGGCCTGGATGAGACCGAAATAAAAGCGCTGCGTGAGAAGCGTGTGATCTAGCGCAGAGTGGCGCCACCGCTGTTCCGTCGTTGCCTGTACCCCACCCGGCCCGCTTTGCGTAGCCGGGTTTTCTTTTGCTGGGAATCGGCATGAATGCAGGGCAAAAAAACGCCGCCGGCATAAAGCGGGCGGCAAAAGGGTACCAAGCCAAGGTGCGCCGATAACCCCGCAGTCACCCTGGCGATGCGCACCAGGGGCTGACAGCAGTCATCGTGCGAGCATTCGGATGATCACTTCACGTATTTGCGGAACTCAGGCTTGCGTTTCTCGCGGAAGGCATTACCGCCTTCCTTGGACTCTTCGGTGTCGTAGTACATGGCCAGTGCTTGCATGGCGAATGCGCCAATGCCACGAATGTTCTCGTTATCCATATTGAAGGAGCGCTTGGCCAACGCGATGGCGGTCGGGCTCATCTGCAGGATGTCGTCACACCATTTTCTGACTTCGGCATCCAGCTGGTCTGCCGGCACAACCGCATTGACCAGGCCCCAGTCCAGCGCTTGCTGCGCGGTGTAGCGTTTGCACAGGTACCAGATTTCGCGCGCACGCTTGTCACCGGCAAGGCGGGCGAGCAGGGCGGTGCCGAAGCCTGGGTCGACCGAGCCAACCTTCGGCCCCACCTGCCCAAGCTGCGCTGTATCGGCGGCAATCGCCAGGTCGCAGAGGGTCACCAGCACGTTACCGCCGCCAATGGCGTAACCGTTGACACGTGCGATGACCGGCTTGGGGATGTCACGGATAATGCTTTGCAGCTCCTCGATCGGCAGGCCTACCACCCCGCGCCCCTTGTGCCTACCGCCGGATTGATCGCTGCCGGTGCAAAAGGCCTTGTCACCCGCGCCGGTGAGCACCACTACGCCGATGTCCTTGTTGTAGCCGGCTTGGCTGAACGCCTGTATCAGTTCCTCACAGGTGTTGGCGGTGAAGGCGTTGTAGACCTGGGGACGGTTGATGGTGATGGTGGCGATGCCGTTGTCTTCGGTGTACAGGATATCTTGGAATTCCATGCTTCACTCCTTAAAAAATTCAGGCTCAGCCGACCATCGTCAAGCCGCCAGATACGCTGATCACCTGGCCGGTGATGAACGCAGCATCGTCACTGGCCAGGAACAGCACCGTCCCGGCGATGTCGTCTGGTTGCCCCATGCGACCAAACGGCACTGCCTTGACCAGCCCGGCCTTGATCCGCTCGCCCTTTTCGCCCTGGGCGAGGTTGTCCAGCAATGCTGTTGCGGTAGGCCCTGGGCACACGACGTTGACCGGTATCTGCTGGCGGGCCATTTCCCGCGCCATGGTTTTGCTGAAGGCAATCAGGCCGCCCTTGCAGAAGGAATACACGGCCTCCATCGAGGAGCCAACGCGGCCGGCGTCGGAAGAGATATTCACCACACGGCCATGCCCGCGCTCGCTCATCCGGCGCAATACTGCATGGTGCATGTTGAGCGGGCCGTACAGGTTGATGGCGACAACCTTGTCCCAAAACGGCTTTTCGGTCTGAAGGAAGAACGCACCTGTGTCCCAGCCAGCGTTGTTGACCAGCACGTCGATGGGGCCCAGTTCTTCTTCCACGCGCGCTACTGCCGCGTGGACTACTTCATGGTCGGTGATATCGACGCTGTAGTCGCGGGCGCGACCACCGGCTGCTTCTATTTCGCCAACCAAGGCGCTTGCAGCCTGGGTGTTCAGGTCGAACACGGCCACAACCGCGCCGGCTTCGCTGAAGCGTTTGCAAATGGCGCTACCAATGCCACCCGCGCCCCCGGTCACTACTACGACTTTATCTTTCAGTCCTTTCATCACGAGTACCTTTGAGTCTTTTATCAGGGACGCGGCTGAGCCGCGGTTTCAGGATTCATGCCCTCAGCGCTTGCGTGCAGGGCAGGTGCCGGCGCCGTCGCTGCAGCCGGTGCACGACCAGCGCAAAGGGCACTGATCTGCTCATGGCTGTAGCCCAGCTCGCCGAGGATTTCACTGCTGTGTTCGCCCAGATTCGGGGGCAAATAGCGCACGTTGCCAGGGGAGGCGGAGAACTCCACGGGGATCGAGGTCATGACCAGTTCCCCCTCGGTCGGATGCTGGACTTTCTTGAAGAATTCGGTCTCCTTCAGATACTCGTCATTCATCATGTCGTGCAGTTCGCGGACCTGACCATGGGGTACGTCGGCCTCATCGAACAAGGTTTCCCAGTGCCCGGAGGTCTGCGTGGCGATCACTTCCCCAAGGATGCTGTACAACTCATTGATATGGCGCATGCGCTCGGTCATGCGGCAGAAGCGAGGATCTTCCAGCAGCTCAGGCCGGCCGATTGCGGTCAACACACGTCGCCACTGCTCGTCATTGACCGCCAGCAGGCAGATGTAGCCGTCGCGCGTCGCGTATGGCCGGCGATTGGCCGAGAACATTCGGGTGTAGCCCAGGCCGTCGGACTTGCCCAGCGCGCCCTCCCAGAGGTGTTCGAACAAGTTGAACTGCAGCATGGTCTCCATCATCGGGACGCGCACTTCCTGTCCCTGGCCGGTGCGCTCGCGGTGCAGCAAGGCCATGCTGATGGAGGAGGCCAGTACGTAACCGCAGAATTTATCGACGATGACCGTTGGGAAATAGCGCGGGCGGCCGTCGCTATCGCGGTTGATCGCCGCCAGACCGCTCTCGCCCTGGATAACGTCATCGAACGCCGGCATGTTGGCGTACGGACCGTCGCTACGGTAGCCAGGCGCGAAGGCGTAGATGATCTTGGGGTTGCGGGCGCTCAGTTTTTCATAGCAGATGCCCAGCCGCTTGGCTGCGCTCGGCCGCATGCTATGCACGACGACATCGGCTGTTTCAACCAGTTTGAGCAAAGCCTCCATGCACGCCGGCTGCTTGAGGTCGAGCACCACGCTGCGTTTGTTGCGGTTCATGATGAGGTAGAACACCGACATACCGGGATTTCGACCCGGGCCGTTCTGTCGGTTTTGATCGCCGGTTGGCGGTTCCACCTTGATCACGTCCGCCCCCATGTCGCCCAGAATCTGAGTGGCGACGGGGCCAAGGACGTTGATCGTGAGGTCGATCACACGCAGCCCCGACAGCGGGCCGGTGGGTTGTGCCAATGCCCGTTGGGTCATGATCAGTCAGCCCTGTAGTCCTTGCCTTTAACGAGGCGCAGGGGGGTGTACTCCTGCACCAGCGTGCCATCTTGCTTGTAGATGCGGTTGCGGGTACGCACCAGGCCCAGCCCAGGCCGGCCCTTGCTTTCGCGGCACTCGATGACCTCACACTCGACATGAATGGTGTCACCGACGAATACCGGGCCCTTGATGTCCAGTTCCATATTGAGGAACGCAAAACCCACCCCTTGCATGGTCGCTTGGGTAAGCAAGCCTTCTGCAAACGTGAACACCAGGGCCCCAGGGGCAACGCGGCCCTTGATGGCGGACTGTTCCTTGAGGAATTCGACATTGGTGAAAAGCACTTCGAGCATGCCGGTCACGGAGACGAAGTTGACAACATCCGCCTCCGTGACGGTGCGGCCCACGGTTTTGAAGCGGCGCCCGACCGGGAGGTCTTCCCAGTGAATGCCAAGGCCCACGGTTTCGATCTGTTCCATTCTTGTTGTTCCCTAAGGTTGGTTATTTGGAACTGCAACTGATTGCGACTTAACGGGGTTTGGCGTCGTTGCGGGCAACACGTCCGAGCACGCTGTCGGCAATGATGTTTCGCTGAATCTGGTTGGTGCCCTCGATGATCTGCACCACCTTGGCGTCGCGGAAGTAGCGGTTGATCGGGTATTCATTGGAAATGCCTGCGGCCCCGAACAGCTGCACGGCGTCAGTGGCGACTTTCATCGCCACGTCCGAGGCGAACATCTTCGACATGGCCGCCATGGGTGCGAGTGTGCGGCCGGTAACGCCGGCATCGACCATGGACGCGGTGCGATAGACCAGCTGGCGGGCAGCTTCGGTCTGGGTGACCATGTCTGCGATCATCCAGCGTATGCCTTGGAAGTCGCTGACTTTCTGTTTGAAGGTGACGCGGTTCTGGATGTAGTCCACCGAATGATCGATGGCGCCCTGAGCCAACCCCACCGCCCTGGCGGCCACCAGTGGACGGCTGGTATTGAGCGCCTCCATGGCGATCTTGAAACCTTCGCCTCCCTCGGGGCCGAGGCGGTTGGCGACCGGCACGAAGGCGTCATCGAAGAACAGCGGGCAGGCTGCTACCCCCCTGGCTCCCATCTTGTCTTCTGGCGCACCAATCGTAAGGCCGGGCGTATCGCGATCAACGATGAACAGGTTGATGCCCAAGCCCGTGCCATCCTCGGCGACAGTCTTGGCAGCGACCAGGATGAAGTCGGCGATGTTGGAGTTGGTACACCAGATTTTCGAGCCGTTCAGCACATAGCCGCCTTCGGTACGGCGTGCAGAGGTCTTGATGCCGGAGACATCCGAGCCGCTTTGCGGTTCGGTGATCGACAGGGCACCGCGCAGGTCGCCGCTGGCAAGACCTGGCAATAAGCGTTGCTTCTGTTCCTCGGTTCCGCCAGCGAGGATTGCCCCGAACGGCGTCCATTGCACAACGAGCAGGTAGCCGGTGTTGTAGCAGACACGCCCCAGTTCCTCGACGGCTATGCAGGCCGACAGCAAGCTGTTGGTGCCACCGTATTCAGTCGGAAACGGCAGGGCGAACAGCCCCAACTCTTTGAGAAGCGCGAACATGTCATGGGGGTATTGCGCCGTGCGATCGATCTCGTCTGCGCGTGGCGCAACTTTTTCCCGAGCGACCCGACGAATCAAGTCCTGGATCTCACGCTGCTCATCGGTCAATTCGTAGTTCACGGTTCTGTTGGCTCCCATCGAGGACTGCTCACCCACTGCGTTCAATGTCGTTCGGGGTGGAGTGTTATTCTGAACGCTGTTCGTAAAAGTAAACGACGTATGTTGAGGGTGTCAAGGCGCACTGAGCGGGTAAACCGTCATCGCGGGTTCTGATTTTGTACTTGAGCCAAGCCAGGCGGGTGTTCAGGCGTGTCGCGGAGTTACTGGGCTGCAGACACAAGGGGTGGGAAAGCGCAGAAAATAATGGAAACGCCGTTTGGCATAGTGCATAAGAGGAGGGGAAACGGTATCGAGCAGCTTGACGGATCAAGATGTCAGCGTTTAGCATTCGGAACATCGTTCATAAAAACTAATTCTGCAGCTCAACGGAGGGCTTATGCAAAGCCTGTTGCCAGAATCGGATTACCAACAGTTCCTCACTGAGGGGCGTTTCATGCTGCAGCGCAGTCGCCAGAACGGTGGTTACTGCTTCTACCCCCGCGTAGCTCAACCCGGTACCGGCAATACCGACCTGGAGTGGGTACAGGCCAGTGGCCGCGGTGTGGTGTATTCCTCCACCGTGGTCCGTCAGCGCCCCCCGACCCCTAACTACAACGTCGCCTTGATCGACCTGGAGGAGGGCGTGCGCATGATGTCCCGGGTTGAGGGTGTGGCGCCCGAAGACGTGCAGATAGGCATGAGCGTGCGGGCAAAGATCGTTCAGCTCGACGATGGCGCGCCGTTGCTGGTGTTCGAGCCAGCCTGACCTGACGCACGGCAAAACCATTCGCAACCTGCAGCAATAACAACAAAGGCAGGAAACTATGAAACAAAGTCTTCGTGGACAAACAGCCATCGTGGCGGGAGCCACATACGGGATGGGCGAGGCGCCAGGGCTGTCGTCCATGGACCTGGCCGCTGCTGCCAGCGTACGTGCCCTGGCGCAGGTGGGGCTGACACCTGCTGATGTGGATGGGCTGTTCGTCAGTGTGCCTGACGACATGCTCTCTGGGCTTACCTTTTCTGAGTACCTGGGCATTCACCCCCGGTTCACCGACAACAACCGCACCGGTGGTTCGGCATTCCAGATCTATGCCCATACTGCCGCGATGGCCTTGGCCTCGGGGCAGATCGATGTCGCACTGATTGCCTACGGTAGCAACCAGAAAAGCGCCTCGGGCAAACTGGTGCAGTCTTCACGCCCGTCGCCCTGGGAAACCCCCTACCGGCCGATGAACCCTGTGTCTTCCTACGCGCTGGCGGCCGCACGGCACATGCATCAGTACGGCACCACCCGTGAACAGCTTGCCGAGGTTGCCGTTGCGGCGCGTAAGTGGGCGCAACTCAACCCCGATGCGTACATGCGCGATGAGCTGAGCATCAGCGACGTGCTGGGTGCGCGCATGGTTTCTGACCCCCTGACCGTACGCGATTGCTGCCTGGTGACCGACGGTGCTGCAGCGGTGGTCATGGTTCGGGCCGACCGTGCCCGTGATCTGGCCAAACGCCCTGCTTATGTACTGGGCGCCGGTTCTGCTACCACGCACCGTGAGATTGCGTCGATGGCAGACCTGACGGTTACCGCTGCGCGGGAATCTGGCCAGCGTGCCTATGAGATGGCCGGTGTCAGCCCCTCGGATATCGATGTGGTGATGCTCTATGACGCCTTCACCATCAACCCGATTCTGTTTCTCGAAGACCTTGGGTTCTGCCCGAAAGGCGAGGGCGGGCGCTTTGTATCGGGCGGCGCGATCGCACCCGGTGGCCGGCTCGCAGTGAATACCAACGGGGGCGGCCTGTCGTGTGTGCACCCAGGCATGTACGGCCTGTTCACCATGGTTGAAGCCACCCAGCAGCTGATGGGGCAATGCGGCGCGCGGCAAGTGGCCGACGCCAAGCTGGCGATCGCCCACGGCAATGGCGGTGTGCTGTCGAGCCAGGCAACGTTGATCCTGGGTACGGAGGAGACGCTGTGAGCGAGGTCCAGGCAAATACCGACGATATTGTTCAGGTCGAGTACGACGAAGGCGTCGCCATCGTTACCTTGAACTACCCCCAGCGGCGCAACGCCTTCTCGCTGAAAATGCGCGAAACACTGTATGAGCGCCTCTATGGCCTCATGTACCACGACGCCGAATGCCAGGCCATTGTGCTGACCGGCGCCAACGGGGTGTTCTGCGCGGGTGGCGACATCTCCGAAATGAAAGACCGCACGGTGATGGAGTACCGCGAACGCAACCTGCTGCCGCTGAACATCTTCCGCCTGCTGGTTGAAGGGCCTAAAGCGGTGATCGCTGCTGTCGAGGGGTTTGCCATGGGCGCAGGCGTTTCGCTCGCCGCAGCCAGTGACTACGTGGTCTCTGCGCCCGATACCCGCTATGCCTGCGCATTCGTCAAGGTTGGGCTGATGCCCGATACCGGGCTTTTCTGGTCGCTCGCTCAGCGCGTGGGCGCTGGGAAAGCGCGTGAACTGATGCTCACCGCCGATGAATTCAATGGCGAGCAAGCCTTGCATAGCGGCTTTGCCAACCAGCTCGCGCCCGCTGGCGAAACTCGCCAAGCCGCATTGGAGGTGGCTCGCCAGTATGCGCGGATGCCACCCCTGGCTGTCGCACACCTCAAGGCTGCGCTGGCCAACGGCATCGGCTCGCTGGATCAAGCGATCGAGACCGAAGTGAACCTGCAGCCAATCATGCGCCGCAGCCAGGACCATCAGGAGGCAGCAAAAGCCTTCATGGAAAAACGCCCTGCCGTGTTCGTTGGCAACTGAGGAGAGCACGATGTCCGAACATACCGACGAACGCATTCAGGTTACCCGCGATGGCGAAGTGGCCATCATCACCCTCAACAATGCTGAGCGCCGTAATGCGATGGGGCGCCAGATGCGCCTGGCGTTGCGCGACACCGTGCATCGGCTCATGGTCGCCGACCCTGAGTCCCGGGCTGTGGTGCTGACAGGCGCTGGCGGGCAATTCAGTGCCGGCGCTGACATTTCCGAGATGACCAAGCGCACCGTACTGCAGAGCCGAGAGATCCTTGCAGAGTCCTGCGAAGTGGTGCGCGACCTGCTCGGTGGCCCCAAGCCTGTTGTGGTGGCAGTGGAAGGCGTGGCATTCGGTGCCGGCCTGTCGCTGGCCGTGGCGAGCGATTACCTGGTAGCGGCATCGAACGCACGGTTCTGCGCCGCCTTCCTGCGTATAGGGCTGATTCCTGACACCGGCGTGTTGTGGACCCTTCAAAACAGGGTGGGGCCCGCCAAGGCGCGCGAGCTGCTGTCGTTGGCGCGAGAAATTGACGGTGTCGAAGCCGGGCGCATTGGCTTGGCCAATCAAGTGGTCGAGCCAGGCCAGGCGCTGAGCGTAGCCATCGAGTACGCCAAGTCTTTGGCCAAATTACCCCCGCTGGGCGTGGCCTTGACCAAGACCGCGTTGACGTTTTCAGCAGACGAGATGGACGCTGCGTTACGCGCCGAAATCGACTATCAGCCGTTGTTGCGTCAGTCGCGCGATCACCTGGAGGCGGCTAATGCCTTCCTCGAAAAGCGCGCCCCTGTATTTACCGGCCAATAAGGAACCTGTGATGACTCAACACAGCGAAATCGTCCAGGTCGAGCATCGGGGCGGGGTGGCAATTGTCACCATGAACTATCCGGAGCGTCGCAACGCCTTCTCACTGAAGATGCGTTTGGCACTGCTGGAGACGTTTCACAGGCTTCATCATCAGGACGACACTTGCCGCGCCATCGTGCTGACCGGTGCAGGTGAACACTTCTGTGCCGGAGGTGACCTTTCGGAGATGACCACCGCACCGTCTTCGTTGCTGGACATGCGTGAGCGCATCAGCATCGGGGTCCGGCTATTCCGTCTGATTTTCACCGGCGACAAGCCTGTGGTGGCAGCTGTTGAAGGCAACTGCATGGGGGCTGGACTGTCGCTCGCCGCGGCCTGCGACCTGACCGTCGGGAGTGAGTCGGCCAAGCTGGCTTGCTCTTTCGTCAAGGTGGGTTTGTTGCCCGACACGGGGCTGTTGTGGACCCTGCCGCAGAAAGTCGGTGCCGGCAAGGCCCGCCAGTTGATGCTCAGCGCCGAACCGTTCGACGGCGTCAAAGCTGGCGAACTGGGGCTGTTCAATCAGGTGGTGGCGCCGGGGCAGGCCCTGGAGGCAGCGGTGCAGCGTGCCCAGAAGCTGGCTCAACTGCCACCTGTGACATTGGCGTTGCTCAAAGCTTCGCTGGTGCGTGGTGGTGACAGCGTGGAGGCCGCCTGGCGCCGTGAGGTCGACCTCAACCCGCTGACGCGCCAGACCCAGGATCACCAGGAAGCCGTTGCGGCCTTCATGGAAAAACGTCAACCGACTTTCAGCGGGAATTGAAGCATGTACGCAAACGACCTTTTGGCTGGCAAGAAAATCCTCATCACCGGCGGCGGCACGGGGCTGGGCAAGAGTATTGGCAAGCGCTACCTGGAGCTGGGCGCTGAGCTGGTGATCGCCGGCCGCCGCAAGGAAGTGCTTGAAGCGACTGCCGAAGAGTTCCGCGCTGCACTGCCGGGGGCACGTGTCGCCACCGTGCAAGCTGATGTGCGTGACGCCGAATCGGTCGAAGCCATGATGGAAGAGGTATGGCGCAGTGGCCCGTTGGATGTGTTGCTGTGCAACGCCGCCGCCAACTTCATCGCGCGCACCGAAACCCTGTCGCCGCGAGCAGTGGATGCGGTATTGGACATCGTCCTGCACGGCAGCTTCTATTGTGCGATTGCAGCTGGCAAGCGCTGGATTGCTGAAGGGCGCCCGGGCAATGTGATCAGTACGGTGTCCACGCCAACCATGACGGGGTCGGCCTTCACCGCGCCCAGCGCAGCGGCCAAGGCTGGCGTGCTGGCCATGACCCGCAGCCTGGCCGTGGAGTGGGGGCCCAAGGGCATTCGTCTGAACTGCGTAGCACCGGGCCTGTTCCCCACCCCAGGTGCCTGGGAGCAGCTCTATCCGCCAGGTTCGCAGGTGGAGCCGCAGGAAAAGAGCGTGCCTTTGCGGCGCTTTGGCGACCACCGAGAGCTGGCTGACCTCTACAGCTACCTGGCTTGCGATGGTTCGTCCTACATCACGGGCGAAATGGTGGTGATTGATGGCGGGCGCTGGATGCAAGGGGTTGGCGGGCCCAGCTTCCGTGCCATGCAGGACTGGAATGAAGAGCAATGGCAAGCGATGCGCGGCCAGGGGCGCAGCTGACATGGCCGGGCCACTTTCCGGAATCAAGGTTGTCGAGCTTGCCGGCATCGGCCCAGGTCCGATGTGCGCCATGTTGTTGGCAGACCTGGGCGCAACGGTAATCCGCGTCGATCGTAAACAGCCGGCCAAGCTCGGTATCGAGCGTCCGCTGCAGTACAACACCCTGCTGCGCAACCGCTACGCGGTCGCCGTCGACCTCAAGGATCCGGCAGGGGTGGAGACAGTACTGCAATTGGTGGAACAAGCCGACGCACTGATCGAGGGTTTCCGCCCTGGGGTGACCGAACGCTTGGGCCTGGGCCCGGATGACTGCCTGGCGCGCAACCCACGCCTGGTGTACGGCCGGATGACCGGCTGGGGCCAGGACGGCCCGCTGGCCAAGTATGCTGGGCATGACCTCAATTATCTGGCCTTGACCGGTATCCTCGATGCCATTGGTCGTGAAGGGCAACCGCCGAGCATCCCGTTGAATCTGGTGGGGGACTACGCGGGAGGGTCGCTGTATCTCGCGCTCGGTCTGCTGGCTGGCATCCTGGAGGCGCGTGGCTCGGGTAAAGGGCAGGTGGTTGATGCAGCCATCGTCGATGGGGCTGCACACTTGGCGAGCACCTTCTTTGGCATGTTGGCTGCTGGCATGTGGAAAGAGGGGCGGGGCACCAACATTACTGACAGTGGGTCACCGTTCTACGACTGCTACCTGTGTTCCGATGACAAGTTCATCAGCGTTGGCCCGATCGAAAGCAAGTTCTATGACGAGTTGCTGCGGCTGATGGACCTGGACCCGCAGCTCTTGGGCGATCAGATGGATCGCGAGGCGTGGGCCAATGCCAAGAAGGTGCTCGCCGCACGTTTCCGTACCCGAAGCCGTGATGAATGGGTGGCGGTGCTCGAGGCCAGCGATGCTTGTGCCACCGGCGTGCTGACGTTCTCTGAAGCCGCAGGGCACCCGCACTTGCGCGCCAGGGGCACGTTCATCGTGGTCGACGGTGTGACTCAACCTGCGCCAGCGCCCCGTTTTTCCCGCAGTGTGCCAGTTACGCCTTTCGCACCGCAGCCCATCACGCCAGCCAATACCGACGCCGCGTTGTCCGCCTGGTTCACCCCGGAGCGGGTTGAGCAATTGCGTGCCACCGGCATCATCGACTGAGGAAACCCCTATGGATTTGCGATTTACACCGGAAGAACTGGCTTTTCGCGATGAGGTCAGGGCTTTTCTGAAAACGGCAGTGCCGGCGTCGATTCGGCGCAAGGTTGAATATGGCCAGCGACTCTCGAAAGCAGAAATGGTCAGCTGGGTGCGAATCCTCAACGCCAAGGGCTGGGCCTGTCCGGCTTGGGCGCCCGAGTGGGGCGGCCAGGCCTGGAGTGCCACCCAGCACTACATCTTCAAGGAAGAGCTGCACATGGCGCCCGCGCCGGAGCCGATCTCTTTCAACATGAACATGATCGGCCCGGTTTTGATTGCATTCGGGACGCAAGCGCAGAAGGAACATTTCCTGCCGCGTGTGGCGAACATGGACTACTGGTTCTGCCAAGGGTTTTCCGAGCCTGGTTCAGGATCGGACCTTGCCTCGTTGCGTACCAGCGCCGTACGTGAGGGTGATCATTACGTCCTCAATGGCCAGAAACTCTGGACCTCCACGGCCCATCATGCTGATTGGTGCTTCATGCTGGTGCGCACTGACGCTACGGCAAAGAAACAGCAGGGCATCAGTTTCCTGCTCCTGGACATGAAAACGCCTGGCATTTCAATTCGCCCGATTGTCACCCTCGATGGCCACCACGAAACCAACGAAATGTTCCTGGATAACGTTCGGGTTCCGGTGGCCAACCTGATTGGCGAGGAAAACCGCGGTTGGGATGTCGCCAAGTTCCTGCTCGGTAGCGAGCGCGGCGGCATCGCCCGGGTCGGCCTGTCGAAATTCCGCGTAAGACGGGCCAAGCAACTGGCTCGCAGCGTGGCCACGGGCGCAAGCGTTCTGGCGGACCAACCACGCTTTCGCGAACGGGTCGCGGCCTTGGAGGTTGAACTCAAGGCCTTGGAAATGACCCAGATGCGCGTTATCGCCGACAGCGAGAAGTACGGGCACACCCCAGACCCGCGCAGTTCGATCCTGAAAATGAAAGGCTCGCAACTGCAACAGGCGGCGACTGAACTGTTGATGGAGGTGGCAGGCTACAACGCGATTGAGTACGACCAGGCG
The DNA here is from genome assembly GCF_046534705.1 of Pseudomonas sp. SIMBA_068. Classification (NCBI taxonomy): domain Bacteria; kingdom Pseudomonadati; phylum Pseudomonadota; class Gammaproteobacteria; order Pseudomonadales; family Pseudomonadaceae; genus Pseudomonas; species Pseudomonas sp. SIMBA_068. The sequence goes on from NZ_JAWRYI010000001.1 coordinate 926,730, forward strand.
TTCGTGGTGGGTGAGCGCGAGGTACAGCATGACGATGATTGGGCGCGCACCATCGCGCCAAATTACTACTGGGTGCGCCATGTCTCCATTGTCGGGGGCTCCAACGAAATCCAGCACAACATCCTGGCCAAAACTCTGCTCGGACTCTAAGCATGAATTTCGATTTCAATGAAGAACAGCGCATGCTCAAGGACGCGGTCGACCGCCTGGTCGGCGACCGTTATGGCTTCGAGCAACGCGGTCGCTATCTGGACACGAAGGAAGGCTGGAGCCGGGAGCTGTGGGCTCGCTACGCCGACCTGGGCTTGCTGGGTCTGCCGTTTACCGAGGCCGATGGTGGCTTTGACGGTGGTCCAGCTGAAACCATGATTGTCATGGAAGCGGTGGGCCGCGGACTGTTGCTTGAGCCTTACCTGGCCAGCGTGGTGCTCGCCGGTGGGTTGTTGGCCAGTGCTGGCGATGCGCAGCAGCGGGCCGAGATCCTCCCACCCCTGATCGCCGGTGAGCGTCTGTTGGCTTTTGCCCACAGCGAAGCCCAGGCACGTTACGACTTGGCAGATGTCGCTACGCGGGCGCGCCGCGAGGGTGACCATTGGGTGCTCGATGGCTGCAAACGCTTTGTGTTGCATGGCGACTGTGCAGACCAGTTGATTATCTCCGCCCGCACCAGCGGTGAACGCCGGGACGCCGATGGCGTCGCGCTCTTCATCGTTGATGCCAAAACCGCAGGTGTTAGCCGCCGGGGTTACCAGACCCAGGATCGCCTTCGCGCTGCGGACATTACGCTTGATGGCGTGCGCCTGCCGCTGGCGGCGCTGCTGGGATCATCACGGCAGGCCTTGCCGCTGATCGAACAGGCGGTGGATCGCGCCGTGGCCGCGTTGTGCGCCGAGGCGGTCGGGGCCATGCAGCAGGCTTTCGACATGACGGTCGAGTACCTCAAGGTTCGCAAGCAGTTTGGGGTGTTGATCGGCTCGTTCCAGGCGCTGCAGCACAGCGCCGTGGACATGTTGGTAATGATCGAGCAGGCGCGCAGCATGGCCTATTACGCCAGCATGATGGTGAACGATGGCGACGCCCTTGAGCGTCGCCGTGCCATCGCTGCGGCCAAAGTGCAGATCAACCGTTCGGCACGCTTCGTGGCGCAACAGGCTGTGCAGTTGCACGGTGGAATCGGCGTCACCGAGGAATGTCAGGTGGGTCATTACATGCGCCGCCTGTCCATGATCGAAATACTGTTCGGCGATGCCGACCACCATTTGGCGCAACTGGCTAGCGATGGCGGCCTGATCGCCGCAGACGCTTGAATCGACGAGAGAACGCTATGAAACATGACGCAAACGATCCGTACCGTGAACTGCGTGACTCCCTGCGAGGCCTGTGTGGCGAATTTCCTGATGAATACTGGCGTCAGATTGACCATGCGCGGGTCTACCCTGAAGCGTTCGTCGACGCACTGACCAAGGCGGGTTGGATGGCCGCTTTGATTCCCGAAGAATACGGTGGTTCGGGGCTAGGGCTGGCTGAAGCCTCGGTGATCATGGAGGAGATCAACCGCAATGGCGGCAACTCCGGGTTCTGCCATGGCCAGATGTACAACATGAATACCCTGTTGCGTAATGGTTCCGACGCACAGAAACGCAAGTATCTGCCCAAGATCGCCAGTGGCGAATTGCGCCTGCAGTCCATGGCCGTGACCGAGCCTACCACCGGCACCGATACCACCAAGCTACGTACCACAGCGGTCAAGAAGGGTGATCGTTACGTGGTCAACGGGCAAAAGGTATGGATTTCCCGCGTCCAGCACTCGGACATGATGATCCTGCTGGCGCGTACCACGCCGCTGGCCGATGTGAAGAAAAAGTCCGAAGGCCTGTCCTGCTTCCTGGTCGACCTGCACGACGCCATCGGCAAAGGCCTGGATGTCCGGCCTATTCCCAATATGGTCAACCACGAGACCAACGAGCTGTTCTTCGATAACCTCGAGATCCCGGAGGAGAACCTGATTGGCGAGGAAGGCCAAGGGTTCAAGTACATTCTCGACGGGCTCAACGCCGAGCGCACCCTTATCGCCGCCGAATGCATCGGTGACGGCTACTGGTTTGTCGACCGTGCGACCCGGTATGCCAATGACCGTGTGGTGTTCGACCGGCCAATCGGGAAAAACCAGGGCATCCAGTTCCCCATCGCTGAAGCCTACATGGATATTCGGGCTGCCGACCTGATGCGTTACCGCGCCTGCGAGCTGTTTGACGCACATCAGCCGTGCGGGGCCGAGGCCAACATGGCCAAGCACTTGGCGGCTACTTCATCCTGGAAAGCGGCCAACGCTTGCCTGCAAACCCATGGCGGCTTCGGCTTTGCCTGTGAATACGATGTAGAGCGCAAGTTCCGCGAGACTCGCCTTTATCAGGTGGCCCCGATCTCCACCAACCTGATCCTGTCCTATGTAGCCGAGCACATCCTCGGTTTGCCACGGTCGTTTTGAGGGAGCTGGCATGAGCTACGAGAGCATTCTCTATGAGGTCAAGGACCGCATCGCCACCATCACCATCAATCGGCCTGACCAGCTCAACAGCTGGAATGACCAGGTGGCGACCGAAGTGTATGACGCCATGCAGGCGGCGGGAGCGGACAAGGGTGTGCGCGTGATTGTCTTCACCGGAGCCGGCAAGGCATTTTGTGCGGGTGGTGACATCAACAGCTTCGGCGGTGACCCCAACGGCCTGATGACCAAGCTGCCGCGGCCCTTCGACATGCGCAAGCGAGCCGACTGGCAGACGCGGTGCTCTTACTACCCGGCCATCCCCAAACCGGTGATCGCCATGCTCAATGGCGCCACTGTTGGCATCGGCCTGATCCATGCGTTGTTCTGTGATATTCGTTTCGCTGCCGAAGACGCCACGATCACCACTGCGTTCGCCCGCCGTGGCCTTACCGCTGAGTACGGCATGGCCTGGATCCTGGAGCACCATGTTGGCCAGGCTCATGCGCTGGACCTGTTGCTGTCCGGCCGCAAGATCAAGGGCGTGGAAGCACAACGCATGGGCTTGGTAAACCTCGCGGTGCCGGCCGAGCAACTGGCTGAGCATACCTATGCCTACGCTCGCGACCTGGCTCAGAACTGCTCACCACGCTCGATGCGCGTGATGAAGCAGCAGTTGTGGGAGGTGCCGTTCCAGACCTGCCATGAGGCCGTCATGAGCGCTGGTCTGGACATGCCCATTGCCAATCAGGGGCCGGATTACAGGGAGGGTATCGCCAGCTTCATGGAAAAGCGCCCACCGCAGTTCCCTGACGACGAATGCTAAGCGTACAAGGCCCAGCGCACCCCCGGTGCGTAACGGCACAACTAACAACAAGAGGAATACGCAATGAGTGGAATGGTTGAAGGCAAAGTGGTTGTAGTCACCGGCGCAGGTAACGGCATCGGCCGCGCCATCGCGCTGGCCATGGCCGCCGAGGGTGCACGTGTCGTGGTCAATGACTTGGGTTCGTCCGTGCATGGCGAGGGCCAGGATGCAGGGCCGGCCCAGCGCGTGGTCGACGAAATCAAGGCCGCTGGCGGTGAGGCGGTTGCCAGCACCGACAGCGTGGCGGGTTGGGACTCGGCACACCGTATCGTGCAGACCGCCATGGACACCTTCGGCCGTATCGACACGGTGGTGAACAACGCCGGTATCCTGCGCGACCGCATGTTCCATAAAATGGACGAGCAGGAATGGCAAGCTGTGCTCAACGTGCACCTCAACGGCTCGTTCTTCATGGCACGCGCAGCAGCGCCGCACTTCCGCAGCCAAAGCTCGGGTTGCTATATCCACATGACGTCCAATACCGGTCTGGTCGGGAACATCGGGCAGGTCAACTACGCAGCGGCGAAGATGGGGATCGTCGGTATGTCCAAGGCCATTGCGCTGGACATGGCCAACTTCGGCGTGCGTTCCAATTGCATCTCACCAGCTGCCTGGAGCCGCATGATTGGCGCGGTGCCCACCGATACGCCAGAGAAAAAACTGCAAGCCGAGCGCATGGAACGCATGATGCATCCATCGCGCCAAGCGCCACTGGCTGTGTTCCTGGCATCCGACCAGGCCCAGGATGTTTCTGGGCAAATTTTCTACGTGCGCGCCAATGAAATCATGTTGGTCAGCCAGCCTCGCGTAACCCGTTCGGTGCACCGTGACAACGGCTGGACCCCGCGCGATGTCGCCGAACACGCCATTCCGGCCTTGCGCTCGAGCTTCCTGCCATTGCACCAGACCCATGACGTCTACAGCTGGGAACCGATCTGAGCCCTACGCGACCGATCCCCATCGGCGCCGCCGGTGGGGCGAGCCTGAGACCCGACTACGAGCTAACCCTATGCTGAACTATGAACGCGTCAAGCACTGGCCCATTGAAGAGGTCACGCGCACGTACACGGAGCGCGACACCATCCTTTATGCGCTGGGTCTGGGAGTTGGTGGCGACCCTATGGATCCTGTCCATCTGCGGTTCACCTTTGAGGAAGGACTTCAGGCGGTGCCAACCTTGGCGGCGGCGATTGCCTGGCCAAAGCCATGGATGACCAACCCCGAGACCGGTGTCAATTACCTGAAACTGGTACACGGCGAGCAAGACACCCGCTGGTTCATGCCGATGCCAGTGAGCGGCACGGTCATCAGCCGCACCCAGGTCAATCGCATCTGTGACAAAGGCGAAGGCAAGGGCGCGATCGTCGAGCTGCTGCGCGATATCATCGACGCGGCCAGCGGCGAGCGCATTGCCCAGACGCGCCAGGTGTCGTTCCTGCGTGGCGATGGCGGCTACTCCGCCCAAGGTGGCCGCAGCGATGAGCCGCCGCAAAGCCTGCCAGCCGTGCCTGACCGCGCTCCGGATTTCGAGTATGAATTGCTCTCGCCTGCGCAGGCTGCGCTGATCTACAGGCTGTCTGGCGATGCCAACCCGTTGCATGCCGTCCCTGAAGTCGCCGCACGTGCGGGTTTCAAGCAACCAATCCTGCATGGCCTGGCCACCTACGGCATGGCCGCGTTCGCTGCAATCAAACGCTGCGCTGAAGGCGACGCCAGGCGGCTGAAGCGCATTGCCGCCCGTTTTACCTCGCCTGTGTATCCTGGCGAAACGCTGCGCTTTCAGTTCTGGAATGGCGAGGGTAGCCAAGTCCATCTGCGCGCTCGTGTCGACAGCCGCGATACCGTTGTGCTGAACAACGGCGTGATCGAGCTCGCCTGAGGAGTATGAGTCGATGAACTTTCAGCAAAGCAGCGAAGAACTGGCGTTTCGCCTGGAAGTTCGTGCCTTCGTAGAGCGCGAGCTACCGGCTGATATCCGTGATCGGGTGTTGGACTTTCAGCACCTGGGACGCGAGGATTACGTGCGTTGGCAGCGTATCTTGCAGCAACGGGGCTGGGGCGCGCCGGGCTGGCCGGTAGCCTTTGGCGGTACGGGTTGGACGGCCGCACAACGTAATATTTTCGATGAGGAGTGCTTCACGGCAGGTGCCCCCCGGCAAATGCCGTTCGGGTTGTCGATGGTGGCGCCGGTGCTGCAGAAATTTGGCACCCCGGAACAGCAAGCCCGGTTCCTTCCGCGCATCCTCGACATGAGCGACTGGTGGTGCCAGGGCTACTCCGAACCTGGTGCTGGCTCTGATCTGTCAGCGCTGCGCTGCCGCGCCGAAGTCAGTGGCGATGGGTACCGGGTCAATGGCCAGAAGATCTGGACCTCGTTCGCCCAGTGGGCAAACTGGATTTTCTGCCTGGTGCGTACCCATCATGAAGGCCGACAGCAGGAGGGCATCTCTTTCCTGCTGATCGACATGGCAAGCCCTGGTATCCAGGTACGCCCGATCAAGACGCTCGATGGCGGGCACGACGTCAACGAAGTGTTCTTCGATGATGTCTGGGTGCCCCGTGACAACCTGGTTGGCGAAGAGCACAAAGGCTGGGGAATCGCTAAATACCTGCTCGGGCATGAGCGCACCAACATCGCCGGTCTAGGCAACTGCAAGCGCTTCATGCGCCGACTGCGGGAGATCGCTGCCAGTAGCCAGAAGAAGGGCCGCCCGCTGCTTGAAGATGTTCGGTTTCGGGACAAGGTGGCCGCTATCGAGATGGAACTGCACGCCCATGAATGGTCACTGCTGCGTTTGATCGACCAGGAGGGCAAGGGCCAGGGCAAAGGGATTGAGGCTTCGCTGCTGAAAATCCGTGGGTCCGAGATACAGCAGCGGCTGACCGAGCTGATCATGGAGTGCGCAGGCCCTTACGCGGTGCCGTTCGTACCCCAGGCGCTGGAGGGTGATACGCAGGTCGATACTGCCAATGGGCAACTGCTCAATGCGTTGGCATCGCACTACCTGGACTGGCGCAAGATCTCGATCTACGGCGGCTCCACGGAAGTGCAGAAGAACATTATTGGCAAATTGACCCTTGGCTTGTGACCGGCGCTAACGCCCTGGAGGTTTTGCAATGGACTTCTCCCTCGATGAAGAGCAACAGATGCTCGCCGACATGGTCGCTCGCTTTGTCGAGCGTCAGTATGAGTTTGAGACCCGCCGCACCCTGGCCCAAAGCCCGCGAGGCTGGTCCGAGGACAACTGGTCGTCCTTGGCTGAAACGGGTCTGCTGGCCCTTGGCCTGGATGAGCAATATGGCGGTCTTGGTGCCGGCGCCGAAGAAACCCTGGTGGTGATGGAGGCCTTCGGTCGCGGACTGGTACTGGAACCCTTTCTCGCCACCGCGCTGGTGGGGGGGCCGTTGCTCCAGCGGGTGGGCAGCGCGCAGCATAAAGAGCGGTTGCTGCCTTTGCTGGCGCGCGGCGAGTGCCGCGTCAGCCTCGCTGCACTTGAGCCACAAAGCCGCTTTGACCTGGCGGATGTGACGTGCCAAGCCAGTGAAACGGGCACTGGCTATCGTTTGAACGGACGCAAGAGCGTGGTTTCACACGGTGACTCTGCCCACTGGTTGATCGTTTCGGCCAGAACCCGCGGGGTGCAGGACGACCATGATGGTATCAGCCTGTTCCTGGTTGAAGCAGGGTCGCCTGGTGTCAACGTGCGCAGCTTTGCGGGGCTGGATGGTCAGCGCGTTGCTGAAATAGAACTGTCCGACGTCAGCGTGAGCCGGGAGGCGCTGTTGGGCGTTGAGCACAAGGGGTTGGCGGATCTTGAGTGGGCAGCAGACCGAGCTTGCTTTGCCTTGTGCGCAGAAGCGGTTGGATGCATGGACCGCTTGATTGAGTTGACAGTCGAGTACTTGCAGACGCGCAAGCAATTCGGCAAACCCATTGGCAGTTTCCAGGCGTTGCAGCATCGTGTGGCAGAGATGCTTGGTCTGAGTGAGCAGGCGCGGTCCATTACCCATTATGCCGCCGCCAACCTCGACAATGCCCGTGCCGATGAGCGTGCGCGGGCGGTATCAGCGGCCAAGACACTGGTGGGGCGCGCGGGTAGGGTTATCGGGCAGCAGGCCACCCAGTTGCATGGTGGCATGGGCATGACTGATGAACTGGCGGCCGGTTGGTACTTCAAGCGTCTGACCACGATCGATATGAGTTGGGGGGATAGCGATCACCACACCGAGCGATATGGTTCGCTGATGTAGCCGCGGCTGCGCCTTGTTCGTACGCACATATACACCGGGCCGCCTAGCGGCCCGGTTTGCGTTGGAGGTGAATTCGCAGGGTTTAGCGGAGCATCGCCAGACTCGCAGAGGGGGTGTTGCAGGTATAAGGCTGGGCATGACATGCCGCGATGCGTGCTCGCAGTTCCATCTGTCGAGCTTCGACGACAAAGTGGGCGACGATGACCAGTGCGAAAACCGACAGCGAAAGGCTCAAGGGTAAAGATAGCTTCATGTCGTTTATACCTGCTTCTGAGCAGTGTTATTGGAATGGGTAGCGCCTGTCCCTCGGTCAGGATGCGTGGTCCCTTGGAGGGCAGGTCAGGCGCTATCCGGATCTTGCCACAGCATCAAAGTAAACTGAACGCTGTTTGTAAATATAAATAGCATGTGTGCGCAGACCTGCCAGCAGCAGAAGACGAATGGTCGCGATGCGTGCTGTTCAACCGTATCAGAAGGTTTGACAACCCTCCGAACTTTGTTCAACATTATGAATAACGTTCGTATAGATGCGAGGTTGCGATGAAAGTTCTGGTAGCTGTGAAGCGTGTGGTCGACTACAACGTCAAGGTTCGCGTCAAAGCGGATAACTCGGGCGTCGACCTGGCCAACGTCAAGATGGCCCTGAACCCGTTTTGCGAAATTGCGGTAGAAGAAGCGGTTCGTCTGAAAGAAAAAGGGGTGGCCACTGAAGTCATCGTGGTCAGCGTGGGTTCAAATGTTGCCCAGGAACAATTGCGTACCGCGTTGGCCCTGGGTGCTGACCGGGCCATCCTGGTTGAAGCGGGCGACGACCTCGGCTCCCTGGCTATCGCCAAAGCGCTCAAGGCAGTGGTGGACAAGGAGCAGCCGCAGCTGGTGATCCTCGGCAAGCAAGCCATTGACAGCGACAACAACCAGACCGGTCAAATGCTGGCTGCGCTCAGCGGGTACCCTCAAGGCACCTTCGCTTCGAAGGTCGAGATCGCTGGCGACACACTCAACGTTACCCGCGAAATTGATGGCGGCCTGCAGACGGTGGCCCTGAAACTGCCAGCGATCGTTACCACCGACCTGCGCCTTAACGAGCCACGCTATGCCTCGCTGCCCAACATCATGAAGGCCAAGAAAAAACCACTGGAAACTGTAACGCCAGATGCACTGGGCGTGGCCCTGACGACAACCTTGCAGACTGTCAAGGTCGAGGCCCCTGCGGTACGCGGTGCGGGTATCAAGGTCAAGTCGGTGGCTGAACTGGTCGAGAAACTGAAAAACGAAGCGAAGGTAATCTGAATGACTATCCTGGTTATCGCTGAACATGAGAACGGCGCCGTAGCACCGGCCACCCTCAACACGGTTGCAGCTGCCGCCCAGATTGGTGGTGATGTGCACATACTGGTCGCAGGCCAGAACGTCGGTGGTGTCGCTGAAAGTGCTGCCACGATTGCTGACGTGGCGAAGGTCCTGGTTGCCGACCATCCTGCCTACGCCCACCGGCTGCCTGAAAATCTTGCGCCGCTTGTCGTCGAGCTGGCGCCAGCGTACAGCCATGTGCTCGCCCCGGCGACCACCAACGGCAAGAACGTGTTGCCCCGTGTCGCAGCGCTGCTGGACGTAGACCAGATCTCTGAAATCACCGCGGTCGTATCGGCCGACACCTTCCAGCGCCCGGTGTATGCGGGTAACGCCATCGCGACCGTGCAGTCGAGCGCCGCAGTGAAGGTGATCACCGTGCGCAGCACTGGGTTTGATGCAGTGGCCGGGCAGGGCGGTCGTGCCAGTGTTGAAATCGTCAATGCTGTGCATGATGCAGGCACTTCTACCTTCCTTGAAGAAACATTGGCCAAGTCCGATCGCCCCGAACTGACCGCAGCAAAAATCGTCGTTTCTGGCGGCCGCGGTATGGGCAACGGCGACAACTTCAAGCACCTCTACAGCCTCGCCGATACACTCGGCGCTGCGGTGGGTGCATCGCGTGCTGCAGTCGATGCGGGTTTTGTACCTAACGACATGCAGGTGGGCCAAACCGGCAAGATCGTCGCGCCGCAGCTGTACATCGCCGTAGGCATCTCAGGTGCCATTCAGCACCTGGCCGGCATGAAAGATTCCAAGGTGATTGTCGCGATCAACAAAGACGAAGAGGCGCCGATTTTCCAGGTGGCTGATTACGGCCTGGTCGCTGACCTGTTCGAGGCTGTACCGGAGTTGGCCGCAAGCCTAAAGTGATGAACCCGGGCGTCGCAGGATTTCAGTAAACTGTGTACGCCCCTTCAGGTGGGGCAGATCCCTGCACCTTGCACGGTTGCCAGGCTGCCCACCCAGGCCTCATCAGCAAAAGAGATAATAATGAAGACACTCGGTGAGTTGCTGGAACGCAACGCGCGCCTGTTTCCCCATCAAGAGGCGGTGGTCTACGACGATCGCCGCATCACCTATGTGCAATTGCTGGAACGTGCCCGCAGATTGTCATCTGCACTTTATGTGCGCGGCATGCGCCATCAAGACCGCGTCGCGGTCCTGGCGATGAATTGCAACGAGTATTTCGACGTATACGGCGCGTGCCAGCTGACCGGTTACATCTGCGCAACTGTCAATTTTCGGCTTGCTGCCCCTGAGATCGAATACATCCTGCAGGACAGCGCCCCCCGGGTATTGGTATTTGAAGACCAATACGCCGATGTGATCGACGGGCTGCGGCCGCAATTGAAGTCTGTTGAACACTATCTGTGCATAGGCGCTGCCTGCCCGCCCTGGGCGCAGCCTTATGAGGTGGTGATGGCCGAGGCGGATACCGCCGGCGCCCCGTTGCGCGCGACGGCTGAGGATATCGTCCATCTGGTCTACACCAGTGGCACCACGGGGCGCCCCAAAGGTGCGGCGCGTAGCCAGCGTGGCGACCTTGCATTGGCGCAGAATCAGGCCGAGGTCATGGATGTGCGCATCAACGGCCGTGTCTTGGTGATGATGCCCATGTTCCATGCTGGCGGTATTTCAATGATGCTGTCGGAGTTCTGGCATGCTGGCTGCGTCGTGCTGCACCGCAAGTTCGATGCCCGCGAGGTGCTACGAACCATAGAGCGCGAGCGTGTAGTCACCGTGCACATGGCACCGACCATCGTGCAACAGGTGCTGGACCTGCCGGACATCCGCGATTACGACTTGTCCAGCCTGGAAACCATCCTGTATGCCGCTGCCCCGATGCCTGTGGCTGTGCTGCGTCGCGGTGTCGAGCTGCTCGGGCCGATATTCGTCAACTCCTGGGGTATGACTGAAACCAGCGGTACCGTCTTGCCCCGTCATCTCCACAAGCTAGAAGGTAACGAGGATGACCTGCGACGGCTGGGCTCAATAGGCCAGGCCATGGCCTATTGCGACATCCGCATTGTCGATGACCACGAGCAGGATTGCCCCGACGGTACGCCTGGCGAGATCTGGATCCGCTCGCCTGCCAACCTGGCTTACTACTGGAACAACAACGCAGCCACGTTGGACGCGCTGCGCGATGGCTGGTTGCGCACAGGGGATATGGCCTGGCGCGACGAGCAAGGCTTTTTGTACTTGGTCGACCGCAAGAAAGACATGATCATTTCCGGCGGTGAGAATATCTATTGCCAGGAAGTCGAGCAGGCGCTGATGTTCCATCCGCAGGTTGGCGACGCTGCAGTCATCGGCGTTGCACATGAAAAATGGGGGGAGACCGTAAAGGCTATCGTGGTCCTCAAGGACGGTGCCGAGTTAACCGCCGATGAGCTCATCGAGTACTCCGGTACGCGCATTGCGCGTTACAAGCGGCCCACCAGCGTGGATTTCGTGGCCGAACTCCCGCGCTTGCCCAGTGGCAAGGTCAATAAAATTGCGCTGCGGCAGTTGTTTTCTGCATAACTAGCTGAGGCTGCGCTACCGTTGGAGCTCCCCCGGCGGTAGTCCCGGTCACCCGACGTGGGCACGGGCTGGGGCTGCGATCTGTCTACCCGTTGGGTAGTGCTCGAGCATGAAATCGACGAACGCGTGGATCTTGCTCGACGCCCTCCGGCCTTGCGGGTATAGCAGCTCCATGGTCGGCGCAGTCATGGCCCAGTCCGGGAGCACCTGGCAAAGCGCGCCACTGCGCAAGTGCTCCTCCAGATAAAACCCCATGCCTTGCATGATGCCCTGCCCATCGAGCGCCGCCTCGATCTGGATGCACCCTTGGGTGATGGACAGGCTGCACGGCAGGTCCAGTGTCTTGCGATGCCCATGCTGCTCGAAAGCCCATGGGTGCATGCGACCGGTCCTGGTGTTTCTGTAGCTGATGCAGGCATGTTCAAGCAGGTCTTCTGGAACTTGCGGCATCTTGCACGTCGCAAGGTACCGAGGCGAGGCGACCGTGAGCAGCGGGGTATGGCCAAGCTGACGGGCGATCATGCTCGAGTCGCCTAATGGGCCGAGGCGCAGGATCACATCGTGTTGGCTTTCGACCGTGTCGTAAAGCTGCTCGGAGTCTGAAAAGTCGAGTTGGATATCCGGGTAGCGGCTGCGAAACAGCGAAAGTAAAGGCACCACCAGGTACTGGCTGATGATGCTTGGCGCATCGACCCGTAGCCGCCCACGGGGCTGCACGTGCGAGCCGGCCAGCAAAGACTCGACGTCGGCGATCTCGTCATGCAGATGGCGGCAATGCGCATAGTAGATCGTACCTTCATCGGTGAGGTTGATGCGCCGTGTGGTACGGTTCAGCAGCCGCACCGCCAAGGTGCGCTCAAGGTTGCTCAGATGGGTGGAAACCATCGAGGGGGAAAGGCCCAATGCAGTTGCTGCACTGCTGAGGCTGCCGTGATCGACGACAGCCATGAAAACTTCCATGCAGCGCAGCTTGTCCAAATCCCTCTCCCGCCTAAGCAAACTGCATGGATTCTAACAGGACAATCCTTGAGTACGGCTAGTGGCCGAGCGTCTGTTCAATAATTGCGAATTCATCGGACAAGGATTCAGGCACGCTGTACTGACTGATATCGCTGATCTGCTGGAAGTGTTCGGCCAGCAGTTCTGCGCTCACCGGATTGTCTCGTGGGCCCGCCCAGCCTTTCGATAGCCCGATAAAGGCGCGGGCATAGCGACCCAGCGCTGCAGAGTAGATCGCCCGTGTGCTGGAGCAGGCCTCGCTCGCGAGGTAGACCACTAACGGGGTAACGAACTCGGGCAGGTAGGAAGTGCCCAGTTTCTCACCCAAAGCGGCATATTGCGCGGTGAACGCAGCGAGCTGCTTTGGGTCCATCGCGGCCTCCATACGACTTGTGGCGACCGGCAACAAGGCGTTGCACTGTATACCGTGTGCGCGACCTTCCAGCGCAAGTACATTCATGATACCCAGCAGCCCGGCTTTGGCGGCGGCATAAGCGGCCTGCTGAGGGTTACCGAACGCAGCGGCGGCAGAGGACGTGAAGACTACCCGGCCATAACCGTGCTTTTTCATGACTTTGTATGCGGGCTGGGTGACGTAGACAGCGCCTTTGAGGTGGACATCGATGATCGAGTCGAGGGTGTCGTCATCGATGTCCTCGAAGCAAGCGTTACGCAGGTGACCGGCATTATTGATAACGATATCGACCTTGCCGAAATGATCCAGTGCCATTTGCACGATGTTCTCGCCACCGGCCCGGCTGGCCACCGAGTCGTAACTGGCGACAGCCGTGCCACCCGCAGTGCGAATTTCCTCAACTACCCGATCGGCCATGCCTGGCGAGCTACCTTGGCCATCGAAACGTCCCCCCAGGTCATTAACGACCACTGCGGCGCCTCTGGCCGCCAGCGCCATTGCAAAAGTACGGCCTAGCCCCCCCCCGGCGCCGGTGACAATTGCGACCCGGTTGGTGAAGTCAATTGCAGTCATATGATCCTCACTTTTTATTGTTGTTTTCGGGCGCACGGCACCCGCGAGCTTGCGTAACTACTCAAAAACTGGAAGCGGGCAACCGGATTACCAGCCCGTCGAGTTCTGGGGTGACCATGATCTGGCAGCTCAGACGGCTGTGCTCTGTGACGTCCACCGCGCAGGTCAACATGTCGTGTTCGTATGGCTGGGCGGCAGGCATGTGCTGGGCCCACTCCCGGTCCACGTAGCCATGGCAGGTGGCACAGCTGCAACTGCCGCCACAGTCCCCCAGGATGCCAGGCACCTGGTTGTTGACAGCAGCTTGCATGACCGAGAGGCCAACAGGGGCGTCTATCCGCTGCTCGCTGCCGTCCGGCTGGATGAAGGTGATTGTGGGCATGGCTATCCTCGTAGCGGGTTCAGGCGCGGGTCAGCAAGTCTTTGACGGGAATGGCGTCGTCAGCCAGGCGCAGAGGGTCGACATGGATACGTTCGCTGATCAGCCGTTTGGCCACCATGAATTCCGGCGCGCGGTTCACCGTATCGACGGCCAGGACCTGACCGTCTTTCAGGTAGAAGGCGGCGAAAGAGTCTGTTTCAGGTGCCCCGCGCAACACCAGTTGGTCATAGCCTTGGGACAGGCCGACCATTTTCAGCTTCAGCTGGTACTGGTCCGACCAGAACCACGGAACAGACGCATAGGCCTTGGGCTTGCCGCAAAGAGATGCGGCCACGCACCGTGCTTGTTCCAGTGCGTTGGGCACCGACTCCAGGCGCAATCGCCTACCCAGGATTGGGTTGGGGTGGTTGGTGCAGTCGCCTGCTGCGTAGATGTTCGGGTCGCTGGTTTGACCGAACTCGTCCACGACAATGCCGTCGTCCACAGCCAGGCCTGCTTGCACTGCCAGCTCGACATTGGGCACAAGTCCGATGCCGACCACGACCAAGTCGGCTGGCACGCAGCTGCCGTCAGCGCACAGCACTGCCGTGACGACCCCACCGCAGGGCGTCAGCCGCACACCCTGCACTTGGCAGTTGGTACGAATATCCACACCCGCCTGGCGATGTCGCGACAAGTAAAAGGCCGAGAGTTCCGGCGCAGTGACACGCGCCAGCACGCGCGGTAGCGCCTCCAGCACCGTGACCTGCAGGCCGACCTCTACGGCCACGGCAGCAACCTCAAGGCCAACGTAACCGCCGCCGATGACAACCAGGCGCTTTCCCGCTTCGAACTGTTGGCGAATTCGTTCGACGTCTTGGAGCGTACGCAGGTAATGGAAGTTGTTGGCGTTTTGCGCCTGCTCTATCTGAGGTATCGGAAGGCGTCGAGGCCTGCCGCCTGTAGCCAGGATCAGACGGTCGTAGTGAATGGTCGTACCGCCTGCGAGCTCGATCGTGCAAGCGCTACGATCGATCGCACTGACTCGTGTGCCGCTGATGAACTCCACATCAGCCTGGTCGAAGGTCGTTTTGGGCTTTATCAGCAGGCTTTCAGTTGTGGCAGCCCCGCAAAGGTAGGCTTTGGACAGCGGCGGGCGATGATAGGGAAGGGTGGGCTCTTCGCCAATCAGAATGATGCGGCCTCGCCAGCCATTATCACGTAAATGAGTTGCCAACTCAGCGGCGGCATGCCCCGCACCGACGATGATGGCAGTGCCTGTAACAGCTTCAGTCATATCGACACCTTTGGTCAAAGCCCGCCAACAAAGGGCGGGGAAGTGAGCAAAGTATGCCTGTTAAATAGCAGAAGATTATTCAATTTTATTGAAAGATCCTGTCAGTCGTTCTGGATTTATTCCCTCTAGGCAGTTGCATAGAGTGGCCAAAACCGATCTTCAGGCAGCGGCTGTGAATGCTCAGTGCGTGACGTCGGGACAATAAACAAAGGCGGAGAAGCAACTGATGAGCGCAGTGAGCCCAATCGAGGAATTTGATGATCCATCCTTCGATCCCTTTCTGGAGGATGCCTTGGTGTTTGGCGAGCATTTGGATCCTTATCCGAAGCTCGCCGGGTTGAGGCGTGAAGCTTCAGTGCTTCAGGGGGAATACCGCGTGCTTATGGGACTTGCTCCGGATGTCACCAGCCCCGCGGGCGCGATGCATTTTTGTGTGCTGGGCTATGACGAAGTAGCGCAGGTGCTGGGAGACCCGCAGACCTTCACCAATCACGCCTACACCTACAACCTGGGCATCAGCTTCGGGCGCAGTATTTCCACCATGGACGCTCCTGAGCATCCGCGATTTCGCAGAATTTTCCAGAAGGCGTTTCTGCCTCAGACGGTCGCTGCCTGGGGTGACGAACTGGTCGACCCCGTGGTGCATGAGCTCATGGAGGCGTTCGTTGATCGGGGCGAGGCGGACTTGGTGCAGGCATTCACCCTGCATTATCCCTTCCGGATCATTTATCGGCAGCTGGCGCTGCCGCCGCAAGATGTCGCCACCTTTCATAAGATGGCGATTGCGCAGACTGTCGTTGCCGTCGATGTGGCTCACGGCACGGAGGCGTCACGTAAGCTCGGCATCTATTTCAAAAACCTGGTCGCCGACCGCCGGCGTAACCCCGGGAGTGATTTGGTCAGCGCTTTGGCCCACGCCGAGGTCGATGGTGAGCATCTGCCCGAGGATGTATTGATTTCCTTCCTGCGCCAGTTGGTCAACGCCGCGGGGGACACTACTTACCGTGCCACCAGCGTCTTGCTGAGCGCCTTGCTGCGTCATCCACAACAGCTAGAGGCAATCCGCCAGGACCGATCCTTGATCCCGCAGGCAATCGAGGAGGCCGTGCGCTGGGATGGTCCGGTATTGATGCAGTCCCGTTTTGCCAGCAAGACGGTCACGCTCGGGGGCGTAGAAATCCCTCAAGGTGCCTTCATCGATGTCATCGCCGGCTCCGCCAACCGCGATGAGCGCAAATTCCCCGATCCTGACCGCTTCGATATTTTCCGCAAGCCCCAACACCGTCACTTCGCGTTTGCCTTTGGCCCCCACGTCTGTATTGGCCAGCATCTGGCACGTGTCGAGATGACCCGCGCGCTCAATGCACTTCTGGACAAATTGCCCAACCTGCGGCTGGATCCGGACAAACCTGCCCCACAGATACGTGGCGCCATGATGCGGGTCCCGCACTCGATCCATGTGAAGTTCGGTTAAGCCTATGAACGACTACGACTACATCATCGTGGGTGCCGGCTCTGCGGGTTGCGTCCTGGCCGATCGACTGTCCGCCAGTGGGCTTCACCGGGTTCTGCTGATAGAAGCGGGGCCTGAGGATCGCAACCCCATGGTGCGGATGCCAAGAGGCTTTGGCAAGTTGCTCAACGACCCCACTCACGCCTGGCATCTGCCCGTGACGGTGGACCCCGCCAGTGGGCGCACCCAGGAGATATGGGCGCGCGGCAAGATGCTGGGTGGCTCAAGCGCCATAAATGGCATGGTGTATATGCGCGGGCACCCTGCGGACTATGACGAGTGGGCCGCTAATGGCGCCAGCGGATGGGGTTGGGAGACCATGGCCAAGGCGTTTCGCAGCATCGAGAAACACGCGTTGGGCGAGTCAGTACTTAGGGGCGGACAAGGCCCGCTGAAGGTCGGGCCTTATGCTCAGCGTTGCGAAGTTGGCGAGGCGGTGATACAGGCCTGTGAGAGCCTGGGCTTGCCCCGCAAGCTCGATATCAACGAACTGGACCACGAAGGTGTCGCCTACCTCACCTATACCCTGTCAGGGGGAGTGAGACAGAGCGCTGCGCATGCGTTTCTCAAGCCGGCCCGAAAACGGCTCAATCTGAAGGTCTTGACCGATACCCAAGTACAGCGCGTCCTCTTCGAAGGGCAGCGGGCTGTCGGCGTCAGTGCACGCAACGGGAATGCAGAACCCTTTGAATACCGCGCGCGCCGGGAGGTAATCCTGTGTGCTGGCGCTTTGCAATCGCCTCGCTTGCTGCAGTTGTCTGGCATCGGCAACAGCAGCTTGCTGGGACGATTGGGGATACCCGTGATTGCGCACAGCCCCAATGTCGGACAGAACATGCGCGAGCACTTGCTGTGTTATCTGCAAACGCGCCTGAGCACTTGGCGCGGCAGCCAGAATCGAGAATTTTCAGGCGTGCGGCTGCTCAAGAACGTCATCCAGTATGGCCTCTCGCGGCGCGGCGTCATGGCGCTCGGGTCCTTCCCGGTCGGCGGTTTTTTCAAGACTCACCCGGATCTGGATCGTCCCGACGCTCAGCTGATGATGGCCCCTTACTCGATGGACTTTTCCTCACCGACTTACCGCTTCGAACCCCATCCGGGCATGCAGCTGTTCACCTACCCATTGCGTCCGCGTAGCCAGGGCAGCGTTACTATCGAATCTGCTGACCCTGCCCAGTCTGCGCGGATCGTCACCAACTACCTGGCCGATGAGTACGACCGGCAGGTATCGATTGGGGCTTTTCGAGTCATGCGCAAGGTCATTGCCAGCGCGCCCCTCAAGCCTCTGGTAACGGCCGAGACCTACCCCGGCGCGCAGGTGCAGAGCGACGAGCAGATTCTTGAAGAATTCCGCCAACGGGGGCAGTCGGGTTACCACGCTTGTGGCACCTGCGCGATGGGGGCGGATAGCGCCTCGGTACTGGACCCCAGGTTACGTGTCAGGGGTGTGCAGGGGCTGCGGGTAATGGACCTGTCGGTTATCCCGTCAATGGTTTCCGGCAATACCAATGGCCCGATGATGGCCATGGCATGGCGCGCAGCGGAGCTCATCCTGGAGGATGCTCGCTGAGCCCGCCTCCAGTATTGATCCTTCACTGAATTTCACGGCACATGAGAGAGGTAAGCCATGCAGCAGAACTTGGATCCGCGCGCTCAGGCGTTGGTGCAGCATGCGCTGGACCACGCGACCACTGCCAGCGGTGAGGTCGGGTTGCAGGTAGCAGCGTATCTGGACGGCAAATTGATCATCGACGCCTGGAGTGGCATTGCCGACCCGCGCAGCCGGCGCCCGGTGGACGGCGACACGCTGTTCAACGTCTACTCCGTAACCAAGGCCGTAGCGGTGACGGCCCTGCATATCCTGGCAGAGCGGGGGCATATCGAATACGACGCGTTGGTAAGCCGGTATTGGCCCGAGTACGCGGCCCAAGGTAAAGGGGCCACTACTGTGCGGGATGTGCTCACCCACAGGGCGTGTATTCCTCAGATGCCAGCGGGGGTTACGCCTGAGTTGATGTGCGACTGGGCCTGGATGACCGATGCTATTGCGCACTTGAAGCCGCTGGCAGAGCCTGGCAGCAAGACCCTTTACCTGTCCATGACGTTTGGCTGGATCGTCGGCGAACTGGTGCGTCGGGTGGACCCGGGGCAACGCTCGCTCGGCCGGTTCGTGCGCGAGGAAATCGCCATACCTTTGGGTATCGATGATCTGTGGATCGGTATTCCTGACGCTGTCGAGCACCGCGTTGCGACGCAGGTCAACGCCATGGTTGCCAGCCCCATCCAAGACCTGCCACCGCTGTTTCTGGCTTCGATGCCAGAACAGGTCGCGCTGGTGCCCGAGGTGTTCGAGCGGGCGGATGTGCGCCGGGCCGAGGTGGCAGGGGTGGGCGGTATTTTCAACGCGCGTTCACAGGCGCGTTTCTGGGCCTTGCTCGCCAATGGTGGCGTGCTGGATGGCGTGCGCTTGCTGTCAGCGCAGCGGGTGGCTTCGTTCAGCACACCCCGGGCCAACAGCCAGGAACCGGACGCTGTGATGTTTGGATTCCCTATTCCTATCACGGAAGGCGGTTTCTGGTTCGGCGGCGATCATCCACCAGTCGGCTGCGTGCACAACCCAAGAGCGATTTGCCACCCGGGGCAAGGTAATTCGATCGGCTGGGCTGACCCTGACCTGAACCTGGCGGTCGCCATTTGCCACAACCGACTGTTCAACCCTACATCTGTCGCACAAGACCCGCTCTTCCCTGTGGCGCAGGCGATTCGCCAAGCCGCCGCGCTGCTGCGTTGAAGTGATTAACCAGCCAGACAATACAACTACAAAGCTGTAAGCATCCGTGGAGGCCCCGATGATCCAACCTACAACATGGACCGTACCTGACCATGTCCCCGAAGACCGTGTGGTCGATTTTGATTTCATGAACCCGCCCAATGCAGTCAACGATGTTCACCTGGCCTGGAAAAAACTCCACGAAGGGCCGGATATCGTTTGGTCGCCGTACAACGGGGGGCACTGGATTGCCACGCGGGCCGATGACATCGAGGCCATTCAGAAAGACCATCAGCGGTTTTCTCATGCCCAGGTCAATGTACCGCCGAGCCAGGACCTGCCCCTGGTGCCCCTTGAGCTCGATCCGCCCGAGCACACCGGCTACCGTGCGCTGATTGCACCGGCATTTTTGCCACAAGCCATCGCCGAACTGGAAGATGACATTCGCGCCCTGACGGTTGAGCTGATCGAAGGCTTCGCGGAGAAGGGCGGATGCGAGTTCGTGAGTGAGTTCGCCAAGATGCTGCCCATCGTGATCTTTCTGCGACTGGTCAACTTGCCCCAGGAGGATCGACTGGAACTACTGGAAATGACCGAGTTGGCCGTACGTGGCAGCGTCGATGAACGACATCGCTCCCAGCAGATGCTCGCGGGCTACATCGGTAAGTGGATCGAGGCCAGGCGCCGTGACCCTGGCGCCGACTTGATAAGTCGGATCGTCAACGCAAAGGTCAATGGAGAGCCGATTGCACCTGAGCGTATGTTTGGCCTGCTCACCGTGGTGATATTCGGTGGCCTGGACACAGTTGCAGCAATGATGAGCTTCATTTGCCGTTTTCTGGCAGAGCATCCCGCCGAGCGCAAGCGCCTGGTAGAGCAACCAGCGCTCATTCTCACCGCAGTCGATGAATTGATAAGGCGACACGGCGTTACCAATACTGCGCGAGTGGTTGTAGAGGATGTGCAGTTCAACGGCGTGACGCTCAAGCAAGGCGACCAGATCCAGGTGCCAAATGCACTGTTCGGCCTTGATGAGCGGCGATTCAACAATCCACTGATGGTGGACCTGGAGCGCAAGCCGGTTTTGCATGCTGCTTTCGGCAACGGCCCACACCGCTGCCCTGGCTCATTCCTGGCCCGCATGGAAATCAAGGTTTTCCTGCAGGAGTGGCTCAAGCGCATTCCTGACTTTGAAACTGTGCCTGCCGACCCACCTCGCTGCGCGTCGGGCATGGTCAACGGCCTGCTCTATCTGCCGCTGCGCTGGCAAGTGGCAGGAGGGAGGATGAAATGAAACAGTGGCAATGCATATTCTGTGGGCACAGCTATGACGAGGCTTTGGGTTGGCCTGATGACGGTATCGCCCCAGGCACCCGCTGGGAAGACGTGCCTGATGACTGGGTCTGCCCCGACTGCGGGGCCACCAAAAGCGATTACACCATGGTTGAGGTCTGATCGGAGGAGGGCACCGACACATCCCCTCCATTCCCCCTTTCGTATTGCACGGGGAGAAACCGGCAGTTGTTAATGCCAGGCCAATCCCCGCCCGCCTTGTTTGCAAAGGATGTTTCGCAGTGATCAGCGATTTCTGACGCGTTGACACCCAATCTCGCCGCGTTTATAGTCTTGAACATCGTTCACAATAATGCAGGGTCGGTAATGCCGGCTCGCCAACAAAAATACGAGCCCAGGCAGCATTTCACAGGCTGCTGATGAAGGAGGTTTGCAGATGTCTGCTCGAGAATCGGCACCGAAGACCGTACGGCCTGACTTTGTACCCCGCGAAGCTTATTTGTCCAAGGATTACGTCCAGCTTGAAAAGGAGCGGATGTGGCCGAAGATCTGGCAGGTGGCCTGCCGACTCGAAGAAATCCCCAATGTCGGTGATTACGTTACCTTCGACGTCATCGACGAGTCCATCATTGTCACCCGCCTGACAGGTGACAGGATCAAGGCCTACTACAACGTCTGCCAACACCGCGGCCGCCGCCTTACCACTGGCTGTGGCCATGCCACCAAGTTTCACTGCAACTACCACGGCTGGCAGTGGAACCTGGATGGCAGCGTGCTGCGTATTCTCGATGAGCAAGACTGGGCCGGTTGCCCGAACATGAGTCATGACGAACTGGCGCTCAAGGAAGTGCTGGTCGATACCTGGGGCGGATTCGTATTCATCAATATGGACCCCAATGCTGAGCCGTTGGCCAAGTACCTTGCGCCGGTGCCCGAGATCACCGATTGCTACGAATTCGAGAAGATGCGGTACCGCTGGTACAAGTCGGTGCGCCTGCCGTGCAACTGGAAAGTTGCACTGGAAGCCTTCAACGAGGGCTATCACGTCGCAGCGACGCACCCACAGATCCTCGATACTCAAGGTGACGACGTTACCCGCAGCTTCGCCTTCGGCAAGCACGGCATGTTCGACTATTCAACTGCAACCCGCCTGCCGGGTACTCCATCCCCGCGCACTGGCAAGCCGATCCCGGATGATATCCGCCCGGGGATGGTCAAGTTCTACCAGATCATGGAAGACCAGTTGAAGGCGATTTTCACCGATCGGGACAACGAGGCGACCAAACGGTTGATGACGGAAGTCGAGCCGACTCAGGACCAGATGCTGGTGCTGGGCAAAGCCATGCAGTTTCAGGTCGAAGCGGCCATCGCCGACGGCGCTGGCTGGCCGAATATTTCCATGGAACAAATGGCTCGCGCAGGTACCGATTGGCATGTCTTCCCCAACCTGGTGTTCCTCCACTATCCAGACGGGGCACTGTTCTACCGCGCCCGTCCTGATGGCGATAACCCCGACTCCTGCATCTACGATATCTGGTCGCTGAAGCGTTATGCGCCGGGCCAGGAGCCAAAGCTGGAGCGCGAGTTCTACCACGGTGTGGACGACTGGAAGAACGACACGGTAAAGAACTTCGGTCTGATCCTCAGTCAGGACTTCCAAAACATGGGGCAAGTGCAGGCGGGTATGAAGTCACGGGGCTTCAGCGGTTCGCGTACGAATCCGTTGCAGGAATCGTCAATTTCCAACTTCCACCGTGAACTGCAGGAATACCTGTTCGGCACGGAGTCCGCGCAATGAGCCAATGGGATGAGTCGTATGATCTGGTGATCATTGGCAGCGGTGGTGGCTCCATGTGCGCTGCACTCAAGGCCAAGGAACTGGGCAAACGTGCGTTGATCATCGAAAAACAGAGCAAGATCGGTGGTTCGACGGGCTACTCGGGCGGTGTCTGGTGGGTGCCGAACAATGCGGTGATGAAGCGTCATGGCGTGGATGATTCCTACGAGCGGGCCCGGCAGTATTTCGACAGCGTCGTCACCTACGAAGGCCCATCTACCAGTGTCCCGCGCCGTGAGGCGTTCTTGCGCACGGGCCCTGTGATTGTCGACTTTCTAGAGCGCAAGGGCATGGCGTTCGAATACGCCGACGGTTGGTCCGACTATTACGATGACCGCCCGGGCGGCGAGCCACGTGGCCGCTCCCTCGTGGCCAAACTGTTCGATGTGAAAGAGCTGGGGGAGTGGGAAGGGCGTCTGTCGCGCTACCGCGGTCCCGCCATGCCAGCCAATTCCAATGAATTCCCAACCCTGTTCCTGCTCAAGCGCACGTGGGCAGGCAAGCGTAAGGCCATGCAACTGGGCTTGCGCCTGCTCAAGCAAAAGGTTCGCGGCCAGCATGTGCTAGGTGGCGGTGCCGCCATTCAGGGGCGCATGCTACAGATCGCGCTACGCGAGCAACTGCCCATCTGGACCGAGTCTCCAGTCGAAGAACTGATTGTCGAAGACGGCCGGGTAGTGGGCGTAGCTGTGCGCCAGGGCACTCAGCTGCGGCGTATTCAGGCACATGATGGCGTGCTGATCAACACCGGTGGTTTTTCGCACAATGCCGAAATGCGCAAGCGCTACCAGCCGCAACCGGCATCGGCGGCGTGGACCAACGCAAACCCAGGCGACACCGGCGAAGTGATCCAAGCCGCCATGCGCCTGGGGGCAGCCACTGATTGCATGGACGAGGCATGGTGGGTGGTCACCTCGCTCGGTCCGGGCGAAACATTGCCGGAAGGCGCGCGCACGCCCACCGGTGAACCGTTGCCGTTCATGCATCACCTGGACTTGTCCTTGCCCTACTCGATCATGGTCGATCAGGACGGCGAGCGCTTCTGCAACGAAGCCGGGTCGTACATGGAAATCGGCCAGCGCATGTACCAGCGTCAGGCCGAAACAGGCAAGGCCGTGCCAAGTTGGGTGGTGATGGACAGCCGACAGCGCAAGTTCTACCCCTGGGGCACCGCCATGCCTGGCCAGGTCCCTCAGCAATGGCTGGACAGCGGCTACATGATCAAGGCCGATACGCTCGAGGCGTTGTCGAGCAAGTGCGGCATCGATACCGGCGGGCTGCTCAGAACCGTCAAGCGCTTCAACCAGTTTTGTGTCACGGGCAAGGACGAAGATTTTGCCCGCGGCGGCAAAGCGTTCGACCGTTGCCATGGAGACCCGACCATCAAGCCCAACCCCAACCTGGGTGCGATCGAGCAAGGCCCGTTTTATGCGGTGCGCATGTACCCAGGCGACGTCGGCACTGCTGGCGGCCTGGTGACCGATGAATATGCGCGGGTGCTGCGCGAGGACGGCCAGCCGATTGCCGGGCTCTACGCCACGGGCAATGCGACGGCAGGGGTAAGCGGGCGAGCGTATCCGGGGGCCGGTACCAGCATCGCGGCATCGTTCATCTTTGCCTACATCGCTGCTGCGCATTCGGCAGGGCAAGAAAAGATCTGGTGAGTACGTACTCAGCCTTGTGATTCGGTTCGAATGGAGAGCATTGAAATGACAGCCTCAATTCCAGAAGGCGAGATCCTGGTCGGCATCTACCGGCGCATGACGCGGATCAAACAGAATGACGACCGTTTTCGTGCGGTGTTGAAGTCCGGCAAGCTGGTCATGCCGTATTACTCGCCGCGCGGGCAGGAAGTGATTCCCTCGGCAGTCTCGGCATGCCTGAACGACGAAGATTACATCTGCACCATTTACCGCGGCGTGCATGACATGATCGCCAAAGGTATTCCGCTCAAGGACCTCTGGGCCGAGTTTGGAGGCCGTGCAACCGGCACCTGCAAGGGCAAAGGCGGCCCTATGCATGTCACCCACCCGGCCACGGGCGTGATGGTAACCACCGGTATCGTCGGCAGCTCGATGCCCATTGCCAACGGCCTGGCCCTCGCCGCGCAGATTCGCGGTGAGAAGCGCGTCAGTGTGGCTTATTTTGGTGACGGTGCGAGCAACATTGGCGCCTTCCACGAAGCGCTGAACATGGCGTCGGTGTGGAAGTTGCCAGTGATCTTCGTGTGCCAGAACAACGGTTACGCCGAGCACACCAAGTATGCCTACGGCACCTCCGTGGCAAATATTGCACAGCGCGCAGCGGCTTATTCGATGCCCGGCATCACGGTAGATGGCAACGACCCGGTGGCCACTTATCGCGCAGCCCGCGAAGCAGTCGATCGCGCGCGGGACGGCCAAGGGCCGTCTCTGATCGAAGCCAAGACGTTCCGGTTCCATGGTCATGTGTTCGGTGACGCCGACGGCTACATGGACAAGGGCGAAAAAGATGCCTGGATGGCAAAGGACCCGGTGCCTCTGCTGCGTAGCTGGCTCATCGCAACTGGCCTTGCCAGCGAAGACTACCTGGCCAGTATGGAAGCCGACATCGAGCGTGAAATCGACGAGGCCGTCGAGTTTACCTTGAACAGCCCCTACCCGGATCTCGCGGAACTCCAGCGCGACATCTACAAGGATGAGGTCACTGTATGAACCAGCCAGCCAAGATCAACAGCATTCAAGCGATCAACCAGGCAATAGATGATGCCATGGCGGCCGATGTCAACGTCATCGTGCTAGGTGAGGACGTGGGTGACAAGGAGGAGGGCGGTATCGTCGGCGTAACCCGCGGCCTGTCCAGCAAGTACGGCGATTCACGGGTTCGCTCCACACCGATCGCCGAACAGGCGATCATTGGTGCGGCTATCGGTGCGGCCATTGTCGGCATGCGCCCGGTGGCAGAAATCATGTTGATGAACTTCACCACCGTGGCCATGGACATGATCATCAACCATGCCGCGAAGCTGCGCTTCATGTCAGGCGGCCAAACCCACGTACCCATGGTCATCCGCACCATGACCGGTGCGGGTTTCGGTACCGGTGGGCAGCATGCCGATTACCTGGAGGCCTGGTTTGCCCATACCGCCGGTATCAAGGTGGTAGCCCCCTCCAGCCCTGCGGACGCGTATGGCTTGATGCTTTCGGCGATCGAGGACGACGACCCCGTACTGTTCATTGAAAACATGCCGACCTACTGGGCACCCGGCCCTGCGCCTGAACGTGGAAAGAAGATCCCGTTGGGCAAGGCCAATGTCCTGCGCGAAGGTACCGACGTCACGCTGATCAGCTATAGCCGCCGCGTTCTGGACTGCTGTGCGGTGGCAGAGAAGCTGGCGGCTGAGGGTGTCTCGGCCGAAGTGATCGACTTGCGCACTATTTCGCCGTTGGACACCGGCACCTTCCTCGCTTCGGTAGCCAAAACCGGCCGTGCGGTGATCGTCCATGAGGCGGTCAAGCCATTCGGGGTCGGGGCTGAAATCGCTGCGCTGATCTACGAATCGCTTTACGGGCAGCTCAAGGCCCCCGTTCAGCGCGTAGGGTCCAACTACGCGCCTGTGCCTTTCTCCAAGCCGCTTGAAGACGCACATGTTCCCAGCCTCGAGCAGATTGAAGCGGCTGTCCGCGCAACGCTCAAGTGAAATTCAACCCAAGGAAACAGCCATGAGCACCCAGATCCTGCTGCCCAAACTGGGCTTTTCAATGAATGAAGGTACGTTGTCCGAGTGGCTGGTTGCAGACGGCGCCACCGTCGAGGAGGGGCAGATCATCTATGCCCTGGAAAGCGACAAGTCGATCCAGGAGGTTGAGGCGCCTGCGAGTGGCACCTTGAAGATCATTGCTGAGGCCGGTGAAACCTACGAGGTTGGTACGGTGTTGGCCGAGATCGTCTGAAACGTCAGGTAGGGAGAAGCTAATGAGTGTCGAGAGCCCAGCGGCCAAACAGCCCAGTAACACCCAAGCCGCTCTAGCTGAACCGCTAAAGTTCGGGAGCGATCTGCCGGCTTGGCCACAGGTCGATTTTGGCGAATTTGGCGAGATCGAGACGCGGCCGCTCAGTCGTGTGCAAGCGTTGACGGGCAAGTACATGGCGCGCAACTGGGTGATGATTCCCCATGTCACGCACCATGACGATGCTGACATCACCGAGCTCGACGTCCGCCGCAAGGCCCTCAACGAGGCCGGGGCCACTACCAGGCTTACCCTGCTGCCCTACCTGATAAAGGCCGTTGTCGGCGCGCTGCAGAGCTTGCCACAGTTCAATGCATCACTGGACGGCAGTGGCAAGAACCTGGTGCTGAAGAAGTATTTCCACATCGGTGTGGCGGTTGATACCAAGTTTGGTCTGCTGGTACCCGTGCTCCGGGATTGCGACCGCAAGACCATTCATGAGCTGGCTGCCGAGCTACAGGCCATTTCTTCCAAGGCGCGGGACAAAGGCCTGGCCATGACCGAAATGACCGGCGGTTGCTTCACCATCAGCTCGTTGGGAAGCTTCGGCGGCACGGCGTTCACGCCGATAGTCAACGCGCCGGAGGTGGCCATTCTTGGCGTCACGCGAACACAGGACAAACCCCGTCGCGGTGCTGGCGACGCCATTGAATGGCGCCAAACGTTGCCGTTGTCATTGAGCTATGACCACCGGGTAATCAACGGGGCCGATGCCGCACGTTTTACTGCCAGGCTGGCCGAGTTGCTGGCAGACCCTGCCGCCCTGGAGGGCTGAGCGCACACTGTTTGTACCCTGCATAAACGTAATCCGTTCTACAACAGCCTGATAAGAATGACGGAATATCGATGAAGACTCTTGGTGAGATGACAGAGCGCAACGCTCGCTATTTTCCTGCTGGCAATGCTTTCACCAGCGCCTCGCGCCGGGTGAGCAATTTTGAATTAGCCGAGCGTGCGCGTCGGCTTTCATCCCATCTCTATCGAGCGGGCTTGCGCCGACAGGACCGCGTGGCGATTCTGTCGACCAACTGTGTTGAATATTTTGAAACCTACCGTGCCTGTGAGTGGGCGGGATATATCGCGGCAACGGTGAATTTCCGCCTTGCGGCGCGGGAAGTTCATTACATTCTGCAGGATGCCTCGCCCAAGGTGCTGGTGTTCGAAGCGCAGTACACGGCGCTGGTCGACCAGCTGCGTGGCGAACTGCCCTCGATCGAACACTTTATTTGCATTGGCGTAACCCCGCAGTGGGCTACACCGTTCGAGCAAGCTGTTGGCGACGGGGACGAGGCGGGGCCTCCCATCCGTTCGCAGCCCGAAGATTTCGCCTACCTGATGTACACAAGCGGCACCACCGGCACGCCGAAGGGGGTAGTCCGAACCCACCACGCCATGTGCAGAACGGCAGAAAGTTGTGCATTGGTCACAGGTTTCAGCGGTGCGACGAGGGTATTGCAGACCACCCCGGCCTTTCACATTGGTGGCATTGGCTTCGTCAACTCCGCAGCGTGGATGGGTGGTTCAACGGTGGTGCAAGCGGGCTTCGATCCCCTCGCGGCAATGCGTGCTATCGAGGATGAACGGGTTTCATTCACGTTCATGGTCGCCGCCATGCTGCAGTCATTCCTTGACCACCCGCAGATAGACCAGTTCTGCCTCAAGTCCCTTGATCATGTGGTCACGGCTGCAGCGCCTATTCCAGTCCCGCTGTTGAAACGTGCCATCGACAAACTCGGCCCGATTTTCTCAGTCCAGTACGGGATGACTGAAAGCAATGCCTGTGCGTTACCACGTCATGAGGTAGACCCGTATGGCAGCGCCGACCAGATCAGACGTCTGGAATCGGTGGGTATCCCTGGCCCCGGGTTCGACCTGCGCATCGTCGATGACGAAGGCCGGGACTGTGACCAGGGTGTGCCTGGTGAGGTGTTGCTGCGCTCCGATACCCAACTGACCTGCTACTGGAACAATTCGGTAGCCACCATGGAAGCCCTGCGCGACGGCTGGTACCACACCGGTGACATGGGCTACCAGGATGCCGATGGCTACCTTTTCCTGGTCGATCGCAAGAAAGACATGATCATTTCCGGCGGTGAAAACATCTACAGCCGGGAAGTTGAAGTCGCGCTTGAGTTGCACCCCCACGTCGTTGAGTCCGCAGTCATTGGGATCCCGGACAGCAAATGGGGGGAGGCGGTGAAAGCCTTCATCGTACCCACTGCGGGAGCACACCTCAGCGAGGCCGAACTGATCGGCCACTGCAAGTCGGTCCTTGCAGGATACAAGTGCCCCAAGGCCATCGAGTTCGTCAGCGAGCTACCGCGGATCGCCACCGGGAAGATCAACAAGGTGGCTCTGCGTCAACGCGCTCAAGCTAGCCATGGTTAGGTGAAGATCATGCTGCCGCCCAGACCTACCCTCCATCGACAATGAGAGACTGCAGTATGAATTTCGAATTCAGCCCCGAGGATGAGCGCTTCCGTCAGGAAGTCCGGCAGTTTTTTCAAGAAAGCGTAAGCCCCGAAGTAGCACACTTCGGCTACGTGGGTGCACACCCTCCGCCCCGCGATGTTCTGCGCCAATGGCAGAAAACCCTTCACGCAAGGGGCTGGGGCGCGCCGCACTGGCCAGAGGCCCATGGTGGTACCGATTGGTCACCCATTCGCAAGCACATTTTCCTTGAGGAGATGCTCAACGCCAATGGCCTGGACTACGGCTGGCAAGGCACCCACATGATGGCCCCCGTGGTGATTGCGTTCGGCAACGCGTGGCAGCAGCAAACCTTCCTGCCTCCTCTGCTGGCAGGCGAGGTGTTCTGGTGCCAAGGCTTCTCCGAACCGAACGCAGGCTCGGATTTGGCCAGCCTGAAAACCCGTGCCGAACTTGACGAAAGCGGGACGCACTACGTGGTCAATGGCCAGAAAATCTGGACCAGCGATGCGACGATTGCCGACTGGGGCTTCTTCCTGGTTCGTACTGATTCGACCGTCAAGCCGCAGCGGGGCATTTCGTTTCTGCTCATCGACATGAAAACACCTGGTATTACCGTGCGCCCGATCATTTCCATCGACGGTGGGCATGGTCTGACGGAGGTTTTTCTGGAAAACGTCCGGGTGCCGAAGGAGCAGTTGGTCGGTGAGCCAGGCATGGGGTGGACCTATGCGAAATACCTTCTCGAGAAGGAGCGGACTTCCAGCGCATTCATCTACTTCAACAAGCGGGAGCTGGAAAAGGCCAAGGCCATCGCTAGATCGGAAATGATTGACGGTATACCGCTGCTCGATACCCCGGCGTTCGCCCGCAAGGTGGCGGAAATCGAATGCGACATTCTGGCGCTCGAATGGTCGGTACTGCGCATTCTCGCCAAGGAAGAGCTGCGCGATAACCTCGATGCTGTTGTCTCGACATTGAAAGTACGAGGTTCAGAACTGCAGCAGCGCGTAACAGAGCTGCAGGTCGATGCCATGGGGCCTCGCGCTCTGCGCTTCTTCACGCACGACATGCTGGAACAGGACGCACCTGAGGCTGCAGATGAAGTCTGGCCGGGCCACATGCTGGGACGTACCAACATGTACTTCTTCCAGCGCGCCGCGACCATTTACGGCGGGGCACGTGAAGTACAGAAGAACATCATCGCCAAACTGGCTTTCGGACTCTGAGGGTTTTCACATGGATTTCAATCTTTCCGAAGAGCAGTTGATGCTGCGCGATGGTGTAGAGCGTTATATCCGCGAGGATTACGGTTTTGAGCAGCGGCGGCACCAGGCGACTGCTGGTGAAGGCTTCAGCCGTGAACATTGGCAAACTTTTGCAGAACTTGGCTGGCTTGCATTGACACTGCCAGAGGATGTTGGCGGGCTGGACTGCTCATTCGTCGAGGCTGCAGTAGTACTCGAATCGTTTGGCCGGGGCATGGTGCTGGAGCCTTTCATCAGCAGTGTGATGTTGTGCGCGCGCATCGTTGACCGCTCGGGTAGCGATTACCACCGCAAGGATTTGCTGCCAGCCCTGGTCGAGGGACGTATGTTGCTTGCGTTTGCAGACAGCGAGTCGGGGTCGCGCTTCACGTTGGGGTGCGTCGACGATACCGTAGCGCGTCGTGCCGGCGATGGTTATCAGCTTGATGGCTTGAAGACACTGGTCTTCGATGCGCCCTCTGCCGACAAGCTCCTGGTCACTGCACGCCTGGATGACTATCAGCACCCGGCCGTATTCATCGTTGACCGCAAGGCCCCCGGCGTTGAGGTCATCGAATATGCGCTGGTAGATGGTACGCGGGCCGCCGATGTTCGGTTCAACCGGGTTGAGCTGGCTGCGGCGGCCTTGCTCATCGAACCTTCGCGCAGCCAGCCGATCCTTGAGGAAGCCTACGACCGTTCGGCGTTGGCCGTGGTCGCGCAGAGCCTTGGCGTGATGCACGGGGTCATGGACATGACGGCCGAGTACATCAAGACCCGTAACCAGTTCGGCCAGCCTATCGGCAAGTTCCAGGCCTTGCAGCATCGTATGGCTGAAATGTTCGTAGAAGCGCAACACGCACGTTCCATCCTGTTCCGCGGCATGGCGTACCTCGACAAGCCCGCCAATGAACGCCGCCGAGCAGTCTCGGCGGCGAAGGCCGCGACTGGCAAGGCTGGGCGGTTTGTTTGCGCCCAAGGCGTGCAACTGCATGGTGGTATTGGCATGACCGAGGAGTATCCGGTTGGCCACTATTTCCGTTTCATGACGCTGCTGGAAAAGCGCTTCGGTGACACGGATTACCATTTGGCGCGCTTCGCCAAGGGGTACTGAACGGTCGTGTAGTCACCCACCCTTTCACTCGAATGAGGACGGGCTAGCCATGAGTAAGGCAGGACGGAACACGTCGCTACTGAGCGCCACCAAGGTTCTGCTGGCGATTCCCGGATGCCCGGGTTTACGCGGCTTGGCGCAAGCCATGCGTGATCAAGGAGCGGCCTGCAGGGTACTGGACGCCGACCAGGACTTCACTGACCTTGCGGCTGTCGAAGCCGCAGTCGCTCGGGCCAAGTTGGCATTGGGGGGCATCGACGCGGTTGTCTTGGCTGTGGGTAATGCGCAGAGCCGCGATGCCCAGCCTGTGGTGGCGCTATCGCCTGAACAGTGGAGTTCGGCGTTGTTGGCCCCGCTGCGAACCAGCCGTCATTGCTTGCAAGCAGTATGGCGGGCTTTGGCCCCTGGCTCGGCAAGTGTTGTGCTGATTGGCCCTAACCTTTCACTCACGGGGGCGGGCGGGTTTGCTGCCCTGTCTGCATTGAGCGAGGCGCAGCGCGCAATGATGAAGTCGGCAGCGCGTCAGTGGGGAGGGCAAGGTATCCGGCTCAATTGGCTTGGGCTCGATCCCACTGTATTCGCGGGGCAACTGGTGGGCGCGGCCCTGCCGCTGAGTCCGGAAATGGGCCCACCACCGCCTGCGCTCGGGTTCGTCCCGGGGATCGAGACGGGGGTCGTGCAAACAATCGCGATGCTGGTCGGCGCTCGTGCCGTGACCGGTGCATCGATCCCCGTGGACGGTGGCGTATGGATGGTCCCATGAAAAAGACAATGCCGAGCAACAGCCTCGCGGGGCAAACTGCCCTGGTCACCGGAGCGGGCGGCGGTATCGGGCGGGGTATCGCTCTGGAGCTGGCCGCTGCGGGTGCGCAGGTAGTCGTGGCAGCGCGGCGGGGTACTACCGGCGAGGAGACCGCGCAGCTGATACGCGCCGAAGGGGGGCAAGCGCTGGCGATTGAGGCAGACGTCACGTGCCTGCTGGACATGCAACGTGCGGTCAATGCCGCCTTGGAGCGTTTCGCTGGGCTCGATATTCTCGTCCACAATGCCACCCACGGCGCCTCCGGCCATCCTAAGCAACTGCAGGACTTTGCAGACGACGATTGGGACGCCCAGGTCGCTGTTGACCTTGTGGGGGCACATCATTGCGCGCTTACGGCCCATGAAGCGTTAAGCGCCAGCGGCGCCGGCCGCATGATTCTGCTGTGTTCGACATTCGGCCTCCACGGCGCCGCCCTGAACCCTGCCTACGCAGCGATCAAGGGGGGTATTCGTGGCTTGACCAAGGCCCTGGCACGCGAGTGGGGGCCGCAGGGCATCACAGTCAATGCTATCTCGCCTTCAGCGCTTACGGCGGCATCGGCAGCGTTCTTCGACAGCAACCCAACACTGCGCGATGCGTACATC
Organism: Pseudomonas sp. SIMBA_068; assembly: GCF_046534705.1. Classification (NCBI taxonomy): domain Bacteria; kingdom Pseudomonadati; phylum Pseudomonadota; class Gammaproteobacteria; order Pseudomonadales; family Pseudomonadaceae; genus Pseudomonas; species Pseudomonas sp. SIMBA_068. The sequence continues at coordinate 959,458 of NZ_JAWRYI010000001.1, forward strand.
GCCAACTTTCCCCTCGGTCGCATGGGCCATGAACGTGACGATATCGGCAGGGCGGTGGTTGGGCTGTGTGGCGAAGGCATGGGGTACATCACGGGCCAGATCATCCAGGTCGATGGCGGGCTTTATACCGCGGTTTGAAACGGAGAACGAAGATGAATCGACTGACAGGCAAAGTTGCCATCGTGACCGGTGCTGCATGGTCGGCATGAGTCAGGATCCATTGCTGCAGCGTCTGGAGCGGGTGGAAGCGCACCTAGCCATAGGCCAGTTACCTGCACGCTATGCCTTGGCCGTAGACTCCCGCGATCTTGACGGCCTGGTTGGCCTGTTCGTGGACGATGTCGATTGCGGCCGCTGGGGCAAGGGGCGTGAGGCGCTCGCCGCGTTCTACGGCTCCGAGCCGATTCTCAAGGCGTTCCATCGCTGCGTTCACCAGATCTGCGGGCAGACCATTGATTTTCAGGATGCGGACCATGCCACCGGCACCGTGTATTGCCGGGCGGAGCATGAGGACGGCGAGCACTGGGTGGTCATGGCCATCTGTTATTTCGACCACTACCAGCGCCGGGATGGGCAATGGTTTTTCGTTCGACGCGATGAGCGCCACTGGTACTCCACCGACTGGTTGCAACGCCCTGGCAATCCCCAGTGGCAGAACTGGCCGGGCAAATACACGACCGAGCGCCACCAACCGCGCCTGCCCTCGAGTTTTCCCACCTGGGAAGGTTTCTGGTCCGGCTCTGGCAGCAATGCGCCTCGCCGATGATCTGTCACGCTATTTGAGGTGTTACTCCATGGACTCGCTACTGGCTCCACTGTTCGACCCCCTGCGCATCGGCTCGCTTCAGCTGAAAAATCGCATCGTCATGTCGCCGATGACCCGTAACTTCAGCCCTGGGGGTGTACCTGGCGAGAGGGTAGCCGGATATTACCGGCGACGTGCTGAAGGTGAGACCGGGTTGATCATCACCGAGGCCGTCGGGATCGATCACCCCGCAGCTTTGGGTGAGGCCGGGATCGGCGAATCGGATTTGCCTCACTTGTACGGTGAAAGCGCGCTAGCCGCCTGGCGCCGAGTGGTACAACAGGTCCATGAGGTCGGTGGTGTGGTCTTCCCGCAACTCTGGCACCAGGGGGTCATGCGCCGTCAGGGCACAGGCCCACACCCAGAGGTCGCCTCCATGCGGCCATCGGGCATCTGGGGACCGCAGGGAGGGCTGACCTCATCCCCGGATAGCTATGTACAGAGCCAACTGGTGCCTACCGAGCCCATGACTGAACGGGATATCGCCGACGTCATCCAGGCCTACGCACGCAGTGCTGCCCACGCCCGTGACTGCGGTTTCGATGGTATCGCCATACATGGTGGTCATGGCTACCTGATCGATAACTTCTTCTGGTCGATCACCAACCAGCGGCGCGATAGCTGGGGTGGCAACCATCGCGAACGCAGCCGCTTTGCCGCTGAGGTGGTGCGTGCCATACGCAGCGCTGTGGGCCCGGAAATGCCGATCGTGTTTCGGTTCTCGCAGTGGAAGCAGCAGGATTTCAAGGCCAAGCTGGCCTACAACCCCTCAGAATTGGAACAGATGCTGACACCGATCGCCGAGGCGGGCGTTAGCGTCTTCGACGCCAGTGTGCGCTTCTTCGACCGCGCAGAATTCCCCGATCAAGGCGGTGAAGATGGCCTTTTGAACCTCGCCGGCTGGGCTAAGAAGCTGACCGGTTGCTTGTCCATGACAGTGGGTGGGGTTGGCCTGAACAACGGTATGTATGACAGCAACAAGAAAGGCGGGGCGCAGGCCAGTGACAACTTGCCTGCGTTGATGAAGCGATTTGATCGCGGTGAGTTCGACCTGGTGGGTGTTGGTCGCTCATTGCTGCAGGACCCACACTGGGCACGCAAGGCACGCCTGGGCCTTGATTTCGATGCGTTTTCCAATGAAGCGCTGTCGGCACTTAACTGACACATCCCGCTGCGATCACCTGACGTGCATCGCCTCATTCCAATAACAAGAGGGTGCAGCATGACTGCCCAAGACAACGATCAATGGCGTATAGCCATGCGTGAATGGCGCGAGCACTGGCGCTTAGGGCTGGCGGCATTGCTAGGCACGGGTGTGTGCCTTTCGGTGTGGCCTTCGGTGTCCAGCCTGTTCGTTGCGCCGCTGCAGGCAGCGTTTGGCTGGAGCAGGGGAGACATCGCACTGGCGCACAACGCCAGTCTCGCAGCCGCACTTATCGCTCCGGTGCTTGGCAGGCTGGTGGACCGTGTCGGTGTGCGTCCGGTGTTGCTTGCGGGGGTAATACTGACCGCCTGCGCCTATTTTTCACTGGCTTTGATGCACGGACCGCTACCGCTCTATTACTTGTTGTACGGGCTGCTCAGCGTATGCGGTGCAGCGACCACGGGTTTGACCTTCACCCGGGTGGTCACCGGCGCTTTCGAGCGCTCACGGGGACTGGCGCTGGCCATCACTCGATCAGGTCTGGCGTTATCGGGCGCTTTGTTACCACCGGCGGTGTTCGCCATTATCGCCACCTATGGTTGGCGCACCGGCTTCGTCGCCCTCGGTGGACTGATTTTGCTCACCGCTTTACCTACGGCCTGGTTATGGATAAGAGGCGCGAGCGTAGCTCCCACTTGCACCCCTGTGGGTAGCAAAGCTGAGGTTTCACTATGGGGGCTTTTGAAGAACCACAAAGTGATCCTGGTGTGCCTGGCCTCGGCATTGAACTATGCCCCTATCGTTGCCTTGCTCTCGCAGTTCCAGCCGTTACTGGTAGGGAAGGGGCTGGAGGCCGCTAGCGCCGCTGCACTGATCGGGGTGGTCGGCGTATCGGCGCTCATCGGCGCCTTTGTGACCGGGACGCTGGTCGACCGGATCTGGGCACCGCTGGTGGCTTGCCTATTCACCCTGGGCCCCGCGATAGGCTGCCTGTTGTTGCTACCGGAATCGCTCGAACCCTGGATGGCGGTTATCGCGTTGGTGTTGCTCGGCCTGGGCCAGGGAGCCGAGATCGACGTCGTGGCGTTCATGATCGCGCGATATTTTGGCATGCGCTCCTACGCCTCGATTTACGGCATCAGTGTTTTCTGCATCGCCGTGATGATCGCTGTGCAAGGCTCCCTGATTGGGCTTTCGTACGATTACTTCGGCAACTATAACGTGGCATTGATGGTGGCAGCCGGCTGTTTCGTGTTGGCGGCGCTCAGTTACCTCGGTATGGGGCGGTACCCGACGGGTGAACAGATATCCGCAGCCGCGATCGCTGCACGGGGCTCACCTGACGCGAGCGTGGTGCCCTCGAAATGACAGCCAAACCGGGCCGGCATCTTCTGCCGGCCTTCGCATTCGACCAGGAGCTTTGACAATGTCTGACAATGAAAACTGGAAAGCCGGTTACGACCTGATGGTCCGCATGATGGGCCCGGAATTTGCCAAAACAATGGAGGCCAACGTCAACTCAGGGCGTTTCGCCGCTGACGTCGGACGCATGGCCGTGGAACACGCATTCGGCGCCGTATGGTCACGCCCCGGGCTGGATCTGAAGACGCGTAGCGTTGTCGTGATCAGCACGTTGATCGCTCTGCGTCAGACCGAGGAGTTGCGCAATCATTTGCGCTTCGGCATCACCAACGGCCTGACAGCCGATGACATTCAAGAAGTGATCATTCAAACCGTCCCCTATGTTGGGTTTCCGGCGGTTTCCAGCGCGTTGGCCGTAGCGGTTGAGGTGCTGCGCGAGCGTGGCATGGACGGCGGGGCTCAAACCGCTGCTGAGACAGGACTGTTGTAACCCGCAATGAGAAGGGGCGGCCACGGCCATGATCGCCCCTTCAGTGTTCAGCGTCCTACACGCTGAAACGGCCTACGGCAACCTTTAGCTGTGAAACCAACATCGACAGTTGTCGGGACGCCTCCTCGGAGTGACCAGCACCGGCGGCTGTGCACTCCCCGGCACGGTTGATTTCCACGATAGTGCAATCCATCTCCATGGCAACCGCATGCTGCTGCTGGGCTGCAGCGGCGATTTGCAGGCTTTGTTCAAGGATGCGGCCAGCGCAGGCCAGGATGTTGCCAAAGGCGCTTTCCACCCGTTGCGACTGAGTCCTGCACAGGTTCGCCTTCTCATGGCTGGCGCTCATGGTGCTGACAGCGATGCTGACCCCTTGCCCAAGTGCTTCGATCATGTCCTCGATTTCGCGAGTGGACTGCTGGGTACGCTTGGCCAGGGTACGAACCTCGTCGGCCACCACGGCAAAGCCCCTGCCTTGCTCGCCGGCTCTTGCCGCTTCGATGGCGGCATTCAAGGCGAGCAAGTTGGTCTGTTGTGCGATGCCGTTGATGACATCGACGATGCGACCTATCTCATGGCTGTTTTGGGCAAGCTGGTTGATGGCCGTGACCGACCTTTCCATTTCCCCGCCAAGGTCTGCGATCGCGCCTACCTGCGTGCCCACCAGGGCCTGGCCGGTGATGGTCTGCTGATTGACCTGCCGGGCGCTGTCCACGGCCAGTGCTGCATTCCCCGCCACTGAATCTGCGGTCGACGACATCTGGCTCATGGCCGTTGCCAGCACGCCGATCTGGTCACGCTGATTCGAAATGGCCTGAAAGCCTTGAATAGAGTGCACTTCGACCTGCGCGGTGCTGTGTGCCACCTGTGCGGCGGTGGCGCTGACACCAACGATCAGCTCTCGTATGCGGGCAAGGGCGCGAGCAAGCGTGCGGCCGAGCTCACCCAGCTCGTCCCGGCTTGGCGGGACGTAGGCGGCCGTCATATCGCCATTGGCGACCTGCTCGAGCAGCTTACCCAACCCTCGCAGTGATGAACGAATGGATAGGTAGTAGCCCCCGAACAGGTAGGCGATCGTCAATAGCAGTAACACCTGCAGGGCTACGAAGGTCAGCAAATTGGCGACCTGGCGGTCGACCCGGCGTTGCAGGTTTTCGCCAATTCGATCGATCACTGCGCTGTTCAGCTGGTAGGTTTTAGCCATCTCCTCACTGACCTGGACGAAAAAAGTCTGCCACGTACCCTTGAGCTCATCGCCTACCAGCAATTCATTGGCCAGCAGGCGCTGCTGTTGAGCCAGCGTTTGCAAGCTTTGCGCGCCTGGTTGGTCCAGCGCTGGATCGTGCAGATCCGCAAGCGTCTGGCGGTACTCGTCTTCCAGGCCGCCCAGGGTCATAAGGTTTTGTTCCAGCCGTATGGCGTTGGCTGATCCGAGTTGCTGGTCGAGCATAACCAAGGCTCCGAGCCCACGGGTCGTGCCCAGCGCTGCGACGACCCGCGGCGTACTGCTGGTCACCAGGTCGACCAATTGCCGGTTCACACGGCTTCGATCTTGTGAGAGACCGGCTTCGGAAACAATTGCCTTGTTCAAGTTCAACGCATGTGCCAATTGCTTGCGGCGGATTTCCAGTTTGGTTGACCAGCGTGCCTCTTGATTGGCAGCGCGCAGGCCTGCGACGAGTGCGTCGCGCTTCTTGCCAAGAACACTTTCCTCGCCCCAGGGTATGCCGTCCAGACGTTGTAGGGCCTCAGCTTCAAGGGCCTCAACCTGCCTGATCGCCTCGGCGGCGCGGCCTGTAGTGCCATGTACCAGCAGCAACTCAGACAGATCGACGAGTGTTTGAAGATCACGACTGACATCCAATGCCGTGCGTAGTGTGCCCAGGCTATCCAGTTCAACACGGGTTGTAGTGATTTGCCCGTAGATATCGCGGGTCAGGTAATACTCGGCTGCCAGCAATGGCAGCAGCAGCAGTGCGCAGATCAAGCTGGACTTCAGGGTGAAGCTCAAACGGTTCATTAACACGATCGCTGGGGTCAGCAAGAATTGCATGTCGGCTTCCTTTCCCGTTTGGGTATCGGTTCTTGTTGTTGTAAGGGGCGGGCACATCCAACGTGCGGTCGCACGGGTGCAGGACCGGTTGCAGGTGAGTGCGGCCAGGGGTGTCGAGAGAGGTCTTGACTGGAGCAGCCTGCCCGGGCGGGCAGGCTGCTGTAACGCGGATACCTAAGCAGTTCTGGCCGTTGCGGCCTTTTTGTGACTTGGCTCGGCTGCCGCTTCTGAGCGAATTTCTGGCGCCTCCAGGCTGGCCGCCTGTGCTTGTTGACGCTGTTCACGGCTTTGCAGCAGGAAGTACGAAAGTGCCGGAATCAGAATCAGAGCGCCCAGCATGTTCCAGAGGAACATGAACGCCAGGAGAATGCCCATGTCCGCCTGGAACTTGATCGGTGACCATGCCCAGGTGATCACGCCCGCGGCCATGGTCATGCCGACCAACGCGACGACCCGCCCAGTGAACTGCAAGGAAGCGGTGTAAGCCTGGAACAAGGTGACACCACGGCGCTGCAACAGCAGCTGCACCGACAACAGGTACAGCGCATAGTCGACCCCAACGCCAACCCCCAGTGCGATCACCGGAAGGGTCGCTACCTTGACCCCAATACCAAGCCAGACCATGAGTGCTTCGCACAGTACCGTGGTGATCAACAAAGGAATCAATGCGACCAACACGGCACGCCAGCTGCGGAACGTGATAAGGCACAGCAGGATCACACCCACATAGAGCAGCCCATGCATTTTGTAGAACGACTCTTTCACCACAATGTTGGTCACCGCCTCGATTCCCGCACTCCCGGCAGCTGGCAGGAATTGCACTTCGGCGCTGTTGTGCTCTTTGGCAAATGCTTCGGCGCGTTCCAGCACGCGGCTGAGGGTACTTGCCTTGTGATCGCTCAGATACGCCATGACCGGGAACACCGAGCATTTAGGGTTGAGCACGTCCGGATTGTTGACCAGCACTTGCGAGGCCGCGTAGCCCAGCGACCGCGGCTCGCGGATGATGCTGTTCCATTTGAAGTAGCCTTCATAGGTGCCCGCGACGCCACGCTTGGTGAGCGTGGCAAAGGACTCAGTGGCTTGCACACCCGGGACATGGCTCAGTTCCCAGCCCAGCCGATCTGCTTCGAGCAAGTTGCTGAAATGGTCACAGACGTTAGGTTGGGTCTTCACCAGGATCGCAAACTGGTCGTTGGACAACCCGTAGTTCGCCGTGACGAACGCGACATCCCGGTTGTAACGCGATTCTGGCCACAGTTCGGGGGCGCCAGCACTCAGGTCGCCGATTTGCAGGTCGTGGCGAACGAACAATGCGGCGGTGCTAAGCAGGGCAGCGACGATGACCGCGCCCCATGCCCACTTACGTTGGGTAAAGGCTGCAAAGAAGGCCCAGATCCGGGTGGGTTGGCTGTGATCGCCGCTCTGCTCGCGCAACGAGCGCTCGGCAGCGTGCTGGCCCACACCCGTGTAGGAAAGAAGGATAGGGATCAGTATCAGCTTGGTGAAAATCAGTACCGAGACGCCGATGCTGGTGGTCAGCGCGAGATCCCTGATCACCGGGATATCGACAATCATCAGCACCGCGAAACCAACAACGTTGGCCAACAGAGCTGTGAGTCCCGCCATGAACAAACGTCGGAAGGTGTAGCGCGCCGCCACATACTTGTGAGTCCCACGCCCGATGTCCTGCATGATGCCGTTCATTTTCTGCGCACCGTGGGACAACCCGATGGCAAAAATGAGGAAGGGCACCAGTATCGTATAAGGATCCAGTTCGTAACCTGTCAGATGCATGAGCCCCAACAGCCAGACCACGCCCAATATTGAAACGGCGACCAGCATAAGGGTACTGCGCAGACAACGCGTGTAGCCATATACGAACACGGTGGCGATCAATGCAGAGATGCCGAAAAACATCAGGACTTTGTCCAAGCCCTGGATCAGATCACCCACCAGCTTCGAGAAGCCAACGATGTGAATTTTGATACCGTCACGTTCCTTGCTGCGCACGTTCTCTTCAAGGGCTTGAGACAACGCTTTGTAGTCAATGGGCAACCCAGTGTCGGCGTAGCGGTCCAGTACTGGCACGGTGATCATCGAAGACTTGTAATCATTCGCCACTATCCGTCCTGGAGCCCCAGAGCGATTCAGGTTCTCGCGTAACTCAGCGAGCTTTTCCGCAGAGCCATCGAAATGGTCGGGCATGACCGGGCCGCCGCGCATGCCATCTTCGGTTACCTGGTTCCAACGCAGGATCGGGGTCCATAGCGATTTCATCCAAGGCCGATCAAGGCCGGGCGTCAGGAACACCTCATCGTTGACCTCCCGCAAGGTCTGGAGATAGGCCGGGTCGAAGATATCGCCGTCGGTATTTTCGACCACGATACGCAGGCTGTTGCCCAAACCACTCAGTTCGTTGCGGTTGTCGATGAAGTTTTGAATGTAGGGGTGTGAGGTGGGGATCATCCGGTCGAAATTGGCGTTCACGACCAGGCGTGTTGCTTGCCAGCCCAGAATCAAAGATACCAATGCAATGATCAGTATGATCACCGCGCGGTAATTGAAAATAAGTCGCTCGACGCGGTTACCGGTCTTCTCATCGAAATCTCGACGATGCGTGATCACGGGATATTTGTCCGTGGCCTGGTCCATCTTTATAGCCATCGCGGTTTCTCCGATGGGGAAGCAGGTGCTCGCGCTGTCCAGAGGACGCACGACTCATTGTTGTTCAGGGTTGCGCGACGAGCCGTACCCCATCAGGGCCGATTGCCACGAGTCCGGAACTGGCAGGGGTCACCCCATAGACAGGCATGCGACCAGCCGATAATTTGCTGGCAATGCGACTGCCGTCTGCACTGCTGACCAACAAGGTTCCACCAGCGGTGGCCAGCACGAACCTGCCATCAGCCAGCTGGGTGCCCGCGTTGATCGCGTCACTGCTACCGGTATCCAATTTGATCCAGGAGTTCCCGTCGTCACGGCTGATGAATGCATTGCCGCGTAGGCCGAAGACCACCAGCAAGCCCTCTCGGCCTGTCAGGCCAAAGAACGAGCCAGGGTAAGGGCTCTCAAGCTTGACGAAACGCTGCTGGTCCCGATCCAGTCGCATGAGTAGCCCCAATTCACCAACGATGTAGACGTGGTCGCCTACCTTTTTGATGGCATGCAGCGAGTATTCATCGGGGTTCTCAGTACGGTCCATCCATGGCTGCCAGTGTTTGCCGCCATCGTTGGTGTGCAAAATCAGGTTGTACGCGCCTATAGCCCAACCGTTTTTCTCGTCATCGAAGTACACATCCATCAGTGGCCGTACGGGCCCGCTCTGCTGCAGTGTCTGTGCGTTCTCTTTGGCCCGATCCAGGGCTTCACTGCTGCCAGTCACCCTCGCGTAATATTGAGTCGAGAGCTCGCCGATCTGCCGCCCATCCAATTGGTGTGTCCAGCTTTTTCCGCCGTCTTCGCTGTGCAAGACGACGCCGTCATGGCCCACCGCCCAGCCCTGCGAAACGGTGGGAAAATAGACCGCAGTCAAGTCGCTGCTTAGAGGTACTTTGCTTTGGGTAAAGTGCTCGCCGGCATCCATTGAGCGCAGTACATGGCCCCGTGGGCCTACTGCTACCAACTGCTTGCCACCATTACCCGCGAGCCCGTAAAGCGCCGAGCGAACAGCTCTGTCCGACATCATCGCGGGCTGATCGAGCGGGTCGGTGAAGGCTAGGGCGGGGGCTATGCAGGCACACATTCCTCCGCTCAACGCCAGCACCTTGAGTAGTGCTTTCATTATTCTTCTCCCAGTCTTGTAGAACACCGGTGCAACGTGGAACACCGGTCATCGCTATGAAAGCGGAACGACAGCAGCAGGCGAGCCTGCTGCTGTCGTATCCATCAACGCTGCGATTGACGGGCCAGCGATTCAGGCGTGAAGAACTGGACAGGTTGCATCTTGGCTTGCGGGAAGATGCCGCCGCGAGCCCCGCCGGTGATGCTGGAGTGGTAGTAAACCCCAGTGGCGAAGTCGAACAACCAGGTGGACGACGTGTGCGGGATCTGTTTGTCATACATTTGATAAGCCGGCATGTAGACGCCCTTGGCCAATTTGCCTGAAGCATCCCACGCATCCGTCATGCCAGCGCCGAGGATGTCCTCATCGTAGTAGAGGGTACGCTTGGGCTGGACGTGCCGCATGCCTGGTTTCAGGGTCAACTCGACCACGTGTACCCGGTGCAGTTCCCAGCGGGTGGCCTCAGGGTTTGGGTGATTCGGCTGGAGAAGGTCATCGGGCGAGGTCGACGCCCAGTCGTAGTTGTTATAGGGAATGATCATCTCTTTCTTGCCCACATACTTGAAATCGTACCGGTCTTGCTTGCCCGAGAAGCCGTAGATTTCGTCGTAGAGCATGGCGCCGCCCGATGTGGAGACCGGGAAGTCATACTCGGCGTCCGGCGAGCGCCGCACCCGACGTTGGCCTGGGGAGTAAGCCCACGTTGGGTTTGGCGTCGCTACCGGGTTGAGGTAGAAGCGCTGCAAGTTGCCCTCACCCACGTTTCGAGAGGGGGCCGTGTAGATGTTCAGCTGGGTCAGATAGGTGCCGATAGACGCGAACTTGTCGACATCCAGCTCCTTGTTGTAGTACTGCGCGTCGCCCCGGTTGTTGATGCCCCCTGTCAGTACGCGGCTACCCTTGGAATCGACGTACCAACCCTCACCCTTGGTAATGTTGGATTCACCTTTATATTGCAGTTGAGCATTCCAGACGACCTCATGACCTGTTTTGGGGATGGGGAATGGAACACCACCAAAGCAGCCCTCGACGGCCAAGCCGTCCTCGATGGTCTTACAGCGGGTGGCATTGGCAATACTGTTCTGATTGATCCAGTCTGGGTAGTTCGCGGTCCGGTGCGTCGGGTAAACCGGCACTTTGTAGGTATCCGGGAAGCGCTTGATCAGCGCTTTGGTGCTTTCGGACAGCTTGTCGGCATACTGATCGACGTTTTTCGCGGTGATCACGTACAGCGGTTTTTCATTGGCGAATGGATTGACCCAATGCCCGCTATCAGGCTGAAAACCTGCTGGTCTGCTTGTAGTGGGGAGGCCGCCAGTGTAGGCAGGAATGGTGCCGTCCTTGTTGCCTGCGATCTCGGCCCCCCACGGGGTGAGCGACTTACCCAGCTCGGCGGCTTCCTGCGGCGAAACGGCTGCATGAGCGGCACTGGCTGAAAGGATGGCTAAAGCCAGCGTTGGGGTCGTTAATTTCATGCTGGAACTCCCGATCAGAATGCGGTCTGGTAAGTAAGGATCAGCGTGTCACGGTCATGCAGGAAGCCCAACCCGGAGTATGCGTTGGCGCCTCCAATATTGCCGGTACGGCCATGACGTGCGGTATAGGCAAGATCAAACTGGTGCTTCATGGAGCCAGCGAAATACTCCAGGCGCGGGCCCAACTTGACCAGATAGGAATCCTCCGGTGGGATACCTGCGTTCTGGGCAGCCGGGTTACCGTACAAGCCGTAGGTGGCGAAAATTGGGAAAGATACATCCAGGCTAGGCATTACCTGTTGCCAAACCGGTGTGAACGAAACACTTGCAGCCGCAGCATTGCGCGTCGAACAGCCACGCAGCAGCTCGTTATCTTCGCAGCGCCCTGCAACCGACCCACCCTCGCTGTCGCTGGCGTTGAAGAATGACTTGTTATCGGTCACTTTGACCAGATGCATGTAGTCAAACTGAGCAGCGACTGCGCCGCTGTCGAAGAATGCGTTTTTGTTGATGGTGAACACGCCGCTGAGCAAGGCATGCACGGTATCACCGCGAGCGCCGTCCAGGTTCGAAGGTTCCGGCTGGCCGATTGCGACAAAGGTCTGCCCGGTGGTGTTGAGTGGCATATTGGTCCGGTAGTTGACTTCGGCACCGATACTGACGGACTTATAAACGCCGTTCCAGGTCAGACCGTACAACTCGATATCCTTGGCGTACACAGCCCGGGCATAGGGCGCGGTAGGGGAGTTCACGATGACTTGGTTGGCCCAGCTGGCATACTTGTCGTCGAATTTCCGATACCACAGGCCGAAGCTGCTATCCATGCCCCAGCTCGGTGACCAGCGCAGGCCGACCGCGATATCACCATTGTCGCCTTCTTTCGCATCGCGACGCGCTACACCTGGCGCCAGGAAATCCGGCCCAAGCAAAGCACCATCGGACACGGCATAGTAAGTGCCGCCTTCCGATACCCGCGATGGCTCGAAATCGTAGGTGTACTGGAACATCAGAGAGAGTTCCGGAACCAGTTGCCAGGTGGTTGCAAACTGGCCAATGGGCAGTGACGTTTCCTTGGCCGAAGCGCCTGGGCTAAGGTCGCTCAGCAGCCCATCGTTTGGTGACATGGAGTAAGACACACTGCTGCCGTTGCCAAACAGGAACTCGCCTGGTAACCAGGCGAAGCTGCCCACCTTGGCATTGAGCTCGGTAGACCCGATATTGAAGTTGCCCCACACGAAGTAGTCACGAAACTCAGCCGATGGGCCAGCGTAGTAGCGATCGACAACACTCGAGTAGCGGTTGTTGCGGTAGTTGGCCACGCCTTCGAGGCCTGGGGCGCTTTCGCTCTTGTCCGGGAAATTGTGGTCGTACCAGGCCGCGCCGCTCACCCGCAGACCGTACTTGTCCTGCCAGTTGAGGTCGAATTCGCTGAACAGATCGAGGCGCGACAGAAACACATCCCCTTTGTCGGCCAGGCGATTGCCCTCGTCAAAGCTGGGGTTGTTTGCCAGATTATTATCGCGACCATCGACGCGCCAGCCCTGGTTGTAGCGCACCGTCGTGTCCAGGCTCATATTGAGGTCGGGGTTACCGCTATCGATGCGCAAGGCGAACGCTTCATCGCTGGCCCCCATGGCCAGGCAAAGCCCAGCAAGCATCATCGGCGCTGCGGTGAGGGGGCGAGTAACTAGCATTTTCCTTTTGTCCATCTGAAGTGCCCTCTGAATTGTTGTTTTTGTTTTCATTCGAAGCGCAGTGGCGTAGAGGAGCTGCGCTCGTAAATCTGTGCAATACCAGGAGCTCTGCTTTTAACCCATGAGGCAGCTGGCTCATGACAAGCGCTCTGACTCCCGGTCCCGCGGCTGCATCCTTGTCGGCACGCAAACGGCTTTTCTTGAATCATGTTCACATACACGCACACCATTTATATGAGCAACCCGGGAGCAGTGCAAGTCCTCCCGAGTGATTGTGTGTGCTAATTTCATACGGTCGTTTCAATTGGAGTGAGGCACCTCAACGGAGGCGCTCTGTGCGCTTGCCATGTTTCAAAGAAAGGTAATATGCTGAACGTCGTTCGTAATCATGAATAAGTGGGGGTTGCGTTATGCCACAGTCCAAGGTGCATAGAGAATGCCTGGGTCCGGTCGCACTCCTGACACTGGACGGGCCTCCAGTCAACGCGTTCAACCTGGGTATGCGCCGTGAGCTACACGATGCGCTGCAATGGACCGGCGCGGATCGGCAAGTGAAGGCGGTGGTCATCACCGGTAGCGGGCGAGGTTTTAGTGCAGGGGGCGATATTCGGGAATTTGGTACGGCTGAGGCCGGTGCGCTACCCGGGCTTTCGAGCCACATCCACATAGCCATCGAACGCTCGCGCAAGCCTGTAATCGCGGTTGTGCAAGGTTTTGCCTTGGGCGGCGGCCTTGAGACCGTACTGGCGAGCCATTACCGCGTTGCCGAAACAGATGCATGGATCGGGCTGCCAGAAGTCGCTCTGGGTACGCTGCCATTGTCGGCCACACAGCGCCTGCCGCGCCTTTTGGGGCTTGTCCCCGCTGTGCGGTTGATGATCCAGGGGCAGCGAGAAAAGGTATCTGCGTTTTATCAGACAGCATTGTTTGATCGCGTTGTCGATTCGGGGCAAGGGGTCTCAAACGCCTGTGCCTGGGCAGCCGAGATGGCGGCTTCGCCATTGTGCTACGCCGATCTGAAAAGAAGGCTGGTGCGTACCCTGCCCATCCCAGGGAATGACCTGCAGCAGGATCTGATAGAGGCGAGGCAGTTATTGCAAGGCAGGACTGATGCCGCCTCACACGCGTTACTGCAAGCCGTGCAGGCGGCCGTCGATAGCCCAGACTTTGATACGGGGCTCGCTTGCGCTCGGCGCTTGTACGACCAACTCATGTCCAGTGAAGCGCTGCTGCATGGCCGTGATCGATTTCTTGCCGGGGCGCCTGAAACAGGCGTCCTGGCAGACCACAAGGCCCAATAACAGAGGATTGGCTAGCGTGCCTATCGATGAAAAGCTACTTACTCAATGGATCGGTCGCCAGCAAACCCAGCGCGACCTGTTGACGTCGGTTCCTCTTGGCGCACTCGCAGCCGTACTGGATCATGAAGAGCACGCCTATGGTAGCGATGCTCAAGTGCCGCCGCTGTGGCATTGGCTCTATTTCCTGCCCTTGGCGCGGCAATCGAATGTTGGCGCCGACGGCCATCCACAGCGGGGTGGTTTCCTGCCCCCGGTTAGCCTGCCGAGGCGAATGTGGGCAGGGGGGCGGCTCAGTTTCAGTGGCCCGTTGCCGGTAGGCTCTGAGGTAGAGCGTATTACCACGATCACTGACGTAACGCACAAAGCTGGCCGCAGCGGAGAACTGGTGTTCGTCAAGCTGTTGCACGAGCTGTCAGTGGATGGCGAAGTTCGCGTGCGCGAAGAGCAAGATATCGTCTATCGCGATGCACCTGGCCCGGATGATCCGCCCCCAACGCCTCAGTCCGCACCGACAGGTGCACAGTGGATAAAAGAGATCGTGCCGGACCCGGTTCTGCTGTTCCGTTATTCGGCCTTGACCTTCAATGGCCACCGCATCCATTACGACCGCCCGTATGCCACTGAAGAAGAAGGCTACCCCGGGCTGGTAGTGCATGGCCCATTGATCGCCACGCTACTCATGAACCTGCTGCGCGAACAGTTACCGCTGGCACACGTCACCGCATTTTCCTTCCGCGCAATGCGCCCCGCGTTCGACCAGCGGCCGCTGCGCCTATGCGCTCGCGTTGAGGCTAACAGGGTGCATTTGTGGGCGGAAGATGAGCAGGGCTTCCTGTGCATGGACGCCCGAGCAGAACTCGACTGATGCAGCGGCGCAAACCGCTGTGCACCGACCTGATTTGGGTGCTGCTGTGGGCGCTGGTCATCGTCATGACGTTAATGGGCACGAGGTGAATATGCGTTCTTGTCTTTTCGTACCTGGAGACCGCCCAGAGCGGTTTGCCAAAGCCCTGGCGGCCGGTGCCGACAGGGTCATTCTTGACCTTGAGGATGCGGTGGCCCCAGGTAACAAAGGGGCTGCGCGGGAGCACATTGCAAGGGCGGTCGAGGAGGGCGCGCAGGTCATGGTCCGCATCAATAGCCAAGGCTCAGATGCGTTTGCCGAAGACCTGGAGTTGATCCGCCGCCTGCCCGTGAAGGCCGTCATGCTACCCAAGGCGGAATCTATCGAGCCTTTGCGCGCATTGGCCGCGGTTACCACCGCCCCCATCGTACCGCTGATTGAAAGCGCGCTGGGTGTTTGGCAGGTGATGGACGTTGCCAGGGGGGTGAACGTAGAACGGCTAGCGTTCGGCTCGATTGATTTTCAGGCTGACGTCGGGTGTGCGCACACAGACGAAGCCCTGCTGTATTCGCGCTCGCAGATCGTCCTTGCATCCCGTGTGGCTGGCCTGCAAGCGCCGATTGACGGCGTGTCAGTCATACTCGATGACAGCCAGGTGATTGCTGCCGAGGCCAAGCGCAGTCGAGCACTGGGCTTTGCTGGCAAGCTCTGTATCCACCCGCGCCAAGTGCCCATAGTGAACCTGGCATTTACGCCCTCGAGTGAGGAGCTGGCCTGGGCACGTCGCGTAGTGGAAGCCAGCAGCCGATCTGCGGGTGCGGCAGTTTCAGTCGATGGCGCCATGGTCGACCTGCCGGTGCTTGTCAGGGCACGCAGTCTGCTGGCAGTCGTGGGAGAGGGCTGAAAACGCTCGCTCAGTACTGTGATGCTGGCAGCCGCACGACCAGACCATCCAGAGCGGGGCTGACAATGACCTGGCAAGTGAGGCGGCTGTTCTCGGTGACTTCCGAGGCACAGCTGAGCATGTCGCGCTCATACCCCTGAGCTTCAGGGATTTGTGCAGCCCAGTCTGCTTTGTCGATATAACCATGGCAGGTTGCACAACTGCAGTTGCCCCCGCAATCGCCGAGAATTCCGGGTACCCGATTGTTCAAGGCAACTTGCATCAGGGACTGGCCGACCTCGGCTTCAACGTGCTGTTCGCTGCCATCGTGCTGAATAAAGGTGATCGTAGGCATTCTTGTTCTCTCGCCGCCTCTTGGCTGGGGCCGGTCAATCCATGGCACCGACACCGTTGTGAAATGTGTGTGACACAGATATGTTATTTGGAACGTCGTTAGAAATACTGAACGACGACGCAGGCCGCTGTCAAACCGGCGCGATCGCGGCCTGCCCTCATTACTACCCACTGTGCAGGAATTTTCAATGACGCAGAATAATGCTTTCCGTCTCGATGATCGTATTGCCGTAGTAACGGGAGGCGGTGCAGGCATCGGCCGCGGCATCGCCGAAACCTTTGCCCTCGCTGGCGCACGTGTGATCGTGGCAGATCTGGACGCAGCTGCAGCGCAACTGACCGCAGACGCTATCACCGAAGCGGGCGGGCAGGCGCATGCAGTGGCCGTCGACGTCTCAAATGAACATGAGGTGATCGCGCTCTTTGAGCAGGTGATCGGGCAACACGGCGGCCTGGACGTGCTGGTCAATAATGCGGCGATCTTTCCCAAAAAACCATTTCTGGAGGTCGATACGGCATTCTGGGATAGCCTGCAGGCCGTCAATCTGCGTGGGACATTCCTGTGCCTGCGCGAAGCGATCCGCCATATGAAGGCGGGAAAAGGCGGCTCGATCGTGAATATTTCTTCGGTCTCGTCCATGCAGGCTGTGGTGCATCACAATGGCACCTACAACGCCACAAAGGCCGGGGTAAATAGCCTGACGCGCACCACGGCGCTCGAATTCGGCCCCGATGGAATCCGGGTGAATGCCGTGCTCCCAGGCGGGATCCCCACGCCTGGGGCGCGCACAGCATCGGCGGCCATTGAACTCAAGGGGCCAATAATGGGGGAAGGGCGCATCCCACTGGGAGGGATGGGTGATGTGCAGGATATTGCCAATGCAGCCTTGTTCTTGGCCAGCCCTGCATCACGTTACATCACTGGCCAACTATTGGCCGTAGACGGTGGGTTCCTGGTTAGCTGAGGGCGCCTGAAGGCGCGCGTCGTTCTTGTGGAGTACTCGGTACTGACTCGGACTGGTACCGGCATGCTCCTTGAACACCTTGCGGAAGGTCTGCACATCGCTGTATCCGCAGAGGGTGGCGATCTGCGCGATCGAGCGACTGGTACGCAATAGCAAGCCCTGTGCTGATTTGATTCGCAGTTGTCGAACGTACTCTTGTGGCGTGCTGCCAAGATGCCGCTGAAAATGCCGCAACACTGTCTGTTGGCTGACTGCCATGGCCTTGGCCAGCTCAGAAATGCGTACGTCCTGGGCGAATCTTTCTTCCAACCACAACTGGGCGTTCGCGGTGAGGGCGTCGTCAGCGAGATGGTCTTCAGCCGACTGATGCAAACTGGTCACATCGCTCAACCAACGGGCCAGTTCTGGCGTTGTAACATGCTCGATCAGTCGGGTGATCAACTGCATGTCCGCCGCCAGCCCACTACCAGTGATCACCCGGCCATGCTCGACCACGGCGCTGCGATGCTCGACGCGAATATTGGGGTAACGACGTCGGAAAAGTGGCAGAAGAGTACGTCCTATTGTTGCCGTACCGCCGCTTAGGAGCCCTGCTTCAGCCAAAATGAACACTGCTGAGCCGCTCGCTGAAATCAGCGCGCCGCCGGCGTGCTGGCGGATCAACCATTCACACAGGGTAGTGTGTTTGGCAAGCCAATCAGGGAGAGACAGCTGCTCGTCCAGGATGACAGCGGGCAAGTGAATCAGATCGAATTGCAAGCCGGCGTCCAGTCCGCCGTCGGAGGGCAGGGTGCGGCCTCCGGCTAATTTTGCGGCGCGGCCATCGGTTGTGAGCAAATGCACCCGGGTCTGCATGGTAATGGGTTGGCGCGTGCGATAAAGCTCCACGACTTGTCGGCCGATGAGCTCGAACGCATCGAGAAATACGCCCAGGCTGGAAAGGTATGCGCCTGTGATGCCTACTACTGCAAAGCCCGACATGGAGTGGTCCTTGGATCAGGAGAGCTGCTGCCGGAGTATGCCGCAAGCACGGTGTGAGGCGCACCCTTGGACGACTGGCAAGGGCTGGACTCATACAAATCGCGCAGGGTTCAAAACCGGGCCTGCCAGGTGCTGGCCTCCGTCGCCGTGCAGTGTTTCACCATTGACGAAGCAGCAGGCATCAGAAGCCAGGAACAACGCGGCACCACCCACGTCCTCGACTGGATCACCAAGGCGCCCCAGCGGCAGTTGCCCGATCATGAGGTCTATCACCCTGGGGCGTAAAGCATGGCAGTGTCGCACTTCGGGGGAATCGGCCAACGGTAGCAGCAGATTGGTGGTTATCTGATATCGCCCCCAATCCAAAGCGGCGGTGCGGGTCAGCCCGACAAGGCTCCAGGCCGCAGCGTTGTAAGCCGCCAGGCCTTCATTGATACCCTCTCCATAGCGGTGCCCAACGTTGATGATGCGCCCAGCGCCCGCCAATTGCATCGCTGGCACCGCGCACTGCATCGCGCAGATTGCTGCCTGCACACGTGCAAATGCCTCGTCGAATGCGGCGCGAGGCTGGTCTTCCAGAGGAGCAATGGTGGGTATTGGCAAGACGTTATTGATCAGCACATCCACACCGCTCAGCGCAGCGATAGCCATTTTCAAGGTGGCGCCCATCTGGCCGTCAAAGGCGGCGGCATACGCCAGCGCAGAACCGCCCTTGGCGCTAATGACCTCGGCGACCTCAGTGGCTGCGCTGAGCATGGGGTCCAGCACAGCGATTGAAGCTCCCTCGCGCGCCAAGCGGATGGCGATGCCGCGGCCAATGCTGTCGGCGCCCAGTACCAACACCTTTTTATCTTGCAAAGCGTTCATGGCGCGACCTTCTGGGCGGGTGATTCCAGGGCATGCAACTGAGGTAGGCCGAGCAGATTCTGACCGCCATCGATGAAAAGCGATTGCCCCGTGATAAAACGGCTAGCCTCACTGGCAAGCCCTAGCACTGCCGAACCTATGTCCTCTAGCGCCCGACCGTGCCGACGCATGGGTGTCTGCCGCGCGACGGCTTCGAGCTTTTGCATATCGTCGCCATAAAACGCTTGGTATGCGGCGCTCCAGCCGGAGGGCAGCACCGCATTTACCGTGATATTGTGCTGTCCCCACTCATTGGCGAGCGTGCGGGTCAGTCCTCGGATGGCTTCTTTGGTTGCGTTATAGGCCAAGCCGTAACGGCTGCCGTAGGCGCCATTCACGGATGCGAAGTTAATGACTCGACCGGCACCTGCCTGAATTAACCACGGCAGCGCGGCTTGCGCAGTCCAGAGCGAGGCGTACAGCCCGGAGCGAAGCGCCACATCGAGCAACCCATCATTGTCATCTGAGCAGGCATGGGCCAAAGGCGGAACCACTTGGGCATTATTAACCAGAATGTCGAGGCGCCCGAAGTGCGTAGCGGCTTCGCGGACCAGCGCTTGGGCCTGGTGTTTATGGCTCAGATCGGCCTGCAGGAAAATCGCTTGCGCACCGAGCTCGCGTAACGCCTGCGCGACTTTGTCTCCGCGCTCCCGTGAGCGCCCGTTGACGATCACCATTGCACCTTCCTGCGCGAAACGCTGGGCGATGCCTTCGCCCAACCCTTGGGTAGAGCCGGTGACCAATGCTACCTTTCCGCTTAGTCGAGTCATGCTGTTTCTCCGTCGTTCCCCATGCGCTAATCCCACCATGCCTACCCGGTCAGATTCGCATCGCCATCGATCCATTGCGCCAGCCGATCAGCGAGCTGCATATCCGCCAGCTCGACGAAATATCCCAGCTGGCTGACTGTGTCGAGGTGGATGATGGCGGGGTGGCCTTGGGCGTTGAGGTTGTCGATGGTCTCGAAGCAGACCTGCGCTCCCCCTGGCCGCTGCTCCAGATTGGACGTCGCATAACCCAGATGGAAAATGCCTTCCCCCCGACTCTCCAGCCATTCGGATGCGCTGCTCTGGCCGCTACCAGGCTCTACCATTTCCAGATAAAGATCGCCCCAGCGCGCGAACGCATTGCGGTTGGCAATCCGCTGTTCGATACCCCGGTAACGCCCGGTGTAATCAGTATCGAGCCGGCGAAAACGCCCGAGGCCGAACAGGGTTCGATAATGTTCCATGCTGGCTTCCAGATCGCGTACGACAACCCCGATCTGGTAGAGCTTTCCGTCGAATTCCATTGTGTTGATCCTTCGTTCAAACGGTGGAAAAGCGGCTGACTTCACATCAACGACCAATGCCTGTGCAGAACAGCCGTGTGTATTGTTCGATGATATGGGCCACGTCCTGTCCGGCATTGCGCTGCAGCCTCATGGCTGCGCAATGACACAGGTCGATCAGCGCGCGGACAGCCAGTGGGCAATCGATCGAGGTGTCTAACAAGCCCTGAGCACCTGCCTGTT
This sequence comes from Pseudomonas sp. SIMBA_068, assembly GCF_046534705.1. NCBI lineage: Bacteria > Pseudomonadati > Pseudomonadota > Gammaproteobacteria > Pseudomonadales > Pseudomonadaceae > Pseudomonas > Pseudomonas sp. SIMBA_068. Next base: position 980,012 of record NZ_JAWRYI010000001.1, read on the forward strand.
CGAGCATTTCCTGGAGCAGCGTCCGATACTGGCGAGACTGGGCACCCACTGCCTCTTGCTGTTCCGCACTCAGGTATCGGCGTTGCTCTGCAAGCACAATCATGCAGTCCCGATGGGCATCCAGGTCATGAAGGTAAGCGTGGATAACTGCGTAGACCCTATCGGACAGCGAGGCGCTTGGCGTTTTGCTGATCTCCCGCAGGCGCGCAGTGGCCGTTTCAACTGCGTAAAGGCACACCGCATCCAATGCGGCTTCCTTGGTGGGAAAGTAGTAATACAAGCTGGCCTGTTTGAGCTCAAGCCGGTCGGCAATATCTTGGGTGCGGCACCCATGAAAGCCCTTTTCAGCAAAAACCGAGGCGGCGGCCATGAGGATTTCCAACCGGCGCTGTGTGAATTTGCCGGTGGTGGGCTTGATCGGCATCTGCAGTGTCCGCGCTCAAATTAAAAATGTCCTGCCAAGGTAAGCGACCCCTCTCCAGAAATTCAATAGTGCTATAGAAAATAATCGCTGAATGCCCTGCATGCGGGTTGACACATAAGCCGATGCTTATTCTTAATGCTGTACGGAATCCAAGTCCAAGGATACATAAGTAATGGCTTATGATGAAACGTTACGAGCGCTTGCTGATCCCAGCCGGCGAGCCCTCTATGAAAGCCTGGTGCGGGTGCCTGCCCATACCGCCGCGCTGGCCGAGGAATCACGCCTGAGCCAGCCGGCTGTATCGCAGCACCTGAAGGTGCTGCTAGAGGCTGGGTTGGTGTCTCAGCAGCGTGACGGACGGCGCACGTTGTATGCGGCAAGGCCCGGAGCATTGGACGACTTGATGAGCTACCTCGGGGGGCTGGCAGCAGCACCTGCCAACGCCGAGCGCGGCCTACCGCACACGCTTGAAGCTGATGCAATCGCCTTGGCCGCGCTGCGTTGGGCGCGGGAGTGGCCGGGCCAGGATCCGAATGTCTACGCAGTGACCCAACGCTTGCTGTTGATGGGGCGCCATGTCGAACGGGCGCTGAAGGAAACCGCTGAGCGTCATGGCCTGCAAGGCAGTGAGCTGCTGCTGCTGGATGCGATCAATCTGACTCCTGGCCATAGCCTAACGCCTTCACAATTGCAGATGCGGCTGGGGCTGACCAAGGGCGCGGTCACCAAACTGATGAACAACCTTGAACGTCTTGGGCTGATTTGCCGGTCCGCTTCCCAGCAGGACCGTCGTATCAGTCATGTTGCGTTGACCCCCAAGGCTCAGGGCATGCTGAAGACCATTCTCGACCACCACGAATACGGCGCCGACCATGCCGCCGCCAAGCGCCTCCCTGCCAACGGTCTGACCCAGCTGGCGCACCTGCTGCAACACTTTCACGGGTTGATGGAGGGTGAGTTGGCGCGCCGCGCTGCGTCAGGGAATTCTGAATAGCGTTCAAAAAACTGTTGACGATAAATGTTTCCTGGTGAACTATTGGGTCAGGCGGTTGAGACCTGTCATCTAAAAGATGGGCGGTAGCAATGCCAAACGTACTCACCTACGGAGAATAATAATGAGATCAGCGGTGTTTCACGCAGCCGGAGAGCCCTTGGTGATCGAGACGCGTCCCGATCCCGCACCTGGCCCTGATGAAGTGGTGATGAAAGTTCACAGCTGCGGTATCTGCGGCACCGACCTTCATATGACCGAGGGGCATTCGCCCGGCTTTGACTACCCAGCCGGTACGGTCCCTGGGCATGAATATGCAGGCGAGGTGGTGGCGGTGGGGGCCGAGGTTCAGGGGCTACAGATCGGCGACAGGATCAGTGCCTTGCCATTCACCGGTTGCGGCCATTGCCTGGCCTGCCAGCGCGGCAGCCCAAGCCATTGCGTAGCGTTCCGCGGGCTTGGTAGTGGCTTTAGCGAATATGTCGCAGTCAGCGAGCGCACCTCGATCAAGCTTCCAGACTCATTAACCTACGACGACGGTGCCCTGCTGGAGCCTATGGCAGTGGGCCTGCATGGTGCAGCCATGGCGGGCATAACGCCTGGCGCCACGGTACTGGTCCTGGGGGCTGGGCCTATTGGCCTGGCAGCCGCATTTTTTGCGCGCAAATTGGGCGCTGGCCGAGTCGTGGTCGCCGCCAATTCCACCCGCCGTCAGGCGCTGGCCCTGCAAATGGGCGCTGATGCATTCATCGCCCAAGGCCAGGGGCAAACGCTTGCTGCCGCGGCCACCGAGGCCTTCGGTGCAGCGCCAGACATCGTGCTCGAGTGCGCGGGCCAACCAGGCTGCATCAGCCAAGCCATCCAAGCCGTGAGCCGCGCTGGAACCGTGGTGGTGCTGGGCTTCTGTACCACAGCAGACAGCTTTGTGCCAGCGACAGCGGTATGGAAAGAAATCACGTTGCGTTTTTCCAACACATACACCGTGGGTGATTTCCAGTATGTGGCACAGGTGCTTGCGCGTGGGGCGCTGGAGCCGCGGGCAATGATCACCCAGCACGTTTCGTTGGACGAGGTGCCGTCCGTATTCGAAGCGCTGCGCACGCCCAGCGGACAATGCAAAGTCATGATTCATCCCTGGGCGTGAATCGCCGGCGGACCTGCTCCCGCTCTTTCATCCATCTATCCAGATGCGTTTCACCGGAGGTGACTGAATGAATGCTTCCCTGCAACCGTGGGCGAGCTACGTCGACCTGCTCAAAGCCGCCAGCGAAGTCGAATTACAGCTTTGGGACCCGCTTGACGAGCACTTGCGTGCCGAACTGTATCGCCAATTCGCCATGACCCTGTCGCAAGGTTACTTTCTGTATTTCCAGGCGGACCCCGATTACCCCGACTGGGCACCTTTCGAGAACTCGGTGTTTCTTGCCCAGCCCAACCCCGACGCGGTCTATCACTTCAGCGCCGTCAGCGGCGAGGGGGTCTACCGCGTGTCAGGTAACAGAGGAAATGTGCCGGTGGCGGGCTTCGCGACAGGCAAGCACATGATCGGTATGGGCAACCCACCAGGTCCGGGCTTCAACAACTACGACCTTAACCAGCTGGACATCGCCGAGGACGGCAGTTTCGAGGTCATCTTCAGCAGCGAGCGGCCAGAAGGCTATCAGGGCGACTGGTTATACCTTCACCCAGAATCACGCTTCTTGCTGTTGCGCCAGTTTTCCTACGATTGGGGGAATGAGCGCGACGTCAAGGTGTGCATCGAGCGCCTGGGGGAGCAGCCGCTAAAACCACGTATGAGCGTGGCTACGATTGATCAGCAATTGCGGGATCTGTTTGGCGGTTACGTGAAGCGTCTGTCACAACTGTGCCAAGGGATCATCGCCAACAGCCGCAGTAACCGGCCGCCGCACGAGATGAAGCTGGTCACGTTTGCAGAGCTGGGTAATGGAGATGACTGGCCACAAGCCTATTACGAATGCACCTACGACTTACAGTCTGACGAGGCGCTGATTCTGGAAACCGAACTGCCGGAACGCTTGGTGTATTGGAACGTTCAGGTCGTCGATGCGTTGTGGAATCAGGTCGAACTCGTTCATCGCCAGAGCAGCCTCAACGGTCATCAAGCTCATGTGAATGGCGACGGGAAGTTCCGCGCAGTGCTGTCCGTGGAAGACCCAGGCGTTGCGAACTGGCTGGATACCGGCGGCAATCTCAAGGGCATGTTGATAGGACGGTGGTACCGTAGCAGCTCTCATCCCACGCCCATCCTGAAGAAAGTCAAACTCGCCGACCTGGATGAGCACCTGCCATTGGATACGTTGCGCGTCACCCCGGTGGAGCGCGGCGAGGCCCTGCGCGTGCGGCGCATCGGGGCGCAATTACGCCGGCGTTGGTAGGAGGCGGCCAGCATGGAACAACTCAATGGCAAGGTGGCGGTCGTGCTGGGTGCCTCCACTGATCCGGGCATGGGCAGCGCTATCGCCCGATTGTTCGCGGCGCATGGCGCCAAGGTTGTGGTCGCGGCCAGACGCATCGCACCACTTGAGCAACTGGCATGGGACATAGGCGGCAGTTGCCTGCCTTGCGACGTGACCTGTCAGGCTGACCTCGAGCGCCTGGCAGAGGTCACATTGCAACGCTACGGTCGGCTGGACATTGCCGTCAATGCTGCGGGCATCGGTTTGAGCAAGCCGTTTGCCGAAACCCGCGAGGAAGACCTGGACCAGGTTTATCGCACCGTTTTCAAAGGCTCGTTCCAGTTTTTGCAAAGCATGCTGAGAGCGATGTCCGACGGGGGGGCGGTGGTCATGCTGTCGTCGGCCATCGCCCGTATCGGCTTCCAGGACCAGGCGCTGTATGGCGCCTGCAAGGCCGCCGGCGAGCATGTGGTCCGGGCCGTCGCCGATGAGTACGGCGTGCGCGGTATCCGTATCAACAGCATCGCCCCCGGCCTGACCGAGAGCGGAATGACCCAAGGCTTCACCGAAGTGCCCGGCGTGCGCCAGGCCTTCGAGCGGGCGTACCCGCTGGGCCGCTTGGGCACCGTGGACGATGTCGCCCAAGCCGCATTGTTCCTGGTCAGCGAGGGGTGCTTCATGACTGGCCAGACCTTGCAGGTGAATGGCGGCCTGACGCTGCGCCGCAATCCTACCTTTGCCGAAATCCAGGCAGCCATCGCTTCTGCCAGGCCCGGGTAGCTGCAGCGACTGCAATGTGGCGTCCGCCACTTTCTATCACTAGCTAACGAGATAACCATCGTGACGATATCCGCCAACTTCAAGGGCGCGGAGGGGCAGTTGCACGCCGCCGCCAGCGCCGCAACGGGTTTGACCGACTTTGGTGACCCTGCTGAATATCTCCCGGGCTTGCAGCGGCTGCTGGCTGCTCTGGATGACAATGGCCCGGTCTTCAAGCCAGGCGGCCGCGAGTTTGCCTGGAATCTGCTGGTCGGGATTCTGGTTTCACGCTTGCTCAGCGAGGAGGGCTGGAAAACACATCCAGGATGCTTGCAGCATCGCGTAACGCGCCCGCTGATTGTGATCGGCATCCCACGCACGGGCACCACGGCACTGCACAAGTTGTTGTCGATGGACCCGCAATTCCAAGGGATGGAGCGCTGGCTCACCGCGTTCCCTATGCCGCGCCCGGAACGCCACACCTGGGCCGCGAACCCTTGGTACCAGGCTTGCGTGGCAGGCCTTGAACAGTTTTTTGCAGCGGCGCCACACATGCGTGCTGCCCACGACATGCAGGCCGATGACGTGGACGAGTGCCTGGAAGTGCTGAAGCAGAATTTTTGCAGCAACTTCTTCGGCTCCTCCCTCCGTGTACCCGATTACGACCGTTGGTGGCTGGAGCAGAGCGAGGCGAGCAGTTATCGACGCCTGCGCAAGGTCATTCAGTTGATCGGCGCCAACAGCCCGGAGAAGACCTGGCTGTTGAAGAACCCTGGGCACGTGGCCCAGGTCGGCAACCTGCTGGATGTGTTTCCCGATGCTTGTGTGATCCAGACCCATCGCGCCCCGGCCAGCGCCCTGCCTTCGCTGTGCAGTGTACTTCGTGAGGCTCGCAGCATTCTGGAGGAGGGTGTCGATACGCGGGCCATCGGGGAACGAGAAGCCAGCTACTGGGGCGCGGCAGTCGAGGACGCACACCGCGCAAGGGCCAGGGCGCCCGGCCAGTTCCTGGACATCCTGCAACAGGACATCCAGCGCCAGCCGATGGCCGTGATCCAGACCATCTACCAGCACTTTGGCCTGACCTTAAGCGATCAAGCGCGCGCGCGGATGCTTGAGCGGATAAGCGCCGCGCCGGAAGCCCGACACGGTGAGCACCGTTATAGCGCTGAAACCTATGGCCTGGACCCAGACCGGGTCAATCAACGGTTCGCCCCCTATATCCAGCGCCAGGCCCTGGCCTGAGCTACTTCCTGTACTACAAGAGGTATCCCAATGCCCGATCTGACAATAGACGATGCCGAACTGGCATCACGCCTGGCAACCGCTGCCGGCGAACATCTGCTCAGGCTGAAAGAGCATGGCCTGTTATCCAGTACCTACCTTGGCGTACATGGTGATCGCCTGGCGAATACCTTGCTGACTGACTTGCTGCGCAGGCATCGCCCTGATGACGGCCTGCTTTCAGAGGAAGAGGCGTCCGACGATGCTCGCCTCCACAAGCAAAGGGTGTGGATTGTCGACCCGCTCGATGGCACCCGCGAATATGCGGAAGGCCGACCGGATTGGGCGGTGCACATCGGTTTGGTCAAGGACGGCAAAGTCGACGCGGCTTGCGCTGTGAGCCTGCCAGCGCTGGGCAGCGTGTTCAGTGCAGCTGCCCCAATCGTTCTACCGCCAGCGCCAGCGGGGCGCATGAAAATCCTGGTCAGCCGCACCCGAGCGCCGCGGGTCGCCGAGCAGGTAGCACTGCGGCTGAATGCGCAATTGGTGCCCATGGGGTCGGCAGGCGCGAAGGCGATGGCGGTGGTGCGGGGTGAGGCCCACGCCTACCTGCACGCTGGTGGCCAATACGAGTGGGATTCTTGCGCCCCCGTGGGCGTAGCGCTGGCGGCGGGCCTGCATGCTTCGCGCATTGACGGTAGCCCCTGCAGCTACAACCAACGTGAAGTGTTCATGCCTGATCTTCTGATCTGCCGGCCAGAGGTTGCAGCCGCTCTCCTTTCGACCATTGCCGAGTGCCAGCGGCACGAGGAGCTCCAACATGACTGATTTGACCCATCTGCAACGCCTTGAGGCAGACAGCATCGATATCCTGCGCGAGGCGGTATCGGAGTCAGAAAACCCGGTAATGCTGTACTCGATCGGCAAGGACAGCGCAGTGATGCTGCATTTGGCACGCAAAGCGTTCTTTCCGTCGCGTCCGCCGTTTCCGTTGTTGCATGTAGACACGACCTGGAAATTCCAGGCGATGTATCAGATGCGCGAGGAGATGGCGAAAGCGTCGGGCATGCAGTTGCTGGTTCATCGCAACCCCGAGGCCGAAGCACAGAATATCAACCCGTTCACCCACGGCTCGGCGCTGCACACTGACATGTGGAAAACCGAAGGGCTGAAGCAGGCGCTGGCCCTGCACAAATTTGACCTGGCATTCGGCGGCGCACGCAGGGATGAGGAAAAGTCCCGTGCCAAGGAGCGGGTGTTCTCATTCCGATCAGCCCAGCAACGTTGGGACCCCAAGGCCCAGCGCCCGGAGTTGTGGCGGTTGTACAACGCGCGCAAACACCCAGGTGAGAGCATCCGCGTATTCCCGCTTTCCAATTGGACCGAGCTGGATATCTGGCAGTACATCTACCGCGAGAGTATTCCCATTGTGCCGCTCTATCTCGCCGCTGAGCGGCCGGTGGTGGAGCGCGACGGCACGCTGATCATGGTCGATGACGAGCGCATGCCGCTGCGAGATGGCGAACGCGTGCAAATGCGCAGTGTGCGGTTCCGCACACTGGGTTGCTACCCATTGACCGGGGCAGTGGAATCCCAGGCAGACACGCTGCCGGCCATCATCCAGGAAATGCTGCTGTCCACTACCACTGAACGCCAAGGGCGCGTGATCGATCACGACAGCGCAGGCTCCATGGAAAAGAAAAAAGTCGAGGGGTACTTCTAATGAACGCTAACACTGCACTCATCGAGCAAGACATTGAGCAGTACCTCAACCTCCATGAGCAAAAGACGCTCTTACGGTTCATCACGTGCGGGAGCGTCGATGATGGCAAGAGCACGCTGATCGGCCGTCTGCTGTATGAAGCGAAAGCCCTGCTGGAAGACCAGATGATCACCCTGGAGGCCGATTCGCGCAAATCTGGCACCCAGGGCGACCAACTGGACTTTGCCCTGCTGGTCGATGGGCTGAGCGCCGAGCGCGAGCAGGGCATTACCATCGATGTCGCCTATCGGTTCTTTTCCACCGACAAGCGCAAGTTCATCGTCGCCGATACCCCTGGGCATGAGCAGTACACCCGCAACATGGTGACGGGCGCTTCTACCGCCGATGTTGCGATCATCCTGGTCGATGCGCGCAAAGGCCTGCTGACCCAGACGTTTCGCCACAGCTACCTGGTGTCTCTGATCGGCATCAAGCATGTGGTGCTGGCGGTGAACAAGCTCGACATGGTCGATTACGCACAGGAAGTGTTCGAACGTATTGATCAGGCCTACCGCACGTTCGCTCAGCAACTGGAATTCAGTTGCATCCAGAGTATCCCGCTTTCAGCCCTCAAGGGCGACAACATGACCGAACCTAGCCCTAATACCCCTTGGTATGCAGGGCCTAGCCTGATGCAATATCTGGAGAGCGTCGATATTGGCAATGTCAGTAACGACGCCCCTCTGCGCATGCCGGTGCAATGGGTCAATCGGCCCAATCTCGATTTCCGGGGTTTTTCCGGACGCGTGCTAGGGGGCTCGCTCAGGCCAGGTGACAATGTGCGGGTGTTGCCATCGGGCAATTGCAGTACGGTCAAACGCATCGTCACCTTCGACGGAGATCTTGATCTCGCACAGCGGCATCAGTCCATTACTGTCACCTTGGCAGACGAAATCGATGTCAGCCGCGGCGACGTGCTGGTGGCAGCAGGCGACCCGGCGGAGGTTTCGGACCAGTTCCAGGTCACGCTAGTGTGGATGGACGCCAACGAGATGCTGCCCGGCCGCCCCTATCTGCTGAAGATGGGGGCAAGCACCGTCAGCGCAACGTTCTCGACGCCGAAGCACCTTGTCGACGTGAACACGTTGCAGCACCTGCCGGGCAAGACACTGCAACTGAACGATATTGCTGTCTGCAACATGGCGCTGGACCGACCTCAGCCGTTTGATTCGTATACCCAGAATCGCGACATGGGCAGCTTCATCGTCATCGACCGCATCACCAACCTCACAGTCGGGGCGGGGATGCTGCAGTTTGCCCTGCGCAGAGCGCAAAACGTGCACTGGCAAGCCGTGGAGGTGAACAAAGCTGCCCGTAGCCGGCTCGCTGGGCATAAGCCTGTCGTGCTCTGGTTGACAGGGCTTTCGGGTACGGGCAAATCCACCATTGCCAACCTGGTCGAGCAGCAGCTTCATGCGCTTGGCGTACGTACCTACCTGCTTGATGGTGACAATGTACGCCATGGGCTCAACAAAGACCTCGGCTTCACGGCCGCTGACAGGGTCGAGAATATCCGTCGTATCGCCGAGGTTTCCCATCTGATGGTTGATGCAGGGCTGGTGGTAATCAGTGCATTCATCTCACCGTTCAGGGCCGAGCGCGAACTGGCCCGCAGCCTGGTGGAGGAGGGTGAGTTTGTCGAAGTCTTCATTGATACCCCGCTGGCAGTCGTGGAACAGCGCGATCCCAAAGGTCTGTACAAGAAAGCGCGCCAAGGAACCTTGAAAAACTTCACCGGCATCGACTCCCCCTACGAAGTGCCGCTCTCGCCGGACGTGTACATCGACACGACACGCCAAAGCGCTTTGGACGCTGCGCAGCAGATCGTTGCATGCCTGCGTGAGCGCGGCGTGGTGGCCAGGTAGGTATTGGCCGGCTTGGGCAATTTCAAACGGAGGCTATTTCCATGGCTCGAATTGCGGGAAAGGTAGCGGTGGTAACAGGGGCAGGCGCGGGTATTGGTCGGGCAATGGCGCAACGGTTCGTGCAGGAGGGCGCGCGGGTGATAGCCGTGGACCTTGATACCGTCGAACCTCTGCCTTCGGGTACGGCTGATAACGCCACGGGCAGTTTCGAGTCTTGGCCCTGCGATGTCAGTGACCCAGCGGCGGTCGAGGCATTATTTACGCATGTTCATGCGCGCTATGGCCGGCTCGATGTGCTGGCCAATAACGCCGGTATCGGGCCCGCGCAGCGGGTGCCAACGCATGAAGTGACACTCAAGGATTGGGATCGCGTCATCGATGTGAACCAGCGCGGTGCGTTCTTGATGATGAAAAGCGCCTTGGTGTTGATGATGGCCTCAGGGGGAGGCTCGATCATCAATACCGCTTCTGTCGGTGCATTTTCAGCCACCTCCAACTCCATCGCCTATCTGGCATCAAAGGGTGCGTTGCTGATGATGACGCGGGCGGCGGCCTTGGAGTATCGAGCCCATCGCATTCGCGTTAACGCAATTTGTCCGGGCATGACGCGCACGTCGATTTTTGAGGGGCTTTCCGATGAAAGCATGGCCAGCCTGTTAGCCAGAACCAGCGCCCGCATGATCGAACCGCACGAGGTAGCAAGCCTGGCGCTGTTTCTGGCAAGCGACGAGGCTGCAGGAATAACCGGTGCCATGCAGGTGATCGATGATGGGCGCACAGCAGGAGCGTAATCAATGGATACAACTAAACGACGCTTGTCGAATTCACCCCCTAATTATGTTGAATGCGACCCTAATGCCGGCCGGAAATCCGGGTCAGCATGGGACATCATCAACCTCGTTGACTGAACCCAAGTCAGAAGGAAAGACGGTGTATGAACAATAACAACGCACAAACCGTACCGTTGAACCCGCCCAGGCAAATGGGCCAATTGAAAACTGCGAATCACCTGCTCGGCGACCGGAAAGCGCTCGATCAGGCATGGGAACGCGATGGTTATTGGTACTTCAAAGGGGTCCTGGACAAGGGTGTTATCGGCGAAATGCGTGCGCGCTGGATTGATTATCTGCAGCGCCATGGCCTGATCGATCCTGGCGTTACCGAAAATCGTTATAACGGCGCCAGCTTTGAAGGCAAGAGCGTGTCCCCAGCCGAGCTCGCGCGCGTCGGTGAGTTCAACCACAACGACATGCATCGTATGTTGACCGAAAACCCCAAGATCGTCGCGACCATGAAAGAACTGCTCGGCGACGATCCGTTCTGGCTGCCCATCGCAGAATACCGAGCCAATCCACCGGTAGAGGATCCAGGCCAGAACCGGTTCATCTACCCACATCAGGACGGCTTTTACAGTCGCGGCCTGGAAATGAAAATCTGCTGGGTACCCATCGATACTGTTGACGATGAAGTCGGTGGCTGCGCCTGGGTTGAGGGCGCGCACCGCGGCCCCATCTTGCATGACGTGACCAACCCTCCCTCATTCCCTATTCCGGCCAACCTTATTCCCATTGAAGGCTGGAAACGGGCTGATTTCGAGCCGGGCGACATTGTGATCTTCGATTTGAATCTCCCCCACAGTGGTTTGACCAATCTGTCGAAAGACCGCTTCCGGATGTCCATGGATATCCGCGTCACCGAAGCCTCGGGCAAGGTGCCATCGATTGGAAAGGTACTCGGCATCACGCCCGACCAGGTTACCCTGCGTGACCAGCGCACTCAGCAGGAAAAAAGCTTTGCGATCGTCCCGCAGACCTATGTGCGCGGGACCGACGGGAAGAAGCGCGAGGGTGATGACATCCCGAAAACATTCCAGATCGGCGAGACAGTGCTAGTCAACAGCGACGATGGACTGGTCGCGACACTGGTGCGGTCGATCCACTGACCCTCTACCTGGCAGGCTAGCTACCCCGCCGCACAGCTCTTTGTTGAAGGGCGCTGCGGCGGGGCGTTCGGCTGCCGGCTGAATACCTGCTTGTATCTGGAGCGCTGAATCATGCCTCAACCCAAAAACTACAACGCAACGATGGCTGGAAAGGTCGCAATCGTCACCGGCGCTGGCGCCGAAGGCGACGGCATTGGTATTGGTCGGGCAATTGCCGTCGTCCTCGCCGGTGAAGGGGCCAAAGTGTGCCTTGTGGACCTGGATGCCCAGCGAGCGCAAGACACGCTCAAGCAGATAGAGAGCATGGGCGCAGAAGCCTTCGTTATCAGCGCAAATGTCACCCTGCGTGATGACTGTGCCCGAATCGTCGAGGAAACCATGAGCCGTTATGGCCGCCTCGACGTGCTGGTGAACAATGTTGGTGTGGCTACGCCGGTCGCTCTGGAGGCGGACGATGAAGAAGCCTGGACGCGTGTGCTCAACATCAACTTGACCAGCGCGATGCTGATGAGCCGTTACTCGGTGCCTGCGATGACCCAGAACGGTGGGGGCTCGATCATCAACATTTCGTCGATAGCGGGCATACGCGCACACGGCAGTATTGCCTACGGCCCTTCGAAAGCCGCCATGGCAGCATTGGCACGCGAGCTGACGGTGTTGTATGGCCGTCAAGGCATTCGGGCCAATACCGTTGCGCCTGGCCATGTACTCACCCCCCTGGCGATGTCGCTTCTACCCGAACAGATGCGCGTCAAGCGGCGCAATGTCGGCCCACTCGGTATCGAGGGTGATGGGTGGGATGTTGCGTTGGCCGTGCGCTTCCTGGCCAGTGATGAGGCGCGCTTCATCACCGGCGTGCACCTCCCGGTAGACGGCGGGGTGACCGAAATCGGCCCACTGTCTGCCCATGCGTTGATCGAGGCTGGCGCCGCGCAATAGCGCTGACAGGGGGTAGAGGAGACTGTCGCGTAGGCCATCAACAGCCATTTACAAACGGCACTGCGAAAGGAATTCCAACGATGAAATTCATCGCTCCAAACGCTGCGGCGCACGCAGCGATTGCCGCGACACTGCCTGATGTCAATCTACTGATCGGTGAGCGGACCATCGCGCGAGGGAGTGGTGGGACTTTCAGCCACTGCAACGCCGCCACTGGCCAGTTTCAGATGGAGATCCCCCTGGCTGGCCGGGACGAAGTGGATATGGCAGTGGCTGCTGCCCGCGCCGCATACCCGGCGTGGCGCCTCACGAAGCCGGCGCATCGCCGGCTGATTCTCGATCGTTTCGCAGACCTGATCGACCAGAACATCGACCGGTTTTCACAGATGGCAGTGGTCGAAAACGGCATTCCAATCAGCACCATGGTCGAGGGCATTGCCCCTCGTGTCATCAACTGGGTGCGCTACTACGCCGGCTGGGCCGACAAGATAGAAGGCTTGGTGACCGGGAGCCCAGCGGGAGGAGGCCACTTCGAGTACACAGTGCCTGAGCCCTATGGTGTCGTGGGGCATATCATCACCTGGAATGCGCCTTTACTGTCGTTGGCAATGAAGGTCCCGCCTGCGCTTGCGGCCGGTAATTGCGTTGTCATCAAACCGGCTGAGTTCACCCCGTTCAGCGCCCAGCTTTTCGCGGAGCTGGCGTTTGAAGCAGGTGTGCCGCCTGGGGTCATCAACGTATTGCCAGGAGGAGTAGCGGCAGGCGCAGCACTCGTGAGTCATCCTGGCGTCGACAAAATCTCATTCACTGGGGGGCCTGGTGCGGCGCGCGCAATCATGCGGTCGGCCGCGGACACCCTGAAACCCTTGGTGTTCGAGTTAGGAGGCAAATCGGCGAATGTTGTGTTCCCCGATGTGGATGTCGCGGCTACTGCCGCTTACTGCGCTACGTTTGGGTTGTCCAACAGTGGCCAAGGCTGCGCTTTGCCTACCCGCCTGATCATCCATGAGGCGATCTACGAGCGCTTTATCGATGCGCTTCAAACCACCATTGACCATATACCTTACGGTGACCCGCTTGACCAAAGCGTGATCGTGGGGCCTTTGATCAATGCCACTGCCTGGGAGCGGGTACAGGACATGATCGACACCGCGCGTGCAAGCGGCGCCGGCCGGTTTTTCGATCATGCGGTGACTGCAGGTCCCCCGGGTAACTTCATCCCGCCGACGTTGATTGCGGATGCCGACCCGTATGCATCCATTGCTCAGAAGGAAGTGTTCGGCCCTGTGCTATGTGCCTTCAAATTTCGTGATGAGCAGGAAGCTGTAGCCTTGGCCAATGCGACTGAGTACGGCTTGGCCGCCTACATCCAGACCACCAACCTCAATACTGCCCAGCGTCTGGTTGATCGGTTGCATGCGGGGACTGTGTATGTCAACCGTGCAACTCCGGCCCTCCACCCAGGCTCACCTTTTGGCGGGCTGGGGAATTCCGGATTTGGTCGCGAAGGCGGCAAAGCTGGCCTGGATGAGTTCATCCGTACCAAAGGTGTGGGTGTCAGCATTTCAACAAGCTGAAGAGCGCGAGCATTGTTCACGCCATGGTTGCGTGCTATTTTGAATGGCGTTCAAATATAAGAACAATTCGTGATCCACCGCAACAGGAGAGAGGGCGTTATGAAGACCGCAGTTACCGAGCTGCTTGGCATCCGCTACCCGATCGTACAAGGGGGCATGATGTGGGTGGGGCGCGCTGAACTTGCCTCTGCTGTTTCCAATGCCGGCGGGCTTGGCATCTTGACCGCCCTTACTCAGCCGACACCTGACGCATTGCGCGCCGAGATCGACCGGTGCCGAGGCCTCACAGACCAGCCGTTTGGGGTCAATCTGACGGTACTCCCTTCAGCCAACCCACCACCCTACGCTGACTACCTGCAGGCCATTATCGAAAGCGGAGTGAAGATCGTCGAAACCGCAGGTAATTGTCCTAAAGAGTTTTTTGATCGTCTGAAAGCGGCTGGAATCAAAATCCTGCACAAATGCACATCGGTACGTCATGCCCTGAGCGCACAGCGCAATGGCGTCGATATCATCAGCATCGATAGCTTTGAATGCGCTGGGCATCCTGGTGAGGATGATGTGGGTGGCTTGGTCCTGATACCGGCCGCGGTCAAAGCCCTGACTATTCCCGTGATTGCATCTGGCGGCATTGCCGACGGCTACGGCCTGGCGGCTGCGCTTGTACTGGGCGCCCAGGGGGTCAACATGGGTACCCGGTTCATGCTTACCCAAGAGGCGCCGATCCATTCCAACATCAAGGAATCGGTTGTTCAGGGCAGCGAGCGTGACACGGTGGTTATTTTCCGCACGTTGAAAAACAGTGGCCGGGTCTTCCGTAACGAGATTTCCGAACAGGTGGTAGCGATCGAGCGTCGGCCGGGTGGCTGCACGTTCGAGGATGTCCGACCCTTGGTGATGGGCGCGCGTGGACGCGCGACACTGGAGTCGGGCAACGTCAACGATGGATTGGTCTGGGCGAGCCAGGCGATCGGTTTGATGAATGACATTCCCACCTGCAAAGACTTGCTCGAGCGCATGATCAGCGAATGCCGCAAGCAGCTGGCTCAAGCAACCCTCTTTGCTTCGGCGTGAGCGGGAACCCGTAGGCAGTGACCGTGCTGAGCGCATTCGAGCCAAGCGGTTCAGGGTCACTGCACTTCAGAACTGATCTCTTGGAATTGCCATGTTCAAGACCAGAATTACAGAACTCTTCGGTATTGATTACCCGTTGATTCAAGGTGGCATGCGCTTCGTTTCGCGCGCAGAGCTTGTAGCAGCGGTAGCGAACGCCGGCGGGCTTGGCTTTCTTTCCGCGCACAGCTTCCCTTCACCTGGTGCTTTGCGTGAGGAAATCGAGAAGGTTCGCAGCCTCACGGACAAACCATTCGGCGTCAACCTTACGATCTTGTCCAAACTCAGCGTCAAGCCTGAGGACAGCGCGAAAGTGATTCTGGACGCTGGGGTGACATGCGTGGAAACGGCGGGTGGCAATCCCGCGTACTTTATTGCCGCTTTCAAGGAAGCCGGCATCAAGGTACTTCATAAATGCACAGCCGTGCGTTTTGCCCTGAAAGCACAGCAGCTCGGTGCAGACGCAGTCAGCTTGACCGGCTTTGAAGCGGCTGGTCATCCGGGCGAGGACCAAGTGCCCAATATGGTGCTGATCCCCGCAGCGGTCGACCAACTCACGATCCCTGTGGTAGCCAATGGCGGATTCGCCGACGGCCGTGGTTTGGTGGCAGCATTGGCGTTGGGTGCAGAAGGGATTGCAATGGGAACACGGTTTTTGATGGCCCGCGAGTCACCTATGCCCGAAGCAGTCAAAGCCCGGTATCTGGCGGCGACGGAGCGTGATACCACGCTGATCTGCCGCAGCATCGGCGACTCCACTCGCGTGCTCAAAAATGCGCTGACCGATCAGATTCTGGAGCTGGAGCGGGCAGGGGCGGACCACGACCAACTGATGACCTTGGCGAGCAGCCAGCGCTGGGTGAGTGCGGTGGAGCGTGGCGACGCGGATGATGGCGCCTACGCTGCCGGGATGGGGGTAGGCCTGATTCGCGACATCCCGAGCTGCGACACGCTTGTGCAAACCATCATTGCTGATGCCCGTGCGATCATCAATGAGCGGCTGTTGCGCTACGCAGCGCGGTAGAAGTCTGGCCTTCCCGTAGCCTGCTGTCAGGTGTCGGGAAGGGTACCCAGCAAACTCTCCAATACATCGTCCAGGCCCTCGCGCTGCGTCGGTGAAAGCGCATTGAACCCGACGTAGCTCTGAGTGAACTGCTCATGGCTGATCGCCTCGAAGGTCCGGGCGCCCGCCGCTGTCAAGCGCACCTGTACCGAGCGACGATCCTCTTCGTCACTCGTACGCTCAATCAAGCCTGCCTGTTCAAGACGGTTCAGGCGCTTCGCGATCCCCGTCACGGATATCAGCGAATGCCGACCTAATTCGGTCGGCGTGCAGGTACGGTCATTCCCGAGCCTTTTCAAAGTGCCCAAGATCATCGCTTCGCCCACATTCAGCTGGTAAGCGGCCGCGGTGCGGGCGAGCAGGCGCTCCATACGGTGACCCGCCACATAAAACCGTCCAGCCAATGAGACGGTTTGAGCGTCGACCTCGTCGTTGAGGGCTGCCCAATCCAATGTCCGTGCCCCGCCTCGTTCCTGAATGACCAGCGGAGTACGCTTCGCGTCCGTTTCGCCTGGCGCAGGGGCAACGAGCGACAGCGCATAATTGCTCATTGCCTTGAGCACCCCCTGCGATTCATCCATCACCGCATAAATGCGCTGCTGGCCCCGTTTGGCTTGTTGCACCAATCCTGCGTCCTTGAGCACCTTGAGGTGCTGCGAGACCGCTGAACGTGACACTGGCACCTGCTGTGCCAATGCGCCCACATGGCTTGGAGCCTTCGCCAGGATCTCCAGCAATGCGCGCCTGGTGGGGTCAGCCAGCGCAATAAATACAGGCTGTAGATGCTCAGATTGGTTAGTAATCACTTACGCATAAGCCTCGGGGGTGTGGTTTGCACACACTAACAGCACGCTTCGATCCTGGCCAACTCTATTTGTTTTGCAGGTAAAACCCCCTAGAGCGCTGCATTTCGTGCAGTTGACGCCGAGAATAAACGGGTATATTAATTTCCACGGGAAAACAAAACGCCGTTCACATAAAAGAACAACACTGTGAGGTAAGCAATGACTCCCGTACGTAAGCAATTGTTGTCGCACATACTCGACCCCGACAGCGCGTTCGATCAGCCGGCGGCCAACGTGCATGACATGCAGATCCAGGCTGCCCAGGAGCTGTTCCGAGAGCGCATCGAGCAGATACCGCTCCTGCGCCACCGCGCCGAGGAAGCCGGGATCACCCACATCGACAGCCTCGAACAACTGGTGCCGCTCCTTTTCTCGCACACGGTTTACAAGTCCTACCCGCAGTCCTTCATCGATAACAATCGGTGGGACCGCATGCTGCAGTGGCTGCAAACGCTATCGGTTGCTGACGTCAGCAATGTAAACGTGGACGGCGTGCGCGATGTCGATGAATGGCTCGAGCGCCTGTATGAAGCCGGCCACCGCCCATTGGCCACCAGCGGCTCGAGTGGCAAATGCTCATTTCTCAATCACACCGCCGGCGACCAGGAAAACAAGGCGCTGCATTACAAGCATGCCACCGGCTGGCCATTTGCGAAGGCGGAGCCCAATCGTGCCTTGTTCTGGCTTGGCCCGATCAAGGGATACAACAGCGCTATCGAATCGGCGCAGATCGGCCGCGTTAATTGGGGTCGGCCGGGTGCAATGTTTGCTTTGACTGAAGAGCCGTTACTGATCAGTGAAGTGAGCCGTGCTGCTGCAATGCGCAAAGCCATCGCCGAGGGCACCGCGCTGCCTGAAGAAATCCAGGCTTTTGAAGCGTCAGCACGGGTGAAAGCGCAAGAGGGCGCTGCGGCCATGCGCCTGCTTGCCGAAAAAATCCTCGACCACCGCCATGAGCCGATCATGGTCAGTGGCCTTTGGGCCCAGCACATGATGATTATCCAGTGCGCACGGGAGCGCGGTATCGGCGACGGTGAGTTCCACCCTGGGGCCATTATTCAGGCGGGCGGCGGTATCAAAGGCGTCGCACTGCCTGAAGACTACAAAGAGCAAGTGGAACGCTTCTACGGCAACGTCATCCGCCCTGCGGCCTATGGCATGACTGAAATGGCCCAGCTGATGCCCCGCTGTGAAGCCGGGCGCTACCATCGCGCCCCGGGCTTGATCTGGTTGATTACCGATGAGCCGGGGGAGCGCTTGCTGACGCCAGCAGATGCCGACGAAAACGATAGGGTCGAAGGCCGCTTTGCATTCCTTGACCTGCTGTTCGAAGGACGCTGGGGGGGCGTGATCACCGGCGACAAAGTGACCGTCGACTTCTCTGACCATTGCCCTTGCGGGCGCCACGGCCCCACCTTGCTCGACAACATCACGCGTTTTAGCCAGATTGGCCAGGACGATCATATCGGGTGCGCGGGAACGCTCGATGCCTACATCCGCGGAGCGCTTGCAGAATGACCACTTCCTCAGTTGCACAACCCGCAGCCGAAGCGGTTGCTGTTTGCCACATCATCAAGGGCGATGTGGTACTAGGCGCCGAGTCGGAGCATGGGCCTGCCCACGCGCGGTTCGCTACCCCTCGAATTGACCTCGATCAGCTGGTTTGGAAGCGGGATAAGCCTGGCCCGGCCTTCGAGACGCCAGTCAGCGAGATCATTGATGTATTGGAGCAGACCGGCCAGTGGCTCAAGGCAGACCCTGAGGGGCTGGTAGCCCAAGCCTTGGAGAACTCCCTCAAAACGGGGCCGTTGCCGCGGCATATCATGGAGTTTTCCTATGAGAATATTTCAGCGCCGTTCAATCGGGCGGGCCTGGAATTTCAGATTCGCACTGAACTGGGCGGCTCCGATGTGCTCGACGGCTGGCGCGAGATCAAGGATTCCCCCAGTGGACGGCAGAGCCGCATTCGCGCATTTCCACCCAGGTTGATTCATATCGTTGCAGGAAACGCCCCGGGCGTTTCTGCATTGACGGTTGTACGGGGAGCCCTGACCAAGGGCGTCCACCTGCTCAAGTTGCCTTCCAACGACCTGTTCACAGCGCCAGCTATTTTGCGAGCCATGGCGAGCGTGGCACCTGGGCATCCGCTGACGCGCTCGTTCTCTGCAGTGTATTGGCGAGGAGGCGATGAGCAGGTCGAGCGTGCGCTGTTCAGGCCGCAGTTCTTCGACAAGGTGGTCGCTTGGGGCGGGGATAGCGCCATCCGCAGTGTCAGCAAGTACATAGGTCCTGGTTTTGAGCTTGTGTCGTTCGATCCCAAAACCTCGATCTCGATGATTGGTCGTGAGGTGTTCGACTCACCAGAGACACTGGCGGCTGTCGCCGACAAGGCAGCCTTCGATGTCACCCTCATGAACCAGCAGGCTTGCGCCTCCAGCCGCTTTCAGTTTGTCGAGGGCACGACCGAGCAAGTCGACCGCTATTGCGCGCTGTTGCAACAGCGCATGAATGTCGACCGACCTATGGCTTCGGCAATCGGACCGCGAGTACCGGCAGAGCTGCGTGACGAGATCGACGGTTTGCGAATGCTCGAGCCCGCCTACCGGGTGTGGGGTGGCTACGGTGGGGAAGGCGTGGTTATCCGTTCACAAGATCCCGTTGACTTCCACCCTGATGGCAAGATCGTCAATGTCGTGCAGGTCCAGGACCTGCAGGATGCGATACGCCATGTGAACATCGCCACCCAGACGGTGGGTGTCTATCCAGCGCAACGCAAAGCACTGCTGCGCGACCGGTTGGCAGGGGCGGGGGCGCAGCGGGTGGTGAATATCGGCGGCTCGGCCGGCATAGAGGCCGGCTTGCCTCATGACGGCTTCAATCCTCTGCAGCGCTTCGTTCGCTGGGTGAACGACGAGGGCTGAGCAGCTGCATGCGCAGCCATGACGCCGCTGCGCGGCGTCACTCCCTCACACACGGCTCAACTCAGTGAGGGTACATAGCAACAGGAAACCTGCCGACGATCTTAGCAACCCGCAGGTTTGAAGCTGCGCCAGGTGGCGCGAGGCCTAGAGCTGACTGTGTCGAGCGCCCAAATCAGCTCGCAGACGCAACTCGCCCTAAAGTTGGCAACGCGTTCTGCAGTCGTTTTGGCAAAGGCTCTCACCTATTAGTTACATGTAACGCAAAAAAAATGCTCAGCACCAAAAAAGTGGTTAACCCCTTAAAAACCCTTACACAACAACGATAATGCTCACTGTTAAGCGGCCTATTTGTCCTACAGAGGGCTTGGCGAATTCAGCGACAGCACAAAAGCCTTTGCGTCGAAAAATAGGTGCCTTTAACCTTGCTGTATGTTTTCACGGCCTGAAACCGAGGCCTCAAAAACAAAAAGGAAAATCCCTACTGCACCTCGAATGAAAACAAGAACAAAAATTCAGAGAGCAATTCAGATGAAAAAGAGAGATGCCTGGTTCTCCTACTCCCGCTCGACCGCCTGCAACGGGTCAGGTCCACCGACAGCAGAACAATCCGAGCCGACGAATTACCAAACTGCGTTCCTATCGGGAGTTCCCGCATGAAAATAATGACTCCAACACTGGCTATCGCCATTCTTTCAGCCAGTGCCGCTCATGCCGCCGTATCACCCCAGGAGGCCGCTGAGTTGGGTAACTCACTGACTCCCTGGGGTGCTGAAGTCGCAGGTAACAAGGACGGGACAATTCCCGCCTACACCGGAGGGCTTTCCACTTCAACGAAGCCGGCTGGATTCAAGCCGGATACCGGGCATTGGGCTAACCCGTTCGCCGATGAGAAGCCGATATACGTCATTACGGGAAAGAACGTCGACCAGTATGCGGACAAGCTTTCCGAAAGCACCAAGGCCCTGCTCAAGCGCTTTCCGGAAACCTACACGGTCCCGGTTTATCCCACCCACCGGTCCGCGAACTACCCGGACTGGGTGAACCAAAACAGCGTCGCGAATGCTACCCGCTGCAAGACAATCGAGAATGGCTTAGCAGTTGAAGGCTGCTTCGGCGGCGTACCGTTCCCAATTCCCAAGACGGGCAACGAGGTCGTCTGGAACGCCTTGTTGCACTTCAAGGGCGTCTCCAACATCACCAAGGGTGAAGGTTGGTACGTCGATGCCAGAGGCAATCGCGTGCTGACCGGGGGTATCAACAACCGTGCGGACTCTCAGTACTACAACAAGGCGCTGGACATAGAGAAGTTCGCGTCCATCGGCACCTACCTGACCCAGCTGAACATATACACTGCCCCCTCTCGTAACGTGGGCGAAGGCAATCTGCAGCGGTTCTATCTCAATCCAGTCGCAACACCAAACCCTACTTGGAATTACTCCCCAGGCCAACGGCGGGTACGGCGCTCACCGGACGCCGAGTACGACTTCCCGGTTTCCACCTCCGGCGGAGCCATGCTTTACGACGAAATCTACGGATTCTCGGGCAAGCAAGACCGTTACGATTTCAAGTACGTGGGCAAGAAAGAGATGATCATCCCGTACAACAACTACGATTGGTCGGCATCCACGCCTGATGACCTCCTGAAGCCTAATCACCCCAATCCGGAAGCCGTGCGCTGGGAGTTGCATCGTGTGCATGTGGTCGAGGCGACACTTAAGCCCGGCATGCGTCATGTTCAGCCCAAGCGCCGCTATTACTACGATGAGGACATTCGCTCTGCTGGTATGTCAGATGCTTGGGATGCGTCCGGCAAACTCGCCAAGGGCATCTACATGCCTTCCTACCAGATGTATGACAAGCAGATTCCGCATGCATCGTCGACCTGGTTGTTTGATTTCGCTACCGGTGTCTACTACCACAGCAGCATCAGCGGCGGCGCACGCAACGGGATATTTCCTCAGGCCAATATGCAACCTGTTCAATTCTTCACCCCAGAGTCACTGGCTCGTCAATCCCAGCGCTGATGAATACGCCAGCAGCAGGCTCAAGTGCTGCTGGCGTTCGGCAGCATGGGCCGCGAATCGACGACGCCAGACTCTGTGTGGCGAGGAACGACCGTTCAGAAGACGCTCATAAACTATATTTGAACAGCGTTCATATAAAGGAACGACAATGCCTTTCGCGCACTGCGAGTCGACTTAGGCCATGCTCAGGTGCCAATGGGGCGACCTACCCATAGGAAAAGAAATGCAGACCACCAACCCGCAATTACAATCAGCGCCGCTCAATCTCTCGGAGCACATCAAGGCACTGGTAACTGGCGATGCTCAGTTGCGCGAGGCCATGCCCCTTACGCCAGTCAACGAAGCCAAGCTCAACCCTGCCTTAGGATTGGCGCAAACGGTCGCACTGTGCATGGAGGGCTATTCAGACCGCCCTGCATTGGCTCAACGCTGTATCGAGCGTGTCACCGACCCGGTTAATGGGCGAGTCAGCCAGCGTCTGCTGCAAGACTTCACAACCCTCTCGTACGCTGAACTCTGGAGGCGTGCCAAGGCCTTGGCCAGTCTCTGGCAGCAGGATGAAGCCCGACAGCTGGGGGCTAATGATTTCCTCTGCATTATCGCGTTTGCCGGGAGCGAGTTCGTCACCGTTGACCTGGCGGCCATTCATAACGGCGTCGTGGTCGTCCCCTTACAGACCAATGCCCCTTTGAGTCAACTGACTGAGATCGTCAAGGAAGTACAGCCGCGCTGGTTCGCCACCAGCCTGGAATGCCTGCACAATACAGTGCAGCTGGTACTGCAGGGCCATCGCCCGTTAGGCGTGCTGCTATTGGACTACGATGAGCAGATAGATGACCACCGCGAAGCATTGGCCGCCGCCCAGGCCGAGCTATCGGCGGCCGGCCTGAAGGATCTGGTGCTGACACTGGAGGACGCCTGCGACATGGGCACGAAACTCCCCGTGCCACAGCTATTCGCAGAACAAGCAACAGGCAACCGCTTATCCACGCTGTACTACACCTCAGGAAGTACTGGCCTGCCCAAAGGCGCCATGTATCCGGAATCGATGCTGATGCCTAACTGGCGTCTGAATGCTCCTATTCCTCTCATTTATATGCACTACATGCCGATGAACCACTCATTTGGCCGAAGTGGCGTATTCAGCACACTAGGCAGTGGTGGTACCTGCTATTTCACTGCGAAGAGCGACCTTTCTGAGTTGTTCAATGACATCCAGCGTGTGCGGCCAACTGTCATGGCCATCGTGCCGCGGATCTGCGAGATGGTCTATCAACACTATCAGACTCAGCTGGAGCGCCGCAGTGCCGGGTGCAATGAGACCGAGACCCTGCGAGACCAACTGATGGGTGAAATTCGAAATGTCCTGCTCGGCGGACGCCTGCTCAGCGGCAGTTTCGGTTCCGCACCGCTAGCCCCCGAATTACGCCTCTTCATGGAAAACTGTCTGGGCTTTCGGATGGACGAGTTCTATGGGGCTACCGAAGTTTCCGGCGTTTCGCGTAATAACCGTTTACTGCGACCACCGATCATCGACTACAAACTCATCGACGTCCCGGAACTTGGCTATTTCACCACCGACAAGCCACATCCCCGTGGCGAGTTACTGATCAAGACTCACTCCATGATGCTGGGGTATTATCAGCGGCCTGAAGTGACCAACTCAGTCTTCGACGAAGACGGTTACTACAAAACTGGCGATATCATGGCAGAAACGGCGGTGGATGAGCTCGTGTACCTCGACCGCCGCAACAACGTCATCAAGCTGTCCCAGGGCGAGTTCGTCGCCATCGCGAGGTTGGAGGCAGTGTTCACCAACGGTCACCCACTGATTCGCCAGGTGTATCTCTATGGCACCAGCGAGCGCTCGTTCCTGCTAGGCGTTTTAGTGGCGAACGAGCAGACGGCTCGGGATATGGGCATCAACGACGAAGCTGCGCTCAAGGCTGCGCTGCGCGAAGCGGTCAAGAAGGTTGCTCGCGACGAGCAGCTCAACGCCTACGAGGTGCCGAGGGACTTCCTGTTAGAACATACACCGTTCAGCGTTGAAAACGGCCTGCTGACTGGCATTGGCAAATACCAGCGCCCCAAGTTCAAGGAGCGCTACGCCGCCCGTCTGGAGCAGCTCTATGATGACATTGCGACCCGTCAGGCTGACAAACTTCAAGCGCTGCGCCGTGAGGGCCGCAGTGCACCGATCTTTGAGACGATTGTGCGTGCTGTGCAGGCGACGCTGGGCATGGAAGTGCTCGACCCGCAAACCCAAGCGAGCTTTACAGAGCTAGGTGGTGACTCTTTGTCTGCGCTCTCCTGCTCTGTATTGCTGGAAGACATCTACGAAGTCGAAGTACCTGCCAGCGTGATCAACCATCCGACGGGCAACCTGCGGCAGGTGGCGCAGTACATAGAACGTGCCCTGGACGAGACGTTCCAACACCCGACCTTCGCTTCTGTTCACGGTCGCGGTGCCACCGAGATTCGCGCCAGCGACCTGGTTCTTGATAACTTCTTCGATGCCAGGACACTGAAAGAAGCGTCCCATGCAACGCCACCGTCCAGGGAGCCGCGTACGGTGCTGGTCACCGGCGCGAACGGCTATCTGGGGCATTTTCTCTGCCTGGAGTGGCTGGAGCGCATGGCGGCGGTTGGCGGCCAGGTCATTTGCATCGCCCGTGGGCGAGATGCCGACTCAGCGCGCCAACGCATTGCTGAAGCGTTTGAGAGCGGCGACGCGCAGCTCAAGCAGCACTTTGAGACCCTCGCCGACAAATACCTATACGTACTCCCTGGCGATCTGGGCGAGCCGGATTTGGGTCTGAGCGCCAGTGATTGGCAGTCGCTAGCAGAGACAGTGGACGTCATCGTCCATCCTGCTGCCTTTGTCAATCATGTGCTGCCGTATGCGCAACTATTCGGCCCCAACGTTGCGGGCACCGCCGAACTGATAAGGCTGGCATTGAGCAAGCGCGTGAAGCCGATTCACTATGTCTCCACCGTAGCGGCCGCAGCGATCCCCGGCGGTGTCATTGATGAGGAAGCCGACGTCCGCGAGGCCAGCCCAGTGCGCCCCCTCGAGACTGAGAGATATGCCGACGGCTACGCAAACAGCAAGTGGGCCGGCGAAGTACTGCTGCGCGACGCCCACGAGCGCTTTGGCTTACCGGTGGTGGTGTTCAGATCGGACATGATCCTGGCGCACAGCGTTTATCACGGGCAGCTCAATGCCTCCGACATGTTCACCCGTTGGTTGTCCAGTGTAGTTCGCACCGGCTTAGCGCCACGTTCGTTCTACGCGCAGGGTACAGATGAGCCTCATTACGACGGCCTGCCGGTGGACTTCACCGCCAAGGCTATCACTGTGCTGGGCGCCGAGGCAGGCGATGGCTACCAAACTTATCACGTGATCAATCCTCACGAAGACGGCATTTCGATGGACACGTTTGTCGACTGGGCAACAAGCGCTGGGTATCCGATTCAGCGTATTGATAATTACGATGACTGGTTCACGCGCTTCGAGACTGTGCTGCGTGGCCTGCCGGAGAAGCAGCGGCAACAGTCTTTCCTGCCGCTGTTACACCAGTTGCGCAAGCCGATGCCGCGCACGGCTGGCGCTTGGGTATCAGCGACGCAGTTCCAGCGAGACGTGCGCAAGTTCGGCGTCGGCCCGGGTGGAGATATTCCTCATCTTTCAGCTGCGTTCATTGGCAAATATCTGGCGGATCTCAACCACTTGGGGCTGGTATAGGCAACTTCGACAGGTGCCCTACAGTACGGGCGCAGAGCTAAAGACCATTGATTGAAAGCGGAGGCGGCGCGTTCCCGGAACGCGCCGACATCCATTGAATTATCGCGGCGCAGCTTCAAGCAAGCTTGGCGCGGCTCAGGAGAGTGCGGGGTCAATTCGGCATGTACCACTGAGTCAAGGCTGCGGCGCTTTGCACCAATAACGCTCCACCACGGCACGGTGATGGCCGTGGTAGAGGCGCTTGATTACAAGGACCCTGGGCAATCAGTCGTATAGGATGTTTTCGCTCACTTCGCGCCAGGTATCCAGCTGGTCGCTAGTAGCCTGCAGGATCGATTTGTAGGTACTGAAAGCGCTGGGATGAACCGGCAGATGCAAGGGCGGGTGTTCTGCGTCGACTGCGGCCAGAATCGCCAGTGCCGCCTTGGCAGGGTCACCGTCTTGACGACCATCCAGTTTCGCCAGCCCGCCGCGCACTGCACCGGCCGTACGCTGGTAATCGTCGATCACCCGCTCCGAGCGTACGATGGCGTCGCCAGAAGCCCATCGGGTGCGTAGGGCGCCTGGCTCGACATTGGTAACGCGAATCCCTAGCGGCCCTGCTTCGGCGGCGAGGGCGGCCCCGAGCCCTTCAAGGGCGAACTTGGAAGCGCTATAAATTGGCATGCCGGGAATTCCCATGAAACCGGCCATGGAGGTGATGTTAACTACATGCCCCCAGCGTTTTGACCGCATCGATGGCAGCACCGCTTGAGTTGCCGCCAGGGCGCCAAAAAAATTCGTCTCCATCTGCTCACGCGCTTCGCGCTCGCTGACTTCCTCCAGAGCACCGGCAAGACCGTAGCCGGCGTTGTTCACGAGAACGTCGACCCCTCCATGCTGCTGCGCTATCTCGGTGATGCGCTCCACCACCCGTGCATAATCGCGCAGGTCCAATTCCAGCGCATGGGCGCGCCCAGGAGCGAGGGCTTCGAATGCCTGCATTTGCCCAGGCTGTCGCAGCGTACCAATGACCACATCGCCACGCGCCAGTACGGCCTTGGCCAACGCCTCTCCAAGACCACTTGATACGCCAGTAATCAACCACTTTCGAATCGAAGACATGCTAAAGCTCCTTCTCTTTTATGGATATTGCGGGCTTGATTCTCTAACATACGCATTTGTGAACACCATTCACAATACCCATCTGAAAAATTCAGAGCGGCGGAGCTTGAGCCTTAGCAAAATCGCGAACAACCAGACGTATGAAATCAGCGTCATCACTCGCACCGGCTCAGGTCAACCAAGCTTTGATACCGCCGATATAGTGATCCATTAAGGCCAATGCCTGTTCTTTGTCGCGTGCGATAAGTGCCTCAGCGATTCGTGCATGCAGACGTTTAACCCGTTTAACCACCGCATTTCGGTCATGCAAAGAGCGAAAATGGAAAGTCGAATGCGCATCCGCTAATTGCAAGACCACGGAGGTGAACAGGCGCAAGGCCGCATCGCCACACAATTCACCGAGTAAGAAATGAAACTGCAAAAGCTCATCAGCGCCCGCCCGACCATCCAACGCCTCCTCAGCTGCAATTTGCTCCCTCAGGCGCAGCTCCCCTTCGTGATTCAAACGTGCAACCACTAGATTTACAGTGGCGGCCTCCAGGGTCTGCCGCGTAGCCAAAATTTCACCTGGGCCAATTTTCGCGTACTCCAAATAAACTTTGATAGCACGTGTGGTGGCCTGCAGGTCGGGCCTAGCTACCACCAGGCCGCCGCCTGCGCCTCGTTGGACCGTCGCTATGGAATCATGCTCAAGTAAACGTATTGCCTGTCGTAAAACAGCGCGACTGACCTTGTATTCTTGCATCAAGTCCGACTGTGACCCCAAGGGCAGTCCTACGGGCCATCCGAGTTGATAGATACGCTTCATGATTTCGCCAACAAGTGCTTCAGCCTGGCTCAACCCTTGCCTTAGCCCCTTAGGTGCTTGTTCCCCGTCCGCGCTCTGTGCTCGGGCATGCAGTGCCACAGCTGCCAGCCACTGACGCGATGAGAATTCGCTCTCAGGCTGCTCGCTTCGCTGCTTGCGTCGCTGAGCTGCGAGCTCCGCAAACATTTCGGTGTCTTGCGTGGGTATCAGCAAGGACACAGTGGTAAATCCTTCAGATTTCTTTCGCGCACGAAAGCTAGCAACACGCTCTGCAGTTGATTTTGGCAAGTGAATCATCCTCTCGTTACATGTAACGATAAATATTTTTAGTACGCATTCATGAGTCTGCCTACTCAAAAACCGTTATACATCAATGGCAAGGCCCCAAGTGTGCAAGCCATTGCATTGAAATTAACCTCGGCGCATTTAGCCACGGTTCAAAAGGCTTTGCGTCAAAAAATAGGTGCCTTTAATCTTGCCACAAGCCCCAGTGGCCCGGAATCGAGACCTCACAAACAAAAAGGAAAATCTATATGGTGAACCTAACTCGCCCTCGTCGCGGCGGATTTGGCTGGCAGCCTCTCGTGAGCGCCTTTGAGCCCACCCTTGAGGACATGATGTCCAATCGCGCCTATTTCGGTATGCCACCGGAAGCCCTTTATCTGTGGGGGACGTTCCGCGACGAGGACGGTGAAATTTATACCGCCATGCGCCGCATCCCTGCTGGCCTGCCTGGAGACGCAAAAGACTCGCGCCGACGTTTTTATCTGCTGACCACAGCAGGTCATGAAGATGGTATGCACATGCATCCTGCTGGCCGCGACTCTGTACCCAACGACAACTGCCGCCGGACGCTCGAGACCGATCATGTTCACTGGCGGAGTGATCCCGATATGGCTGGCAACCCATTTCACGTTACCTGGAGTCCAGAAGACTGCAGCTGGCAAGAAGAGGGGGTCATGGACATACGCGGGACGCTCGTCAAGCCGGGCATGCACTGGTACCTCCCCGGCGCCGACGCAGGCATGTACTACGTAGCCAATATTTTTGAAATGGAAGGGACCATCCTGGGTAAAAAAGTGCGCGGGATGATCGGATTTGATCCCATCTACATGTATGAGGGCGGCGAGATCTACAAGACCAAGGACGCCTTGGTGCAGGAAAAGCTCGAGTTGGTCTGGTACACGTGGGCCACCCGTTACAAAGACGGCAGTATTGATGCCGGTCACTTCACGCTGGGTAATGATCAGTTTGGATTCGCCATTCTCACCAACGAACGAGGTGAAGTTCGCTTCACCTACGATGTCACCGGTAAAGTGGATTTCGGCGCCAATGGTTATTGGCAAGAAGGCATCCGCTACAGCGCGTTTGGTGAAGAATGGGAATTCATTCCTGACCCCAAGGGCCGCTTGGTGGGGTTGGGCACACTGAAGAATCCGCAGGTAGATGGTCGCTGGCGTCGAGTCGGGGATACTCGCGAGCCGGATGTTTGGTTTGCCTGGGGAGAGGCAGCGCCAGAAAACGGCCATCAACCGGTCAACCGCTTCATTGATCTTGGCGAGCGAATTGGTGTCGACTTCAAGAAATACTAATGTCTTGGACCCGGGACCCACTCTCAGCTGATGTAGAAGGTCAAGGCGAAGAATTCGCCCTGACCTTTCAGGTGTTTCAGAGTCTGAATCGGAGTTTGCGCTCGGTGCCGGTAAGCGGACTGGTTTCGCCCCAAGCCCAGTAAGTCTCTGGTTCCCTGGTGTCGCCTACTCGGCGCCAGCGGCCTTCGTTCTGCGGGGTGGATGGCTGAGATTTCCCAAGAAAATCAGGCATGCGCCCTTTCGGATCAGGGATGAATTCCCATAGCGAGTCCGCGGCGCGCAGGTAAATGGCCTCTGGGAAGTTTCGATCGGGGCCAGACTTTACGATGGCTTCGACATCGGTGCAGGTG
The DNA here is from genome assembly GCF_046534705.1 of Pseudomonas sp. SIMBA_068. Taxonomy (NCBI): domain Bacteria; kingdom Pseudomonadati; phylum Pseudomonadota; class Gammaproteobacteria; order Pseudomonadales; family Pseudomonadaceae; genus Pseudomonas; species Pseudomonas sp. SIMBA_068. The sequence continues at coordinate 1,009,477 of NZ_JAWRYI010000001.1, forward strand.
GTGACTACCTGTTGGTCCGTGGTTATCAGTGCGAAACCCCATCGGTCATGTCCGGCGCTAAAGTGGCCTCCTTCAAATGAGCCATCCTTATAGCGCGTTCCCCACGTGTACCAAGTGACGTGTGTATGGTCGCCGGCCATTGGATCGCCTTTGCCATACAACATCGCGTCTTCGCGCATGAACACCGTGTCGGCGCAGACGAAGCCTCGAACATCCCGACCTGCCAGCTTACCGCTGACCTGGAACATGGCAGAAGCGTAATAGATGCCGGAGTCAGTCTGCGGCAAATACCAATGCAGGCCCGGGCCACAGAGTATACCGTCAAGTTCCATTACACCCTGCTCGCGCCACTGCAGGGTGTCCGAGCCGTAGACGATCTCATAGGCGGCGCCATCAGCGTCGGCTGGGCTACGACGAAATGCGATACCGTTCTCAACGCCGCTGACGACATTCTTGCCTGAGGCGGCGCCTCGGAATAGCGGGGTATCGAAATGCAAGCATCCCTCAGCATTGCGCGTTGACTGGATGATCAGAGTGTCACGCCCTCCCTTGCTCGTATCGCAGAAGCGCCGGGTGAGGGAATACAGATGACCTTCGTTGTCTCGCAGCGTCCCATAGTGCAGCGCGCCTTCCCAACCAAGACCAAAATAACCCCGGGTTTCAATCAATCGTTCGGGCTCATATAAATGAGGCCCGACAAGTGCCTTGTACCCGAAGTTACCTCGTTGAGGCCATTGCAGAGTGGACATGTGCAGTATTCTCCCTTATGTGAAACCCTGCAGTGGTGTCGGGATCAGTGATTGACAGGTGCACCGCAGAGACTAATCGCAGGATTCACCAAGGCCGTTCGAAGCGAGCAAGCGGGCCGCGGCTCGGACCATAATGGTACGAGGCTGTATCTTTATCAAGGGTTACTTGTACATGAAGCAGACTAACGAGCCTATTTCTGGCCACGCAGCAACAGCATCAGAGGAGCTTCACAAGCCGCGCCGAGGCCGCCCCTCGCGAGCGGATGCTCCGCGCATGGAGCAGCATCTGCTCGATATTGCTTGTCGGCTTTTCGTCGCCAGCGGATACGATCTGACAACCATGGACGCCATTGCGATGGAGGCTCGCGTGTCCAAGCGGACGCTTTATCTACGCTACCCCAAGAAAGAGCTGCTGTTTGCGGCGGTGGTGGCCGACCATACCGCTCGTAGCTTCGCTGCGGTAGAGGCGGTGCTGGAGCGATTTGCAAGCGACCCTAGCTTGAGTTTGCGTGCACGGTTACAAATGTTGGGTCATGTCTTCGTAGAGCAGGCTGTTAATCCGGACACCTTATCCTTGGATCGGAGCATGGCGACGACCGCCCAGCGCTTCCCCGAACTGCTTGATTCGCTGCACAGGGCCGGATATGAGCGAGCTACCTCCATCGTTCAGACCTTGCTCTCAGAGGCGGGGGCCAAGGAGTCGGCAATTTCCGCACAGGCGTTTTATTCGTTGCTGGTGCTCGCCCCCATTCGAGAGCGGCTAAGGGACGGGAAGCAACAGGTTCCAGACGTTGACCGAGTGGTTGACTTCATCACCGCTGGGGCTCGAATTTCGACGACATGATGAAGTTGGCATTTGCACGGGTAGAGCGCGCCTTTGAAATGAAGGTAGAAGGCGCGACACCTTTTCCTGGGCGATTCAAAAGGCTGCTCAGGATTTACAGGGTTTCCTAACGTCCCTTCAGATTGATATTCGTCAGGACCACCAACGGCACACGCTCTAGCTCATGCTGGAAAATTCACTCACCGCTGTGTACGAATGGCAGGTAGCAAGCGCACTTTGGCTGCCAGTCACGCTGGCCGATTGTTCAGCAGGGCGCGTAATACCGCGACCAGCGTAAGCGGTTGATCGAGCATTAGATGGTGATGGCCCTGGGGAATACAGATCGCGCCCCGAGAATAACGCAGAAGCGAGGCGATTCTCTCGGCGCGCCAAGGCTCTACAACGCTGCTTCCTTCGCCGTACACGTAGTCCACCGGCACGTCGATGCGTCCGAGTAACGCACTGCCGTCGCACTCGACAAGGGTGTAGGGCAGCGCGGAATCGGCGCGCCAGCGCCAGCCTCCCTCAACCTCTTCAATGGAGTGAAAGGCAACGTGCTCGAACAGATCGTAGAGGGGGAGCGGTTGTTCCGGGAGCACGCGGTAGCGTTGGCGAATGGCCTCGTAGCTGGGGTGCAGCTGGGTGCTCCCGCTTCTTGGCGAAGGGGTCGAGATAGTCTGACCGCTGTCCACGTCCAGAAAGCGCACCCGGCTGTCGAGGATAATCGCATGCTGGATCAGATCCGGACGATCGGCGCATGCACGCAGTGTGCGCAGGCCGCCGTAACTGTGGGCAATAACTGTAGCCGGGCCAAGGTCGGTCTCCAGGATGACGGTCAGATCTTCAGTGAAGGCTTCTGGGGAGTACTGCGCTCGCGGGCCGCTTTCACCCATGCCCGAAAAGTCCATCGCGAAAACCCGGTAATGATCGATGAAATAGGGAGCGATGAAGTCCCACCAGTGGCTGTTAGCCCGATAACCGTGGGCGAAAAGCAGTACGGGCTTGTTGGCGTCGCTGGCGTTCCAGCTGCGATAGTGCAGGCGTACATCCGGGTGTTGGACAAAGTGGGATATGCTCGGGGCTGAGACAGCGCGCAAAAGCCACTCGGGTGGGGCAACGTATTGAGGTGCGCCTGGTTTTTGATGCATGTGCACGCTGTCTCCTGGGTCTGTTGCCGTGATGGCCACGATATCTTCTTCGCCGTTCAACCTCGGCGGGTTAACGTGACGCCGGCGCGAATCATTATGTCCTTCTGCCGCCCGAGCACGAGCAGTGCTCCGTCGCTGCCTCCGATCCGGATCGCCACTGACGGTCCAGCGTAGGCAGGCCGTTCAGCGGTTTAGACGAGATTGCGGTAGTAGCCCAGCATCGTCGCAAGAACCCCACATCCTCAGCTGCCCAATGGGCCTGTGGTTGCGGCCTTGGTTTCGTGATTTGTATGAGGGTCGACCCCGTCGCCATGCGGCATCATGAACACTGTTCGTTAATGTAAATACAGCGAGTTTGCGTGTCAACGCGCCAGGACGCTGATGACTGAGGGTGGCTGATGTGGTATTTGTGACCGGTTACGACCGGTCACGAACGCCGCTATGGGCCTACGCCGAATCCTGCTGGGGTCGAAGATAAATGCCGTACAGCATCAGATCTATGGCCTTTTGCAGGTAGGCTTTCATCATCGTCGCATCACCCTTGGCAATCGGGTTCGCCAGTAACTCCCGCCTGGGCTGAGTGACGAGAATGTCGAAGACGATCGAGGCGGCGATGTGAATCGACTCTTCCTCGATCTCACCTCTATCGGCAGCCGAGCTTAGTAGAGACTCGATCAACGACAGTCGCCCTTTCTGAATGGTACCGGATACGCGCTGGTAGACATCGGGTATCCGGTATTGCACCAAGGCTATGAGCCGTTCCAGGCCGATCACCTCAGGGCGCAGCGAAATCTGCATCATCTCGCCGCCTAGAAAAAGCAGCTGATCTCGAAGCGTTCCGTCGGGTATCGCAGTCGAGATCGGGGTGATCAACCGCTCGATACCATGCTCTATCGCGTCCACCAACAGCGTTTCACGGTCCTTGAAGCGTGTATAGAGCGTGCGTTTGGATACCTGTGCCTCCTGGGCAATCTCGCTAAGCGTCACGCCATCAAGCCCGTGCTGGCAGTAGGCGCGCAGTGCCACCTCCAGTAGATGATTGCGTAGCTGCGCGGCAACCTCGCGGCTGGGTCGCCCCCCTTTGCTGGAACGGCCTTCAAGCAGGGCAGGCGCCTGCTGTGCCTCTTCTGTAGCTGCTCGTTTCAATCCTGTATCCCTTCAAATTGCGCCAATGATCAGCAAGTCCTTCTAGAATAAACGGAACCCGTGAGTATACTTTACGATTATGAGCCTGTAGATTCTCAGTCTGCTACCTCTGCTTGTCGCCTATGACCGACGACACCCCGAAGCACGATAATCGAAAAGGACTGATCAATGAGCGATGATTACAATTCCAAGTACACGTCCATCAAGCATTCCCATGCGGCGATTACCCTTGACGATGAGGGAACCCATTTCGAATCACTGTCCAAACCCTCTACCGAGACCGACTTCTGGGAAGAGACGGCGTTAGGTGTGGTCGGCCAGGCTGGCGATTACGACGTGCTTCTGTGGGCCGCGGGTTATGCGCTGTCGGGCAATGGCGAAGGCATCTGGGGCAAAGGCCTGAGCGCCGAGCGGGAGATTCAGCTCATCGTAGTGCCCCGGGCTCAACGAGGCACGATGAGTGACAACAACTTCCTGCGCGTGGGCTGGACACCCACAGAGCGCTTATCGATGGACCAGCTGAAGGTGACCCGTACCGATGAGAAGGTCACGTGGGACTTCAAAGGGCTGCGCTTCGAGGCGGCCCCCCCGCACTGGGCACTGAAAGGGGAGGCCGGGGGGGCCCAGTTTGACCTTGCCTATGAGCAAAACGGCACGCCGCTCTGGAACTGGGGGCCGTTCAACAACGCCGCTCAAGCGGATCGTGCTGGCTACGATACCTTCGTGAGTGTCAATGGCTCGATCACGCTACCTGAACAGACGCTGGAGCTTACAAACGCTTATGGCGTGCGCGAGCACATTCTGACGGGTCAGATGAACGACCCGGTCAAGAACCTTCCGGCGCCCAATTGGATGTGGTGGCTTTACACCATCGATGGCGACGTGAAGGTTAATTTCTTCCAGGTCAATGACACGATGCAGCTCGGTTTTGTCAAATACGGCGAGCACGAACAGGTCAATATTTCATCGCAGGGCGATGCAGGGTCGATTCGCTTCGAAGTAACAGAGAAATGGGAAGACCCGCGGACTGGTATGAACCTGCCGGTCAAATGGAGGCTGGACATGGAGCGTGAGGGTTGCAAGGTTGCCGTTGATATCGCCGCTCATGGTCGAGCATACAGCCACTGGCCGACAGCGCATGGCACACGCATGTACTGCTACCTGTTGTCGACCATGAGCGGCACAGTCGAATTGCCGGACGGCCGAACGATTCAGTTGCACCAGCACCTGACGGTAAACTCCTTCTGCCGCACGGTCCTGACAGCCACTGAGACCATCGCAGGGGCTGCTGCCAAGAAGCCTGTCTGATCGAGAACACTCAAAAGGCGATTGGCTCGGTGAGTCGATCGCCTGTCGGGCTATTTATCGACTTACAGCGCGATCGCGTTTCGCCGCAGCCAATGCTTCGGCAAATTCGGGGTTGACCGCGGCGATACCGGCCGACAGCCTCGCGCCCGATTGATCGGAGCTCTTCGGCACTGCGTAACCCGATTCATCGAGAATACGCGGCAAGGCCTCGAGCAAGCTCTCCGGCGACATCGTCTCCAGAGTGAATGAGGCGCCCCAAGGTCGGCATAAGTGCTCGCGTTATGGATCAGCATGTCAATCCTGCCCCATTGCGCGATAACCGCATCCACCATCTGTTCAGCTTGGGCACGGTCACCGATATCGCAGCAGGCCGCCATGGTTTGGCCGCCGGTGGCGCGAATTTCTGCCACCACCGAATCGGCAGGGCCAGTATTACCACCGTGCTCGCCGCGCCCATCCACACCATAGTTATTAACCACGACCAAAGCCCCGCGTTCAGCGAGTGAAATGGCATGCTGTCGGCCTATGCCGCGCCGCGCCCGGTAATGAGCGCGACTTGCCCATCGAATCTCAACATCGTGTTGTTCCCCTGGGTGATCGCGGACGGAAATGGGTTTGCCGATCAGTCAGTCTACCGTCAGCACGATCTTGCCTCTTGCCCGGCCGGACTCGCTGCGTACATGCGCCTGACCTGCTTGGGCCAGGGGAAGGACCTGGTCAATGATGGGCGTGAGCACACCGTCGTCCAGAAGCGAGGCAAGCTTAGCGATGCGTTTGCCATTTGCCGCGACCTCGACCAGCGCCGTGCGTACCTTCAGCTGTTTTGCGAGCATGGCCTCGATCCCAGGCGGTTGCAGGGTCACGATCAAGCCATCGGTGCGCAGGACTTCCATCGATTTGACTTGGGTTTCGCCGCCCAAAGTGTCAAGCACAATGTCGATGTCTTTCACGGTGCTGGCGAAGTCAGCTATTCGGTAATCGATGACCTGGTCAGCACCCAGCGAACGTACCAGCTCGACGTTGTCTGTAGAGGTTGTTGCTATGACTTCAGTGCCGGCAAGTTTGGCCAGCTGAACCGCAAACACGCCTACGCCTCCCGAGGCTGCATGAATGAGCACTCGCTGCCCCCGTTTGAGCTCGGCGTGGTCGAACAAGGCGCTCCAGGCCGTCAGGGCGGCCAGCGGCACGCCGGCTGCCTGGGTGTGGCTCAACCGTCTTGGCTTCAAGGCAATTGCATCACTGCGCACGGCGATGTACTGGGCATAGCTTCCGCCCACCTGGACGTCCCGCATGCCGAATACTTCATCGCCTGGCTTGAAGCCCTGGACGCCTGGACCAACCCGCTCGACCGTTCCGGAGAAATCCGCTCCGGGTATGAAGGGCAGGGTGAGGTTTACGAAATCCTTGAACCAGCCGGCGCGGAACTTGTAGTCGGCTGGATTGACGCCTGCGGCCTGAATCCGCACCAGGACTTCGCCTGCGCAAAGATTCGGGGCCGGTACGTCATCCAGCACCAGCAGGTCAGGGCCACCGTAGTGGTGGAAGCGGATGGCTTTCATTCCATGTCCCCTCATTAGGCCCGGGGTCAACGATCGCCCGGTAGATAATTGTCATCCCGTCACGCTGCGTACGCGCCCAGTTGTGTTGGACAGCAGAAAGCAGAGGCGCAGGTGGCATGAGGATGCTATTGTTTTCGTGTTCCACTATACGCCCCTTGTTCTGATATTCGCACGATCAGATTCAGTGGTGAAGCGAATTCTCATCAACAAAAATAAGGAAGAGCCATGAACAGCGCAGCCATTGCACCCGAACTGCAGGAACTGATTGACCGGCAGAAAATCCATGACTGCATCGTTCGGTATTGCAGCGGTGTTGACCGGTTTGACCGAGACATGGTGAGGGGCGTGTACCATTCTGATGCCATGGATGACCACGGCGCCTTTGTCGGGCCAGTCGAGGCCTTCATTGATTGGGCTTTCGCTTACCACGCGAAATACCAACACACCCACAAACACTACGTCCTCAACCACCGTTGCGAGCTCGACGGTGATACAGCGCATACCGAGACCTATTGGCTGTTTTCGGGCAAGAACCAGATCGGGCCAGGGCTGACCCTGAGCGGCGGTCGGTACATCGACCGTTTTGAGAAGCGCGACGGCCGGTGGGCAATCGCTGCGCGTAAATGCGTCATTGAATGGAACGGCGCACTGGGCGAATTTCCCATGCCTCAGGAAGCACTTGATGCGTACGCTGCAACGGGCGTCGCTTCTCGGGATAAAAACGATCCGTCCTACGAGCGTCCGCTCTGTGTAACGCGCTCCAGCACAGTATTGCCATTCTGAAGGCCCATGTCGTCCAACAATAGGGGTTTACGATGTGTTTGAAGCGCAACTGGTTGATCACAGGTATTTCAAGTGGGCTGGGCGAAGCACTGGCTAAGTCTGTATTGCCGTTGCACAGTGTCAGCGAAAATATCTTATACGACTGATCGGTTGTCAGAGGCTGGTTGAGAATAATTTGAAACCAGCCTTGGGGAGCAACGCATGATGCCTTGCTGCCGATCCTGCTCAGCAAACGCCTTATTACCCAGCGTCGTAGTGTGAGGTTTTGTGATTTCAGCGCGAGTTTTTATCCATTGCGCAATGCCTTGTGCGGCTCTAGCCTTCTGTCCATCCAATATCGCTTTGGCGAACATAACAAGAGAGGGTTTCGATGAGCCACACAGGCAAGAAAATCGCCGTAGTAACAGGCGGTGCGATGGGTATCGGTGCTGAGGCTGCCGTATCACTGGCAAAAGACGGGCATCACATCGTTATTTGCGACATCAACGTTGATGCGGCGGAGCGATTCTCTCGACAGCTCCGAGAGCAGGGCTACACGGCAGACGCTTGCCAGGTGGATGTAGCCTCGCTGGATTCTGTAACGAATGCATTTTCCTGGATCGATAGCGAGTTCGGTAGGTGCGATGTACTGGTGAATTCCGCAGGTATCGCCAAGACCATGCCGTTCCTGGAGTTTGATCTCGACGTTTTCAACAAGACCCTGCACATCAACGTCACTGGCACGTTCATGTGCTGCCAGCGTGCTGCTCAAATCATGCGAAAAAATGGCTTTGGCAGGATTATCAACATCGCGTCGGTCGCTGGCTTGCGTGCAGTGGGCAAGGGCCGTACCGCCTACGGTACTTCTAAAGGTGCAGTCATTGCACTGACCCGGCAAATGGCCGTGGAGCTTAGCGAGTATGGCATCACTGCCAATGCCATTGCACCGGGCCCGGTCGATACGCCCATGACCAAAGAACTGCACAGCGACAGCTTCCGCCAGGCGTATAGCAATGCTATCCCCGCCAAGCGATACGGAACGACTCAAGAGATTGCCGGCGCGGTCAGCTATCTCGCATCTGACGTCGCCGCTTACGTAAATGGTATTGTTCTGCCTGTCGACGGCGGATTCCTGGCCTGGGGCGCAGGCGACCTGTAATTGGCAAGATCACAAGCGCCCATACGGGCGCTTGTTTAGCTTTGAGCCATCTCTTTTTTCAACCACGTTTCCAAATCTGCAGTATCGGGACGCAGCCTTGCATTGGGTGAAACCCACAGCACCAATTTTGCTGCGCCTTGCGCAAAGCCAAATGGAGCCACCAAGGCACCACTCTCAAGCTCTGCTTCCACCAACATGCGTGGTACACAGGCGAATCCCAAGCCAAGCTTTGCTGCCTGGATCAATAAATAGAAATGCTCGAAATACTCCATTTCAAGCAGCTCTCCAGCCTCTCTATCAATGGAGGCGTACCAGGCTTTCCATGCGTGCGGTCGGGTTTTCGTGGTCAGTAAGCGCTCTTTACTCAAGTCGCTGACCTCCAGGACACCGGATGCTGCCAGATACCCAGGCGAACAGATGGCGCCTATCCATTCATTGGTCAATGGTATCGGTTCTATGCCTGGAGGTGGTTCGATGCTGTCGAGCCGTATCGCAACGCTCACGCCTTCATGCGCGAAATCAATAGGGCCGTGACCTGTCTTCAAGCCCAGTTCCATGGTGGGAAAACTGCTATGCAGCCTGGCCAGTCGAGGCAGCAGCCAATGCATCATGATCGAGGCGGAGCAGGACAGCTCAAGCGGGCGGGGGCGAACCTCATCGATACTTTCTTGTATCAAGGCAAAAGCCCTGGCCAGGCCCGAGGCGAGGCGTGATCCCTCTGGGGTCAGTTTGGTGCCGTGCGCATTTCGAGTGAGCAAAATGACACCTAACGCGTCTTCCAGACTTCGAACATGACGGCTAATAGCGCCATGAGTCACGCATAAGGCATCCGCTGCATCACTGAACGATCCTTTGCGCGCGATCATTTCAAAGGCTCGTAGAGCGTTGAGCGAAGGCCTGACTGGCGACGTCATTTATGCACCTCTGTAGGACCGGAGTCTTGAACTCGACAACAATTCTAATGTGAGTTTTTCTCACGCTCGACGGAAATCATATCGGTTGGATTGATGCAGGGTCAATGTATATTGATTTGAAACTGCCATGCGACATTCCGGGCAGATTCAAAATAACAAATAGATTTGAGGCACCCATCATGGTCGATCTTAAGGCCGGGCGAGAGGAGTTTACTGCCCGATTTTTTGTAGAGAGCAGCTACCCGATTGAACGGGTCAGCGAGGTAATCGCAGGGGAGCAATCCAGCGGTACCTTCCTCTCTCTTCCTGGCGAATCGGCGGAGCTTAAAGAACGCTCTCGTGCGCGTGTAGTCGCTATCGAGCCGCTGCCCTCCGTTTCAAGTGCTTCTCTGCACAGTGATTACCTGGCCCGCCACAACCCCTCTGAGACGTATCACCGAGGTGAGGTCACTATCGCGTTCCCCACGGCTAATATTGGAACGAACATCCCTGCGTTGCTGACCACAATTGCAGGCAATCTCTTTGAGATTGGCGAGGTCAGCGGGCTGAGGGTGCTAGATCTGGAGCTTCCCGAGCGGTTCGCATCTGGCTTCATCGGCCCGCAATTCGGAATCGAAGGCACCAGGGCGTTAGCCGGTGTTCATGACCGTCCGATCATAGGCACCATCGTCAAGCCGAGTATCGGCCTTACTCCAGAGCAGACTGCCTCTGTGGTCGATGAGCTCTGCGCCGGAGGTATCGATTTCATCAAGGATGATGAGCTGCTCATTGATCCTGCCTACGCGTCGTTTGATGCCCGGCTAAGTGCGGTGATGCCTGTCCTCCACAAGCATGCAGATCGCCTCGGACGCATGCCCATGTATGCAATCAACATCTCAGGCAGCATCGACGAGATGATGCGTCGCCAAGATGCAGTGCTTGAGGCGGGTGGTACCTGCGTGATGCTTTGCCTGAATTGGGTTGGGCACTCGGCGGTTGAGCACATCCGAAAGCATGCCCAGTTGCCAATTCATGGCCATCGCAATGGCTGGGGGGCTCTGACCCGCTGCCCCCAACTAGGGTTCTCATTCGAGGTGTATCAGAAGATCTGGCGGTTGGCCGGGATCGACCATCTGCATGTTAACGGTATTCAGGGCAAATTCTATGAGGCGGACGATTCGGTAATCGCTTCTGCGAAGAGCTGCCTTGCCCCATTTGCCGGCATGCGTCCCCTGATGCCTGTGTTCTCCTCCGGTCAATGGGCGGCCCAGGCGCCTGAGCTTTTCAACAGGCTTCAATCCGTTGACCTGATGCACCTCGCTGGCGGCGGCATCATCGGTCATCCAATGGGTATCGAAGCAGGCGTTCAAAGCATGCGTGAAGGTTGGGAGGCGGCTGTACAGCACGTGCCTCTGGAGCGTTATGCCGAGGGTAGGGCAGCCCTGTCAGCTGCCCTGCAGAAGTTTGGAGGCCAATAAGTCATGAGCTCCCAGCACGTTCCCACACTCCCGTTGGTCTTTTACGGCGATGACTTCACTGGTTCGACGGACGCTCTAGAGGTTTTGACGGCGGCTGGACTCAAGTGTGCCCTGTTCCTCGCGCCTCCAACCCCGGAGCTCCTGGCAGAACTGGGTGGATTTGACGCCATCGGTATCGCCGGTGACAGCCGTGCTTTGTCCAATGCTGAAATGGACGCGGTGCTGCCCGAGATTTTCGAAAGCATCAAACGTCTGTCGCCAGCGCTGATTCACTACAAGGTGTGCTCGACTTTTGACAGCGCCGACGCCGTGGGCAGCATCGGCCACGTAATTGAGTTGGCATCCCGCATTTATGATGTAAAAGGCGTTCCGATCATCGCGGGCAACCCTGCACTGGGCCGCTACTGCGTTTTCGGCAATCTCTATGCCTTGTCCAAGACGGATCACAAGGTTCACAGGATTGACCGGCACCCTATCATGCGTGCCCACCCGATCACCCCGATGCATGAAGCGGACTTGAGTATCCATATCGGCAAGCAAAAAAACTTGTCGATTGGCAAGCTTGATATTCGCCAACTCGAAAGTAGTGCAACGCTCGGCCGCTTGGTCGACGAGATGTCACGGCAGCACGATGCAGTGTTGTTTGATGGCACTCATGAGTCACATATGACCACCGCTGGCCAAGTGTTGACCGAGCGCTCGTCGGCGGCGGCTCCGCTTTTCATCGTCGGTTCATCCGGAGTGGAGTATGGCCTCACACAATACTGGCGTACCGCTGGGGTGTTTCCGGCACGAGCGTCGCTGGCCGTCCCTCTGGAACCGGCCGACCAGGTGCTGGTGATCTCAGGCAGTGCTTCGCCGTTGAGTCAGTCCCAGATCGAAACGGCGATCGATTTCGGCTTTGTTGAGCTTAAAGTCGATGCTGCCGCATTGATTACGGAGTCCCGAAAAAGCGCCGCGATACGAGATGTGGTCATGGCCGCAGTATCGCACCTCGAAGAGGGGCGGTCGGTGCTGATTCACACTGCCAAAGGCCCGGGTGACGCTCGGATTGAACAGATGATCGAGGCCATGCTGCAAAAAGGTTTGCCTCGGGATGAAGCGAGGGTTCAGGGAGGTAAGCAGCTAGCCATGGAAGTAGGCCACGTTGCGCTTGAAATCCTTAAAGCATTCCCATTGAAAAGATTGGTGGTTTCGGGTGGTGACACATCGAGCCAAGTAACCAAAGTACTCGCACCCGATGCTTTGGTTATCAAATCTGATATTTCTCCTGGCGCGCCTTTGTGTCAAATGCACGCGCGCGAGCCGTACCTGAAAGACGTTGAGATTGCACTCAAAGGTGGCCAGATGGGAGACCAGGATTATTTCGTCAAAGCACTCAGGGGTGTTGAATAAGCTCTGAGGATTTTTAGCAAGACAGACTTGCCTATCTACAATAACAAAAGGTGAAACCATGCATACCTCAATATCGAGCCCTGTCGAAAGTGACCTCGATCACATGGATGATGGCGAGAAAAAAACCATGAAGAATGTTGTTGCCGGAAGCCTGTTCGGAACAGCATTGGAAACCTACGATCTCTACCTGTATGGCACTGCCGCTGCCCTTATTTTTGGACCTTTGTTTTTTCCTGGGAGCGACGAAACCGTTTCCCGGCTAGCCTCTCTTGCATCCTTCGCCATTTCATTCGTCGCCCGGCCTTTAGGGTCGCTTGTACTCGGGCATTTTGGGGACAGGATTGGCCGCAAGAAACTGCTGTATCTCACCCTCATCATCATGGGTTTGAGCACGGTAGGTATTGGTCTTTTGCCCACCTACGCCAGCATTGGCATTTGGGCGCCTATCATGCTTTGCGTGCTCCGCTTCATCCAAGGCTTTGCGTTTGCGGGCGAGTACAGTGGCGCTGTGCTGATGCTCTTAGAGCATGCGCCAAGAAGAAGGAGGGGCTTCTATGCGGCGATCAATAACATTGGCCCAGTCTTTGGCTTCATTGCATCCGCTGGCATGCTTCTGGTTGTCAGTGCCTTGCTTTCCAAAGAGGATTTCACCGCGTGGGGGTGGCGCATTCCTTTCATCGCCAGCCTTGCGCTGTTGGTAGTGGGGGTGTTTGTCCGCTCCAAAGTGCCCGAGTCTCCTGTGTTCGAGAAGACGGCTGAGAAGAGGGCAGCCACGCCTGGCAAGTCGCAATCGCCCGCGCTGCGCTTGTTCACTCGCTATCCTAAGCAACTGCTGTTAGTGGCCGGCGCTAATATCTGCCACTTCTCGACGTTCTACCTGTTCACTGTATTTGCACTGAGCTATGGCCAGCGAGAACTAGGCCTGTCAAATGCTTTCGTGCTGTCAGTGGCCATGGTTGCAATCTGTACGCATTTGGTGGTCGTACCTTTTGCAGGTTCGCTGGCAGATCGTATTGGCCGCCGTACCACGATGCTCATTGGTTTTGTGGTGACCGCCCTCGCAGCGTTTCCTTTCTGGCACCTTTTTTCAACTGGCGAGTTCTGGCCAATGGTCGCTGGATCATGCATGTTCATGACGGGATATGGTTTGGTATATGGCGCGGTGCCGTCGTTTACCGGCGAAGCCTTCGGCCCGAGCGCTCGCTTCACCGGTTTCGCAATGTCTACCAACGTCGGTGGGATCATAGGCGGTGGTACTGCTCCAATCGTAGGGGCATTCCTCCTGAGCCATTACGGTACGCCGTATGCGATCTCGACGCTCACGATAGCCCTCGCGGTGTTTTCTGGACTCTGTGTATACCTGTCTGCTGAGACAAAAGACGTGGACATCATCGACGAGTGAATGAGGCAGTTTCGTGCTTCCTTGGGGGCGCACGCAGCCTCACCCGTCAACCTCATGCGCAATGGCTGGATGCTCAGCCAGCCATAAACTTTCGAACTTAGTCAGTGCGATGAGGGCATCCTCGTGCCTGAAAGGTATCGGTATGACCATCCGTAGAACAAAGATCGTTGCAACGCTAGGCCCAGCCAGTAATTCGCCGGAAGTAATTGAAGCGCTGATCTTGGCCGGATTAGATGTAGCGCGTTTGAATTTTTCCCATGGTACGCCAGATGAACACATCGCCCGAGCTCGCTTGATCCGTGAGATTGCTGCCAGACACGGTAGGCATGTGGCTTTGTTGGGTGATTTGCAGGGCCCTAAAATTCGGATTGCAAAATTCACTGACAAGCGGATCGAGCTGAAGGTTGGCGATACTTTCTCGTTCTCCACGAGCCATCCCCTTGCATCGGGCAATGAGCGAGTCGTAGGCATCGATTACCCAGATCTGGTGAAAGATTGTGGCGTGGGCGACCAGCTCCTGCTGGATGATGGGCGGGTGGTTATGCGTGTTGAGTCGACTGCGCCCGATGCCTTGAATTGTATCGTCACCGTGGGCGGGCCGCTGTCCGATCACAAGGGTATCAACCGCAAGGGGGGAGGGCTCACTGCGCCTGCCCTTACCGAAAAAGACAAAGCGGATATCAAGCTGGCTGCGCAAATGGAGCTTGACTACTTGGCCGTTTCATTCCCGCGGGACGCCAAGGACATGGAGTACGCTCGCAAGCTGCGTGATGAGTCAGGGGGGACAGCCTGGCTCGTGTCAAAAATCGAACGAGCTGAGGCCGTTGCCGATGATCAGACCCTTGATAAGCTGATCGCAGCTAGCGATGCGGTAATGGTCGCTCGGGGAGATCTGGGTGTGGAGATTGGAGATGCGGAGCTTATCGCTATCCAAAAGAAGATCATTCTGCACGCCCGGCGCAACAACAAAGCGGTAATCGTGGCGACCCAGATGATGGAGTCGATGATCTCCAGTCCGATGCCTACCCGCGCAGAAGTGTCTGACGTGGCCAATGCGGTGCTCGACAATACTGATGCCGTCATGCTGTCCGCTGAAAGCGCTGCAGGGGCCTACCCTGTTGAGGCAGTACTTGCCATGGCTCGTATTTGCAGGGGGGCTGAAAAGCATCCAACCACTGTAAAGTCCAGCCATCGATTGCATACCTCCTTTCGGCGTTGTGACGAAAGTATTGCGCTGGCCGCGCTCTACACCGCGAACCACTTTCCAGGTGTCAAGGCAATCATTTCTCTCACCGAGAGTGGCTTCACACCGTTGATAATGTCTCGGCTGCGTTCTCATGTGCCGATCTATGCGCTTTCGCCTCATCGTGCAACCCAGGCTCGCGCCTCCCTGTTCCGTGGCGTTTATCCAATAGCGTTTGATCCTGCTTCGCTGCCCTCTGAAACAGTCAGCGAAGCCGCCATTGGCGAATTGCTGAAACGTGACCTGGTACAGCCTGGTGATTGGATTATTCTCACGAAGGGGGACCGTTATGATGTCACGGGTGGCACCAATGGCCTGAAAATTCTTCAACTGTAACGCTCAGGCGCCAGAGGCGGGTTATGCCGCTTTCCTTACCGCGTCGGCACAGGGGTGCTGCCATTCAAGGCTGGAATCTGTGAAAACACTTCAGCCATAAAATCCATGAACACGATAGCCCGCGTGGGGAGCAGTCTGTTGGCGACATAAACCATCTGCACGGGGACAGGGGGGGCCACATGGTTGGTGAGAATGAACTGTAATCGCCCGCTGTTCAGCCCTCCCTCGAACAGCCACGCAGGTCCATGCGCCACACCCAGGCCTGCCGTGGCCGCCGCGCTCACAGCGTCCGGCGAGTTGACCCTGAGTCTGCCGGTAACCGGAATGTCCACGTCCCTGAATCGCCAGGTCGCCCCGGACGACAGTAAGGTGTAGATGATGCAATCGTGGTCGAGTAGATCATCCGGGGTCTGCGGAACTCCGCGTTTGGCCAAATAATCCTTACTGGCGACGAAGACCCGGTCGTACCCTCCAAGAGGCCGGGCGCGCAAACTGCTGTCTTCCAGCTTTCCTATGCGAATGGCGAGTTCGGTGCCTTCATTGACTAGGTCTACGTATCGATCGTTGAGTTGGAGATCCAGGATCAATTGAGGGTAGCGCTCCAAAAAGGCCGGCACGTGCGGCAGGACAAACGCATGTGCGAGCGCTGTCGGACAGGCTACGCGCAAAAGCCCCGATGGGTCGACTTTGTTCCTGAAGGACGATTCGGATTCATCCACCGCATCCAGGATGCGCCGGATGTCGGCATAGTAGCGTTCACCCTCCGGCGTCAGGGAGAGCTTGCGCGTAGATCGGTGGAGCAAGCGCGTTTGCAAATGATCCTCCAGTGCCGCTACATAGCGGCTGACATTGGGCTGCCCCAGCCCCAGATCGCGCCCTGCCGCCGAAAAGCTGCCGGTTTCTACAGCACGCGCGAAGCATGTCATCAACAGAAATCGGTCCACTTCGTTCCCTCTATTCATGCTTGATTTGCATGAATTATATGCGAATAGGCTGTCTTATCTACTGTTAGGCATGAGCGCATATTTCTCCATGTCGACCGCGGTGGTCGTCATTCACCGGAGAATTCAAATGTCGCGCTTGCAAGGTAAACGTACTCTCATCACTGGCGGGACCAGCGGCATCGGGCTGGAAACGGCAAAGCAGTTCCTGGCGCAGGGGGCTCGCGTTATCGTAACGGGTGTGAACCCCGATTCGATTGCCAAGGCCCAAGCCGAATTGGGCCCGGAGGTGCCGGTGCTGCGGGCCGACTCGGCCAGCGTTGAAGCACAAAGGGAGCTGGCACAAGTCATCAAGCAACACTACGGCCAACTCGACGTTGCCTTCCTCAATGCCGGCGTATCCGTCTGGGTGCCCATTGAGGAATGGACCGAAGACATGTTCGACCGCTCTTTCGACATCAACGTCAAAGGGCCGTACTTCCTGATGCAGGCGCTGTTGCCGGTCTTCGCAAATCCTGCTTCCGTCGTGTTGACCACTTCCGTAAGCGCGCATGCAGGCGCCGATCGCTCGTCCGTATATGCCGCAACGAAAGCCGCATTGCTGAACATGTCGAAGACGCTCTCGACCGAATTGCTGGGCCGTGGAGTCCGTGTAAACGCAGTGAGCCCTGGCCCCGTCGAGACCCCTCTTTACGATAAGCTCGGTATTCCTGAGGCTTATCGCGAGCAGCTTAACAAAGCGATCGCGGCAACCATTCCGCTTGGGCGCTTCGGTAGCGCCGACGAAGTGGCCAAAGCAGTGCTGTATCTGGCATCCGACGAGTCGCGCTGGACGGTCGGCTCTGAAATCGTCCTTGACGGTGGTCGCCTGCTGAATGGCTAAGCACCCAGCTTAAAAATTGCGTGAATGCCACTTCAGCTGAGCTGAGTCAGTTTGGTACTCAAAGCCCACATCTCGGCCAGTCAAGCGGGGAAGTGTTTTGCCGTACTGGCGCTCCCCGCGTATCATTTGCGACATGGTGGGTCGGAGATTGATATGTCGCTTTACAGTGCAGGCGTCGAATACGGCATCCATTGCCTGCTGTTTCTGGTAGGCGAGGGCGGTGAGAGCCGTGATTCCAGCGTGCGCGACCTGGCCGAGTTGCAGGGCGTGCCGCAGGAATACCTGGCCAAGGTTTTCACCAAGCTGGCGCGTGCCGGCTTGGTGGCCGCCACCGAAGGCGTGCGCGGTGGCTTCCGCCTGGCGCGACCGGCGGCTGAAATCACCGTGCTGGATATCGTCAACGCCATCGACGGGCCGAAGAAGATTTTCGATTGCCGCGAGATTCGCGAACGCTGCACGTTGTTCGAAGGCTCGCCGCCCGCTTGGGCGACTGAGGGCACCTGTGCGATTCATGCAGTGATGCTAGGGGCGCAGAAGCGCATGGAAGAGGCCTTGGCGCAGCAGACCATCCTCGATCTTGCGAGACGGTTCGGGCGCAAGGCCCCGGCCGAGTTCGGTCAACAGGTGAATAGCTGGATGGGGGAGCGGCGCGAGGGTAAAGGTGGCGGGGATATACCGGTCAACCAGGTCTGATCGTCTTGCCTGTACAGGAGTAACACGTTCAGCGCCCCTCATGCTGGCGCCGATACGCCCCCGGCTGCACCCCCATCGCCTTGGCAAACGCCCGGGTAAACGCTGCCACCGACTGATACCCCACTTGCGCGCCCACCTGCTCCACGGTATTGCCCGCCCGCAGCAACTGGCTGGCATGGCGCATGCGCAACGCCAGCAGCACCTGCCCCGGCGATTGCCCAGCCAGTTCATTGAAACGCTTGAAAAACGCCGACCGCGACAAGCCGGTGCAGGCGGCCATGCTCTCCAGCGTCCAGGCTTGACCCGGTTGCTCGATCAACTGTTCCAGCAGCCCGGCAAACGCTGGCTGGCGGGCGAGGGTGACCAGCCCGCCCAGTGACTGCCCGGCTATGACCTGCTGGCGCAGCACGTACAAGAACAACAGGTGCGTCAGGCGCTCCAGCAACGCCTGCGACGGGCCGGCGGTGCGCCGGCATTCTTCCAGAATCAGCTCGAACAGCGCCCGCGCCGCACTGCCGGCGGGGTCTTCGGCGCGCAGCAGGATCCAGTCGGCCAGGCCTTCGACAATCAGTGAAGACAGGCCGGACTGGAAATGGAAGAAGCCACAAACCAGCCCGACGCCGTCGCTGGCCTCGTTCTCCAGTGCCTGCATGGCCTGGCGCGGTTGGGCACAGGCGTCGACCGGGTCCTGGACGCTGGACAAGCGATAGGCAAGGTCGCGCAACAGGAATACTGCATCTCCCTTCTTTAGGCGCACCGGTTGCGGCTGGCCGTCGATGTGCAGCCAGCAATGCCCTTGGACCACCAGGTGGAAGCTGGCGCGGCCCATGCCCTGGGTGCTGGCGTGCCAGCCACCGCAGTAGCGGCCGACATGAAACAGGCTGGCATCGAGCTCCAGGCCCTCTAATAACCAATCGACAAGGTGGCTGGACGAAATCATCTAATACAAAGACTCAGGAACAAGGAAAGGTGACTGATGAATATGGAGGGTAATTCTTATAACCAACAGACTGTAGTGACACCCATCAAAAGGAGACCACTCCATGTCCTCGCGCATTACTTTACACACGCTGCAGAGTGCTCCGGAAGCGGCCCGGCCGTTTCTCGAGAATGCCCAGAAGAATTCCGGCTTCATCCCCAACCTGCTGGGCGTGCTGGCCAACGCCCCGGCGGCGCTGGAAACCTACGTGACCGTTTCGGCACTCAATGGCAAGTCCGAGCTGAGCCTGGCCGAGCGTGAAGTGGTGCAGCTGATTGCCGCCACCCGGCATGGCTGCGACTTCTGTGTAGCCGGCCACACCGCCGTGGCGCTGAACAAGGCCAAGCTGCCGCAGGAAGTAGTCGATGCCTTGCGTGCCCGCGGCGAACTGCCCGATGCCCGTTACGAAACCCTGGCCGCCTTCGCCCGTGAAGTGATCGACACTCGCGGTAACGTCAGCGAAGCCACCTACATGGCGTTCCGTGAAGCTGGCTTCAGTGAAGGCAACGCGCTGGAAGTGATTCTGGGGGTAAGTCTCGCAACCCTCTGCAACTTTGCTAATGTTTTCGCCCAGACGCCGCTCAACGAAGAGCTTGGCAAGTACCGCTGGCAGCCTTCTGCATAGCCCACGTGTGAGAGCGGCCCTGACGCGGTCGTTGTAGGAGCGGCCTTGTGCCGCGAATGGGCCGCCAGGCGGCCCCGGCGTTCCAAAAGGAGCAAGACCATGCAAGATTGTGCATTTCGACACTGGCTGGATGCCAATGCCGAGGCCATTGACCGGGGCCTGTGCGAACCGCAGCAGGTACTGGCGCAGATCGCCGAATCGCAGCTGTTGCGCATTGGTGTCGACCCGGCCCTGGGCGGCACGGGCGGGCAGGTGACTGATGCGGTCGAGGCGATTGCCGCCATCGCCAGCCGCTCGTTGGCCGCAGCCTTCGTCTGCTGGGGCCAGCGTGCCTTTATCGAATATCTGTTGCACAGCCCCAACCAGCCCCTGCGCGAGCGCCTGCTGCCGCGCTTGCTGACGGGCGAACTGGCCGGGGCCACCGGGCTGTCCAACGCCATGAAGTTCCTTTCCGGCATCGAAGCGTTGCAGGTGCGTGGCCGGCCCGCAGCCGATGGCTGGCACTTGGAAGGGCGCCTGCACTGGGTGACCAACCTGCGCAAAAGCGGCTTCGTGGTGGCGGCGGCCATCGAAGATGAAGCCGGCGACGCGCCGTTCGTACTGGCCATTCCGTCCGACGCCCAGGGCCTGGAGCGCTCCGACGACCTGCAACTGATGGGCCTGCAGTCGAGCAACACGGCGGCACTGGCCTTCCACCAGGTGCCGTTGGCCCGTGACTGGCTGCTGCACGCGAATGCGCGCGAGTTCCTGCCCCGGGTACGTCCGGCATTCCTGGCGCTGCAATGCGGCATGGCCATCGGCCTGGCGCGACGGGCGCTGCAAGAAGTTCAGGCGCACCTGCACGGCCGGGCCTCGTTCCTCGATGAAGCCCGTCAGGTGCTCAGCGAGCGGCTGGAAAACACCGTCAGCGAGCTCAAGCAGGGCCTGCTCGATGACCGTTTTCAGCAACAGCCGGCGGCCCTGTTCAAGCTGCGCATCACCTTGGCTGAATGTGCCGCCGATGCAGTACAGCTTGAGTTGCAGGCCAGCGGCGGCAAGGCCTACCTCAGCGAGTATGGCGAAGGCTTTGCCCGCCGCTGGCGCGAGTCGGCCTTTGTGCCGATCGTCACCCCCAGCCTGGTGCAATTGCGCGCCGAACTGCAACGCCAGGCGGGCGCGGCATGAGTGACGTGTTGCTCGAAGCCCGCGACATTAGCCTGGGCTACCCGCGGGAGGGTGGCTGGCAGCAGGTGCTGGCGCAGTTCGACCTGCAGCTGGCACCGGGCGAAGTGGTGAGCATTCTTGGCCCCAGTGGCGTCGGCAAATCCAGCCTGCTGCGGGTGCTGGCCGGTCTGCAACAGCCCGGCGGCGGCAGCGTGAGCCTGCACGGCCAGCCGTTGCAAGGGCCGCACCCGCGCCTGGCGGTGGCCTTTCAGGACCCGAGCCTGCTGCCTTGGCTGAGCCTGGAGAAGAACGTCGCTTTTGGTCTGGACTTCGCCCGCCAGCCGAAACTGGCCGCTGCCGAGCGGCGCGCGCGCATCGACCACGCGATTGCCGCCGTGGGCCTGGCCCACGCCCGTGGCCAGTACCCGGCGCAATTGTCCGGTGGCATGGCCCAGCGCACCGCACTGGCCCGCTGCCTGGCCCGCCAGCCCGAGGTGCTGCTGCTGGACGAGCCGTTCGGCGCGCTGGATGAAGTGACCCGCGCCGACATGCAGCAACTGCTGCTGCAACTGATCGCCACCCACAACACCGCGGCAGTACTGATTACCCACGATATTGACGAAGCCCTGCTGCTGTCCGACCGGGTCCTGCTACTGGGCAACCATCCAGCGCACATCCTCGGCCAATGGCACATCGACCTGCCGCAACCGCGCGACCACCGGGTCGAAGAACTGGGCGCCTTGCGCATCGAAATCCTCAAAACCCTTCGGCGGGCAAGCCGCACAGTCGAACCTACCTCAACCCCGTTGCCCTCGGAGGCTGTCCATGTGCTTGGATGACTGCTGTTCCTCTTCATCGCGTCGTGATTTTCTCAAGCTTGGTGCCATGCTCACGGCCGCTGGTGCGCTGCCATTGCTCTCGAGCCTGCAAGCCCGTGCCGCTTCCGAGCCGGACGCGCCAGTGCGTATCGGCTACCTGCCAATCACCGACGCCACGCCATTGCTGGTGGCGCATAACAACGGGCTGTTCGAGGCCGAAGGCATCAAGGCCGAGCGCCCGGTGTTGCTGCGCAGTTGGGCGCAGGTGATCGAGGCGTTCATCTCCGGGCAGGTGAACGTCATCCACCTGCTATCGCCGATGACCGTATGGGCGCGCTACGGCAGCAAGGTGCCAGCCAAGGTCGTGGCCTGGAACCATGTGGGCGGCTCAGGCCTGACCGTGGCGCCCGATATAAGCGACATGAAACAGCTCGGGGGCAAGACCGTGGCCATCCCGTTCTGGTATTCGATCCATAACGTGGTGTTGCAGCAGATGCTCAACGACAATGGCCTGACGCCTGTGTCGAAGCCTGCCAATGCGCAGTTGGCCGCCAACGAAGTCAACCTGCTGGTGCTGCCGCCATCCGACATGCCGCCAGCCTTGGCCAGCAAGCGCATTGCCGGCTACATCGTCGCCGAGCCGTTCAACGCCCTGGCCGAGAACCTCAAGGTTGGCCGCGTGCAGCGCTTTACCGGCGATGTGTGGCGCAACCACGCGTGCTGCGTGGTGTTCATGCATGAGCATGACTTGAACAACCGCCCCGAATGGTCGCAGAAGGTGGTCAACGCCATCGTCAAGGCCCAGCACTGGACCCGTGACCACCGTGCCGAAGCCGCTGCGTTGCTGTCGAAGGCCGGCCCCAACAAGTACACCCCGCACGAGCCCGCGGTGCTGGCCAAGGTGCTGGCGCCGGCCGCCGAGGACCGTGCCGGCTACGTTGCCAGTGGCGCCATTCGCCATCAGCAGTGGGACGAAAAGCGCATCGACTTCCAGCCATACCCGTTCCCCAGTTACACCGAAGAACTGGTCAAGCGCCTGAAAACCACCTTGATCGAGGGCGACAACGCCTTCCTTGCCGGGCTGGACCCGGTGCAGACCGCCCGCGACCTGGTCGACGATCGCTTCGTGCGTCATGCCATCGCTGCGGTTGGTGGCCCGTCGGTGTTCGGTATTGCCGACAACTTCGAGCGTAGCGAGGAGTTCGCCGTCTGATGCGCACGCATGTCGTACACGCCAGCCTTGGGCTGGCCGGGTTGTTGGCGCTGTTGCTGTTGTGGTGGGCCGGTGTTGCCGTGTTCGGCCAGGCCGACGGCCTGTCGGCGCGCTTTTCACCGGCGGCAACCTTGGCCAGCCTGGTCGAGCTGTTGGGGCAGGGCGAGGTTTACGGGCACATCTGGGTCAGCCTCAAGCGCATCCTGGTCGGGTTGCTGCTGGCGCTGCTGATCGGCGTGCCGCTGGGCTTGCTGGTGGGCAGCTACCGGCACCTGGAGGCGGCAACCACCCCGGCGTTCCAGTTTTTGCGCATGATCTCGCCGTTGTCGTGGATGCCGGTGGTGGTGATGTTGATGGGCGTGGGTGACCAGCCGATCTACTTCCTGCTGGCGTTTGCCGCGCTATGGCCGATCTTGCTGAACACCGCGGCGGGCGTCAGGCAGCTGGACCCACGCTTGCTGCAACTGAGCCGCAGCTTGAGCGCCACGCGCTGGGAAACCTTGTGCAAGGTGATCGTGCCGGGGGTGATCGGCCATGTGCTGACCGGCGTGCGTCTGGCCATCGGCATTCTGTGGATCGTGCTGGTGCCGTGCGAAATGCTCGGGGTGAGTGCGGGGTTGGGGTATTTCATCCTCGATACCCGCGACCGGCTGGCGTATTCCGAACTGATGGCGATGGTGCTGCTGATTGGCGTGCTGGGGTTCGTGCTCGATGCCCTGGCGCGTGCGCTGCATCGGCGATGGGTGCATGGCTGAAAGGCCAATGCGGCTGCTTCGCGGGCTCGCCCGCTCCCACAGGTACATCACCTAACGGTATTCCTGTGGGAGCGGGCAAGCCCGCGAACAGGCCATCGGATCAATGCACGGTCTTGCGCTGCCGTACACACTCCAGCGCTTGGGCGGCCAGCTCATCCAGCCGCTCATCGCGCATCTGCTCTGCTTCGATCATCGCATCCTCACCCTGCTGGTTAAGCAGGTAGGTGTGAATCTGCATCACTTCAGCGGTTTGATAAATCGGCGCAATGTCCAGGCGCCCGATCAGCGCACCACTGGCCTGGCCGGTACTGCTCATCAGCACCTGCGGCCCATTGGCGGCCACCACCTGCATGCCCATCGCCTCAAACCACGGCACCTGGCTGGCAAAGGCGTTCAGCTCCACGCAGGCATGGCGAGCCTGCAGGTCGCCCAGCAGGGCGCGGGCGATGCCTTGGCGGCGATGGCTGGCGCGCACGGCAAGAAAGGCCAGTGAACACGCCTGCTCATCGTCGTCGGCCGGCAGCGACAGGGCAAAGCCCAGCAACTGGTCCGGCGCCTCGGCATCCAGTGCAAGGGTCAGCGCCACGGCAAGGCCGCGGGTGCCATCCAGCGCTTGCAGGTACTGGTGCACCTCCATGCCGACGCCGTACTGGTACAGCGGGTACAGCGGGTTGTCGGCGGTAATGGCGACACTGCTCAGTTCGCCGACATGGTGGATCACCAGCTCGCGGATCTGGTTCTGGAAAGATTCGGGCGGCACGCTGTCGAGGCGGCTCAGGATGAACATCTGGGGGCGGGCTCCGGCGGGTGGGAATACAGCCCGGGCCAGGTTGGCGCGGGCTGTACAGTTTAACCGGTTTTGCCGTATCAGCCTTGTTGCTGTAGCGCACCAAGCATCAGGTCGAGGTTTTGCACCGCCGCGCCGGAGGCACCTTTACCCAGATTATCGAACACTGCGGTCAGCAAGACCTGGCCATGCTCGGGGTTGGCATACAGCGCCAGGCGCAGGTCGTTGCTGTCGTTCAATGCCTCGGGGTCAAGGTTTGCAGCTGCGCCTTGCTGATGCAGCGGCATCACCTGCACATGGCGGGCGCCCTGGTAATGCTGCTGCAGGCAGGCCTGTAGCTGTTCGGCGCTGACCTGGCCCGGTAACAGGCGCAATTGCAGTGGGATACTCAGCACGATGCCCTGGCGGTAGGCACCGTAGCCAGGCATGAACACCGGCCGTGCCGACAGCCCGGCGTGTTGCTGGATTTCGGGTACGTGCTTGTGCGCCAGCTCCAGCCCATAAAGTTGCAAGACCGGGGCCTTACCGGCACCGGGTTGTTCGTGGCGCTCGACCGCCGCGCGACCACCGCCGGAGTAGCCGGAGATGGCATGGATGCCCAGCGGGTAGTCGGCTGGCAGTAACCCGGCCTTGACCAGCGGGCGTAGCAGGGCGATGGCGCCAGTGGGGTAGCAGCCCGGGTTGCTGACGCGCTTGCTTTGGGCGATGCGCTCGGCTTGCTGCTCGTCGAGTTCCGGCAGGCCGTAGACCCAGCCCGGGGTTGTGCGGTGCGCCGAACTGGCGTCGATCACCCGCACCTGCGGGTTGTGGATCGCTGCCACCGCCTCACGAGCGGCGTCGTCGGGCAGGCACAGCAGGGCGATGTCGGCGCTGTTGATGGCCTCGCGGCGGCGCTGCGGGTCTTTGCGCTCGGCCTCGGGCAGGGTGAGCAGGCGCAGGTCGCTGCGGCCTTGCAGGCGGGCGTGGATCTGCAGGCCGGTGGTGCCTTGGTCGCCGTCGATGAAGACAACAGGGGTATGCATGGTCAGGGTCCGGTCGGGTTGGGATGGCCCATGCTCGCCTGTGGCTGGACTAAAGGAAATTTGAATATCATGATGCTGATGTTCATTTATTCTGAATATAGGCCAATAAAGACCATGCGCGAAATCAGCCTTGACCGCCTCCGCACCCTGGTGGTCATCGCCGACCTGGGCTCTTTTGCCGAGGCCGCCCGCCAGCTCAACCTGGCACCGCCCACCATCAGCCTGCATGTGGCCGAACTGGAGGCACGTATCGGCGCCCCGTTGCTCAGCCGCACCCGCGGCCAGGTGCGCCCCACGGCCATTGGCGAAACGCTGCTGGCCCGTGCCCGGCGCCTGCTGGCCGACGCCGACCTGGCGCTGGACGAAGTACGCCGACAAGTCGAGGGGCTGACCGGCCGGGTACGCCTGGGCGCATCCACCGGTGCTATCGCCCACTTGCTGCCGCAGGCGCTGGAGCACCTGCGTGCGGACCATCCGGGGATCGACGTGCAGGTACAAGTGCTGACTTCCCAGGCATCGCTGGGGCGATTGCGTGAAGGGACGCTGGATATCGGCCTGGTGGCCTTGCCGCAGGTGGCCGGCAAAGGGCTGACCGTTACCCCCTGGCGGCGGGACCCGATCCTGGCCTACGTACCGGCCGACTGGCAGCCGCCGGCGAGAGTGACACCGGCCTGGCTGGCGCAGCGGGCGTTGATTCTCAACGACAGCAGTACCCAGCTGTCACGGGTTACCGGCGAGTGGTTCGCGGCAGCAGGGTTATACCCCGAGCCGCGAATCGAGCTGAATTACAACGATGCGATCAAGAGCCTGGTCGGGGCCGGGTACGGCGCGACGTTGCTGCCCGAGGAAGGCGAGGCCGCCGAACTGGATCGGCGCATTGCGCGCCGGCCGCTGCGCCCAGGGTTGTGGCGGCAGTTGGGTATCGCCTGCCGGGAAGGCCAGGTGGAACGGGCAACGGGGTATGTGTTGCAAGCCTTGGAGCGCTTGCGACAGTAGGGCGCAGGCGTCGTACATGCCGCTGCGAGTGCGGGTTTTCATCGATTTCCTGTTCGCCGAGACCGGTTTACCGCTGGGCTGAAGCCCTGCGATTCAAGTTTCGGCCAACTATGCTGTTTGCTGCGTCGAGCAAGATACACCTCGACGAACCCTATGGTTTTCCAGGAGAACGCTCCATGAAATCCACGAAATGCATACCCTTGTTGGTGATTGCGTCCGTCCTCAGCTTTGCCGTACACGCAGACCCTGCGAGCAACTGTGAGGCCAAGATCAAGGAACTTGAAGATTTCCACAAGGCCAGCGGCCAGGCGATGCATGGCGGCATGGCCCATGACTTCAAAGTCCACCTGCAAAATGCCAAGGATGCTCAGAGCAAGGGTGATTTTACCCAGTGCCAGTCCTCGGCGGACCAAGCCAAGACGATCTATAACAAGGCGCGTAGCAAGTAAGCCTCGGTCGGCCCCTTCGCGGCGTTACCCGCGAAGGGGCCGGTGCAGGATGGCCCGCTGTCAGAACCAGCGATCGTTCTTCTTCCGCCCACGGGTCAACGCCGGCAAGATCAGCCCGGCCAGCAAGCCCGCACCGGCAATGCTGCCGCCATACACCATGTAGCGCATCATCACCTGCTTGTTCTCGTCACCCAGGCGCGCCTGGGTATCGCGCAGCTCCGACTGGCTCTGGTCGAACTGTTCATTCAGCGCCTTGTTGCGCGCTTCCAGTTCGTCGATGAGCTTTTTCCGTGAGTCGAGGGTTTCCTGCATGCCCTGTACCCGGCTCTTCCAGCTGTCGTCGATGGTCTTCAACTGCCCGGTCAGCTCCACGACCTGGGCGTCGAGTTGCGGCAGGCGCTCGTTCTGGCCCGGCACCGCTTGCAAGTCGTTGCTGAGTATCCATACCACATCGCCATTCTGCCCACGCACCTGGCTGTAATTGCCCTGGGTGCCGAGCAGGGTCAACTGTTGCCCCGACTTCAGGGTACCGACGATGCGGTGGCCGTCGGTGGGGCCGCTGCGCACATAGGTACTCAGGCTGTCGCTGACCCAGCGTGCATCGCTGGCGGGCTCTTCGGCGTGCACCGGCGCGGCAAGGGCCACCAAGGCGGCAATCAGGCCACCGCGCAGGGCAGGGAGGACGGAAGCGGTTGGGCGGGAATCGGGCATGTTGGGTCTTCGCTGAAACAGGACAAAAGTAGGCCCGATGACTGGGCCGATGAACCGGTCGCTGAGTTGACCGTCAGCCAAAGACCCTTTTTTTGTAAGCAGGTTCACTACCTGATATCGGAAATGTCTGCAGGATATTGCAGAACTCGTTCCAGAGCGCTTCGCCGCCGATGCTCTTGTGAATTCAACCGGACAGCCTTTTCATGCGCAAGGGCGGGGCTAGACTCAAAGGTCCATACCCTTCATGGAGCAAGGCCATGACTGCCAAAAACACCGTCTGCCTCTGGTACGACAACGATGCCGAAGAAGCCGCCAACTTCTACGCCAGCGTCTTCCCGGACAGCAAGGTGGTCGCACTGCACCCGGCGCCAGCTGACTACCCATCGGGTAAGGAGGGCGATGTGATTACCGTCGAATTCACTGTCATGGGCATACCCTGTGTGGGGCTCAATGGCGGCTCGACGTTCAAGCACTGTGAAGCGTTTTCGTTCCAGGTCAGTACCGAAGACCAGGCCGAAACCGACCGCTTGTGGGATGCGATCATCGCGAATGGCGGCGAGGCCAGCGTCTGTGGCTGGTGCAAGGACAAGTGGGGGATCTCCTGGCAGATCACCCCCCGTATCCTGATCGAGGCCATCGGCCACAGCGACCGCGCGGCGGCCAAGCGGGCGTTTGAGGCCATGATGCAGATGGGCAAGATCGATGTCGCCAGGATATCAGCGGCATTGAAGGGGTGAACCGTAGGCGTTTCATGGACTGTGGTTATCGATTTGCCCTGGAAAATCGCTTATCGAGGGGGCGCTGTTCCATCACTCAAGTGGCGCCCCCGAACCAGGCGCTTTACCCGCCCGCTCCTGCAAGGGACCGGGCCGGGTTGGCGTGTCAGGTTTCGGACACTTCGCCCGCTGCTACCGCCTCCTTCACCGCAGCCTTCTTCTCCTGCACCACGATGTAGAACTCCTCACCATGCTTCACCGCCCCATACAACACGGCCTTCTCGATCAGCTCGTTGCCGCGCAGGTGACGCAGCATCATCGGGTCCTTACGCAGGTCGCGGTACAGCGCCAGGCACAGCAGCACCATCACCACCACAAAGGGCAGGGCCACGACGATGGTCAGGTTCTGCAGCCCGTTCAGCGCCTGGCCCGGGTCTCGCGGGTCGCCGATCGCCAGCATGATCGCCGCCACCGTCCCGGTCAGCGCGCCCCAGAAAATCACCGTGCGCCGCGATGGCGCGGTGGTGCCGTGTTCCGACAGCGTGCCCATCACCAGTGACGCCGCATCGGCACCGGAAACGAAGAAGATGCCCACCAGGATCATCACCAGCACCGAGGAAACCGACGCCAGCGGGTAGCTGTCCAGCAGCTGGTACAGCGCGTGGTTGCTGTTGACCGCACCGTTGGCCAGCTGGAAGGCGCCTTCGCGCAAGGCATCGATGGATGCACCGCCGAAAATGGTGAACCACACCAGGCTGACCAGGCTCGGCACCAGCAGCACCCCGGTGACAAACTGGCGAATGGTGCGGCCGCGGCTGATACGGGCGATGAACATACCCACGAACGGTGTCCAGGAAATCCACCAGGCCCAGTAGAACACGGTCCAGCCGGCCAGCCAGCTGTTCATCTGATCGCCGCCGCTGGCGTTGGTGCGGGCCATCATTTCCGGCAGCATCTTGATGTAGATACCGATCGAGGTCGGCAGCAGGTTGAGCATGAGCAGGGTAGGGCCGACCATGAACACGAACGCCGCCAGCACCAGTGCCAGCACCATGTTGGTGTTGGACAGCCACTGGATGCCCTTGCCGATGCCCGACACCGCCGAGGTGACGAAGGCAATGGTCAGCAGGGTGATGATGGCGATGTAAAACAACTTGCCGGGGCTTTCGACCCAGCCGTTGTATTCCAGCCCGCCGGCAATCTGCAGCGCACCCAGGCCCAGCGAGGCCGCCGAGCCGAACAGCGTGGCAAAGATTGCCATCATGTCGATCAGGCGGCCGAGCGGGCCGTTGGCGTGCTTGCCGATCAACGGCCGGAATGCGGCGGATATCAGCTGCGAGCGGCCACGGCGGTAGGTGCCGTAGGCAATCACCAGGCCGACGATGGCGTACATCGCCCAGGGGTGCAGGGTCCAGTGGAACAGGGTGGTGGCCATTGCCACCTGCATCGCTTCGCTCGTCTGCGCGGTGGCCGAGCCGGGTGGCGGCGTCACATAGTGGGACAGCGGCTCGGCAACGCCGAAAAACATCAGGCCGATGCCCATGCCGGCGCTGAACATCATTGCCACCCAGGACACCGTGCGGAATTCTGGCTGTTCGCCATCACGACCTAGTGGCACCCGGCCATAACGGCTGGCGGCCAGCCACAGCACGAACACCACGAAAAGCGTCGAGGTGAGCACGAAGAACCAGCCAAAGTTGAGGATGACCCAGGATTGCGCGCTGGAGGCGCTGCTGGCGAGGCTGGCCTGGTTGAGAAAGCCCCAGAGGACGAACGCGATGGCCAGCAGGCTGGTGAAACCAAAGACAATCCAGTCGAGTTTGCCCTCGAAATGCCGGTCCTGGCGGGCTTCTGCGGTTTTCGAGGGGTCTGTCACGCCAAGGTCGAGTGTTTCGATGATGTGTTCCTTTGCCATGAATGATGAGGCCCCTTTGTGGTTTACCTGAACGCGCAGGCTTCTTGTTGTATGGGCGACCGAGTTCGATGACGGCCTCGGCGGGGAGATTGCCGGCCGATTATCCTGTGCCTGAAACGGCTGTACCTGTCCCGTAAACGTCCTGGGGCGTCCATTGCGCGACCTGCCAAATACTTTTAGTTCTGGGGGCGGTGGCCCTTTCTGCCTCGCGTTCTGGTACCCTGTGGGCATTACCCTGGCCTGCACATCCGGGCACCGTAGAAGCGTTGCTGCTTGTGGGCCAGGCCGCACCAGGAAACGGAGATTCGTCAATGGCCACTGACCGTGTGAGCCTGATTCATTTCGATAAATTGAGCATGAGCCCTGCCGCCGCCGATCGGTTCCAGAACGCCCTCGATGCGCTGGCAGCGCTCAAGCTGCAGGACCGTTACGTGTACCTCATCGCTCCTTATCTGGGTGATATCGCTGACGCCTCTGACGCTGAGCAACTGGACACCGCCCTGGGCCAGTGCATTCGTGTGGTCGATGAACTGCTGGCTGCCAGGTCGGTCAGCAGCGCCAAGGCTGAAGAAGTACGCCAGGTGTTCCACAGCGCGGCCGAACGTGCACGGGCAGACATGGCCGGCTGAGTGGTGGCATGGCCAAAGACATCGATAACCCCTGCGTCTCGTTATGCCAGCTCAACAGCGAGCTATGCGTGAGCTGTGGCCGCACCCGTGACGAAATTCGCAAATGGCGGGGCATGAAACGCCCGGAAAAGATGGCCACCGTGCAGCGTGCGGCGACACGGATGAAAGCTATCGCCAAGAAGGCAGCCAAGCGGCAGAATGCTGACTGAACCTGCGTGCCCTGCGCACGGCCTACCTTGATCTGCTTGACGAGCCTGAAATGGATTCTCACTCGCTGTTTGCGTTTACCCTGGTCGCCGCCATCGCGATCGCCAGCCCCGGTCCTGCCACCCTGATGGCCATCAACAACAGCCTTGCGCACGGCCAACGCAGTGCCATCTGGTCGTCGCTGGGCAATGGCTCGGGCCTGTTCTGCCTGTCGGCTGCGGCCATGCTTGGGCTGGGCGCGTTGCTGGCCAGTTCCGAAGTACTGTTCAACGCCGTGAAGATCCTGGGGGCAGGCTATCTGTTCTACCTCGGTGCGCGGCAGTTGCTGAAAAAGAGCCCGATGCTGGAGCAGGGCGCTGCCGAGGGTGCTGTCAAGGTACGGCCCACACCGCTCAAGTTGTACAAATCGGCTTTCCTCACAGCGGTGACCAACCCCAAGGCAACCATGTTCTTCACTGCGCTGTTCCCGCAGTTCATCGACCAAGGGGCGGCCCTGCTGCCGCAATTCCTGACCCTGACCGGGATCTTCGTGGGCTTGTCGCTTGCTTCGCTGAGCTTGTATGCCGCACTGGCTGCGCGGGCCAAGGGTGTACTGACCCGGCCGTCGATGTCACGCTGGGTCAGCCGGGTGGTGGGTACCACCTTTATCGGCTTTGGCGCGGCGATTCTGGCAATGCGTCGGCAGGGCGCCTGAGGCCCATGGGCCGCAACGCGGCCCCGTTCTCAAGCCTTGGTACGCATCTGCAGCAAACACCCCGAATCGGGTGCACTGCCCAGCACCTCCAGCTTTAGCGCCTGCCGGGCACTGGTAATGAACAGCGTGGTGCCATCTTCCCCGCCAAAACACAGGTCGGTCGGGCAGGGCACCGGCAGGCCGATCATGCGCTCCAGGTTGCCGTCTGCATCGAAGCGGGCCAGGCTCCAGCCGTCCAGCTGGGTGGTCCACACGCCGCCGGTGGCATCCAGCGCCAAGCCGCCCAGTCGGCCACCGCCCCGCGGCAGCGAGGCCAGCCTGCGCATGCTGCTGCTGCCAGGCTGCAGCAGCAAGATGTCGCCAGACTCCGGTGCCAAGGCATACACCGCGCTGCCCTTGGCGTCCCAGCGAAAGGCACTGACCTGCTCTGGTAACGCCCAGCCATGGCGTAGTTCGCCTTCGGCGCTCAGCTCGCCGATCAGGCAGCCACTGGCCGTTTTCCCACACGCCCACAGCGCGCCGGAAGGGTGTGTGGCCAGTGCCAGCAGGCGACTGCCGAGCAAATCCTGCCGGGGGTGTTCGTGGCCGTCCCAGTCGATCAGCGACCAACCGCCAGCCTGGGCTACCAGCAAACCGTCGGGGTGCAGTTCCATACCGCGTACGGGCAGGTCGAGGCGGGTCAACAGTCGGCTGCTGTGGCCATCCCAGCAATGGATGGCCGGTGCCAGGGTGTCTGCCCAGTACAACAGCCGCTGACCGGCATGCCAGCGCGGGAACGCCCCGTGGAATGCCCAGGGCCCAGGTAGCACGCCGATCTCGCCCCCAGCTTGTGGCGCGTTGTCCGGGCGTAGCTGTTCTCCCACCCGGCGTGCCGCCTCGGCCAGCTCCGGGCCGAGCAAGGTCAGGCGCTCCAGAGTCAGGCGGTACGCTGGCCCAGCGACGCTCAGGGCTCCCCGTACCTGCCCTTGCTTGTCGATGATCGGCGCGGCGACGCAGCGAATGCCCAGGCGGATTTCTTCATCGTCCAGCGCGTAGCCGCGGGCCTGGGTGATCTGCAATTCGGCCAGCAGCCTGCGGCGGTCGGTGATGGTCAGTGGCGTCAGCGGCGCCAGCACCAGGCCTTTGAGGATTTCGTCGCGTGCCGAGGGCGTCAGAGCCGAGAGAATTGCCTTGCCTTGCCCCGTGCAGTACACCGGCTTGCCCTGGCCCAGGCTGGCTGCCGAGCGTTGGGTGTGGGCGCCCTCACAGCGCTCCAGCGACAACACCTGGTTACCGTCGAGCACTGCCAGGTATGAGGTTTCGCCGGTCAGGTCGCGCAAGGCGCGCAGTTCTTCGCTGGCCGCCGCCACCAGGTCGGGCTCCAGGTAGGCATTGCGCACCATTTCCAGGTAGTTGAAGCCCAGCCGATAGACCTTGCGGGTCGGGTCGCGGCGGATCATGCCCCGCTCCACCAGCGTGGCGATGATGCGGTACAGCGTGGTACGTGGTAGCGGCACCTGTTCGGCCAGTTCGGCCTGGCTGATGCCGCTCGCGCTTGCGCCAATGGCCTGGAGCACGTCCAGGGCTTTTTCAAGTGCTGCAGTGCCTTCACCCGTTTTCATTGTTTTCCCACCCTTTGGAACATGGCCGCGTAAGCGTACAGAATGCCCCTTTCTCGTGGGAAATTCCGCCATAGAATCAGCCTCAGCAGGGCTTGCAATGAAAATGAGTCCCACATCGTGGGAATTCACCCTTGCAGCCCATCGGATGAAACCGCGAGGAGAACCTACAACAATGTCCGTCATCCACAACTACGCCGATGCTCACGAGAGCGTCTCCGGCAAGCAGGTCGAAGTCAGCGACGAAGTGCTGGCCAAGCTCGCCACCTGCAGCAGCGGCTCGCTGACCACCCAGTTGTTCAAACGCGGCTTCCGCCAACCGGCGCTGGTCGGCCTGCGTGCCATGACCCGTGACGTCAAACCGTTCGCCGGCCGTGCCTTCACCATGCGTTTCATCCCGGCCCGTGAAGACATCGACACGTATTCGACCATGACCACCAAGCCCAACGACGACAACCTGCAATGGGTGGGCGTGGAGCAGATCAAACCCGGCGATGTGTTGGTCATCGACAGCCGCAACGACCCGGCAGCCGCCTCGGCTGGCAACATCCTGGTAACCCGCCTGCTGGCCCGTGGTGCCAAGGCCATCGTTACGGATGGTGCCCTGCGTGACGGCAGTGAAATCGCCAGCATGAGCCTACCGGCGTATGCCCGTGAAATCACTGCCACCACGCGTATTTCCTACCACCACGTGGCCGATTTGCAGGTGCCGATTGGGTGCGCGGGCGTGGCTGTGTACCCGGGTGACATCATCGTCGGCGACGCAGATGGCCTGACCGTGGTGCCGGCGAACGTGGCTGAAGAACTGGTCGAGGTGTGCAGCGTGCAGGACGACATCGAAAACTACCTGGCCATGCGCATCGCCTCGGGTGAAGCGCTGTGGGGCGTGTACCCGCCGAGCCCGGCGTCGGTGTCCGACTATCACGCCTGGGTCGCGGCCGGGCGCCCGGCGATCCCTTCGATTATCGACAAACAGGAGGCCTGAGCCATGGCAGAGCACAAGCATGCGCAATTGATTCGTCGCTATTTCGAAGCCTGCAACGAAGGCGACTACGACAAGCTGGTGTCCTGCTTCACCCCGGACGCCGTGCATTACTTTCCGTCAGGGCTACCGGAAATTCCATGGCGCACGGCCGACACCATCGCCAGCAAGTGGGTGTGGTGCGTGGAGAACCTGGGGTCGCAGTGGACCATCGAGAAGATTCTGGTCAGCCACGACAGCAACGAAGCAGTGATCGAGTGGACCCACTGGAAAAGCAAGCTGGGCACCGCGCTGCGCGGGGATGAGTGGTACGTGTTCGATGAGCAGAGCGGGTTGATCAAGGAGATCCGTGCCTATTACGCATCACCTGCTGATAAAGACGTGGCGATCAACGAACTGGTCGATTTCGACTATGTCGGCCGCGGGTATCACCTCGAGCCGAAGGCGCGATAAGGCCACGGGCCTCTTCGCGGGCACGCCCGCGAATGGCCGCACCGCAATGTTGAAGGAGTTTTCAATGACCAACCCGCAAAACCCCGGCTTTGCAGCCATCGACGCCGTTGTCGCCAAGTCCGCCGCCGCCGCCGACTTCTGGGCCGACTCCAGCGCCACCCAGCGCGCCACTTTGTTGCGCGGCCTGGCCACCGCCCTGGAACAGCAACAAGCCGAACTGGTCGCCATCGCCGACCGCGAAAGCGGCCTGGGCGAAGCACGCCTGAATGGCGAAGTGGCGCGCACCGCCTTCCAGCTACGCGGCTTCGCCAGCGAAGTGGAAGCCGGAGTGCCGTATCGCCAGGTCGATGACCAGGCCATTGCCGGCGCTCCGCCCGCCGGCCGCCCCCGCCTGACCCGGGTGCAGCGCGCACTGGGCCCGGTGGCGATGTTCTCGGCCAGCAACTTCCCCTTCGCCTTCTCGGTGCTGGGCGGTGATACTGCCTCGGCCTTGGCTGCTGGTTGCCCGGTGGTGGTCAAGCCGCATTCGGGTCACCCCGAGCTGTCCCGCGCCGTATTCGCCCTGGCCGCTGGCGTGGTCCGCGCCCAGGGCCTGCCGGAAGGCCTGCTGACCCTGGCCGAAGCGCCTGACCGCGCCACCGGCACCTATCTGGTGCAGCACCCGATGATTGCAGCGGTGGCTTTCACCGGCTCCTACCAGGGCGGTAAAGCCCTGTGGCAGGCGGCCAATGCGCGCGCTCGCCCTGTGCCGTTCTTTGGCGAGCTGGGTTCGATCAACCCGCTAGTGGCCTTGCCTGCCGCGCTGGAAAAAGACAGCGAAAACCTGGCCAGGACCCTGGCGGCGTCGATCACCCTCGGTTGCGGGCAGTTTTGCACCAGCCCAGGCGTGATCGTGCTGCTCGATTCGCCGCACAGCCAGCGCTTCGTCGCCCAACTGGCCGAAGCCATTGCGCCGATCGCCACGCATCGTATGCTCACCCCGGGCATGCAGCAGGGGTTCGAAGCCGCTGCCGCCACGGTGGCCGCCAACGCCACGCCGGTGTTCACCGCGCATGCCGATGGCGCCGGCCCGGCACCGCGCCTGTTCGCCACCGACGCCGCTGCGTTCATCGCCAATACGCACCTGCGTGAAGAGATGTTCGGCCCGGCGGCGCTGATTGTCACTGCGCAGTCGGTAGCCCAGGTCGCCGAAGTGCTCGACGCCGTGGGTGGCACCCTGACTACCACGCTGTGGGGCCTGGACGCCGAAAGCGAAGACAACCGCCAACTGCTGCGTGCTGCCCAGCGTGTGTCCGGACGCGTGCTGTTCACGGGTGTGCCGACTGGTGTTGCCGTGTGCCACGCCCAGCAGCACGGTGGCCCGTGGCCGTCGTCCACCGCCCCGCAGACCACCTCGGTTGGCTATGCCGCCATCGAGCGATTCCTGCGCCCGGTGGCCCTGCAGGACGCGCCGGCCTGGGTGCTGGGCTGAGGAGGGCAGGGCGATGATGCGACATATCGTGCTGTTCCGCCGCCTGCCTGGCGTCGAGGCGCAGCCTGAACGGGAAGCGACATTGGTGGCGCAGATGCGTGACCTTGCGCAGCAAATCGACTTCATCCGCGACTGGAGGGTCGCCGCCAACGAGCTGGAGCGGCCGATCTGCTGGGACTACATCCTCGAGTCCAGCTTTGACGATGCCGATGCGGTAAAGCGTTACCTGCCACACCCGGCGCACCAGGCCCTGGTCGCCGACCTCAAGCAGTACTTCGAGTGGGTGGCGGTGGATTACAGCGTCTAGACCCCTGATCAGCACTTGGCCCACTGGTTGGGGCCAGGCGCTATAACAAAAAAGATCTGGCATCACCGGTGCCGGGCGGAGTCGTACATGAACAAGAAAAAGAATTATCGCTGGACGATCCTGACCATGTTGTTTCTGGCCATGATCATCAACTATGTCGATCGCGCTGCCTTGTCGATCGCCATGCCCTTCATTACCCAGGAGTACCACCTCACGCCGGCCGAGAAGGGCATGATCTTCAGCAGCTTCTTCTTCGGCTATGCGCTGTTCTGCTTTGTGGGTGGCTACCTGGCCGACCGCTTCGGACCCAAGCGCGTGCTGACCTGGTCGATGGGCTTTTGGTCGGTGCTGTGCGGTTCCACCGCACTGGCGTTCAATTTCTGGTCGTTGCTGATCGTGCGTGCACTGTTTGGCGTGGGCGAAGGGCCGGTGTCCACCACCGCCAACAAGACCGTAAACAGCTGGTTCCCGATCAAGGAGCGCGCCCGCGCCATCGGCATCAACCAGGCCGGCGGCCCGCTGGGTGGCGCCCTGGCCGGCCCGATCGTAGGCTTTCTCGCCCTCTGGCTGGGTTGGCGCGTGGCCTTCGTGGTGATCGCCGTGATCGGCGTGCTGTGGGCCGTCGTCTGGTGGCGCATGGCAGCGTCAACGCCCAAGGAGCACCCGCTGGTGTCAGCCGAAGAGCTGGCGCTGATCAACGAGGGCCGCGAGGTACCGGTCACTGCGGTGGCGGACGCGCCACGCACGCCGGTGCTGCAGATTATCCTGCAGCGTTCGGTGCTGGTCACCGGTGTGTCGCTGTTCTGCTACAACTACATCCTCTATTTCTTCATGACCTGGTTCCCCAGCTACCTGATTGACGCCAAGGGTATCGACCTGAAGGCCATGAGCATCGTCACTGCGCTGCCGTGGCTGGTGGGGACGGTGGGGTTCATCTGTGGTGGCCTGCTGATCGACTGGGTGTTCAAGCGCACCGGCAAGCAGTTGTTCTCGCGCAAGGTGGTGCTGGTGACCTGCCTGCTGATCGCCGCCGTGTGCATCGGGCTGACCGGCCAGGTGCAGAGCGTGACCAGCACCGTGGCGGTGATGACCGTGGCCATCGGCTTCCTGATGCTGACCGCACCGGCCTACTGGTCGCTGATCCAGGATGCCGTACCGGATCATCAGGTGGGAACCGCAGGTGGCTTCATGCATGGGCTTGCCAACCTCAGCGGCATCGTCGCGCCCACCGTGACCGGCTTCATCATCCAGTCCACCGGCACTTACGCCAGCGGCTTCGGACTGGCGGCGGCCCTGGGTATCCTGGGAGCGCTCATCGTTGCCTTGTTCGTCGGCCAGAAGCCGGCCAAGCAGGCCGCCGTGGCCGCCACCGCCTAAGCTGCGCGCACGCCTGGCGGCGGAATGCCGCCAGGCCCTTTGCACCACCTTTGTTTTTCGGGAATTCGCCATGCCTACGCTACTTGTCACCGGCGCCGCCGGTATCGTTGGAACCGCTCTGCGCCCTTACTTGCGCGAACGCTTCAACCTGCGCCTGCTGGACCGTCGCCCCGTCACCGACCTGGCTGCCGGGGAAACCGTGCTGGTCGGTGACCTGGCCGACCCGGCCTTTGTCCGCCAGGCAGCGCAAGGGGTCGATGCGGTGCTGCACCTGGCCTGTGCCCACGGCACTGATATCCAGTTCCAGAGCACCGTGGAGCCCAACTACCACGCCACCCTGTACCTGCTGGAAGCTGCCCAGCGCGCCGGCGCCAAGCGTTTTGTGTTCGCCAGCAGCCACCATGTGCTTGGCCAGTACCACAGCGAGGCAGCGACCCACTTCGATGACAGCCCGGTAGCGCCGGACAGCTACTACGCCCTGAGCAAAGTGTTTGGCGAGGCGGCTTGCGCGACCTTCTCGCAGCGCAGCGAGCTGGCCACCTTCATCGTGCGCATTGGTAATGCCGATGCCAAGGTGGCCGATGCCCGCCGCCTGCGCTTGTGGACCAGCGCCCGCGACCTGGCCCAGTTGGTGCTGATCGGCCTGGAGCACCCGCAGGTGCGTCACGACATCGTCTACGGTGTGTCGGAATGCCCAGACGCCTTCTTCCACAACCGCCGCGCGCGCGAACTGGGTTACCGGCCGCAGGACAATGCGGCCGATAACCTGGCAGATAATTTCCTCGCCTATGAGGCCATGG
The DNA here is from genome assembly GCF_046534705.1 of Pseudomonas sp. SIMBA_068. Lineage (NCBI taxonomy): Bacteria > Pseudomonadati > Pseudomonadota > Gammaproteobacteria > Pseudomonadales > Pseudomonadaceae > Pseudomonas > Pseudomonas sp. SIMBA_068. The sequence continues at coordinate 1,048,042 of NZ_JAWRYI010000001.1, forward strand.
CAGCGGTTGGTTCCGGTCGCGATCATGTGGGCGGCGCCTACGCCGGCGTTCCTTTGGCCAGTGTGCTGGAGCAAGCATGAAAATCGTCCGTATCGATACGCAGATCGTCGAAATTCCCTTTCACGATGGCGGCAAAGGCCAAGGCATCACCCCGACCACCTGGCACACCCTGGAAAACGTGCTGATTCGCCTGGAGGACGAGCACGGCAACGTCGGGTGGGGTGAAGCTTTCGGCTATTTCGTCGCTGATGCCACCAAGGCCCTGATCGACCGCCTGATTACACCTTTGCTGGCGGGGCGGCAGGTGGATGATATCGCCGCGTTCAACCGCGAGCTGCAGCTGCGCCTGCACCTGTTCGGCCGCTATGGGGTGACGATGTTCGCCATCTCCGGGGTCGATATTGCCCTGTGGGATCTGGCGGCACGCCGCGAAGGCGTGCCGTTGCACAAACTGCTCGGCCAGGCCCGGCGCGAGCAGGTGGCAGCTTATGCCAGTCTGGTGCGTTACGCCGACGACGAGGTTGCCCCGGTAATCTGTGAAAAGGCCCTCGCGATGGGCTTTCGCGATATCAAACTGCATGAAGTGACGGTGCCGGAAGTTGCCGCCTGCCGCCGGGCTATTGGCTTCGATGTGCCGTTGGCCACCGATGTGAACTGCAGCTGGAGCGTGGCCGATACGCGCGAATGGCTGCCGCGGTTGTCCGAGCTGCAGTTGGCCTGGCTGGAAGAGCCGATCTTCCCGCCCGAGGACTTCGCTACCCTGGCCAACCTGCGCGGGCATGGCGTGCCTTTATCGGCGGGCGAGAACTGGTGCACGGCGGTGCAGTTCGAGCAAGCCCTGCTGGCCGGTGCGGTGGACTCGATCCAGCCCAGCGTGACCAAGGTCGGCGGTATTTCAGAGTGCTTGCGCATTGCTGCACTGGCCGAGCGGCATGACGCGGTCGTGCTGCCGCATTGTCCGTACTTTGGCCCCGGGCTGGTCGCCACCTTGCACCTGGCTGCGGTGCAGCCACGGGTGCCGCAAGTGGAATACCTGTTCGTCGAACCGGCCGGCTGGCTGTACCCGGTGGAACAGTTGCGTCAGGGCAATCAGCTGCAAATCCCGCAGGGGCCGGGCCTGGGCCTGGACATTGACCTTGCCGTGGCCGAGCGCTTCCGCCGCTAAGCCTACTTCATCACCCGTTGAGCTTCCCACCGCTGCGCTCCGGCGCAGCGGCAGGGCCATGCCGTGCCCGGAAAAGGGCACAGGAGGTTCCATGCAACCCTTGCTGCTGAGCAATGCCACCTGGTCACTTGGCCTGCTTCCGACCTGGGGCGGGCGTATCGCCCACCTGCGTGCGGACGGGCTCGACCTGTTGCTGCCGATTGCTGTCGGGTCGTTCGACCCGCTGGACTGGCCCCGGGCCGGTGCTTATCCGCTGATGCCGTACTCCAACCGTATCCGCAATGCCCGCCTGCATTTCGGGGGCCGCGATTACGCTTTGCCAGCGCACCCCGCCGCGCAGCCGCACACCTTGCACGGCGTGGCTCATGCCGTGCCGTGGCAGGTAGTGGAGGAGGGGGGGCAATGGCTGACCCTCGCCTGCGACTACCAGGGCGAACACTGGCCCTGGGCATTCCGGGCTGAGCAACGTTTCGTGCTTGACGGCAAGCGGCTGCGCATCGAGCTGGCGCTGGTCAATCGGGGGGAGACACCGATGCCCGCAGGGCTGGGGCTGCACCCTTACTTCAAGCGTCACCCCGGCATGACGGTCCGTTACCACGCAGGCCGCGAATGGCAAATCGACGACCAGTATCTGGCCACCGGCGATTTCCGGGAGATGACCCAAGCGCTGTTGATCGATGCCGACGGCGCCCAGGGGCTGGCGCACTACCAGTCATGCTGGGATGGTCAGTTGCAGCTCGACTACACCAGCGGCAGCCTGTGCCTGCAGGCTAGCGGGCCGCTGAGCCATTTTGTTGCCTTCGCCCCTGTCGGCAGCCCCTACCTGTGCCTGGAGCCGGTTTCGCACCTGGCCGATGCGTTCAATCAGCCGCGGGACAGTTGGGAGCAGACCGGTACCCATGAGCTGGCCCCCGGCCAACGCCTGCAGGCATCCCTCGATTTCACCTGGCAAGGACGCTGAGTTACTGCCCGACCGCTGTACCCGACACAAACCATAAAGAGAACAACAACAATGAAACACTCCTCGACTGGAGCGGGCTTCGCTCGCGCTGCAAAACCGTTGTCGCTGCTGCTGGGCCTGGTGCCTCTCTGTGCCCAGGCAGCCTTTCTGGACGACAGCAAGGCCAACCTGACCTTTCGCAACTTCTACTACAACCACGATCTGCGCGACTCGACCAAGCCGGCCCAGTCCAAGCTGGAGGAGTGGGCTCAGGGCTTCATTCTCAAGGGTGATTCCGGCTACACCGACACCACGGTCGGGGTGGGCGTGGATGTGTACGCGGGGCTTGGCTTGAAGCTCGATTCATCGCCTTCACGCAGCGGCACTGCTTTGCTGCCCGGTGCCTATGACCGTGCGGGCGGGCCGCGCAATGCCGACCCCCGCTCGGTCGATGAGTACTCCGAAGCCACAGCAGCGTTCAAGCTCAAGTACTCGAAGAGCGAGCTGAAAGTGGGCGGGCTGTTCCCCAAAATCCCGCTGGTCAGCTCAGGCGACGCCCGTTTGCTGCCCCAGTTTTTCGAAGGGGCCATGCTCGATATCCGTGAGCTGGACAACATCGACATTGGCCTGGGCCAGATGCGCAAGGTCAACCAGCGCGAGTTTGCCGGTGCCCGTGATATCCAGGTGGGCAACTACTACAGCGTGTTCAGCGACCGCTTCGACTACCTGGGCGGCACCTGGCGCGCCACCCCGCAGACCTCGCTGGGGTTGTGGAGCGGCCGTTTACAGGACGTCTACCAGCAGACGCTGTACACCGCTACCCAAGGCTTCAAGGCAGGTGACTGGAACCTGTCTGGCACCCTCAACTACCTCGACACTGGCGAGTCTGGTAGCGAGAAGGCCGGCACTCTGGACAGCCGCATGACCTCGGCCATGCTCAGTGCCAACCTGCGGGCGCAGACGTTGCGCCTCGGTTACCAGTACAACGCTGGCGACAGTGCCCTGCCGTTCATCCATGACACCGACCTGCCGGGGGTTGCTAATGCCGTGCAGGTGCTGCGGTTCGACCGTGCGCAGGAGCGCTCCTGGCAGCTGCGTTACGATGTGGATTTTGCAGCGTTGGGCGTGCCGGGGCTGACGGCGTTCGCCCGTTATGTGCGCGGGGACAACTTCAAGGTGGCGGGGGAGGATGGCAGTGAGTGGGAGCGCAATCTTGATGTCACGTACGTGATCCAGAGCGGGCCGCTGAAGAACCTGGCGTTGCGCTGGCGCAACGTTGAACTGCGCGGGGATGCGACCGGGCGGCGCGACGAGAACCGCGTGATCATTGCCTACACCTTGCCGCTGTTTTGAGTCTTTGGCCTGGGGCTGCTTTGCAGCCCTGTGGGAGCGGTCGTACAGCGACCAGGTCCGCGGAGAATCATCCCCCCCTTCACACATCCCCAGGAGGACACCAATGCTCCAGCCCTTGGACCCTGCCATGCAGGCCTATATCGACAACAGCAAACGCTTCACCCCGGCCGACAGCAGCCTGGGCGCCCGGCGTTCAGCATTCCTCCAAGCTTGCCGCCATTGCACCCCGCCACCGCCTGAAGGCTGGCGCATCGAGGACATCGACTTGCAGGGCCTGCGCGTTCGCTGCTATCAACCCGCTGGTCGGGCGCCCGAAGGTGGCTGGGCAACGCTGCTGTACATCCACGGCGGCGGCTGGGACCTGGGCAATCTCGACACCCACGACTGGTTTGCCTACACCTTGGCGCAACGGGTTCGGTTGGCCATCGTCGCAGTCGAATACCGCCTCGCCCCCGAATATGCCTACCCCGCACCCCTGGAGGATTGCTTGAAGGCGTGGGCGGCACTGCGAACCGGCAAAGTCCACGCCAACCTTAGCCAGACCACGCTCATGGTCGCTGGCGACAGCGCTGGCGGCACCTTGGCAGCGGGGCTGTGCAGGGCACTGCTCAATGCTGGCCAAGCGCAGCCCTTGGGCCAGTTGCTGGCCTACCCGGTGCTCACGGCCAGCCAGCACCTGCCGTCGATGCAGGAGCATGCGCAAGCACCCCTGTTGACGGTGGCGGGGCTGATGCAGTCGCTGCAAGGTTTTGTTCCCAACCAGGCCGAGCGTACCGACCCCTGTGCCATGCCACTGGAGGCTGATGACTTTGCCGGGTTAGCGCCGGCGCTGGTGGTGGTCGCACGGGTCGATCCACTGTGTGACCACGGCATCGACTATTACCAGGCGCTTTCGGCACATGGGGTGCCTGCCGAGCTGTGGGTGGGCGAGGGGATGGTGCATTCCAGCCTGCGGGCGTTCGGCGTGGCCGAGGTCGAGCAGGCCTGGGTGCGCATGGCCGCGCAACTGCAGCGCTGGGCGCAAGGCTGATACATTCAGGTACTTTCGCGCACCACCAGGCGGAATCCGACATCCTCCACGCATTGGCCGCGCCCCAGGCTGCCATCCATGCGTTGCAACAGCAGCTCGGCAGTACGCAGGCCGATGCGCTCGCCGTCAATGCTCACCGTGCTCAGGCGCGGGTGGGTGTGGGCGGCGAACTCCAGGTCGCCGAAGCCCATCACGGCGATATTCGTCGGGATTTGCAACCCCTGGGCCTGGGCTTCGGCCATGGCGCCCTGCGCCAACAGGTCAATGCTGCAGATCACCGCGTCCATTTTCACATTGGCGGCCAGCAGGCGGGCCATGGCCTGGCGACCGTGGCCCATGTTCACCGGAGCCGACTGCAACTCGCAGGCAACAATCTCGACACCCGCTTGTTGCAAGCAGGCCACACACGCCTGGCGGCGTCGGTTGGCACGGTCGTCATCGCTCCACACCAGGCCGACCCGACGATGGCCGCGCTCGATGATGTGTTCTGCCATGGCACGGCCAACGGCCTCATGGGAAAACCCCACCACCGTGTCGATCGGCCGCTCGGTCAGTTCCCAGGTCTCAACCACGGGTATGCCCCGGATCAGCAGTTTTTCCCGCGCGGCATCGCTTTGCAGGTGGCGGGTGAGGACGATGCCATCTGGGCGGCGGGCGAGGATCGTGTCGATCAGTTCGGATTCATGGCTTTCGTTGAGGTCCGACTGGCTCAGCAGCAGTTGGTAACGCGCCGCTGCCAGGCGCTTGCCCAGTTCGGTGATGGTGTCGACGAAAGCGCGATTGGCCAGGTTAGGCACCACCACGATGACCAGCCGGCTACGCTGCGAGACCAGCGCACCCGCGAGCATGTTGGGCACGTAGCCGGTCTTGCGGATGGCGTTGCGCACTTTTTTCTGGGTTTTTTCCGACACCAGTTCCGGCCGGTTGATCACCCGGGAAACAGTGATCGGCGACACCTTGGCCATTTTCGCCACGTCATCAAGAGTGGCAGGGGTGGCGATAAGGGGCTTGGGATCAGCGACGGTAGCGGGCGTTTCCAGCATCGAGGGCCTCTGCGCAGGAGCTTTGAGCGTGTTGCCAATTCTACCGGAATGGTCGCGCTTTTTTGCACTTCCTGCGTATTCCCAAAGCATGGGAATTCACCTTCATTTGCGATTTGCAAAGCCCGCTAGCTCAGGCCTAGGATGAATGACAGCGCTATCATTTGATAGCGCTGTCATTGGTCTGAGGCAGCCCGGCAAAGGGCTGCCAGCTGACAGAATTCAAAGCAGGCGCCGGTGCAAGGCTCTGTACGACGCCAATAAAAACAATGAGGCAACCGCGATGCACAACCATGACACATACGCCGCTGGGCCTGCTCCTGGCGCCGTGGCCGCGTCCAGCACGGCCACCCGTTATCGCTATCTGATCCTGGCTTTGATCACCATGGTCCTCGCGCTTAGCAGCGGGGATCGCGCTGCGCTGTCGGTGGCCGGTTCAGATATGAGCAAGGAGCTTGGCATCAGCTCGGTGGAAATGGGCTACCTGTTTTCCATCTTCAGTTGGGCCTACGTGATCTGCCTGATCCCGTCGGGTTGGCTGGCTGACCGTTTCGGTTCCAAGAAAACCATGGCGCTGGCCATTTGCGTCTGGTCGGTGTTCACGGTGTGCATGGGTCTGGTCCATTTCGTCGGGATGATCGTGCCGCTGTTGCTGGCCCTGCGTTTTCTCTTGGGCATGGCCGAGGCCCCCGTAGGACCGGCATCTACACGAGTAATCGCGTCCTGGTTCCCGTCGACGGAGCGGGGTATGGCCGGGGCGATCTTCAACAGCGCGCAATACATCTCGCTGGCGTTCTTCACTCCCTTCATGGGTTGGCTTTGCTACGCCTTCGGCTGGGAGTACGTGTTCATCGTCATGGGCACCGTCGGTTTCGGCGTTGCCGCGATCTGGTGGAAAAATTATTACCTGCCAGTCAGCCACCCAAAAATGAACGGCGAAGAGCTGGATTACCTGCGCAAAGGCGAAGCACTGGTCGACCTCGAAGCCCAGGCCGCGCTGCCCAAGGAAAAGCGCCGCAGTTCGCTGGCCGAAGTGGGCTTGCTGTTTAAGAGCCGCATGCTGTTGGGCATGTTCATCAGCCAGTACTGCGTCAGCGCGGTCACCTGGTTCTATGTCACCTGGTTCCCCATCTATCTGGTCAAGGAGCGTGGATTCGACATCCTTCAGGCCGGCCTGGTGGCTTCGATCCCGGCCATGTGCGGGCTGATCGGTGCAGTGTCGTCGGGCTTCTTCTCCGACTACCTGTTGCGCCGCACCAAGTCCCTGAGCATCGCCCGTAAGACCCCGATCATCACAGGCGTGCTGCTGAGCTCGACCATGATGCTGTGCAACTACGTCGACGCCCAGTGGTTAGTGATTGCGGTGATGAGCCTGGCGTTCTTCGGCAAGGGCTTCGGCAACCTCGGCTTCAGCGTGGTAGCCGACACCGCCCCGCGGGAAATGATCGGCATGACCGGCGGGGTGTTCAACGCCCTGGGTAACACTGCCGGCATCGTAACCCCCGTGGTCATTGGCTACTTGCTGCACTCAAGCGGCTCGTTCAGCAGCGCACTGATTTACGTCGGCGCACACGGCCTGCTTGCTGCGTTTCCTACCTGGTCATCGTCGGTCGCATACAGCGCCTGCATCTGTCCGACCTGACCGGCAAATCTTCCATTGCCCAGCGATAACAAGGACTACAACATGATCGAAAGTAACGTCGACATCGACCCGAAAATCGCCACCCTGCAACCCGGGCCAGCGACCACCGACAGCATTGCCTGGATCAAGCTGTCCTACACGGTGCTGCCACTGGGGGCGCCGATCAGCGATGCCAAGGTGCTGACCGGGCGGCAGAAGCCGCTGACCGAGATTGCCTTCATCTTCGCCGAGATCCGCACCCGCGAGGGCCATGAAGGCATCGGTTTCGGCTACTCCAAGCGCGCCGGTGGCCCTGGTATGTACGCCCATGCCCAGGAAATCGCCCCGACGCTGCTCGGGGAGGATCCCAACGATATCGCCAAACTCTACAACAAGCTGCTCTGGGCCGGCGCGTCGATGGGCCGCAGCGGTCTCACCACCCAGGCCATCGCGCCGTTCGACATCGCCCTGTGGGACTTGAAAGCCAAGCGTGCTGGCCTGCCACTGGCCAAGCTGCTCGGTGCTCACCGCGATTCGGTGCAGTGCTACAACACCTCCGGCGGCTACCTGTCGACGCCGCTCGAGAAGGTCCTGGATAACGTCGAGACCTCCCGCGGCAACGGCATCGGCGGCATCAAGATCAAGGTTGGCCAGCCAGACACCAGCATCGATTTCAAACGTGTGCAGGCGGTACGCGAGCAGCTGGGCGAAGGCTTCCCGCTGATGGTCGACGCCAACCAACAATGGGACCGGGTGACCGCCCAGCGCTTCTGCCGCAAACTTGAACAGTTCGACCTGACCTGGATCGAAGAGCCGCTGGACAGCGCCGACGTGGAAGGCCACGCCGCCCTGGCCGCGTCGCTGGACACCGCCATTGCCACCGGCGAGATGCTCACCAGCTTCAACGAGCACGCCCAGCTGATCACCGCCAACGCCTGCGATTTCGTCCAGCCCGATGCGCCGCGGGTCGGCGGTATCACGCCCTTCCTGCAGATCATGAGCCTGGCCAGTTTCAAGGGCCTGAAGCTGGCGCCGCACTTCGCCATGGAGATCCACCTTCACCTGGCCGCGGCCTACCCGGAAGAGCCATGGCTGGAGCACTTTGAATGGCTTGAGCCGATGTTCAATGAGCGCCTGGAGCTGCGTGAAGGGCGCATGTGGGTACCCAATCGTCCAGGACTGGGTTTCTCGCTCAGTGAACAGGCCCTGGCCTGGACCCAGAACAGCGTCGAGTTCGGCAAACGCCCCTGAGCAAGCCTCGGCGGTGGCGCTTCTGTCGCCATCGCCGTGTATGACATACCCATAGGAAAACACCATGAGTCACCGTGAAGTGAGCCCCGTCATTCGCCTCGATGCCGCTGACAACGTGGTTGTCGCGCGCGTCGAAATCCCCGCCGGCACCGCCATCCCCGGTGAAGGCGTGACTACTCTGCAGCCGGTGCCGCTGGGGCACAAGGTCGCTGCCCGGCTGATCGCCAAGGGCGAGCCGGTACTCAAGTACAACACAGTGATCGGCTATGCCAGCGAAGACCTGCCGCCAGGCACCTGGATGCACAGCCACAACATCGCCTTTGGTGAAACCGACCGCGACTATCGCTACGGCCTGGACTATGTGCCTACCGACATGCTCCCGCTAGAGCAGCGTGCCACGTTCCAGGGCATCGTCCGCGACGACGGTCGAGTGGCCACCCGTAACTACCTGGGTGTCTTCGTGGTTGGTAACTGCGGTGCGACCGTGGCGCGCAAGATCGCCAACCACTTCGACGAGCGCCGCCTGGCCGGCTTCCCGCACATCGACGGGGTGGTGCCCTACGTGCACGAAATCGGCTGCGGCATGGAAATGACCGGCGAGCCGATGAACCTGCTGCGCCGCACTATCGGTGGCTACATCAAGCACCCTAACACCGTAGGTGCGGTGGTTATCGCCCTGGGCTGCGAGCGCAACAACATCCACGGCTTCTTCGAGCAGGAAGGGCTGGTGGAAGGCGACATGCTGAAGAAGCTGGTGATCCAGGACGTCGGCGGGGTGAAGAGCGCCACCGACCAGGGTATTGCGCTGATCGAAGGCATGCTGCCCCAGGCCGATCAGGCTCGGCGCCAACCGGTGTCCGCCGAGCACTTGATGATCGGTATGCAGTGCGGCGGTTCTGATGGTTTCTCCGGCCTCTCGGCCAACCCGGCGCTGGGCGCGGCGGTGGACATCCTGGTGCGCCATGGTGGCACCGCGATCCTTTCGGAAACTTCGGAAATCTTCGGCGTCGAGCACACCCTGACCGCCCGCGCCGCCACCCCGGTTGTGGGCCGCAAGCTGATCGAGCGCATCGAATGGTGGCTGGAGTACAACCGCGGCCGCGATACCCAGATCAATGGCCGCGTCAGCCCCGGCAACAACGCCGGCGGCCTGGCCAACGTGCTGGAAAAATCCCTGGGTGGCGCGAAGAAGGGCGGTAATGCGCCGCTGATGGATGTGTACGAGTACGCCCACCCGGTGAGAACCCACGGCCTGGTGTTCATGGACACCCCCGGCTACGACCCGGTCTCGGCCACCGGCCAGATCGCCGGCGGCGCCAACCTGATCGCCTTCACCACTGGCCGTGGCTCCTGCTTCGGCTCAGTGCCGGCGCCGACTTTCAAGCTGGCCAGCAACTCGCCCATGTACCAGCGCATGAGCGACGACATGGACATCAACTGCGGGCAGATCATCGACGGCGACAAGACCATTGCCGAAATGGGCCAGGAGATCTTCGAGCGTTTGCTGGCGCATGCTTCGGGAGAGGCGACCAAGAGCGAGCTCAATGGCCTGGGTGAGGATGAGTTCTGCCCATGGCAGATAGGCGTGCTTGCCTGATCGGTTTACCTGTACTGGCCTGTTCGCGGGCTTGTCCGCGAACAGGTCCTCTACTGCCGCTGTTCTGACAGTTGTTGCGGTTTTCAAGGTCATGTGCGAGGAGTAATCGCCCATCGTTGGCGGTATGGCCGGCAAAGGTTTTTGCCGGCCTGTTTTTTCCGGCCGATGAAAGGACAACCTGCCAGCCGCGCATGGTCCAGACTGTCTACAGCACGCGCAGATGAATGCTGCGGTCGAGCACAAGATGTGGCAGCCTTTGGCCGCCACGCCGGGTCGCCGGATGTTACATGTGCCGAGGGTTGTAGATGATCGAGCGTTGCCTGCGCAAAGCCTTGCTGCTGTTGCCTTGCCTGTTGCTGCCCTTGGCAGGCGCAGCCGACGAGCCATGCCGACGGCTGACGGCTACCGGTAACCCTGAATACCCCCCTTACCTGTGGCGCGACCCGCAAAACCCTCAGCAACTGATCGGTGCCAACGCCGATCTGCTCAAGTACCTGGGCAAGCAACTGGGGCTGGACATCGAGTTTGTTTACGTTGGGCCGTGGTCGCGTGCGCAGGAAGAAGTGCGCACCGGGCGGATTGACTTGATGGCCGGGTATTTTATGACCGAGGCCCGCCGGCAACAGATGGACTTCATCGCCCCACCATTCCTGAGTACTCCCAGCGTGGTCTGGGTGCGCCGGGACAATGCCTTCGCCTACCAGCAATGGGCCGACCTCAGGGGCCGCAAGGGCGGCACCCTGGTCAGCAACAGCCATGGCCAGCAGTTTGATGAATACGCCGAGGCCAACCTCACCCTCGAAGCGGTGCCCGGCGCCCGGCAGGCGTTCGAGAAGCTGATGCACAAGCGCAGTGACTACGTGGTCTACGAGCAGTACCCCGGGATGGCGCTGGCGCGTACGTTGGGGATCACCGATACCGTGCAGGTGTTGCAGCCGCCGGTGTCCAGCGAAGGGTTGTACCTGGCGATGTCACATGAATCGCCCTGCAACAAGCCGCAGCTGCGTGAGGCGCTGGCGCGGGAGATGGCGAAAATCGTTGGCGGGGCGTTGCCTGAGCGACTGCTGCAGCAGAACCTGGAGCGCTTGCAGTAACAGCCCTGGTACGCCCCTACAGGGGCCGTGCCAGTTGTTGCGCTTCCTTCGCCTGGGACACGTTGACCGCACGGGGCAGGGTGACGTCGTTTTTTGCGGCAAGGATTTCGGCCATGACACTGACGGCGATTTCGGCTGGGGTCTTGCTACCAATGTAGATGCCAATCGGGCCGTGCAGGCGCTGCAGCGAAGCTTCGCTTTCACCGAAGTGCTCCATCAGCCGTTCGCGGCGCAGCTGGCTGTTGCGCCGCGAGCCGATGGCGCCAATGTAGAACGCAGGGCTGTGCAAGGCTTCGAGCAGGGCCAGGTCGTCCAGCTTGGGGTCATGGCTGACGGCGACGATGGCGCTGCGAACATCTGCGGCAAAGGCGCGGACGACGTCGTCCGGCATGCCGGGCAGCAGGTTGACCCCGGCGATGGTCCAGCCTGCCGTGTACTCCGGGCGCGGGTCGCACAGCGAAACGTTGAAGCCGTTGAACAGGGCCATGGTGGCGAGGTATTCGGCCAGGGCACCGGCACCTATCAGTAGCAGGCGGTAGCCCGGGCCAAGGGTATTGAGCATGCGCTGGCCATCGAAGCTGAACAGTTCAGGCGTGTCGGTCGCGGTGAGGCGGGCTTCACCGTTGCTCAGGTTCAGCTCACGGCGCACCAGGTTTCCGCGGTCGAGGCAGGCCAGCAGCGGGTCCAGGTGCGCCAGTGAGGGGGCGGATTCCAGCACCAGTTCCAGGGTGCCGCCGCAGGGCAGGCCAAAGCGGTGGGCCTCGTCGGCGCTGACGCCATAGCGCACCACCTGGGGCTGGCCGGTGGGCATGCCGGGGCCGCCGTAGGCACTGGTGTAACGGTGGATGAGATCGTCTTCGATGCAGCCGCCAGAGACACTGCCGACCACGCGGCCGTCGCTGCGCAAGGCCATCATCGAGCCGACCGGGCGAGGGGAGGAGCCCCAGGTGCGGGCGACTGTAGCCAGCAGGGCGCGATGGCCGCCGGCGAGCCAGTCTCGGGTGGTGCGCAAAACCAACAGATCAATGCTTTCCATGGGGTTCCATTCAACCTGATGTTCAAGGGTGGCTGTGCTGGCCTCTTCGCGGGTAAACCCGCTCCCACAGGTACTGTACAAATTTCCTGAGCGGCGTGTTTCCTGTGGGAGCGGGCGTGCCCGCGAAGAGGCCGGTGCATGAACCACGGCAAATCAGCGCATATGCAAGATGATCGGGCTGCTGCTGGCCGGGTCAGTATGACCACGCAGCTTGCCTACCGCCTGCGCATCCACCGCCCCCCCCTGGTTGCCCCAGGCCGTACGCACGAAGGTCAGCACCTCGGCAATGTCCTGGTCACTCAACTGCGCGCGGAAAGCCGGCATGCGATAGGCATCCGGCACACCGGCAGCCACCACCCGCTGCGAACCATTGAGGGTGATATTGATCGCCGAGGCGTTTTCCCTGGCCAGTGCCGAGGTGGCGCCAGCCAATGGCGGCATCCATTCGGCCTGGCCTTTGCCGTCCAGACCGTGGCAAGACGCGCAGTGGGTCACATAGGTGTGCGCCCCCGGGCTGTCGAGCCGTGCCGCTGCCGATTCGGCCTGGTACTGCCATGGCGCGCCGTCACGCTGTGGGTCGCCGGGCAGTGATTTCAGGTAGTGGGCAATGGCGGCCAGGTCATCGTCATGCATGAACTGCGTGGAGTTGTTGAACGCCTCGGTCATCGAGCCGAATACCACGGCATGCCGGTTGCGCCCGGTTTTCAGGAACTGCACGATTTCTGCCTCGCTCCAGCGCCCCAGCCCGGTGTTGTGGTCGGCGCGCAGGCTCGGTGCGTACCAGCCGTCGAGCAGGGCGCCGGCCAGGTACGGTTTGCCGCCTTCATCCAGGGCTTTTTCGTTGAAAGCCAGGCCGCGTGGGGTGTGGCAGCTTCCGCAGTGGCCGGGGCCCTGGACGATGTAGGCACCCCGGTTCCACACTGCATCCTGCCCGGGCTTGTCGGCGTAGGGCGTAGTGGCGGCGAACAGGCCATTCCACACGGCAATGGGCCAGCGCAGGTTCAGCGGCCAGGGGATGTCGCTGGCCAGGTTAGCCTGCCGGGCGGGTTGCACGCCGTGCATGAAGAACGCATACAACGCCCTTACATCATCATCGCTGAGCTTGGCGTAGGACGGGTAGGGCATGGCCGGGTACAGCCGCCGGCCACCGGGCGCGACACCCTGGCGTACGGCGCGGTCGAAATCGGCCAGGCTGTAACTGCCGATACCGCTGTCGCGATCAGGGGTGATGTTGGTGGCGTGGATGGCCCCCAGCGGGGTGGCCATTTCCAGCCCACCCGCGAAGGGTTTGCCTTCTGGCAGGCTGTGGCAGGCCACGCAGTCGCTGAGGCGGGCCACGTACTCGCCGCGGCTGATCAGTGCCGGGTCAGCGGCAGTGGCCTGCGCGTCGGCAAACGGCGAGGCCGGCTCGCGGGTGACATACCAGGCCAGCAGGCCTGCCGCGACCAGGCACGGCAGCGCCAGCCAACCAGCGGTCCTTGCGAAACGATGGGTCATGGGGCGTCCCTTGTGCAGTCAGCTGAAGGTATGGCGGCTCAGTGGCAAGCTGCGTACGCGCTGACCGGTAAGCTGCGCGACCGCGTTGGCCACTGCCGGGGCCACGGCGGGTAGCGGTGGCTCACCGATACCGCCCATCTTCGCCCCACTTTCGACAATGCGCACATGCACCCGCGCCATGCGCGAGGGGGGCAGGATCGGGTACAGGTCGTAGTTGCGCGCACGCGGCATACCCTCCACGTATACGGCTTCTTCCACCAGCGTCTGCGACAGGCCAAGGGCAACCGCGCCGTTGACCTGGTGTTCGATGATCGCCGGGTTGACGATGCTGCCCGGGTCGATGGCTTGCCAGATGTCGTGCACCTTGACCTGGCCGTTCTCGATCGATACCTCGGCGATGACTGCCGCCTCCGAGCCGAACGGTGAGGCCATGGCCACGCCGCGTGCCCGTTTGCTGCCATCCTCGGCGGTGAACGGCCCGCGTTTCCAGCCACCGGACAGCTCGGCGACCGCGTTCAGCAGGTTGGTCAGGCGCGGGTTGTCGCGCAGCAGGTGCATACGCAGTTCGAACGGGTCCTTGCCGCCTTTGTCAGCCAGTTCATCAAGGAATGATTCATAGAAGAAGTCGTTCAACGAGTTGCCCACCGAGCGCCAGTAGCCGAGCATGGCCGGGCCTTTGACGTAGATCTGGGCGATGCGCTTGTTGGCGATGGCGTAGGACTTGCCTGACAGTCCCTCCAGTGCAGTCGGGTCGATCTTTTCCCCTTGTTTGCCAGCAAGGGCCTCGGTCGGGCCTTCGGTGGCGCTTACTGCTTCGAGGGCCACCGGCATGCCGTCGGCATCCAGCCCGGCGCGGAACTTCACCACTGCAACCGGGCGCAGCACATCGCGCAGAAATTCCTCTTCGCGGCTCCAGATAAGCTTCACCGGCCGGCCAACCGCTTTGGCCAGGGCGATGGCCTGTGGGTAGGGGTTGGCCGAGTCGTACAGGAAGTGCCGGCCAAAGAAGCCGCCCAGCAGCGGCGAGTGCAGGTTGATTTGTGCAGGCTCCAGGCCTGTGCGCTTGGCAATGTCATCACGGAACATGTCCGGGGCCTGGTTGGGCAGCCAGACGTCCAGGCTGCCGTCGGGGTTGAAGCGGGCGAGGGCGGACGGTGGCTCGAGCTGGGCATGGTTGAGGTACTGGTTGTGATAGCTGGCCTCGACCTTGGTTTTGGCATTGCTCAGGGCGGCGGCGATATCGCCTTGGTTTTCTTCATCACGGGCCGGGCCCTCGACCGTGGCGAGGTGTTCACGCCAGGCATCGCTGGAAAAGTCGGCGGGCATTGGCCGCACCTTGCTGTCGGCAGCCGGCTCCTTCCAGTCCACCTGAATCGCCTCCACCGCACGCTTTGCGTGCCACCAACGCTCAGCAACCACGGCCACGGCGCCCGGCAGTGGGTGCACTGAATGCACGCCTTTCATGGCCTTGACCTGGTCTTCGTTGCGCAGGCTACCCACGGTCATGCCCAGGCGTGGTGCGTGCTGCACGGCGGCGTGGAGCATGCCGTCGACCTTTATGTCGATGCAGTACTGCGCCTTGCCGGTGGACTTGTCGTAGGCATCCAGGCGGCGCACAGGCTTGCCGATCCAGCGGAACTGGCTGGGGTCACGCAGTTGGACGCTGGCCGGGTCGGGTACCGGCAGGTCCATGGCGCGCCCGGCAAGTTCACCGTAGGGTATCGAACGCCCTGTCGTGGTATGTACTACGTTCCCTGGTGTGGTCGAGAGTTCCTCGACCGGCACGCCCAGTTGTTGGGCGCCCGCCTGCAGCAGCATGGCCCGGGCAAGGGCACCCAGGCGGCGCATGGTCGGGTAGCTCATGCGCACCGACATGCTGCCACCGGTGATGCGCATGCCGTTTTCCATCACCACGTAGGCGTCGCCCGGTGGTGCGCTATCGACCACGAAATTGACGGGGTCGACATCCAGCTCTTCACCCACAATTTGCGCCATGGCGGTGAACGGGCCTTGCCCGCCTTCCATGAAGGGGCTGAGCAGGCGGACCTTGCCATCTGGGCGAATCTCCAGAAAAGCGGGCACCTGGGTACCGCGTTCCGCGGCGGCTGCAGCCGCTGCCTGCACGCGGCCCGCCCCCATTGGCAGGCCGAAACCCAGCACCAGGGCACCGACAGCCGTGCCGGCAAGAAAGCGCCGGCGCGACAGGTTGACTGTCTCGCCCGGTTGCAGCCTGAGCAGTTCGGCAGGGGTATCTATGGGCGTGTTCATCAGGCCTGCTCCCCTTGTGCCAGCTCATGCACGGCAGCGTGAATGGCGTTGTAGGTGCCGCAGCGGCACAGGTTGACCATGGCCGCGTCGATCTGCGCGTCGCTGGGCTGGGGGGTGTGCTTTAACAACGCCGTGGCGGCCATTACCTGGCCGGACTGACAGTAGCCGCACTGGGCCACCTGGTGCTCGACCCAGGCCGCGACCACCCGTTTGCCGACGGCATCGGTTTCGATGGCCTCGATGGTCGTGACCTCACGCCCGACCACACCGGCCACCGGGGTGACGCAGGCGCGCACCACGTTGCCGTCAACCAGCACCGAACAGGCGCCGCACTGGGCCAGGCCGCAGCCATATTTGGTGCCAGTCAGCCCCAGGTCATCGCGGATCACCCACAGCAAGGGCGTGTCGGCGTCCGCCTCGACCTGGTAGGTCTGCTGGTTAATGCGTAGTTCCATGGTTCACCTGCCAGTCATCGGTTGCTGTCGCTGTGTTTTTCTGTGCGAGGAATACGTTGTTCCCCAGAGCAGAAACGCTAGCACAGCGGGATGACCGCTGGTCTGGTGGCGGGGGCAGGTTCAGAGGATCAGGCAAGCAATCCGGGGGAATGCGCAAGCGACGAGGTAAACAGGACTTCCTGGGTGAAAACCCGGATAATGCCGGCCAATTTCGTTTTGCACGCTTAAATCACGGTAATCCCGCATGGAAATCAAGGTCAATTTTCTCGACAATCTCCGTCTCGAAGCCAAGTTCGACGACTTCACGGTGATCGCCGACCAACCGATCCGCTACAAAGGCGATGGTTCGGCCCCAGGCCCGTTCGACTATTTCCTGGCGTCTTCGGCCTTGTGCGCGGCTTACTTCGTCAAGCTGTACTGCCAGGCCCGCGACATCCCCACCGAAAACATTCGCCTGTCGCAGAACAACATTGTCGACCCGGAAAACCGCTACAACCAGATCTTCAAGATCCAGGTCGAGCTGCCCGAGGACATTTCAGACAAGGACCGCCAGGGCATCCTGCGCTCCATCGACCGCTGCACGGTCAAGAAGGTCGTGCAGACCGGCCCTGAATTCGTGATCGAAGTGGTCGAAAACCTCGATGCCGACGCCCAGGGCCTGTTGATGCCGGTGGCGGACAGCAGCACCTACATCCCTGGCAAGGACCTGCCGCTGGAGCAGACCATCGCCAACATGTCGGGCATCCTCGCCGGGCTGGGGATGAAGATCGAGATCGCTTCGTGGCGCAACATCGTGCCCAATGTGTGGTCGCTGCACGTGCGCGACGCGCAGTCGCCGATGTGCTTCACCAACGGCAAGGGCGCTACCAAGGAAGCGGCGCTGGCCTCGGCGCTGGGCGAATTCATCGAGCGCCTGAACTGCAACTTCTTCTACAACGACCAGTTCTGGGGCGAAGACCTGGCCAACGCGCCGTTCGTGCACTACCCGAACGAGCAGTGGTTCAAGCCTGGCCCGCGTGACGCGCTGCCGGCCGAGATCCTCGACGAGCATTGCCTGGAAATCTACAACCCGGACGGTGAGCTGCGCGGTTCGCACCTTTACGACACCAACTCTGGCAACACCGCCCGGGGCATCTGCTCGCTGCCGTTCGTGCGCCAGTCCGACGGGCAGGTGGTGTACTTCCCGTCCAACCTGATCGAAAACCTGTTCCTCAGCAACGGCATGAGCGCCGGCAATACCCTGGCCGAGGCACAGGTGCAATGCCTGTCGGAAATCTTCGAGCGCGCCGTGAAGCGCGAAATCCTCGAAGGCGAGCTGTGCCTGCCGGACGTGCCGCAGGAGGTGTTGGCCAAGTACCCGGCCATTGTCGCCGGCATACAGGGCCTGGAAGAGCAGGGCTTCCCGGTGCTGGTCAAGGATGCCTCGCTGGGTGGCGAGTTCCCGGTCATGTGCGTGACCTTGATGAACCCGCGCACCGGTGGCGTGTTCGCCTCGTTCGGTGCCCACCCGAGCCTTGAAGTGGCGCTGGAGCGCAGCCTCACCGAGCTGCTGCAGGGCCGCAGCTTCGAAGGCCTGAACGACCTGCCGCAGCCGACCTTCGAAAGCCATGCGCTGACCGAGCCGAACAACTTCGTCGAGCACTTCATCGACTCCAGCGGCGTGGTGTCGTGGCGCTTCTTCGGCGCCAAGGCCGACTTCGAGTTCGTCGAGTGGGACTTCTCCGGCCATGGCGAGGACTCCAATGTTCAGGAGGCCGCAACCCTGTTCGGCATTCTCGAAGACCTGGGCAAGGAAGTGTACATGGCGGTGTACGACAACCTTGGCGCCACTGCCTGCCGCATCCTGGTGCCGGGCTACTCGGAAATCTACCCGGTCGAGGACCTGATCTGGGACAACACCAACCGCGCACTGTCGTTCCGCGCCGACATCCTCAACCTGCACAGCCTCGAAAGCCGCCCCCTCAAGTTGCTGCTCAAGCGCCTGGACAACTGTGATGTGGATGACTACACCACCATCACCACGCTGATTGGTGTGGAGTTCGACGAGAACACCGTGTGGGGCCAGCTGACCATTCTCGAGCTGAAACTGCTGATTTGCCTGGCGGTGCAGCGTTTTGAGGAGGCCAAGGAGCTGGTCGAGGCATTCCTGCAGTTCAACGACAACACCGTCGAGCGTGGCCTGTTCTACCAGGCGCTGAACGTGGTGCTGGAAGTGCAGCTGGATGACGAACTGGAGATGGAGGATTACGAAGCCAACTTCCGCCGCATGTTCGGCAATGCGCGCATGGACGCAGTATTGGGTTCGCTGGACGGCAGCGTGCGTTTCCATGGCCTGACCCCGACCAGCATGAAGCTCGAAGGCCTTGATCGCCATCTGCGCCTGATCGAGAGCTACAAGAAGCTGCACGCAGCCCGGGCCAAATTCGCCTGATAGCTGCTGTCCCACTCGTTGTTTGCGCTGGCTGTACCGCCCTCATCGCCGGCAAGCCAGCTCCTACAGGTACTGCACCCTGTGGGAGCTGGCTTGCCGGCGATTGGGCCAGCAGCCCTCATATAGCACTTTGATCCTGGCGCTATCCCCAAAGCGTCTTTCCGCTTCGCCTGACAGGCGAGTAAATTATTCTCCCCCAATAGATGGCGCGTTAACCGCCAGAAGGACCTCGGCCGCGCGCACGACAAGAAGGCGCAGACCATGAGTACCCCTTTGGACACCAATGCCCTTAAAGCCCGCCAGCAGGCCGCGTGGGCCAGCGGTGACTACGCGGTAATCGGCACCACCCTGCAACTGGTTGGCGAACGCCTGGCCGAGGCCTGCGACTTGCGCTGGGACGAGCAGGTGCTGGACGTTGCTGCCGGCAACGGCAACGCCACCTTGGCCGCTGCCCGGCGCGGCTGTCGCGTCACCTCCACCGACTATGTGCCCGAATTGCTCAAGCGCGGCGAAGAGCGGGCGCGGGCCGAGCACTTGAATGTGCTGTTCCAGGCGGCCGATGCCGAAGCGTTGCCGTTTGCCGACGGAACCTTCGATGCCGTGCTTTCCACCTTCGGCGTGATGTTCGCCCCTGATCAGGCGCAGGCCGCACGCGAGCTGGCCCGGGTGTGCCGGCCCGGTGGCCGCATCGGCCTGGCCAACTGGACCCCGCAAGGCTTTGTCGGGCAGATGTTCAAAATTCTAGGCCTGCATGTGCCTCCACCCCCCGGTGCCTTGCCGCCTTCGCGCTGGGGCGATGAGGAGCAGTTGCGCGTAATGTTTGAAGGGGCGCTTGGCGAACTGAAAGTCAGTCGTCAGCAGTTCAACTTCCGCTATCGCTCGGCGGCGCATTTCATCGAGGTGTTCCGCACCTGGTATGGGCCGGTACACAAGGCGTTTGCTTCATTGGAGCCAGAGGCGGCCAGTGCGCTGGAGCGGGATCTGACCCAGTTGCTGGATGAAAGCAACGTGGGTGGGTCTTCCTCGTTGGTGGTGCCCAGTGAATACCTTGAGGTGGTGATTAGCCGAGGCTGAATTCACGGGTGGGTGTCAGTTCTTGCACTTGGCCATCACTACTTGGCAAGTTCGGGGTGTGCCTCCAGAGCGGCCGGCATAGCGCATGCAATTGTTCATTGATTTCTGACGGGCAATGCTCAGGGTATTGCCCCAGGCCAGGCCGCCTTCGCCAGTCGTGGGTACAGCTTTGGCGAAGCAGTTGGAGCCTACTGCAGGCGTGGCGTAGCGCGCCTTGCTGCCTTTGCTGGAGCAACCAGCGGTGAGCGCCAGGCTGAGGGCGAGCAGGGTGGTCAGGGCCCAGGATGCGTTTGGTCTGCTCACGTGTTCCCCTTCTGCGCTTGGCAGCAAATGCCTTGCAGGATATTTCATTGTAGCGAAGCGGTGAACTATCGCGTCGTGAAGGGGCTCCTTTGCTTAGCGCACCCTGCGCTCACCTGATGGCGCAAGCCTATCAGCCCCCTGGGTCACTGAATGAAAAGGAGGCACTGTGACCGCCACTGACCAAACCCTCTACCGCTGTACCCCCAGCCCGCTGCACGCCCTGTTGCTGGCAGGCAGTGTCCCGTTGTTCCTTGGCGCACTGCTGAGCGACATCGCCTACTTCAACAGCTACCAGATCCAGTGGAGCAACTTCGCCGCCTGGCTGATCGCCGGCGGCCTGGTGTTCTGCGGGTTAGCCCTGTTGTTTGCACTGGCCAACCTGATCCGCGCCGAACGCAAGGGCGGGCGCGCCACACTGTACTTCGTGCTGCTGCTGGTGACCTGGGTGCTCGGCTTGATCAATGCGTTCGAGCACGCCAAGGACGCCTGGGCGGTGATGCCGTCGGGGCTGGTGTTGTCGGTGATCGTGACCGTGCTCTCGGTGGTGGCTGCCTGGACCGGCTTGAGCAACCTGCGTTCGGGAGGTGCAGCATGAAGCCTTTGCATGCATTGAGCTTATTGAGCATGGCGGTGTTGCTGAGTGCCTGTGGGGGGGACGGCGAGCCTACCCAGGCCCATGGGCCGGACCCGAAGCTGCCCGATCCGCAGCGCGGGCTGCTGCCGAGCATGAAGATTGCGCAGCCGGTTGCGTGGGGCGAGCAGAAACCGGCCGTGCCGGAAGGTTTCAGCGTCACGGCCATTGCCACTGACCTGAAGATTCCGCGGCAGAGCCTGGTGCTTCCCAATGGCGATATTCTGGTGGCCGAGGGCAGAGGTGGCAGCGCGGCCAAGCTCAAGCCCAAGGATGTGATCGCCAGCCAGATCAAGGCCAAGGGCAATACGCAGGTCAAGGGGGGTAACCGCCTGACCCTGTTGCGCGATGCCGACGGCGATGGCACCTACGAGGTGCAGACCGTGTTCGCGGAAAACCTCAACGCACCCTATGGCCTGGCCTTTGCCAACGGCAAGCTGTATGTGGCCAACCAGGATGCGCTGGTGCGCTTTGACTACAAGGAAGGCCAGACCCAGGCCGACGGCCCGCCCTCCAAGGTCACCGACCTGCCGGCCGAGATCAACCACCACTGGACCAAGGCGCTGACGATCAGCCCGGATGGTCGCTACCTGTACGTGGGAATCGGCTCGAACAGCAACATCACCGAGCGCGGCCTGGAGGTAGAGATCGATCGGGCCATGGTCTGGCAGGTCGATGCCGAAACCGGCGCGCACCGGCCTTATGCCACCGGCTTGCGCAACCCGACGGCATTGACCATTCAGCCGCAGACCGGGCAGTTGTGGACGGTGGTTAACGAGCGCGATGAACTGGGCCCCGACTTGGTCCCGGACTACCTCACTTCGGTGCGCGAAGGTGGCTTCTATGGTTGGCCTTACAGCTACTGGGGGCAGAATGTAGATGATCGGGTGCGGCCGCAAAACCCGGACAAGGTGGCTGCGGCGATCAAGCCGGACTACAGCCTGGGCTCGCATGTGGCTGCACTGGGCGTCGACTTCTCGATCCCTGCCATGGGCAAGGAGTTTGCCGACGGAGTGTTCGTGGGCGAGCACGGCAGCTGGAACCGGCCCGATCCGGTTGGCTACAAAGTGATATTCGTGCCGTTCAGCAATGGCAGGCCGGCAGGTGAGCCAATCGACTTTGCCACGGGCTTTCGCGGTGAGGATGGCAAGACCCGTGGGCGACCGGTGGGGGTGACCGTGGACCCGCGCGGGGCGTTGATCATTGCCGATGACCTGGCCAATACGGTGTGGCGGGTGACGCGAAACCGTTGAGTATTGGTCTGGCCCAAGTCCACGCTCCCATGGGAGTGGTTCATCCGCGAAATGCCGGCGAGGTGATGGCACCGGCAGGGTGGCGGGCAACGTCTATGCTTGTTGGCGCGTGAACAATTCGCGCCCTTTTTTAGTTGATCACATGGAAGCAGGTCTATGAATCCGATTCGCTCTCTCGCTTGTGCTGTTGCCTTGGCCACGCTGGCATCCGCTGCCAGCTTTACGGCGTACGCTGCCGATATTCCGATTGCCAGTGAGGCACTGGAAAGCCATGTCACCACGCAGGTTACAGCTATCGACCAGGCCAACCGCCAGGTCACGGTGAAAGGCCCTGATAACAAAGCGGATGTGACGTTCCAGCTCACGGATCAGGCCAAGGCTCTGCCTAACCTCAAGGTCGGGGACAAGGTCGATATCTTCGTTACCCGCGCCGTGGCCTATGTGCTCAATACCGATGTGGGTGGGGCGCCGAAGGCCACCGAGGAGTCCGGCACCATTCGCGCCACAGCGCAGAACCCCAACCCAGGCGGCGAGGCATTCCGCCAGGTCCGGGTCACCTCGCAGATCAAGAAGATCGACCTCAAGAAGCATGAAGTGAGCCTGCTGCCACCCGAGGGCAAGTTGCAGGTGGTCAAGGTCGAAAACCCGGACTTGCAGGCACGCATGAAGAATCTCAAGGTCGGCCAGACGGTCGATGCGATCTTTACCGAAGTGCTGCGCGTCGAAACCTCCCGCTGAGCATTTCCTGAGACAGGCTACGGGTTGCCCGTACATGATCCGTCGTGATGCCTTGCATGACGGCGGATGCTGTAGGCGACCCGAGCACGCAAAAATCCTCATCGCGAGCTAACCGCAACCGCTGCGAACATGCGCCTGACGAATAATCTACGTGCATACGTTCAATTTCCATCAATGGAGAGAATTTTCGATCATTGCCTGAACTTTTCAGTAATGAGGGCTGCCATGTTCAGTAAAACGCTGTGCCTTCTGGTGCTTCCCTTTGCTTTGGCGTTGCTTGCTGGGGCGGTGCTGCCGTTCCAGGCTGCGGGTAATGCCGCCGTTGGCCGTGCCCTGGGGCATTGGTTGTGGGGGGCATTCACTTCGTTGACGGTGAGTTCGCTGGTGGTAATCGCCGCACTGCTGATTCTCAAGGTGCCGGCACCGGACCTGGGCAAAGCCCTGCAGGGGCCTTGGTGGCTGTGGGTTGGCGGTGTGCTGGGGGCAATGTATGTGGCGGGTGCTGCGGCGCTAACGCCCAAGCTGGGCGCGGCGGGGTTCCTGGTGTTGGTGGTGGCGGGGCAGATCATCACAGCGGTGCTTGCCGACCACTTCGGGGTGATGGGGTTGGGAGGCAAGCCGCTGAGCCTTGCCAGGGTGGCAGGCGTAGTGCTGATCCTGTGCGGCGTACTGTTGGTGCAAGGCACCTGGTCGACGGCGCCAGCGACCAGTGCAATCACTGCGGTGAAGCAGCCAGAGGGCTGATCAGCGCCCCGGCTGACTGCAGGCCCACACGGTTTCGCGCAGCCAGCGGTGCCCGGGGTCGCTGTCCTTGCGGCTGTGCCAGGCCTGCTGGTAGTCGAACGAGGGGATGGCCAGGGGCGGCGTGAACTGGCGCAGTGTCTTGTGCTGGCGCAAGGAGCCCACTGCGCGGCTGGCTACTGTCAGGATCAGGTCGGTGCCAGCAAGTACCTCTACTGCCGCGCTCCAGTGTGGCAAGGCCAAGGCAATACGGCGGCGCAGCCCTTGGGCGGCCAGCGCACGCTCGATCTCGTCGAAGGCATCCGGGCGCATGGCCATCAACACATGCGGGCGTGTCAGCCAGTCTTCCAAAGTAAGGCCACCGCTGGGGGGCAACACCTGGCGATCGGCAACGCTGATGAAATGGTCGGCAAACAGGGGCTGGGCGGTGATGTCCTGAGGCAACTCGGGGAACAGGCCCAGTGCCAGGTCCAGTTCCCCATCGAGCAGTTGCGCCAGCATGGTTTCGCGACTGGCCTGGCTGATGGCCAGGTCCACCCCGGGTGCTACCTGGCGCAGGTGGCGCAGCAGGGGCGGCAGGATGATGCGCGAGGAGTAGTCGGACAGCGACAGCCGGAAACGGCGCTGGGCTTTGGCTGGCTCGAACTGTGGGGTGGCCAGCAGGCCGTTGAGATTGCTCAAGGCATCCTGTAGCGGTTTTACCAGCGACTGGGCACGGGCGGTGAGGGCCATGCCGCCGCCTTGGCGTACCAACAAGGGGTCGTCGAAGTGCTTGCGCAGTTGCGCCAACGCGTGGCTAACGGCGGGTTGGCTGCGGTGCAGACGCAGGGCGGCCCGGGTCACGTGCTTTTCGCTGAGCAGGGCATGCAGGGCGAGTAGCAGGTTGAGATCGATCTTGCGCAGTTCATCCATGGGGTGAATAGCCTTGGTTAATTCCGGCGGTGTTTATTAGCTTAACAAGCCTTGCGCAGTCGTTGTGGGAGCGGCCTTGTGTCGCGATGGGCCGCAAAGCGGCCCCGACGATATCTGCTACGGAGGTTAAAAGCTGAGGGCCGCTTCGCGCCCTATCGCGACGCAAGGCCGCTCCCACAAGGCTCGCGTTGACCGTTGGGGTTATACTCCCCGTCCGTTTTACTGTTATCCGAGTACTCCGATGGGTCTTTCTGCAACTGCCACACCCGAACCGCGTCGCCTGGGCGCCCCTTTGATCGCCATGGTTTTACTGCTGGCTGGCGCCTGGTTCCTCAATCTGAATGCCGGCTTCAAGCAGGTATTGCTGCTGCTGATCGGTGCAGCGCTCGGCCTGACTTTGTATCATGCCGCCTTTGGCTTCACCTCGGCGTGGCGGGTGTTCATCAACGAGCGACGAGGCGCGGGCTTGCGTGCCCAGATGGTCATGCTGGCCCTGGCGGTGCTGCTGTTCTTCCCGGCATTGTCAGCTGGCAGCCTGTTCGGCTACCCGGTCACTGGCCTGGTGGCCCCGGCGGGTGTCTCGGTCGTGTTCGGTGCGTTCATTTTCGGCATTGGCATGCAGCTGGGCGGCGGGTGCGCTTCGGGCACGCTGTTCACCGTTGGCGGTGGCAATGCGCGCATGCTGGTGACCCTGCTGTTCTTCATCATCGGCTCTGTAACCGCCACCCATCATGCTGACTGGTGGTTTGCCTTGCCGTCGTTCCCGGCAACCTCGATCGTGCAAGCCTGGGGTGTGGGGCCGGCGCTGCTGGTGAGCCTGGCAGTGTTCGGGCTGATCGCCTGGGCTACCGTGGTGCTGGAAAAGCGCCGACACGGCGCGCTGGAAGCGCCAGTTGCCAGCGAACACCAGGGCATGCGTCGCTTCCTGCGGGGCCCTTGGCCGTTGCTGTGGGGCGCTATCGCCCTGGCGCTTCTCAACTACGCGACCCTGGCGCTGGCGGGGCGGCCGTGGGGCATTACTTCCGCCTTCGCCTTGTGGGGTGCCAAAACCCTCAACGGCCTGGGCGTGGATGTCGGCAGCTGGGTATTCTGGCAGGCGCCGGCCAACGCCAAGGCGTTGGCCTCGCCGCTGTGGCAGGACATCACCACGGTGATGGACCTGGGCATCGTGCTGGGGGCGCTGCTGGCGGCGGGCCTGGCCGGGCGCTTTGCGCCCAGCCTGAAAATCCCGCTGCCGTCGCTGGTTGCCGCAGTCATCGGCGGCCTGCTGTTGGGCTACGGTTCGCGCCTGGCCTATGGCTGCAATATCGGCGCGTACTTCAGTGGCATTGCCTCGGGCAGCGTGCACGGCTGGCTGTGGCTGGTGGCGGCTTATTCGGGCAACCTGATCGGCGTACGCCTTCGCCCGTTGTTTTTCGCCGGTGAGCGGCGCCCTGCGGTGCTGACAGGCTGCTGAGGCACCGAGTGAATTGCTGCAAGAGGTGCAGAAATCATCTGCACCTCGCCTGATTGTTCAACTTTTCCCACCTGATTAGCCTGACCCGAACACCATTCAACAGGATTCGATCATGGCTACCCGTATCACGCTCAATGACACCGGCAGCGCCGATGTGATGCAACCTGAACACATACAGGCACAACCCCCAGGGCCCGGCCAGGTCTGGCTGGAGCAGACAGCCATGGGTGTGAACCCCCTCGACCTGTTGCAGCGCAAAGGCGGTGCGCCGCTGGCTTTGCCCTCTGGCCTGGGGCTGGAAGGCGCAGGCAGGGTCACTGCCGTCGGTGATGGGGTGCACAACGTGCAGGTGGGGGACCGCGTGGCTTATGCCATGGGGCCGGTCGGTGCCTATGCCAGCGGCCGGTTGTTCCCGGCCGAACGGCTGGTCAAGCTGCCGCCGCAGCTGGAGGACGAGGCCGCCGCAGCGGTGCTGTTCAAAGGCATCACGGCGCAGTACTTGCTGAAAACCACCTACGCTGTGGGCCCGGGTACCCAGGTGCTGTTGTACGGCGCCGCCGGTGCCTTGGGCCAGCTGATGGCGCCTTGGGCGCGGCATCTCGGGGCGACGGTGATTGGCGTGGTATCACGCCCGCAAAGTGTGGCCAGGGCCCAGGCGGCCGGTTGCCACCATGTGCTGGTGTTCGACGCGGCAACGCTGGCCAGCGATGTGCGCAAGCTGACCCAGGGGCAGGGCGTGGATGTGGCCTATGACTGTGTCGGCAAGGTGTCGCTGGACGCTTCGCTGGACAGCCTGCGGGTGCGCGGCCTGCTGGTGTCGTTCGGGGGCACTTCCGGTGCGCCGGCGGCGATCGAGGTGGCCACGCTCAATGCCAAGGGCTCGCTGTACCTGACCCGGCCGTCACTGGCGGCACATACCCGCACGGTAGAGGAGTACCAGCAGCGCGCCGCCGATGTGCTGGCAGCCGTCGCCGAGGGTATCATCCAGCCTCGGGTCTGGCGTCGCTACCCGCTGGCCGAAGTGGCCAGGGCCCACAGGGACCTGGAGCAAGGGCTGTCGGAGGGCGCGCTGGTCCTTACCGCCTGATGCCCGAACCCTGCCACCGAGCCTAGCCATGGATGCCTACGACAGTCGCCGCGCCGATGAACTTGCCACCTTGCTGGCCCTGCACGAGCAGGGCTCGTTTGCTGCTGCCGGGCGGCAGCTGGAGCGCCACCCCACGGTGCTGTCGAAGCGCCTGAGTGCGCTGGAGGCGCGGTTGGGCATTCGCCTGGTGGAGCGCAGCACGCGGCAGCTGCGTTTTACCGATGAGGGCGAGCGGCTGGTGGCCAAAGTGCGCGAGGCCAACCGTCTGATTGCCGAGGCGGAGCAGGAAGCTGCCGAGGGGGCGGCAACGGTACGCGGGCGCTTGCGCCTGGCATTGCCGGCGGCCATGGGGCGGCGCTGGTTGAGCGGGATGCTGGCCGACTTCGCGCTGGCCTATCCGCAGGTGACAGTGGAGGCCGAGTATGCCGACCGTTTCGTCGACCTGATCGGCGAGGGCTTCGATGCCGCCATCCGCATTGGTGAGCTGGTGGACAATCGCCTGGTGGCCAGGAAATTGTGCGATCACTTGCGCATACTCTGCGCATCGCCCGATTACCTTGCTCGGCATGGCACGCCTGCACAACCGGAACAGTTGTCTGAGCATAATTGTCTATGTTTCAGTGGCTTACGTTCATTTCCTGAATGGCGCCTGATGAGCGGTGAGCGGCAGGTGACCGTGAAGGTCGTCGGCAGCCTGCGCAGCAACGACAATGAAGCGTTGCTGGAGGCGGCGAGGCGTGGCGTGGGCATTCTTGCCGGGGGGGACTGGCTGATGGGTGAGGACCTGGCCAGCGGCCGCCTGGTACGGGTGCTGCCGCAGTGGCAGCTGGACGTGGCAGCGGGCATTTACCTGGTACGCCCGACCGCGCGGCTGAACACTGCGGCCCTGGGCGCCTTCAAGGCCCGGCTGGAAGACCGCTTCAAGGCGGGGGCACCGTGGCGGTCTTGATACTCTTCTGCAGATTAAACGAATAACCGTCTGATAAATAATAGATTATCGTTTGGCTACCGCATGCTGAACACACTGCTCATAGTAAGTTTGCTTGATCGCTGCAGGCTTCAACCGCGAGCGGCTGTTGTAAGTCTGCTCAGTAATGCCGAAGGCGGTCATGCGCATCCAGGGTTTGGGGAATTTGCGTACCTGCAGCTTCTTGCGGGTGGCATACAGGGTCACCCCGGAAAGCTTGGCCTGCTGGGCCTCGGCCGCTATCTGTGCACCCCAGCCGCAGGTGTGGCGATCATTCTGGCTCAGCGCCCGGGCCTGGGCGCCGAAAGCCAGCGTGGCCAGCAAGCAACCGGCCATCGTTGCTAGAAATACTCGCATGTTGCTGTCCTAAGCATCTGAAGAAGAACGGAGTTTGCCTTCGCTTTTCGATGCCGGGGGCCAGCAATTTGCCGTCAGATCACGGCCACGCGCAGCGGGCTGGCGGCTGGCTTGCGCACGCTCGCCCAGGCCAGGCTGGCAACCCAGATGACCGACACACCATAGTTCAGGCGTTGATACAGGCCGAATAGCTGGCCGTTTTGCGCTGCCTGGCCCATCAGCGCGACGGTAATGATCGCCAGTACCACACAGGCCAGGGAAAACAGCGCAAAGGCCCGCGAGCCGGCAATGCGATTGCCTAGCCACGCCCACAGGGCACTGGCCAGGGTCAGCGAGAGGAACATCAGCAGGCCGGACAGGTTATGCAGTTGCTGTGAGGTGGAAGGCTGCGCCGGTGTGCAACCCTGGTCACAGGGGAACCAGCCGGTGCCCAGGCTACCGACACCATGCAGTAAGACCAGGGCTGCACTCAGCATTGCCAGTTTCGACCCACGCCAGCGCCGCACCAGGCCCCAGGCAAACAGCGCGAACAGCGCGGCCAGTGGGAAGTTGTTTACCCGTGGCGACCAGCTGTGGGTTGGCGCACCTACGGCGCCGAGCTGGCTCATGGCCTGTTGCAGGTGGTCATAGCCGGGGTAAGCCTGGGCGGTGAGCCAAACACCTGCCAGCAACCAGAGGGGTATCAGCAGGCCGCTGGCGAGCAATAGGCGGTCGAGGGGTTTCATGCGGCATTTTCCTTCCATGGATGAGTGAGCGCAAAGGCGCACAGTACAGGCTTGCGTGGCCTCTGGGCCAGCACTTGGGCCGGCTTTTTCATAGGTGTGGCTTGCGAGGGAGAGCAAGAAATACCGCACCGGGTGTATGTGATCGTACAACTGCTTGCGCTATGATGAGCGCTGTCTTTCTAGGTGAAATACAGGGCAATGACAGAGCAACAGGTACAGGCAAGGACCCGGCGCAAGCCGCGTAGTCTGGCCCAGGAACTGGTCACAGTGCTGACCGAACGCATTCGCAGTGGTCAGCTCAAGCGTGGCGACAAGCTGCCGACCGAATCGCAGATCATGGTCGAAGAGGGCGTCAGCCGCACCGTGGTGCGTGAGGCGATCTCGCGGCTGCAGGCCGCCGGGCAGGTCGAGACCCGCCATGGCATCGGCACGTTCGTGCTGGACGCGCCAGCGTCGGGGGGCTTTCGCATCGACCCGGCGACTGTGGTCACCCTGCGTGAAGTGCTGGCGGTGCTGGAGTTGCGTATTGCCCTTGAAATCGAATCGGCAGGCTTGGCGGCGCAGCGGCGCAGCGATGAAGAGCTGGCGGGCATGCGTGCGGCGCTGGACGAACTTAACGAAGGGGCGGCCCATGCCAATGATGCGGTGTCAGCGGACTTCCAGTTCCACCTGCGCATTGCCCAGGCCAGCGGCAACCACTACTTCGCCGACATCATCAACCACTTGGGCACCAGCATCATCCCGCGTACCCGGGTGAATTCGGCGCGGCTGGCCCGTGATGACCAGGCGCATTACATGAGCCGGTTGATGCATGAGCACGAGGCGATTTATGAAGCAATCGCCCGGCGTGACAGCGAAGGGGCAAAGATGGCCATGCGCATGCACCTGAGCAACAGCCGGGAGCGCTTGCGTCAGGTACATGAAGAGGCTGAGGCGCAAGGGGTCTGAGGCATTTGTGACCTATACCGGCCTCTTCGCGGGCACGCCCGCTCCCACAGAATCACCACAATGCCTGAAAATTGTGCAAACCCTGTGGGAGCGGGTTTACCCGCGAAGAGGCCGGCACAGCCAAAAGAAAAGCCCCGCCATGTGCGGGGCTTTCTTGTTTCAGGCGCTCGATCAGATCGCCTGGTCACTCCATTGCCCGTTCACCAGGCGGCGCAGCGCCAATGGGTTCGCGTTGCGCAGGGCTTCAGGCAGCAGGGCCTGCGGGTAGTTCTGGTAGCACACCGGGCGCAGGAAGCGGTCGATGGCCAAGGTGCCCACCGAGGTACCGCGGGCGTCCGAGGTCGCAGGGTAAGGCCCGCCGTGGACCATGGCATCACACACTTCAACACCGGTCGGGTAGCCATTGATCAGGATGCGTCCGACTTTCTCCTCCAGCAATGGCACCAGCCAGGCGTAGGCCTCGAAATCTTCTGCTTCGCCGATCAGGGTAGCGGTCAGCTGACCACGCAGGCCGAGCAGGGCTGCGCGCAGCTGTTCGTCGTCCTGTACTTCCACGGCCACAGTAGTCGGGCCGAACACTTCTTCCTGCAGCAGCGGGTCAGACTCGACCAGCAGGCGGGCATCGGCCTTGAACAGTTGGGCGCGGGCCTGGCTGCCTTCCTGCGCCTGGCCGGCCAGGTGCTCGATACCGGCATGGGCATGCAGGTGCTCCAGCCCACCCACGTAGCTGCGCAGGCCACCGGCGTTGAGCATGGTTTGCCCGGCCTGCTGGTCCAGGTGCTGGCCAAGGTCGGCCAGTAGCTGGCTGTACTGCGGCGATTGCAGGCCGATCACCAACCCCGGGTTGGTGCAGAACTGGCCGGCACCCATGCACACGGAGCCTGCCAGTTCGCGGGCAATGGCCTCGCCACGTTTGGCCAAGGCGGTTGGCAGGATGATGACCGGGTTGATGCTGGACATCTCGGCGAACACTGGAATCGGCTGCGGGCGCTCGGCGGCCATGCGGCACAGGGCGTCGCCGCCCTTGAGCGAGCCGGTGAAGCCGACGGCCTGGATGGCCGGGTGCTTGACCAGCCACTCGCCCACACCACCACCGAACACCATGTTGAACACGCCCTTGGGCATGCCGGTGCGCTCGGCGGCACGTACGATGGCGCATCCCACCAGGTCGGCGGTGGCCATGTGGCCGCTGTGCGCCTTGAATACTACCGGGCAACCGGCGGCCAGTGCCGCAGCGGTGTCGCCACCGGCGGTAGAGAAGGCCAGCGGGAAGTTGCTGGCGCCGAACACGGCGACCGGGCCGACGCCAATGCGCATCTGGCGCAGGTCCACGCGCGGCAGCGGCTGGCGCTCGGGCAAGGCCAGATCGATACGGGCACCGAGGAAGTCACCACGGCGCAGTACTTGGGCGAACAGGCGCATCTGGCCACTGGTGCGGCCACGCTCGCCTTGAATGCGGGCTGCGGGCAAGGCGGTCTCGCGGCAGACGATGGCGACGAAGGCGTCGTCCAGCTCGTCCAGTTCGGCGGCGATGGCGTCGAGGAATTCGGCGCGGCGTGCCGGGGCCAGTTGGCGGAACTCAGCGAAGGCGGCAGCGGCGGCCTTGGCGGCCTGGTCTACTTCAGCTTCGCTGGCTTGAGCGAAGCTGTAGGGCAGGGCTTCGCCAGTGCTGGCGTCCAGGCTCTGCAGGCGCTGTGGGCCAGCGGCGCTGCGCTGGCCGGCGATGAAGTTGTGGCCGAGGATTTCAGGCATGGGGTGCTCCTGTTGGCTGAAAGACAATCTGGGGGTGTCGCATGACCTGTGGGTTCTATGAACCAGCAAGCCCTGGGGCATCAGGTAATCGGTGCCGGGTTGAACAGGGTGATGTCGTTGTGCAGCCGGTGCTGTTCGGCCCAGGGCTGCTTGCGGCCGCTGGCCACGTCCAGGTAGTAATGGAACAGTTCCCAGCCCAGTTCTTCGATGCTCGAACGGCCTGTGGCGATGCGCCCGGCGTCGATGTCGATCAGGTCGGGCCAACGCTGGGCCAGTTCGCTGCGCGTGCACACCTTGACCACTGGCGCCATGGCCAGCCCGTAGGGCGTGCCGCGGCCAGTGGTGAACACATGCAGGTTCATGCCGGCGGCCAATTGCAGGGTGCCGCAGACAAAGTCGCTGGCCGGGGTGGCGCAGAAGATCAGGCCCTTGCGCGTTACCCGCTCGCCTGGGCCGAGCACGCCCTGGATAGCGCCGCTACCGGACTTGACGATCGACCCCAGCGACTTCTCGACGATATTGGACAGGCCGCCTTTCTTGTTGCCCGGGGTAGTGTTGGCGCTGCGGTCGGCAGCGCCTTGCTGCAGGTAGCGGTCGTACCAGTCCATTTCGCGTATCAAGGCGCCGGCAACGTCCTGGTTTTCGGCCCGTGAGGTCAGCATGTAGATGGCGTCGCGCACCTCGGTCACTTCCGAGAACAGCACGGTAGCGCCGGCGCGTACCAGCAAGTCGGCGGCGTAGCCCAGCGCCGGGTTGGCGGTGATGCCCGAGAACGCATCGCTGCCACCGCATTGCATGCCAAGGATCAATTCGCTGGCCGGTACGGTTTCGCGACGGCGCTGGTCGAGCTTCTTCAGGCGGGTCTCGGCCAGTTCCATGATCTGTTCGATCATTTCCACAAAGCCCAGGCTGGCGTCCTGCAGGCGGTACAGCCACGGCTCGCTCAGGTCTACCGAAGGGTCGTTGTCGTGCATCACCTGGCCGGCTTGCAGCTTTTCACAGCCGAGGCTGATGACCAGCGCCTCGCCACCCAGGTTGGGGTTGCGCGCCAGGTTGCGCACGGTGCGGATCGGAATGTAGGCATCGCGGGCGTTGATGGCCACGCCGCAGCCATAACTGTGGGTGATGGCCACCACGTCATCGACGTTGGGATACTTGGGCAGCAGTTCGCTGCGAATGCGCTTGACCGCATGCTCCAGCACGCCGGTCACACACTGCACGGTGGTGGTGATACCAAGGATGTTGCGGGTGCCGACGGTGCCGTCGGCGTTGCGGT
Organism: Pseudomonas sp. SIMBA_068; assembly: GCF_046534705.1. Taxonomy (NCBI): domain Bacteria; kingdom Pseudomonadati; phylum Pseudomonadota; class Gammaproteobacteria; order Pseudomonadales; family Pseudomonadaceae; genus Pseudomonas; species Pseudomonas sp. SIMBA_068. The sequence continues at coordinate 1,081,040 of NZ_JAWRYI010000001.1, forward strand.
AGCCTTCGAACGTGAAGCCTTCGAGCGGCGGCAGCGGTTGTGGGACAGCGTCGCAGCGCGGCAGGCTGTCCAGTTCGGGTGCGGCCGGCATGGCCAGCTGGCTTTCCTGCACCCAGCTGCCTTGGCGCAGGTCTTCCAGCGCGTAGCCGATGATTTGCCCGTAGCGGCGCACGGGCTCGCCCTTGGCGATGGCCACGGCGGCGACCTTGTGGCTTTGTGGCACGCCTTCGACCAGGGTCAGGCCGTCGGCAAAGCGGGCGCCTTCGCCCAGGCCGCCGTCGTTGACTACCACCACGACGTTATCGTCGTCGTGCAGGCGGACGTAGCGGGGCGAGTCGGAATGTTCGATCAACTGCATGTTTGGGCCCTACTTGTCAGGTTCTCAGGCTTTTTTGTACATCCGCCCGCACCGGTTGCCACGGTGCGGGCGTGTTCACTCAGTGACGCGAGCTGGCCAGTTCGCCGTTGGCGGCAGGCTCAGCCTGTGGCTTTGGGTCATCATCGCGCAGCTCGATCCGCTTGATCGGGCCCACGATCACCAGGTAGCTGAACACCGCTACCAGGGCGTTGGCGCCCACGTACACCAGTGCCCACTTGAACGAGCCGGTGGCGCTGATGATGTAGCCGATCACGATAGGCGTGGTGATCGAGGCGATGTTGCCGAAGGTGTTGAACAGGCCACCGGACAGCCCGGCGATCTGCTTCGGCGAGGTGTCTGCCACCACCGCCCAGCCCAGCGCGCCAATGCCTTTGCCGAAGAATGCCAGGGTCATGAAGCCGACTACCATCCACTCGGCATCGACATAGTTGCAGAACACCATGGTGGTCGACAGCAGCAGGCCGCACACGATCGGCAGTTTGCGCGAGAACGTCAGCGAGTTGCCCCGGCGCAGCAGCCAGTCGGAGATCACGCCACCCAGCACGCCACCAATGAAACCGCAGACCGCCGGAAGCGAAGCGATGAAGCCGGCCTTGAGGATGGTCATGCCACGTTCCTGCACCAGGTACACAGGGAACCATGTGAGGAAGAAGTAGGTGATGGCGTTGATGCAGTACTGGCCCAGGTACACGCCCAGCAGCATGCGGCTGGTCAGCAGTTGCTTGATGTAGCCCCATTTTGGGCCGGTGTTGCCGCGCTTCTGGTCCATGTCCACCAGGCCGCCGTTCTGCTCGATGTGTTCGAGCTCGCTTGGGCTGATGCGTGGGTGTTGGCGCGGGTTGTAAATGGTTTTCAGCCACACCATCGAGAAGATGATGCCCAGTACACCCATGACCACGAACACGTGCTCCCAGCCGAAGCTGAACACGATCCAGCCCATGATCGGGGCGAACAGCGCAGTGGCGAAGTACTGCGCCGAGTTGAAGATGGCCGAGGCAGTGCCGCGCTCCTGAGTCGGGAACCAGGCGGCGACGATACGCGCGTTGCCCGGGAACGACGGGGCTTCAGCGAAGCCGACCAGAAAGCGCAGGGTAAAGAGGGTGACCACGGCCCAGGCAACCGGCAGGCCACCGACAAAACCCTGCAACAGGGTGAACAGCGACCAGGTGAAGATGCTGAAGGCGTAGACGTTCTTGGAACCGAAGCGATCGAGCAGCCAGCCACCAGGAATCTGGCCAGCCACGTAAGCCCATCCAAAGGCGGAGAAGATATAACCGAGGGTAACGGCGTCAATGCCGAGGTCTTTCTGCAGGCTGGAGCCTGCGATAGCAATGGTAGCGCGGTCGGCATAGTTGATCGTGGTCACCAGGAACAGCATGAACAGGATCAGGTAGCGCACATGCGTCTTCTTAGTCGCTTGCATGCTGGCAATACTCCCACTAGTTATTTTTGTGCGGGCTCACGAATTGTAACCGGAGCGGGGCTGGCCCACTCCGGGCGCGGCATGTGGCAGGCCGCGGGCGACGCTTACTGCGGGCCCATCTTGTCCATCAGCGCGGCGAGCATCTCGTACTCTTCTGCGGTGAGGTCGGTCAGCGGGGTACGCACCGGGCCTGCGTCGTAACCGGCGATCTTGGCGCCCGCCTTGACGATGCTTACGGCGTAGCCGGCCTTGCGATTGCGGATGTCCAGGTACGGCAGGAAGAAATCGTCGATCAGCTTGGCCACGGCGGCGTGATCGTCGCGGGCGATGGCGTGGTAGAAGTCCATGGCGGTCTTCGGCACGAAGTTGAACACGGCGGAGGAGTACACCGGCACGCCCAGGGCCTTGTAGGCGGCAGCATACACTTCGGCGGTCGGCAGGCCACCCAGGTAGCTGAAACGATCGCCCAGGCGGCGACGGATCGACACCATCAGCTCGATATCACCCAGCCCATCCTTGTAGCCGATCAGGTTCGGGCAGCGCTCGGCCAGTTTTTCCAGCAGGTCGGCATTCAGGCGGCAGACGTTGCGGTTGTACACCACCACGCCAATCTTCACCGATTTGCAGACTGCTTCGACGTGGGCGGCGACGCCGTCCTGGCTGGCTTCGGTCAGGTAATGCGGCAGCAGCAGCAGGCCCTTGGCACCCAGGCGCTCGGCTTCCTGTGCGTATTCGATGGCCTGGCGGGTGGAGCCACCCACGCCAGCGAGGATAGGTACCGAGGTAGCGCAGGTGTCGACGGCAGTCTTGATCACCTGGCTGTATTCGCTGGCGGCCAGGGAGAAGAACTCACCGGTGCCACCGGCGGCGAACAGGGCGCTGGCGCCATACGGGGCCAACCATTCCAGGCGTTTGATGTAGCCAGCCTGGTGGAAATCGCCCTGGGCATTGAAGTCGGTGACCGGGAATGACAGCAGGCCGTGAGAGAGGATGGATTTAAGTTCTTGTGGATTCATTGTTGTAGGCATCCTGTGGCGCTTGGGTGAAGGGTGTTGTTTTGCGTTGGAGGTAAGTTATCGTACAACTTGTGCGATGACTAGTCCTTTTTGCGAGATTTTTTGCAGTGGGCAGGGAGGAGGATCTGTTTCCTGTGCTGGCCTCTTCGCGGGTGAACCCGCTCCCACAGGCACGGCGCAGCGGTCCAGAGAGCTATGCAGATCAGTGTGGGAGCGGGTTTACCCGCGAAGAGGCCGGTGCAGGCGAACCATAACGGAAGGAAAAGACACCGATGTCAGACTATCTGCAATCAGTCATCGTATCTCTTGATAGGGGAGGAAAAAACGATCGCGGAGACAGGCACTAGGCCGCCGCCCGATTCCACGGGAAGTGTTCTGGGACCAGCAGAGGGTGACCGGGGAAACGGGGGCGGCCTTGCGCCGCCCCGCGATCAAAGCAGAGGAAACTGAAGGTCAGGCAGCGTGCTGGCGCTTGATTTGCGCCTTGCGTACCTGGGCACGGCAAGCATCGCCGAAGGCCTGGAACATCTTGATCGAATCTGGGTTCTTCGCAGCTTGCCACTCCGGGTGCCACTGCACAGCGAACAGGAAGGGCGAAATGCTCGGGGCGTGAATGGCCTCGACCAGGCCGTCTTCGGCCAGGGCGATGGCTTCGATGCCGGCGCCAAGCGTGCGCAGGCCTTGGCCATGCAGCGAGTTGACGCGAATTTCGTCGGTACCCAGGGTGTCACGCAGCCAGCTGCCTGGCTTGATCTTCACACCATGTACCTGGGCGTACTGCACTTCAACCGGGTCTTCCGGGTTTTCCCGGTGGTCGTTGAAACCAGGCTCGGCGTATACCTTCTGGTAGATGTCGCCACCCAGGGCCACGTTGATTTCCTGCATGCCACGGCAGATGCCGAAAATCGGCAGGCCACGCTTGATCGCCGCTTTCACCAGAGGGATGTCGAACAGGTCGCGGTTCTGGTCCTGGCCTTTGCCTGGGGTTTCATTCTCTTGGCCGTACAGGGCCGGGTCGATGTTGCTGCCGGCGCCGGTCAGGTACACGCCGTCGGCCATGTCCAGATAGGTGTCGAGGTCTTCAGTGCCGCAGCAGGTGGGCACCAGAACCGGGACGCAATCAGAGAACTCGACCAGCGGGGTGATGTATTTGTGGGTCATGACCTGATAGTCATGGCCTTTGCGCTCTTGGCTGCCCATGGTCATCAGGACGACGGGTTTGCGCAGGGAAGGTTGCTTGTTGCCAATGTTGCTGTTGGACATATGTCACCTTGGGACAGGTTCAGCCTGTCGTTGTTGTGCAGGTGCACGGCGCAGGGCCCTGAGTGCAGCCTGAAGCTCCGAGCACTGCCGGCTCGTCAGAGGCGACGATTCCGGTCGGGGCATGTAGATAGCTTGCCAGAGCCGTTCGATATGTCAAACGACGGAAGAGGGCTTTAACGCGGGGAATGCACCGGTTTTTGGGGGCTGAAACCGATGCGGGCCTGTGGCGGCGTGGGTTTGGCGGGGGTGTTGGTCAATAATATTTAACGACGCAGTTGGGTCTTTGCAGCGGTGCAATGAAGGGGGGCTGGAGTTTGTGCTACTGGCGCTATCGCCGGCAAGCCAGCTCCCACAGGTACTGCATCCGCCGTTAAAAGCTGCAGATATCCTGTGGGAGCTGGCTTGCCGGCGATAGGGGCAGCACAGGCATCAAACATTTTGCTCAGTGCAGTATCTGCGCCAGGAACGCCTTGGCGCGCTCGGTACGCGGCTGGTTGAAGAACACCTGCGGCGGGCTGTCTTCGATGATCTGCCCACCCTCCAGGAACAGCACCCGCTCGGCCACTTGCCGGGCAAAGCCCATTTCATGGGTGACGCAGAGCATGGTCATGCCCGTGCCGGCCAGTTGCACCAGCACATCCAGCACCTCGGCGACCATTTCCGGGTCCAGCGCAGAGGTAGGCTCGTCAAACAGCATTATGCGCGGCTTCATGCACAGTGCCCGGGCAATCGCCACGCGCTGCTGCTGGCCGCCTGACAGCTGGCTGGGGTACTTGTGCGCCTGGCTTTCGATACCCACCTTGCTCAGGTACATGCGCGCCCGTTCTTCGGCGTCCTTGCGCGACAGCCCGCGCACGCTGGTGGGTGCCAGCAGGCAGTTGTCGAGCACGCTCATGTGCGGGAACAGGTTGAAATGCTGGAACACCATGCCGATGTCGCTGCGCACCTGCGCCGCTTCACGGGTGGTGGCTGCCAGGTCGATGCCGTCCACCTGGATGTTGCCCTGTTGGGCCACTTCCAGGCGGTTGATGCAGCGGATCAGGGTCGACTTGCCCGAGCCGGACGGCCCGCACAGCACGATGCGTTCGCCTTCGCGTACCTGCAGGTTGATGTTGTGCAGCACGTGGAACGCGCCGTAGTGCTTGTTCAGGCCTTCGATGCGGATCAGCACCGGGCGTGGGTCGGGCTCGGGGGCAAGGCTTGCAAGGCTCAGTGGTGCGGTCATGTTGTTGTTCTCCCGCGTGGGTTCAGTCGAAACGGGTCGCGCTGTAGGGCGCGGGGTCGGTGAAAGGGTGCTCGCCGGTGATCAGCTCTGCCACCAGCCGGCCGCTGACCGGCCCCAGGGTAAGGCCGTGGTGGGCGTGGCCAAAGTTGAACCACAGCCCCGGGTGGCGGGCTGCCGGGCCGATGACCGGGCGCATGTCGGGCAGGCATGGGCGGCGGCCCAGCCAAGGGGTGTCGTCCAGGCGCTCACCCAAGGCCGGGAACAGCTTGCGCGCCAGCGCCTCGCAGCGGCCTAGCTGGATCTGGTTGCCAGGCGCGCTGCTGGCGTCAAACTCGATGCCGGTGGTCAGGCGCACGCCGCGCGCCATCGGCGCCAGCACGTAGCCGCCCTGGGTGTCGCAGATCGAATGCTCAAGCGCCGCGCCGTCACGGGTGCTGTAGTGCATGTGATAGCCGCGCTTGATCGCCAGCGGAATCTGGTAGCCCAGGCCGCTGAACAGGTCGGCCGACTGCGGGCCGAGGCAGGCCACCACCTCGTCGGCGGTAATCGGGCCACGGCGGCTCTCTACCCGCCATTGGCCGTTGGCCTGGCGCAAGCTGCGTGCATCGCCATGCAGGAACAGCCCACCGCGTTGCAGGAACAGCGCCGCATAGCCGCGGGTGAGGGCGCCGGGGTTGTTCACGGTCTTGGGGTCGAGCCAGTGGATGCCGCCCACCACGGTGGCGTCCAGCTGATGCTCGCGAGCCTGCAACTGCCCGCATTCCAGGATTTCAAATTGCAGGCCATAGCGGCCCAGGCCCTTGGCGTCGGCCTTGGCCTGCTCGAACAGGGCAGGGTCACGGAACACTTCGATCCAGCCTTTGGCCTGCACCAGCGCTTCAAGGCCGGCGGCTTTGATCAAGGCGTCGTGTTCTTCGACGCAGCGCTGCACTAGCGGCAGCATGTCGGCGGCGGCCCCGGCCAGGCGCCCCGGGGCTGATTGGCGCCAGTAGCGCCATAGCCACGGCGCAGCCTTGGGCAGGTGCGCCAGGCTGTAGCGCACGTCGGGCTGGCGATTCAGGCCGTAGCGCAACAATGCGCCGAACTGCCGGGGGAAGGCGTAGGGGATGACGCTGGAGCGCTCGATCAGCCCGGCGTTGCCGTGGCTGGTGCCGCTGCCGGGTTCATCACGGTCGATCAGGACGACCTGGCGCCCGCGGGCCTGCAAGTGCAGGGCGGTGCTGACGCCGACGATGCCGGCGCCGAGGACAAGGGTCTGGCAATGCATGGAACGTATCCTTCGGTCAGTTCAGGTGGCGGCCCAGGCGGCCTTCCAGGTGTTTCAGCAGGCGCCGCACCAGTTCGACGATTACCAGGTAGAGCACGGCGGCCCACAGGTAGATCTGGAAGTCGAAACTGCGCGAGAAGGCCAGTTTGGTTACGCCCATCAGGTCGTAGATGGTCACCAGCGAGGCAATTGCGCTGGCCTTGATCATCAGGATCAGTTCGTTGCCCAGCGGGCCGATGGCCACCAGCAACGACTGCGGCAGAATCACCTTGAAAAAGGTGGTCGAGCGCTTAAGGTTCAAAGCCCGCGCCGCTTCATGCTGCCCCGGCGCAACGGCCATCAGGCTGCCGCGGAAGATCTCTGCCTGGTAGGCAGCGGTGTTCAGGGTGAAGGCCAGCAAGGTGCAGAACCACGCTTCGCGGAAAAACCACCACAGGCCGACGTCCTGCCAGAAGCCCTTGAGCGAACCCAGGCCGTAATACAGCAGGAACAGCTGGGCCAGCAGGGGCGAGCCGCGGAAGAAGTACACGTAGCCGGCGGCCATGCGTTGCAGCAGCAGGCTGCGCGACATGCGCGCCAGGGCTAGCAACAGGCCGAGTACGGCGCCCAGGGTGAAGGAAATGGCCACCAGTTTGGCGGTTACCAGCAGGCCGTCGACGAAGCGCGGGCCGTAGCGTTCCAGCAGGTCGGGGTCCACCACCAGTGCCAGCAGTTGTTCAAAGCTCATGCCCGTGCTCCTAGCAGGTGGCGGTTACTGCGCCGTTCGATGAAGGCGAACACGCGCCCGGAAAGCGCTGCGAACAGCAGGTAACCCAGGCAGGCGACGCCATAGAAGAACATCGGCTCCTTGGTCACGCTGACGGCCAGATTGGTCTGGCGCATCAGGTCGACCAGCGAAATGGTCGACACCAGCGAAGTGTCCTTGAGCAGCGACAGCCAGTTGTTCGACAGGCCGGGCAGGGCGATGCGGGTCAGTTGTGGCAGCAGCACCTTGAAGAAGGCGGTGCGCTTGCTCAGGCCCAGCGCCGAGCAGGCCTCCAGCTGGCCCTTGGGCAGGGTCTTGAAGGCGGCCAGCCAGATCTCGCTTGAGAACGCGGCGAACACCAGGCTGAAGGCGATCATCGCGGCGAGGAAGGTGTTGATCAGGAATTCACCCTGATAGCCCATGGCCGCGAGGATTTTCTGCGCGGCGATCTGGCAGCCGTAATAGATGATCAGCAGTGTCAGCAGTTCGGGCAGGCCGCGGAACACCGTAGAGAAGGTGGTGGCCCAGGCCCGTGGCAGGCGCTTGCGCGAGCGCGCTGCCAGCGCTACCAGCAGGCCCAGCGGCAGACCGATGGGCAGGCAGGCCAGTGCCAGTGAAACAGTCACCAGGGCGCCGGCCAGCAGCGCCTGGCCCCAGCCTCCGCTGGCGAAGGACAGCAAGGACAATTGATCGAGCATGACGAACACCTTGTGTTGACCTTACCGGCCCTATCGCCGGCAAGCCAGCCCCCACAAGGGACTGCACATTTGTCAGGCCTTGTGCGGTTCTGTGGGGGCTGGCTTGCCGGCGATAGGGCCGGATCAGGCGAGACGGGCTCTAAGGTCAGTTGTAGATATCGAAAGCGAAGTACTTGCTGGCGATTTTCTGATAGGTACCGTTGGCCACGATCTGTTGCAGCGCGGTGTTCAGGCGCTGGCGCAGGGCTTCGTCGTCCTTGCGCACGGCGATGGCGGCATCGGCCTTGGTGTCGGCCACGTCGCCGAGGATCTTGCAGCAATCCCCGCCGTTCTTGGTCATCCACTCGTGCAGCGGGAATTTATCGGCAATTACCCCGTCCAGGCGCCCGGCGGCCAGGTCGGCGTTGGCTTCATCCATGGTCGGGTACAGCTTCACGTCGGCCCCGGCCTTGCCATACACGTCTTCGGCGTAGATAGCCTGGGTGGACGACGACTGGGCACCGACGGTGTAGCCGACGAAGTCGGTCTGGGCGCTGTCGATCTTGCTGTCCTTGGCGACTGCGACGGTCAGCGGGGTGCGGTAGTAGTGGTCGGTGAAGGCGATTTTCTTGCGCCGCTCTTCGGTATTGATCATCGACGCGACGACGGCGTCGTACTTGCGCGCCATCAGGGCGGGGATGATGCCTTCCCAGTCCTGGGCCACCAGCGTGCACTCGACTTTCATCTGTTCGCACAGGGCATGGGTGATGTCGATATCGAAGCCGTGCAGCTTGTTATCGGCGTCTACATAGTTGAAGGGCGGGTAGGCACCCTCGGTGGCGAAGCGCAGGGTTTCGGCACTGGCGGCACCCGTCAGCAGCAGGGCACACGCACCCACCAAGGCCATGGTCTTGTTCATCTCGCACCTCATTGCACTCTTGCTATTGTTGTTTGCCCGTCGGCCACGAGGTGTAGCCGACGAATTCGTTATGTAGAGCGGCAGTCGCTTCCAAGCGTTTTTCAACATCAGGCCCGAGTTTCTTGCAGACCTCGTTGACCATCAGGTGTACCCACGACAGCATCGTCGAGGTGGATTCCCAGAACAGATTGAACTCGGTGGGGATGCGGAATACCTCGTCGGCGTTGGCATCGGCCCAGTCACAGAAGGTGTCGGTCACCAAGGTGACCGCAATGCCCGCCTCGCGTGCCTTCTGGCACAGCAGCAGGGCGTGGCGGGAATAACGGCGCGCCTCGAACACCACCAAGGCGCTGTCTTCGGCACGCCCCAGCAGCACCTCGCCGAAGTGCCCGGCGCTGATGTCCACCAGTTGCACGCCATCGCGCAGGTACTGCAGCAGGTGGCTCATGCACATGGCGATGCCGCGCTCGGTCTGGAAACCGGCGATGAACACCCGCGGCTTGCTCGCCAGGCGTTGCGCTACGCTGTGCCAGGTGGGGCTTTGGCGGTACTCGTGCACACGCATCAAGGCGGCGATTTCCAGCTCCAGGCTGCCGGCGTTGTCACTGGCGTCCTGGTTCTGGCGGTAATCCTGCAATCGGTCGCCCACCAGCCACGGGCCATCGCCCAGGTCGTTCTGCAGGTCTTGCTTAAGCGCCTTGAGGTGGGCATAACCGAGTGAGCGGCAGAAGCGCCCGACGCTGGATTCGCTGACGCCCAGCTTGGCGGCAATGCTGGCCGATGTCTGGAACGGCAGTTCGTGCAGGTTGGCGAGCATGTAGGTGGCGATCTTGCGGCCCGAGGCAGCGGCCCCTTCGAGGCTGTTTTCCAGGCGTTGCTTGATCGGTTGGCTCATGCTGCGGCTCCAAGGGTAAGGCTTGGGAAGAAAATGAATGTTTTCTGTCATCAAGTCAATATTTGACAGATTGCTGTCACATGCCGGAAAGTTTTTGTCGTTGCAACGCTGTAGCCATTCCAATACCAACAAGGAGCTTCAGATGTCCGCACCTTCCACCAGCACCGTCGTGCGTATGCCTTTTACCGAGCTGCAGGGTTTGTTGCAGGCCATTTTTCAGCGCCATGACTGCAGCGAGAGCGTGGCCCGGGTGCTGGCTTACAACTGCGCCAGCGCCCAGCGCGATGGTGCTCACAGCCACGGCGTATTCCGTATGCCTGGCTACGTCTCGACGTTGGCCAGCGGTTGGGTCGATGGCCAGGCCACGCCGAAGGTCAGCGACGTAGCGGCCGGTTATGTACGTGTCGATGCAGCGGGCGGCTTTGCCCAGCCGGCGTTGGCAGCGGCCCGTGAGCTGTTGGTAGCCAAAGCGCGCAACGCGGGTATTGCCGTGCTGGCGATCCATAACTCGCACCACTTCGCCGCGCTGTGGCCGGATGTTGAACCGTTCGCGGAAGAGGGCCTGGTGGCCCTGAGCGTGGTCAACAGCATGACCTGCGTGGTGCCGCATGGCGCGCGCAAGCCCCTGTTTGGTACCAACCCCATCGCTTTTGCGGCGCCATGTGCCGAACACGATCCGATCGTCTTCGACATGGCCACCAGCGCCATGGCCCACGGTGACGTGCAGATTGCCGCGCGTGCCGGCCAGCAACTGCCGGAAGGCATGGGCGTGGACGCCAACGGCGAACCGACCACCGACCCCTTGGCCATTCTCGAAGGCGGCGCCTTGCTGCCGTTTGGCGGGCACAAGGGTTCGGCGTTATCGATGATGGTCGAGTTGCTGGCGGCGGCGCTGACCGGGGGTAATTTCTCCTGGGAATTCGACTGGTCGCGCCACCCGGGGGCGAAGACACCCTGGACCGGGCAGCTGATTATCGTCATCGACCCCGGCAAGGCAGAAGGCGAGCAATTTGCCCAGCGCAGTCGCGCACTGGTGGAGCAGATGCAGGCGGTGGGCCTGACGCGCATGCCGGGTGAGCGGCGCTATCGTGAGCGCGAGGTGGCCGAGGAGGAGGGGGTGGCGCTAACCGAGCAGGAGTTGCAGGGCCTGAAAGAGCTGCTTGCCTGACCCGGCCAATCGCCGGCAAGCAGCTCCCACAGGTACATCACCAAGCTCAAGGCCTGTGGTGTACCTGTGGGAGCTGGCTTGCCGGCGATGAAGGCATCACTGTCAGCACAAATCTTCAGCCATGCAATGTTGCATAGACAACCTTGCACAATAGTGGATGTTCCTGAGCCCACACTCCGGGTATGCTCAGGTCTGCCTTTTCGAACTGTCCTGATCCAAGGAGCTGCACGCTGTGTTCAAACATGTCGATGCCTATGCCGGCGACCCGATCCTCTCGCTGATGGAAACCTTCAAGGCCGACCCGCGCGCCGACAAGGTCAACCTGAGTATCGGCCTGTATTACGATGAGGCCGGCGTGGTGCCGCAACTGGCGGCTGTGGATGCGGTGGAAAAACGCATTGCCGGCCAGGACCACGAAGCGTCCCTTTACCTGCCGATGGAAGGCCTGGCCAGCTACCGCCAGGCGATTCAGGCGCTGCTGTTCGGTGCCGATCACCCGGCGGTGACCGGCGGTCGCGTGGCCACTGTGCAGACCGTGGGTGGCTCCGGCGCCCTGAAAGTCGGTGCCGACTTCCTCAAGCGCTACTTCCCGCAGGCCGAAGTCTGGGTCAGCAACCCGACCTGGGACAACCACCGCGCCATCTTCGAAGGCGCCGGCTTCAAGGTGCACACGTACCCGTATTTTGACCAGGCCACCCGTGGCGTGGACTTCGACGGCATGCTGGCCACCCTGCAGACGCTGCCGGCCAACAGCGTGGTACTGCTGCACCCGTGCTGCCATAACCCCACCGGTGCCGACCTTACGCAAAACCAGTGGCAACAAGTGGTCGAAGTGGTCAAGGCACGCCAGCTGATCCCGTTCCTCGACATCGCCTACCAAGGCTTCGCCGAAGGCCTGGTGGAAGACGCCTACGCCATCCGCGAAATGGCCCGCGCCGGTGTGCCGTGCCTGGTCAGCAACTCGTTCTCGAAGATCTTCTCGCTGTACGGCGAGCGGGTAGGGGGCCTGTCGGTGGTCTGCGACGATGACGCCACTGCCCAGAGCGTGCTCGGCCAGCTCAAGGCGACCGTGCGCCGCAACTACTCCAGCCCGCCCAATTTTGGCGCCCAGCTGGTTGCAGGCGTGCTCAGCGATGCAGTCCTCAATGCCCAGTGGGCCGAGGAAGTCGAAGTGATGCGCAAGCGTATCCTCGACATGCGTCAGGCGCTGGTCGATGCCCTGGCTGTGTTGCTGCCAGGCCAGGACTTCCAGTTCTTCCTGCGCCAGCGTGGCATGTTCAGCTACACCGGCTTCAGCGTCGAGCAAGTGCGCCGCCTGCGCGACGAGTTTGGCGTGTACCTGATCGACAGTGGCCGCGTGTGCATGTCCGGCTTGCGCCCGGCCAACCTGCAACAGGTTGCCGAAGCGTTCGCTGCTGTTCAGAAGTAATTTCTCAAGGGGCCCTGCGCGGCCCTTCCTGTGGGAGCGGCCTTGCCGGGGCGCTCCCACAATCATCGCCTTAGCCTGCCGGTCTGGCGTGCTTGTAAAGACAAGTGCAACCGCCCCTCGGAAAAGGGCTTCGCAAGTGCAACCTTTCCGTGCACAATCGCGCCCCTCTTTTCCGGTTGAGTTGGGCGAACGCACTGTTTCGCCATTCTCAGCCTGTTGCAGTCTTGCGAGTGGAGCTTCACCCGGAATGAATGAGCAGGCCCCAAGCGTTGAACAACGCTTTGCAGAATCGACCCCCGCCACCCTCGGCAGCTGGGCGCGTCACGACACCACCTGGATGCTGGGCCTGTTCGGCACAGCCATTGGCGCCGGAACCTTGTTCCTGCCAATAAACGCCGGCCTTGGCGGTTTCTGGCCGCTGCTGATCCTGGCTGTACTGGCCTTCCCAATGACCTACTTCGCTCACCGCGGGTTGACCCGCTTCGTGCTCTCCGGGCGCAATGGTGGCGACATCACCGAAGTGGTCAAAGAGCACTTCGGCAGCAACGCCGGTGCCGCGATCACCGTGCTGTACTTCTTCGCGATCTTCCCCATCCTGCTTATCTATAGCGTGGCGCTGACCAACACCGTGTCCAGCTTCATGGAGCACCAGCTGCACATGGCGCCGCCACCGCGGGCCATCCTGTCGTTTGTGCTGATCCTCGGCCTGCTGGCCATCGTGCGCTGCGGCGAGCAGGCCACGGTCAAGGTCATGAGCCTGCTGGTGTACCCGTTCATCGTCGCCCTGGCGCTGCTGGGCCTGTACCTGGTGCCACACTGGACTGGTGGCATCCTCGACAGCGCCACACACGTGCCGCCGGCCTCGGCCTTCCTGCATACCCTGTGGCTGGCTATTCCGGTGATGGTGTTCTCGTTCAACCACTCGCCGATCATTTCGGCCTTCGCCGTCGACCAGAAGCGCCGCTACGGCGAGCATGCCGACGAGCGTAGCGGCCAGATCCTGCGCCGTGCCCACCTGCTGATGGTGGTGATGGTGCTGTTCTTCGTGTTCAGCTGCGTGCTCACCCTGAGCAGCGCCCAACTGGCCGAAGCCAAGGCACAGAACCTGTCGATCCTGTCGTACCTGGCCAACCACTTCAGCAACCCGACCATCGCGTTCGCTGCGCCGCTGATCGCCTTCGTGGCCATCGCCAAGTCGTTCCTGGGCCATTACATCGGTGCCAGTGAAGGCCTGAAGGGTATTATCGCCAAGACCGGTGCACGCCCGGGTGCCAAAACCCTGGACCGCGTGGTAGCCGCGTTGATGCTGGTAGTGTGCTGGATCGTTGCCACCCTCAACCCGAGCATCCTCGGCATGATCGAATCGCTCGGCGGCCCGATCCTTGCGGTGCTGTTGTTCCTGATGCCGATGTACGCCATCCACCGTGTTCCGTCGATGCGCAAGTACAGCGGTGCAGCCTCCAACGTGTTCGTTGTAGTGGTCGGCCTGGTTGCGTTGACCTCGGTGGTGTACGGCCTGCTGGGCTGATTCGCTGCCTGAAATAAAGAATGCCCGGGTCGCTTGTCGCAACCTGGGCATTTTTTTGTCCACAAAAATTGTCCGGCAATAGAACAATTTCACCTGCCCCCATAGGCACCCGGCCGCCTTCATGCTTAACTCAGTGTCCTTTTCAAACCCAGCATAAGGATTTCGTCATGGCTCAAGTGACTCTCAAAGGCGGCCCGGTTCAGGTCAACGGCGAACTGCCGAAAATCGGCGCCCAGGCTCCGGCATTCTCCCTGGTCGGTGAAGGCCTGGCTGACAAGTCGCTGAAGGACTACGCCGGCAAGCGCAAGGTGCTGAACATCTTCCCAAGCGTTGACACCCCAACCTGCGCCACCTCCGTGCGCAAGTTCAACGCCCAGGCCAACGATGTGGCCAACACCGTGGTGCTGTGCATCTCCGCCGACCTGCCGTTTGCCCAAGCACGCTTCTGCGGTGCCGAAGGCCTGGAAAACGTGAAGAACCTGTCGACCCTGCGTGGCCGCGAGTTCCTCGAAAACTACGGCGTCGCCATCGCCGACGGCCCGCTGGCCGGCCTGGCTGCCCGCGCCGTGGTGGTGCTGGATGAAAACGACAAAGTGCTGCACAGTGAACTGGTTGGCGAAATTGCTGACGAGCCGAACTACGATGCAGCGCTGGCAGTACTGAAGTAAGGGTTGCGGGGCAGGGCGGCTGAGTCCTGTGGTGGCCTCTTCGCGGGTGAACCCGCGAAAGGGCCAGCCCAGGCAACCGAAACCTTTCAGCCCGCCACTACTCCAAGCAACACCCTGTAACGGCCCGGAACGCTTTCCGGGCCGTTTTCATTTAAAGTTCAGCGTCTTGGCAACGTCAGCCAAAGGTAAACCTCTGGTAAAGGCCCTTTGCTAAAACGATGCCATTGCTTATCGTTCACCCTCCCCAAGCCGCCATTCCGAACAAGGTTCGTTCAACCCATGCAAGTGTCCAATTCCCGTTCCCCCCGTCGCTGGCTCGTCGGCCTGCTGATCCTGCTGCTGGTGGCTGCCCTGGCCTGGTGGCTGTGGCCTGCAGCAACGCCTGCGCATAAAGAAGCCGGCGGCGGCGGGCGCGGTGGCAAGGGCATGGGCATGATGGGCGGCCGCCCAGGGTTCGGCGGCTCCAGCGAAGCGGTGCCGGTACGCGTCGAACCGGTACGCGTGGGCGACTTCCCCCTGTATTACAAAGCCCTGGGCACAGTCACTGCCACCAACACGGTCAATGTGCGCAGCCGCGTGGCTGGCGAGCTGGTGAAGATCCACTTCAAGGAAGGCCAGCAGGTCAAAGCCGGCGACTTGCTCGCCGAAATCGACCCGCGCTCGTACCGCATCGCCCTGCAGCAGGCCGAAGGTACGCTGGCGCAAAACCAGGCGCAGCTGAAGAACGCCCAGGTGGATGTAGCCCGCTATAAAGGCCTGTACGCCGAAGACAGTATCGCCAAGCAAACCCTCGACACCGCCGAAGCGCAGGTGGCGCAGTTCCAGGGGCTGGTCAAGACCAACCAGGCACAGGTCAACGACGCCCGGCTGAACCTCGACTTCACCCAGATCCGTGCGCCGATCAACGGTCGCGTGGGCCTGCGCCAGCTCGACCTGGGCAACCTCGTTGCGGCCAACGACACCACGGCACTGGTGGTGATTACCCAGACCGAGCCGATCAACGTCGCCTTCACCCTGCCGGAAACCGAGCTGAGCACCGTGCTGGAACGCTACCGCAGCGGCGCCATCCTGCCGGTCGAGGCCTGGGACCGCAGTGACAGCAAGCTGCAGTCCACTGGCGTGCTGGGCAGCATCGACAACCAGATCGACATTACGACCGGTACGCTCAAGTTCAAGGGCCGCTTCGAGAACAAGGACCTCGCCCTGTTCCCCAACCAGTTCGTCAACGTGCGCCTGCTAGCCGATACCCTCAAGCAGGTGGTCATGGCCCCGGCAGCGGCCATCCAGTTTGGTAACGACGGTACCTTTGCCTATGTGGTAAACGCTGAAAACACGGTGAACGTGCGCAAGCTCAAGGTCGGCGCCAGCGATGGCGAGAACAGCGTCATCCTCGAAGGCCTGAAGGCGGGTGACCGCCTGGTGCTGGAAGGCACCGACCGCCTGCGCGAAGGCACCAAGGTGGAAGTGGTCGAAGACAGCTCGCAAGTACCGACCACCCCAGGCCAGCACCTGCAAGGCCAGGAAGCCAAAGGTTCGGCGCACACAGGTGAAGCGCAGCCTGGCAACGCAGCAGGCAAGGCGGGCGCATGAACCTCTCGCGTCTGTTCATCCTGCGGCCGGTCGCCACCACGCTGAGCATGCTGGCCATCGTCCTGGCCGGTCTGATCGCCTACAAGCTGCTGCCGGTTTCCGCTTTACCGCAGGTGGATTACCCGACCATCCGCGTCATGACGCTGTACCCCGGTGCCAGCCCGGAGGTCATGACCAGCGCTGTCACCGCCCCCCTGGAGCGCCAGTTCGGCCAGATGCCCGGCCTGGAACAAATGGCTTCGACCAGTTCCGGTGGTGCCTCGGTGCTGACCCTCCGTTTCAACCTCGACATGAACATGGACGTTGCCGAGCAACAGGTGCAGGCTGCGATCAACGCTGCCAGCAACCTGCTGCCCAGCGACCTGCCAGCGCCGCCGGTTTACAACAAGGTCAACCCGGCCGACACCCCGGTGCTGACCCTGGCCATTTCCAGCAAGACCATGCCGCTGCCCAAGCTCAACGACCTGGTCGATACGCGTGTGGCGCAAAAGCTCGCGCAGATCAGCGGCGTAGGCATGGTCAGCATTGCCGGCGGCCAGCGCCAGGCGGTACGCATCAAGGTCAACGTCGACGCCCTGGCGGCCAACGGCCTGAACCTGGATGACGTGCGCACGATGATCGGCGCCTCGAACGTGAACCAGCCCAAGGGCAATTTCGATGGCCCCACCCGGGTGTCGATGCTCGATGCCAATGACCAGCTGCGTTCCCCCGAGGAATACGCCAACCTGATCCTGGCCTACACCAACGGTGCACCGCTGCGTCTGAAAGATGTGGCCGAAATCGTCGATGGCGCAGAAAACGAGCGCCTGGCCGCCTGGGCCAACGAAAACCACGCGGTGCTGCTGAACATCCAGCGCCAGCCTGGCGCCAACGTCATCGAAGTGGTCGACCGCATCAAGGAGCTGTTGCCGTCGATCACCGACAACCTGCCGGCCGGCCTCGATGTATCGGTGCTGACCGACCGCACCCAGACCATTCGCGCCGCAGTCAAGGACGTACAGCATGAACTGCTGATCGCCATCGTCCTGGTGGTAATGGTTACCTTCGTCTTCCTGCGCCGTTTCAGCGCCACCCTCATTCCGTCGATTGCCGTGCCACTGTCACTGATCGGCACCTTCGGCGTGATGTACCTGGCCGGTTTCTCGGTGAACAACCTGACGTTGATGGCCCTGACCATTGCCACCGGCTTTGTGGTCGACGACGCCATTGTCATGCTGGAGAACATCTCCCGGCACATCGAAGAGGGCGAGACGCCCATGCAGGCGGCGCTCAAGGGCGCCCGGCAGATCGGCTTCACCCTGATTTCGCTAACCTTCTCGCTGATCGCGGTATTGATCCCGTTGCTGTTCATGGCTGACGTGGTCGGCCGCCTGTTCCGCGAGTTCGCCATCACCCTTGCAGTGGCCATCCTGATCTCCCTGGTGGTGTCGCTGACCCTGACGCCGATGATGTGCGCCCGCTTGCTCAAACGCGAGCCCAAGGAAGAAGAACAAGGCCGCTTCTACCGCGCCAGCGGCGCCTGGATCGACTGGCTGATCAAACACTACGGCAACGCCCTGCAGTGGGTACTCAAGCACCAGCCGCTGACCCTGTTGGTGGCCGTGGCCAGCCTGGTGCTGACCGTGTTCCTGTACATGGTGGTGCCCAAGGGCTTCTTCCCGGTGCAGGACACCGGGGTGATCCAGGGCATTTCCGAAGCACCGCAGTCCACGTCGTTCGCCGCCATGAGCGAGCGTCAGCAGGCCCTGAGCAAGGTGATCCTGCAGGACCCTGCCGTGCAAAGCCTGTCGTCCTACATCGGCGTCGATGGCGACAACGCCACGCTCAACAGCGGCCGCCTGTTGATCAACCTCAAGCCTCACGGCGAGCGCGATGTCACAGCCAGCGAAGTCATCAGCCGCCTGCAGCCACAACTGGACCGGCAGGTGGGTATCCGCCTGTTCATGCAGCCGGTGCAGGACTTGAGCATCGAGGACCGGGTCAGTCGTACCCAGTACCAGTTCAGCCTGTCGTCGCCGGACGCCGACCTGCTGGCGCAGTGGAGCGGCAAGCTGGTGCAGGCGTTGCAGCAACGCGCAGAACTGGCCGACGTGGCCAGCGACCTCCAGGACAAGGGTTTGCAGGTGTACCTGGTGATCGACCGTGACATGGCCAGCCGCTTGGGCATCAGCGTGTCGCAGATCACCAACGCCCTGTACGACGCCTTCGGCCAGCGGCAGATCTCGACCATCTACACCCAGGCCAGCCAGTACCGCGTGGTGCTGCAGTCGAAGGACGCTTCAGTGATCGGCCCGCAGGCGCTGGAGTCGATCCACGTCAAGGCTACCGATGGCGGCCAGGTGCGGCTGTCGGCGCTGGCGCGCATCGAGCAGCGCCAGGCCCAGCTGGCCATTTCCCACATCGGCCAGTTCCCGGCGGTGACCCTGTCGTTCAACCTGGCCCATGGCGCGTCGTTGGGCGAAGCTGTGCAGGTGATCGAGCAGGTGCAGCAGGACATCGGCATGCCGCTGGGGGTACAAACCCGCTTCCAGGGCGCCGCGCAGGCCTTCCAGGCGTCGCTGTCCAGCACCTTGCTGCTGATTCTGGCGGCGGTGGTGACCATGTACATCGTGCTGGGCGTGCTGTACGAAAGCTACATCCACCCGGTGACCATCCTCTCGACCCTGCCCTCGGCGGCGGTGGGTGCCTTGCTGGCCTTGCTCATCAGCGGCAACGACCTTGGCATGATTGCCATCATCGGCATCATCTTGCTGATCGGCATCGTCAAGAAGAACGCGATCATGATGATCGACTTTGCCCTTGAGGCCGAGCGCCACCAGGGCATGAGCCCGCGTGATGCGATTTACCAGGCGGCGCTGCTGCGCTTTCGGCCGATCCTGATGACCACCCTGGCCGCGCTGTTCGGTGCGGTGCCGCTGATGCTCGCGACCGGTTCCGGCGCCGAGCTGCGCCAGCCGCTGGGCCTGGTGATGGTCGGCGGGTTGCTGGTCAGCCAGGTGCTGACGCTGTTCACCACGCCGGTCATCTACCTGTACTTCGACCGCTTGGCCCGCCGCTGGCGCCCGGCCACTGACGTGAAGCAGGCCGAGGCATGAACCTGTCCGGTCCTTTCATCCGTCGCCCTGTTGCGACCATGCTGCTGAGCCTGGCGATCATGCTACTGGGCGGGGTCAGCTTCGGCCTGTTGCCTGTGTCACCGCTGCCGCAGATGGACTTCCCCGTAATCGTGGTGTCGGCCAACTTGTCCGGCGCCAGCCCGGAGGTCATGGCCTCCACCGTGGCCACGCCACTGGAGCGCAAGCTGGGCAGCATCGCCGGCGTGACCACATTGACCAGCAGCTCCAACCAAGGCTCCACGCGGGTCATCATCGGCTTCGAGATGGGCCGCGACATCGACGGCGCGGCGCGCGAGGTGCAGGCAGCGATCAACGCCACCCGTAACCTGCTGCCCAGCGGCATGCGCAGCATGCCCACCTACAAGAAGATCAACCCGTCGCAAGCACCGATCATGGTGCTGTCGCTGACGTCGGACGTGCTGCAGAAAGGCCAGCTGTACGACCTGGCCGACACTATCCTGTCGCAGAGCCTGGCCCAGGTATCGGGGGTAGGTGAGGTGCAGATCGGCGGCAGTTCGCTGCCGGCGGTGCGCATTGCCGTCGAGCCGCAATTGCTCAACCAGTACGGCGTGTCGCTGGACGATGTGCGTACGGCCGTGTCCAACGCCAACCAGCGCCGGCCAATGGGTTTTGTCGAGGATGCCGAGCGTAACTGGCAGGTGAGGGCCAACGACCAGCTGGAAAGCGCCAAGGATTACGAGCCGGTGGTGATCCGGCAGCAGAACGGCACCATCCTGCGCCTGTCCGACGTGGCCACCATTACCGATGGCGTGGAAAACCGCTACAACAGCGGTTTCTTCAATGACCAGAGCGCGGTGCTGCTGGTGGTCAACCGCCAGACCGGTGCCAACATCATCGAAACGGTCGACCAGATCAAGGCGCAGTTGCCAGCCCTGCAGTCGTTGCTGCCGGCCAATGTGCAACTGAACGTGGCAATGGACCGCTCGCCGGTGATCAAGGCCACCCTGAAGGAGGCCGAACACACCCTGTTGATCGCTGTGGTGCTGGTGATCCTGGTGGTGTACCTGTTCCTCGGCAGCCTGCGCGCCTCACTCATCCCCAGCCTGGCAGTGCCAGTGTCTCTGGTGGGGACTTTCGCGGTCATGTACCTGTGCGGCTTCTCGCTCAACAACCTGTCGCTGATGGCCTTGATCCTTGCCACTGGCCTGGTGGTGGACGACGCCATCGTGGTGCTGGAGAACATCTCGCGGCACATCGAGGACGGCCAGCCGCCGATGAAGGCGGCCTTCCTGGGGGCCAAGGAAGTGGGCTTCACCCTGCTGTCGATGAACGTGTCGCTGGTGGCTGTATTCGTCTCCATCCTGTTCATGGGCGGCATCGTGCGTAACCTGTTCCAGGAGTTCTCGATCACACTGGCGGCGGCGATCATCGTGTCGCTGGTGGTATCGCTGACCCTCACGCCGATGCTGTGCGCGCGCTGGCTCAAACCACACCAGGCCGAGCAGGCCCGCGTGCAGCGCTGGAGCGACAAGGTGCACCAGCGCATGGTCAACGCCTATGACCGCAGCCTGGGCTGGGTCTTGCGCCACAAGGGCCTGACCCTGCTCAGCCTGCTGGCGACCATTGCTATCAACATCGCCCTGTATGTGGTGGTGCCCAAGACGCTGATGCCGCAGCAGGACACTGGCCAGCTGATGGGCTTTATCCGCGGTGATGACGGCCTGTCGTTCAGCGTGATGCAGCCGAAAATGGAGATCTACCGGCGCGCCTTGCTGGCCGACCCGGCAGTGCAGAGCGTTGCCGGTTTCATCGGTGGCAACAGCGGCACCAACAATGCCGTGGTGCTGGTGCGCCTGAAGCCGATCAGCGAGCGCAAGATCGATGCGCAGAAGGTGATCGAGCGCCTGCGCAAGGAAATGCCCAAAGTGCCCGGAGGTCGGCTGTTCCTGATGGCCGACCAGGACCTGCAACTGGGTGGCGGAGGGCGTGACCAGAGCTCGTCGCAGTACCTGTATACCCTGCAGAGCGGCGACCTGGCGGCATTGCGCCAGTGGTTCCCCAAGGTGGTTGCGGCGCTGCGTGCACTGCCGGAGCTGACCGCCATCGACGCCCGTGACGGCTCCGGTACCCAGCAGGTGACGCTGGTGGTCGACCGTGACCAGGCCAAGCGCCTGGGCATCGACATGGACATGGTCACCTCGGTGTTGAACAACGCCTACAGCCAGCGTCAGATCTCCACCATCTACGACAGCCTCAACCAGTACCAGGTGGTGCTTGAGATCAACCCCAAATACGCCTGGGACCCGAGCACGCTGGAGCAGGTGCAAGTGATTACCACCGACGGCGCTCGCGTACCGCTGTCGACCATCGCCCGCTACGAGAACAGCCTGGCCAACGACCGGGTAAGCCACGAAGGCCAGTTCGCCTCCGAAGACATCGCCTTCGACGTCGCCGAAGGCTACAGCCCCGACCAGGCCATGGCAGCGGTGGAGCGGGCGGTGGCTAAGCTGGGCTTGCCCGAAGAGGTGATTGCCAAGCTCGGCGGTACTGCCGATGCCTTTGCCAAGACCCAGCAGGGCCAGCCGTTCATGATCCTTGGCGCACTGCTGCTGGTGTATCTGGTGCTGGGCATTCTTTATGAAAGCTACATCCACCCGCTGACCATTCTCTCGACACTGCCTTCGGCAGGCGTTGGTGCCTTGCTGACGCTGTACGTCACCGGTGGCGAATTCAGCTTGATCTCGCTGTTGGGGTTGTTCCTGCTGATCGGTGTGGTGAAGAAGAACGCCATTTTGATGATCGACCTGGCCTTGCAGCTGGAGCGCCATCAGGGCATGTCGCCGGAAGAGTCGATCCGCCGGGCCTGCCTGCTGCGCCTGCGACCGATCCTGATGACCACCCTGGCCGCCATCCTTGGCGCCTTGCCGCTGCTGCTGAGCCATGCCGAGGGCGCGGAAATGCGCCAGCCGCTGGGCCTGACCATCATCGGTGGCCTGGTGTTCAGCCAGGTCCTCACCCTTTACACGACGCCGGTTGTCTACCTGTACCTGGACCGCCTGCGCCACCGTTTCAACCGTTGGCGCGGCGTGCGCACCGACGCCGCCCTGGAAACCCCGCTATGACTTTTGCCCAGACCCCACTTCACCGTGCGCTGCAAGCGCTGACCCGTGGGCGTGGCTCGCGCCTGCTCGGCGCCGGGTTGTGCGTGGCCTTGCTCAGTGCCTGTACCCTGAGCCCGGACTACCACCGCCCCGAGCTGAACAGCCCGGCGGCGCAGTTCAAACACGCCGAAGGCTGGAGCCAGGCCACGCCATCCGATGCCATCGCCCGCGGCGCCTGGTGGGAAATCTACGGCGATACCGGGCTCAATGCGTTGGTCGAGGAGCTTAACCGCAGCAACCAGACCGTGGCGCAATCAGAAGCGCAGTACCGCCAGGCCCAGGCGCTGGTGCGCAGCAGCCGTGCGGCGCTGTTCCCCAGCCTGGACCTGAGTGCTAGCAAGAACCGCTCGGCGCAGGGTACCGGCAGCTCCAGTTCCAGCTTGTCCAACAACAGCAGCGGCATCCGCAATACCTACAACGCCCAACTCGGTGTCAGCTGGGAAATCGACCTGTGGGGCAAGTTGCGCGAAACCATGAATGCCAACGAGGCCAGTGCCGAAGCCAGCCTCGCCGACCTCGCTTCGATCCGCTTGAGCCAGCAATCGGAGCTGGTGCAGAACTACCTGCAATTGCGGGTCATCGATGAGCAGAAGCGTTTGCTGGAAGCCACCGTGGCGGCCTATGAGCGCTCGTTGCGGATGACCGAAAACCAGTACCGCGCTGGTGTCTCTGGCCCGGATGCCGTGGCCCAGGCGCGTACCCAGCTGAAGAGCACCCAGGCTGATTTGATCGACCTGATCTGGCAGCGTGCGCAGTTCGAGAACGCCATCGCCGTGCTGCTGGGCAAGACCCCGGCCGATTTCGCCCTGGCTGACAGCAAGGCCATTCCGGCATTGCCGCAAATTCCGGTTTCGCTGCCGTCGCAGCTGCTGGAGCGTCGGCCGGACATCGCTGCTGCCGAACGCAACGTGATGGCGGCCAATGCCAATATCGGTGTGTCGCGGGCAGCGTACTTCCCCGATCTCAGCCTGAGCATGAGTGGTGGTTATTCCAGCAGCAGCTTCAGCAACTGGATCGAACTGCCCAACCGCTACTGGTCGGTAGGCCCGCAGCTGGCGCTGACCCTGTTCGACGCCGGCAAGCGCAGCGCCGAGGTAGACCGTACGGTGGCGGTCTATGACCAGACCGTGGCGCAGTACCGCCAGACCGTGCTGGATGGCTTCAAGGAAGTGGAAAACCTGTTGGTGCAGTTGAAGGTGTATGGCGATGAAGCGGTGGTGCGCCAGGAGGCGCTGGACGCTGCACGCGAGTCGCTGCGCCTGACCGAGAACCAGTACCGCGCGGGGCTGATTGGCTATCTGGATGTCGTCAACGTACAGACCACGGCGCTGAGCAACGAGCGCAGCGTATTGAACCTGCTGCAAGGCCGCCTGGTGGCCAGTGTGCAATTGGTGGCGGCATTGGGTGGCGGCTGGGATGCAGAGCAGGCGTTTGCCGAGCAGGACTGAAGTGAACGCACGCTTTTGTGGGAGCGGCGCAGATCTGCTTAGGGCTCGCATTGGATCCATTCCCATTCGCAAAAACCCCGTGCGTTTCGCCTAAGCTTGAGTACAATCGTCAGCTTTTGCCGGGCCCCATGTCCCGTCGCTGGAATTCCCAATGCTGACCGGTAGCTACTCCTCTTCGCTGGTGTTGATTTCGCTGTGCGTGGCGATTCTGGCGTCCTACACCGCCCTTGACCTGACCGGCCGTATTGCCACGGCCAAGGGGCGGGCGTCGTACTTGTGGATGGGAGGCGGCGCGCTGGCCATGGGCATCGGCGTGTGGTCGATGCACTTCATCGGCATGCTCGCGTTCAGCCTGCCCATCGACCTGGGCTATGACCTGGCCCTTACCGCGTTCTCGCTGCTGATCGCCGTCCTGTCCTCGGGTTTTGCCCTGTGGCTGGTGAGCCAGCCGAGCTTGCCGTGCCTGCAACTGGGTTTTGGCGCGCTGATCATGGGCGCCGGCATTGCCTGCATGCACTACACCGGCATGGCTGCGCTGCGCATGTTGCCGGGCATCGACTACGACCCGGCGCTGTTCGGGGCCTCGCTGCTGATCGCCGTGGGCGCCTCGGCAGCGGCGTTGTGGATCGCCTTCCGTCTGCGCCGGCACACCCCCTATGTGCGGCAGATCCGTGGCCTGGCGGCGGTGGTGATGGGCATCGCCATCGTTGGCATGCACTACACCGGCATGGCGGCGGCGAATTTCCCCGAGGGCAGCTTCTGCGGTGCTCTGGGTGGCGGGCTGCAGGGCGACGGCCTGGTCTATCTGGTGCTGATCACCACCCTGGCGGTGCTGGCGGTGGCCTTGCTGACCTCGGTGCTGGACGCCCGCCTGGAGGCGCGCACTGCCGAGCTGGCCCGTTCGCTGACACTGGCCAACCAGGAACTGACCCAGCTGGCCCTGCACGACACCCTCACCGACCTGCCCAACCGTACCCTGCTGGCCGACCGCATCGAGCAGGCCATCGCCAAGGTGGCGGAGCAGGGTGGCTGTTTTGCCCTGATGTTCATCGACCTGGACGGCTTCAAGCCAGTCAACGATGCCTTTGGCCATCATATCGGTGACCTGCTGCTCAAGGCAGTGGCGTCCCGCCTGCGCGGCCACCTGCACAGCCAGGACACCCTCGCGCGTATCGGCGGCGACGAATTCGTGCTGCTGGTAGAGCTGCAGGAGCCTGACGATGCCATGGACGTGGCGGTCAAGCAGGTGAACCTGGTGTCACGGCCATTCCGCGTGGCCGAGCATGACCTGCAACTGTCGGCGAGCCTGGGCATCGTCCTGTACCCCGGCAACGGCCACGACCAGCACGAGTTGCTGCGCAATGCCGATGCCGCCATGTACCACGCCAAGAGCGCGGGCAAGAATGGCTACAGCTTCTTTGATGTGTCGATGAACAGCAACGCACGCCAGCAACTGCAACTGCTGCAGGACCTGCGCCAAGCGCTGGAGCAAGGCCAGTTCCGTTTGCATTACCAGCCCAAGTTTGACGCCCAGGCCTGCCTGCCGATCGGTGCCGAGGCTTTGTTGCGTTGGGAGCACCCGCAGCACGGTCTGTTGCTGCCCGACCGCTTCATCGGCCTGGCAGAAAAGACCGGCCTGATCATCCCGATTGGTGAGTGGGTACTTGACGAAGCCTGCCGGCAGATGCGGCATTGGCTGGATCAGGGGCACGCGGGCTGGCGCATGGCGGTGAACCTGTCGGCCATCCAGTTCTGCCATGCAGGGCTGGTCGAGAGTGTGGCCCGCGCCCTGCAGGAGAACGGGCTGCCGGCCAATTGCCTGACCCTGGAAATTACCGAAACCACCGCCATGCACGACGCCGATGCCAGCCTGACGGTGCTGCAACGCCTGTCCACCATGGGTGTGGACCTGTCCATCGATGATTTTGGCACCGGTTACTCCAGCCTGATGTACCTCAAGCGCCTGCCGGCCAACGAGCTGAAGATCGACCGTGGCTTCGTGCGAGACCTGGAGCAGGACAGTGACGATGCAGCGATTGTCTCGGCAATCGTCGCATTGGGCCAGGCACTGGGCCTGCGCATTGTTGCCGAAGGGGTGGAGACCGACAAACAGCAGGACTTTCTGACCCGACTGGGCTGTGATTCGCTGCAAGGATACCTGCTGGGGCAGCCGGTACCAGCCGAGCAGTTCATGGGCAAGTTGCAGGCCTTGCGCCAGGACAAGAGCGTTGCAGGCTAAACAGCGCGGCGCAAGGAGAGGGCGGGTATGAACGCGTCCATTTCCGCTTCGACGGCTTCGATGATGCGCTCCACATCGGCTGCGGCCATGATGGCTGAACACGGGATGCCGGCGATGGCCATGAGGGTTTCGCCGGTGGCGCGGTCGAACAGCCGCGCGACCATGCTGCGCGGCGCATCCATGTTGGCTTCGAAGCCCAATGGATGAAAGTGCCAGCGCATCACCTGGCAGGCGTTTGGGAACGTCATCTTGTTCATGCCAGCCTCCTTGTCCGTGCCTGGACGTGGTGAACAGCCAGCCACGCCTATGTGGCTGCCGGGAATGTAAACATAGCAGTTGCTACGGGTGATTCTCGGCTGCAAACATGACAAATGTAGCAATCCATGACTTGGGTCACACCCGGGCGATCATGCCCATAAGCCCGCTGCGTTCAGGCAAACGTTTACTTCACGCGATAGCGCCGGTTATCCGCTTCAATCAGGCAGCCCTCGCGGGTTACCGACGAAACACTTTTCGGACGAGCGGCAGGGTCACCCCAGCAGCCCGGCCGCGATGTTGATGGTGAACCCCAAAATCGCCGTGTTGAACACGAAACCCACCAGCGAATGTGCCAGCACCACCCGCCGCAGTTGCCGGCCGGCAACGCCTACGTCGGAGGTTTGCACGGCCACGCTGATGGTGAACGAGAAGTAGTGAAAGTCCCAATAGTCCGGGTTGCGCTCGCCGTCGGCGAAACGCAACGGTGGTTCATGGTTGTGCCCGGTATAGAACAGGCGGGCGTAATGCAGGCTGAAGATGCAGCCGATCAGCAGCCAG
This sequence comes from Pseudomonas sp. SIMBA_068, assembly GCF_046534705.1. Taxonomy (NCBI): domain Bacteria; kingdom Pseudomonadati; phylum Pseudomonadota; class Gammaproteobacteria; order Pseudomonadales; family Pseudomonadaceae; genus Pseudomonas; species Pseudomonas sp. SIMBA_068. The sequence continues at coordinate 1,107,973 of NZ_JAWRYI010000001.1, forward strand.
GAGCCGGCCACGGTCAGGCCGGTGTAGAGGTAGTGCAGCGCCAGTGCAGTGCCCTGCAGGCCTTTGCTGGACACCAGTTGCAGGGTGACCGCAGCGAGGCTGGCGATGGCCGCGATGCACACGGTGAACAAGACCATGCCTGCGTTTTCGTCTTCGACGCGGGCAACCTTGCGGACCCTTTCCGGGCTGGCGTCCCAGGTGAGGTACAGCACCAGCAGCAGGTACAGCCATACGCCAAGGTTCCAGCCAGCGAGGATGTGCTGCACGGTATCATCGGCGGGGATCAGCCAGGCGCCGACAAGGCCGACTGCGGCGGCGAAACTCAGGCGGGGGTGGGTTCGGGTCAGGCGGTGGAAAGCCATGGGGCCTCATTTACTGGGGGGTTGGCTACTACTCTAGACGGTTGCAGCCGGAGTACTGGTTTACACGGTCTTTGTGGGAGCGTTGCCTGCGGTTTTCTTTGATGTCGCCCATCGCACGGCATTGCAACTCTCAGTACACTGCATGCTCAAACACCAACATCCGTTGAACTCGAGGTTTTTGCATGACGCTCAGTCCTTTGGCAGGCAAGCCGGCTCCGGCCAGCGTGCTGGTCGATATTCCCCGACTGCTCACCGCCTACTACACCGGCCGCCCCGACGCTGCCGTGGCGGCCCAGCGGGTGGCCTTCGGCACCTCGGGGCACCGGGGCACTTCGCTTGAATTGAGTTTCAACGAATACCACGTGCTGGCCATTACCCAGGCCATCTGCCTGTACCGCCAGGAAAAGGGCATCGATGGCCCGCTGTTCATCGGCGCCGACACCCACGCGCTGTCGGCACCGGCCACTGCCAGCGCCCTGGAAGTGCTGGCGGCCAATGGCGTGCAGGTAATGCTGTCCAAGGACGACGAATACACGCCCACGCCGGCCGTGTCCCACGCCATCCTCTGCCATAACCGTGGCCGCCAGCAGGGCCTGGCCGACGGCATCGTCATCACCCCGTCGCACAACCCGCCGCAAAGCGGTGGCTTCAAGTACAACCCGCCCAATGGCGGCCCTGCCGACAGCGACGTGACCAAGTGGGTCGAGGCCAAGGCCAACGAGTTGCTGGCAGCGAACCTGGCGGGCGTCAAGCGCATGGACCATGCCCAGGCGCTGCAGGCGCCGACCACCCAGCGCCACGACTACGTGAGCAGCTATGTGGCGGACCTGGAAAACGTCATCGACTTCGACATCATCCGCAGCGCCAAACTGCGCCTGGGCGTCGACCCGTTGGGCGGGGCAGGGGTGCGCTACTGGTCGGCCATTGCCGAGCACTACAAGCTGGACCTGGAAGTGGTGAACACCGAGGTGGACCCGACCTTCCGCTTCATGACTGTCGACTGGGACGGCCAGATCCGCATGGACCCTTCCTCGCCATACGCCATGCAAGGCCTGATCGGCCTGCGCGAGCGCTTCGACGTGGCCTTTGCCTGCGACCCGGACCACGACCGCCACGGCATCGTCACCTCTGACGGCCTGCTGCAGCCGAACAACTACCTGGCCGTCGCCATCGACTACCTGTTCCGTCACCGCCCGCAATGGCGCACCGACGCCGCGGTGGGCAAGACCGTGGTGTCCAGCGGCCTGATCGACCGCGTCACCCAGCGCCTGGGCCGTGAGCTGTACGAAGTCCCGGTGGGTTTCAAGTACTTTGCCCAGGGGTTGTTCGACGGCTCGCTCGGCTTTGGCGGCGAAGAGAGTGCCGGCGCGTCGTTCCTGCGCCGTGATGGTTCGGTCTGGGCGACCGACAAGGACGGGCTGATCCCGGCCTTGCTGGCCGCCGAGATGACCGCCCGCACCGGGCGCAACCCGAGCCAGGCCTACGCTGACCTGACCGAGGCGCTGGGCAAGCCGTTCGCCACCCGCGTCGAGGCCAAGGCCGATGCACGGCAGAAGGCGTTGCTGAGCAAGCTGGCGCCGGAACAGGTGAAATCGACCGAACTGGCCGGTGAGCCAATCGTGCAGATCCTCAGCCACGCACCAGGCAATGGCCAGGCGATTGGCGGGCTGAAGGTGATGACTGCCAACGGCTGGTTCGCCGCGCGGCCGTCGGGCACCGAGGACATCTACAAGATCTACGCCGAAAGCTTCATAGACGAGGCGCACTTGCAGCGCCTGGTACAGGAAGCGCAGGTGCTGGTGGATGCGGCGATTGCCTGACCGGTAACAAACCGCTTGGTGCTGCGGCGTAACGTAAATTAGAATTAATCCTATTTACGCCGCCGCAGGGCCATCCCCATGATCGACGTCGCGCCGCCACCGGAGCCTAGCCTGCCTGCCCTGTACCGGGAGCATCGCAGCTGGCTTGAAACCTGGTTACGCCGGCGCCTGGGCAATGCCTGGGATGCTGCTGACCTTAGCCAGGAAACTTTTCTGCGGGTGCTGGCCAGTGCCCAGCCATTGGCAGACATTCGTGAGCCACGCGCCTACCTGCTGACGGTGGGCAAGCGGTTGCTGAGCAACTTCCACCAGCGGCGCAGCCTGGAACAGGCCTACCTTGATGCCTTGGCGCATCTGCCCGAGCAGCACGTACCCTCGCCAGAGCAGCGCTGGCTTTTACTGGAAACCCTGCAAGCCCTGGACGAGCTGCTCGATGGCCTCAAGGCACCGGTGCGCAAGGCCTTTCTCTGGAGCCAGCTTGAAGGCCTGGGCTACGCCGAGATCGGCAAGCGGCTGGGCGTTTGCGAGCGTTCCGTCAAACGCTACATGGCGCAGGCTTACGAACATTGCCTGCTGGCCGAGTTGCAATGACCACACACTCCCCCGAAATCCGCGAAGCGGTGCGTGCTGCCGCCCGCTGGCTGGCGTTGCTGGATTCTGGCGATGCCAGTGAGACCGACTTGTTGCGCCTGGCGCAGTGGCGGGCGAGCAGCAGCCTGCATGAAGACGCCTGGCAGAAGGCATCATTGCTGCGCGAGCGATTTTCCGGGTTGCCCGGGGCGTTGGCCATGGCCACCCTCGACCGCCCGGACGCCGGCCGCCGCGCGCTGCTCAAGCAAGCCCTGGGTGTAGCGGCGCTGCTACCGGCCGCCTGGCTGGCAAGCCGGGAGCTGCCGCTGGAGGCCTGGACGGCCGATATGCGCACAGGGGTAGGGGAGCGCCGGCAGGTGCTGCTGAGCGATGGCACCTTTGTACAGCTGAACACTGACAGTGCGGTGGATATCGACTTGCGTGCGCGCCGGCTGACACTGTTGCGCGGCGAAGTGGCGCTCAGGGTACCCGATAGCCTGCGCCTGGCGGTGCAGGTGCCTTACGGGCAGGTTGCACTCAGCGCTGGCGACTTCAATGCAGGTGAAGTGTGCTTGCGCCTGGTCGATGAGGCCTGCCGGGTTTCAGTGGTCAAGGGGCTGGCCAGCCTGCAGCCACTGCGTGGCGCGGCCCGGGTGCTGCAGGCCGGGCAGCAGGCCAGTTTGCAGGTGGCTGGCGTCGGCCCGGTTAGGGCACTGGACGAATGGCTGCTTGGCTGGCGCGAAGGCGTGCTGCGCCTGGATGACCGCCCCTTGGGCGAGCTGTTGCATGAACTGCGACGGTACCGTCCCGGCGTGCTGCGCTGGTCCCCGGAACTGGAACAGCTCAGGGTCACCGGCACTTTCCGCCTTGACGATACTGATCGGGTGCTGGCCTTGCTTGCCGCCAGCCTGCCGTTGCAGGTGCAGGCACGCACGCGTTACTGGGTGAGCCTGGCTGCGCGAGAAAATCATGCATGAGGCTGTCCCCTTTTTTCCACTCGCCGGTCATTACCGGTAGAAGAAACTAAAGGGGAGCCTTGTTCAATGCCTGCAGTAATGTCTTGCCGCTTGCGCCCACTGGTGCGCGCAGTGCGGCCGTTGTTCGCCATGAGCCTGTTGTTGTCTGCACCCGCCTGGGCCGATGAGGCGGCGCGGCGTGCCTATCAGGTGCCGGCCGCCAGCCTGGGCGCCGCACTCACCCGGTTTGCCGACCAGGCCGGCGTCAGCCTTTCGCTGGACCCGGCACTGGTCCGGGGCCGGCAGAGTAGCGGCCTGTCTGGTAGCTACAGTGTCGAAGAAGGCTTCCTGCAGCTGCTACGTGGCAGCGGCCTGCAGTTGCTGCCGGTGGGCCATGGTGCGTTCACCCTGGCGCCGCAGCCCCAGGCGGATGGGGCGCTGGAAATCGCCCCGACCAGCATTGTCGGCGGCCTGGCGGCGGGCGGCGAAGCTCAGCCTTATGCCGGTGGCCAGGTGGCGCGCCAGGGCGCCCAAGGGCTGCTTGGCTCTCGCGACTTCATGGAAACCCCGTTCAGCATCACCAGCTACACCAGCGAGTTGGTGAAGAACCAGCAAGCGCGAACCTTGGGCGAGCTTATCGCCACCGACCCCTCGGTGCGCGCCACCAACCCGGCGGGTGGGCGTTTCGAGCAGTTCACCATTCGCGGCTTCAGCCTGTTCAACAGTGACGTGGCGTACAACGGCCTTTACGGCATCCTGCCGACCTACTCGATCGACATGGAAATGGCCGACCGGGTCGACATCATCAAGGGCCCCAGCCAGTTGATCAACGGCATTTCGCCGCGAGGCAGCGTGGGCGGCGGTATCAACGTGCAGCCCAAGCGGGCTGGCGACAAGCCGCTCACCGAGTTCACCGGCAGCTACGCGTCGGCTGGCCAGGCAGGCGGCGCGGTGGACGTAGGCCGGCGCTTTGGCGAAGGCCAGCAGTTCGGCGTGCGCTTCAACGGTGTGAAGCAGGCGGGCGATACCGAATGGGACCACCAGCGCGTCGAGCGCGAAATGGCGGTGCTGGGCCTGGATTTTCGTGGCGAGCGCCTGCGGTTGTCGGCAGACCTCGGCCATACCGAGCGTGACACCGATGCGCCGCAAGAGCGTGTGCTGGTTGGGGCCAACGCCAAAGTGCCGGACGCCAACGATGTACGCCACAACTATGCCCAGGCCTGGAGCAAGGCGCGCACCAACGATACCTTTGGCGCACTGCATGCCGAGTACGACGTCAGCGAGTCGCTGCAGGCCTATGGCGCGGTCGGCGCGCGCAAAAGCAACCATGATTTCCTGCGGCACAACGTGTCCATCACCAACGATGCCGGTGATTTCACCGTGCAGCCGCGCGACTTTACCCGCGATGAAACGGTGCGCACCGCCATGGCGGGTGTGCGCAACTGGTTCCACACCGGGCCAGTCAGCCACGAGCTGAACCTGGCCGCTACCTACTTCTACATGGACTTCACCAACGGCGGCGCGCGCTATGCTTCGGCGTCCAGTAACCTCTACAACCCGGTAGCGACACCGACGCCTGGTTCGCCCACCCGCATTGACCCAGAGGTCTACACGGAAAACCGCTTCTCTGGCGTGGCTTTGGCCGACACCCTCGGGTTTTTCGATGACCGTCTGTTGCTGACCCTGGGGGCACGCTGGCAGCGGGTGCAAGTGGATGACTGGAGCGACGGCGTCAAAGGCGACACCGCCTACGACGAAGAAAAAGTCTCGCCCTCTGGCGGCGTGTTGTTCAAGTTTACCGACCAGCTGTCGTTGTACGCCAACTACATGGAAGGCCTGAGCCAGGGCAAGATCGCACCGTCGACCTCGGTCAACGAAGACCAGATCTTCCCGCCGTTCACCAGCCGCCAAGTCGAGGTGGGGGCCAAGTACGACCTGGGCCAGGTCGCCTTTACCGCCAGTGCCTTCCGCATCCGCCAGCCGGCCTACGAGACCAACGCCACTTCGCGGGTGTTCGGCCCCAATGGCAAACGCGACAACCGTGGTATCGAGCTGAGCGTGTTCGGTGAGCCCGTACAAGGGGTGCGGGTGCTGGGTGGGGTGATGTATATCGACAGCGAGCTGACCGATACCGTGGGTGGCGCCGTTGATGGCAACCGCGCGCCGGCCACGCCCGAGTACAACGTCAACCTCGGCGCCGAATGGGACGTGCCGGGGGTGAGTGGCCTGACACTGACGGCGCGGGGCATTCACTCCAGCTCGCAATACCTGGACCAGAACAACAGCAAGCAGATCGATGGCTGGGAGCGTTACGACCTGGGGGCGCGCTATGCCTTCAACGTGGACGCTACCGAGGTTACCTTGCGGGCCAGTGTCGAGAACGTGCTGGATGATCGCTACTGGAGCTCGGCCGGTGCCTCGGATGACAGTGAGCCGGGGCTGACCCTTTCCACGCCGCGTACCTACCTCCTATCGGCAACCGTAGGTTTCTAGCTCAAGCAGCCGGGGCCGCTTTGCGGCCCATCGCCGGCAAGCCTACATCGCCCGCCCAAGCTTTTGCGCCTGGCCCTGCAACACACGCATCAGGTGCATCGCCGCATGCGATGGCGGCTCGAAGCGCGAATAGACAAAGCTGATGTCGAAGTGAATTTCGTCCGTCAGCGGCACCACCGCCAGGCCGCTGTCCTGCGCCACGAATTCGTCGATCACGCTGATGCCCATGCCTTGCTTGACCAGCGCCACAGCCTCGTTGGCATTGGTGAACGACAACAGTGACGGCAATTGCGCGCCGTGGCGCTCGATGTGCTCGGCAAGCAGCTTGCCAAACGGCATGTCGGGCCTGAACAGCAGCAGCGGATGGCCTTCCAGTTGTTGCAAGGTCAGCGAGGTATGCCCGGCCAACGCGTGCTCGGGTGGCATCACCACCACCATGCGCCCGCGCATGAAGGCCTGCGAATGCAGGTGATCGTGTACCACGGGCAGGGCGGCAATCGACAGGTCGACCTTCTTCGACAGGATCTGGTTGGGCATCTCGCCCATCAGCGAGGTTTGCCACTCGATGTTCAGCGAAGGCGCCTCACGCTTGAGCTGGGCCAGGGCAATCGGGATCACCACCGTCGACAGCGAGGCGCTGCACGAGATGCGCAGCTTGCGGTGGCCGCCCGCGCCCAGTGACAGGGCGCATTCGTTGACCTCCAGCGCTGCCTGGTACACCCGCTCGACTTCGCGGAACAGCACCTGCGCCTCGGCCGTGGGCACCAGGCGGTTGTTGATGCGCTCGAACAGGCGGTAGCTCAAACGCCCCTCGATGTACTGGATCAGCTTGCTGACGGCCGGCTGCGACACGTACAGCAGCTTGGCCGCCGCGCTGATCGAGCCGGTCAGCATCACCGCACGGAACACTTCCATGTGCCGCAGCTTGAACACCATGGGGCTTGCGTCTGCGCCTTCGTTGCCAAGCAGCATATCTATTACCTTCGGTTATGGTCTTTGCCATCTGGGTATGAGCGCCAAACCTGGCCACGCAGTATCGTTAACCCAGCCAAATTGCCCTTGCGGCGCACAATAACAAGATCTGAAGGCAAGCGCAGTGGCGCTGCCGGGAGTGCTGCGTGAACATCTTTGACGAACCGAAGATCGATTGCCATAACCATTTGTTTGACCCCGCCCGTTTCCCTTACCACCCCGACGCACCCTATGCCCCCTCCGGCCAGGAAGTCGCCACCCAGGAACAGTTCACCCGCGTGATGGACACCTATGGCGTGCAACATGCCTTGCTGGTGGGCCCCAACAGCGGCTACCACACCGACAACCGCTGCCTGCTGCATGCCTTGGCCACCGGGCAAGGGCGGTTCAAGGGCGTGGCGGTGGTCGAGGTGGATATCCAGCTCGATGCGCTGGCTGCGCTGCAGGCGCAAGGGGTGGTCGGTGTCGCCTTCAATCCCGCGCTGTACGGGGTAGCCAGCCTCAAGGACGTTGACGGCCTGTTGGGCAAGCTTGTCGAGCTCGACCTGTTCGCCCAGGTGCAGGTGTGCGAAGACCAACTGCTTGAACTGCGTAGCCTGCTTCAGGGCTCGCGTGCACGCTTGCTGATCGACCATTGCGGCCGGCCGGACGTGGCGGCTGGCGTGCAGCAGCCGGGCTTCCAGGCGCTACTGCAACTGGCTGACAGTGGCCGCGCCAGCGTCAAGCTGTCTGGCATGCAGAAGTTCGCGGCGGCCGATGCGTTGCTGGAGCAAAGCCGTGCCTACGTGCACGCCTTGCTCGAAGCCTTCGGCGCGGATGCCTGCGTGTGGGGCTCGGATTGGCCGTTCATTCGCCAGCGCTCGCGGGTGGACTACGGCCCGTTGCTGAAACTGGCCGAGCGTCTGATGCCGGATGCCCGGCAGCGCCAGGCAGTGATGTGGGACACCCCACGACGTCTGTTCGGGTTCGCCTAGAACCCCGTTTTGCCATTCCAATAACAAGAGAGCAACCGTCATGAACACTGAACAGAACGCCAGCCTCGGGGTGTTTGACACCCCGGCACGCGCGCAGCAACGCACCCGCACCCGCTTCATGATCCTGGCGCTGATATCGGGCGGCACCATGATCAACTACCTCGACCGCAGCGTGATGGGCATTGCCGCGCCCAGCATCAGTGCCGACCTGGGCCTGAACGCGGCGATGATGGGGGTGATTTTTTCTGCCTTCTCGTGGACCTACGCTGCCGCGCAGATCCCCGGTGGCATCCTCATCGACCGGTTGGGCACCAAGCTCACCTACTGGCTGGCACTGACGTTGTGGTCGCTGTTCACCGGCCTGCAAGGGCTGGCGCAGGGCTTTCTGTCGTTGCTGGGCATGCGCTTTCTGGTGGGCATGACCGAAGCACCGTGTTTCCCTACCAACAGCCGGGTAGTGGCTACCTGGTTCCCGCAGAGTGAGCGGGCCAGGGCGACCGGTATCTACACCTTTGCCGAATACACCGGGCTGGCGTTCCTGACGCCGCTGTTGTTCTGGGTGCTGCATGCCTATGGCTGGCGCTTTCTGCTGCTGGCCGTGGGCCTGATGGGCATCCTCTATGGCCTGGTGTGGTGGCGCAAGTATCACGAGCCGCACGAGTCGACCACCGCCAACCAGGCCGAACTCGACTACATCGCCGCCGGTGGCGGGGTGGTCGATGGCGGGCAGAAAGCCACCCAGTTCCGTTGGTCGCAGATCCCGGCGCTGCTCAAGCACCGCAACATGCTGGGCATCTGCCTGGGGCAGTTCGCCTGCAACTCTACCAACGTGTTCTTCCTCACATGGTTCCCCACCTACCTGGTGACCGAGCGGCATATGCCCTGGCTCAAGGTCGGCTGGGTGGCGGTGCTGCCGTTCATTGCCGCTTCGCTGGGCACACTGGTCGGCGGCTGGCTGTCTGACGCCTTGCTGCGCCGTGGCTATTCGCTGAACGTGGCGCGCAAGCTGCCGGTAATTGCCGGGCTGCTTACTGCTTCGGTGATCGTGCTGGCCAACTACGTCGAGTCCGACGCGCTGGTCATCACCATCCTGTGCATCGCCTATTTCGCCCAGGGCATGTCGGCGCTGGCCTGGATGATCGTGTCCGATATCGCCCCCAAAGGTTTGCTGGGCCTCAGTGGTGGCCTGTTCAACCTGTTTGCCAACGCGGCGGGCATCGTTACCCCCCTTACCATCGGTATCATCGTTTCGATGACTGGCTCGTTCGTCTGGGCCCTGGCGTTCGTGTCGTCGATCACCGTGCTGGGGGCGCTGTGCTACCTGTTCATGGTCAGCGACCTGCGCCGCTTGCCGGAAATTCCTTCTGTCGAAAATGGAGCTAAACAATGAGCCAGTACCTGCAAGGCCAGACCGCAATCGTGACCGGTGGCATGCGTGGCATCGGCCTGGCAATCGCCCAGCGCCTGCATACGGCCGGCGCCCAAGTGGTGATCTGGGACCTCGCTGTCGACGGCTGGGACAGCGTGGAAAACGGCTTTGAACCGGTGCTGCGCCAGGCGGTCGATGTGTCGTCGCTGGCCTCGGTCGAGGCGGCTTTTGCCGAGACGCTGGCGCGCTTGGGCCAAATACAGATACTGGTCAACAATGCCGGCATCAACGGCCCGGTGGTGGCGTCGTGGGATTACCCGCCAGAGGCCTGGGACAAAGTCATCGCCATCGACCTGAACGGTGTGTTCTATTGCTGCCGCACCGCCATCCCGCACATGCGTGAACGTGGCTACGGGCGCATCGTCAATATCGCCTCCATGGCCGGCAAGGATGGCGTGCAGTACATCTCGGCGTATTCGGCCGCCAAGGCCGGGGTCATCGCCTTCACCAAGGCGGCGGCCAAGGAGCTGGCGCAGGACGGTGTGCTGCTCAACTGCGTGGCACCGGCCATGGTCGAGACGCCGCTGATGGCCGAGATGACAGCGGAACACATTGCCGCGAGCAAGGCCAAGATCCCCATGGGGCGCTTCCTCAAGGCCGAGGAGATCGCCAATATGGTCAGCTGGATTGCCGGGCCCGAGTGCAGCTTTACCACCGGCTTTGTCTTCGACCTCAGTGGTGGGAGGGCGACCTATTGACTGGCCTGGGCGTGGCGCACCTGACGGCGCTGCAACTGGCGCCGGCGAGGCTGGTACGCGAGGCCCGCCGCGCCGGGTTCAGTGCGGTGGGGCTGCGCCTGCACCCGGTGATGGCGGGTGCACTGGCCTACCCGGTTGCGGCCGGTAGCCAGGCAATGCGAGAGCTGCGGGCGGTGCTGGATGGGGAAGGCGTGCGGGTGACGGACATCGAGTTCGTCTCGCTGACGGCGCAAACCCGGGTGGCTGATTACCAGGCGCTGTTGGCTGCAGGTGCAGAGCTGGGCGCGTTGAGCCTGACAGTGTCCGGCGACGATGAGGATGTTGCGCGGCTGACCGACAATTTTGCAGCGCTGTGTGAAATGGCGCGTGGCCATGGCCTGCGTGTGGACCTGGAGTTCATGCGCTGGCGGCCGGTGGGCACTTTGCAACAGGCTTGCGCGGTGGTGACGGGGGCGGGGCAGGCCAACAGTGGCGTGCTGGTCGATGCCTTGCACCTGTTCCGCTCCGGTGGCCAGGTGGCCGACATCGGCGCAGTCGACCCGCATTTGCTGCGTGCGGTACAACTGTGTGATGCACCGATGCTGGCGCCTGCAGAAGCGCTGATTATCCCGGAAGCGCGCGAGGGCCGCTTGCTGCCGGGCGAAGGGCAGCTGCCGCTGGCAGCGTTGCTGGCGGCGTTGCCGGAGGACGTGGACATCAGTGTGGAGGTGCCGTGCGCCGGCTTGCCCGCCGAGCAGCGGCTGCAAGCGGCGGCACAGGTAACCCACGCCTGGCTACACGGCAGGCGACCTGTGTCACCCGCTGTGCAGGTTGCCGGTCACGCCTGATCCGGGACCACGGCGATCACGTCGATCTCCATCAGCCACTCGGCCTGAGCCAATCCGGCGACCACCAGCCCGGTGGAGATCGGGAACACGCCCTTCAGCCACTTGCCCACTTCCTTGTACACCGGCTCGCGGAAGCGTGGGTCGGTGATATAGGTGGTGGTCTTGACGATGTGCGACAGGTCGGAGCCCGCTTCTTCAAGCAGTTGCTTGACGTTCTTCATCGCCTGTTCGGTCTGCGCCTGGGGGTTACCCAGGCCCACCAGCTTGCCTTCGAAGTCGGTGCCGACCTGGCCGCGCACATAGATGGTATTACCGGCCCGCACGGCCTGGCACAGGTCGTTGTCCAGGGTCTGGTTGGGGTAGGTTTCCTTGGTGTTGAACATGCGGATGCGAGTATGGGTAGGCATCAGTGGGCTCCGAGGGTGCTGACGTTGCTGATCGTGTTGGTTTGCTGTTCATCCGCCTCGCGCTGTTCGCGGTCGCGGTAGGCCAGGTAGGTGCGTTGCGTGGCGATGTGGCCGGCGACGTGCTTGGCGTCGTGCCACACCCCCCAGATGAACGACGAACCACGGCGCGACAACCACGGCAGGCCCAGGAAGTACACGCCAGGCTCGCGGGCTACGCCGCGCTGGTGCTGGGGCTTGCCGTTGGCGTCGAAGGTGTCCACCTGCAGCCAGCTGAAGTCCACGCCGTAACCGGTGGCCCAGATGATGCTGGTGACGCCGGTCTTGGCCAGGTCCAGCTCGCGCAGCGGGTTGCTCATGCAGGCCGGGTCTGGCAGGCGTGTGCGGGCCTCGGGTTCTTCCGGCAAGTCCAGGCCGTTGCTTTCGATGTAGGCGTCGGCGGCATCCAGCAGGGCCAGGTAGTTTTCATCGCCGCGGTTGATGTTCTCCACCAGGTTGTCCTGGAAACGCGCCACGCCGTTCTCGAACGACTGGGTAAGGCCGACCAGGGTCATGCCTTGATGGGCGAGGGCACGGAAGTCCACGGTGTGGCCGCCACGGGCGCCGCTGACGGCGATGGTGACGTGCTCGCGACCGGGCTTGGCGATTTCTGCATCCCACTCACCCAGCACACCCAGCCACCAGCAGAAATCGCGGTTGCGGTAGGCCCGTGGCGGGCGGTCGTGGGCACCGACCGACAGGTACACCTGGCGGCCTGCGCGCATCAGTTCTTCGGCAATCTGCACGCCGGAGGAGCCTGCGCCCACCACCAGCACTGCGCCCTCAGGCAACTGCCCGGGGTTGAAGTAGGCGGCGGAGTGGATCTGGTGCAGGTTGCTGTCTTTCGGTGCGATGGCCGGGATCACCGGCTTCTGGAACGGGCCGGTGGCAGCGACCACACGGTTGGCGCGGATCACCCCTTCATTGGTTTCGATGGTGAAGCCAGGGCGGTCGCTGTTGCGCACCACGCGCTTCACTTCGATGCCGGTGCGTACTGGCAGGTTGTACTTGCGTACGTACTGCTCGAAGTAGTCGGCCACTTGGTCCTTGCCCGCGAAGGCGTCGGCGTCGAGGTTGAATTCCAGGCCTGGGAAGCGGTCGTGCCAGACCGGGCCGTTGGCCACCAGCGAGTCCCAGCGGCCGGTGCGCCAGGCCTCGGCGATGCGGTTGCGCTCCAGCACCAGGTGCGGCACGCCAAGCTTGTTCAGGTGTTCGCTCATGGCCACGCCGGCCTGGCCGGCGCCGACGACGAGCGTGTCGATTTCGAGGTTGTTCAGTGTCATGTCCGAGCCCTTGTTCAGGCGGTTTTTGTAAGGTCGGTTTGGAGGACCGCCGTTGCCTGGAGCCAGACTAGGGATGCTGCACGAATGGCGAAAATAGTATTTAGCTGGTGCTTGCCGATAAAACGGCGAAGGCCTTGGATTTTGTGGTGTGTAGTGTGTGTTGGCCCAGTGCATGTCTTGGTTAATGTGGTGGTGCAGAGATCGAGCGCCGCCCGCGCGGCGCTTCGCAGCACAAGGCTGCTCCTACATTTGTTTCAGGCCAATGATGCCTGCACCAACGCGCGCGACCGCCTTGTTTACTCGACACGACATTGAGGTGAACACCAAAGGGCCGCGCGCCTCGACCTCAGGATTAATTGGCCCGAAACAAATGTAGGAGCAGCCTTGTGCTGCGAAGCGCCGCGCGGGCGGCGCTCGATCTCTGCCGGAACATATTTTTTTCCTGCCTAACCCCTCGGAAAATGTTGGTTTCGTGGGCTAGAAGGTTGCGCCCAGAATGCTCTGCATCGCACAGGACAACAGGAGCATTACCATGACCTTCTCCATCATTGGCCGCTGCCAGGAAACCGGCCAGGTCGGCATCGCCATCAGTTCGTCGAGCATCGCCGTGGGCGCCCGTTGCCCTTGGGTACGTGCGGGTGTTGGCGCTGTTTCCACCCAGAACATCACCTTGCCGGCACTGGGCCCGCAGATTCTCGATGCCCTGGAGCAGGGCCAGTTGCCGCCTGCGGCTGCGCTGGACCGCGTACTGAGCGCCAATGGCTGGAGCGAGTACCGCCAGGTCACAGTGATCGACAGCCAAGGCCAGGTGGCACTGTTCACCGGTCGCGAGGCATTGGGCACGCACAATGCCGTGGCCGGCGAGCAATGCGCGGCGGCGGGTAACCTGTTGTCCTCGACCCGGGTGATCGAAGCGATGGTCCTGGCCTTTGAAGAGGCCAGTGGGCACCTGGCCGACCGCTTGCTGGCTGCCATGCATGCGGCGATGGCCGCAGGTGGCGAGGCCGGGCCGGTGCACTCGGCAGCGTTGAAGATCGCTGGCGAGCTAACCTGGCCATTGGTGGACCTGCGCGTAGACTGGGCCGATACCGACCCGATCGGTGTGCTTGATGGCCTGTGGCAGGCGTACCGCCCGCAGATGCAGGATTACGTTACCCGCGCGCTGAACCCGACGGCCGCGCCCAGCTACGGGGTGCCGGGCGATGAGTGATTTTGCCAGCCGCGCGCTGCTGGCCCGGCTGGTCGGCTTTGCCACGGTCAGCCGGGACTCCAACCTTGAGCTGATCAGCTTTATCCGTGATTACCTGGCCGAGCAGGGGGTGGAAAGCGAACTGTTCCACAACCCGGAGCGCACCAAAGCCAACCTGTTCGCCACCATCGGCCCCCAGGGCGTTGGCGGCGTGGTGCTGTCGGGGCACACCGATGTGGTGCCGGTGGACGGCCAGGCCTGGACCGTCGAGCCGTTTGCCCTGAGCGAACGTAACGGGCGCCTGTATGGCCGCGGCACGGCTGACATGAAAGGCTTCATCGCCTCGGTGCTGGCAGCCGTGCCCGCGTTCCTTGCCCAGCCGTTGCACACGCCGGTGCACCTGGCATTCTCCTATGACGAGGAAGTGGGTTGCCTGGGTGTCCGCTCGATGCTGGCCGCGCTCGAACAGCGCCCGCACAAGCCACGCCTGTGCCTGATTGGCGAACCTACCGGGCTCAAGCCGGTGCTGGGGCACAAGGGCAAACTGGCGATGCGCTGCCAGGTGCAGGGTGCGGCCTGCCATTCGGCGTATGCGCCGTACGGGGTGAATGCCATCGAGTATGCGGCGAAGCTGATCGGCAAGTTGGGTGACATCGGTGACGCGCTGGCATTGCCGGCGCATCACGACGCGCGCTTCGACCCACCGTTCTCCACGGTGCAGACCGGGGTGATCAAAGGGGGTAGGGCGCTGAATATCGTGCCGGCAGAGTGTGAGTTCGATTTCGAAGTGCGCGCGCTGCCAGGGTTCGAAGCGCAGGCAGTGGCCGACCAGTTGCAGACCTATGCAGAGGCCGAGCTGCTGCCCCGCATGCGCAAGGTCGATGCCGCCAGTGACATTCGCCTGCAACCGTTGAGTGCGTACCCTGGGCTTGCGACATCGGCAGACAGCGAGGCGGCGCGGCTGGTGGCGCTGCTCAGTGGCACGGATGAATTCGGTACGGTGGCGTTTGGCACCGAAGGCGGGTTGTTCGACCAGGCCGGGATCCCGACCGTGGTATGCGGGCCTGGCAGCATGGACCAGGGGCACAAGCCGGATGAATTCGTCAGTGTCGAGCAGTTACGGGGGTGTGATGCCATGCTGCTGAGGTTGGTGGATTACCTGCGGCAGGCTCACGTCTGACAGGGTAAAGAACGTATGCAGGAGCGACCTTGTGTCGCTCCTGCAGGGATCGGTGTCTGCTTCAGGTTAGAAGCTGGCCTTGACCTGCAGGCCAACCACCAACGCGTTGTCGATCTTCTTCCCCGAGAACGCCCCCGGCTCGATGATGTACTGCACATCCGGGCGCAGGTTCAACCATGGCGTCGCCTGGTAGCCATAGCTCAGTTCGATCAACTGCTCGGCGCTGTCGATGTCGGGGAACTGCTGGCCAGCGTTGAAGGCAGCGTCTTCCAGCACATCACGGCTACGCGGGTTGGGCACGGCACGGCCGTAACCCAGCGCCACCGTATCTTTCGGGCGGCCTTCGAACGGCTTGTACAGCACCACGCCGGCGCCATACCACTTGGTGAACGGCGAGGCGGCCTTGCTGGATGCCGAGTACTGGCCGAAGGCATGCAGGCTGCGGCCTGGCGAGCTTTGGTCGTTCCATACGGCCTGGTCGATAAGCAGGTAGTGGCCGCCACGGCCGGATACTTCGTCATCGCTGCCGATGCGTTTCACGTCGGAGCTGTCGTAGTAATAGCCCAGCTTGTACTCGCCGGGCAGTTCACCCTGCAGCTTGTACACCAGCTCCACTGGTACCACGGTGCCGGTGGTGTGCTTGGGGCCCAGGTGCCAGGCGCGGCTGGAGTTGCCATTGCTTTCGGGGTCGACGTTGAACGCCGCCACGCGCAATTGCCAGGCGGGCGACAGGTCGTACTTCACCCGCACGCCCAGGTGAGCGTTGGGGTAGTTGGTCCAGCCGCTGCCACCGGACATGTTCAGCGGGTGGCCGCAGAAGCCGGCGTTCATGAAGTTGCACAGGATGCCGCTGTCCAGGCCGCCCAGGTCGTTACCCATGGCCATGTAGCCCAGCTTGACGTTGAGCGCCGGGGTGAACAGGGTGCGCTCGTAGCTCAGCTCGGTCAGGCGGGTGTACAGGCCACCGAAGTTTTCCTGGATCGGCAGGCGGTTGCCCACCAGGTCTTCCGAGGCACTGTTACCACGGCGGTCGTTGATGGTCAGCTGGACCTTGCCGCCGTTGTCCAGGCCATACAGTTTCGACAGGTCGAACTGCACGCCCAGCTTCAGGTTCTGCGAATAGCGCGCCGAGCGGTGCAGGCCGCCGTGGGCGTTGTAGGCGGTTTCGCCGCTGTAGTCGCCGGTGAACTTCACGCCGTCGTCTTCAAGCTGGTGGCGCAGGCCGCCCCAGTCGCCGGTCAGGGTACTGCGGGTCATCAGGTCGCCGTCGGCCAGGGCGGTGGTGCTGGCCAAGGCCAGCAGCAGGGTAGGGGTAATGCGAATTGCGGATGGCATTGCTGTGTCTCGGGTTGTTATTCAGGGCCATTCACGGATGAACCCGCGCCCGCATGGCCAGTGCTGACCTTGTGGGAGCGGGTTCACCCGCGAGGGGGGCGACGCGCTCTTACGGCAAGGCGTAAGAAATCACGTAGTCGCCGCGGTCAGTCGACTGGCGGGCGCCGCCAGCAGTGATGACCACGTACTGCTTGCCGGTCTTCGGCGAAACATAGGTCATCGGGCCGCCCTGGCTGCCCACTGGCAGGCGAGCCTTCCAGATTTCGTTACCGTTGCTGCTGTCGTAGGCGCGCAGGTAGAAGTCCTGGGTGCCGGCGATGAACACCAGGCCGCCTTGGGTCGACAGGGTGCCGCCCAGGGTTGGCAGGCCGATCTTGATCGGCAGGTGCATGCGGATACCGAGCGGCCCGGTGTCTTCAACGGTGCCCACCGGTACTTGCCAGGCCACCTGGCGGGTCTTCATGTCGATGGCGGTGAGGGTGCCGAACGGTGGTGCCTGGCACGGGATGCCGGCTACCGACAGGAAGCGGTTCTTGTTCACCGCATACGGGGTGCCCTTGAGCGGTACTGCGCCCATGCCGGTGTTCAGCGCTTCGCCACCGGAAGATGCACCACCTTTGTTCTGCGACGGAATCATCTGGATCCACAGGCCCAGGCGCATGTCGTTGACGAAGATGAAGCCATGAACCGGGTCGGTGGAAATGCTGCCCCAGTTCATGCCGCCCAGCGAACCCGGGAAGCTCAGCGACAGGTCGGTGCCCGGCGCGGTGTACAGGCCGTCGTAGCGCATTTTCTTGAAGTCGATGCGGCACAGCAGCTGGTCATACGGGGTGGCGCCCCACATGTCCGACTCGGTCAGGGTTTGCGCGCCGATTTGCGGCATGCCCACCGATTTCGGCTGGGTTGGAGAGTACGGCTCGTTCGGGATGTTGCTTGGCTTGACCGGTACTTCGTCGACCTGGGTCAGCGGCTTGCCGGTGGCGCGGTCGAGCACGTAAATCTGCCCGGCCTTGGTGCCGATCACCACCGCAGGAACCGACTGGCCGTCGTCCTTGGTAAAGTCGATCAGGCTCGGCTGCATCGGCAGGTCGAAGTCCCACAGGTCGTTGTGCACGGTCTGGAACACCCACTTCTGGTTGCCGGTGGTGGCGTCCAGGGCCAGCACCGAAGCGCCGTAGGTGTGGTCCAGCTTGCTGCGCTCTACACCGTAGATGTCGGTGGACGACGAACCCATCGGCAGGAACACGGTGTTCATTGCCGGGTCGTAGGACATCGGTGCCCAGCTGTTCGGGGTGCTGCGCACGTAGGTGCTGTCGCCCTGCGGTGCCTGGCGGTCTTCCGGGTTGCCCGGGTCGAAGGCCCAGCGCATTTCACCGGTGATCACGTCGAAACCACGGATCACGCCGCCTGGCATGTCGGTCTGGACGTTGTCGGCAACACGGCCGCCGACCACCACGGTGGTACCGGCCATCAGCGGTGCGGAGGAGAGCTGGTAATAGGAGTCCGGCACATTGCCCAGGCCGGTCATCAGGTTGACCTGGCCGTTGTTGCCGAAGCCCTGGCAGAACTCGCCATTGTCGGCGTCGACGGCAATCAGGCGGCCATCGATGGTGTTGGTCAGCAGACGACGCTGGCAGTTGGCACCGGCCGGCACGCTACCGCCGGCGACCGGCGAGCTGTTCGGCTGGGTCGGCTGGGCGATGGCTGCAGTGGCGTCGAAATAGGCCATGCCACGGCAACGCTGCCAGACCTTGGACTGGGCGTTGATTTCGTTTTTCCACAGCTCTTTGCCGGTATCGGCATCGAGGGCGATCAGGTTGTTGTGCGGGGTGCAGATGAACACCTTGTTGCCGATCTGCAACGGGGTCAGCTGGTCCTCGGCACCATTGCCGTCGCTGATGGCCACGTCACCGGTGTGATAGGTCCAGGCTACTTTCAGCTTGTTGACGTTGTCGCGGTTGATCTGGTCCAGCGCGGCGAAGCGGCTGCCACCTTCGGTGTTGCCGTAGTGGGCCCAGTCCTTCTGCTCTTTGCCAGCCTCGACCGGGGTCATGCCCGGGCCTTTGCCGGTAGGGGCGACGCTTGGGTGGGCGACGAACATGTTGCCGGCGGCGATCACCAGTGCAACGGCCATCACCCCGGCAACACCGTAGGCACCACGGCCGGCACTGGCACCGTTGGCACGGGCCAGCAGCGGGTAGACCAGCGCCACGACCATGCCGATCGCAGCAAACATGAACAGGCGCGAGAACAGTGGCCAGAACACCAGGCCGGTGTCGATCAGCGCCCAGATCGCGGTACCGACCAGGAACGCTGCGTACAGCCAGGCACCGGCCTTCTTGCGGCGGGCGATGAGGACACCGGCGATGGCCATGGCCAGGCCGCCGATCAGGAAGTACAAGGAACCGCCCAGGCCGGCCAGCTTGATGCCGCCAGCAGCCAGGAGGAGGCCGAGCAGGGCGATGATCACGCCCAGGCCGATCAGGATGATGTTTGTGGCGCCAGAAGCGCGCGGTGTTTCGTTCATGCCAGGGATCTCAGCAGGTGGAATGCGCGCAGTCTAAGCCCTTAGCTTGCTAATTAACAAGTTGGTACATAATTTTATGAGGCTGATTGTCGCAGGGCTGATCGTGCGATGGTGTGGCTAAAAGTGTAGATCAGGCGCTGAAAAATGCATTAAACGGGGTGTTCATGCGCGTTATGTAATATGCATTCATACTTTGGTCGAGTACAAAAGTGGCCAGGTATCACGCTGGCCACGGGGTGGAGCTGGTGTAGAACACTGCCAGCCAGATGGTGGCTGTGCCGGGGGCGGTCCACTCCACGCGGTGGCGGGAGTGGGGCGGGATGTCCAGGCAATCGCCCGGCGCCAGCAAGCGGGTGTGGTGCTCGTGCTCGAAACGCAGGCCAGCAGCACCGCTGAGCAGCACGATCCACTCGCCTTCGGCCTGGTCGTACCAGAAACCGGGCGGGCTGGCCTGGCCGCTGGAGACAATACGTTCCACACGCACGCCAGGGCGGCTGAGCAGCTCGTCGACACGTTCGGCACTGGTGGGGTCGCAGGGAGGCAGGGCAGTCAGCAGGTTATTCGATGTCATGGAAAGCCTCGCTTTGAAGGTGTGTTGCCACTATGGACGCAAATACCCTGCAGCGCGCTTCTTGACCCGCCCGGCTGTTTGTAAGACCTTTCCGAGATTTGGATGACGGGCAGCAAATGGACAAACTCCAGGCGATGAAGATGTTCGTGGCCACTGTCGATGCCCAAGGCTTTTCTGCCGCTGCGCGCAGGCTTGGGCTGGCGACTTCGTCGGTAACGCGCCTGGTTGATGCGCTGGAAACGGCGCTGGGCACCACGTTGCTCAACCGCTCGACTCGTCAGGTCAGCCTGACCGAAGCCGGCGCCCGTTACTATGAGCGTGCGCGGGGCATTTTCGAGGCGCTGGATGAGGCCGATGCCAGTGTTGCCGACCGTGGCGAGGAGCCTGTCGGCGTGTTGCGCCTGTGCCTGCCGGTGGAGTTCGGCAGGCGGGTCATCGCCCCGCATCTGGGGCCGTTTCTGGCACGGCACCCGGCGCTGGAGCTGGACATCGACCTCAGCGACCGCCTGGATGACCTGCTGGACGGGCGCTATGACCTGTCGATTCGCCTGGGCGACCCGTCGGCCAATGACGAATTGGTGTGTCGCCAGCTCGGCCGCTTCGAACGTTGGCTGGTGGCCAGCCCGGCTTACCTGGCCGGGCGAGATACGCTGCAGCACCCCCGGCAGTTGCTGGAGCACGCCTGCCTGCGTTTTCGCTACGGGCAGAAAGCGCGCCCCTGGCGCCTGGAGCTTGGCCAGGAAAGCCTGGAGTTGAACGTAAGCGGGCCGCTGCGCAGTGCCAATGCCGACATGTTGCGCGAAGCCGCACTGGCGGGCAGTGGCATCGCGCTGCTCGCCGACTGGCTGGTGCGCGAGGATGTGCTGGCCGGGCGCCTGCTGCGGGTGTTCCCAGGTTGGCGGGCCAGCCCTGGCACGGCCAATGACAGCATCAACGCCCTGTACCTGCCCAACCACCGTGGTTCGCGGCGGGTGAATGCGTTTATCGATTTTTGCGAAGGTTTGTTAGGCCGGCACGGCTAGCGTTGCGCTGTGCGCAAAGGCGCGTTGCGCCAGGGTTGGATTCCCGGCATTGACGCGCCTGGTTAAGGTAGCCGGCATATTCCATCCCTTGTCGAGGAACCTCGCATGAATCCCTCCCTTGCCGCCGCGCAACCTGCAGCAACCGGCCTGAGCCGGGCACTGGTCGTGCTGCTGGCGTTCTGCTGCGGCGCGATCGTGGCCAACATCTACTACGCCCAGCCCATCGTCGGTTTGATCGCCCCGGACCTTGGGTTGTCCACCGAGCATGCCAGCCTGATCGTTTCACTCACCCAGCTGGGTTATGCCCTGGGCCTGCTGTTGCTGGTGCCGCTGGCTGACCTGCTGGAGAACCGCCGCTTGATGGTCGCCACCGCAGTGCTGGCGTGTGTCAGCCTGCTGCTGGCAGGGACCAGCAGCAGCGGTCAGGGCCAGTTGTTCCTGGGCTATGCGCTATTGATCGGGTTCAGTTCGGTGGCGGTGCAGATGCTCATTCCGCTCGCGGCGCACCTGGCGCCGGAGCAGCAGCGTGGCCGGGTGGTGGGTAACATCATGGGCGGGTTGCTGCTGGGGATCCTGCTGGCGCGGCCGTTGTCCAGCCTGGTGGCCGACCACTTCGGCTGGCGCGCGGTGTTCATTGGCGCTGCCGGGGTGATGCTGGCGATCATCCTGCTACTGACGCTGACCCTGCCGCAGCGGCGGCCTGAACACAAGGCCAGCTATGCCGGGTTGATGCTGTCGTTGCTCACACTGTTGCGCCGCTATCCGCTGCTGCGCCAGCGCTCGTTGTACCAGGCACTGATGTTCGCAGCGTTCAGCCTTTACTGGACGGCGGTGCCCATGGCGCTGGCGGGTGAGCACGGCCTGTCGCAAAGCCAGATTGCCGTGTTCGCCCTGGTGGGCGCGGTGGGCGCCGTTGCCGCGCCCTTGGCTGGCCGCCTGGCAGATGCCGGGCACGCACGGGCCGGCTCGCTGCTGGCGCTACTGCTGGCCCCGGCGGCCTTGTTGCTGGGCTTGACGGCGCCGGGCTACAGCGTGATCGGCCTGGGCCTGACCGGCGTGCTGCTGGACTTTGCAGTGCAGATGAACATGGTCATTGGCCAGCGCGAAGTGTATGCACTGGACCCGGCCAGCCGCGGGCGGCTGAACGCGGTGTACATGACCAGCATCTTCCTGGGTGGGGCACTGGGGTCGGCAGTGGCCAGTACGCTGTTCAGCCAGTTCGGCTGGCAAGGTGTGGCGCTGGTGGGGGCAGGGCTGCCTGGCCTGGCATTGATCGCTTTTATGGCCAAAGCTTCCCGATCCTGACCGGTATGCGCTCCTTGTATGTTGTGCCTAGCCTGATGAGAGAGGTTATTCTCGTCAGGCTATAGAAGCACTTCCGGGGAGGCCGATCGCTCCTGAAGGCAGGGTTTGCCCCTGACCTACAAGGAAATGGCAAGCCTGAGCGATTGAGCCATTGCCGCAAAATTGCCATGGGTGATATCCGCACCGGTGAGCAGACCATCCTCGATCACCTGATCTAGTCGCTGAACCGCGCCAAGGAGGCACTGGTTTCAAGCCATGCAAAGTACGTGTAGGAGCAGCCTTGTGCTGCGAAGAGGCCATAGCTGGCGAAGATGATCTTTTGCCTTGCCGGCCTCTTCGCAGCACAAGGCTGCTCCTACAAGGGCATGGCACGCCTGAGCGATTGGGCCATTGCCGGCAAAATTGCCATGGGTGATATCCGCACCGGTGAACCATTTGATACGGCCAAGCTTTTCAGCTCTGAGTACCTTAGAAAAGCTTGACCGCCAACAGAGTATCTACAAAGACCGTGCATATCTGTCCAGGTGCTATCGGCCAAGCGGCAGCGCCACGCCAATCAAGGCAAACAGGCTGCCGCAGCAGCGATTGAAACCTTTGCCACCCTTGGCCAGCCACGGCCGGATGCGAAACGCCAGGCGGGCCAGCACATACTCGACCAGAAACTCCACACTGGCAAAGGTCGCCGCCATCACCACGAACTGCAGCATCAGCCCGCGTTGCGGGTCGATGAATTGCGGCAGGAAGGCACCATAGAACAGCAGCACTTTGGGGTTGGCGATGGCCGACAACAAGCCTTGGCGGAACAAACCCGCATTGCCGAGCCGTGCACTGCGCTCGGTCAATTCCAGATGCAGGCCCGGGCTGCGCCACAGCTGGATACCCAGCCAGACCAGGTAAGCGCCGCCCACCCACTTGAGCACGCTCAATACCGAAGCCGAGGTTTGCAGCAACGCGCTGAGGCCAAACATGGCCAGGGCGATAAGCGCGCTGAAACCAAACACGCCGCCAACAATGGTGAACAACGTACGGCGGGCGCCATACAGGGCGCCATGGGTCAGGGCCAGCAGGCTGTTGGGGCCTGGTGTCAGCGACAGGCCGATGCTGGCGAGCAGGTAGATGAGCCAGGTGTCGAGTGCCATGGTGCAACGCCTTGTTGATTTGAAGGGTGCCAGTCTAGGGCGCAGTGCCCAGTCAGCAAGGGTATGATCTGGACATTGAATAGTCGTTTCTGGACGCAATGCCATGTTGCCTGATATCCGCCTGCTGATCTTGCCGTTACCGGATTTCGCCCTGCTGCCATTCGGCGGCTTTCTCGACAAATTGCGTTTCAGCGCCGACGACGAAGACTACAGCCAGCAGCGCTATTGCAGCTGGATTGTGGCCGGGCTCACGCTCGACCCGGTACCGTCGAGCAGCGGTGCAGTGGTGCAGGTCGAGGCGGTGGCCGGCCAGCTGGAACTGGCCAGTTTCGACTACCTGGTGGTGTTCGGCGGCCGCAATGCAATGGCTACAGCTGCGTTGGCGCCGCGCTACCAAACCTTGCTCAGGCAGGCCGGCAAAGCCGGGGTCAAGCTGGTGGGGGTCGACAATGGCGCCTTCCTGTTGGCCGCGTGCGGGTTGTTACGGGGGCACAAGGTGGTCGTGCACTGGCGTCACGAAGCCGAGTTTCGCGCCGCGTTCCCACAGTTGCAGGTGCTGCGCGATCAACTCTATTGCATCGACGCAAACCGTATCACCTGTGCTGGCGGCACGGCGGCCATCGACCTGGCGGTGGCGCTGTTGTCACAAGCCTGTGGGCGGAGCCGGGCGCTCAAAGGGCTCGCCGACATGCTGGTGGACGAAACCCGCGACAGCCGCCATGCCTTGCGTTCGCTGGAACTGGGCGCCGGCCAGGGGCGCCAGGTGCAGCGGGCACAGGCCCTGATGCGTCACCACCTGGGCACCCCGCTGGCGGTCGAGCAACTGGCCGCTGAACTGGGCATCAGCCGGCGCCAGCTGGACCGGCAGTTCCACGCCAGCCACGGCATGAGCGCCAAGGCCTGGTGGCTGGAAATGCGCTTGCAGCAGGCGCGCTGGCGCTTGCTCAACTCAAGCCACAGCCTGGCGCAGATTGCCGATGAGGTGGGGCTGGGCGATGCCAGCTACCTGGGTAAATGTGTGCGGCGGCGGTTTGGTTGTTCAGCCCTTGAGTTGCGGGCAGGCAACCCCCAACCTGAAGCCGCTGCAAAGTTACTGCGGCGTCCCGAATAACCCCGTCCAGTAAATCCCTGCGTCACTCTTCGGGTCCACGGCATAGGCGGCACCCAGCTCACGGAAATCCGGGTTCATCAACGTGGCGCAATGCCCCGGGCTCTCCAGCCAGCCATCAACCACCTTGTGTGCGGTGTCACGCCCGGCGGCGATGTTTTCACCGACTTGCTGGTACAGGTAGCCAGCCAGCTCCGCCCGGTCGCCGGGGGTGCGGCCATCCTTGTCGATGTGGTCGAAGAAGTTCTGGTTGGCCATGGCCCGCGTGTGGTTGGCGGCGGCCCCGGCCAGTACCGTGCTCCAGCTCAGTGCGGGGGCTGCGGCGTACGGCTGGCCGCCGCATTGGCGCGGCACCTTGCGGGCAGCGTTGATCTCTTGCAGTACCTTCTGCCCCTCGGCCTGCCAGTCGCCCAGGCGGCCGCTGAGCAGCGGCCGGGCCAGCACGATGCGCCAGTCGCGGCCCTCCTGGCTGACGCCGATATCGACGAACTGCGGGTCTAGCACCACTTGGCAGAAGCTTTCTTCGATGGCATGCATGGCCGCGCGCGCATCGCGTGGCCCCGACAGGCTGATGGCCTGCACGTTGACCATAGGGTAGGCAGCGCGGGTCATGGCCTGCTGCAAGTCACGGGTGCCCTCTGGCGACAGTGCCAGGCGGGTGTCGCTGTTGAGCGGCGGCAGCTCCAGCGACGCTTCGCCACCGCAGGGCTGGGCCTTGCTGCGGTAGACATTGATCGAATCGATCAGTTGCGCCTCTTCGCTGGTGACAGCCAGTGCCCCGGTCGAGACGACCAGGCCCAGCGACAAGGCGGCAACGGATGACAGGACGCGCATGTGGATCTCCCTATGACTGGCAGCGTCGTGGTATGCGCTGCTCATCCTACACAAGCCGGGGGCTTTTGGCCCTAGCGGGTGCAAAGCAATGAAAACGCCGGCAATCGTTGCTGGCGGCAAAAGAGGGAGTAGACCACTGGTCGCTGGAAAAGTGCGATGAGTTGCTAATCATTCGTATCGAGCCAGGGCTTTCAGCCGTTTTGGCATCAACGGGCCAACGCCGGGTTCGGCTTGTAGAACAGGAAGTGCGTGGTCTGCGCAGTCTTGCGGTAGGCCTTGGCCCAGTCGGGGTGGACCGTACGGTCGTGGAAGTACAGCGCACCGCCGGTGGGGTCTTTCAATTGCTGGTTGAGCGCCTTGCGTGCGATCTCCTTGGCCACATCGTAGCGTTGCGCTTCCTCGACCTGGTCCGGGCGCCCGTCGCACCACCAGGAAAACTGGCAGGCCTTGGTCTCGACGCCCTGCTTGACCACGCCGCAGATGGTGTCGGGGAAACCATCATGCTCCAGGCGGTTGAGCACCACGCTGGCCACCGCCGCCATGTCTTCGGCATCGGCACCCTTGGCTTCCCAGTAGAGGGTGCGGGCCAGGCAGGTGATGCTGTCGTCCAGTGGCGCCTGGCCGGCCGGGTCGACTGCCTGCGTTTCGCTTGAGGTCAGTTTTTCTGTTTTTTTTGGCGGCGGGGCATCGTTGACCACCTTTTTTTCCAGTACTTCGGCCTTGTCTTCGGCCACTGCGGCCTTGGCCGTGTCGGCTGCGTGCAAGGGGCCTGCGAGCAGGGCCGAGGTCAAGCCGATCACTATCCAGACAGGGCGCATGGCGAGGCATCCGAGTGGGGGCTGATTGCCAGTCTAGCCAAGCGTAAGCATTAGTACCAAAGGCAGGGTGGCGGCGGCCGCGACGGTCTGCAGGGCAATGATGGTGGCCATCAGCGGGGCGTTGCCACCCATTTGCCTGGCCATTACATAGGAGGACGAAGCAGTGGGCAGGGCCTGGAACAGCACCGCCACCACGGCTGCCTGGCCACTCAGGCCCAGCACGCGGCACAGGCCCCATGTGGTCAGGGGCATGACCAGGAACTTGAACGCCGACGCCGCCATCAGTGGGCGCACCTGCTGGCCCAGGCTGGCCCCACCCAGCGCTGCGCCCACACATAGCAGGCCCATTGGCAGGGCGGCCTGGCCCAGCGCCTTGACCGTGGGTTCGATGCCCGGCGGTAAGCCCAGCCCCGTTACCCGCAGCAGCAGGCCGCCGGCACAGCCGACGATCAACGGGTTGGCGAAGATTGCCCGCAGCACCGTGGCCGGTGAGCTGTGGCGGGCGGTGAAACGCGCGAACACCAGCACGCAGAGCAGGTTGACCAAGGGCACGATGGCGGCATTGGCCACTGCTGCAAGGGCAATCCCGGCGCTGCCGTAGAGGCCGGCGGCCAGGGTAGCGCCGATGTAGTTGTTGAAGCGGATACCGCCCTGGAAGACCGAGGTGAAGTCCGCGCCGTCGTGGTTGATTGCGCCCTGGTACAGCACCAGCAGCACGGCGCCGGCCAGGGTGGAGAGCATCAGCACGCCGACCATGCCCATCACCGGTACGCCATCGAGGTTGGCCGTGGCCAGGCCGTGCAAGAACAGCGAAGGTAGCAGTACGTAGTAGCTCAGGCGCTCGGCGCCGGGCCAGAAACTCTCGGCCAGAAAGCCGCGCAGGCGCAGGAAAGTACCCAGGGTAATCAGCAGGATGATCGGTAGCAGGGTGGTCAGCAGCAAGTGAAGCATGGTCGACGTTCCGTGGTCGGGTACGCGCAAAGACTACTGCTGAGGACTGATCTGTAAAAACGTTGTTTTCTGCACTGACTGTTGAGAAAAAATGCATGGTTTAGGCATTAGGCGGTCTCTGTGGGAGCGGGCGCGCCCGCTCCCACAGAGATCCCGCCAGGACAGTCAGTAATTGCAACTACGCCTCAAGCGCAGTCTTCAACACCGCGCTCAAATGCCGCCGTTGGCTTTTCTCATGCTCCAGCAACACCACACGGCGGGTCAGTTGCGGTTCGCCAAACGGCAGGCAGGTGGCCGGCGGCAGGCGTTTCAGGTCGTCGTCTGCCATGGGGATGATCGCCACACCCAGGCCCATGACGGCCATGCTTGCCAACGCTTCCTGGCTGTCCAGTTCCATCTGTTCGCTCACTTGCAAATGCTGGCGGCGCAGTTCCTGCTCGATCTGCCGCCCGGCCCAGGCACGCTTGTCGAAGCGCAGGAACGGTTGACTGGCGAGCAGCTCCGGTACGCTGTACCCGGCCAGTTCGGGGCTGGCGATGGCCCAGAAGCGGTCCTCGAACAGCGGTGTGAAATCCAGGCTTTGTGGGTATGGGCTGACCGGCTCAGTGGTGATTGCCGCGTCCAGCTCACCGTCCTCCACGCGGCGTGCCAGCTCCGCCGACATGCCCGAGGCCACGCTGATGTGCAACTGTGGGTGGTTGGCCTTGATCCATACCAGCGCCTTGGGCAAGCGCCGCGCCAGCACGGTATGGATCGCCCCCAGGCGCAGGCGGCCGCGCAGGCTCGGGCCGCTGGCCACAGCGTCGGCCAGTTCGTCGTAGGCAGCCAGGATGCTCTCCGCGCGGGCCACCGCCAACTGGCCTGCTTCGGTCAGCACCACCTGCCTGCGGCTGCGGTCGAACAGGGGTGCCTGCAACTCGTCTTCAAGGGTCTTGATGTGCAGGCTCACCGCCGAAGGGGTGAGGCTGAGCAGATCGGCGGCGCGGGCAAAGGTGCCGTGGCGGGCGATGGTTACCAGGGTACGCAAGGCTTTGAGAGACATGCGGGCAGGTCCAGGGTTGAACGGTCAGTGCTGCATTGTCAGGCCCGGTCCTTTCGCAGCACAAGGCTGCTCAGCGCACATTACGCCCATACGCCTGGCTGATCCGGTCGATCACCATGGCCAGGGCGACGATCGCCAGCCCGGCCTCCACACCCTGGCCGACATTCAAGGTCTGGATCCCCGCCAGCACATCCTCACCCAACCCGCGGGCACCGATCATCGATGCCACCACCACCATCGACAAGGCCATCATTACCGACTGGTTGAGCCCGGCCATGATGCTTGGCAGCGCCAGCGGCAGGGCAATGCGCCGCAGCCGCTGCCAGCGGGTTGCCCCCAGGCCGTGTGCGGCCTGCAGCAACGAAGGGTCGATCTGGCTCAGGCCCAGTTCGGTCAACCGCACCAGTGGCGGCAGGGCGTAGATCAGCGTGGCGAACACGGCGGGGACCTTGCCCAGGCCGAACAGCATCAGCACCGGGATCAGGTAAACGAAGGCCGGCAGCGTCTGCATCACATCCAGTACCGGTAACAGCAGCCGCCTCGCCAGTGGCCGGGAAGCCAGTAGTATGCCCAGCGGCACGCCCACCAGCACGCACAGGCCGGTACTCACCAGCACCAAGGCCAAGGTTTGCAGCAGCTTGTCCCACAGCCCGAGCATCCCGATCAAGGCCAGCAGCGCTACCAGCACCGCGCTGCGCAGCAGGCTGCGGCTGGCGTGCCAGGCAAGCAGGCCAACCAGTAGCAACAACAACCACCAGGGCAGCAGGCGCAGCAGGTTCTCCAGGCCGACCAGTAGTTGCAGCAGCTGGTCAGAGACCGCGCGCAAGTGATCGCCGTAATTCAGCACCAGCCAGTCGACCAGCCTGTTTACGCTGTCAGCGAAAGAAAACTGCAGGGCTTGGGGAAAGCCGTTGCTCACAGGCTGCCCTCGACCTTGGTGGCAACCTCGGCAGGCAGCCAGGCTTTCCACACCTCTGGGTTGTCACGCAGGAAGGTGAGGGCGGCCTCGCGCGGTGGCGTGCGCTTTTCGCTCATGACGGCCAGCGCCTTGTTGAGCCGATCGATCGGCAGGTCGACCTGCTCGAACACCGCGACGAGGTCCGGGTAGCCATCACGGAAGGCCTTCGATACACCAATCGACAGCTTCGCGGGCAGTGAGCGGCTACCCTTCGGGCTGGGGTTTCCGGCATCGGTCAGCGTGGCCCACGCCTCGGCATCGAACGCTGGCTCTTGCAGGCGGATGAGTTTGTATCGCCCCATCAACGGTGTCGGGTTCCAGTAATAGAACAGCACCGGCTGGCCACGGCGGATGGCCGAGCCGATTTCCGCATCCATCGCTGCACCGGAGCCACTGCGGAAGTTGGTGTACAGCTCATCCAGGCCATACGCCTTGAGTTTCTGGCTGTTGACCGTTTCCGATGTCCAGCCGCTGGGGCTGTTCAGAAAACGGCCCTTGTCGGGTGACTCGGGGTCGCGAAATACCTGCGGGTAGCGCTTGAGGTCGTCGACGCTGCGCAGTTCGGGCGCCAAAGGCTTCAACTTGCGAGCAGCGTCGCCTTCGATCACGTACGCGGGTACCCACCAGCCTTCTTCTGCATGCTTGACCGTGTCGCCCAGTGCGAATACCTGGCCTGCCTGCTCGGCCTTGACCCAGGCAGGGCTGCGTCCGGCCCACTCTTCGGCGATCACCTGGAGGTCGTTGCGGGCCAGGGCCACTTCCATACTGACGGTGCTGCCGGGGAGGGTATCGGTGGTGTAGCCATACCCGCGCTCCACGATCAGCCGCAGGATTTCGGTGGTGAGGGCACCGCTTTCCCAGCCGATGGCACCGAAATGGATCGGTGGGCGTTGCTCTGCCGATACAGCGTTGTGGGTGTTGGCCAGGCCTACGGCTAGCATCAGGCCGGCCAGCAGCGTTGAAAACTTGTTCATCCAGACCTCGTCGTTTGCCGCGCCTTGGGGGTGGGGGCAAGTGTAGACGACGAGGTGTTGGCGGGGCTCAGGGCCGCGCGGGGCGGCCCCGGTTGCCTCAGACGCGGAACTGGTCCATCAGCGCCTGCTGCTGGTTGGCCAGGCTGTTCAGGGACTGGCTGACTCGCGCCGACTCGTTGGCCTGCCCCGACAGCGATTCGGTGACATCGCGGATGGTTGCCACGTTGCTGTTGATCTCTTCGGCCACCGCGCTTTGCTCTTCGGCGGCCGAGGCGATCTGCAGGTTCATGTCGGTGATCACCGTCACCGCCTGGCCGATACGCTGCAACGCAGTCACGGCCTGGCCAACCTGTTCGACACCGCCCTGGGCCTGACGGTGGCTGTTGTCCATGGCACCGACCACTTCGCGGGTGCCGTCCTGCAAGGCCTCGATCACCTGGCGGGTTTCTTCTACCGACTCCTGGGTGCGTCGGGCCAGGTTGCGCACTTCATCGGCAACCACGGCAAAGCCACGGCCGGCTTCACCCGCGCGGGCTGCCTCGATGGCGGCGTTCAGCGCCAACAGGTTGGTCTGTTCGGCAATCGAGCGGATCACTTCCAGCACCGAACCGATCTTTTCGCTGTTCTGCGCCAGGCCTTCGACTTCGGCCATGGCGTTGCTCATGTCGGCGGCCAGGGCATCGATGCTTTGGGTGGTGCGGTCGATGACTGCCAGGCCTTCGCGGGTGGCCTGGTCGGCATCACGGGCGGCCTGGGCGGCCTGCGAAGCACTGCGCGCCACGTCCTGGGCCGTAGCGCTCATTTCGTGCGAGGCCGTGGCCACCTGGTCGACCTGGCGGTATTGCTGCTCCATGCCGGCGCTGGTTTGCGTGGCAATTGCCGAGGACTGGTCGGCGGTGCCTCGTGCAGCCTGCACCGAGCGTTTGACCTCGGCGATGGTCGGCTGCAACTTGTCGAGGAAGCGGTTGAACCAGCCGGCCAGCTCGCCCAGCTCGTCCTGCTTCTGGTAGGTCAGGCGGCGGGTCAGGTCGCCTTCGCCGCTGGCAATGTCCTTGAGCATGGCGGCCACGCCGAGGATCGGCCGGGTAACGCCGCGGGCCATCAGCCACACCATCAGCAGGCCGGCAATGGCTGCCGCCAGGCCCAGGCCCAGCTCCAGCAGGGTACCACTGGTGTTCAGCGCGTCCAGTTCCTGCTTTAGTGTTTCGGCAGGCCCGGTCAGGGCATTTTCCGGCACATCCAGCAGCACGCCCCAGGGTTGCGCGTCGGGGATCGGCCGGAACGCGGCCAGCACCTTCAGACGCTGCTGGTCGTGCAGGATGGTCATCTTGCCATCGGCCAGCTTGCGTACCAGTTCGGCGCCCTTGGCCGAGTCCACCTGGTCGAAGCGCTGGGCCAGCTTGCTGGCATCGGCGCTGTAGCCGGCCAGCAGGCCGACCGGGCTGAGGATACCGACCGTGGTGCGGCCCTCGTACAGGCTGCGGCTGGCCTCTTGGCTCAGGGCCTGCAGGCTGTTGAGGTTAATATCGATGGACAGGGTGGCAATAATCTTGCCGTTGACCGCCAGCGGGAAGACGATGCTGGTCATCAGCACCTGCTGGCCATCGATGTCATAGAAGTAGGGCTCTACCACGCACACCTTGCCGGTCGTACGCGGGCACACCCACCAGGTGTTGGCCGGCTGGCCGCTGGGGCCGATCTCGGTGTTGGCCATGTCGTGTTCAGGCAGCGCCATGGCGGTCAGCTGGCCGGCGCGCGGCTGCGACCAGTACAGGGCAAAGCGCCCGGTTTCGTTGCTGCCCAACTCTGCCTTGCCGGCGAACAGGCTGTCCTTGGCGTCCAGCGCGTTGGGCTCGAACACCAGCGACAGGCCGAGCAGGTCGGGGTTGGCCTGCAGGGCGGTGCGCACCTGGCGGGTCATGTCTTCACGCAGGTCAAACGCGTCGAGGTAGCGCTTTTCTGCCTGTTCGCGCAGGAATAGCACCTGGCGGGCGAAGCCGGCGCCGTACTGGTAAGCATCCATGAACTGGCGACGGATGTTCAGCGCTTGCACTTCACCCTGCGACTCGATGCGTGATTGCGCCGCCTCGGTCAGCATCTGCATGCTGCTGGCCTTGACCAGGTCCGAGCTATGGTCCATCCGGTACAACGACAGGCCGACGAGCAAGGTGACGATGCCAGCCAGGCAAAGGCCGGCGAGCAGGGTGATCTTCCACTGGATGGAAAGTTGGCGCAAAGGCATGGGGGCGGATCCCTTTTTTTGGGCACTAAGGGTTATGGCTTTGGGGCTGGGTTGGGCGGGGAGCCCAACAGCTTATCGGCCCAGTCAATTTTTTCTTTATTCAAACATTCAATTTAAATCCGGCCTTCTGTGAAATCCGCCGCAACATGGCGCTTTTGACATCTGCCGCGCACTGCTTCAGAGTGCGCGCTTTTTTCTGTCGTAATGAGGTAAGCCAACCATGAATGCAGTGATCGCCGCGGTCGGCATCATGCTGATACTCAGCCTGTCCCGCGTGCACGTGGTCATCGCCCTGATCATTGGTGCCCTGGTCGGTGGGCTGGTAGGCGGCCTGGGCATCGAAGGCACGCTCAAGGCGTTCAACGGTGGCCTGGGCGGTGGCGCCACGGTTGCCTTGTCCTATGCGCTGCTGGGCGCTTTTGCGGTGGCCATCGCCAAGTCCGGCCTGGCCCATGCCTTGGCTGACCGTGCACTGGCCATGATCGATCGCCAGGGCCACGCCAATGGCGGCAAGGTCAAATGGCTGATGATCGGCCTGATGCTGGTGGTGGCGGTGTCGTCGCAGAACATCCTGCCCATCCACATTGCCTTCATTCCGCTTCTGGTCCCGCCGTTGCTGTATGTATTGACCCGCCTGCGCATCGACCGCCGGCTGATCGCCTGCGTGATCACCTTCGGCCTGATCACCCCGTACATGTTCCTGCCGGTGGGCTTCGGCAACATTTTCCTCAACGAAATCCTGCTGGCCAACGTTGCCCGTGCCGGTGTCGAAGTGAGCGGTGTCAACGTCACCCACGCCATGGCCATACCGGCTGCGGGCATGTTGGTCGGCTTGCTGCTGGCAGTGTTCATCAGCTACCGCAAGAAGCGTGACTACGACCTGGCGCGCATCGAGCAGGTGGAGCAGGTGAGCGTGCAGTACAACCCGCTGACGCTGCTGGTGGCGGGGCTGGCAATTGCCGCAGCGTTCATCGTCCAGTTGTTGCTGGACTCGATGATCATCGGTGCCATGGTCGGTTTCCTGATTTTCTCGCTGTCAGGCATCGTCAAGTGGAAGGACACCGACGGCCTGTTCACCGAGGGCATGAAGATGATGGCGATGATCGGCTTCATCATGATTGCCGCCTCGGGCTTTGCCGACGTGATGAAGGCGACCGGTGAGGTGAAGAGCCTGGTGGAAACCTCGGCCCAGTGGATCGAGCACAGCAAGGGCATCGGTGCCTTGCTGATGCTGCTGGTGGGTTTGCTGGTGACCATGGGCATCGGCTCGTCGTTCTCCACCGTGCCGATCCTGGCCGCGATCTTTGTGCCACTGTGCGTGCAGCTGGGCTTCGACCCGCTGGCCACCGTTTGCATCGTCGGTACTGCCGGTGCCTTGGGTGACGCAGGCTCGCCGGCCTCGGACTCAACCCTGGGGCCGACCTCGGGCCTGAACGTGGATGGCCAGCACCACCATATCTGGGACACCGTGGTACCGACCTTCATCCACTACAACCTGCCATTGCTGGCGTTTGGGTGGGTGGCGGCGATGACGCTGTAAGGGGCGAGGGGGTCAGCCCTTTTCGGGCGGCGGCGAGATGCGGTTGAGCACGGTGCTGCCGTCCTTGCTGCGGGTGAGGTAGATCGGCAGCACCTTGGGCAGGTTGTTGACCAGGCGCGCGACCTCACGGGTGTTGTAGATACCACTGATGCGAATGCGGCCGGTGCTGGCATCTGCCAGTTGCAGCGGCGCATCGAGGTAGCGGTTGATCACCGGCAGCGCCTGCTCCAGGCTCAGGTTGTCGAGCACCAGCTTGCCGCTGCGCCAGGCCAGGCTGTTGCCGTAGTCATCGCTCTGTTCAAGCTGCGGCTCGAAGTCGCCCTTGTGATAACTGGCCTGCATCCCAGGGCCCAGACGGTAGCCACCGGTGGTGCCGTCGCTGGACACCAGCACCGAGCCTTCCACCAGCGTAACCTTGACCTGGTCCTGGTATTTCCACACGTTGAATTGGGTGCCAGTGACTCGGGTCTGGCCACGGCCTGCATGCACGATGAACGGGTGGCTGCTGTCGTGCTGCACCTTGAAGAACGCCTCGCCGCGCTTGAGCGTGACCTGGCGCTGGTCCTTGTAGTTGAGGTAGGTCAGCTCTGTGTGGAGGTTGAGCTGTACCGTGCTGCCGTCGCTCAACTCCACGGTCTGCATGCGGTCGCCGGCTTCGAAATGCTGGTAGTGGTTGGGCAGCCAGCCTTGTTCCCAGCCCAGCCAGCCGGCCAGCGGCAGCACGGCCAGGGCGATGGCGGCGGCATATGCCAGCGGGCGCCAGTTGCGAGGGCGGGCAGATTGACGGGTGGCCGGGTTGAAGTCGACGACGGTGGCGTTGCGTGGCAACAGGTCGGCGGTTTGCCAGATCTCCAGCATTGCCTGGTATTCCTCGGCATGCCGCGGGTCCGCCGCCAGCCAGCGGGCAAACGCCTCGCGCTCGGACGCCGTGCAATCATCGGCGTGCAGGCGCATGCACCAGTGCGCGGCGGCGTCGGTGATGGCATCGTCAGGGCTGGTGTTGAGGCGGTCGTGATTCATTGCGGCTCCGGATTTTGCGTATTCTACCCTTGCTGGAGGGCTCCCGAGAACCGATGTAATGGCGAATGACTATCAGTTGTGGCTGTTTTTCGTCAGATTTGCACGGTTTTTCAGCGTTTGAGAACCCTTCGCGGGCGGCAAGGGAGGCTGAAATCCCTGGCGCTGCCTTGCAGCCCATCGTGACACAAGGCCGCTCCACAGGTAATCGCGTACCTCTTGTGGGGCAGCTGTCTTGTACGAAATCACAAAGCTTGCGCGATCACTGTGGGAGCGGGCTTGCCCCGCGAACACGGGCGAAGCCCGTGCCATGCACCGCGTGGTCTGCTTCGCGGGCATGCCCGCTCCCACCGGTAATGCGCAGGCTTCAGAACTGCGCCGCCTCCAGCCCATAAAGGCTGCCGCTGCCTGCCCTGATACTGGCTTCCAGCCCCAGACCACGCGGCAGCATACGCTGGAAGAAGAACGCCGCACATGCAAGCTTGGCCCCATGAAACGCGTCATCTTCCTCACGCTTGGCCAAGGCCACCGCCGCCATCCGCGCCCACATGTAGGCATACGCCGTCAGCCCGAACAGCTGCAGGTACTCCACCGCCACCGCACTGACCAGGTTGGCATCCTCGCCTGCCCGTGCCCGCAGCCAGGCGCTGGTAGCCTCCAGCCGCGCCAGGCTCGCCTGCAAGGCCTCGCGGTGCAGCGGTGCATCCACACTGAAAGCACGTACTTCGGCGGCGAAGCTGGCCAGTGCCTGGCCACCGTCCCCCAGTACCTTGCGCCCCAGCAGGTCGAGCGCCTGGATACCGTTGGTACCTTCATAGATTTGCGCAATGCGCACATCGCGCACCCGCTGCTCCTGCCCCCATTCGCGGATGTAACCATGGCCACCGTATACCTGCTGGCCGAGCACGCAGCTTTCCAGGCCGTTGTCGGTGAAGAAGGCCTTGGCCACTGGGGTCAATAGTGCCACCAGGCGCTGGGCGTGCTCACGTTCACCGGCGTCTTCGGCGTAACGCGTCAGGTCCAGTTGCTGGCCGACATAGGCGGCAAACGCCCGGCCACCTTCGGTGAGGGTGCGCATGGTCAGCAGCATGCGCCGTACATCACCGTGGTGGATGATCGGGTCGGCAGCCTTGTCCTGCGCCTGTGGGCCAGTGGCGGCGCGGCTCTGCAGGCGCTCGTTGGCGTACCGGGCGGCGCTCTGGTAGGACGCCTCGGCACAACCGATGCCCTGGATGCCGATGGACAGGCGCTCGTAGTTCATCATGGTGAACATGGCCGCCAGGCCCTTGTTCGGCTCGCCCACCAGGTAACCCTCGGCATCGTCGAAGTTCATCACGCAGGTGGCCGAAGCCTTGATGCCCATCTTGTGCTCGATCGAGCCGCAGTGGGCGGCATTGCGCGCGCCCAGTCTGCCATCGGCCTCGACCCGGTATTTGGGCACAAGGAACAGCGAGATGCCTTTGGCGCCGGCGGGCGCATCCGGCAGCTTGGCCAGCACCAGGTGGATGATGTTCTCGGTCAGGTCCTGCTCGCCGCCGGTGATGAAAATCTTGCTGCCGCTGATGCGATAGCTGCCGTCGGCCTGGGGTTCGGCGCGGCTGCGGATCAGCCCCAGGTCGGTGCCGGCGTGTGGCTCGGTCAGGCACATGGTGCCGGCCCAGCGGCCTTCGTACAGAGGCGGCAAGTAAGTTGCCTTGAGCGTTTCGCTGGCGTGGGCATCGATTGCCAGGCAACTGCCGGCGCTCAACGCCGAATACAGGCTGAAGCTGCAGTCGGCGGCGTAGAGCATTTCTTCGAACAACACCCCTAGCATTTTCGGCATGCCCATGCCGCCGAATGCCGGGTTGCCGCCCAAGCCGACCCAGCCGCCTTCGCGGTAGGTCTGCCAGGCTTCGCGAAAACCGTCTGGCGTGGTGACCTGGCCGGCGTCGAAGCGCACACCTTGCTCGTCGCCGTTACGGCTGAGCGGGGCGATCAGCTGGCTAGTGATTTTGGCTGCTTCTTCCAGGATCGCGTCGGCGGTGTCGGCATCGATGCGCTCGGCCAGGGCGGGCAGGCGGGCCCACAGGGCCGGGGCGTTGAACACGTCATGCAGGACGAAGCGCATGTCGCGCAGGGGGGCGGAGTAAGTGGTCATCAGGGGCTCTTGAAGTGAAGAGGATATCTGTGAAGGTTGCGCCGTACCCGTGTAGGAGCAGCCTTGTGCTGCGAAGGGCCGGCAGGGCTGAAGGTAGTCTTCGCCGGTGAGGGCCTCTTCGCAGCATAAGGCTGCTCCTACAGAGAAACGTCGAGGCCGTTACGGCTTCAGAGGGCCTTGGCCCGGTCGCGCAGGACGTACTTCTGGATCTTGCCGGTGGAGGTCTTGGGCAACTCGCCAAACACCACCGTCTTCGGCACCTTGAACCCGGCCAGGTGCTGGCGGCACCAGCCGGTGATGTCGGCTTCGCGGGTGTCCTCCCGGCCTGGCTTCAGGGCAACGAACGCGCACGGGGTTTCTCCCCACTTTTCATCCGGGCGCGCCACCACGGCGGCTTCAAGGACTGCCGGGTGTTTATACAGGGCGTCCTCGACTTCAATGGTGGAGATGTTCTCGCCACCGGAAATGATGATGTCCTTGAGGCGGTCCTTGATCTCGACATAGCCGTCGGCATGCCACACGGCCAGGTCACCGGTGTGGAACCAGCCGCCACGGAACGCTTCGGCGGTGGCTTCGGGGTTTTTCAGGTAGCCCTTCATCACGGTGTTGCCGCGCATGAAGATCTCGCCCAGCGTGTTGCCATCGCGTGCCACCGGCTCGAGTGTCTGCGGGTCGGCCACCATCAACCCGTCCAGGGTCGGGTAGCGCACGCCCTGACGTGACTTGATTCGCGCACGCTCTTCCAGCGACAGTTCGTTCCACTCGTCATGCCAGGCACACACGGTCACCGGGCCATAGACTTCGGTCAGGCCGTAGGTGTGGGTGACGTGGATGCCCATCTCTTCCACGGCGCCAATGACCTTGGCCGGTGGCGCGGCGCCGGCGACCATGGCCTGTACCGGGTGCTCGATGGCGGCTTTGGCTGCCTCGGGCATGTTGACCAGGGCGTTGAGCACAATCGGGGCGCCGCACAGGTGGGTGACCCGGTGTTCGCGGATCAGGTTCAGGATCTTCTGCGGGTCGACCCGGCGCAGGAACACGTGCGTGCCGGCCAGGGCGGTGATGGTCCAGGGGTAGCACCAGCCGTTGCAGTGGAACATGGGCAAGGTCCACAGGTACACCGGGCGGTGGCCCATGGCCCAGGTCATCTGGTTGCCCAGGGCGTTAAGGTAGGCGCCGCGGTGGTGGTAGACCACGCCCTTGGGGTTGCCGGTGGTGCCGGAGGTGTAGTTGAGCGAAATGGCCTGCCACTCGTCATCCGGCCATTCCCAGGCAAATTCCGGGTCGCCTTCGGCGAGCAGGGCTTCATAGTCCAGCGCGCTGACCGCACGGCCTTCGCCGTACTCCGGGTCATCCACATCCACCACCAGGGGCGGGTGTTCGAGCAACGCCAGGGCGGCCTCGATCACCGCATGGAACTCGCGGTCGGTAATCAGCACCTTGGCTTCACCATGCTGCAGCATGAAGGCGATGGCCTCGGCGTCCAGGCGCACGTTAAGGGTGTTGAGCACGGCGCCGGTCATGGGCACACCGAAGTGCGCTTCGAGCATCGCCGGGGTGTTGGGCAGCATCACCGCCACCGTGTCGCCACGCCCTATGCCACGGCCCGCAAGGGCGCTGGCCAGGCGCCTGCAGCGTTGGTAGGTTTCTTGCCAGTTGCGGCGGATGGCACCGTGGATCACCGCCGGGTAGTTGCCGTACACGGCGGCGGTGCGTTCGATGAAACTTAGCGGGGTGAGGGCGACATGGTTGACGGCAGCGGGCATCAGGCCCTGGGCATAGATCGACATGCGGTAATCCTGTAAGGGAGGCAGGCGCAGCTTGTACGCTTGGCCCCCGATGGCTGATTGTTAGCTCTGTTCAGGGTGCAGGGACGCGGACGGTGGGCCGCTCCCTCTGTCGCAGTTTTACGCGAGTCGCTATGGTAGTAGGAATATCGACTATAGCAATATAGTAAAACTACTATAACAACGAGCCGCCTACCGTGGACCAGACTGCTTACCCCTTGCTTGCCAAAGACCCACAACCCAGCCTTTTGCTGGCAGCCGACGCCAAGCCACTGGCACTCAACGCGGCCCTGCAAGCGTGGATTGACGAAGGCCCGGCGCTGACCAGCTGGCTGCCGGCCAACTGCGCCTCGCTGGTGCGTGCGTGCCTGCGCCAGCATCGGGCGATTGCCGACGTCGAGGTGCAAGTGGGGGAGCGCACCGTGCTGTGGTCTTTCATTCCGGATGACCAGGGCCAACAGGTGCTCGGGCGCTGTCGTGACGCCAGCGAAGAGCGCCGTGGTGCACGCGAGGCCAGCCGCGCCCGGCGCCTGTACCGGCTGATCATTGAAAACACCACCGACCTGATCTCCCGGCACAGCCCGGATGGCCGTTTCCTGGATGCCTCGCCGGCAGCGTTCCGCCTGCTCGGCCTGTGGCCCGAGCAATTGCGTGGCATAGCCGTGCATACTTTGCTGCACCCGCGTGAGCGCCGCCAGGTGCTGCGCCAGGCGGCCGCTGCCCTGGACCAGGATGGCTATCACACCATGACCTGCCGGGTGCGCCAGGCCTGTGGCGGCTATCGCTGGTTTGAAATTGCCAGCCGGGCCATCCGCGAGACCTACACCGGCTCGGTGGTGGAGGTGGTCAGCGTGTCCCGCGACATCACCTTGCGCATCGAAGCCCAGGAAAGCCTGGCGCACAGTGCACGGTTGGCCACCCTCGGCGAGCTGGCTTCAGGCATTGCCCACGAGATCAACCAGCCGCTGGCGGCGGTGGTCAACTACGCCAACGCCAGTCAGCGTTACCTGCAGGGCCTGGAGGGTGATCCCCAGGCCCGCGAGCGGGTAGGGCAGGGCCTGCTGCGTATCCGCGAGCAGGCCACCCACGCCGCTGAAGTGATCCGCCGCCTGCGCGCCTTCCTGCGCAAAGGGCCACGGCGCCTGCAGGCGCTGGACGTGGCCGAAGTGGCCGGCGAAGCCATGCGGCTGTGCGCCTGGGAGGCCGCGCGCGACCAGGTGCTGGTCGAGCTGCGCGTCAGTGCGCAGCTGCCTTCGGTGTATGCCGACCGGGTATTGCTGGAACAGGTGCTGCTTAACCTGCTGCGCAATGCCATCGATGCCAACCGTGAGCTGCACGGCGACCAGCCGTCACGTATCCTGCTCGGCGCCGCGCGGGACGGCGATGGTGTGCTGGTCGAGGTGGCCGACCAGGGCCCGGGTGTAGCGCCCGAGCGCCTGGATGAAATCTTCACACCGTTCACCACCAGCAAGGCCGATGGCCTGGGCCTGGGTTTAAGCATGAGCCGCAGCCTGATCGAAGGCTTTGGCGGCAGCCTGTGGGCGCGCGCGGGTGATAACGGCGGTTTGGTACTGTGCTGCCGGCTGGCAGTCAGCAGGGCGTAAAGGGGGCGGTGGTGCAAGCAAAAGTTTATGTGGTTGATGACGACCAGGGTATGCGCGACTCGACAGTCTGGCTGTTACAGTCGGTGGGCCTGCAAGCCTTGCCGTTCGCCAGCGGGCAAGCGTTTCTCGATGCATGCGTCGACGATGGGCCCGCCTGTGTGCTGCTGGATGTGCGTATGCCGGGGCTGGGCGGGTTGGCCGTGCAGCAGGCGATGCGCGAGCGCGGCTTGGCGCTGCCGGTGATCTTCGTCAGCGGCCATGCCGATGTGCCGATCGTGGTGCGGGCATTCAAGGCTGGCGCCTGTGATTTCATCGAAAAGCCTTACAACGACCAGTTGCTGCTCGACAGCGTGCAGGCGGCGCTGGAGCACGCCGGGCGGGCGCGGCAGGGCGACCAGGCGCTGGCCTTGGTGCAAGTGCGTATCGACGGCCTGACGCCGCGTGAGCGCGACGTTTTCGTGCCGTTGGCCCAAGGGTTGAGCAACCGCGAGATTGCTGAGCAACTGGGCATCAGTGTGAAGACCGTCGACCTTTACCGCGGCCGGGTGATGAAGCGGCTGCAGGCGGGCAGCCTGGCAGAGCTGGTGGGCATGGCGATTGCCTGCGGGGCGGTTGAGGCGCTGGGCCTGCGGGCGCAATAACCGCCCTGACGCAGGCCCTTGTAGGAGCGGCCTTGTGCCGCGATGGGCCGCAAGGCGGCCCCAAAAATTGCTGCCCTGGCACAAAACTGGGGCCGCTTCGCGCCCCATCGCGGCACAAGGCCACTCCTACAAAGGGCCGCATTTCAGGCATAAAGCATGAAATTTTCCATAGCTAGCTAATCAAAGCTTTGACATTCACTGCCTAGGCAGTAATATTTTCACACAATTGCCCGAGCAGCCTCCGATGGCCCACTTCTCCCCCGAAAACTTCCAGACCTGCGCCATCGGCATGCTCCTTGGCCGTGCGGCGATCCTGAAGGACCGCATTCTCGACTGGCACCTCGAATCAGAGGGCGTCACCGCCGCGCAGTTCAAGGTGCTGATCATCGTCACCCAGTACCAGGTGGATACCCCGGCCGAGCTGTGCCGCTACCTGGGCCTGGACAGCGGTTCGATGACCCGCATGCTGGACCGGCTAGAGCAGAAGGAGCTGATTGTGCGCAACCGCTGCGCCGACGACCGCCGCCTCGTGCGCCTGGCGCTCACCGCCGATGGCCAGCGCCTGGCCGACCGCCTCCCGGAAATTGGCGCTGCCGCCATGAACGAGTTGTGCGGCGTGCTGGCGCCTGATGAGCTCAAGGCCCTGGAAGGCCTGCTGGCCAAGGTCCTGCTCGGTGCTGGCGACCCGTTGACGATCCGCCGCTTTGGCGACCGTTGAACCCTGTCACGAATTATCCAAGGTATTGTCATGGCTACCTCCGCAGATACCCCGACTCCCTCCGCCGCGCCCGAGCCGTCGCGCAAGCGCAAGGCCTGGCTGCTTGGCCTGCTGCTGTTGCTGGTACTTGCCGGTGCATGCACCTGGGCCTGGTACAGCCTGGTGGGGCGCTGGCACGAAAGCACCGACGATGCCTACGTCAACGGCAACGTGGTGGAGATCACCCCGCTAGTGACCGGCACCGTCACCAGCATCGGTGCCGATGACGGCGACCTGGTCCATGCCGGCCAGGTGTTGCTGCAATTCGACCCGGCCGACAGCGAGGTGGCCTTGCAGTCTGCCGAAGCCAAGCTGGCACGCAGCGTGCGTCAGGTGCGCGGGCTGTACAGCAATGTCGACTCGCTCAAGGCCCAGCTGGAAACCCGCCAGGCCGAACTGCGCAAAGCCCAGCAGGACTTCAACCGGCGCAAGGTGCTGGCCGATAGCGGGGCGATTGCTGCAGAAGAGCTGTCCCACGCC
Organism: Pseudomonas sp. SIMBA_068; assembly: GCF_046534705.1. NCBI lineage: Bacteria > Pseudomonadati > Pseudomonadota > Gammaproteobacteria > Pseudomonadales > Pseudomonadaceae > Pseudomonas > Pseudomonas sp. SIMBA_068. The sequence goes on from NZ_JAWRYI010000001.1 coordinate 1,149,958, forward strand.
CGCGATGACCTGAGTGTCGCCCAGGCCGCTGTCAACAGCGCACGTCAGCAGCTCAGTACCAGCAGCGCGCTGGTCGACGACACCGTGGTTTCCTCGCACCCCGAGGTCATGGCCGCCGCCGCCGACCTGCGCCAGGCTTACCTCGACCACGCTCGCACCACCCTGGTGGCGCCGGTTACCGGTTACGTTGCCAAACGTACTGTGCAACTGGGCCAGCGCCTGCAGCCAGGCACCGCGACCATGGCGGTGATCCCGTTGGACCAGGTGTGGATCGACGCCAACTTCAAGGAAACCCAGCTGCGTGAGATGCGCATCGGCCAGCCGGTGCAGATCAGCGCCGACCTCTACGGCAGCGAGGTCAAGTACAGCGGCACGGTCGACAGCCTTGGTGCTGGTACCGGCAGTGCCTTCGCCCTGTTGCCGGCACAGAATGCCACCGGCAACTGGATCAAGATCGTCCAGCGCGTCCCCGTGCGTATTCACCTGAGCCCCGATCAGCTCAAGGACCACCCACTGCGTATTGGCCTGTCCAGCGTAGTAGAAGTCGACCTGCATGACCAGAGCGGCCCGGCCCTGGCCCAGCAGCCCCCACAGCAGGCCAGCTACACCACCCAGGTGTATGACCGTCAGTTGGTCGAGGCCGACAACCTGATCGCCCGGTTGATCCACGACAACAGCGCAACCGGCAAGACGGCCCAGCGATGAGCGACAACGCCGCTGCCCAGTTCACGCCGCCGAGCCTGCTGCTGACCACCATCGGGCTGTCGCTGGCGACGTTCATGCAGGTGCTCGACACCACCATCGCCAACGTGGCATTGCCGACCATTTCCGGCAACCTGGGGGTGAGTTACGAGCAGGGCACCTGGGTCATTACCTCGTTCGCGGTGAGCAATGCCATCGCCTTGCCGTTGACTGGCTGGCTCAGCCGGCGGTTTGGCGAAGTGAAACTGTTCATCTGGGCCACGTTGTTGTTCGTGCTGGCGTCGTTCCTGTGCGGTATCGCCCAGTCGATGCCCGAACTGGTAGGTTTCCGCATATTGCAGGGCGTGGTCGCCGGGCCGTTGTACCCGATGACCCAGACCTTGCTGATTGCCGTCTATCCCCCGGCCAAGCGGGGGATGGCCCTGGCGCTGCTGGCGATGGTCACGGTGGTGGCGCCCATTGCCGGGCCGATCCTGGGGGGCTGGATCACCGACAGTTACAGTTGGCCGTGGATCTTCTTCATCAACGTGCCCATTGGCCTGTTTGCCGCCGCTGTGGTGCGCCAGCAGATGCGTACCCGGCCTGTGGTCACCAGCCGCCAGCCGATGGACTACATCGGCTTGCTGACGCTGATTGTCGGTGTCGGGGCGTTGCAGGTCGTGCTCGACAAAGGCAACGACCTGGACTGGTTCGAGTCGTCGTTCATCATTATCGGTAGCCTGATTTCGGTGGTGTTCCTGGCGGTGTTCGTGATCTGGGAACTGACCGACCGCCACCCGGTGGTCAACCTGCGCCTGTTCGTGCACCGCAACTTCCGCGTCGGCACCATCGTGCTGGTCGGCGGTTATGCGGGGTTCTTCGGTATCAACCTCATCCTGCCGCAATGGTTGCAGACGCAGATGGGCTACACCGCCACCTGGGCGGGCTTGGCGGTGGCGCCGATCGGCTTGCTGCCGGTGATCATGTCGCCGTTCGTGGGCAAGTACGCGCACCGCTTCGATCTGCGTGTGCTGGCGGGGCTGGCGTTCCTGGCGATCGGCACCAGTTGCTACATGCGTGCCGGGTTCACCAGCGAGGTGGACTTCCAGCATGTGGCCTTGGTGCAGCTGTTCATGGGCATTGGCGTGGCGTTGTTCTTCATGCCGACCTTGAGCATCCTGCTGTCCGACCTGCCGCCGCACCAGATTGCCGACGGTTCGGGGCTTGCGACCTTCCTGCGTACCTTGGGCGGGAGTTTTGCGGCGTCGTTGACGACGTGGATCTGGATTCGCCGGGCGGACCAGCATCATGCTTATCTCAGCGAAAACATCAGCCAGTTCGACCCGGCGACGCGGCATACGCTTGAGCAGTTGGGCGGGGCCAGCCCGCAGAGTTATGCGCAGCTGGAGCAGATACTCAACGGGCAGGCTTACATGATGTCGACAGTGGACTACTTCACCCTGATGACCTGGGTGTTTGCCGGGTTGATCCTGCTGGTGTGGTTCGCCAAGCCACCGTTCACTGCCAAGGCCGGGCCGGCATCGGCGGGGCATTGAGCTAAATCACACGGTCACGGTTGTGTGAGCTGACCTCGGTCATTCCCATCTGTAGCCTTTTCGCCTATTGTCGATCCTCCCTTTCCCAAGCGATTGGCATAATCATGGAGAACGTCATCGTCATCACCGGCGGCAGCCGCGGTATCGGTGCCGCCACGGCGCTGTTGGCGGCCCGCGAGGGCTACCGCATCTGCATCAACTACCACGCCGACGACCAGGCCGCCGAAACCCTCCTCGGCCAGGTCCGCGCCCTGGGCGCCGAGGCTATCGCCGTGCGCGCCGACGTCAGCGTCGAGGATGAGATCATCCACCTGTTTCGGCGCGTCGACGAAGAGCTCGGCCCGGTCACCGCACTGGTCAACAACGCCGGCACCATCGGCCAGCAGAGCCGTGTCGAGGAAATGTCCGAGTTCCGCCTGCTGAAGATCATGAAAACCAATGTCGTCGGCCCCATGCTCTGCGCCAGGCACGCCTTGTTGCGCATGGCGCATCGGCATGGTGGGCACGGCGGGGCCATTGTCAACGTGTCATCGATGGCTGCGCGCCTGGGCTCGCCCAACGAATATGTCGACTATGCCGCCTCCAAGGGCGCGCTCGACACCTTCACCATCGGCCTGGCAAAAGAAGTGGCAGGCGAGGGCGTGCGGGTCAATGGCGTACGCCCGGGCTACATCCACACAGGGTTCCATGCCTTGTCCGGCGACCCCGACCGGGTCAGCAAGCTTGAGCCCGGTTTGCCCATGGGGCGCGGCGGGCGCCCCGAGGAAGTGGCCGAAGCCATTCTCTGGCTGCTCTCGGACAAAGCGTCCTATTCCACCGGCAGTTTCATTGACCTGAGCGGCGGGCGCTGAGCGCGCCCGTCAATCCCCCAGCAGCTCACGTACCCGCTCGGCGAGTGTGTCCAGTTCAAACGGCTTGGTCAGCACCGAGCTACCCTGCAACAGCTGGCCGTCGCTGAGCGCCGCGCTCTCATCGTAACCGGTGATGAACAGCACCTTGAGGTCTGGGTAGCGCACACGGCAGCGCTCGGCCACCTGGCGGCCATTTAGGCCACCCGGCAGCCCGATATCGCTCAGCAGCAGGTCTGGCCGCTCGCCGCTTTGCAGGTGGGCGAGGGCGGTCGGGCCATTCTCGAAGGCGTCCACCCGATAGCCCAGCTCTTCCAGCACTTCGCCCACCACCAGGCGCAAGGCGGTCTGGTCTTCGATCAACAGAATGCGCTTCGCAGCCGTGCTGCTTCTTTGCAAAGGCGTGCGCTGCGGTTTACCGGCAGGGGCCTTGGGTTGCTCGTCGTGGCGGGGCAGCAGCAGCTCGATGCGGGTGCCTTCGCCAAGCACCGACAGCACGCGTAATTGCCCACCCGACTGACGCACGAAGCCGTAGGTCATGGACAGACCCAGCCCGGTTCCCTGGCCCATCGGTTTGGTGGTGAAGAAAGGGTCGACTGCGCGCTCGGCCACTTCAGCCGACATGCCCTTGCCGTTGTCGACGATACTCAGCCGCACATACTCGCCGCCTGGCAGCCCCCCTGCCAGGGCCTGCTCGTCGTCAAGCACCAGGTTATCGCCAATGATCTCGATCACACCATCCGCAGGCATGGCATCGCGGGCGTTGATGCAGATGTTGAGCAGGGCGCTTTCCAGTTGAGGCGGGTCGATGAAGGTCGGCCACAGCTGGCTGGCGAAACGGCTGCTCAGGCTAATGGCAGGGCCGATGGTGCGCCGCAGAAGGTCCTCCATGCCGGCAACCAACGTGGCCACTTGTGTGGAGCAGGGTTGCAGAGTCTGCTGGCGAGAGAACGCCAGCAGCCGGTGCACCAGCGAAGAGGCCCGCTGCGCCGAGCCGCTGGACAGCTCCAGCAAGGGTTCCAGGGCGTCGAAGCGAGACTGGTCCAGGCGTTGCCGCATCAGTTCCTGGGCGCCAAGGATGACGCCCAGCAGATTATTGAAGTCGTGGGCAATGCCGCCACTGAGCTGGCCTACGGCCTCCATCTTCTGTGCCTGACGCAGCGCTTCTTCGGCCTTGGTCAGGCGTTCCTGCTCTTGCACCCGTTCACTGATGTCATAAGCAAACAGAAACGCGCCTTGTATCTCGCCTTTTGAGTCGCGCAAGGCGTTGAAGCGCAATTCGTAATGGCGCAGCATGGGAGGCTTGCCGAAGGTGCCAGTTTCGATGAACTGCTCGCCAGCCAGGGCGCGCTGCCACATTGGCAGAATAGGTGTCTGGCCAGCGCCTCCGTCTTCAAACAGCCCGGGCAGGTAGTCGCCGATTTCCGGTGTCCTTCCGTACAGCAGGTGGAAGTCATGCTTGGCCTGGCGGTTCACAGCCAGCCAGCGCAGGCCCTTGTCCACCACATGCACATTGACCACGCTGTGATCGACCAATTCGGCAAACAAGCGTCGCTCCGCCAGTGCGGCATTTACCCGTTGTTCCAGTTCTTCGTTGAGGCGCTGCAGGGCCTGCTCTGCACGCCGGCGTTCGGTGACATCCTTGAACAGCACGGCTACCTGGCGTTTCTCTGCAGGCTCTACGCGAAACGTGGTCACCGACAGCACATGGCCGGTGGCGACCAGCTCCTGCTCGAAGTGCAGCGGTTCCCCTGTGCGAAGCACAGCGCCATAGCGGGCCACCCAGTCATCGGCCTCATCAGGCACCATTTCGCGCAGTTTCTGCCCGGCCACGTCGGGGATGCCGGCGTGCTTGGCATAGGCCGCATTGGCTAGCACATGCACATAGTCACTCAGCGGGCCATGTGGGCCGTCAAAGAACTCGATGATGCAAAAGCCTTCGTCCATGGTGTCGAACAACGACCGGTAAAAGTCCTGATCTTGGTCTTGATAGCTGGCGAGCTGTGCTTCCAGCAGCGCATTGCGCCGTTGCAGGGCTTCGACTTGTTGACGCAGTGTGAGCGGGTCGCGGAATGGCATGCCGACGTCCGACGAAAAAGGATGCGCAGACTTTAACGTGTTCACCCGCAGGCGGATAGGCGGTCAACGTTGCGGCGGGGCAATCCCCAGCAGGCGGTCAATTCGCTGGCCAAGGCTCTGCAGGTTGAACGGTTTGCACAGCACCTCGGTGCGCCTGTCCGGGCGGCCACTGATCGGGATGTCGGCAGTGTCATAGCCGGTAAGCAGCAGAACGGGCGCTTTGGCCACAAGCGTTTGAAACGCTTCTGCCAGCTGATATCCGTCGATTCCACCGGGCAGGCCGACATTCGTGATCAGCAAGTCCGGAGGTACGCCCGCATGCATAGCCTCAAGCGCCGGGCGGCCACGGTCGAAAGCCTGTACTTCATGGCCCAGTTCAGTCAGTACTTCGACAAGCACAAGGCGCATGGCTGGCTGGTCTTCCACCAGCATGATTCGCTGCACGCGGGGGGCAGAAAGCTCGACGCCGGTGGTGAGTGGCACAGGCTGGCTGCAGGCAGCGATGCTTTCCTCGAGAGGGAAGTACAGGTGAACGCAGGTGCCTTGCCCGGGCACGCTTTCGATCTGCAACTGCCCGCCGGACTGGCGGACAAAGCCATAGACCATGGACAACCCCAAGCCGGTACCTTGACCGAGTGGCTTGGTGGTGAAGAAAGGGTCCAGGGCGCGCTGGCGCACCGTGCTGGACATACCCATGCCGGTATCGGCAACGCGAATGTGCAAGTACCGCCCCGCAGGCAGGCCCAAGTGACCGGCCTCAGCTACGGCGAGGTCGCTGTTTGCACAAGCGATGCTGAGCGTACCGCCCAGGGGCATGGCATCGCGGGCATTGATGCACAGGTTCAGCAGAGCATTTTCCAGCTGCTGCGGGTCGACGTGAATTGACCATTGCCCGGCCAGTGTTCGGTCGTGAAAGTCAATGTGCTGGCCTATAGAGCTGACGATCAGGTCTTGCATGCCCGCTACCAGGCATTGCACGTCAACCGGTTGCGGCAACAGCGTCTGCTGGCGCGAGAAGGCCAGCAGGCGCTTTACCAGCGCAGCGGCGCGCAAGGCAGTACTGCGGCAGAGTTCGAGCATGCGGGCGGTGTCGGCATGGCGTTGTTGGTCCAGGCGCTGTTCGGCCATTTCCACTGCGCCGAGCAGGCTGCCCAGCAGGTTGTTGAAGTCGTGGGCGATGCCGCCGGTCAACTGACCGACCGCTTCCATTTTCTGCGACTGGCGCAGAGCCTCCTCGGCCTGGTGCAGGCGTTGCTGTTCGGCGATGCGCTCGGTGATGTCATAGGCAAACATGTATCCGCCCTGGATCCGCTGCTGCGCATCGCGCAACGGGTGGTAGCGGATTTCGTAATGGCGCGGCGCATCAGGCGGACCGAAGGTGACGGTATCGACGAACGCTTCGCCGGCCAGCACACGCGGCCAAACCGGGGCCAACCGGTTCATGATATCGGGCTGATTGGTCAGGAACTGCGGGACGTAATCGCCGATCTGCGGCAAGAAGCCGCGGTGGCGCTGGAAGGTTTCGCGAGCCGTTCGGTTGATGGCCACCAGACGCATCTTGCGGTCGGCGGCAAACACGTTGGCGAGGCTGTTGTCGAGCAGTTCACCGAGCAGCTTGTTGTGTGCATGGGCGCTGTCTTCGCGTTCTGCCAGGCATGCTTCCAGTTCTGCGACGCGCGCCTGCAGTTGGGTGATCGATGGACGCGAATCTGGCTGCATGACCCAAGCCCCATGAGCGGATCGGGCAACTATAGTCGCCCTTCAGGCTTGTAGCGATCAGAACGAGCGAATGATTCGCCCGAGCGTCTCCATGGCCCGTTCGGCACCGTCATGCCAGGGGCTGCCGTAGTTGAGGCGGATGCAGTTGCCGAAGCGGCGGGTGGGCGAAAAGATCGGCCCCGGGGCGATGCTGATGCCCTGGGCCAGGGCCATGTGGAACAGCTTGAGGGCATCCATCTGCTCGGGCAGTTCCAACCACAGGAAGTAGCCACCCGAGGGCTGGCTGACCCGTGTCTGCGCCGGGAAGTGGCGGGCGATGGCGGCCAGCATGTTGGCCTGCTGGCCTTCAAGGGCGTAGCGTAGTTTGCGCAGGTGGCGGTCATAGCCACCGTGTTGCAGGTAGTCGGCTATCGCTGCCTGGGCCGGCATCGAGGCACACAGCGAAGTCATCAGTTTCAGCCGCTCGATCTTCTGCGCAAAGCGCCCGGCCGCCACCCAGCCGATGCGGTAACCGGGTGCCAGGCTTTTGGCGAACGAGCCGCAGTGCATGACCAGGCCTTGGGTGTCGAAGGCCTTGGCCGGTTTGGGCGCCTGCTGCGAGTAGTACAGCTCGGCGTACACGTCGTCTTCGATCAACGGCACCTGGTGACGCGCCAGCAGTTCCACCAGCGCCTGCTTCTTGGCCTCCGGCATGCTGGCGCCTACCGGGTTCTGGAAATTGGTCATGCACCACACGGCCTTTACCGGGTGCTTTTCCAGCGTCTGTGCCAGTACCCCCAGGTCCATACCTTCGCGCGGGTGCACGGGGATTTCCACAGCCTTGAGCTTGAGCCGCTCCAGCACTTGCAGGCAGGCATAGAAGGCGGGGGCCTCGATGGCCACCAGGTCGCCCGGTTGGGTAACTGCCTGCAGGCACAGGTTCAAGGCTTCCAGTGCACCGTTGGTGATCAGCAGCTCTTCCATCGGCAGCATCAGCCCACCGACCATGTAGCGCAGGGCAATCTGCCGGCGCAGCTGCGGGTTGCCGGGCGACAGGTCGGTCACCACCATGCGCGGGTCCATGCTGCGGCTGGCGCTGGCCAGCGAGCGCGACAGGCGCTGCAGCGGAAACAGTTCGGGGCTGGGGAAGGCTGAGCCGAACGGTATGGTGTTGGGGTCCTTGATCGAGTCGAGGATCGAGAACACCAGGCCGCTGACGTCCACGTCCGTCGACTCACTGACCGGCTGCAATGCCTGCGGCTCGCTGAACTGGCGCGGGGCGTGGGCGTTGACGAAATAGCCCGAGCGTGGTCGGGCACGGATCAGCCCGCGCCGCTCCAGCAGGTAGTAGGCCTGGAACACGGTGGACGGGCTGACCCCGTGGGTCTGGCTGGCGTAGCGTACCGAAGGCACGCGTTGGCCGGGGCCCAGGACCCCGGAGCGGATCAGTTCGGCAATGTCGTCGGCGAAGCGTTCGTAGCGTTTCATTCTGGCCTTCTGTCGAAGCCTGGCAGGCAAGGTGGAGTCAGTGTAAGGGATCAGCGGTTCATCGGTGCGACGAAGCGGCTTTGGGCCACGCTGCGAATCGCTGGGTCGTCGCGCTCGCTGATTTCGAAGCTCAGCGTTTGCGAGCTGCTGGCCGGGCGCTCGGCCAGCATCGCGACCGATACCGGCAGTTCGCTCATTTCGCCGGCCGGGATCACCAATGCGGTGGTGCCCTGCAAGGTGAAACCGTCAGCGTCCAGCAGGCGCAGCGCATAGTGCTGGGTGCGCTCGGTCTTGTTGATGACCTTGAGCAGGTAGATGTTCTCGATCTGGCCCTGGGCGTTTTCCCGGAACAGGCCGCGGTCCTTGATCACATCCAGCGAAACCATCGGGCGCATCTGCAAGGCCACCACCAGTGCTGCGATCATCACCCCGAGCGCAGCGACGTAGCCCAGCAGGCGCGGGCGCAGCCAGTGGGTGGTGCCGCCCTGCAAACTGTGTTCGGACTTGTAACCGATCAACCCGCGGGCGTAACCCATCTTGTCCATCACCCCGTCGCAGGCGTCGATGCACGCCGCGCATCCGATACAGGCCATTTGCAAACCATCGCGGATATCGATGCCGGTAGGGCACACTTGCACGCATAGCGTGCAGTCGATGCAGTCGCCCAGGCCTTGCGCGCCAACGTCACTGCCTTTCTTGCGCGGGCCACGGGCTTCACCACGGCGCGGGTCATAGGCAACCGCCAGGGTGTCCTTGTCGAACATCACAGCCTGGAAGCGCGCATACGGGCACATGTGCAGGCACACCGCTTCGCGCAGCAGGCCTGCGTTTATGTAGGTGGCAGCGGTGAAGAACAGTACCCAGAACAGCGCCACGCCGCCCAGTTGCAACGTGAACAGTTCTGCGGCCAGTGGGCGGATTGGCGTGAAGTAGCCGACAAAGGTCAGCCCGGTGACTACACCGATGGCCAGCCACAGGCTGTGTTTCAGGGTGCGGCGCGCCAGTTTGTTCAGGCTCCAGGGCGCGGCGGCAAGCTTGATGCGCTGGTTGCGGTCACCTTCTATGACCTTTTCGCACCACATGAATAGCCAGGTCCAGGTGCTTTGTGGGCAGCTGTAGCCGCACCACACGCGGCCGGCGTACACGGTGATGGCGAACAGGCCGAAGGCGCAAATGATCAGCAGCGCCGACAGCAGGATGAAATCCTGTGGCCAGAAGGTGGCGCCAAAGATGTGGAATTTGCTTTCACCCAAGTCCCACAGCACGGCTTGGCGGCCGTTCCAGTTGAGCCAGGCGGTGCCAAAAAACAGCACGAACAGGGCCCCGGCAAAACCGATGCGCAGGCTACGGTACAGCCCGGTAAAGCTGCGGGTGTGAATGCCGCTGTCGATGCGTCGCGGTTGTTGGCTGGCTGGGGCTGCGGCGATCTCTGTAAAAGGGATTCTGTTATTCATGGTTCGGTGCTCATCAGGCCTCGATCAGGCATGAGCACTATGGCCCTGAGGCTGTTATCAGCACAGGCTCAGATTTTGCGATAAAAACCGTATCAGATTACCCGGTTGGCCCCGCCAGGCCTTAGATCACCGAGCCTGGCACACTGGCCTTCAGGTGCCTGCGGCTATCCACCGCACCCACCACGGTCAGTGCATCGGCCTCGGCTTCGGTGATGGGCACGCGTTGGCCTGCGAGCAAGGCCACCGACATGTGCAGTTGTTCGTCGGTGATGATTTCGACATCGGGGCCATCACCCTCGATGCGCAGGTCTTCGCCGATCAAGGTGCAGCGCTGGGTGGCTTCGTCGATTTCAATGGGCATGGTGTGGTGCTCCTGCTGGTGGTTACAGGGTGGACCACAGTGAGGGGCTGGTTGCTGCATCAACAGGCTGAGCGGCACTTTGCCCTGTGTACAGCGGTCAACCCTTGCATAGGCCGGCGCTGGCCAAACAAAGCTCAGCAGGGGGCAACTGTAATGGACGTCATCTGGCAAGCAATCCAGGCTGAATTCGCCGATGTTACCGATGAGCGCGAAGTCACGCGCATTCTCGTGCGCCTGCTGATGGCAGCCATACTTGGCGCTGTGTTGGGCTTTGAACGTGAACACAAAGGCAAGTCTGCCGGGGTGCGCACCCACATGCTGGTCTCGCTGGGTGCAGCCCTGTTTGTGTTGGCGCCTAGCACGGCCGGGGCTGACGAACAGGCGCTAAGCAGGGTAATCCAGGGTATCGTTGCCGGTATCGGCTTTCTGGGTGCGGGTACCATCCTCAAAGGTAACGGCAAGGACCCCAGCCATGTGAAAGGCCTGACGACCGCTGCAGGGCTATGGATGACTGCTGCTATCGGCACGGCTGCCGGGATGGGCCGCGAAGCCACGGCGCTGATCAGCACGGTACTGGCCCTGCTGGTGCTGGGGACGATGCCGTTGCTGGTAGAGAAGGTCGAAGGTCAGAGTGAGGAAAAGCAGGAAGAGGAGGAGGGCAGGAAGCACTAAGGGGAGCCGAAGCTCCCCCCAAAGCGTTGCTGCTTGCTCTTTTCTTATTATTGAGACCGGCTTTTTGTTGTTTTTGTCAGCCTGCCTTGGTGTTGCGAGCGACCCCCATGCGGGGTCAAGAGCAAACGTATTTTTTTGAGCGCTGACCTGCTTTCATCATTGATCCGAACCTGGCTGTAGCTACCTTGAGGTAGTTTTATTGTTCTGTGCCAGACCGCGGGGCGTACCCCTGAAAAGCGTGTCGACTCCAAAAAGATCTGCTTGCTACGCCTCTGCCGTGTTGTTCTTGTTATGTCAGAGCCGTTACCTGTTGTTTTTATTGGGTGTCACATTTTTTTTGTTCTTGTACGAAAGATATAGCAGGGTGCGTGCCAACTTTTTAAAATCCTTTAAAAACAGGCGCTTAACGATTTTGGTCCCAGCCAGCCAGCCTGAGATTCTGTCGATTTGTTTCCCTGTTACCCGATTTTTTGCTGTGAAACGTGGGGCCGGTAACACTTCACCCACACGTATGTGACACCCGTATGACTTACTGCGCGTTGCGCGCCCGCGCTACCCGCGACCCATTGCCGCGGCCGAGCACATCGCTGATGCGTTGGCCGGCGGCAATCAGCCGGTCCAGGTCGATACCGGTAGCAATGCCCAGCCCCTGGAGCAGGTACACCACATCTTCCGTGGCGATGTTGCCGGTAGCGCCTTTGGCATAAGGGCAGCCACCCAGCCCGGCCACCGAGCTGTCGAACACATTGATACCTTCGAGGAGGCTGGCATAGACGTTGGCCAATGCCTGGCCATAGGTATCATGGAAGTGCCCGGCCAGTTGCTCGCGCGGTACCAGGGCCGAAACCACCTCGAAGAGGCGCCGGGTATCGCCGGCGGTACCTGTACCAATGGTGTCGCCCAGCGAGACCTCGTAACAGCCCATGTCATGCAGGGCGCGGGCCACCGGGGCCACCTGTTCGGCGCTGACCTTGCCTTCATAGGGGCAGCCGAGTACGCACGACACATAGCCGCGCACGCGTACGCCATGGCTGCGCGCGGCATTCATGATCGGTTCGAAGCGCTTGAGGCTGTCGCTGATCGAGCAGTTGATGTTGCGCTGCGAGAACGCTTCAGAGGCAGCTGCGAACACCGCCACTTCCTTCACCCCTGCAGCCAGCGCGTCCTCGAAGCCGCGCAGGTTTGGCGCCAGCGCCGCATACGTCACACCGGGGCGCTGCTGGATACCGGCGAACACCTCGGCGGAACCGGCCATCTGTGGCACCCACTTGGGCGAGACGAAACTGCCCACCTCGATATAGGCCAGGCCCGCTGCGGTGAGGTCGTCTACCAGGCGCACTTTGTCGGCAACGCTGATGGGCTGGGCTTCGTTCTGCAAACCGTCGCGGGGGCCTACTTCGACCAGACGGACTTCTTTGGGCAAGGGCATGGCGGGTTTCCTGTGGCGTTCAGCGGTTGTCTTTGTTGTTCAGGGTGGCGGCCAGGGCTTGTTCACAGCGCTCCTGGGCGGTGTCCAGTTCCAGCTGCATCTGGTGGATGTCGAGCATCTGCTGTTCCAGCTGGGCGCGCCGTTCGGCGATTTTCGCCAGCATGCTGTTGAGCTGTTTGAGGTTGCCGCTGGTGGGGTCGTACAGCTCGATAAGCTCGCGGCACTCGGCCAGCGAAAAGCCGATGCGCTTGCCGCGCAGGATGAGCTTCAGGCTGACCTTGTCGCGCGCCGTGTAGATACGTTCCAGGCCTCGGCGTTCGGGGCTCAGCAGGCCCTGCTCCTCATAGAAACGGATGGCACGGGTGGTGATGTCCAGCTCGCGGGACAGGTCGGAGATGCTGTAGGTCTGGGTGCTCATGCTGGGGCTCGGCGTGGGGTATGCGGTTATCCTGACTGCAGGTTGACGTATACGTCAAGCAGGGGCTGAAGATGCGTGTTGCCGGTGCAGGTAACCACATTTCATTCCGGCTGCACCGCCCGACGATAGCCATTGGGCGTCTGCCCACTCAAGCGCTTGAACCACCGGGCAAAGTACGTCGGGTCGGTGAACCCCAGGCTGTCCGACAGCTGCCCGATACTCATCCGCGTGTAAATCAGGTTGCGCCGCGCCTCCAGCAACAAACGCTGGTGCAGCACCTGCAGCGCAGTCTGCCCACTCAGCGCCCGGCACAACTGGTTCAGTTGCAGGCTCGGAATATTCAGCCGCGCGGCGAAGTCCTCCATCGACAGGTGCTCGCGGTAATGCGCTTCGACCAGTCGCAGGTACTGCCCCAACAACTGGCGGTCACGCTCATCCCGATTTCGCGGCGCTTGCCCCAGCTGCTGGCGGCGGGTGATCCACACCATCAGCGCGGTCACCAGCGCTTCGAGCATGGCCGCCCGCGCGGGGGCATTGCCCTGGTATTCCTGCTGCAAGGTGCTGATCAGGCTGCGCAGGTGCACGCGGTCCTGGCCCAGCGGGTAACACGCCGGTTTCGCAAGCACCGTCAGGGGCGCGCCCAGGCGCTGTTCCAGGTTCGCCACCAGTGCGGTGCCAAAGGTCAGCACATACCCCTGGATATCGGCACTGAAGCGAAAGCCATGCACGGTCATCGGCGGCACCACCTGGATCGCCGCCTCGCCGAGGGCACTGCGCACGCCTTCGACCTCAACCTGGGCCTGGCCGCGCTGTACGTAAAGGAGCTGGAACAGTTCGGCATGCTGATGCGGCTTGATTTCCCAGTGGTGCAAACGGCTACGCGCCGGGATGGACTCGCAGTGCAGCAGGTCGGTGCCGGGCCAGGCCGTGTTTTCACCATACAGCTTGAACAACGGGACGCCGGGGAGGGTGGATTTCATGCGGGCAAGCCTGTCCGTTAATCGAACGATTTTTGTAAAAGTGCAGGTTATTCATGGAATAGCACACTTAATGGGCATTTTTTGCCAGTAAAAATGCAGGGGCAAACCCTAACAGCAGATGCCGCCCCACTGCCAGTCCAGGGCCGGCATCGTCCGAACAGAGACAACAACAATGAAAACTCAGGTTGCAATTATTGGCGCAGGCCCGTCTGGCCTGCTGCTGGGCCAACTGCTGCACAAGGCCGGTATCGATAACGTCATCGTAGAGCGCCAGACGCCCGAGTATGTACTTGGCCGCATCCGCGCCGGTGTGCTGGAGCAAGGCACGGTCGATCTGCTGCGCGAAGCAGGTGTAGCCGAGCGCATGGATCGTGAAGGCCTGGTGCACGAAGGTGTCGAGCTGCTGGTTGGCGGGCGCCGTCAACGCCTGGATCTCAAAGCCCTGACAGGTGGCAAGACGGTGATGGTGTACGGCCAGACCGAAGTCACCCGTGACCTGATGCAGGCCCGTGAAGCCACAGGTGCACCGATCATCTATTCCGCCGGCAATGTCCAGCCGCATGAGCTTAAGGGCGAGAAGCCGTATCTGACCTTCGAAAAAGATGGCCGCGTGCACCGGGTGGACTGCGACTATATCGCTGGCTGTGACGGCTTCCATGGCGTTTCGCGACAGAGCATCCCCGAGGGCGTGCTGAAGCAGTACGAGCGGGTTTATCCATTTGGCTGGCTGGGCCTGCTGTCGGACACACCGCCGGTCAATCACGAGCTGATCTATGCCCACCACGAACGAGGCTTCGCGTTGTGCAGCCAACGTTCGCAGACACGCAGCCGCTACTACCTGCAGGTACCTTTGCAGGACCGCGTCGAGGCGTGGTCTGACGAGCGTTTCTGGGACGAACTCAAAGCCCGCTTGCCCGCTGAAGTAGCGGCCGATCTGGTGACTGGCCCAGCCCTGGAAAAAAGCATTGCGCCGCTGCGCAGCCTGGTGGTCGAACCCATGCAGTATGGCCACCTGTTCCTGGTGGGTGACGCTGCGCACATCGTCCCACCCACCGGTGCCAAAGGCCTGAACCTGGCAGCCTCGGACGTCAACTATCTCTACCGCATTCTGGTCAAGGTGTACCGCGAAGGTCGTACCGACCTGCTTCAGCAATATTCGCCGCTGGCCCTGCGCCGGGTATGGAAAGGCGAGCGTTTCAGCTGGTTCATGACCCAGCTGCTGCATGACTTCGGCAGCCACAAGGATGCCTGGGACCAGAAGATGCAGGAGGCTGACCGCGAGTACTTCCTGAACTCCCCGGCGGGCTTGCTGAACATTGCCGAGAACTATGTGGGGCTGCCGTACGAAGAAGTGGGCTGAGGTTCTGTGCTGCCTGGCCTGGCCCCATCGCCGGCAAGCCAGGTCCCACAGGTACTGCACATGACTTGAATACGATGCGGCCAATGTGTGGCTTGCCGGCGATCACGGGCGAAGCCCGTGTCATGCAAACCTTGCCTACTGGGCCAGCAACGCCTCCATCTCCCGATACCCTCGCTGGCGCGCATGCTCCAGCGCGGTGACCCCATCCTTGTCGGCAATCTGCCGGTCCGCCCCCGCCGTCAGCAGCCGGCGCACAATCTCCACATGCCGCGGTCCGCCATCCCCCAGGATCACTGCCTCCATAAGCGCGGTCCAGTGCAGGCGGTTCAGGTGGTTCACGTCCACCCCGGCATCGATCAGCATCTGCACGGTCTCGACATGCCCACGCTCGGCCGCCGGTATCAACGCAGTCCCCCCGTAGCGGTTGGTGCTCCTGAGGTTGGCACCGTGGCTCAGGGTCAGCCGCAGGATATCGTTCAGGCCTCGGGCGCCGGCATACAGATAAGGGCTGTCATCGATATCGTCTTTGGCGTTCACGTCGGCACCGGCCTGGATCAGTGCTTGCGCCGCCGCCACCTGGTTGCCGTGGGTGGCCACCAGCAGGGCAGTGCGCCCTTGCTCATCACGGCTTTCCAGCCGGGCCCCTTCTGCCAGCAACTGTTGCAGGGTGCGCACGTCGTCCTGGCGGGCGGCGTTGTGCAGGCGGTTGTCCATGGTGGTGTTCTCGGCGTGGGCGGCAAGGCTGGTGATCAGGGCGAACAGCATGGTTGTGAGTGATCTACACATGGGGTGGCTCCTGATTGACCTGCCTGCATCCTAGAAAAAACGCACAAAGTCTTGAAGTTAAGTTTGCGCATGACCGACAGTGGTCTGCTGAATAGACAAAGCAGGAAGCAAAACGATGAAGTTCTCCACACCGCTGATGAGCGCGCTGTGCCTGGCGATCGCGAGTGGGTGGGCCTGTGCCGAGCAAGTGTTGCCCGCGCCACCCGAACTGGCCTCCGGTTACCGCTCTGGCCTGCAGCCGGTGCACGCCAGCCGGCATATGGCCGCCGCTGCCAACCCGCTGGCCACCGAAGCGGGGCGGGCGATGCTGCGTGACGGTGGCAGCGCCATCGACGCGGCCATCGCCATGCAAATGGTGCTGACCTTGGTAGAGCCGCAATCCAGCGGCATCGGTGGTGGGGCTTTTATCCTCTACTGGGACGGCAAACGTGTTCAGGCTTTCGACGGCCGCGAGGCAGCCCCGGCGCAGGTAACGGAACAACTGTTCTTGCAAGCCAATGGTTCACCGATGCCGTTCAGGTCGGCGCAGATCGGTGGGCGCTCAGTGGGTGTGCCGGGGGTACTGCGCGCGCTGAAACTGGCTCACGAGCAGCACGGCAAGCTGCCTTGGCAGCAACTCTTTGCCCCGGCCATCGCGTTGGCACGTAACGGTTTCCCCGTTTCCGAACGCCTCCACACCCTGGTGGCGGGCGACCCGTATATCGCGCGGTCACCGGCCATGGCGCGCTACTTCCTGGATAAAAACGGCAAGCCGCTGCCGGTGGGCACGAGGTTGCGCAACCCCGAACTTGCGCAAACGTTCGAGCAGATTGCCGCGCACGGGCCCCAGGCGTTCTACACCGGTGAAATCGCCGGGGCCATCGTGGCCAAGGTGCGCAGCCATACCAATGCCGGTTACCTGTCGTTGCAGGACCTTGAGCAGTACACCGCCAAAGAGCGCGAGCCGGTGTGCGGCACCTACAAAGCCTGGCGTATCTGCGGCATGCCGCCGCCCTCGTCGGGTGGGGTGACGGTATTGCAGACGCTGGGCATGCTTGAAGCCGTGCAGCGCGCCACGCCACAACGCGACCTGGCGGCGCTGCGGCCGCTGGCGAGCGCATCCCTGGCAGGCCTGGAGGCACCGCCGCTGGCCGTGCACCTGATCGCCGAGGCCGAGCGCCTGGCCTACGCCGACCGCGCTCAGTACCTGGCCGACAGTGATTACGTGCCGGTCCCGGTCAAGGCCCTGACCGACCCCGCCTACCTGGCCCGCCGAGCAGCGCAGATCGGCGAGCACAGCATGAAGCGCGCTCGCCCTGGCCAGCCGCAAGGCGCCGACCTGGCCCTGGCACCCGATCGCTCGCCTTTGCGCATTTCCACTTCGCACCTCAGCGCAGTGGATGACAATGGTCAGGCACTGGCCATGACCACCTCGGTGGAGGCCGCGTTCGGTTCGCACCTGATGGTCAAGGGCTTCCTGCTCAACAACCATCTGACGGACTTCTCGTTCATCCCCCGGGAGCATGGCAAGCCTGTGGCCAATCGGGTGCAGCCGGGCAAGCGGCCACTGTCAGCGATGGCGCCGACGCTGGTGTTTTCGCGAGCCTCTGGCGAGTTTGTGGCCAGCCTTGGTTCGCCAGGGGGCTCGCAGATCATTGGCTACGTGAACAAGGCGCTGATCGGCTTGCTGGATTGGCAGCTCGACCCGCAGCAGGCGGCCGGCCTGCCCAACTTCGGCAGCCGCAATGCCGGCACCGAAGTGGAAGCCGGGCTGGCCAGCCCGTCGCTGATCCGCCAATTGGCAGCCTGGGGCCATGAGGTCACGCCGATGACCATGACCAGTGGCATGCAGATCATCCAGCGCAGCGGCGATGGCTGGTCCGGTGGCGCCGACCCTCGGCGTGAAGGTGTGGCCCTTGGCGACTAGCCGTGATAGAACGCAGTCTTGCCATTCAGTAGTTGAATACCAAGATGTCCATCAGCGTGAAATCGAATAGAGCCCTGTTCGACCTCGACCTGCTACGCGCCATTGTGGTGGTGGCCGATTGCGGTAGCTTCACCACGGCGGCGGCGCGCCTGCACTCGACCCAGTCGACCATCAGCCAGAAGGTACGCCGCCTGGAAGACATGGTCGGCCATCGCCTGTTGGTGCGGGGTAACCGCGATGTGCTACCGACCGACGCCGGGCAGACCTTGCTCGGCTACGCGCGGCACATGCTGGCGCTGAACGACCAGATGCTCGAAGCCCTGGCCGGGGCGATGGTTGGCACCACCGTACGCCTGGGCGTGCCCGAGGACTTCGTTGGCGGGCGCACCACCAATGCGCTGTCGGCGTTCAGCCGGCTGCACCCGCAAGTGAAACTGGAAGTGACCAGCGGCCTGTGCCGCGACCTCAGCCAGGCCTACGACAACGGTGAACTCGACCTGGTGCTGCTCAAGCAGCGGCGCAACACCCGGGAGGGCGTGGCTTGCTGGCCCGAGCGCCTGCAATGGATCGACAGTGCGCGCACCCCCGCCTTTGAGCTGGACCCGATCCCGCTGGTTACCTTCCCGCCGCGCGGCTTGTACCGCGAGGACATGATCAACGCTATCGAAAGCATGGGCCGGCGCTGGCGCATCAGTTTCACCAGTTCCAGCCTCAGCGGTATCCAGGCGGCAGTTGCCGATGGCATGGGCATCAGCCTGCTGCCACCAAGGGCGGCCACGGGTGAGCACCAGGTGCTGGGGGCCGGGCAGGGGCTACCGGAGGTCGACAGCTATGAAATCGTCATCGTCCACCGGCCGACGGCGGATGTGATGGTCAAGGCGTTGGCCGAGGTCATGACGCAACTGCTGGCGGGCGGCGGGATCTGACACGGCCTTACGAACTGACGCGGTCTTTGTGGGGGCGCCCCGGCAGGGCCGCTCCCACAGGAGATCGAGTCGGCCGAGGGTGGATGGTCAGGCGCAAGCCGCCGCCAGGCGTGGCGACAGGTGAATGCCGGCAATCATGCAGCGCACCGAGCCGCCGGCCATCTCAATGGTCGGCACGTCCAGTGGCACCAGCCGCGCCGAACGCTCGATGCGCCGGCGTTGCTCGCTGGTCAGGCTGTCGAAGGCCTTGCGTGACAGCGCCAGAATACGCCCGTCACGCCCGGACAGTTCGATGGCATTGCCGGCAAACTGGCTGATCTGCTGGTTGCTCAGGTCAATCACATCGCGGCCCGATTCGATCAGGCGCATGCGCACTTCCTCGGCCCGCGCCTTGTTGGTGAACGTGCCAAAACCCACCAGTGCAAACTCGGTCGCCACGCACATCAGTACGTTGGTGTGGTAGATCGGCGTGCCTTGCTCGTCGGCAGTGTCGAATACCATCGGCTCGAAGTTGAAGTGCGTGCTGAAGCGCTCCAGGGCAATCGGGTCGGCACGGTTGGAGCGCGCGGTGTAAGCCACCCGCGACAGGTGGTCGAATACCATGGCGCCGGTCCCTTCGAGGAACAGCTCGTCCTGCTCCAGCCCTGAATAATCGATTACATCCTGCACGCGGTACTCATGCTTGAGCATCTCGATCACATCGGCGCGCCGCTCGCGGCGGCGGTTGCGCGAGTACATCGAGTAGATCGCGATATGTCCTCCGGGGTGGGTCGAGAACCAGTTGTTGGGGAACACCGAGTCTGGGGTGTTGTGCTCGCCAAAATCGTCGAACAGGTGTACGCGCACGCCTTCGGCCTCGAGGCGGCCGACGGCCTGGGTGACTTCATCACGGGCAACCTCTGCGAGCGCCTGTGCGGCGAGGCTGGGGTTGCTGCGCTGAAATGAGTTGTCGGCTGCGGTTTCCGGGTTGGGGGTGAATGCATGTGGCCTGACCATGACCACTGCTGCAGGTGCTTGAATCGAACGCGCTGGGAATGCCATCTGGAAGTACCGGGTAGGAAGCGGGGTTAGGCAACGCGTCGGATGCGGCTTTTGGCAGCGCGGCCGCGGGTGTGGCTAAACAGGTCTTTCGGGTCGTCTTCCACCCATGGCACCAGGTCGATCTTCGTGCCCATGCCGCGCTTTTCGGCCTGCTGTAGTACGTAACGTAGTACGGTGTAGTCCTCCAGGGCGAAGCCTACCGAGTCGAATACGGTGACCTGGCTGTCAGACTGACGCCCTTCGGTTTCGCCGCGCAGCACACGCCACAGGTCAACCACCGGGAAGTCAGCGGGCAGCTGCTGGATGTCACCTTCTATACGGGTTTGCGGCTCGTACTCGACGAACACCCGGGCGTTGCGCAGCACATCGGCGTGCAGTTCGGTCTTGCCCGGGCAGTCACCCCCCACGGCATTCAGGTGCATGCCGGGTTCGAGCATGTCTGGGGTGATGATGGTGGCGTAGGCCTTGTCGGCAGTGACCGTGGTGATGATGTCCACGCCTTTCACCGCTTCGGCCACCGAGCCGGCCCGGCGAATGGTGAGGCCGCTGTATTCCTTGAGGTTGGCAATCAGCTTGGCGGTGGCCAGCGGGTCGGTGTCGTAGGCGACGATTTCTTCGATGCCCAGGTGCTTGTGGAAGGCCAGCGCCTGGAATTCGCTTTGCGCGCCGTTGCCGATCAGCGCCATCTTGCGCGAGTTCGGTCGGGCCAGTGCCTGGGCTGCCATCAGCGAGGTAGCCGCAGTGCGCAGGGCGGTGGCAATGGTCAGTTCGGACAGCAACACCGGGTAGCCGGTTTCGACATCGGCCAATACGCCGAAGGCCATCACGGTATGCAGGTCACGCGCGGTGTTGGCCGGGTGGCCGTTGACGTATTTGAAGGCGTAGCGGCTGTTGTCGGCGACCGGCATCAGTTCGATCACACCCACTTCCGAATGGCTGGCAACCCGTGCGGATTTATCAAACTCCTGCCAGCGTTTGAAGTCTTCACGAATGGCTGCAGCCAGTTCACCTATGAACGGCGCTACGCCAATGTCGTGCACCAAGTCCGACATGGTTGGAACATCAATGAAATACGTCATGCTCTTGCACCTTGTTATTGTGCGCTGCCCTGTGGATATTGCAGGGTGAGCGCTTAGGATTATCGAAGTGTCGCCGGCTCGAACATTTTGATGAAAGGTTGCGTCAACAGGAAGAATGCAGGTTGCCAGTTTCGCCAACTTTCTAGACAATCTGCCACCCCAAAGTAGCAATCTGATTATTTGGCAGGCATATGGACACTATCGATCGGGAACTGATTGCGCTGTTGCGGGACAATGCACGTACCCCCGTGCTGACCTTGGCAAAAAAACTCAAGGTGGCCAGGGCAACGGTGCAAAACCGCATCACCCGCCTCGAAGAGCAGGGCGTGATCATCGGCTACACGGTACGCTTGCGCTCCGATGCGCTGGACCAGGGCGTGCGGGCGATCACCAGCATCGGCATCAGCGGCCACCACGCCGCAGAGGTCAAGCACGCGCTGCGTGGGCACCCCAACGTGGTGGCCATTCACACCACCAATGGCCGCTGGGACCTGATGGCAGAGCTGCGCGCCGACACCCTTGAAGCGTTCGACAGGGCGCTGAACACCATTCGCTCCATCCCGCACATCGAGAATACCGAGACCAGCATCCTGCTCTCCACCTACAAGATGTGACCGCTGGGTCAGGCCTTTTGACAGGCGCATTGCGCAAACTGCCACCCAGGCTTTCCACAGTGCAAAAAATCCCTTTGGCTGTGCGCATTCTGTAGCGTTCCGCTTGGCCCGGGCCACTGGCAGAATGAAACTGTTTTCGTGCAACGGTACAAGGCGCACCACCCAAGGTGCGTTTCAAACAATAAAAAAGCCCGCTGCGAAGTTGCGTCGGGCGTAAGTGTGCGTTTTCGTTATTACCTGCGCTTTTATCATTTTCAATGACAGGGAGCTTGCACCTTAGTGCCAATTAAATGGTGCGGCGCGGGGCGCTGAAGTTTTACCAAAAAAGAATAAGAGGTCGACTATGCATCAAACGTGCAATGCGCAAAGCGCTGCTCCGCAAGAGGGCCGAGCGCTCAAGCGACGGCTGGAAAACCGACACATACAGCTTATTTCGATCAGTGGCGCAATTGGTACCGGTTTGTTCATGGGCTCGGGCAAGATCATTGCGCTGTCTGGCACTTCAATCATCCTCGTCTACGCCATCATCGGTTTTTTTGTGTTCTGCATCATGCGCGCCATGGGCGAGATGCTGCTGGCCAACCTGCAGATGGAATCGTTCGCCGACCTGGTGCACAACTACCTGGGGCCACGGGCCGGTTACATTCTCAGCTGGTCGTACTGGCTCAGCTGGGTGGTGGCGGCGGTGGGCGACGTGGTGGTGGTCGCAGGGTTCGTGCAGTACTGGTACCCCGATGTGCCTACCTGGCTACCGGCTTTCGCCACCATGTTCCTGTTGCTGGGCCTGAACATGCTGGCGGTGAAGGCCTTTGGTGAGGTGGAGTTCTGGTTCGGCCTGATCAAGATCGTCGCCATCGTGCTGCTGGTGGTAACCGGCCTGGTGATGGTCGCCACTTCCTATACCTCGCCGGGCGGGGTGACGGCGTCGTTCAGCCACCTGGTGGCGCCTGGCGTGGTCATGCCGCATGGCATCCTTGGCTTCCTCGCCGGGTTCCAGATCGCTATCTTCTCCTTCGTCGGCACCGAGCTTATCGGCACCGCAGCGGCGGAGGCCAAAGACCCCGAGAAGACCCTGCCGAAGGCAATCAATACCATCCCCGTGCGTATCCTGCTTTTCTACATCTGTTCGCTGGTGTGCATCATCAGTGTGGTGTCTTGGGCCAATGTGCCGGCCAACCGCAGCCCGTTCGTTGAATTGTTCCTGCTTGGCGGGTTGCCCGCTGCTGCTGGCATCATCAACTTCGTGGTGCTGACCTCTGCGGCCTCGTCGGCCAACAGTGGCGTCTACTCGGGCTCGCGCATGCTCTACGGCCTGTCGCACCAACAACAGGCGCCGACGGCGTTCGGGCGCCTGTCCGGCTCGGGGACGCCGGTGCGGGCGCTGGTGTTTTCCGGGGTGTGCATGGCGATTGCGTTGACGTTGCTGTTCGTGATCCCGGAAGTGATGACCGTGTTCACCCTGGTGTCGACCATTTCCGCGGTGATGATCATCGTTACCTGGTCGCTGATCCTGCTGTCCTATTTCGCTTACCGCCGACAGAATCCGCAGGCGCATGAGCAGTCCAGGTTCAAGCTGCCCGGCGGCAAGGTCACCGCCGCGCTGGCGCAGCTGTTCCTGATTTTCGTGCTGTGCCTGCTGGCGCTGGAACCGGACACCCGCACGGCGTTGTACGTGATGCCGTTGTGGTATGCGGGCCTGTTGCTGGCCTATCGACGCAGGACCAAGGCTTCTGCGCAACCGCAGACAGCGACTGCTACATAGGACCATGGGGCTGCTGCGCAGCCCATCGTTGGCAAGCCAGCTCCCACTTGGACTGCGCGAGTCGCAAGATTTGCGCTGTACCTGTGGGCGCTGGCTTGCCGGCGAGACACCTCAAGGCTGGCGTTCAGCAACCGCCCGCAACGTCCGCAACGTTACCACCGGTGCATCCACCACGAACCGGTTGGCCAGCCAGCCGGGCACATCGCCGGCAGGGTCGGCCTGCAACTGGTAGGTCACCTCCGTCTCGCGCTCGCCCAGTGGTTTCATCCGCCACTCACCGCTCAGATGCTGAACCCGGATCAGCCCGTCAACCTTGGGGATCCTGTCGGGCTCGGCGCTCAGGCGCCGCAGCAAGGTGCCGTCGTCCAGGCGTTCGCTGGTTACTTTCAGCACAATGTCCCGCGGCATCGTCGGCCACGGCAGGTTGGTGGTCAGGTACACCCAGGTATTGGCGCCATCCACCTCCAGCAGGCGCATCTGGTCGCAGGCGTACAGCCATTTGCAGGCTACGCGCAGGTTCTCTTGCAGGTCGGTGAGGGTGCGTACGCTCGCTTTCATGGTGCTCACACCACGAAATTGCTGGTAGGACGAGTCATCCGCGCCGCGCAGGTACACGCGTATGCCTTCGCGGTCATAAGCCAGGTTCCAGTCATCGGCAGCCAGGGCCGGGGCGCACAGCAGCAGGGCGGCGAGCAGCAGGCAGCGGTTCATGGCTGGTACCGCGCGGGGGATGGATGTTTAAGTATGCGCGGCAAACAGAAAGCCCGCCAGGTTGGCGGGCTTGCGGGCATCAGCCTGAGCTTAGCGCTTAGGGTTCAGCGTCAGGTGCACGTGACGGTTCACGTCTTTGTACAGCAGGTAGCTGAAGTTGCCTGGGCCGCCGGCGTAGCAGGCTTGCGGGCAGAAGGCGCGCAGCCACATGAAGTCGCCGGCTTCCACTTCGACCCAGTCCTGGTTCAGGCGGTACACCGCCTTGCCTTCCAGCACGTACAGGCCGTGTTCCATCACGTGGGTTTCAGCGAACGGGATCACGCCGCCCGGCTGGAAGGTGACGATGTTCACGTGCATGTCGTGGCGCATGTCGGCCATGTCGACGAAGCGGGTGGTTTTCCAGCGGCCTTCGGTGCCCGGCATCTCGATGACGGTGGCGTTGTCGCGGTGGGTGACGAACGACTCCGGTACGTCCAGGCCTTCAACTTTCTGGTAGTGCTTGCGCAGCCAGTGGAAGGTGACGTTGGACTTGCTGTTGTTGCGCAGGCTCCACTCGGCGCCCGGGGCCAGGAAGGCGTAGCCGCCTGGTACCAGGGTGTGGTGCTTGCCTTCAACGGTGATGTCCAGCTCGCCTTCGACGATGAACACCACGGCTTCGGCGTTAGGATCCAGCTCAGGGCGCTCGCTGCCGCCTTCCGGGGCCAGCTCGACGATGTACTGGGAGAAGGTTTCGGCAAAACCGGTCAGCGGGCGGGCGATGACCCACATGCGCATCTTGTCCCAGAACGGCAGGTGGCTGGTGACGATGTCACGCATCACGCCCTTGGGGATGACGGCATAGGCTTCGGTGAACATGGCACGGTCAGTCAGCAGCTCGGTTTGAGCTGGGTGCCCACCGTGGGGGGCGAAGTACGAATGGTTCGACATGGACAATCTCGACTTGTTGTTCTCTCCCCGTGCAGTGAACCGCACCGGCCGGTGCGGCGCAGGGGATGTGGCAACAGAATAGGGTCGAGCGCGCGCTATCCACAAATTAAATGTTGGAATACCCGGTATTTGATCGCTGAATGTCTACCTGGCGTCCGGCGTGCTGTTCCGGCAGCCGATCGCCTTGGCCGAACAGTTTGTGACGCAGGGTGCCTTCGGCGTAGTCTGACGGGTAGCGGCCGCGGCGTTGCAGCTCGGGCACCAGCAACTCGACCACGTTGGCCAGGTCGTCCGGCTGCACGGCGTAGGTCAGGTTGAAACCGTCGATGCCGGTCTTGTCCAGCCAGCTTTCCAGCTGGTCGGCGACCTCGCTGGCAGCGCCTACCAGTACCGGGCCGCGACCACCCAGGCCAACGAACTCGGCGGCCTCGCGTACAGTCCAGCGGCGGTTCGGGTCGGCGGCGGTGAACGCGGCCAGGGCGGCGCGGCCGGCGTCGTTTTCGACGTATTCGATCGGCGCATCGGGGTCGAGGCCGCCAAAATCGATGCCGGTCCAGCCCGACAGCAGCGCCAGGGCAGCATCCAGGTCAATATAGCGACGGTACTCGGCGAAGCGGGCCTCGGCCTCTTCCTTTGTAGGGGCGACGATCAACAACGCCTGGGCATAGATCAGCACTTCATCACGACCTCGCCCGGCGGCTTCGCTGGCCTGGCGAATGCCGTCGGCGTAACGGCGCAACACGGTGGGGGTCGGGCCGCTGATGAACACGCATTCGGCGTGGCGCGCGGCAAACTGCTGGCCGCGTGCTGAGGCGCCGGCCTGGAAAAGCACCGGCGTGCGCTGCGGTGACGGCTGGCACAGGTGCATGCCTGGTACCTGGAAGTGCTCGCCCACATGGTTGATAGGGTGCACCCGGGTTGGCTCGATGTAGCGCCCGCTGTCGCGCTCCAGCAGCACCGCGTCGTCGTCCCAGCTCTTCTCCCACAGCTTGTACAGCACCTGCAGGTATTCCTCGGCCAGGTCGTAGCGCTGGTCGTGGCCCAGCTGACGCGCCAGGCCAAGGTTGCGGGCGGCGCTGTCGAGGTAGCCGGTGACGATGTTCCAGCCGACCCGGCCATTGCTCAGGTGGTCGAGTGTGGACATGCGCCGGGCGAAGGGGTAGGGGTGCTCGTAGGTGAGCGAAAAGGTGACGCCAAACCCCAAGTGCTCAGTGACGCCGGCCATGGCTGGCACCAGCAGCAGCGGGTCGTTCACCGGTACCTGCACGCCACCGCGCAAGGCAGCATCAGGACCACCCTGGTAGACGTCGTAGATGCCCAGCACATCGGCAATGAACAGGGCGTCAAACAGGCCGCGTTCCAGCAGGCGGGCCAGGTCGGTCCAGTAGCTCAGGCGGTTGAAGGCCACACTGGTATTGCGTGGGTGGCGCCACAGGCCGGGGGACTGATGGCTGGCGGCGTTCATGCTGAATGCGTTGAAGCGAATCGGGCGGGGCATGTCAGTGCGCTCCGGTCAAGGCAACACGGAAGCCGGGTAGACCGCGTCGGCCACCTGCAACTTGTGTGGAATCAGGCCCAGGCCCTGGAAGGTGTCAGCCAGTTTTTGTTGTTCGGCGACGATCTGCGGGGTGATGGCCACGGCGTTGTAGTTACGGCGCTCGCTGGCCACCTCAAGCACGTTGGCGTTGATGCCCAGCTGCGGGGCGAGCAGTGCGGCGACCTCTGCAGGCTTGGCGTTGGCCCACTGGCTGACTTTGCCCAGTTCGGTAAAGAAGGTTTTCAACAGCGCACGGTGCTGGTCGGCATAGCTGGCGGTGGACAGGTAGAAGGTGCGGTTGTTGGACAGGCCGCTGCCGTCACGCAGGTTTTTCAGGCCTGGCTGGCTTTCTGCCGCAGCGAGGAACGGGTCCCACAGGGTCACGGCCTGCACGCTACCCGACTGCAAGGCGGCCACGGCATCGGCGGCATTGTTCACGTAGGCGGGGGTGATGTCCTGGTAACTCAGGCCGGCCTGTTCTAGCGCGACGGCCAGCAGGTACTGGGCATTCCAGCCGCGGCCGGTGGCTACGCGTTTGCCTTTCAGGTCCTGCACCCCGGCCACATGGTCCTGCTCGCGTACCACCAGGCCGATGCCGCGTGGATAAGGCTGCTCGGCGGCCAGGTACACCACCGGTTTGCCGGCCGCCTGGGCGAACACCGAAGGTGCGTCGGCGGCGTGGCCGAGGTCGATGGCGCCGGTGCTCAGGGCTTCGAGCAACTGCGGGCCGGCGGCAAATTCGTGCCAGCTGACCTTCACGCCTTGCGGGGCCAGGGCCTTTTCCAGCGCGCCGCTGCCTTTGAGGATGTTGATGCTGTTGAACTTCTGGTAACCGATGCGCAGGGTCTTGGCGTCGTTGGCCAATGCTTCGGACCAGGGCAGCAGGGCACTGGCGACACTGGCCAGCAGGCCGCCGATCAGCAGGCGACGAAGCGGGGAGAAGGTACGGATTGACATGGGTTTGCTCCTTGAAACCGGGTGGGAAGCGATGCGCCCAGACTAAGGAGGTGGCGTTTGGCTTTCAATTTTTATATTCCGTTTCGTTAGATTGTTTTGTTATTTTTATATCCTTTTGTTTTTTAACGCTTTGCCTTCTTCGACATTTTTTTCACATTCGCTTGCTAGCATCCCCGGCATTCCAAGGAGCCCTACATGCCGCAATTCCTGCGCAAGCGCAGCACCCGCATCGCCCTTACCGCCACTACCGGCGTGCTCACCGCCACCTTGGGTTTCTTTGCATGGCAGAGCTTCTACCCGGTCCAGGCCGCCTCCGGCTGGGATGTCGAGGTGCTGCATCGTGATGTGGCCAAGGCCGCATCGCTTTTGCCGCAAGCGGATGGCAGCCTGCTGGTCAGCCGCGAGCTGGATGATGGCCGCGGCAGCATCCTCAAGATCACCGCGACCGGCGACCGTGTCGTGGTGGTCGACAATCTTTCCAAGCCCGATGGCATGGTCGCGGCACAAGGCGGATGGGTGTTCAGCCAGGAAGGCGGTCAGGCGCCTGTGAGCCTGGCCCGCGATGGCCAGGTTACCCACCTGTTCGACGGTGAAAGCGTGCAGGGCCTGTGGAATGACGGCAACCACCTGTATGCCATCGAAGACCGCAAGGGCAATGGCCGCCTGATGCGTTATGACTGGGCCAGCGGCCAGCTTGATGTGCTGCGTTCCGGCCTGACCGAAACCGAAGGCCTCGCCCGCTGCAACGACGGCCGCTTGCTCTACACCGAAAAAGCCAATGGCAAGGTTCGCGCCCTGTCTGATGATGGCAAGGACCCGGTGGTGGTCGACGGGCTGCGCAACCCCACCTTCCTGTTCTGTGACCAGCGTGGCCTGTGGGTCAGCGAAGACAACACTCACCGCGCACGTTTGTTGCTGATCGGTGCCGACGGGGTCCAGCACACCATGCTGACCTTCCTCAAGGCGCCGCAGTCGATCGTGGCGGACGGCAAGGGCGGCTACCTGTTGGCCGAAGGCGGGCGTAACCGCGTGCTGCACCTGACGCCGCCACCAGCGCACGACACCGCCCAGCGTTAGCTGGGCAGGCGCCGCTTGCGCGCTGGCAGCAGGCCCAGCACCAGCATGCAGCCGAGCAGAATCACCAGGCCACCCGCCGCCTGTAACAGGCTGAGGGCTTCATTGAGAAACAAGGCGCCCACCAGTACCGCCACCAGCGTGACCACGAATTCCACGCTGATGGCACGGGTGGCGCCGATCCGTGCCACCAGGCCGAAGTACAACACGTAGGTGGTGGCGCTCATCACTGCGCCGCTGATCAGCAGGTAAAGCCAGTCGCCTGCTTGTGGCAAGCTGGGCACCGGTACCACCAGCAATAGCGGCAGGGTCAGCAGCCCGCCAGCCAGGAACGCGCCGCAGGTGACCGTCCACGGGTCCTGGCCGCGCAGATGCAGGCTGGCGTAGTTGCTGCCGTAGGCGGCACTGATGGCGCCAAGCAGCGAGGCGATGCAGCCGTGGATGAAGTCGTCATCGACCGCGCGGGCCGGAAAACCGACCAACATGGCGATGCCGGCAATGCCCAGCAGCAGCCCGGCCAGGCCTTGCGGGGTTATTTTCTCCAGCCCCCAGACCCGCCCGATCAGCATCGAGAACAGCGGAATGGTGGCGACAAAAATCGCCGCCATCGCCGTACCGATGCGTGGGGTGGCGTACGACATGCCGATCAGTTGCCCGGCCACCGTGGTCGCGCCTACCACCAGCAAGGGCAACAGCAGCGGGCGCAGGCGCAGTGGGCGGCCCAGCAGGGCTGCGAGGGCCGCCAGGGTGCCGCTGGCAATCAGTGCCCGCAGGCTGACCGCGCCCACCCAGCCAAAGGCATGCACCACTTTGAGCAACACCAGGAACGAAAAGCCCCAGGCGATGGCCAGGAACATATAGGCGGCGAGGTCGCGCGGTTGCATGAGGCAGGATCCATCCAGGGCAGGGGCAGGCAGGCTAGCGGGTTGCACGGCGCGATATCAAGGCCGGCCACCCGCAATGCATTATGGCTACCCGACCAACAGCGTGCTTCCCTGCATGGCTGCGCTCGCGGATAATCCCCCGTATTCCAATAAATCGCCTGTGAGTGGGTATGAGTGATTCCGTAGTGAGCCTTGGCCAGCCTGAAACTGAAGGGGGGCGCAAAACGCGCAAGAACAACCCCGAGAAAACACGCGAGGACATCCTCCAGGCAGCCATCAACGAGTTCGTCCAGCAAGGGCTGGCCGGCGCGCGCGTCGACGCCATCGCCGAGCGCACCGCTACCTCCAAACGCATGATCTACTACTACTTCGGCAGCAAGGAGCAGCTGTACTGCGAATGCCTGGTGAAGTTGTACGGCGATATCCGCAAAACCGAGCAAAGCCTGGACCTGGAGTCGTTACCGGCTGAGCAGGCGATCCGCCGGCTGGTCGAGTTCACCTTCGATCACCATGACCGCAACGTCGATTTCGTGCGGATCATCTGCACCGAAAACATCCATTATGGCGAGTACGTCAAGCAGTCGCCGGCGATTCGCGAAATGAGCAGCCTGGTGCTCGAAGCCCTGGGCAACACCCTGCGCCGTGGCGTGCAGGAAGGCGTGTTTCGCGCCGGCATCGAGGTGATCGACCTGCACATGCTGATGAGCTCGTTCTGCTTCTACCGGGTGTCGAACCGCCACACCTTTGGCGAGATCTTCCAGATCGACCTGTCTGATGACCAGGTCAAACTGCGCCACAAAGCCATGATCAGTGACGCCGTCTTGCGCTATATCTGCGCCTGAACGCCGCTTACTCGCCCAGCCGTTGCTCGCGTGACGGCGGGTAGCCGAAGTACGCCGCATAGCACTTGCTGAAGTGCGACACAGAAACAAACCCGCAGGCCACTGCCACTTCCATCACTGACAAGTCCGAATACTGCAGCAGCCGGCGGCTTTTGGTGATGCGCAGCTCCATGTAGTAGCGCCGTGGCGAGGTGCCCAGCTGAGCCTGGAACAGGCGGTCGATCTGCCGGCGCGAGCGCCCGCTGTAGGCGGCCAGCTGGTCGAGGCTGAGGGTTTCCTCCAGGTTGTTCTCCATCAGCTCGACGATGGTGCGCAGGTGCAGGCTCATGGACTTCTTCGCCCCTGGGCCAACCTGGCGGTAGCGGGCGCCGGAGAACGACAGGATTTCCTCCACGCCTTCGGCCAGCCCGTCGCCATACAGCCGGCGTACCAGGCCCAGCATCAGCTCCATGGCACCATTGGGGCTGGCGGCGCTGAGGCGGTCGCGGTCGAGGGTGAAGCTGGCAGGGGTGATGCGGGTTTGCGGGCTGCGCTCGGACAGGCTGGCGCGCTGCTCGGGGTGGATACTGCAGCCATAGTCGTCCAGCACCCCGGCGCGGCCAAGGAACCAGGCACCGTTCCACAGGCCGCCCAGGGCCATGCCGTGGGCGGCGCAGTCGTCCAGCAGGCGGTCGAGTTCAGGGTACTTCAGCGGGGTGCGCAAGCCGCCGCAGATCACCAGCAGGTCCAGATCTTTCAGCGCCCCGGCGGACAGCTCGGTGGCCACCAGTTCCAAACCCAGGTCGCTGGTCACCCGGTCGCCATCCATCGACAGCGGGGTGAACTGGAAACTGTCGGCGCGCAGCAGGTTGGCCGTGACCAGCACGTCCATGGCCACGGTGAAGCTGGCCATCGAGAAATGTTCGAGCAGGACGAAATCAACCCGATAGGGGGCCTGGGCATTGGCGCTGGTGGATTTCAGCCGCAGCATGTTGCTGGTGCTGGTCTTCTTGCTGAACTGACGTGGCGTGGGCACTCTGGACTCCGCTTCCTGGCTGGCTCGCAGAGTGTGGCGGGTGGCCGGAGGAAAGACAATGTTCCGGGTGGGTGTGTCGTATTTCAGGTCGTGTTCAGGCAACCTGTCTGGCTTGGCCTATTGCCGCCATGTTGCCCCCTGTCACTGAGGACGCCCTTGATGAAGTACGCCATTGCCCTGTTGTTCAGCCTGCTGCCGCTGCTGGCCAATGCCCTGGAACCGGGCGAGAAGCTGGCCCCGTGGACGCTGCTCGACCAGCACGACCAGGCCTACAGCCTCGATACCCGCACGCACATCCTGCTGGTAGCCCGCGACATGGACGGTGCCAAGCTGGTCAAAGCGGCGCTGGGCGAGCAGCCCCGGGGCTACCTGGAAGCGCGTGATGCGGTGTTCGTTCCCGACATCCAGCGCATGCCGGCACTGATCAGCAAGCTATTCGCCATTCCGGCCATGCGCGATTACAACTACCGGGTGCTGCTCGACCGGGAAGGGCGCGTGGCCAGCCGTTATTCCGGGCAGGATGGCCAGGTGCAGTGGTTGCAACTGCGGGAGGGTGTACTGGTGAGCCAGCATTCTTTTGCCGATGCCGCGGCGTTGAAGGCGGCGCTGGAGAACGCGCCGCAGCATTGAGGGCGGTCGCGCTCCTACAACGGTTCGCAATGCCATACTGGTAGCCAAATCAATCTGAACCCTCAACGCTGTCGGTAACCCAATGCATTACATGCCAAACGGGAGAGCGCTCATGGAAATAGGAACGATCTGGATCATCATCGCAGCCTTGGTCATCCTGCTGGAAATCTGGGCCATCTGGCACATCATCGGCAGTGACCGGCGCGCCGAGCGCAAGATGCTGTGGATTGTGTTTGTCGTCTACGCACCATTCCCGGGGCTGTTGTTCTGGGCCTGGCGCGGGCCGCGGGCGGTGAAGGGCAGGGCGGTCCTGCAGGAGAAATGAGGGCTTCCGGCATCTGGCGTGGGGGCGCCTGATGCCGTCTATGTTCACTTGGGCAGGATCTGGAAGCGAATGGCTGGGCCCAGCCCATCAACCATCATGCAGCCGTAGAATTTCACGGTCGACAATACCCGCAGCTGTTTGAGCGCTTCGTGGATGTAATCGTGCAGCAGTTTTTCAGCTTCGCGCTTGCGGTCTGCGAGGGTGGTGCTTTTAAGCGTGATCATGCCGAGCAGGGTGGTTTCGATCTGCTCGACGGTGTCCAGGCCGAGCTTCTCGCGCAGGTGCAGGCGTGCCTGCGCGGCATCGGCTTCATCGTGGGCAGGGTTGTGCGGCTTGATGGTATAGGCCAGCTGAAAATCATAATTGCTCATGCGCTTTTCCTTGTGACGTACAGGCCTCCATGCCGGGTCTTGCAATCTACTGCCTGACGGCCGCGGCGCAAACATACGCGTGGTTCAAGCATGGCAATGGATTGTGCGAAATGTCCTACCCCGCGCTTGACCTCGAGTTAACTTAAGGTCCGATACTGCGCCACTCTTCCAACCGAGTGAGGGCTTGTCGTGACCCAATCAACCGCATTTCAGTTGAGCAACCCTGAAGGCCTGTACGATCCCAGTGGCAATGCCTATTCCCATGTCGCCGAAGTGCGCGCTGACAGCCGCTTGCTGTTCATCGCCGGCCAGGGCGGGGAAGACAGCAACGGCCAGTTGCCCCCGCTGTTCGCCGAACAGGCCCGCCAGGCGCTGGCCAACCTTGAACTGGCCCTGGCGTCCAAAGGCGCCAGCCTGGCCCAGGTGTTCAAGCTGACACTGCTGATTGTCGAGCACTCCGAAACGCGCCTGCGCCAATGGGTGGCTGAGGCCGACAGGGCCTGGGGCCCGCACATGAAACCGGCCTGCACGCTGATCCCGGTACCCCGGCTGGCGCTGGATGGCATGCTGGTGGAAATCGAAGCGGTGGCAGCGCTTTAGCGCTGAGTGATGCGGCGGTGGCCCCTTGGAAACACTTTGTTGTATATCGGTACACGCATGGCCGCTATAACAACAATATTCCCTCAGAGGTGACCACACCATGAGCACCGGCACCACCACACTGACCGACCGCAAGGCCAAGGCCTGGTTCTGGCCGGCGCTCTTCAGCCTCATGGCCTTCGCCGCCAACTCGGTGTTCTGCCGGCTGGCGCTGAAGGACGGGGCCATCGACCCGGCTTTGTTTACCGTGGTGCGCCTGGCCAGTGGGGCGTTGTTTCTGCTGCTGTTGATCCGCCTGCGTAAACCTGCGCTTGGCATTGGCGGCAGTTGGCGCGGTGGCTTGGCCCTGTTCCTCTACGCATTCCTTTTTTCTGCGGCATACCAGCAGCTGGGTGCAGGTGCGGGGGCATTGCTGCTGTTCGGCGCAGTGCAGATCACCATGTTCGGCTTTGCCTGGTACAAAGGTGAGCGCATCACCGCCCGCATGCTGCTGGGCATGTTGATTGCTTTTGCCGGCCTGTTGGTGCTGTTGTTGCCCGGTGCAGCGGCGCCACCCTTGGCCAGTGCCTTGCTGATGGCCCTGTCTGGTATGGCCTGGGGCGTGTACACGTTGCTGGGCAGGGGCTCGCCCAGGCCGCTGGCCGATACCGCAGGCAATTTTGCCCGCAGCCTGCCTTGCCTGGCCCTGCTGCTACCGGTGCTGTTGCTGGGCACCGGCC
Organism: Pseudomonas sp. SIMBA_068; assembly: GCF_046534705.1. Classification (NCBI taxonomy): domain Bacteria; kingdom Pseudomonadati; phylum Pseudomonadota; class Gammaproteobacteria; order Pseudomonadales; family Pseudomonadaceae; genus Pseudomonas; species Pseudomonas sp. SIMBA_068. Next base: position 1,183,688 of record NZ_JAWRYI010000001.1, read on the forward strand.
CGCACCTCACGCTGCTGGGTTTGTTGTATGCCTTGGGCTCCGGCGTACTGGCCTCAGGTGCGGGCTACGCCGTGTGGTACGGCGTGGTCAGGCAGGTGAGTGCGCAGCAAGCAGCGACCATGCAGCTTAGTGTGCCTGTGATTGCCGCACTGGGCGGTGTTGTCCTGATTGGCGAACCGCTGTCGTTGCGCTTGCTGATCGCGTGTGTGGTGGTGCTGGGCGGTATAGCCCTGGCGCTGGCACCACGGCGTTAGAAGAAACTGCGCTGCGCCTTGAGCGTGACCACACTGTCGCAATAGGTGTTGATGCCCGAATAGGCATCGCAACCGCCGCCACTGAGATTGGAGTTGCTGTAGATCAGGTTAAGGTCGATGCCCAGCCAGGGCCGCGACAGTTCCAGCGACCAGTCGGAAAAGGCATTTACCTGGCTGCCGTCGCCAATGGTGAACGGCGTGCCCAGGCGATGATGGGCCAGCTTGACGGTGAGGTCGACATCGAACAGGGGCAGTTCGCCGAAGTCGGCGAACAGGGTGCCGGTGCGGTTATCCGGGTTGTCGCGCAGCGCGCCACCGAAGCGATTGCCCAACAGCGAGATGCCACCGTACAGGGCATAGCTGTCGGGGCCTGCAATAGTCGGCTGGCTGTAATGGATCAACCCCACTTCATAGCCCAGGCTGTTGTCGAATTGGTGCTTGTAGCCCAGGTAGCTGTCCAGGCGCAGGGTCGAGTTGGGGGTGACGCCCATGCTCGGGGCGTACTGGCCCAGGTACCACCCACTGGGGTGGCTGAAGTCGAGACCACCGTGGAATGCGCCGACGGCACTGGGTGAGATAAGGCCTTGGGCCATGCTGCGCGAGGGTGTGGTGCCGAGTGTGAAGTCGAAGTCGCCCAGTTCGCGTTTTATCTGCTGGGCCATCAACACTGGGCTGAACAGCAGTGCAGCACTCAGCAACAGAAAGGGCCTGGTCATGGTCTCCGTCCTGGAAGGCTTGCGGTTGAGCGGTAGAGGATACCTGCGCAGGTGGAAGGAGGGAACCTTTGCCTGGCCCGCTCAGCCTTTGGTCGAAGGGTCTGCGTCGGCGGCTTCGGTCACCACGGGCAGGTTGCCGGCACGTTGTATCACCCGGCGTTGCTGCTCGTAGTCGTCCAGCGACAGGCCGCGGCGCTGCAACGCTTCCAGTTGCAGTTGGCGGGTTTCTTCAGCGCTGTAGGTGCGCAGTTCAGGGTGATTGGCACAGCCAGCCAGTACGGCAATGCTGGTAGCGGCCAGGGCAGTGAGGAAAAGGCGGGCCTTGGTGTTCATCGAGCAGCTCCGGAATGCAGGGGATTCGCCAGGTTCGAATCGATGGAGCTAGCTTATTTAGCGGGGGCGATCAGTAGAAATTGCCTTGTTCGATAGTCACTATTGACGCAAGCATCAGTGCTAAAAGTTTGCACGCTCGCCGCTGGTCAAAAGCACCGCCATTGCTACCCTTAACCCACGCGATCTGACCTGTTGGGGATAAGCGATGCGCATGCCATTGTTTGCTTTGCTGTCGGCGCTGATGTGCCTGAACGCCGCGCCCGGCCCTGCGCTGGCGCAAGACGTACCAGCCCCCGACCCAGCTCCGCAAACCGGCACGGTCGCGGCCAAGACCCCGGTGTTCACTCAAGAGCAGCTGGACCAGATGCTGGCGCCGGTTGCGTTGTACCCCGATCCGCTGCTGGCGCAGGTATTGATGGCCGCCACTTACCCGGGGCAGGTGAGCGAAGCTGTGACCTGGTCCAAGGCCAACCCCAAGGCGTCGGGCGATGACGCCGTCAAACAGGTCGCGAAGCAGCCGTGGGACCCGAGCGTACAAGCGCTGGTCGCCTTCCCGCAGCTGCTGGCGACTTTGGGCCAGGACCCGGCGTGGGTGCAGCGCCTGGGTGATGCGTTCCTGGCGCAGCCCGACGATGTCATGGGCGCGGTACAGCGCTTGCGTCACCAGGCACAGGCGGCCGGCAACCTGCAAAGCAACCAGTACCAGAACGTGACGGTGCAGGCTGCCCCGGCAACACAGGCTTCCAGCAGCGCCCCATCCACCATCATCATTCAGCCTGCCGAGCCGCAAGTGGTGTACGTGCCCAGTTACAACCCCACCACCACCTATGGTACCTGGGCCTACCCGGCCTCGCCGCCCGTGTACTACCCGCCGCCGCCGATGTATTACGCCGGTTCCGCGCTGGTGGCCGGCCTGGCCTTCGGTACCGGCGTGGCGGTCGTCGCCTCGTTGTGGGGCGACTGCGACTGGGGCAACAATGACATCGACATAGACGTCAACCGTTACAACAACATCAACGCCAACAACCGCATCACCAACAACCAGAACAAATGGCAGCACAATGCCGCCAACCGCGAAGGGGTGCCTTACCGCGATGCGCGCAGCCGCCAGCAGTATGGCCGCCAACTGGACGGCGCCACCCAGCGCACCGCCTTCCGTGGCGACGACGCCCAGCGGGCGCAGGCCCGGGACAAGGCCCGGGCCTCGATGGACCGCGCCGGCATGGAACGGCCGGCCGCCGACAACCGCCAGGCACGCCAGCAAATGCGCGAGGCGCAGGCCGGCAATTCGATCGGCAACCGCATGCAACCCCGTGGCGACAATGCCAGAGCAACTGACCGTCGCCAGGAACCACGCAATGCCCAAGGCCGGCAGGTGGCACAGAACCGGCCGGCCAACAGCGCCGGCCGGGCGCGTAACAATGCCTTCGACGGTGTGGGTTCGCCGTCGCGCACCAGCCTGCAGGCCAACCGCGGTCGTACCAGCCAGTCGTTTGCCCAGCGGCCCAATGCATCACGCGCCGCCGGCCACCAGATCTCCCGGCCCAGTGCGCCAATGCGTCGCGGCGCAGGAGGCCGTCGATGAAACGTTCAGCCTTTGCAGCAGTGCTGCTTGCGGCAGGCTTGGCATGGGCTTGCGTGTCGGCTGCCCAGGAAGCCTTCCCGACACCGGAGCAGGCCGTGGAGTCCTTCGTCGCGGCCCTGGGCGTGCAGAAGGCTGATGAAGCCCGCCTGGCCCAGTTGCTGGGTGATGACTGGCGCACCTACATTCCGCGTGGCGGTGTGCAACGCAGCGACGTGGACACGTTTCTGCAGCAGTATCACGCGCAGCACAGTATCGACAGGGCAGGCGAGGGCAAGGCCATCCTGGCGGTGGGCAACGCTCACTGGACCTTGCCCATACCCTTGACCAAAAGCAGCCAGGGCTGGCGCTTCGACCTCAAGGCCGGCAGCGCCGAAATCCGCGCCCGGCGCATCGGCCGCAACGAGCTCGGCGTTCTGCAGTCGCTGCTGGCCTATCACGATGCGCAAATGGACTACGCCACCCAGGACCACAACGGCAACGGTGCCCTGGAGTACGCGCAGAAAATCTTCAGTGAGCCTGGCAAGCATGACGGCTTGTACTGGGACGACGATGGCGACGGCCAAGTCAGCCCGCTGGGGCCGCTGTTCGGCCAGGATGTGGTTGGCGATGACTGGTATGGCTACCACTTCCGCATCCTTGACGGACAAGGCCCATCCGCCCCCGGTGGCGCCTACAGCTACCTGATCGGCAACCAGATGAGCCGTGGCTTCGCCATGGTCGCCTGGCCGGCCAGGTACGACGACACCGGGGTGATGAGCTTTATGATCAGCCATGACGGCCAGGTGTTCGAAAAAGACCTCGGGCCGCACGGCGACAGGCTGGCCAAGGAGATGAAGCGCTTCGACCCGGATGACAGCTGGAAGGTGGTGGATGTGGCAGCGGGGGATTGAGCCCGCAAATCACTGCAATCGCGCAGCCCTGACTTCTCGCGCCGTGCACCCGTAGTGCTGGCGAAACGCCCGGGTGAATTGCGCCTGGTCGGTAAAACCCCAACGGAATGCCAACTCGCCGATGGCCAGGTGGCAATGCGGGTCGCGCAGTTGGCGGTGCACGGCTTCCAGCCGCTGTTGGCGCACCCACTCGCCAAGGGTGTAGGGTGTGATCGCGAACAGCTTGTGCAGGTAGCGCAGCGACAGCCCGCAGACGCTGGCGATGGTTTGTGGCGACAGTTCGGGGTCGCCCAGATGTTGCTGCACATACTGCTCGACCCGTGTCAGGTGCAGGGTGCTGAGGTTATTGCCTTCACTGCCCAGTACTCGCTCATCCTGCTGCAGGGCCAGCAGCAGCGTGGCCGAAGCCTGTTCCAGCAGTAAATGCCGGGCAGCGGCCGGGCTGGCGTCGAAATGGCGGGCACACAGGTCCAGTTGCTCTACAAAGATGCGCCCCAGGCCCTGGCTGGCATCGAAGCAATGCCGGGTATAGCGCTTGTGCCCGAGCAGGTTGGCCTTGAGTGCCCGCTCGGGCAGCTTGAGCACCCACAGGTCGTTCTGCGTGCCGTAATGGAAGCGGTAAGGCGCATCGCCGCGCTCGACGATGAACCCGCCCGGGCTGCAACTGAGCGGGTGGCCTTCCTGTTCGAAGTGCACTTCGCTGCTGCGCGGCACGGTCACCAGGTAGAACGCCTCATGGTCCTGGCCAACGTGCGCCTTGCTGCGCGAGTAGCCCAGCGGGCTGGAGCGCAGGCGGGAAAGGCTGAGTGGCGTGCTGGGCGTGCTCCAGCGCTGCAGGTGGCCATCGAATGGCTGCTCGCTGGCAAACTCCAGGCTCAACGGGAAATAGGTTTCACTGATGGCTTCGGCCCAGCGCGCCTGGCGTTCCGGCTGTGCCCAGCCGTGGGTCGAGATTTCTGTGGGCATGGTGGGTCCTTTTTCAAAGAGGGCAGCATTGAAAAAAGGAACTGCAGGCAAGCTACTCAAGCAGCTCTTGTTATTGTGCAAACCGCCCGGCAGCGCAAGGCTGCCGGGCGGCTTCAGGCCCATGATCGGCGCACGCCGACCGTTTGATCAAGCCCCGCGTGTCACCCGGTAGGTGGCCGAAGGCTCCAGGCGCGCCTGCCAGCCGGGGGGCAGGACGATGTTGGTGGTGTCTTCCTCGATGACGCAGGGGCCATGCACGGTCTGCCCCGGCAGCAGGCGGTTGCCGTTGAACACCGGCGTGGGCTGCCATTCGCCCTCGGCACTGAACAGCATCGGGCGGACACCTTCCGGGGCAGGCGCGGGTGGTTGGGCCGGTCCCTGCAGCTCGGGCTGTGGCGGACGCGGCAGGTGACCAATTACCGAACACTCCAGGTTCACCAGCTCCACCGGGCTGTCGGGCTCGCTGTACGAGTACAGGGTCTGGTGGCGGCTGTGGAAGCGGCTGATCAGTGCGGCCAGGCCCGCTTCATCCAGTGCATGCTGCTGCAGCTCCACGCTGCACTCATGGATCTGCCCCAGATAGCGCATTTCCAGGGTGTAGTGGCAGCTGCTGGCCTGGTCGCCAAAACCGTCTTCACGCAAGTTTGCCAGGCCTTGTTGACGCAGCTCGGCAAGGGCCTGGTTGAGCTGCGCCAGGTTCACGTGCCCGGCGTCCAGCCGCATCGACAGGCTGGTGAGCTGGTCGTAGCGCACGTCGGACAGGATCTGGCCGAACGCGCACAGGCCTGAGGCCACCTTGGGGATCAACACGGTCTGCATGCCGATTTCTTCGGCCAGGCGCACCACGTGCATGCCCGCTGCGCCACCAGCGCCGATCAGGGCGAAGTCGCGCGGGTCGTGGCCGCGTTCGATGGACACGCGGCGAATGCCGTTGACCATGTTCAGGTTGACCAGGGTGGTGATGCCGAATGCTGCGCGTTCCACGCTGATACCTAACGGTTCGGCGATCTTGCTGCGGATAGCGTCCAGTGCGGCCTGGCGGTTCAGGCGGATGCTGCCGCCCAGTAGTGCGCCGTCGGGCAGGTAGCCCAGCGCCAGGTTGGCGTCGGTTACCGTGGGTTCGCTACCCCCTTTGCCATAGCACACCGGCCCAGGCATGGCACCAGCGCTGCGCAGGCCGACCTGGAGCATGCCGAGCTCGTCCAGGTGGGCAATGGAGCCGCCGCCGGCGCCCAGGGTCTCCACCTGGATCATCGGCACGCCGATGCGCTGGCGCAGGAAGTCGACGTCCTTGCTGAAGTTGGTACGGCCGGCGTTGGTCAGGGTGATGTCGAACGAGGTGCCGCCCATGTCCACGGTGATGACGTTATCGATACCGAACGGCCTCGCCACCGCCAGGCCCGCCTGTGGCGCCGAGGCGGGGCCGGAGTTGATTGCATTGACGGCGCGCTCGCGCATCAGGTGCCCGGGCGCCAGGCCACCGTTGGACTGGAAATATCGCACTGGCTGCTGCGCGCCAAGCTCCTGGAACAGGCTGTCGATGCGCGCCACATAGCGCGCCATCACGGGGCTGAGGTAAGCGTTGACCACGGTGGTGGAGGTGCGGGTGTACTCGCGAATCTGTGGGAACACCTCGCAGCCGGTGCAGACGAACACCCCGGGCAGGGCGGCCCGTACCAGCTCGGCGGCCCGCTGCTCGTGGCTGGGGTTGCGCACCGACCACAGGAAGGAAATGGCCACGGCCTGCACGCCTTCGGCACGGAAGTAGTCGATGGCGTCATGAATGGCGCGCTCGTCCAGCGGGCTGTGCTCACGTCCATCTCCGAGGATGCGGCCACCTACCGGGCGGCGCAGATGGCGTGGGGCAAGCATGTGTGCCGGCGGATAATGAGCGTCGTAGCGGTGGCCTTCCTCCTTGTGACCCAGGCGGATTTCCAGGCTGTCCTCGTGCCCGTCGGTGCACAGCAGGCCCACCTTGACCCCGGTGCGCTCGATCAGCGCGTTGAGGGCCACCGTGGTGCCGTTGATGCACAGGTCGCAGTTGGCGATCAGCTCGGCCGGGCTGCGCCCGGTGGCGTCGGCGATCTGCGCCAGGCCGGCGCGAATGGCCAAGGTGCCATCCTGCGGCGTGGACGGGGCCTTGAACAGCTGCACGCCGCCGTCGCGGTCGGCCAGGATGAAATCGGTGAAGGTGCCGCCGGCATCGATGCCCAGGCGATATTGATTACGCATGATGGTTCTCCGGGCAGCGCGGGGCGCGGGCAAGGCGGGTTGCGGTTTCGTCGAGGCGGCCATCGTCATCGAGGACCACGCCGTACTCCAGGGCTGCCCCTTGTGGCGAGACCAGGCCGTTGCGCACATCCTCCAGTACGGCGGTGACCGGGCGGCGCAGCGGGTCGCCGTAGCCACCGCCCCCCGGGTTGATGTTGATGATGCGTTCACCGGGTTGCAGGGTGAGCATCGGGTTTTGCGTGTAGTGGTCTTCGCTACCGTCGACGTGGCGGTGGATCAGCCGGCCCAGCTTGGGTTCGAGCAGGGCATTGCGTGCCCCGGCGGCACCGGCGGTGGGCAGCTGGCGGCCCTCGCCGAAGCCGACCACAGTCATGGCGTGGTCAAGCGGTTCGATCTCCAGGCGGGTGCCCGAACCACCGCGCAATTCACCGGCGCCACCACTGTCGGCCATCAGGCTGTAACGGTGGATCAGCACCGGATAGGCGTGTTCGAGCAGTTCGATGTCGCCGCTCATCAGCGCCCCGAAGCAGCACAGCGGGCCGCAGGCGTGCCAGCCATCCATCACCTGGTTGGCACCGGCACCGGAAATGATCGAGGCCAGCACCATCGTCACGTACTCGCTGTTGCCGTTGCGCGGGTCGTGGCCGGCGATGTTGATGCCGCTGGTGTGCCCCCAGGAGGCCGTTACCCGCTGTGGTGAGGCTTGCTCCAGCGCGGTGCGCACGGCATCGGCCAGTGTTTCCATCGGCGTGGTGGTGCAGTTGACATGGGGCGCCGGTTCTTCGGCGTTGCACAGGGTTCCCCTGGGCCCGACATCGACCGTGACGCAGCGGTACAGGCCTTCGTTGTAGGGCGGTGCCACCTGGGCGAACATCATCAGCCCCAGGTATACGCCCGATACCGAGTTGCCCTCGTAGGAGTTGATGAAGTACGGCACTTGCGGCGGGCTGTCGATACGCACGTGGGCCTGGTCACCACGTATCTGCACATGGGCGGTGATGGCCAGTTCGCCAAGGCCGTGGCCGGCATCTTCAAGAACGGCGGTGCCGCTGTAGTCACCGTCCGGCACATCGCGCAACAGCGTGCGCATGTGCCGGTCGGCCATGTTCTTCAGCTCGGCAATGCAGGCACGCACTTGGGCCACGCCGTACTTGTCCAGCAGCTCCAGCAAGTGCCGCTCGCCGACCTTGCAGGCGCCGTACTGGGCATTGAGGTCGCCTTCCTGATAGGGGCGGGCGCGCATGTTGGTGAGCATGAAGTTGATCACGTCTTCGCGGCGCTTGCCCTTTTCCCACAGCTTGACCGGTGGAATGCGCAGCCCTTCGGCGTAGATTTCCTTGGCGTCGGGGTTGTAGCCGGCGGGTACAGGGCCGCCGATGTCGGTCAGGTGGCCTTTGCACACGGTCCAGAACACCAGTTCCCCCTGGTAATACACCGGCTTGTACATGCAGCAGTCAAGAATATGGCTGCCCTTGTAGGCGGGGTCGTTGTGGTAGATCACGTCGCCTTCGGCGATGTCTTCGCCGAAGAACCCGGCCACGCATTTCATGGCCGGGATCAGCGAGCCCAGGTGGATGGGGATGTCCTGGCCTTGCAGGATCATCTCCGGCAGGTGGTCGAACAGCGAGTTGGAGTAATCGTGGGCCAGGTTGAACACACTGGAGCGCCCGGTCTTTTCCAGGGTCAGGGTCATTTCGCGCTGCGCTGTCTCCAGCGCACCCCGGACAACCGCAAGGGTGATCGGATCTACTGTCTGCATAGGTCACCAACGTTTGTTCTTGTGCTTTAGGTGCGTGCCGCGGCGGGGCGGCGCGTGGTAACAGGCTACGGGGCAGGGCGGGGGGAAGGCTTGTCGCTGGGTGTACTGGTTGTTGTGTTCTGGCGCACTACGGGGTCGCTCCCACAAGAGAACGCGCCCCCCTGCAGGAGCGGCCCTGTGCCGCGATGGACTACGCGGCAGCGCCAGATTCTGGCAGGTTAAGACCTACTGCCCCAGCATCTGCCGCACCAGCCATTGCCCCGCCGGCCCAAGCGCCCGCCGGCTTGACCACGCCACATCCATATCCACCCGGCGCGGGTAACCCGCTATCTGCAACTCCACTAGCTCGTTGCCAAACCGCGCCACCAGCGCCCTGGGCAGTTCGGCCCAGCCAAACCCGCGCACGGCAAATTCCAGCAGGGTGAGGTAATCCGGTGCCGACCAGGCCTGGCCGCGGCCGCGGTGCAGGCTGGGGGCATAGGTCTTGATGTACAGCTGCCGCGCGTTTTCAAGGTGTTGCGTTTGCACCGTTTTCAGGCCCGCCAACGGGTGCCCGCTGGCCACATACACACCGAACTCCGCCTGCTCGGGCAAGCGCGCCACGGCAACGTCGGCGGGGTAGCTAGGCTGAGTGGCCAAAATGCCGACGTGGGCCAGGCCCTGCTGGATCATATCGATCACATCAGCGTCTTCCGCCGGGCCGCAGCGCAATTCGGTGTGCGGGTACTGCTGGGCGAAGCGGGCCATCACGGCACCCTGGAAGGTGACGCTGTAGCTGTCCGACATCACCACCGAGACCAGCGCCTCGACGTTTTGCGCCAGCCTGACCGCCAGGGCATCGAGCTGGGCGCTGGCGTCCAGGATCGCTTCGACATGGCTTAGCACCTGTCGGCCCGCTTCGTTCAGCGTGGGGTGGCGGCCACCGCGATCAAACAGCGGGCAGCCGATATCGGCTTCGAAATTGGCGATGGCGATGCTGATCGTGGACTGGCTTTTGCGCAATTTGCGTGCCGCCGCAGAAAACGAACCCAGCGATGCGGCTTCGACAAAGGCGACCAGAGCTTCGGGTGAGTAGCGCATGGTATTGATAAAACCGATGGTAGCTATGTCGCGAGTATCAGTTCTATCAAAGAAAATAGGAAGCACGACTCACGCAATGGATGGAATTTGCAATGAAAACGGTCTCTTTCACCGAACGCCTGGTACACGCCGTAGGCTATGAAGTATTCGCGGTGCTGCTGTGCGCACCGCTGTTGTCCGGGGTGATGGGCAAATCGCTGGCGACGGCGGGGGCATTGGCAATAACCCTATCGGTGATCGCCATGTTGTGGAACATGGTCTACAACGCGCTGGTCGATCGCTGGGTGCAGACTGAACGCATCCACTGGAAGGCCGGTGCGCGCTTTGTGCACGGTCTGGGCTTCGAGGCCGGGCTGGTGGTGTGGTGCCTGCCGGTGGCGGCGTGGATGCTGGATATTTCGCTGCTGCAGGCGTTCATGGTGGAGCTGGGTTTCTTCGTGATCATCCTGCCCTACACCGTGCTATACAACTGGGCGTTCGACAAAGCCCGGCATCTGCTGATGCAGCGTCGCGTGGCATGAGTAGCCGGCCCCAATTGCGAATGCTCACGCGTTCCCTGTGGGAGCGGGCAAGCCCGCGAAGCAGGCGACACGGTGGATGGCACCTGCTGCGCCGGTGTCCGCGGGCACGCCCGCTCCCACAGGGTCATCAACTCTGTCAAAAAAACGGGGCATGCCATCGCTGGCATGCCCCCGTTTTCATACAGCTGATGCGCCTCAGGCGACCTTGACGATCCAGCCTGCCGGTGCTTCAACATCACCGCTCTGGATGCCGGTCAGCTCGTTGTAGAGCTTCTGGGTAACCGGGCCAACCTTTTCCAGGTCGTGGAACACGTGCAGCTTGCCGTTGTACTCGATACCGCCGATCGGGGTGATCACTGCAGCAGTACCGCAAGCGCCGGCTTCGATGAAGCGGTCCAGCTTGCTGATTTCGACATCGCCTTCGATCACGGTCAGGCCCAGGCGCGATTGCGCCAGTTCCATCAGCGACAGACGGGTGATGCCTGGCAGCACCGAGGCCGATTTCGGGGTAACGAACTCGTTTTTGGCGGTGATGCCGAAGAAGTTGGCCGAACCGACTTCCTCGATCTTGGTATGGGTCAGCGGATCGAGGTAGATGGCGTCGGCGAAGTTGGCCTTCTTGGCTTCAGCGCCTGGCTGCAGGCTGGCGGCGTAGTTGCCACCGACCTTGGCTGCGCCGGTGCCTTGTGGGGCGGCGCGGTCGAAGCTGGAGATCTGGAAGTTGTGCGGCTTCATGCCGCCCTTGAAGTACGAGCCAACCGGAATGGCGAAGACCGAGAAGATGAACTCAGGGGCGGTGCGCACGCCAATGTTGTCACCGGTGCCGATCACGAACGGGCGCAGGTACAGGGCGCCTTTGCCGTGCGGTGGCACGAACTTTTCGTTGGCCTTGACCACTTGCTTGCACGCTTCGATGAACACATCGGTCGGCACGTGCGGCATCAGCAGGCGGGCGCAGCTGCGCTGCATGCGGGCGGCGTTCTGGTCGGGGCGGAACAGGTTGATCGAGCCGTCCTTGCAACGGTAGGCCTTGAGGCCTTCGAAGCATTGCTGGCCGTAGTGCAGGGCCGTGGAGCCTTCACTGATGTGCAGCACGTTGTCGTCGGTCAGGGTGCCCTTGTCCCACTCGCCATTGCGCCATACGGACAGGTAGCGTTTGTCGGTTTTGATGTAGTCGAAACCCAGCTTGTCCCAGTTAATGCTTTCGTTGCTCATGACACCCTCATTGTCTTGCAAGTGCCCGATCGCTCGGGCTGCTGTTATATGCGCACCACGCCACCATAATACATCCGTCGCGGATCGGGAACGGCCAGTCACGAATTGATAGCCTGCGATGCATTATTCTCGGTCCGCGGTCGTTGTAGGAGCAGCCTTGTGCTGCGAAGAGGCCGGTCCATTGGATGCAATTGTGTCGCCAGTACCGGCCCTTTCGCAGCACAAGGCTGCTCCTACAAGTGCAGGTAGCCATGCAGGGCCAGGTTTTCCAGCAAAACCGCATCATGGGACCCCACTATCAGCGCCCCGCGAAACTGCCCGAGCATGCGCTCCAGGGCTGCCAGTGACGGCAGGTCAAGGTGGTTGCCGGGCTCATCCAGCAGCAACAGGTCGAGTGGCCGCTCGCGGTACAGCACGGCGGCCAGCGCTGCCTTCATCCGCTCGCCGCCGCTGAGCAGGCTGCTGGGCAGCTCGATACGGGCCGCATCCAGGCCCAGTTGTGCCAGGCGGCTGCGCAATTCGCCCTGGGCCAGCACCGGGTTGGCTTGGCGCAGGTGTTCAAGCACGCTGCTGTGGCCTGCCAGGGTGCTGCAGTGCTGGTCGAGCAGGGCTGTTTCGCCACTGCGGCGCAAAGTGTCGGGAGATGCCGGTAATTCCCCGTTCAGCAGCCTTAGTAGCGTGGACTTGCCACTGCCATTGGCGCCGACCAGACCCAGCCGCTGGCCCAGGCACAAGCGCAGGTCAAGCGGTTTTCGGGTGCCATGGGGCAAGCGAAGTGCCTGCAGGGCCAACACTTCGCGGCCTGCATGACGCTGGGGCGTGGGGGCATGCAAAGTAATTGCAGTGGCTTGCTCGACCTCACGGGCGGCGTCATGCACTTTGCCCAGCAGTGCCTGCCGGGCATCGCGATGATCACGCCGCTGCTTGCCGGCCGTGGCCTGGCTACGTTCCTGCTGGCGGTCGACCAGGATCTTGGCCTGGTTGGCATGCCTGGCTTGACGCCCGGCCCGGGCCTGATGGCGTTCCAGGTCTTCGCGCTGGCGCTGCAATTCACGGGCCTGGCGTTGTTGCTCCTGCTTCAGCCGGGCAAGTTGCTGCTGGGCTTGCGCCACCTGGCTGGCTTTTTGTGCTGCATAGAAGCTGTAGTTGCCGCCATAGGCCTGCAACCCCAGGCTGGACAGTTCGACAATGCGCGCCATGTGCGCCAGCAGGCTGCGGTCGTGACTGATTACCAGCAAACCTCGGTCCCAGCCCTCGATCATGCTCAGCAGCTGGGCACGGGCGTCGCTGTCCAGGTGGTTACTCGGTTCGTCGAGGATCAGGTAGTCGGCACCGCTGAGCCATGCGCCTGCCAGCGCCACGCGCATGGCCTGGCCGCCGCTCAGGCTGCGTGCGGGCTGGCGCCAGTCAAGGTGACCCAGGCCGTTGCGCTGCAGGTGCATCTGCAATTGCTCGCGGATATCCCAGCGCTCGCCAACGGTGTCGAAATCCTGGGGGTTGATGCTGCCTTGCTCGATGCGCTCGAGCGCCGCAACCACCGCCCCCACCTGCGCCAGCTCGGCAAGTGTGGCGCTGCGCTCGATTACCTGCTGGTTCAGCAGATGGACAGGCCCACGGCGCCTGCACAGGCCGCTGCTCGGTGCACGCTGGCCGGCAAGAACCTGCCCTAGCAGGCTCTTGCCCACGCCATTGCGCCCGACCAGGCCGGTACGCTGTTGGTCGAAGGTTTCGTTGAGGTCGGTAAACAGTAGCCGGCCATCAGGCAAGGCCAAGGAGACGCTGTCCAGCGTCAGGATCGACGTGTTCGTCATGCACAACTCCACAAATGCCGCGACATCTCCGGAGCAAACCGGAGGCTGAAGACTGGCCGTCGAATGGACGGCGGCATTAATGGCGCATTGGACGAATACCTCGTATTGGGGGAGTGCGTAGCCTAACGGCCCGTTGGGGGCGGGTAAAGTACCGCCCGCCGTGTGCGAGGGGTGGGATGTGGGGTTTAAGGTGTTCGTCGCAGCAGTTTCAGTGCCTGTGAGATCGAGCGCCGCGCGGGCGGCGCTCGATCTCACAGGCGCAGCCAGTCTTACGTCTTGCGCTTCACAGGTTGGCCTCGTCATCGATCTGCTGGCAGAAGCGCAGGCGGTTGCCGAACGGGTCGCACACCTGCATCTGCAGGCCCCAGTCCAGGCGCTCTGTTTCGGGCCGGGCGTAACCGTACTGTTTGCCTTGCAGTTCATGCTCCAGCGCCCGCAGGTCGTCGAGGCGGGCAAACACTGTAGAGCCGGGGCAGGCATCGCCATGGTGCTCGGTAAGGTGCAGGATCAGGCCATCGCGGTGAATCTGCATGTACAACGGCAGGTCCGGGCTGAAGCGGTGCTCCCAGTCCAGGCTGAAACCGAGGAAATCCATGTAGAACTCCCTGGCCTTGTCGACCGAGAAGATGCGCAGTACCGGGATGGCGGGGGCGAGGGGCATGGGGCGTCCTTGACAGTGGGCAAAGTCGCCACTGTACCGCAGTGCTGCCAAGAGTTGTCGGCAAGCCCCGCAGCAATGGTTGACCACCCGCCAGCCACTGCGTAGCCTTGCCACTTCGAGGTTCTTCGGCCAGGCCGAAGCTAAGACGGGAACGCGGTAAAAGCCGCGGCTGCCCCCGCAACTGTAAGCACCGACAACGGATCGACACAGCCACTGCGCCAACGCGCGGGAAGGCGTCATCCCGCCAGCCCGCGGTTCAACTGAACGGGGGGATGGAACGGTGCAAGCCAGGAGACCTGCCTCGCAACGTTTTCGACTTTCAACCGGGCGGGGTGATCCGGTGGCGAACAAGCCCGGCCGGCCTGGCCCGCGGCTGTCGTCCTGCATGCCCGCGCCACTCTGCCAAGGGCAATGCGACATGAAAACACTGGCCAAGCTCCCCGTTACCATCGTTACCGGCTTCCTCGGCTCGGGCAAGACCACCTTGCTGCGCCACATGCTCGACAACGCCCAGGGCCGCCGCATTGCGGTCATCGTCAACGAATTCGGCGAACTGGGCATCGACGGCGAAATCCTCAAGCAGTGCAGCATCGGTTGCACCGAAGAAGAAGCCAGCGGCCGCGTCTATGAACTGGCCAACGGCTGCCTGTGCTGCACCGTGCAGGAAGAGTTCTTCCCGGTCATGCGCGAGCTGGTGGCTCGCCGCGGCGACCTGGACCACATCCTGATCGAAACCAGCGGCCTGGCCCTGCCCAAGCCGCTGGTGCAAGCCTTCCAGTGGCCGGAAATCCGCAACGCCTGCACTGTCGACGCAGTCATCACCGTGGTCGACAGCCCGGCCGTGGCCGCCGGCACTTTCGCCGCCTACCCGGACCAGGTCGATGCCCAGCGCAAGCTCGACCCTAATTTGGACCACGAATCGCCACTGCATGAGCTGTTCGCCGATCAGCTGGCCAGCGCCGACCTGGTGGTACTGAACAAGGCCGACCTGATAGACGCCGAAGGCCTGGCCAAGGTCCGCGCCGAGGTGGCCGAAGAACTGCCGCCGGCGGTCAAGGTGGTCGAGGCCAGCAGCGGCAAGCTGCCACTGGAGGTGCTGCTGGGCGTGGGCGCCGAGTCCGAGGCACACATCGATGGCCGCCGCACCCACCACGATTCGCACCACGACGGCGATGATCATGACGACCATGATCACGACGCTTTCGATTCCATTTCCATCGACCTGCCAGAGGCTGACGAAAGCCTGCTGCTCGACGCCCTCACCCAGCTGGTGGTGGAGTTCGGCATCCTGCGCGCCAAAGGCTTCGCGGCCATCCCGGGCAAGCCGATGCGCCTGCTGGTACAAGGCGTGGGTACCCGTTTCGACAAGCACTTCGACCGCGCCTGGCGTGCCGACGAGCCGCGCATCACCCGCCTGGTGCTGATCGGCCAGGAACTGGACGCTGCCCAGCTGGAAGCGCGCCTGCGCCAGGCCTTGGGCGCCTGACCCGTGCACCTGCTGCGGACCCAGCCCGGCGGCTTCGTGCCGGACGACAGTATTGCCGATCTCGGCCAGACACCCGCCGAGCTGGTGATTCTCTGCAGCGGCGATTCGCACCTGGCGTTGCTCGCCGATACCGCCGAGCAATTGCCTGAAGGCTTCCCCAGCCTGCGCCTGGCCAACCCTATGCAGGTGCAGAACCACGCTTCGGTCGACCTGTATGTCGACCAGGTGCTGCGCCATGCCAAGGTCATCCTGGTGTCGCTGCACGGCGGCGTCGGCTACTGGCGCTATGGTGTCGAGCAACTGGTCGAGCTGGCCGCCCGTGGCGTGCAGCTGATACTGGTGCCGGGTGATGACCGCCCGGACCCGGAGCTGACCCGCCTGGGCACCGTCACGGGCGACCAGGCCGAGCGCCTCTGGCACTACTTGCGCCAGGGCGGCAAGGCCAATGCCATCAACCTGTACAACTGCCTGGCCAACCAGTGGCTGGGCCGCGATTATGCCTGGGACGAGCCGCAACCCTTGCCGCGCACCGCTGTGTATCACCCGGCCAAGGGCAGTGTGGCACTGGAAGAATGGTACCCGCACTGGCACCCGGATTACCCGGTGGCGCCGCTGCTGTTCTACCGCTCCCACTTGCAGGCGGCCAACACCGCGTTCATCGACGTGTTCTGCCAGCGGCTGCAAGCCGCTGGTTTGAACCCGTTGCCGATTGCCGTGGCCAGCCTCAAGGAAAGCGCCTGCCTGGAGCAGGTTGAAGCCTGGCTGGACGAAGTCGGTGCCGAAGTGCTGGTCAATACCACCGGTTTTGCCCTGTCCAGCCCCGAACGGCCCAACCTGCGCCCGTTCCGCCGTGATATTCCGGTGCTGCAGGCCATCTGCGCGCAGGACAACCAGCCCGGCTGGGAAGCCAGCGAACAGGGGCTGGGTGCGCGCGACCTGGCCATGCACATCGCCTTGCCCGAACTGGACGGGCGCATCATTACCCGCCCGGTCAGTTTCAAGGACATGGCCTGGCGCAGCGAGCGCAGCCAGTCCGACGTGGTGTGCTACCGCGCCCACCCCGAGCGCATGGACTTCGTCGCCGAGCTGGCCCGCCGCTGGGTCGAGCTGGCGCGCCTGCCCAATGCCCAGAAACGCGTGGCCCTGGTAATGGCCAACTACCCGACCCGCGATGGCCGCATTGGCAACGGCGTCGGCCTGGACACGCCCGCTGCCGCACTGAACATTCTCAAGGCGCTGCAGGCCGAAGGCTATCCGCTGGCCGATTTGCCGGGCAGCGGCACGCAACTGATTCACCAGCTGCTCGGCGGCGTGACCAACGACCTTGACCACCTCGACCAGCGCCCTTGCGCCCAGAGCCTGAGCCTGGCCGACTACCAGGCCGCCTTCGAGCGCTTGCCCGAGGCCAATCGCCAGGCAGTGCTGGAGCGCTGGGGGCCGCCCGAGCAGGACCCGATGTACCGCAGCGGCCGGCTGATGGTGGCCGGCTTGCGCTTTGGCCTGACCTTCGTCGGCATCCAGCCCGCCCGGGGCTACCAGGTAGACCCCAGCGCGGTGTATCACGACCCCGACCTGGTGCCGCCGCACGGCTACCTGGCGTTTCACTTCTGGCTGCGCCACGCGTTCGCCGCCGACGCGGTGATCCATGTCGGCAAGCACGGCAACCTCGAATGGCTGCCCGGCAAGGGCGTCGGCTTGTCGGCGCAGTGCTGGCCGGACGCGCTGCTTGGCCCGCTGCCGAACATCTACCCGTTCATTGTCAACGACCCGGGCGAGGGCGCCCAGGCCAAGCGCCGTACCCAAGCCGTGATCATCGACCACTTGATGCCGCCGCTGACCCGCGCCGAAACCTACGGCCCGTTGCGCCACCTGGAGCAACTGGCCGACGAGTTCTACGAAGCGCAGCTACTCGACCCGCGGCGTGCACGCGAGTTGCAGCGCGACATCCTCGAGCTGGTCAAGGTCAACCACATCGACCGTGAGCTGCAACTGGAAGGGCAGCTGGACGATGCCTCCGTCTGGCTGCCGCGCCTGGACACCTATCTGTGCGACCTGAAGGAATCGCAGATTCGCGATGGCCTGCACGTGTTTGGCCAATCGCCAGAAGGGCGGCTGCGCCTGGACACGCTGCTGGCGCTGTTGCGGGTCGAGCGTGGCGACGGTCGTGGTGGTAATGCCAGCCTGCTGCGGGCCTTGGCCAAGGCCTTGGTGCCAGGCTTTGACCCGCTCGATTGTGAGCTTGGGCTCCCCTGGCAGGGCGAACGCCCTGAGCAGCTTCTGGCCATGAGCAGTGAACCCTGGCGCACCTGTGGCGATACCCGCGAGCGCCTGGAGCTTTTGGCGCAGCAGGTGATCGAGCAAGCGCTGGGCGGCACCCTGCAGTTGCCTGAACCGAGCGAATGGCAGCCGGTGCACGACGTGGTGCAGGCCTTGCGCGAAGCGGTGGCGCCCAGCCTGGATGCCTGCGGCGCTGCTGAAATGAGTGGCCTGCTGGCGGCGCTGGCCGGGCGATTCGTGCCTGCCGGCCCCAGCGGCGCGCCCAGCCGTGGGCGCCTCGACGTGCTGCCCACCGGCCGCAACTTCTATACCGTGGACGTGCGCAACCTGCCTACCACCACGGCCTGGCGCCTGGGTTTCGCCTCGGCCAGCCTGATCCTCGAGCGCCACCTGCAGGACCACGGCGATCACCTGCGCCAGCTCGGCCTGTCGGTGTGGGGCACGGCTACCATGCGTACTGGCGGCGACGACATCGCCCAGGCCATGGCGCTGATGGGCGTGCGGCCGGTGTGGGCGACCGGCAGCCAGCGCGTTGACGATTTTGAAATACTGCCGCTGGGCCTGCTCGACCGCCCGCGGGTGGATGTGACCTTGCGCGTTTCGGGCTTTTTCCGCGATGCCTTCGGCAACCTTATCCGCCTGTTCGATGCGGCCGTGCAGGCGGTGGCCGCGCTGGACGAACCCGATGATCTCAACCCGTTGGCCGCCCGTGTACGCAGCGAGCGTGCCACGCTGCAAGCGCAAGGGGTAGACGCCGAGCAGGCCGCGCGCCAGGCAGGCTGGCGGGTGTTCGGCGCCAAGCCCGGCGCGTATGGCGCCGGGGTGCAGAACGCTATCGACGGGCGCCTGTGGCACAGCCGCGACGATCTGGCCGAGGTCTACCTCAACCATGGTGGCTACGCCTACGGCGGCAGCGACGACGGCACCCCGGCCCGCGCCCAGTTCGCCCAACGCCTGGCCACGGTGCAGGCGGTGCTGCAGAACCAGGACAACCACGAGCATGACCTGCTCGATTCGAACGATTACTACCAGTTCCAGGGTGGCATGCTGGCGGCGTCAGAAACCTTGTCCGGGGCGCCGGTGGCCAGCTACCACGGCGACCACAGCCAGGCAGACCGACCCCGCATCCGTACCCTCAAGGAAGAGCTGAACCGGGTGATCCGCGCCCGCGCGCTCAACCCCAAGTGGATAGACGGGGTCAAGCGCCACGGCTACAAGGGCGCCTTCGAGATGGCGGCGACGGTCGACAACCTGTTCGCCTTTGATGCCACCACGCACCTGATCGACGACCATCATTACCAAGGGCTGGCCGATGCCTACGTGCTCGACCCGGCTACCCGCGATTTCATGCGCGAGCACAACCCCGAGGCCCTGCGCGACCTTACCGAGCGCCTGCTGGAGGCCCAGCAGCGCGGGCTGTGGCAGGCGCCGGGCGACTACCGCGAAGCCCTTGAGGAACAACTGCTCGACGGCGAGGAACAGGCTTGAAATGAGTGAACCCGTGCAATTTCCGCTGGCCGCTGTGGTCGGTGCCGACGACCTTAAGCTGGCACTGTGCCTGACCGCCATCGACCCGAAAATCGGCGGCGTGCTGATCGAAGGGCCGCGTGGCATGGCCAAGAGCACCCTGGCCCGTGGGCTGGCCGACCTGCTTGGCGAAGGCCCGTTTGTCACCTTGCCACTGGGCGCCAGTGAAGAACGGCTGGTCGGCACCCTCGACCTGGATGCCGCGCTGGGGCAGGGCAAGGCGCAGTTTTCCCCGGGCGTGCTGGCCCAGGCCGACGGTGGCGTGCTGTATGTCGATGAGGTCAACCTGCTGCCCGACACGCTGGTCGACCTGTTGCTCGATGTGGCTGCCAGTGGCACCAACCGCATCGAGCGCGACGGCATCTCGCACCGGCACAGCGCCCGTTTCGTGCTGATTGGCACCATGAACCCGGAAGAGGGCGAACTGCGCCCGCAGTTGCTCGACCGTTTTGGCCTGAACGTGGCCCTTGAGGGCCTGCCTGAGCCTGAGGCCCGTCAGCAGATCATCCGCCGGCGCCTGGCCTTCGACAGTGACCCGCAGGCTTTCTGCACGCAATGGGCTGCGGCCCAGGCGCAGTTGCGCGAGCGCTGCCAGGCGGCGCGCCATGCCCTGGCCGGTATTGCCCTGGATGACCAGGCGCTGGCCTGGATTACCGAGCGTTGCTACGCCGCCGGCGTCGACGGGTTGCGCGCCGACCTGGTGTGGTTGCGTGCGGCACGCGCCCACTGCGCCTGGCGCGGCGGTGCGGCCATCGAAGAAGTGGATGTCGAAGCGGTGGCCGAGTTCGCCTTGCGCCATCGCCGCCGCGTTGCGCCCCAGGCCAACCCGCCGTCGGCGCCGCAGCCGCCTGAGCAGCAGCCCGGCCAGCAAAGCGCTGGCAACGCGGGTGAACAGGGCGGGCAGGGCGACTGGGGGGCATTGCCGGCGCAACCCGTGGCCAGCGGCGCACGCCGCGAGGTACCTAACTGGGCAAAAAAGCCCTGAGCATCCCCCAGTCACCTGCAAAAGGGGCGGATGCCAAAGCGGGCGCAGGCAAGCAGAACGGCGCCAGCCGTGGCCGCGCGTGCAGTGCAGCAAGCGGCCGGGTGGCCTGGCTGCCGACCTTGCTCAAAGGGCGGCCACGGCTACGCCAGGACCTGTGCTGGCAACAACGCCAGGGCAAACCGGCAGAGTTGTGGCTGGTGATCGTCGACGCTTCGGCCTCCACCCGCCGCCATCAGGCGTTGGCACACACCAAAGGGCTGCTGGCGGCACTGTTCGACCAGGCCTACCGCCAGCGCGCCCGCCTGGCCTTGCTGACCGCCAGCGGGCGCACACCGCAGTGGCAGCGCCACGGCCTGAAGGCTTCGGCGGCCTTGCAGCCCTGGCTGCAGGCCCTGGGCGCCGGTGGTGGTACACCGCTGATCGCCGCACTGGAACAGGCCCGGCATTGGCTACAGGCGCGCCAGCGCGCCCATCCGGATGAAGCGGTACGTTGCCTGGTGTTTACCGATGGTCGCCTTCAGCACTGGAACGCCTTACAACCCATGCCCTGTACAACGTTGGTGGTGGATATGGAGTTGGCGGCGGTGCGTATTGGGCGCGCGCAACGCCTGGCCGAACAACTGCAGGCCGATTACCAGCACTTGCAGCAGTTCAAAGCGGTGGACTGAACAGCCTGGATGCGACATTGTGTCGCAATAGTGTAAGTTGCCAGAACAGCAACTTTG
Organism: Pseudomonas sp. SIMBA_068; assembly: GCF_046534705.1. NCBI lineage: Bacteria > Pseudomonadati > Pseudomonadota > Gammaproteobacteria > Pseudomonadales > Pseudomonadaceae > Pseudomonas > Pseudomonas sp. SIMBA_068. The sequence goes on from NZ_JAWRYI010000001.1 coordinate 1,204,711, forward strand.
CATTTGAACAAGTGCGTGGCATTGCACGCACTTGGTTTGCAAGGGGATGTTACTTTGGCATCGACCACGGTTGCAGGTCGTAACCTTTTTCGCACAGTTCGGCGCGCACTTCTTCGATCAGGCTGGCCCACTGGGCAGGGTCGGAGTAGATGCTCGAAGACACTCGCTTGCTGCCGATGCGGGTGTTGGTCCGGTCGATCACTGCCAGGCTCAGCTCACCAGTACCGTTGGGTGCATCCCAGGCTACGCACTGGAAAGGTTCGAAGGCGTGGTCGGCAATCAGCAGTGCTTCGTTGACACGGAGCGGGGCGTTCATGGTTCGGTCTCTCTATGGTCCCAAACATCGAAGTGATTCCGCGTTGCTTTAAAGTCGCCTCAATGGTCGCGAAGTGCAGCGCGGGGTTATGTGTACTGATGCTCGTTGTCCGTGGGCAAGTCACACATTAGGTGTAAAATTTTTTGTCAGGCTTGAATCCGTTCTTCCCTGCGCCGCCATGTGATGTCGATAAAGTGCGAAAATTCCCGTGGCACTTTGTAAAAAAATGCGTCAGCAGACAGACGGTAGTGGGCACCGTCAACTTCGTTGCTACTGTTAAACGGGCGCCACAACTTGCTGTTTTACTTCATAAAACCAAAAACTGGCGCCAAGGAACGGTCATGCTGCAGCCTGCCGCCCAACGTCGTTTGCTCATCGTCGACCCCTGCGACGACTGCCACCAATTGTTGCCTGGCCTGAGTAGCGCAGGCTGGGATGTGTACAGTTGCATGCTCGGTGCCGCGCTCGATCACCCTTGTGATGTGGGTTTGTTGCGCTTGCAGGCTTCGCACCTGAGGCACCCGGACGCGGTCAAGGACATGATCAAGCGCAGTAACACCGAATGGATCGCGGTGTTAAGCGCCGAACAGTTGCGCATGCCGGCCGTCGGCGATTTTGTCTGCGAATGGTTCTTCGACTTCCACACCCTGCCATTCGATGTCTCCCGCGTGCAGGTCACCCTTGGCCGGGCGTTCGGCATGGCGCGCCTGCGTGGCAAAGGGGCCGCCAAGGTGGACGACGCGACCCACGAACTGCTTGGCGAAAGCCGGCCGATCCGCGAGTTGCGCAAGTTGCTGGGCAAGTTGGCACCCACCGAGTCGCCCGTGCTGATCCGTGGTGAAAGCGGCACGGGCAAGGAACTGGTGGCCCGCACCCTGCACCGGCAGTCGCAACGCAGTGAGCAGCCGTTCGTCGCCATCAACTGCGGGGCAATCCCCGAGCACCTGATCCAGTCCGAACTGTTCGGCCATGAGAAGGGCGCTTTCACCGGTGCCCATCAGCGCAAGACCGGGCGCATTGAAGCCGCCCACGGTGGCACGTTGTTTCTGGATGAAATTGGTGACTTGCCGCTGGAATTGCAGGCCAATCTGCTGCGTTTTCTACAAGAAAAGCACATTGAGCGGGTGGGCGGCAGCCAGCCGATTCCGGTGGATGCGCGGGTTTTGGCCGCCACCCACGTGGACCTGGAAAGAGCCATCGAACAGGGGCGTTTTCGCGAAGACCTGTATTACCGCTTGAACGTATTGCAGGTGGTGACCGCGCCCCTGCGGGACCGACATGGTGACTTGTCGATGCTGGCCAGCCATTTTGCCCATTTCTACAGCCTGGAAACCGGGCGCCGGCCGCGTTCATTCAGCGACCATGCCCTGGCGGCCATGGGCCGGCATGACTGGCCGGGCAATGTACGCGAGCTCGCCAACCGGGTGCGCCGCGGCCTGGTACTCGCCGAAGGCCGGCAGATCGAGGCGCAGGACCTGGGCCTGCAGACGTTGGACCAAGGGCAGCAGCCGCTGGGCACGCTAGAGGAATACAAGCAGCGGGCCGAGCGCCAGGCCTTGTGCGATGTGCTTAACCGGCATAGCGATAACATGAGCGTAGCGGCGAAGGTGCTGGGGATCTCCCGGCCCACCTTCTACCGCTTGCTGCACAAGCATCAGATACGCTGACTGAACTGTTCGAGGGTCAGTGTGGCGCGCGCACGATGGTTTTCAGCAGGTCTTCCGGGCTGATGTGCCCCACCACCTGGGCCACCGCACTGCCTGGGGTTGGCAGGTCGATGATGTGGCTTTTCATCTTGCCGACCACATGCATTTCGCACGGTTTGCAGTCGAACTTCAGGGTCAGCACTTCATCACCCTGAATCAGCTGCATCGGTGCCACCTTGGTGCGCACGCCGGTCACGCCCTTGGCCTGCTTGGGGCACAGGTTGAAGGAGAAGCGCAGGCAGTGCTTGGTGATCATCACCGGCACCTCACCGTGTTCTTCATGGGCCTCGTAGGCCGCGTCGATCAGCTGCACGCCATGGCGATGGTAGAAATCGCGGGCCTTCTGGTTGTACACGTTGGCCAGGAAGGAAAGGTGCGACTCGGGGTACACCGGTGGCGGCGTGGTCTCGGCCTTGCGCCCGCCACGCGGGTGCGCCTTGATACGCGCCTCGGTCAGCGCCTCGATGGCTTCCCGGCGCAGGGCCTTGAGCTGCGAGTTGGGGATGAAGTACGCCTGCGGCGCGTCCAGCTCGATGCTGCTGGCGTGGTACATCGTGGTACCCAGCTGGCCGAGCAGGTCATGCAACTGGTCCAGGGCCTGCTGCGGCTTGTTGGCCTCGCCGAACGGGCCGTCCAGGGCCACCTGCACGCTGACGCCTTCCTCACTGCTGAGGGTAAGCATCAAGCGCTGCTCGCGCAGTACAGCATGCCATTCCACACCAACACGGCGCTCGGAAGAGGTGCGTTGCAGGGCCTGCTGCCAGTTGTGGTCGAGGTTGCGCGACAGCGGGTGGTTGGGCCGCAGCTTGTGCAGGCCTTCGGGCATTTCGTTGGGCTCGACGCGGTAGCGGTAGCGCTTCTGGCCGTCTTCCTCGAACTCGCCACGTGGTTCGGCGATGTTGGCGCGGAAACCCACCACTTCACGTTTGACCAGCACATTCAGGCCGTCGCCGTTGGTCAGTGGCACTTCGGTCACCACTTGCATGTCACGCTTGCCGACCTTTTCCACCACACCCACCGGCAGGCCTGTGAAGGTTGGCGAGTCGAAGGCACCGATGTCGACCTTGCGGTCGGTCACGAAATAGTCGGTGCTGCCGCGGTGGAAGGTCTTGTCCGGGTCGGGCAAGAAGAAGTGTTCAGTCCGGCCGCTGGACGCACGGGCATATGCCGGGCGGCCTTCGAGGATGGCGTCGAGCTCTTTGCGGTAGTGGGCGGTGATGTTCTTCACATAGCCCATGTCCTTGTAGCGGCCCTCGATCTTGAACGAGCGCACGCCAGCATCCACCAGGTCGGCCAGGTTGGCGGTCTGGTTGTTGTCCTTCATCGACAGCAGGTGCTTCTCGAACGCAACCACGCGACCCTGGTCATCCTTCAGGGTGTAGGGCAGGCGGCAGGCTTGGGAACAGTCGCCACGGTTGGCGCTTCGGCCAGTCTGCGCGTGGGAGATGTTGCACTGGCCGGAGAAGGCCACGCAAAGCGCACCGTGGATGAAGAACTCGATGGCAGCGTCGGTTTCGGCGGCGATGGCGCGGATTTGCTGCAGGTTCAGCTCACGGGCCAGTACCAGCTGGGAGAAACCGGCCTGGTCGAGGAACTTGGCCCGTTCCAGGGTGCGGATGTCGGTCTGGGTGCTGGCGTGCAGTTCGATCGGCGGGATGTCCAGCTCCATCACCCCCAGGTCTTGCACGATCAGCGCGTCGACGCCGGCATCGTACAGCTGATGGATCAGCATGCGCGCGGGTTCCAGCTCGTTGTCGTGCAGGATGGTGTTGATGGTGGTGAACACGCGCGCATGGTAGCGGCGGGCGAACTCGACCAGTTCGGCGATCTCGCCCACTTCGTTGCAGGCGTTATGGCGTGCGCCAAAGCTTGGGCCGCCGATGTAGATGGCGTCAGCGCCGTGCAGGATCGCTTCGCGAGCGATGGCCACGTCACGGGCAGGGCTGAGCAGTTCCAGGTGATTCTTTGGAAGGGACATGTCGTTATATTTTCGGGCTGCCACGGTTTAGGCGGGCATTGTAGCGGCGAAACGGGCTGGCGGCATCATCGGGGTGCCAGGAGGTGTATTGCTTTTACCGGCCCTATCGCCGGCAAGCCAGCTCCCACAGCAATTGCATAGGGCTTGAGGCCGATGCGGTCGAGGTGGGAGCTGGCTTGCCGGCGATAGGGCCCTTGCAGGTAGCTCAGCGTTTGGCGGCCATTGCGGTCACTTCTACGCGCATGCCTTCAAATGCCAACGAAGCCACACCCACGGCCGCACGCACCGGCCATGGCTTGCTGAAGAAACGCTGGTACACCTCGTTGAACGCGGCGCGGTCGGCCATGTCGGTCAGGTAGATGGTCAGGTGCAGCACACGGTCCATGCCGCTGCCGGCCTTTTCCAGCGCTACTTTCAGCGCCTGCAGGGTGCATTCGCTTTGCTCGACGATGCCGCCCAGCTCCAGGCTGCCATCGGCGTGGGTCGGAATCTGGGTGGTGACCAGCACGCCGTTGAACTGGGCGACGTCGGACGAAATCGACTCGGCGTCCGGGTCCGGGGTGTAGATGATGTCTGCATGTGCCATGGTGTGTTTTGCCTTGCGACGGAAGGAAAGCGGCAAGCCTACGCGAGCAGGCGGGTCGGGTCGAGGGCGCCCAGGTGTTTGAAATGCGCGGCGTTCGCCGTCAGAATCGCGCCCCATTGCAAAGCCAGGGGCACATTTTGAACGAACAGACTTTGTCCAGGCGCCTGGAGCGCGTGGCTGCACATGTGCCGCAGGGCGCCCGCTTGGCCGACATCGGCTCGGATCATGGTTATCTGCCGGTAGCGTTGATGCTGCGGGGGGTGATCGAGGCCGGGGTGGCGGGCGAGGTGGCGCAGACGCCGTTTGCCTCGGCGCAGCGCAATGTGCGCAGAAACGGCCTGCAAGACCGGTTAACCGTGCGCCTGGCCGATGGCCTGGCGGCGGTCGAACCGCAAGACCGCATCTCGGTGGTCAGCATCTGCGGTATGGGTGGCGACACCATGTGCGAGATCCTCGAGGCCGGCAAGCAGCGCCTTGGCGGCGTCACGCGGCTGGTACTGCAGCCCAATGGCGGTGAGCGCGAGCTCCGCCAGTGGCTGGCGGGCAATGGTTACCGGATCGTCAGCGAAGAGCTGCTGCGGGAAAACCGCTTCGACTACGAAATCATCGTCGCCGAGCCGGGCAGGGTGGTGTATAGCGCTGAACAGCTGTACTTCGGCCCGGTGTTGATGCAGGAGAAAAGCGAGGCATTTCTGGTCAAGTGGCGGCGCATGCTGCGGCAGAAGCAGCAGACCCTGGCCAATTTCCAACGGGCCCGCGATGCGGTGCCTCAGGCGAAAATCGACGATTTCAATCAGCAGGTGGGCTGGATCACCCAGGTACTCGCCTGACTCACTGCTGCGAGCAGTTGCCCATTTCGCGGTAGTCTATTTCGCGTTTCTGGCCCTGGTGGTCGACGTACACCATGTGCGCAGTGCCAACCTGGCAGTCGGCAGCGTTGCTGGCCGGGGTGATGGAGATCACTTTGGCCACATCCAGCGGCATGCCGTACTCATAATTGCTGCTGGTTGGCTGCGTACTGCCCGCATCGGCAAAGGCACCGAACGAGGCGAGGGTGGCGGCCACAGCAAGGACAGCGATCGAACGTTTCATGACAGGCTCCATTTCTTGAATGTATGACTAATGATGTATTCATTGGTCATCCACAATAAATGGGCCAGTCCGTGATAGATTCCTGCCTGTAACGCAAGAATAAGACTGAACAAGGAGCACACCCTCATGGACATGCTGCATGCCATGCGTACCTTCGCCCGTGTGGTGGAGTGTGGCAGCTTCGCTGCGGCCGCCAATGCCTTGGATATTTCCGCGGCACAGGTTTCGCGTATTGTTGCCGAGCTGGAGAACCAGCTGCAGACCCGCCTGCTGCACCGCACCACCCGGCGCCTGCGCATGAGCGAGGCGGGTGAGCGGTTTCTGGAGCGTGCGCGGCAGATCATGCTGCTGACCGAAGAAGCGGTGGGTGAAGCCCGCGGTGCGCACCTCACGCCTCGCGGCCATCTGCGCTTGCATTGCCCGCACGGCCTGGGCCTGTTGCTGATGCCGCTGGTGGCCGGCTACAACGCGCTGTGCCCGGAGGTGGTGATCGAGTTGACGCTGTCCCAGCGCAATCCTGACCCGCTGGCCGAAGGGCATGACGTGGTGATCACCGTGGACGGTGCGCTGCCGGACTCCCAGCTGATTGCCGTCCCGCTTGGCAATATCTTCAGTATCCCGTGCGCGGCGCCCAGCTATCTGGAGCGGCATGGCGTGCCTGAGCGACCCGAGGACCTGCATGCGCACCGCTGCCTGCGCATGGCGTATCCCATGTATGAAGGAGACTGGGTATTCCCCCAGGGGGTGGACCAGTGCGTGATCGCACCCAGTGACAACTTCTCCACCAACGTTGCCGACGCCATGCTGGTGGCCAGTGAGTTGGGCATGGGCATCGGCCTGCTACCGTTCTATACGGCCAGCCAGTCGATCGAGCAAGGGCGTTTGTGCAGGCTGCTGGCGCCGTACCGTTTGCGCGAGAGTGCGCTGTATGCGATGTACCCGTCACGGCATTATCTGGACGCCAAGGTGCGGACGTGGATCGATTACCTCAAGGAGCAGTTGCCAGCGGTGTTCGAGGGGCATGCGCAGGTGGTGGATGATTCGCGGTACTGGCGCTGAATCGCAGATCGGCTTCCTTGTGGGAGCGGCCTTGTGTCGCGATTGGGCCGCACCCACAGACGGGGACCGCCGTACTACAGCGGGTAGTGCTTCAGCTCGCGTGCAATCAGCATGCGCTGGATCTCGCTCGACCCCTCATAGATCTGCGTAATCCGCGCATCCCGGTAATAGCGCTCCACCGGGTAATCCTCCAAATAGCCATACCCGCCATGCACCTGGATCGCCATCGAGCACACCCGCTCGGCCATTTCCGAAGCGAATAATTTGGCCTGCGACGCCTCCGACAGGCACGGCTTGCCAGCGCTGCGCAGGCGGGCGGCATGCAGGATCAGCAAACGTGCGGCGTTTACCTGTACCTGCATGTCGGCCAGCAGGTTGGCGATGCTCTGGTGCTCGTTGATCGGCTTGCCGAATTGCACCCTGTCGCGCGAGTAGACCAGCGCCGCCTCGAACGCTGCGCGGGCAATGCCCAACGCCTGGGCGGCGATGCCGATACGCCCGCCTTCAAGGTTGGACAGGGCGATGGCCAAGCCCTTGCCACGCTCGCCAAGGAGGTTGGCAGCGGGGATGCGGCAGTTGTCGAAGGTGACCGCGCAGGTGTCGGAGGCGCGGATGCCCATCTTGTGCTCGCTGCGGTCGACCTTGAAACCCGGGTTGTCGGTGGGCACCAGAAACGCCGAGAGGCCCTTCTTGCCCAGCTCTGGGTCGGTCACCGCGAAGACGATGGCCAGGCCGGCGCGGCGGGCGTTGCTGACGAACTGCTTGGCGCCATTGATTACCCACTCGCCGTTGACCAGCTCGGCGCGGGTGCGCAGGTTGTGCGCCTCGGAGCCGGCCTGCGGCTCGGTCAGGCAGAAGCAGCCGATGACATCGCCGCTGGCCAGGCGCGGTAGCCATTGCTGTTGTTGCTCGGCAGTACCGTAGGCCAGCAGCGGCCCGCAGCCTACCGAGTTGTGAATGCTCATCATCGCCCCGGTGGCGCCGCAGCCTGCGGCGATTTCTTCCACGGCCAGGGCGTAGGCGACGTAGTCGGTATAGCTGCCGCCGAAGTCCTCCGGCACCACCATGCCCAGCAGGCCCAGTTCGCCCATCTTGCGCACCACGCCGTCATCGATCCAGCCGGCCTTTTCCCAGGCCTGGGCGTGCGGGGCGATCTCGCCACGGGCAAAGTCCCGGGCCATGTCGCGGATCATGATCTGCTCTTCGCTCAGTTCCAGGTCTTGCATCTGTGTACTCCCGGGCTCACAGGCCTTCAAAGAATTGGTCAACCCGCTGCGGTTGCAGCGCGGCCAGGGTCGGCGGGTTCCAGCGAGGCTGTTTGTCCTTGTCGATGATCAGGGCGCGCACGCCTTCGATGATGTCGCCGTGCCGGAACCACTGGCGGTCCAGGTGCAGCTCCATGGCAAAGCAGTCTTCCAGCCCAAGGTGGCGACCGCGGCGCAACATCTCCAGGGTAACCGCCATGGCCAACGGTGAGCGGCTTTCCAGCTGGTCGGCGGCGGCCACGGCCCAGGCATGGCTGTCACCGATACTGACCGCACGCAATTGCTCGACGATGGCTTGCAGGTTGGGCAGGGCGAAGAAGTGGTCGATGACCGGGCGCAGCTTTTCCAGTGGGGCATCTTCCAGCGCCTGGGTACCGAGCGTGGCCAGCAGGTTCTGCAGGTCCTTCAGCGGGTTGTCGCCAAAGTTCAGTTGGTTCAGGCCCTGGTCAAGGGCGGTGAGCTGGTCACTGGCCAGGTACCAGTCGGCCAGGCCGCAGTACAGGGCGTCGGCCGCCTGAATCTGGGTGCCGCTGACGCCCAGGTAGATGCCCAGTTCGCCGGGGATACGTGACAGGAAGTAGCTACCGCCCACATCGGGGAAGTAGCCGATACCGACTTCGGGCATGCCCAGCCGGCTGCGCTCGGTGACCACGCGCAGATCACAGCCCTGGGCCAGGCCCATTCCGCCGCCGAGTGTGAAGCCGTCCATCAGTACCAGCACGGGCTTGCGATAGCGGTGGATGAGCAGGTCGAGGGCGTATTCCTCGACGAAGAAGGTTTCATGCAGCGTGTCGCCAGCTTTGAAACTGTCGTGCAGCGACCGGATATCGCCCCCGGCACAAAAGCCCTTGGGGCCTTCGCCGCGCAGCACCACAGCGCGCACTTGCGGGTCTTCGGCCCACTGGTCGAGGTGCTGGCGCAGGCTACGGACCATGTCCAGGGTCAGGGCATTGAGGCCGGCGGGGCGGTTCAGGGTCAGGTGGCCTACCTGGTTGCGGACCTCGGCCAGTACATGCTCGGTTGCCGAGGCTTGAGCGTGCGCAGTCATTGCGTTCTCCCTGCTTTGTTATTGATTTTCCAAGTGAAGTCTGGAGTTCGCTGGAGGATCGCAGGATCCTGTCATGCGAATTTGCCTTGCACAATCGACAATTATGCAGGGGCATCGTGCATTTTTGCTTTAGGCCACCGATCCGGCTAGGCAATTCATTAACCTGACAGTAACAAATGCGCCGGCAGCTTGATTGATCCGCCAGGCAACGCAGCCCTAAGGTGACCTCCACGACAGCGAACCTGTGGAGCCACCATGACAATAACTCAGAATCCACCGCCGCAATGGTCGCGGCGGCGCGCCGAAAAGCAGCGCCGCCTTGATCGGGTACGTCACCTCGCCGACGGCGTGGTGCTGCCCACCGAGCGTATCGTCGAAGCCCTCGAACTGCTGCTGGCCCCGGGCGACCGGGTGGTGCTGGAGGGCAACAACCAAAAGCAGGCCGACTTCCTTTCACGCTCGCTGGCCAAGGTCGACCCCGGGCGCCTGCATGACTTGCACATGATCATGCCCAGCGTCAGCCGCGCCGAGCACCTGGACCTGTTCGAGCGTGGCATCGCGCGCAAGCTCGACTTCTCCTTCGCCGGCCCGCAGAGCCTGCGCATCAGCCAGTTGCTGGAAGATGGCCTGCTCGAAGTCGGTGCCATCCACACCTATATCGAGCTGTACTCGCGGCTGCTGGTCGACCTGATCCCCAACGTCACTCTGGTGGCCGGCTTCATGGCCGACCGTGACGGCAACCTGTACACCGGCCCCAGCACCGAAGACACCCCGGCACTGGTGGAGCCGGCCGCGTTCAGCGACGGTATCGTCATCGCCCAGGTCAACCAGCTGGTGGACCGCGTGGACGACCTGCCACGGGTCGACATCCCGGCGTCCTGGGTCGATTTCGTGGTGGTCGCCGACCAGCCCTTCTATATAGAACCGCTGTTCACCCGGGACCCGCGCCACATCAAGCCGGTGCATGTGCTGATGGCGATGATGGCCATTCGCGGCATCTACGAAAAACACCAAGTGCAGTCGCTGAACCATGGCATCGGCTTCAATACCGCCGCCATCGAGCTGATCTTGCCCACCTACGGCGAGTCTCTGGGCCTGAAGGGCAAGATTTGCCGCAACTGGACGCTCAACCCGCACCCGACCTTGATCCCGGCCATCGAGACTGGCTGGGTGCAGAGCGTGCATTGCTTCGGCACCGAGCTGGGCATGGAGGACTACATCGCCCAGCGCCCGGACGTGTTCTTCACCGGCCGCGATGGCTCGCTGCGTTCCAACCGCATGATGTGCCAACTGGCGGGGCAATACGCCGTCGACCTGTTCATCGGCGCCACCTTGCAAGTAGATGGCCATGGCCATTCCTCGACCGTGACCCGCGGCCGCCTGGCCGGCTTTGGCGGTGCACCGAACATGGGCCACGACCCGCGTGGCCGGCGCCACGCTACCCCGGCCTGGCTCGACATGACCGTGCCGGAAACCCTGCTGGAGCGCGGGCGCAAGCTGGTGGTGCAAATGGTCGAGACCTACCAGGAAGGCGGCAAGCCCACTTTCGTGGAAACCCTCGATGCCGTGGAAGTGGCCAGGAAGGCCGGGATTCCGCTGGCGCCGGTAATGATTTACGGCGATGACGTCACCCACCTGCTGACCGAGGAGGGCATTGCCTACCTGTACAAGGCCCGCAGCCTGGAAGAACGCCAGCAGATGATTGCCGCCGTGGCCGGGGTTACCGCCATCGGCCTGCGCCACGACCCGAAAGACACCCTGCGTATGCGCCAGCAAGGGCTGATCGCGCTGCCTGAGGACCTCGGCATCCGCCGCACCGACGCCAGCCGCGAGCTGCTGGCCGCGCGCAGCATTGCCGACCTGGTCGAGTGGTCCGGCGGCCTCTACAACCCGCCTGCACGGTTCAGGAGCTGGTGATGAAAGCACTCTTTCTCGAACTCCCCCAGGTTCCTGTGGGAGCGGGTTCACCCGCGAAGAGGCCAGCCCAGGCAACCGAAATTCCCCTGGCCGACCACCTCGCCGACCTGGCCGTTGAAGCCCTGATCGACGAAGCCGACCTGTCCCCCAAACCCGGCCTGGTCGACCGCCGCAGCAACGGCGCCCACCACGACATGACCCTGGCCCTGATGCACGCCTCGGCCCTGGCCCTGTGGCCATGCCTGCGCAACATGGCCGAAGCCGCCCGGTCCATCGGTCAGGTTGGCCAGCCCCTGCGCGCCACACTGGGCCAGCTCGGCCGCGAAGGCGAGGCCGCGATGCTTGCCGCCACCCACGGGGTCAATACTCACCGCGGCGCCATCTGGGCACTGGGCCTGCTGGTCGCGTCCACGGCCCTCGATACCCAGGCGGACGCCTGCACCCTGGCCGCCCGCGCCGGGCGTATAGCCCTGTTCGACGACCCGGCCATGCCGCACGAGCACAGCCACGGCTTGCAGGTCCGCCACCGCTACGGCACCGGCGGCGCCCGCGAACAGGCACAGCAAGGCTTCCCCGCCGTCATCGGCCACGGCCTGCCACAACTGCAGCGCAGCCGCGCCGCCGGTGCCAGCGAGCAGCACGCCCGGCTCGACGCGTTACTGGCGATCATGAGCGTGCTCAGCGATACCTGCGTGCTCTGGCGCAGCGGCCCGGCCGGGCTGGCTGCCGTCCAGCAAGGTGCCCACGCCGTACTTGCCGAAGGCGGCAGCGCCACACTGGCGGGGCGCCGCCAACTGCGCCAGCTGGACCGGCAACTGCTGCAACTGAACGCCTCACCGGGCGGCGCCGCCGACTTGCTGGCCGCCTGCCTGTTCCTCGACAAAGCCGGGAGCCTGTGACATGGAAACCCTGAATTTTGAATTCCCCGCCGCCGAACCGGGCCGCGGCCGCACCCTGGTGGGCTGCGTCAGCTCCGGCGACCTCGAGGTGCTGATCGAGCCCGGCACTGCCGGCAGCCTGCACATCCAGGTAGTGACTTCGGTCAACGGCAGCGGCGCCCGTTGGGCGCAACTGTTGCAGCGCCTGTTCGAGGGCCGTGCGTGGCCGGCCGTGAACATCGACATCCATGATTTCGGCGCCACCCCAGGCGTGGTGCGCCTGCGCCTGGAGCAAGGCTTCGAGGAGATTGCCCATGACTGACACCGAACGCTTGCTGCGCAGCCGCAGTTTTGTCGAACTGGGCGCCCGCCAGCGCGCCCGCGCCGTGCTTGACCCGGGCAGCTTCCGTGAACTGCTGGGCCCGTTCGACCGGCTGATGTCGCCGTGGTTGCCCCGCCAGGGCATCGTGCCGCAGGCCGATGATGGTGTGGTTATCGCCAAGGGCCGGCTGAACGGGCGCCATGCCGTGGTCGCCGCCATCGAAGGCGGCTTTCAGGGGGGCAGCATGGGCGAGGTGGGTGGGGCCAAAATCGCGGGTGCCCTGGAACTGGCCATTGAAGATAACCGCAATGGCATCCCCACTTGCGCCGTGTTGCTGCTGGAAACCGGTGGTGTGCGCCTGCAGGAAGCCAACCTCGGCCTGGCGGCGATTGCCGAAATCCAGGCGGCCATTGTCGAACTGCGGGCCTTGCAGCCGGTGATTGGGCTGATCGCAGGTTCGGTGGGCTGCTTTGGCGGCATGTCCATTGCCGCGGGCCTGTGCAGCCACCTGCTGGTTACCCGCGAAGCGCGCCTGGGCCTGAACGGCCCGCAGGTGATCGAACAGGAGGCCGGCATCGGCGAATACGACGCCAAGGACCGCCCCTTCATCTGGAGCCTGACCGGTGGCGAACAACGCCACGCCAGCGGGTTGGTGGACGGCTACGTGGCCGATGACATCGATGCGCTGCGCGAACGCTTGCTGCAACTGCTGGACGCACCCTCCAAAGACCGCGCCAGCCAGCACGCCTGGTTCCTCGACCGCCTGGCCCGGCTGGGCGATGACTGCCCGCAACTGGATGCCGCCGCCGTGCGCGCCCTTTACCAAGGAGAAGCCCAATGAACCGTGCCTTGAACTGGCTGCCGGGCCTGGCCGGCGGGCAAGCTTTGCCAGGTTACCCCGCATCGTTGCGGGTGATCGACGGCGAACTGGACAACCGCCTGGCGCGCTTCATCGCCGTGGTGCCGGATGCCCACAATCCATTCCCCCGTGCCCGCTCGGGTGAAGTCGGCCTGCTTGAAGGCTGGGGCCTGGCCAAGGCGGTGAGCGAGGCGGTGGCGGCTGACCGCAACGGCCGGAAGCGTGCCATTGTCGCGGTGATCGATGTGCCCAGCCAGGCCTATGGCCGCCGCGAGGAAGCGTTGGGCATTCACCAGGCATTGGCCGGTGCCGTGCAGGCCTACGCCGAGGCGCGGTTGGCCGGGCACCCGGTGATCGGTCTGCTGGTTGGCAAGGCCATGTCCGGCGCCTTCCTGGCCCACGGCTACCAGGCCCAGCGGCTGATCGCCCTGGACGACACCGGGGTCATGGTGCACGCCATGGGCAAGGCGGCTGCGGCGCGGATTACCCTGCGCAGCGTCGAGCAACTGGAGGCGTTGGCCGCCGAAGTGCCGCCCATGGCCTACGACCTGGCCAGCTACGCCTCGCTGGGCCTGCTGTGGCGCCGGCTGACAGTGGATAACGCCGAGGCACCGAGCGCCGCCGACATTGCCCAGGTGCGTGCCTGCCTGGCAGAAGCGGTGCGCGATATTGGTAGCTCGACCGACCTGTCGTCGCGGCTGGCGGGTGAAAACCGCAGCGCTTCGCGCCAGGTACGCGAACAGCTGCGCCGCCAGTGGCAGGGCGCTTGAGATGAACGCGCCAAGGCCGCACGACCTGCTGTGGGGGATGCCCGTGGCGGGCTTGCCCGCAGACGCGCCGCAGTGGGCCCAGGACGTGCTGGCAAGCGGCCGGCCAGTGGTGGTGCGCCGTGCCTCCTGTAAGGATGGCTGGGTGACGGTTGGGGTGCGTGGCCAGGGCCGGGCGCAGCGCTTGGGTGCGCTGATGCGCCTGGTCGATATCCAGCGTCAGCAAGGCCCCGAAGCGTTGCGTGTGCACCTGCAAAGCCCATGGCCTGCGTTGCAGGCACTGGCTTCGGTCGCCCCGGTATTGCAGGCCAGCGGCCTGGCCTGGGGGCCGACGGGCGGGGTGGGGTACCAGATTGCGACCGGCATTGAAGTGGTACATGCCGACAGTGACCTGGACCTGCTGCTGCGCACACCGCAACCGCTTGCCCGCGCCCAGGCGCGAGAGCTGCTGGATATCCTCGACTGCGCGCCGTGCCGTATCGATGTGCAGCTGGAAACCCCGGCAGGTGCCATTGCCTTACGCGAATGGGCCGGTTTTGCTCACCGTGTGCTGCTCAAGTCGCCCCATGGCCCGCGCCTGGTCAGCGACCCTTGGGCAATGATGGAGCGAGCCGCATGAGCAGCCTGTTCGCCTTTCCCGGCCAGGGCGCCCAGCAGGTGGGCATGCTACAGCGCTTGCCTGAGGGCGCCGGGCAGCTGCTGGAGGAGGCCAGCGATACCCTCGGCCAAGCCGCGCTGGCGCTGGACAGCCGGCAAGCGCTGCAGTCTACCCGCGCTGTTCAGCTGTGCCTGCTGCTGAGCGGTGTGGCCTGGGCGCGCTGGCTGATGCAGCGCAGCCCAGCGCCGGATTATGTGGCGGGGTTGTCGATTGGCGCCTATCCCGCGGCGGTTACGGCGGGCGCCCTGGGGTTTGCCGATGCCGTGCGCCTGGTCGCCCTGCGTGGCGAGCTGATGCAGTGCGCCTACCCGCAAGGCTACGGCATGACCGCACTCAGCGGCCTGGACCTGGCAAGTGTCGAGCGTTTGCTGAGCGAGGCGGGGGGCGAGGTGTTCGTCGCCAACCTCAACAGCGAAAACCAGATCGTCATCGCCGGTAGCGATACGGCGATGGCTGCGGTCGCCGCCAGGGCTCGCCGCCAGGGCCAGGGCGTGGCCCGACGCCTGGCAGTTAGCGTGCCCTCGCATTGCCCGTTGCTGGATGGCCCGGCAGCAGAACTGGCCAGTGCCTTCGCCACGGTTGAGTTACACCGCCCACGCATTACCTACCTCAGCGCCAGCAGCGCGCGCCCGGTGTTCGACCCGCAGCGTCTGCGCGACGACCTGGCGGGCAACATGGCCAGGGTGGTCGACTGGCGTGCCACGTTGCGCAACGCCTTTGAGCGTGGCGTGCGCCTGCATCTGGAAATACCGCCCGGCAGCGTGCTCAGCGGGCTGGCCCGGGCAGTGTTCGAACAGGGCAGGGTAGTGGCCGTGGAAGGCACCCGTTGCGACACCCTGGATGCGATGCTGCGCCAGGAGGTGGCTGACCGGCGATGATGGCTGGCTAACGCAATAATGTGTGTTTACGAAGAACAACAACAAGCAACTTCGACACAACCTGAGGACAACAACAATGATCATCTATGGTGTGGCTCTGCTGGCGGTTTGCACGCTTGCCGGCGTTATCGTCGGCGACTTCCTGGGCGTGCTGCTGGGCGTCAAATCCAATGTAGGCGGGGTCGGCATCGCCATGATCCTGCTGATCTGCGCACGGCTGTACATGCACCGCAACGGTGGCATGAGCAAGGAGTGCGAGTTTGGCGTGGGCTTCTGGGGCGCCATGTATATCCCGGTAGTGGTGGCCATGGCCGCCCAGCAGAACGTGGTCACCGCCCTGCACGGCGGGCCGGTGGCGCTGCTGGCGGCAGTGGGCGCGGTACTGGTGTGCGGCGCTACCATCGCCCTGATCAGCCGCAGCCACCGTGGCGAGCCTTTGCCTGCCCTTGAACCTAGCCCAGAAGCCCGCGCGCAGGTTGCCCCTGCAGGAGGTCGTTGAACATGTGGCCGATCATTGAAAATGCCCTGGAACACAACGGCCTGATCACCGCCTTTGCAGTGGTGGGCGCAATCATGTGGTTGTCGGTTGTACTGTCGAAGTACCTCACCTTCGGCCGGGTACACGGCTCGGCCATTGCCATCGTTATCGGCCTGGTGCTGGCCTGGGTAGGCGGCACCGTGACGGGCGGGCAGAAAGGCCTGGCCGACATGGCGCTGTTCTCCGGTATCGGCCTGATGGGCGGGGCCATGCTGCGAGACTTCGCCATTGTTGCCACGGCCTTCGAGGTGCAGGCCACCGAAGCGCGCAAAGCCGGGATGATTGGCTTGGTGGCGCTGTTGCTGGGTACGGTGCTGCCATTCATTGTGGGTGCGGCAGTGGCCTATGCCTTCGGCTACCGCGATGCGGTGAGCATGACCACCATCGGCGCGGGGGCGGTGACCTATATCGTCGGGCCGGTGACCGGAGCGGCGCTGGGCGCAAGTTCGGACGTGATGGCCCTGTCGATCGCCACCGGCCTGATCAAGGCGATCCTGGTGATGGTGTTCACCCCGGTGTCGGCGCGCCTGCTGGCGCTGGACAACCCGCGTTCGGCGATGGTCTTCGGCGGGTTGGCAGGGACGGTGTCAGGGGTGACGGCCGGGCTGGCGGCGACGGATCGGCGGCTGGTGCCGTATGGGGCGCTGACAGCTACTTTTCACACTGGCCTGGGCTGCTTGATGGGGCCCTCGATTCTGTATTTCTGTGTGCGGGGGTTGGTTGGGTGATGGCCACCGGGTGTTTGGCGCAGCATTTTTAGCGCCTGGGAGATCGAGCGCCGCCCGCGCGGCGCTTCGCAGCACAAGGCTGCTCCTACATTTGTTTCGGGCCAGTAATGCCTGTAGCAGAGCGCGCGACCGCCTTGTTGATCCGGCGCGATATTAAGGTGGACGCCAAGGGACCGCCCGCTAATGGCACAGGAATAATTGGCCCGAAACAAATGTAGGAGCAGCCTTGTGCTGCGAAGCGCCGCGCGGGCGGCGCTCGGTCTGACAGACGCAACAAATGTTAAGGCGGGCACCTGCAAGCCGCCCCCCAAATCGGGGAAAACCGCCGGGTGATCCTCCCCAATCCGATTCGGTTACCTACGCAACCATTTGAAAGTATTACGTATCTTCTCCTGGCATACACCTTGCTCCATCCCTCCGCAGAGTTCCCGTGTCCCGGAGGTGCAGCATGTCTACGCCACGCAAAGGCCCCCTTCTGTCATCACTCGTTCTTGCCTTGTTAGGTTGGGAATCGACCAGCGAGGCGGCCGTGCAGTGCCAGCGCACCTTGGTCGCCAATGTGGTGGCACTGGACCAGCCACTGATGTTCAACCGCCTTGGCGCGCAAAACGCCAATGGCATGATGTTCGCGCTTCGTGAAGATGTGGTGGACGACAAGCAAGTCCCCCTCAGCAAAGGCGGGGCCGCGGTACCGGGCAAGGTCACCCTGCGCCCGGACAAGCGCCCACGGCCGATTGTGCTGCGGGTAGCCGCCGGTGACTGCCTCACGGTCAACCTGACCAACCTGCTGGCCTACCAGGCCAACCCCAACAAGCACGGCATCGAGGCCGCAGAGCCCGAGGGTGAGGAGGAGGGGCCGGAGGTTGAAAACCAGGGCGGTGAAGGCGATGTCGCCGATGAACAGGTCGCCGAGCGTATGGTCGGCTTCCAGGTCAATGGCATGCAGGCGGTCAACAGCATCGCCGATATCTCCGCCTATACAGGGCGCAATGGCAACTTCTTCGCCAGCCCCGGCAGTACCCGCAGCTATACCTTGTATGCCGAGCGCGAAGGGGCATTCGCCGCCACCAGCAAAGCCGCCACGTTCGGCGGCGAAGGCACGGCGGGCAATGTTGCCAATGGCCTGTTCGGGCAGGTGGTGGTGGTACCCAAATTGGGCCGCACCTACCGCAACACCCTCACCGAAGAAGAAATGCGCCTGGCCACTACCGGCCGTACTGCCACCGGCCAGCCCGTGATCGACTACGAAGCCCGCTACCCCCAGGCAGAACCGTGGATCACCGAGGGCAAGGCCGGCAAACCGATCATCGCCATGGTCAATGGCAACGAGATCATCAACAGCGAAACCGATGCCATCGTCATGGGCCCCAACGCCGATGGCAGCTTCCCCAAGTCGACCTACCCGCTGGAAAGCATCGGCAAGCGCAACCCGGCGCTGCCCAACCGGTTGGAGGCGTTCCGTGATTTCGCCTCGCAGTTCGCCGACGAGGTCGCCGGCACCCAGGCCTTTCCCGGCTACTGGGCAGACCCGGTGATGGGGCACGTGCTGGAACCGGCGCGAGACTCGTTCATGATCAACTACGGCTCTGGCGGCATGGGCGCCGAAGTGGTGGCCAACCGCCTGGGGGTAGGCCCGATGCACGACTGCCTGTCGTGCGCTTACGAAGAGTTCTTCCTCAGCGCTCACACCGTCGGAGACATCGGCACCCTGGTGGATGTGCCGGCCAATGTGGGCCTGGAGCACATCCGCCCGGGTGAGGTCCCACCGGCCAGTGCTGTCGGGGTCAAGGCCAGCATGGCCCTGTACCCTTCGGAACCTGCCAACGTGCACCACAGCTATATCGGTGACTTCACCAAGTTCCGCAACACCCACAACGGCCACGAGCAGCATATATTTCACCTGCACGGCCACCAGTGGCTGTTCAACCCCAATGACGACAACTCCGACTATATCGATGCCCAGGGCATCGGCGCCGGCGTTGGCTACACCTACGAAATCGCCAACGGTGGGTCGGGTAACCGCAACCGGGTGGCCGGTGATGCTATCTACCATTGCCACTTCTACCCGCACTTTGCCCAGGGCATGTGGGCCATGTGGCGGGTACATGACGTGTTCGAAGAAGGCACCCGTCTTGAGGTGAGCGGGCAGGGCGAGAACGGCTTCCACAGCACACCGTTCGCCCTGCGCAGCGGCAAGCCTGCCGCTGGCGCCCGGGCATTGCCCGATGGCGAAATCGTTGCGGGTACGCCGATTCCGGCCATCGTGCCGCTGCCTGGCAAAGCCATGGCGCCGATGCCTGGCAAGGTCGTGGTGGTACCCAAACTGTCTGAGGAACTGGTCGCCGCCAGCGACGATGATGACGAAGCCGAGGACGAAGGCGATGACGACCACGCCAACCCGGCGCCGGTGCGCAAAGCCGTCGGCTCGCTGGCACTTATCGACCGCACCGATGCCAACCGCAACGCTGATGGCACCCTGAAAAACCCAGGCTACCCGTTCTGGATCGGCGGCATGGAAAGCAGCGTTGGCAACCGCCCGCCAACCCCGCCGCTGGACATGCTCGACCCAGCCCTGGCGCGCCAGTTGAAAGACAGCGGCAAAGCCCTGTGGGCCAACCTGGATGCAAACCAGGTCGATGGCTGGGACGGCGGCCTTGGCCGCCATGCACTCGACGGTGTTTCCGCAGGTGGCGAGGCGCAAACGACCACCACCAAGCTGGACTTCACCAAGGTCGTGCACAAGGCCAAACCTATCTACCTGCCAGAAGAAGGCACCGATGTCGAACAGGCGGCCATGCAGTTCCACGCCATGGCCGAGCACCCAAGCTATGCCCTGATCCCCGGCAGCCAGCCGGTGGCCAAGGCGTTCCGCACCAATGGTGCCTTGCCGACTGCTGGCGCGCCGTTCTACGAGCCGTGCATGGATGACCGCGGCAAGCGCCTCACTCAGTCCTCCGGTGTGGGCGAGTTTTTCAGCGGCGAGA
Source organism: Pseudomonas sp. SIMBA_068 (assembly GCF_046534705.1). Classification (NCBI taxonomy): domain Bacteria; kingdom Pseudomonadati; phylum Pseudomonadota; class Gammaproteobacteria; order Pseudomonadales; family Pseudomonadaceae; genus Pseudomonas; species Pseudomonas sp. SIMBA_068. Next base: position 1,224,290 of record NZ_JAWRYI010000001.1, read on the forward strand.
GCCTGACCGGCGTCAACTTCCGTGGCTCTTCCGCCTTTACCGCCGACCGTCCACGCATCTACAAGGGTGCCAACATCCAGTTCGACGCGGTGTACAACAAGGTCGGCTACCACTTCCCGCAGGCTCGCATCATCGCCTTGTGGGAAGATGCCTGGCCAGTGATTAACAAGCAGCGCCCGCCAGAGCCACTGGTGATGCGCATGAACACCTTCGACTGCACCATGTACCAGCACACCAACCTGATCCCGAACATCTACGAGATGGACGACTACCAGGTGCGCACCCCGACCGACGTGATCGGTCAGCACATCCACTTGCCGAAGTGGGACCTGACCGCTGCCGACGGTTCGGCCAACGGCTGGAACTACGAAGACGGCATTCTATCGCCCGGCAGCGTGGTCGAGCGGGTGCAAGCCATTCGTGCCTACAACGGCTGCACCGAGGGCGATAGCCGCGATGGCACCGCTGCCTGCCCGAAAGCCAGGCAGCACCCGTACTTTGGCCGCTTCGGCCGGGCCGACTGGCTGGGCGCACGTACGGCCATGCAGCGCTGGTTCGCTGACCCGCTGGTGAACGTGCATAACGTCGACCGTGGCCTGGGCACCATATTCACCCACGACCACCTTGGCCCGTCGACCCACCAGCAACTGGGCCTGTATGCCACCGTGCTGGCCGAACCGGCCGGCTCCACCTGGTACCATGCCGAAACCGGCGAGCAGCTGTACAACCCGGCCACGCGCCAGGATGGCGGCCCGACCTCGTGGCAGGCGGTAATCCAGACTGGCGACCACGATGGCGATGGCAAGAACGACAGCTACCGTGAGTTCTTCCTGGAATACAGTGACTTCCAGCATGCCTATGAAGCTGGGGTGTATGTAGGTGCAGGGCCGGACGGCATCCCCAATGCCCAGTCGTACCCGGCCACCGCAGACAGCTTCCGCTACGCCATCAACCCGCCAGTGCGCGGCAAGGCGTCGAACCTGCTGGAAGCCATTGTCGAGGAGCGCGGCGGTATCAACCCGGGCTGCCCAAGCCGTCCGTGCCCGCAGGCGATCTCGGTGGATGACCCGGGCATGTTCGTGGTCAACTATCGCAACGAGCCGCTGGCCCTGCGCGTGTACGACCCGAACAAGGTCGGCCCGGACGGCAAGCGTGGCATGCAGGCCGACGGCCTGGCCGGCGACCTCAGCTATGCCATGCAAACTCGAACCGACCGCGCCATTCCGGCAATGAACCTGTCACCCTCGGCGATAACCTCGGCAGTTGGCCCTACCGGCGGCACCACGCTGTTTCCGCCACACATCAACAAGGCTGGAGCCGAGCCGGGCGACCCTTTCACCCCGCTGCTGCGCACCTACTCCGGTGACAATGTACGCCTGCGCATGCACGCCGGTGGCCATGAAGAGGAGCACAACGTCACCCTGCATGGCGTGAAGTGGCTGCAAAACGGCACAGGCTTCGGTAGCAGTTCCAACTCGGGCTGGAAATCGTCGCAGATGATCGGCATCTCCGAGCAGATGGGCTTCATGGCACCGGTGTCGATGATCTCCAGTTCCGCCGCCACCAATGGCGACTACCTGTACTCGCTGGACGCCGCGCTGGAAGGCTACTGGAACGGTATCTGGGGCATCATGCGCAATTACACCGCGCAGCGTGCCGACCTGTTCCCGCTGCCCAACAACCCGCAACCGGTGGCCATGCGCAACACCGTGAACTTTGACGGCATCTGCCCGAAAACCACGGCCAACCCCAACGGCATTGGCACCCGCACCACGGTCAAGCGAAACTACGAAATCGTCGCAGCGCTGGCCAATGACATCCTCGAGAACCGTAATGGGGTCAGTATCAATGACCCGGCGGGCATCGGTCAGCATGTCGGCGGCACGCTGAAGGCCAACGGTGGCACACTGGTGTTCAACAGCCGTAAAACCGCGATCCCGCTGGTAAGTGGGGTAGACCCCGAAGATGGGGAACCCTTCACCATCGGGGGGCATAGTGCGCCGCTGCATGACCCGACCGCGATCCTGTACGTGCGCAAGGCCGACCTGGACGCCACCACCGGCAAGCTCAAGGCGGGTGTGCCGGTTGAGCCTCTGGTGCTGCGGGCCAACGCCGGCGACTGCATCAGCGTTACCCTCGAGAACCGCCTGCCACTGGTGATGCCAGACCTGCCGAGCACTGCAGTGATGCATAACGTGGTCAAGCGTGACCGCTTCGACAGCGAGGGTTCCACCGCCTTTGCCAATAACCTGATGCGGCCGTCCAGCCACGTGGGCCTGCATGCGCAGTTGCTGGCCTACGACATCACCAAGTCCGACGGCGCCAACGTTGGCCTGAACCCGGTGCAGACCGTACCTCCACGTGCCGGCACCAGTGGTGCTTACCCGACCAAGGTGTACCAGTACTACGCCGGCCACCTGGAGCGGGAAGGCAAACCTGTGTCGCAGCTAGGTCGCACGGTGGACAACATCAACTCCACTGCCATCGAGTTCGGCGGCCTCAACCTGACCCCGTCAGACTTCATCAAGCAGCCGCAGAAAGGCCTGGTGGGCGCCATGAGCATCCTGCCGCAAACTGCCACCTGGACCGAGGACGCCGCGTCCCGTACCCAGGCCACGGTGAAGGTCAGCGGGCAGCCGGACTACCGGGACTTCGTCACGGTGTGGCAGCGCGCCCTGAACATGCGCTGGGCCGATGGTCGTCCGGTGGAAGGCATCAACACCGAAGGCAACGGTGCTGCCGGTGACCCGCAAGACAACGGCAACATGGCGGTCAACTACAAGACCGAGCCGTTGTGGCTGCGCTTCGGCATGGCGCCTGACTCACCGTTCGGCCGTGCAAATGGCCTGGGCTTTGGTGATGTACCAAACGCCCACATGGCCTACGCCAACGCCCTGGTCGGCGGCGACCCGCAAACCCCGGTGCTGTACGCCAAGCCTGGGCAACCGGTGCGCAACCATATCGTGATGCCCAGTGGTGGCAGCCGCGGCATGGTCTACCAGCTGGACGGGCACCTGTGGCCATTGCACAACTACCAGGCCGAGAAGAGTGACGTGGACGGCTACCCGATGAGCCTGCCTGGCATCGGTTCGGTGCGCTTCGGCTACAACCCGATGGCCATGTACATCGGTGCCCAGGAGAGCGTACTGCCTGCGGCGCACTTTAGCTTCATGCTGCCGAGTGCCGGTGGTGCCAACGCGGTGGCAGGTGACTACCTGTTCCGCGACTACGCCGCCTACGGCAACCTCTCGGGGCTGTGGGGGATTCTGCGGGTGACCAACGAAGCGCCGCCGGCAACGGCCCCGGCGCAGTGACGGAAGGGGAGCGCGAGCATGAACAAAAAGACTCGCCCTGCTTGCTTGGGGGTATTGCTGGGGGTAGCGCTGATCGGCCTGGGCGTGGCGTATGAAAAGCTCTGGTGCGATCCCCGCGAGCTGTTGCAGGAACCTGCCGACCCGCAGGCCCTGCACCGGCTCAGCCGGGACGGCGTGACCGTGGAGTTCGAGGCCCGGCCGCTGGCCGGGGGCGAGTTGAAGGAAGGCGCCTTCGCCAATATCCGCTTCAAGGTCAGCGACCAGACCAGTGGCCAGCCGCTGTCGGGCATGGCCCCGGGGGCGTGGATCGACCCGGCGCAGTCGGCGCCGATAGGCGACCGCAACCAAAGCTGCAAGGCGCGGGTTGCGCTGTTTCTCAAGAGCAGCATCGGCGCCCGGCCGCTGCTCGACCTGAACAGCTACTTCCTGTTGATGCTGAACAACGACGCCAGCCTGACGGTGATCGACCCGACCGTTTCGGTGGGCGGCGTGACCAGCACCATGGCCCGCATCGACCTGCCCGGGCGGCCCATGGACTGGGTGGCCACCAGCGACGACAAGCAGGTGTTCGTGTCGATCCCCGAGCGCGGCAAGGTGGCGGTGATCGATACCGAAACCTTCACCCGCGTGGCCGACCTGGACGCCGGTGACCAGCCGCTGCGCGTGGCCTTGCAACCCGACCAGCACCGGTTGTGGGTGGGCAACAACAGCAGTGACCCGGCCAAGGGTGGGGTGACGGTGATCGACGTGCCAGGGCGTACCACCCTGAAAAGCTTCAACACCGGCACCGGGCACCACGAAATTGCCTTCAGCGCCGACTCGCGGTTTGCCTACGTCAGCAACCGCGACAGCGGCACCCTGAGCGTCATTGATATCCCGCAAATGCGCCTTGCCAAAACCATCAAGGTTGGCCCGCACCCGCTGTCGGTCAGCTACTCGGCGCTGTCCCAGGCCGTTTACGTGGTCGATGGCGAGGAAGGCAGCGTGCGGGTGTTCGATGCCCACAGCCACGAGCTGCGCCATATGGTCAAGGCCGAGCAGGGCCTGGGGCCGATGCGCTTCAGCAGCGATGGGCGCTACGGCGTGGTGCTCAACACCCTTGAGAACCAGGCACTGGTGATCGATGCCAGTACCGACAAGCTGATCCACCACATCCCGGTAGCGGCCGAACCCTACCAGCTGACCTTTACCAAGGGCTATGCCTATGTGCGTGGTCTGGCCTCGCCGAAAGTGACCATGATCAACCTGTCCAGCCTGGGCGAAGGACGCCCGCCGATCGTGCAGGGCTTCGAGGCTGGCCCGGCAGCGCCGCGCCAGGCCGGTGACCTGCCGCTGGCCCAGGGGTTGTCGGTGTCGCGTGATGACAATTCGGTGTTTGTGGTCAACCCGGTGGACAACACCACCTACTTCTACGCCGAGGGCATGAACGCGCCGATGTCCGGCTACAACAACCGTGGCCACCAGGCCCGCGCCGCCATCGTCGTCGACCGCAGCCTGCGCGAGGTGGCGCCCGGGGTGTACGGCTCGACGGTGAAACTGCCCGCTGCCGGCAAGTTCGACGTGGCCTTCCTGCTCAACCAGCCGCAGATCATCCACTGCTTCAGCGCCGATGTCGCCGAAGCGCCCAATGCCGGCAAGCGCAAGGCCGCGCATGCCGAGTTCATCGGCCTGGACCAACCAATGCCGCAGCACAGCGCCATTACCGCACGGGTGCGTATCGTTGGTGACGACGGCCAGCCACGGCTGGGCCTGAACGACCTGAGCCTGCGCTACTTCCTGGCGCCGTCGTCGATGCCGCGCAACCTGCAGTTGCAGGAAGTGGGTGAGGGCGTCTATCAGGCAGCCCTGACACTGCCCGAAGCCGGCGCCTGGTACCTGCATGTGCAGTCGCCATCGCTGGGACGCAAGTTTGCCGAAGAAAACTACACCAGCCTGCGCATCCTGCCGGCCACAGCAACCAACGCTTCCCAGACTGAAATGAGGAGTGTGCGATGAACGCCAAGCATTCTTTCCAACTGCTGGCACTGAGCCTGGCACTGGCCAGCAACCTCGCCCTGGCCCACGCCGGCCACGATCACAAGGGCGCCGAACAGCCACCGGCGGCGCGCCAGGAAAAGACCAGTGTACGTTTTGCCGACGTTTCTCTGCTGAACCAGGACGGCATGCCGGTGCGCCTGGAGAAGGACCTGGTCGGTGACCACCTGGCGGTCATGGGCTTCATCTACACCAGCTGCACCACGGTGTGCCCGGTGGTGTCGTCGATCATGGGCAAGGTCCAGCAACAGCTGGGTGGCCGGGTAGGCGAAGAAATCCACATGGTGTCGATCAGCGTCGACCCGCAGCGTGACGACGCCAAGCGCCTGCAAGACTACGCCAAGGCCTTCCAGAAGGGGCCAGGCTGGAGCTGGCTGACCGGCACCCCGTACGCTGTCACCGAAACCCTCAAGGGCCTGGGCAGCTTCAGCGCCGACCTCAGCCAGCACCCGCCGCTGATCCTGGTGGGTGACGGGCGCAGCGGGCACTGGACCCGCTACTACGGCTTCACCGACCCCACCGTACTGATTGAAGAAATCAACCGTCTCAGCGCCCGCCGGGTGCATGCCAAAAGTACGGCCATTGCCGACCACCATGAGGTGCAACCATGAGCTCTGTTACCTCCCGCCGCGGCGGCATGCGCGCTTTCGACTGGCTGGTGCTGGGCGGCTGCCTGTGGATTCTCGCTTCTGTGGCGTTCGCCCACGAAGGCCACCTGGAGCAGGCCCCCGAGCCACAGCCCGCCCCCCAGGCGATGACCAGTGGCGGCGGCACCCGCGATGCCCAGACCTGGTTCACGGATACCGTGCTGAAAGACCAGAACGGCCGCGAGCTGCGGTTCTACAGCGATGTGCTCAAGGACAAGGTGGTGATGCTGAACGTGATCTTCACCCACTGCACCGACGCTTGCCCGCTGATCACCCGCAAGCTGCGCGAAGTGCGCGAGGCCATGGGCCAGCAACTGGCCAGCCAGGTGACCTTTGTGTCGATCAGCAGCGACCCGCTCAACGATACCCCGCAAGCACTCAAGGCGTTTGCCGCGAAGCAGGGGGTTGATGGGCCGAACTGGCTGTTCCTGACCGGTGACAAGGCCAATGTCGACCTGGTGCTTGGCCGTATTGGCCAGTTCCTGCCCAGCCCCGAGCAGCACTCCACGCAGCTGATTGCCGGCGATGTGGCGGGCAAACGCTGGAGCAAGATCCGCCCGGATGCACCACCGGCGGCCATAGCCCAGCGCATGCAACTGCTGACCCAGCCCTTGGCAGGCCGGTGATTGCCATGGTGCGATCACCGTGGAGTCAACGACTGAGAGGGCAGCCTTTGTGGGAGCGGCCTTGCGTCGCGAAAGGGCTGCGCGGCAGCCCCGGCAATGGCAGCCTCAACCCAGAAAGCGGGGAGCGCTGCGCGCTCCTTTCGCGACGCAAGGCCGCTCCCACAGGTATTCGCACTGGGCTTTCGATCTGCTTGGCATGCTTGCTGGGCATGGCACCATTTGCCTCAGCCCTGGACCTGACCGAACACGAACAAGCCGGCAAACGCCTCTACCGCGAGGGCGTCTCCAGCAGCGATGCACAATTGCAGGCCCGGGTCGGTGCCAGCGACATCAGTGTGCCCGCCAGCGTGCTGCCCTGCGCCAGCTGCCACGGCAACGACGGCCGTGGCCGGGCCGAAGGCGGCGTGCGCCCACCCAACCTGGACTGGCAACGCCTGGCACAAGGCCAGGGCGCACGCGAAGCCAATGGCCGCAGCTACCCGGCGTATACCGAGCGCAGCCTGGCCCGGGCCATCCAGCATGGCGTAGACCCGGCGGGCAATCGGCTGGACCCGGCCATGCCACGCTTCGAACTGACCATGGCCGACCAGCGCAACCTTACCGCCTACCTGAAACGCCTGGCCGAGGAACGCGACCCCGGTATAGAGGAGGGCGTACTGCGCCTGGGCACCTTGCTGCCGGCGTCCGGCCCGCTGGCCGAAGCCGGGCAGGTGGTACGTGCGGTACTGGAAGACGGGGTAGCGCAACTCAACCAGCAAGGCGGCATTCATGGGCGGCACCTGGAGCTGGTTGTGCTGGACCCTGGGTTCGACCCGGCCAGCGCCGAGCGGGCCTTGCAGCAGTTGCTGGAGCAGGAGCGTGTGTTCGCGCTGATTTCGCCTTTGGCACCGATGCTCGACCCGCGCCTGACAACCTTGCTGGCACCACAGAATGTACCCCTGATTGGCAGTACCCCGCGCAGCGGCGGCAGCGCGCAGATCTTCGACCCGCTGCCCGGCTTACCTGCGCAATTGCTGAGCCTGGCGGGCCACGCCCGTGCAGGTTTGGGCCTGGCACCGGGCGACTTGCGCGTGGTGTACGCCGGCAGCGACCAGGCAGAGGCGGCCAAGCAGGTACGTGAGCGCCTGTTGCAGGAAGGCTGGGCGCCGCCCGCCATCGAGGCCTTCTACGGCCAGGCCGTGGGCGGGCAGGGCATCGTCTTCCTTGGCCGCGCCCAGGCATTTGTCGAGCTGGCGACGGCGTTGCAGGCCGCAGGCCGCCAGCCCTACCTGTTCGCTGCGTCCGGCCAGGTGGCCGGCGCCGTGGCGCGTTTGCCCGAGCAATGGTCGCAACGGGTGTTTCTGGCCTACCCCTATGTCCCCGAAGACTGGACCGAGCAGGGCATGGCCACCCTCGCCGGGCTGCAGCAGCGCCAGGGCCTGGACCCACGCCAGGCGTCGTTGCAGGTCAATACCTTGTGCGCCCTGCGCCTGCTGAGCGAAGCGCTGAAACAGATTGGCCGTGATGCCAGCCGTGAACAACTGATCGGCGCACTGGAAGGCTTGCACGATGTGTCTACCGGCCTGACCCCGGCGCTGGGCTTTGGCCCCGGTCGCCGTCAGGGCATGGCCGGTGCCCATGTAGTGGCGGTGGCCCTGCCCGGGCCGCGTTTCACCGCAGTTACCCCTTACCGGCCGGTGCCGGACAGCCTTTGAGTGGAGGTTGCCATGCGTATTGTGTTGCTGTGCCTGTTGCTGGTAATGGCCAAGGCGAGCTGGGCCGATGTACCTGCTGCACGGGTCAATGGCGTGGAGATTGGGTTGACGCGCCTGGAGCGCTATTTCAGCGAATACCTGGCCGCCCAGGGCCGCGCGGTGACCAGCATCCGCAACCCGGGGCTTTATAAGCGCCTGCGCGATCAGGCGCTGGATGAGCTGATCGACAAGGAGCTGCTGTGGCAGGAGGCGCGGCGACAAGGCATCGCCATCAGCGACGCGCAGGTGTCGGCGCATATCGGCGAGGTAGAAGCTGCGTTCGGCAGCCCGGCAATTTTCGAACGGCGTCTGGCAGAGGCGGGCTTTGACAGGGCACAGTACACTGAGTACACCCGGCAAGATATGGCGGCCCAGCAGGTGTATGCCCAGCTCAGCGCAGTCGACGCGCCGAGCCCGGCCGAAGTGCAAGCATTCTATGATGCCAACCGAGAAACACTGCAAGGAGCGCAGAACCAAAGTGTTAACCCTTCGGTCATACACGAACAGGGCCTGGTCTTGGCCAGGGCCGCGCTCATCGGTGAGCGCGAGGCGCAAGCGCGCAAGTCCGTGCGCCAACGTTTGCGCAATTCCGCTAAAGTGGAGATCGCTCACTGAAGCCCCTGGTGGCGTTCCCCCCAATGCTGGGGAATTAGGGTTTGGCAATGTGCCATCAGTTTCCCCGGTTGTGGGGAAGCGGGCGGGTGTGCCTGCCCGCCGTGTGTTGGGTGCTGGCTGGCACCTTTTGCAAATCAATGACTTACAGCGGTGCAACATGACTATTCACGCCTGGCACGAAGCCTGCTCAAGCCTGTACAAGGGCGCACTTCGCAGACCGGGAAACCGGGCAGTTCTTGGGAGTCGACCTTGGTGAACAGAGTATTGGTAGTCGATGACGAACAGACCCTTGCGCAGAACCTGCAAGCGTACTTGCAGGCGCAAGGCCTGGAAGTTCATGTTGCCCACGACGGTGCTAGTGGTATCGAACAGGCTGAGCGCCTGGCGCCACAAGTGATCGTGCTGGATTACCGCTTGCCCGACATGGAAGGTTTTCAGGTTCTGGAGGCTGTACGCAAGAACAGGCAGTGCCACTTCATGCTGATCACCGCCCACCCCACCGTCGAGGTGCGTGAGCGGGCCGCGGAGCTGGGTGTGAGCCATGTCCTGTTCAAGCCGTTCCCATTGGTGGAACTGGCCCGTGCAATCTTCGACCTGATGGGCATCGAGCGCCGGCGCAGGGCCACGGACAACCCGGCTGAAGGGTTCGTCGAACGACGCCAGAACAGGAACGAATCGTTCCCCCTGCAGTTGTACGATGGAAGCTGGGTGTTGGCTGACCGCCGCCGCAATGGCGCCAAGCCACCAGGGCCCGACGACGATCAACTGCTCACAGGGGAATAGCGGCGCCCGCACCCCTGGCTGAGCCAGCCTGCGACGCGCCCCCTGAGCGGAGTCGCAGGCCATGCCAGCAGCATTCGATGCACCAGTCTCAGCCTACCCCCGCGACCTGCTGGCCCAGGCCCGTCTGCAAGCCAGCGACGAGCGCCTGCTCAACTGCCTCGAACGCCTTGCTTGCGACAACCCCGACACCTTCACCCGTCGCCTTGGCCTGACCCTGCATTACCCGGTGCTGGACAGCCACACCCTGCTGGCGAGCAGCCCACGCTTTGACAAGGTCAGCCTAGCTGCGTGCCTGAAGCGCGAATTCGTGCTGATCGAGCAGGGCGGCCAGCTGTTGGGCGTGTTCGCCGACCCCTTCGACCCCGCTCGCCTGGCCTGGATCGATGATGTACTGCAAGGCGCGCCGCTGTACCTGGCCCACGCCGCCGAACTGGCCACCTTCCTTGCCCGCCACGAAGAAAGCTTCCACGCCGTCGATGCCCTTGACCATGACGCCGAGGCCAGCAGCGAAGGCGACCCGCTGCAACGCCTTTCGCTGGCCAGCATCAGCGAAGACCAGAGCCGCGTGGTCAAGCTGGTCAACTCCACCCTGTACGACGCCCTCAAGCTGCACGCCAGCGACATCCACCTGGGCATGACCGGCCAGGGCCTGACCATCAAGTACCGCATCGACGGTGTGCTCAACGGCGCCGGCAAGGCCAGTGGCAGTGCCTTCGCCGACCAGGTGATCTCGCGCATCAAGGTCATGGCCGAACTGGACATTGGCGAAAAACGCGTGCCCCAGGACGGCCGCTTCAAGGTTGCCGTGGGCGACCGGCAAATCGATTTCCGGGTATCGATCATGCCCAGCATCTTTGGCGAAGACGCCGTGCTGCGGGTGCTCGACAAGCAGGACTTGTCCGACCGGGTCAGCGGCGTGCAACTGCAGGCCCTGGGTTTTGCCGACGAAACCCTGCGCGCGCTGCGCCGGCTGGCTGCCGAACCCTACGGCATGATCCTGGTCACCGGCCCCACCGGCAGCGGCAAGACCACCACCCTGTACGCCATGATCAGCGAGATCAACCACGGCGTGGACAAGATCATCACCATCGAAGACCCGGTCGAGTACCAACTGCCCGGCGTGTTGCAGATCCCGGTCAACGAGAAGAAAGGCCTGACCTTCGCCCGCGGCCTGCGCTCCATCTTGCGCCACGACCCGGACAAGATCCTGGTGGGTGAGATCCGCGACCCGGACACCGCGCAAATTGCCGTGCAGTCGGCGCTCACCGGCCACCTGGTGTTCACCACCATCCACGCCAACAACGTATTCGACGTGATCGGCCGCTTCAGCCAGATGCAGGTCGACCCCTACAGCTTTGTTTCCGCGCTGAACGCGGTGCTGGCCCAGCGCCTGATCCGCCTGGCCTGCACCCATTGCTCCAGCCCCTGCGAGGTGGATGACGACACCCTGTATGGCTCGGGCCTGACCCGTGAGGGCGTGGCCGGCTGGAAGTTCGTCCGCGTGCAGGGCTGCGGCCAGTGCCGGGGCAGCGGCTTTCGCGGCCGCAGCGCCATCGCCGAACTGCTGCACCTGGACGACGACCTGCGGCAGATGATTGTCGAGCGCCGCCCCCTCTCGCAAATCAAGACACTCGCCTGCCAGCGCGGCCTGCGCCTGTTGCGGGCTTCGGCCCTGGACCTGGTTCGCGATGGCCGCACCACCCTTGAGGAGATCAACCGTGTCACATTCATCTGATCGTTTCTGTGCCGTGGTCGGCGCCGAGGGTGTCGGCTTGGGTTGCTGGCACAAACACCAACACCAGTGGCTGGGCAGCCGCGAGTTCAGTTGCGACGCCGCCCAGCCTGCCTGGGACGCCGCGGTCGACGCGCTGGCCGGGCTGTTGGCCGAGCATGCTGTACGTGGCGCCCAGTTGCGGGTGCTGTTGTCGGCCCGCTACAGCCGCTTCTGCCTGGTGCCCTGGAGTGATGCCATCGGCCACCCGCGCGAGCTGGACGCCTATGCCCGGGCCTGCTTCGAAAACCTCTACGGGCAGCCGTTGGACGACTGGCGTATCGTGCTGTCGCCTGAGCCTGCCGGTGCCGCCCGCATCGCCACGGCGCTGCCCGAAGCCCTGCTGCAACGGTTGCAGGGGCTGGGCCGGGAAACCCGCCTGAGCCTGCGCTCGGTGCAGCCGTACCTGATGGCTGCCTATAACCGCTGCTCGCCGCAGCTGGAGCAGGGCGACTTCCTGTTCGTGCTGGCCGAGCCGCGCCGCAGCGTGCTGCTGCTGGCCGCTGGCGGCGCCTGGCAGCAAGTGCTGACGCAAGGCTGCGCCGACAGCGACCAGGCCCTGCAAGCGTTGATCGAGCGCACCTGCGAGCTGTATGGCGAGCACCTGCCACGGGTGTACCTGCATGCCCCGGGCCGGGGCGACGTGCCGCAACTGGCGGCGGTGCAGCTGTGCCAGCCGGCCAGCGAAGCCGACCCGCTGTGCGCCATGTGGCGGGCGGTGGCTTGACATGCGCCGCCTTGAACTGGAATTCCAACCCCGGCGCAGCGGCCCACTGGCCTGGTCGCTGCTGGCCCTGGGCTGCGCCATGGTCGCCGGCCTGGTGCTGCTGCAACAGCATTTGCAGACCGAGCAGGTAGACCTTGAGGCCAGCGTGCACAGCCTGGAGCTGCAACTGGGCCGCCGCCCGGCCACCGTGGCCCCGCAAAGTACTGCTGCCAGCCGTGAGCAGGCCGAGCGACTGGCCCAGATGCGCAGCGTGTCGCAACAACTGCAACGCCCCTGGCAGCAGCTGTTCGCCATGCTCGAAGCCATGCCGCAGGACGATGTGGCGCTGCTCGGCCTGACCCCGGACGCGCGCAAAGGCCAGGTCCGTATCGCCGCGGAGGCACGCAACCTGGAAGCGATGCTGCAGTACCACCAGCGCCTGGAAGCCAGCGATGAGCTCAGCGATGTATCGCTGCTCAACCATGAGGTGTTGGCCGCGCAGCCCGAGCACCCGGTGCGCTTCACTCTCACCGCCACCTGGGAGACTGGCCATGCGCGCCCTTGAATCGCTGAACAGCCTCATCCTCCAGGAACGCCTGCGCCGCGTCGGCCCGGTTGGCCTGGCCGCCGTCGCCGTGGGCGTGCTGGCGCTGGGCGTGGTGTGCGCCGGGGTGCTGCCGCAGTGGCAGAGCGTGCGTGAACTGCGCGCCACCGAAGCGGACGCCAGCGTTCAGGTCGGGCGGGTCAAGCGTGGCGAGGTGAAGATCGCCGTCAAGCCCGAGCAGCAGGCCCTCGACAGCCTGCGCCAGCAACTGCCGGGGCAGCCCCAGGCCAGCGAGCTGATCGAGCGCCTCTACCACCTGGCCAGTGCCGAGCACATCAGCCTGGCGCGCGGTGAGTACGCCTTGGGCGTCGATCCCAAGACCCAGCTGGCTCGCTACCAGATCGTGCTGCCGGTGCGCGGCAGCTACCCGCAGATTCGCGCCTTTATCAAAGGCCTGCTCAAGCAGCTGCCGACCTTGGTGCTGGAAGACCTCGAGCTGCAACGCAAACGCATCGGCGACAGCGAGCTGAATGCCCGCCTGCGCATGACCCTTTACCTGTCGAGGTCATGATGAACACACAACGTGCAGTCATCTGGGCCAGCTTCCTCGGCGTGAGCGCAGTCCTCGCCTGGGCACCAGGGCACTGGTTTGACCAGGAAGATAGCGTTGCGGCCTTCGCGGGCTCGCCCGCTCCCACAGGTTCTGCGGCACTCACAAATCCGATGGGAGCGGGCGAGTCGGGGCGCCGAACCGCCGCGAAAGGGCCGGAACAGGCCTCCCGTGATCTGTTCCCAACCCAGCAATGGACCAAACCCCAAGCCCTGGCCACCGTCACCGAACAACCCGTGGCTGTCGCGCCCATCGTGGCCACAGCGCCGACCGCCCCGGAGCTGCCGTTCCAGTTCATCGGCCGCATGGGCAACGACAACGACCTGCAGATCTTCCTGCAGAGCGGCGAAAAACTCTACGTCGTGCGCCAGGGCGACGTCATCGAAGACACGTATCGCCTCGATCGGGTATCGGCCAGCGAGCTGAGCCTGGTCTACCTGCCTTTGCACCAGTCGCAGACCTTGTCTGTCGGGAGCGCACCATGAAGTCGTCAAAGCTGTGCAAGCCTGCTCCGTTCCTGCTGTTGGCGTTGTGCGTGGCCATTGCCGGCTGCGGCTCCAGCGCGGTACGCAAGGACAGCGACCAGCTGATGAAGGAGGGCCAGTACGAAGCCGGTATCGCCCGGCTGGAAGAAGCCCTGCGCGACGACCCGCGTGATACCGAGCTGAACATCGCCCTGGCCCACAGCCGTCAGGCCGCAGTCGAGGCGCTGATCACCCAGGCCGATGCCGACCGCATCCGCCATGACTTTGCCAACGCCCGCATGGGGTATGGCCGGGTGCTGACCCTGGAGCCCAACAACCGCCGCGCCCAGGAAGGTACGCGCCAGCTGGAGCTGATCCGTACCCTCGACGAGCGCGTGGCCCTGGGCCAGGCAGCGTTGCGCCAGGGCGACCTGTTCGGCGCCGAGCGTTACATGCGCGAAGTGCTGCGCCTGGACCCGCAAAACCAGAAGGGCATGGCCCTGCGCAGCGACATCGAGAATGTCCAGGCGCGCACCGCGCAACCCTTCCCGCAGCTGCGCAGCAAGCTGGACCGGCCGGTCACCCTGGAGTTTCGTGATGCCAACCTGAAGACCATTTTCGAAGTGCTGTCCCAGGTCGCCGGTATCAATTTCATCTTCGACAAAGACCTTCGCCCGGACATGAAGGCCACCATCTTCGTGCGTGAAGTGCGCATCGAAGACGCCGTGGCGCTGCTGCTGGAGCAGAACCAGCTGCGCCAGAAGATCGTCAACGACAACACCCTGATGGTGTACCCCGACTCGCCGCAGAAGACCAAGGACTACCAGGAACTGGTCATGCGCACCTTCTACCTGACCAGCATCGACGCCAACACCGCGCTGAACATGGTCAAGACCATGCTCAAGACCCGCGACGTGTTCGTCGACGAGCGCCTCAACACCCTGACCATGCGCGACACCCCCGATGCCGTGCGCATGGCCGAAAAGCTGCTGCAGTCGCAGGACCAGTCCAACCCCGAAGTGGTGCTGGAAGTGGAGGTGATGGAAGTGGCCACCTCGCGCATCCTCGACCTTGGCCTGCAATGGCCCAACACGTTCGGCGTGCTGACCTCCGACGGCAAGCCGGTCAGCGTGCTCGACCAGCTGAGGGGCATCGACTCCAGCCGCATCAGCATCGGGCCGGCACCGCAGGCCAAGATCAATGCCTCGGACAAAGACATCAACACCTTGGCCAGCCCGGTAATCCGCGTCAGCAACCGCGAGCAGGCACGTATTCACATCGGCCAGCGAGTGCCGATCATCAGCGCCACTTCGGTGCCGTCCACCCAGGGCCCGGTAATCACTGAAAGCGTCACCTACCTGGACGTGGGTCTCAAGCTTGAAGTGCAACCCACCGTGCACCTGAACAACGAAGTGGCGATCAAGGTGGCCCTGGAAGTCAGTAACGCCACCCCGCTGGAGGCTACCCGCCAGGGCACCATCCCGGTCCAGGTCGACACCCGCAATGCCCAGACCACCCTGCGCCTGCACGATGGCGAAACCCAGGTACTGGCCGGCCTGGTGCGCAACGACCACAACGCCAGCGGCAACAAGATCCCGGGGCTGGGTGACATCCCCGGCCTGGGCCGGCTGTTCGGCAGCAACAAGGACGACATGAGCAAGTCCGAGCTGGTGCTGGCGATTACCCCGCGCATCGTGCGCAACCTGCCGTACCAGAGCCCGTCGGACATGGAGTTCTCCACCGGCACCGAGTCGGCCATGCAGGTACGTCAGATGGCCCCGCTACCGCCAATGGACGTGCCCGGCAACGCGCCGGCTACCGATGCACCGGTCGTGGACAGCCAGATGGCAGTGGCCCCGGCCAACGGGAGCCCACGGCCATGAAAGCCCGGCGCCGCATGCAGGGCTTCAGCCTGATCGAAGTGGTGCTGACCCTGGCACTGCTCGGGCTGCTGGCCAGCATGGCCGCGCCACTGACCGAAACCGTGGTGCGCCGCGGCAAGGAACAGCAACTGCGCGAGGCGCTGTACCAGATTCGAGATGCCATCGACGCCTACAAGCGGGCCTTCGACGCTGGCTACATCGAGAAGCGCCTGGACGCCAGCGGCTATCCGCCGAACCTGCAGGTGCTGGTGGACGGTGTGCGCGATGTGCGCAGCGCCAAGGGTGCCAAGTTCTACTTCCTGCGGCGCATCCCGCATGACCCGCTGCTGGCGGCCAAGGATGAAGACCAAGGCGGCTGGGGCCTGCGCGCCTATGACAGCAGCCCCGACAACCCGCGCGAAGGCGAAGATGTGTTCGACGTGTATTCCAGGGCCCGTGGCAAAGGCCTCAACAGCATCCCCTACGGGCAATGGTGACAGCCATGAAACGCAGCAAAGGCTTCACCCTGATCGAACTGCTGGTGGTCATGGCGATCATCGCCACGCTGATGACCATCGCCATGCCGCGCTACTTCAACAGCCTGGAAAGCTCCCGTGAAGCCACGCTGCGCCAAAGCCTGGCGGTGCTGCGCGAGTCGCTGGACCACTACTACGGCGACACCGGTCACTACCCGGACTCGCTGGAGCAGTTGGTTGAGCAACGTTACCTGCGCAACACCCCGGTCGACCCGATCACCGAGCGCAGCGATGCCTGGCAGCTGGTGCCACCGCCCGAGGGCGTGGCCGGCGGCGTGGCCGATATCAAAAGCGGTGCCACAGGGAGGGCGCGTGATGGCAGCCTCTTCGCTGAGTGGTAAGGCCGAGCGTGGCTTCACTTACCTGGGCGTGCTGCTGCTGATTGCGGTCAGCAGTGTGGCCCTGGCCGCCACTGGCACGATCTGGGCCAGCGCCGCCCAGCGTGATCGCGAGCGCCAGTTGCTGTGGGTGGGCAGCCAGTACGCCCAAGCCTTGCGCAGCTATTACCGTGCCTCGCCGGGCCTGGCCCAATACCCGCAGGCGCTGGCCGACCTGCTGCAGGACAACCGCTTCCCGCAGGCCCAGCGGCACATTCGTCGGCTGTACCCCGACCCCATCACCAACAGCGACGAGTGGGGCCTGCTGCGTGCAATCGACGGCCGCATCACCGGCGTGTACAGCCGCTCGGACGCTACTCCGTTCAAGCGCAGTGGCTTCAGCGCCGAATGGAGCGGTTTCGAAGGGCTGGAACACTACAGCGACTGGCAGTTCGTCGCCGAGCAGGCCTTCAGCGAAAGCGCCGGCGGCGTGCAGACCCACAGCGGCCCGGGAGACACGCCATGAATACCTTGGCTGCGCTGTGCCTGGGCCTGCTGCTGGCGTTGGCCACTTCGGCCAAGGCCGGGGACGAAGACGAGATGCAGGGCTTCATCGTCGACAACACCATTTCGCACATCGGCCACGACTTTTACTACTACTTCGCCGACCGCCTGCGCGCCACCAGCCGCCTGGACTTCAACCTGGTGGTACGCGAACGCCCGGATGCCCGCTGGGGCAGCCTGGTCACCGTGGAGTTCGAGCGTGAGGTGATGTACCGCCGCTTCCTGCCACCAAACACCACCGAGCTCAAAGACGAGGCCGTGGCAGCCGCCGACCTGGTCAAGCAGCAAATCATTCAACGCAAGCTGCAACGCCTGCTACAGGACACCACCGACTTGGAGAGGGACGAGCTATGAACCACCGCATTCCACGTTGCATCGCCGCCTGCCTGCTAGCCAGCGCTTGCGCTGCCCAGGCCACCGAGCTGGTGTACACCCCGGTCAACCCGGCCTTTGGCGGCAACCCGTTGAACGGCACCTGGCTGCTGAACAACGCCCAGGCGCAAAACGATTACGACGACCCGGACCTCAAGGACCGTGCCTCGGCCTTTACCGGCACCACGGCCCTGGAGCGCTTCAGCAACCAGCTGGAGTCGCGGATGTTGTCGCAGTTGCTGGACAACATCAGCAACGGCAGCACCGGCAGCATGGCGACCGATGCGTTTCTCATCGACGTCATCGACGATTCCGGGGCCTTGAGCATCAAGGTCACCGATCGTGCCACAGGAGAAATTTCGATCATTGAGGTCAGCGGCCTGAACCCCTGAGAGGGAAAGGCTTTTATGTTGGGGAGAGAACACCATGAAACGTCTGCTGAGCACGCTGCTGATCCTCACCGCCCTGGGCCTGCAAAGTGGTTGCAGCCTGCGCGAACCCATGTCGGCCGAACAGGACTCGGAAACCCCGACCCTGACCCCGCGGGCCTCGACCTACTACGACCTGATCAACATGCCACGGCCCAAGGGTCGGCTGATGGCCGTGGTGTACGGCTTCCGCGACCAGACCGGGCAGTACAAGCCCACCCCGGCCAGCTCGTTCTCCACCAGCGTCACTCAGGGCGCGGCCAGCATGCTGATGGACGCCCTCAGTGCCAGCGGCTGGTTCGTGGTGCTGGAGCGTGAAGGCCTGCAGAACCTGCTGACCGAGCGCAAGATCATCCGTGCTTCGCAGAAAAAGCCGGATGTAGCCGAAAACATCATGGGCGAACTGCCACCGCTGCAGGCCGCCAACCTGATGCTGGAGGGCGGCATCATCGCTTATGACACCAACGTGCGCAGTGGCGGCGAGGGGGCCCGCTACCTGGGGATAGACATCTCCCGCGAGTACCGGGTGGATCAGGTGACCGTGAACCTGCGTGCGGTGGATGTGCGCACCGGGCAGGTGCTGGCCAATGTGATGACCAGCAAGACTATCTATTCGGTCGGCCGCAGTGCCGGGGTGTTCAAGTTCATCGAGTTCAAGAAGCTGCTGGAAGCCGAGGTGGGCTACACCACCAATGAACCGGCACAGCTGTGCGTGCTGTCGGCGATTGAGTCGGCGGTGGGGCACTTGCTGGCGCAGGGGATTGAACGGCGGCTGTGGCAGGTGGCGGGGGATGCGGGGGAGGGCAAGGCTACGGTGGACAAGTACCTGAGCCAGAATCAGCAGCCGTGATTGGTCTGGAGGGCCTCTAAGCGGGTAAGCCCGCTCCCACAAGCGCTGGCCTCAGGCTTGACGCGGTCCCTCGTAGGAGCGGGTTTACCCGCGAAGAGGCCGGTGCAGGCGACGCAATCATTCATTCGCGGTCTACGCAACCTGCGTACATTGTTGTTTGCCGTTCGTGCGGGCGGAAGGTGGCGACGGGTTAGCATGAATTTACTGGAATGAAAACTGATGCTTCTGCCAGTAGCGCACTTCAAATTTCATATGCGACTGTTACGCTAAAGATGGCTTTCGGTACAGGCTAATGGCGGGCGACAATCTAGATGGTATGAATGCACGTGAATGCCAATCTCGGCAGCCTTTCTCTGGTACACCTCGATTAGCCCCTGAGAGCCAGGAGGTGACGTATTCACCCTATGGCTACTGTGATCGTGAGGTGGGCGTGTCACGCGTATTGGGCTTCAATGGTGAGGGGCAAGAGCAGGTGACTGAAGGTTACTTGCTGGGGAATGGTTATCGGAATTTTTATCCGACTTTAATGCGCTTCAGTTCTCCTGACAATCTAAGTCCGTTCGGAAGAGGTGGGATAAATGCATATTGTTACTGTGCAGGAGATCCAGTGAATCGGCAAGATCCGAGCGGGCATCAAATGTGGCCTATATTTCCAAGGAATTTCAGAAAAGCGAGGTATTTCAGAATTGTTACGGGGTTTTTATACAAGGCCGGCCGGTCAAGGGTAAGGCGGGCGTCGATGCCGGCACTTCTTGACAGGCCTTCGGATGATGAAATTGTAAAAGAGTGGGACATGGTTGGTTTGCACGCGAGTGCGTCTGAAAATCTGAAAAGTCTGCAGGCTAACCTTGATCCAATATTTCAAGGCACTCCTGGTCGTGAGTTTTTGGGTCCGGGCTTCTACGCAGCACCAGAAATTGAAGTGCCCACCAAGATTGCTGGCAGCATTCAACGGTATGACAATAAAGAAACTATGATTTTCTCGGTATACACAAAAAGCATGGCACGTCTTAAGCTGGGTAGAGATTATGATTTTTCTCAGTTCCTTGACATGCCCACTCAACGTAACCAAATGGAGATAGTCTTCCGGACGAAGGCATATTATTTGATAGCCGTCCGACAAGTGAGGTCAGGTCGGATAGTGCTTCCTCGGTCTAAAGAAGCGCCATTTTAAAAATTGCATATCCCTCATTGCTGGGGGCGCTACGCATCCCATTCTTGGTTGCCTCTAAATGCATGCGTCTGCTGGCCAGCGATTTGTGGCGGCTCCAGTGAATCAAGGAGCGATATCCCTGATTGACCTCCAGGGCCTCTTCGCGGGCTCGCCCGCTCCCACAGGTACACCGCAGTCCTCAGGCTTGCTGCGAACCCTGTGGGAGCGGGCAAGCCCGCGAAGCAGGCGACGCGGTGGATCGCACCGGCAACGCCGGTGATCGCCGGCAAGCCAGCTCCCACAGGGATTGCGCCAGCGTCAAGTAACCTGGCCAGCTACACCCCAATCCATCCACTACCAGATGACGGCCAGCCTTTTCTACCGCACACTGCGGAAAATTCCCAAGCCCGTACCCCGCCACATTGCGGGGCACAGCCGGAGTAGAAAATGGCGCGACAACTAATAACAAACGCCCACGACCCGCTGCACGAATCCCGCCAGGCCCGCCTGAAGCTGGCCAGCGAAGGCGAATTACCGCTGGGCATGCTGCGCGACGAGATCGACGCTTCCTGGCGGCGTAGCCTTGGCCATGGTCTGGACTGCCTGCAGGGCGAACAGGTCGGCCTGGGCCTGGAGCAGGGCCATCACCTGCGCATGCTGCTGGAGCGCAACCGCCTGTTGGTCGACGCCGTCACCCCGGAGCTGGACTACCTGGTAGCACGCCAGGGCAAGGCCGGTATTGTCATCCTCGGCGACGCCCAGGCCAACGTGCTGGCCATCGAAGGGCAGAAGCATGTGTTGCAGCGCGAGGGCCTGCGCGACCTGCACCCGGGCAGTTGCTGGAGCGAGTCGCTGCGCGGCACCAATGCCATCGGCACCGCCGTAGTGGAAGGCCGGCCTACGCTGATCAACTGCGGCGAACATTACCTTGACCGCCTCAGCCCGTTCTCCTGCACTTCCGTGCCCCTGCGCGACCCGCGTGGGGAGGTGATCGGCGTGCTCGACATCACTCGCGAAGGGGTGATGGCGCAGCCGCAGGACAGCCTGTCGACCCTGATGCTGGCCGCCGGCATCATCGAGAGCCGTATGTTTGGCCTGTGCCACCCGGAGCAACTGGTGCTGGCCTTCCACAGCCGCCCGCAATACCTCAACAGTGCCTGGCATGGCCTGCTGGCCTTGAGCCTGGACGGTGAGGTGCTGGCGGTCAACGACAGTGCCTGCCAGCTATTGCAGGTGCCGCGCCATGAACTGATCGGCCGGCACAGCAGCGACCTGTTGGGCGAACGCTCGCCAGCCTTCATTGCGCGCCTGTGGCAGGGTGGGGTAAGCAGCGTGCAAACGGCCAAAGGAGAGTTCTACTTCCGCGCCTTGCAACTGCCACGCCATGGCCGGGTCAACGGCAGCACACCGGTCAGCAAACCGACGCTGGGCAAGCAGTCGCCCGCACTCGACGCCCTGGCCGGCGGTGACCCACGGCTGGCGCGTAATCTACGCATGGCCCGTCAGGGGCTGGGCAATGGCCTGCCGGTGCTTTTGCTGGGCGAAACCGGTACGGGCAAGGAGGTCGTTGCGCGTGCTTTGCATCAGGTCAGCCCACGTGCCGACAAACCCTTTGTGGCAGTCAACTGCGCGGCCATCCCCGAAGGGCTGATCGAATCCGAGTTGTTCGGCTACCGCGAGGGCGCGTTCACAGGGTCGCGCCGGGGCGGCATGGTCGGGCGGTTGATGCAGGCCCATGGTGGCACGCTGTTCCTCGACGAAATCGGCGACATGCCGCTGGCCCTGCAAGCGCGCCTGTTGCGGGTATTGCAGGAGCGGCGAGTGGCGCCGCTGGGGGCGGGGGACGAGCAGGATATCGACGTTGCGCTGATCTGCGCCACCCACCGTGACCTCAAACGCCTGGTGCAGGAACAGCATTTCCGCGAAGACCTGTACTACCGGGTCAACGGCGTATCACTGCGCTTGCCGGCGCTGCGCGAGCGTGATGACCTGGCGCAGATCATCCAGGGCCTGCTGGACAAGGCCGATGCCCGTGGCGTAACCCTGGACCCGGCACTGGCCACATTGCTCGAAGGCTTCGACTGGCCGGGTAACATTCGCCAGCTGGAAATGGTAGTGCGCACGGCGCTGGCCATGCGCGAGGACGGCGAGCAGGTGCTGACCCTGGACCACCTCACCGATTGCCTGCTGGACGAACTGGCCAGCGGCACGGCGCCCTCCGGCAGCCTGAAGGACAACGAACTGGAACTGATTCGCGGCGCCTTGGCGCGCCACCAGGGCAACGTTTCCGCCGCGGCCGAGGCACTTGGTATCAGCCGGGCGACGCTGTACCGCAAGCTCAAACAGTTGCGCGGCTGACCATGGGCCCCTTGTTCGCAAGGCTGGTGGACTCCAGCGACCCTGCGCTCATGCGCCAGGCGTTGGCCTGGCTGTATGGTTTCGTACGCCCGCATCGGCGTGCCATCGGCCTGTTGCTCGGCTTGTCACTGGGCGCCTCGCTGCTGGCGCTGGCACAGCCCTGGCTGGTCAAGACACTGATTGACGAGGGGCTGTTGGCCAAGGACTACCAGACCCTCTGGCACATGGCGGCGATCATGATCGGCGCGGGCCTGTTGGGCACGGTGCTGGCCGGGGTCAACCGCTACCTGCATACGCGGTTGTCGGGGCGCATCCTGTTTGCCCTGCGTGATGACCTGTACCGTCACCTGCAGCAGTTGTCGCCGACATTCTATGGGCGGCGGCGCATGGGCGACATTCTTTCGCGGCTGGATGGCGATGTGGCGGAGATCCAGCGGTTTGCCGTGGATTCGTTGTTCTCGGCTGTATCTGCCGTCATTGGCCTGGTGGGCGCGGTGGCGTTGATGCTGATGCTGTCATGGCAGCTGTCGCTGTTGCTGGCGTTGCTTGTGCCGATCGAGGTGCTGTGGCTGCGCTGGATGCGGCGCAAGGTGGAGCGCGAGGTGCGCAGCCTGCGCGAGCGTTCGGCGGATGTGTCTTCGTTCCTGGTCGAGACCTTGCCGGCGATGAAGTTCATTCAGGCAGCCGGCCAGCAAGGCCGCGAGGCAGGGCGGCTGGACCAGCTTGGCCAAGGCTACATGCGTCAGCTGTTAAAGGTGCAGGTGACCGAATTCTTCACCCAGGCCATCCCCGGCACGCTCACCTCCTGGTGCCGCGCTTGCGCGTTCCTGGTCGGTGGTTGGTGGGTTATCCAGGGGACCTGGCAGTTGGGCGCGCTGATCGCCTTTTCCACCTACATGGGCATGGCAGTAGGCCCGGTGCAGAGCCTGCTGGGCCTGTACGTGGCGGTGCAGCGCATGGCGGTGAGCCTGGGGCGGGTGATGGAGCTCAAGCGCGAGGCCGTGGCCGTGCGCCCGGCAGCCAACCCGCTGCCCATGCCCGACGGGCCGGGCGAATTGCGCCTTGAGGCGCTGAGCTTCGCCCATGAAGGGCGGCAGGGCGCCGTGCTGGACAACGTGCAGGTGTGCGTGCCGGGTGGCCTGAAGGTGGCCATCAGCGGTGCCTCGGGGGTGGGCAAGTCGACCCTCATCGACCTGCTGCAACGTTTCTATGACCCGGACGCCGGGCGCATCCTGCTGGATGGCACCGACCTGCGCGAACTGGACCTGGCCGCGCTGCGCCGTCGCATAGCCGTTGTCAGCCAGGACATCGTGCTATTCCGTGGCACCCTTGCGCAAAACCTTGCCTACGGCGTGCCGGAAGCCAGCCGCGCGGAGCTGGAGCGAGTGGTGCGCCTGGCGCGGCTGGACAGCCTGGTCGACAGCCTGCCGTTGGGTCTGGACAGCCTGTTGGGCGAGCGTGGCCAGCAGTTGTCCGGCGGCCAGAAGCAACGCATTGCCATCGCCCGTGCGGTACTGCAAGCCCCGGCGATTCTGGTGCTGGACGAGGCCACCTCGGCGGTGGACGAAGCCACTGAACGCGAAGTGATCGCGGCCATCGACCAGTTGTTCGCCGGCCGCACGCGCATCCTGATCAGCCACCGGGCTTCGACCCTGGCCGACGCCGACCTGCACTTGCAGCTGCATGACGGCCAGCTGCAGGTGCTGCCGCAGGAG
Source organism: Pseudomonas sp. SIMBA_068 (assembly GCF_046534705.1). Lineage (NCBI taxonomy): Bacteria > Pseudomonadati > Pseudomonadota > Gammaproteobacteria > Pseudomonadales > Pseudomonadaceae > Pseudomonas > Pseudomonas sp. SIMBA_068. The sequence goes on from NZ_JAWRYI010000001.1 coordinate 1,248,292, forward strand.
GTGATCAAGCATGGGCACTGATGTGCGCGTTGGCATTGTCGACAGTGGCTGTTCGCCGCAGCAGGCCAGCGGTTTGCTGGGCGCCCGGCGTTTCTGGCTGGGGGACGGTCAGCTGCGTGAAGGAGAAATGCTGCCCGACCCGCTAGGGCATGGCAGCGCGGTACTTGCCAGCATGCAGCGTGAGGCCGGGCCGGTACCGTTGCTGGTGGCTCAGGTGTTCAGCGGTCAGGCCAGCACCAGTGCCCTGCAGGTGGCTGCGGCGCTGCTGTGGCTGGTGGAGGCGGGGGCTACGCTGGTCAACCTCAGTCTCGGCTTGCAGCAAGACCGGCCTGTGCTGCGCCAGGCCTGTACCGAAGCGCTGGCGGCTGGCGTGCTGTTGTGTGCATCCAGCCCGGCGCAGGGTGAGCCGGTGTACCCCGCCAGCTACCCCGGCGTGTTCCGGGTTACCGGTGATGCCCGTTGCGCGCCCGGCCAGTGGTCCTGGCTGGGCACCCGGCAGGCAGACTTTGGCGGTTATGTCGGGGCAGGCGGCAGGGCGGGCGCGAGTTTGGGTTGCGCAGCCTTGAGCGGCAGGATCGCGGCGCTGATGCGCGAGGAGCCGGGGATGGACCGCCAGCAGGTTTATGACTGGTTGCGCCGCAATGCAGCGTTTACCGGCCCTGAGCGACGAGGTGCCAGCCATGCCTGAACCGCGCATTGTGGTACTGGGCGCCGGCCCTGCAGGTGCTGCCACGGCTATCGGCTTGCGGCGGCTTGGCTACACCGTGACGGTGGTGTCGCAATGGCGACGTTTCGCGGCAGTGGAAGGGGTTTCGCAGCGGGTACTGGAGGGCTTGCGGCATGCGGGTCTTGGCGGGGCCTTGGGCCACGCGGCCATGCCGGCTACCCGGCAGGTGCACTGGAATGGCCAGCACCTGCACATGAACCAGGAATTTCTGCTGGATAGGCAACGGTTTGACCGGGCGCTGCGCGACGACCTTCAGCGTGCGGGTGTGAGTGTGGTCGAGGGGCGGGTGCGCGAGGTCGTGCACGAGGGCGGTCATCGTGTTCGTCTGGACGATGGGCAGGTACTGATCGCTGATTTTCTCGTTGAGGCCCGAGGCCGTCAGGCACCGCTGGCCGCGGACCGCCTGCGCGGGCCGGAAACCGTCAGCCTGCTCAATGCCTGGGAGGGTAGCCCCGGGGCGCCTGCGTCGGCAGTGGAAAGCCTGGAGGATGGCTGGGCGTGGATGGCGCGGCTGGAGGATGGCCGCTGTTATTGGCAAGTCACGCTGGACGCCGCCGGGTTGCCGGGTAAGTCCGAGCTGGGGGCCTACTGCGCAGACCGCCGATGTCAGAGTGCACTGGTAGCCGAGCTGTTCGATGAGAGGGCGCGGGTGCCAGCACAGGTGCATGCCCGCAGCAGTACGGCGATTGTGGCGGGCGAATGTGTCGGGCAGGACTGGATACGGGTGGGTGATGCCGCGATGGCCGTTGATCCGCTGTCGGGCAACGGTATCTTCCAGTCGCTATCTTCGGCGTTACAGGCACCGGTGGTGATAAATACATTGCTGCGCAGGCCTGAACGGGCCGAGTTGGCGCGGCAGTTCCACCAGCAGCGGATCGAGCAGCTGTTCTTGCGCTTTGCCCGTATCGGGCGGGATTTCTACGGGCAGGAGCAGGGGCGGGCAGGGCAGCCGTTCTGGGCCAGGCGCCAGGGCTGGCCGGATACGCAGCCACTGCATCAGGCGGCTGATTGGCAAGCAGTACGGGTTGAGCGGCGGCCGGTGCTGCGTGATGGGCTGGTGGATGCGGCCGAGGTCGTGGTAACGCCGGATCAGCCGTTGGGGGTGTGGCATTTGCAGGGCGTGGCGTTGGCGCCTGTACTGCGGGAAATACGTAGTGGCCGGCCTGTTGAGGCGGTGTTGTCGGGGCTTGCGGGTGAACAGCAGAGGATGGTGCGGCGGTGGCTGATGGAGCAGGGCTTGGCTTGAGATTGCCGGGGCTGCAAAGCAGCCCCAGCATCTTGAATCAGAAGAAGGTCCCGACCACCAGTTGCATATAGGTCCCGGTGTCCGTCCCACCCAGCTGCGTACCGCCATTGGCCGCACTGCGCTCAGGCTGGTAGAACCCCACCAACGGGCTGATCAGCAAGTGGTCGTTGACCATCCACTCCACATACAGGTCCAGCTCCCGCCCGCCGAGGTTGCCCTGGTCGGTGTCCAGCGTATCGAAGTCGAAGTACAGCGCGCCGACGGTCAGGTTGTCCCTTGGCTTGCCTTTGAGCGCCATGTGGTGCACCTGGCTGTTCTTGTTGAACGGCCCGGCATAGTTGGCTGCCACTTCACCCTGGAACCAGGTGCCATAGCCTCGGCTCAGGCCGTAGAACAGTGGGTCGAAACCTTCGGAGAAGCGGCTGTAGCGGTAGGTGGCGGTGGGTGACCAGGGCAGTTCGGAGAAGGTCCAGTTGCCCTCCAGGTACCAGGCATTCTCGCGCCCGCCGGTCTTGTCCTGGGTTACGTACTCGGCGGCCAGTTCCAAGTCTTTCACGCCCAGGTTGCCGCGCCCGCGCAGGCTGGCGGTGTTCATGCCATCGCGGTGCTCCAGGCCCATGATCTGCGCGTAGCGCTGGTCCACGTCCAGGCCGCGGATCCAGCTGAGGCCAAGGGTACCGGCGTCGGCGACGTGCTCCAGGTTGGCCACCGCCAGCGAGGTGTCGGCCTGGTAATGGTTGTCGGATTTCAGCCACATCAGGTCGCCGCGCCAGCCCTGTTTGCCGCCCAGGCGCAGCACGGCGGTGCGGTCGAAGGCCTTGCGGGCAGCCAGGTAGTAGGCACCGCCACGGTCGAAGTTGGCGCCCAGGTCGACCTTGCCCAGGTTCACCGGGTCGCCCTGGATCAGGAAGCCGTCACCCAGCGTCACCACCTGGCGGCCGCCAGAAATGTCCACGCCGTCTTCGCCTAGCGCCGGGAACAGGTTGGCCGAGCGCCAGCCCAGGTACAAGTCTTCGATGGCGGTACGGCGCTCATCGCCCAGGGTCAGGCCGGCAGCATCGCCGTCGCCCCAGGTGGCGGAACTGAGCAGGTTGAAGGCGCCGTACACGGCCCCGCTATCGGCCAGGGTCTGGCTGCCGCTGAGGCCGTATTTTACGTAGCCTTCCTGCCAGGCGGTGCTGCCGGGTTGGCGGTTGCCGGCCTGGTTGAAGCTTTCGTCGCTATGGAACGTGCCGAACAGGGCTTCGAGGTCGGCGTTGAGGGTGGTGCCGTTCTGGTTGTACAGCTCGTAGGCTTGGCTGGCGGGCGCGGCGAGCAGCAGGGCCAATGTGCAGGCGAGTGTGTGCTTCATGGGGGGCTCCATGGTTTTTTATTGTTGTTTTTGGGTTGCCTGGGCCGGCCTCTTCGCAGCACAAGGCTGCTCCTACAGGGACCGCTTGCGCTTGCGTGCGGCGAAGAGGCCGGTACAGGCGGAAGATCAGAGCTTGATCAGCACCGACTTGAGCTCGGTGTAGTGCTCGATGGCCGCTGCGCCCATCTCACGACCCACGCCAGACATCTTGTAGCCACCAAATGGCAGCGCCGGGTCAAGCGCGCTGTGGCAGTTGACCCACACCGAGCCGGACTTGATGCGCGGGATCATCCTATGCACCGCCGCCAGGTCGTTGGACCAGATGCTGGCGCCCAGGCCATAGGGGTTGTCGTTCGCCATGCCGATTACTTCGTCCAGGTCATCGAACGGCATCGCCACCAGCACCGGCCCGAAGATTTCTTCCTGCACCAGGCGGTGGCGCTGGTCGACATCGACGATCACCGTCGGCTTGACGAAGTAACCCGGGCCAAAGCCTTCGCCGCCGCAGGCGATGGTCGCACCCAGTTCGCGGCCAAGCTCGATATAGCCGGTGACGCGGTCCTGCTGCTTGGCCGAGATCAACGGGCCCATCTGCACGGCCGGGTCCAGCCCGTTACCCAGCTTCATGCCGTTGGCGATCCCGGCGATGTCGGCCACCACATTGTCGAAGTGCTTGCGGTGCACGTACAGCCGCGAGCCAGCGCAGCACACCTGGCCCTGGTTGAAGAAGATCGCCGTGGCGGCGCCGGCAGCAGCTTCCTGCAGGTTGGCGTCGGGCATGACGATGGTCGGCGACTTGCCGCCCAGCTCCAGGGTGACGCGGGTCATGTTGTCCATGGCCGCCTTGCCGATCAGCTTGCCCACTTCGGTGGAACCGGTGAAGGTCAGCTTGTCGACGCCGGGGTGGCGGCTGAGCGCGGCGCCGGCATTCAGGCCGGTGCCGGTCACCACGTTGAACACGCCTGCCGGGTAGCCAGCTTCGTCTACCAGTTCAGCCAGCTTCAGCACGCTCAGCGGGGTTTCATCGGCGGGCTTGAGCACGATGGTGCAGCCGGTAGCCAGGGCCGGGCCGAGCTTCCAGCAGGCCAACAGCAGCGGGAAGTTCCAGGCGACGATGGCGCCGACCACGCCGATGGCCTCACGGCGCACAAAGCCGTGGAACTGGTCGTTGGGCATCAACGGCATGGAGGCTTCTACGGTGCTACCCTCGATCTTGGTGGCCCAGCCCGCCATGTAGCGCAGGAAGTCGATGGCCAGCTGCACGTCCATCACCTGGGCGACGGCGGCGCTCTTGCCGTTGTTCAGGCATTCCAGCTCGGCCAGCTGGCGAGCGTCGCGCTCCATCAGGTCGGCCAGGCGCCACAGCAGGTTTTGGCGTTCCCGCGGGCGCAGGCGGCTCCACGGCGAGTCGTCGAAGGCCTGGCGTGCTGCGCGCACGGCGCGGTCGACATCCTCGGCGTCGGCGGCGGGCACTTCGCCCAGCACTTCGCCAGTGGCCGGGTTGCGGAACGACAGGGTGCGACCGCTGGCGGCGTCCTGCCAGTCGGCGCCGATGCGCATCTTCAGCTTGCGTTCGAGAAAGGCGCGGGTGGCGGGCAGGATGGGCAGTTCACAAAGCATGGGGCTGTGCCTCTTGTCATTGGGTGTAAAGGGCACAGGCGCAATGGGCGTGCCAAGGTGGGCGGATGCCAGCAAGGCATTGAGTTGACTGGGTTTTGCCGTGATGCAAGGTTCGGATTGCAGGCGTGCGCTGTTGCACATTGAGACGGTGTGAGACCGTGGTGAAACAGTGGCTTCAAGGGCCAATCGCCGGCAAGCCAGCGCCCACAGGTACAGCGCAGGTCTTCAAGGTAATGGTTAACCTGTGGGAGCGGGCATGCCCGCGAAGGCCTGCATGGCAGGCCCCTGTCTCAGGATGAAACACCCTGTCGCGAAATGGCACGCTGCAATTGGCCATCCTTGCTGCTGGCCAACCCCAGCAAACTGCCTAAGAGGTTGAAAGGCCACGCTTTTACTGCAACTGGCACAGTTCCTGTATCACATCTGCCACATGCACACCTGCTGTACCAAAGCGTGCGAAAAACGATAAGAACAACAACCGTGGAGGTCTGACCTTGAAGACGACTCGACTCCGGCGGCATGCGGGCAAACTGGCGCTGGTCGCCGCCGCGCTGCTGAGCACCCAGGCCATGGCGGCCGAGCAGGGCCCGAGCCTGTTGCAGAACAAGTGCATGGGGTGCCATATCCCCGAAGGCAACGATACCTACAGCCGCATCAGCCACCAGCGTAAAACGCCGGAAGGCTGGCTGATGAGCATCGCTCGCATGCAGGTGATGCACGGCCTGCAGATCAGCGACGACGACCGTCGCACGCTGGTCAAGTACCTGGCCGACAAGCAGGGCCTGGCGCCCAGCGAAACCGATGGGGTGCGCTACGCCATGGAGCGCCGGCTGAACACGGTCGAGCATTTCGACACCCAGCTCAGCGAAACCTGTGGCCGCTGCCACTCTGGTGCTCGCGTCGCCTTGCAACGCCGCCCGGCCAAGGAGTGGGAGCACCTGGTCAACTTCCACCTCGGCCAGTGGCCGTCACTCGAATACCAGGCCCAGGCGCGGGACCGCGACTGGTTGCCGCTTGCCCTGCAACAGGTGGTGCCGGAACTTGCCAAGCGCTACCCGCTGGACAACCCGGCCTGGGCTGAATGGCAGCAGGCAAAACCGAAGGCCGACGTGCTGCCGGGGCAGTGGGCGTTCAGCGGCCACATGCTGGCCAAGGGCGATGTGCGCGGTGTGATGAGCGTTTCGGCCGGGGAGGGCGACACCTTCAAGGTCGAGGTCAAGGGCGCCTATGCCGACGGTACTCCTTTCAACGGCAGCGGCACTGCGATCCTGTACAACGGCTATGAATGGCGCGGCAACGTCAAGGTTGGCGACACCAATCTGCGCCAGGTATTCGCGGCGCTGGATGGCGAAATGAAAGGCCGCATGTTCGAGGCCGAACACGACGAGCGTGGCCTGGACTTCATGGCAGCCAAGGAAGGCAAGGCGCGCCTGCTGGCGGTGCAACCGGCATTCATCAAGGCCGGTGGCGAGAGCGAGATCACCTTGGTGGGCAGCGGCCTGGACGGCAAGCCCGACCTGGGTGCCGGGGTAGAAGTGACCCAGGTACTGGAGCAGACCCCGACGCTGGTACGGGTCAAGGCCCGCGCGGCAGCCGACGCCAAGCCCGGGCAGCGCGAAGTTGCAGTGGGCGCGCTTAAAGGCGTGAATCTGGCGGTGTACGACAAGGTCGAGGAAGTGAAAGTCGTGCCGGCGTTCTCCATTGCCCGCATCGGCGAAAACGGCGCTTCAGTGCCGAAGGTGCAGGGCCGCTTCGAGGCGGAAGCCTGGGGCAAGGATGCCAGTGGCCAGCCGCTGCGCATTGGCTACCTGCCGGCCACCTGGAAGGTCGAGCCGTTCAACGAGCGTGCGGTCGAGGACGAGGACGTCAAGTTCGCCGGGCAGATGCAGGCCGATGGCGTGTTCGTGCCAGGCGGTGCCGGCCCTAACCCCGAACGCAAGATGATGACCAACAACGCGGGCAACCTGAAGGTTATCGCCACGCTGGCCGACGGTGGCCAGACCGGCGAAGGGCACATGATCGTCACCGTCCAGCGCTGGAACAACCCGCCGCTGCCGTAACGGCAGGGTGTAACGGTTTTCCATCGGATCGATTACCGGGAGGTCGCCATGGGCGCACTACTGAACCTGGTCGAACGCAACCTGCATGAAGTGCAGGTTGATGCCGACCGCATGCTGTTCCATATCCCCAGCAGTTCGCTGTTCACCGCCGACGCGGTGACCGGGGGCATCATCGACACGTTGCGCCAGCAAGGCTGTTCGGCCGAGGAGCTGATGCAGCGCCTGGGCCAGCAGTTTGCCGGCAACGATATCCAGGACACCCTGCGCGAGCTGATCGCGCTGGAGCTGGTCAGTGACGGCTCGCCGCTGACCCCGGAAATCGGCGTCAAGCGGGTCGAGCGCACCGCGCTGAATACCGTGGTGCTCAACGTCAACACTGGTTGCAACCTCAGCTGCACCTATTGCTACAAGGAAGACCTGGACAAGCCTTCTGCCGGCAAGAAGATGAGCACCGCCACCGCCGAAGCCTCGGTGGAAATGCTGCTCAAGGAGTCGCCCGACGAGGAGCGCTACAGCGTGGTGTTCTTCGGTGGCGAGCCGTTGTCCAACCGGCCGCTGATCGAGCACATGGTGGCTTACTGCGAGCGGCGTTTCGCCGAGGCGGGCAAGCAGGTGGAGTTCATCATGACCACCAATGCCACGTTGCTGACCGAAGAAATTGTCGACTGGCTCAATGCCCACCGTTTCGGCCTGTCGATCAGCATCGACGGCCCCAAGACCGTGCATGACCGCAACCGCATCACCGTGGGCGGGCAGGGCACCTATGACGTGGTGCGGCGCAAGGCCGACATGCTGCTGTCGCGTTACAACAGTCGCCCGGTGGGCGCGCGGGTAACCTTGACCCGCGGCATCACCGATATCGAGACCATCTGGAACCACCTGTTCAACGAAATGGGCTTTGCCGAAGTCGGCTTTGCCCCGGTCACCTCCGGCGACATGGCGGCCTTCAACCTCACCGGCGAAGAACTGGTTGAGGTCTTCGCCAACATGAAGGCGCTGGGCCGCCGTTACCTGGACGCAGCGCTGGAGCACCGCAACATCGGTTTCTCCAACCTGCACCAGCTGATCACCGACATTCACGAGGGCCACAAGAAGGCCCTGCCATGCGGTGCCGGGCTGAAAATGCTGGCGGTGGACCATGAAGGTGAGCTGAACCTGTGCCACCGTTTCACCGGCTCTAGCCTGCCGACCTTCGGCAACGTGCATCAGGGGGTGAAGCAGGTGGAGCTCAACGACTTCCTGTCGCAGCGCCTGGACCGCAGCAACACCGGCTGCGAGAGCTGCCGCATTCGCAACCTGTGCTCTGGCGGCTGCTACCACGAAAGCTACGCCCGCTACGGCGACCCGCAGCACCCGACTTACCACTACTGCGAACTGATGCGCGACTGGGTCGACTTCGGCATCGAAGTCTACAGCCGCATCATGGCCGCCAACCCGGCCTTCATCGACCGCTACATCACCCCGCGGAAGGCGCACTGACATGAAGCACTTGAAGCCCCTGAACAACAAGGCGCGCATCCTTGAGCAGGCCGCTGCCGAAGACCGCATCGAAGAAGTCATGGCCATGAGTGCGGTGGCCGGCTGCACGGCCACCACGGACCCGGGTTGGGAAGTGGATGCCTTTGGTGGCGTGAGCTCGCTGTGCCAACCGATGGAGGCCGACCTGTATGGCTGCTCCGACCCTTGCTGGTGGCCGGCCCAGGTGCCGGACATGATGAGCACCTATCAGGACTGGAACGCCCAGGCGACCAACTCGGCGGATGACTGGCGCAACCTGGGCACTGTGTTCCCGAAAGACAAGTAACCGGCCCAACAAGAATGACAAGGGGAAACCGCATGAAAGCTGGACGCTGCGCGCAACTCGCGCTCACCATCGCCGCCACGGCCTGCGCCGGGCTGGCTCAGGCTGACGACACCGGGCCTGCGCTGAAGGCTGGCCACGAATACATGATCGTGACCAACTACCCGAACAACCTGCATGTGGTCGATGTGGCCACCGACACGGTGTACAAAAGCTGCCAGATGCCCGACAAGTTCGGCCCTGGCACTGCGATGATGGCGCCGGACAACCGCACCGCCTACGTGCTCAACAATCACTACGGCGACATTTACGGCATCGACCTGGATACCTGCAAGAACACCTTCCGGGCCAACCTGTCGAGCGTGGCGGGTGAAGTGGGCCGGTCTATGTACTCGTTCGCCATCAGCCCGGATGGCAAGGAAGTGTACGCCACGGTCAACCCGACCCAGATGCTGAACGACCATTACGTGGTCAAGCCGCCACGGCTGGAGGTGTTCAGCACCGACGATGGCCTGCAGGCCAAGCCGGTGCGCACATTCCCGATGCCGCGCCAGGTGTACCTGATGCGTGCCGCCGACGATGGCAGCCTGTTTGTCGCAGGGCCGGACATCTACAAGATGGATGTGAAAACCGGCAAGTACACGGTGGCCTTGCCGCTGCGCAACTGGAACCGCAAAGGCTACAGCGCCCCGGACGTGCTGTACTTCTGGCCGCATCAGAGCCCGCGGCACGAGTTCACCATGCTGTACACGATTGCCAGGTTCAAGGACGACAAGCAGGACCCGGCCACCGCCGAGCCACTGTATGGCTACCTGAGCGTCGACCTCAAGACCGGCAAGACCCACACCCAGGAATTCGCCGACCTGACCGAGCTGTACTTCACCGGCCTGCGCTCGCCTAAAGACCCGAACCAGATCTACGGCGTGCTCAACCGCCTGGCCAAGTACGACATCAAGCAGCGCAAGCTGATCAAGGCGGCTAACCTTGAGCACACTTACTACTGCGTCACCTTCGACAAGAAGGGCGACAAGCTGTACCTGGGCGGCACCTTCAACGACCTGGCAGTGTTCAACCCGGATACGCTGGAGAAGGTGAAGAACATCAAGTTGCCGGGTGGTGACATGTCCACCACTACGCCGCAGGTGTTCATCCGCTAGAACGAGGGTGGATTTACTGGCCTCTTCGCAGCACAAGGCTGCTCCTACAGGTCACCGCGTTCCGATGTATGGGCTGGCCTCTTCGCAGCACAAGGCTGCTCCTACAGGTCACCGCGTTCCAATGTAGGAGCAGCCTTGCGCTGCGAAGAGGCCGGCCGAGACACCACAAAAACAACAAGAGGTTGCCATGCCCCAGCCAAGCTACTCCCAGGGCAATCCAGACAAAGCCCTGCTTACCCAATGCATCGGCGACGCCTTCGATACCACTGTCGCCCGCTTCCCCGACCGGGAGGCGCTGGTGGTGCGCCACCAGGCCCTGCGCTACACCTGGCAGCAACTGGCCGAGGCCGTCGACCAGCACGCCCGCGCGCTGATGGCACTGGGCGTGCAACCCGGTGACCGGCTGGGTATCTGGGCACCCAACTGCGCCGAGTGGTGCATCACCCAGTTCGCCAGCGCCAAGGTGGGCGCGATCCTGGTCAACATCAACCCGGCCTATCGCTCCAGCGAGCTGGATTACGTCCTCGGGCAGTCTGGCTGCCGTTGGGTGATCTGTGCCGACGCGTTCAAGACCTCCGATTACCACGCCATGCTGCAGGGGCTGATCCCAGCCCTGGCCAGCGGCCAACCCGGCGCGCTGATCTGCGAGCGCTTCCCCGAACTGCGCGGCGTGGTCAGCCTGGCCGTCTCGCCACCCCCAGGCTTCCTGGCCTGGCCCGCGTTGCAAGCCCGTGCCGACGCTGTCAGCCGCGAGGCCCTGGCCGAGCGCCAGGCGCAATTGCGCTGCGATGACCCGATCAACATCCAGTACACCTCGGGTACAACCGGTTTCCCCAAAGGTGCCACCCTCAGCCACAGCAACATCCTCAACAACGGCTACATGGTCGGCGAAAGCCTGGGCCTTACCGAGCACGACCGGCTGGTGGTGCCGGTGCCGCTGTATCACTGTTTCGGCATGGTCATGGCCAACCTTGGCTGCATGACCCACGGGAGCACCCTGATCTACCCCAATGATGCGTTCGACCCGCTGGCCACACTGCGTGCGGTGGCGGAGGAAAAGGCTACCGCGCTGTACGGTGTGCCGACCATGTTCATCGCCGAACTGGACCACCCGCAACGCGGCGAGTTCGACCTGTCGAGCCTGCGCACCGGGATCATGGCCGGCGCCACCTGCCCGATCGAGGTGATGCGCCGGGTGATCGGCGAAATGCACATGGCCGAGGTGCAGATTGCCTATGGCATGACCGAAACCAGCCCGGTGTCGCTGCAGACCGGGCCCGATGATGACCTGGAGCGCCGGGTGACCAGTGTTGGCCGTACCCAGCCACGGCTGGAGAACAAGGTGGTGGACGCCGACGGCAACACCGTGCCGCGTGGCGAGATCGGCGAACTGTGCACCCGCGGCTACAGCGTGATGCTCGGTTACTGGAACAACCTCAAGGCCACGGCCGACAGCATCGATGCCGAGGGCTGGATGCACACCGGCGACCTGGCGGTAATGGACGAGCAGGGGTATGTGCGCATCGTCGGGCGCAGCAAGGACATGATCATTCGCGGCGGCGAGAACATCTACCCGCGCGAGCTGGAAGAGTTCTTCTTCACCCACCCGGCGGTGGCGGATGTGCAAGTGATTGGCGTGCCGTGCAGCAAGTACGGCGAAGAAATCGTGGCCTGGGTGCGGCTGCACCCGGGGCATACCGCCAGTGAAGAAGCGCTGCGTGAGTGGGCGAAGGCGCGGATTGCGCACTTCAAGGTGCCCCGTCACTTCCGCTTTGTCGACGAGTTCCCGATGACGGTGACCGGCAAGGTGCAGAAGTTCAGGATGCGCGAGATCAGTGTCGCGGAGTTGCCTGCTGGATGATGCATTACCTGTACCGGCCTCTTCGCGGGTTTACCCGCGAAGAGGCCGGTACAGGCAGCAGAGAATCTCAGCCTTGCAGCAGTTCCGGGCTGTTGAAGTTGCTCAACCGGCGATCATCATCGGCACACTCCAACCCCTGCACCGCCTCGCGCAGCAAGGCCTTCTGCAAACTCCGCTCTCCCGTCGCCCAGGCCTGCTCCAGCATTGGCAGTAACCGCCGTGGCAGCACGCTGAACATCGGCTGCCAAAACCCACCCTGACGTACCATTGCCGCACTGTCACTGGCCACCGCCAGCCTTGACAGCGCCTCGATCAAATCGCGGTCAACCAGTGGTGCATCGCAGGCCAGTACCACCATCCACTCATGCCGTGCCACCTTGAGCCCGGCAATCACCCCCGCCAACGGCCCGGGGAAGTCCGCTTCGGCATCGCCCACCAGCTGGTCAGCGTACGTACGGTAAGCCTCCTGGTTACGGTTGCAGGAAATCACCAGGTCATCGCTTAGCGGCCGCACCACCCGCTGTACATGCGCAACAAGCGGTTCGCCCTGCCACGCGACCAGGCCTTTGTCACGGCCGCCCATGCGTTGGCCACGGCCGCCGGCGAGAATGAGGATGGAGCAGGGGGGCAGTGCATCAGGCATGAAAAAGGGCTCCGGGCAGTCATTGCCGGGAACCCTCCCATTTCACACGGGGCTTGTCCAGTCAGCTTTCGCTGATCCCAACTTGTGCGTTGGCGTCACGCGCCTGACGCCGTCCCGCAAGGCGCATCACCACCACGAAGAACACCGGCACAAACACCACCGCCAACGTGGCGCTGAGCATGCCGCCGATCACCCCGGTGCCGATGGCCTGCTGGCTGGCCGAGCTGGCGCCGCTGGCAATGGCCAGGGGTACCACGCCGAGGATGAACGCCAGCGAGGTCATCACGATGGGCCGCAGGCGCAGGCGGGCGGCCTGTACGGCGGCGTCTGCGGCGTCCATCCCTTGGTCGACCAGGTGCTTGGCGAACTCGATGATGAGGATGGCGTTCTTCGCCGACAGGCCGATCAGGGTAATCAGGCCAACCTTGAAGAACACGTCGTTGGGCATGCCGCGCAGGGTCACGGCCAGCACCGCGCCCAGGATACCGAGCGGTACCACCAGCAGCACGGCGGTCGGGATCGACCAGCTTTCGTACAGCGCTGCCAGGCACAGGAACACGATCAGCAACGACAATGCCATCAGCATCGGCGCCTGGCTGCCGGACAAACGCTCCTGCAGCGACAGGCCGGTCCACTCCAGACCGGCGCCGGGCGGCAGCTGCGCCACCAGGCGTTCGATTTCGGCCATGGCTTCGCCCGAACTGTGGCCGGCAGCCGGCTCACCGGAAATCGACACCGCCGGGTAGCCATTGTAGCGGGTCAACTGCACCGGGCCGCTGACCCACTTGGCCTGGACGAATGCGCCCAGTGGCACCATCTTGCCGCTGTTGTTGCGTACGTGGATTTTCAGCAGGTCTTCGACCTGGCTGCGCTGGTCGCCTTCGGCCTGCACCACCACCCGCTGCATGCGGCCCTGGTTGGGGAAGTCGTTGACGTAGCTGGAGCCCACCGCCACATCCAGTACCGAGCCAATGTCGGCGAACGACACGCCCAGGGCATTGGCCTGGCGGCGGTCGATCTCCAGTTGCACCTGCGGGCTTTCGGCCAGCGAGGCTTCGCGCACGTTGGTCAGTACCTTGCTTTTGCCTGCATTGGCCAGCAGCGTGTCGCGGGCGGCCATCAACTCGGCGTGGCCCATACCACCGCGGTCCTGCAGGCGGAACTCGAAGCCGGTCGACTCACCCAGGCCGTCGATAGGCGGCGGCAGCACCGAAAACGCCACGGCGTCCTTCAACTGGGAGAAGGCCGCGCTGGCGCGGTCGGCAATCGATTGGGCGCTGTCGTCGGCACCACGCTCGGACCAGTCCTTGAGGGTGGTGAACGTCAGCGCTGCATTTTGCCCGCTACCAGAGAAGCTGAAGCCGAGGATCACGGTGGTGTTGCCCACGCCGGGTTCTTCGGCGTTGTGTGCCTCGATTTGCGCGGCCACCTGCTCGGTGCGCATGCGGCTGGCCCCGGGTGGCAGCTGGGTGTCGGTGATGGTGTAGCCCTGGTCTTCGGTGGGCAGGAATGCCGTGGGCAACTGGCTGAAGCCATAGCCCAGCACCGCCAGCAGCACCGCGTACACCAGCAGGTAGCGGCCGCTGCGCTTGAGCGCCTGCACCACCCAGCGCTGATAGCCGTTGCTCATGCTTTCAAAGCGCCGGTTGAACCAGCCGAAGAAGCCTTTGCGTTCATGGTGCTCGCCCTTGGCCACCGGTTTGAGCAAGGTGGCGCACAGCGCCGGGGTGAGGCTGAGGGCCAGGAATGCCGAGAACAGGATCGACACTGCCATCGACAGCGAGAACTGCTGGTAGATCACTCCCACCGAGCCCTGCATGAAGGCCATGGGCAGGAACACCGCCACCAGCACCAGGGTGATGCCGACGATTGCACCGCTGATCTGGCCCATGGCCTTGCGCGTTGCTTCCTTGGGCGGCAGGCCTTCCTCGGCCATGATGCGCTCGACGTTTTCCACCACCACGATGGCATCGTCGACCAGGATGCCGATGGCCAGCACCATGCCGAACAGGGTCAGCACGTTGACCGAGAAGCCCATGGCCAGCATGACCGCGAATGTGCCCATCAGCGCCACCGGCACCACCAGGGTGGGGATCAGGGTGTAGCGCAGGTTCTGCAGGAACAGGAACATCACCGCGAACACCAGCAACATGGCTTCGAACAGGGTGGTAATGACCTGCTCGATGGACACCTTGACGAACGGCGAGGTGTCGTAGGGGATGTCGTACTTGACGCCTTCCGGGAAGTAACGCGCCAGTTCCTGCATTTTCGCCCGCACCAGGGTGGCGGTTTCCATGGCATTGGCACCCGGCGACAGCTGCACGCTGAACGCGGTGGCCGGCTTGCCGTTCAGGCGCGTGCCGTACTGGTATTCCTGGGCGCCGATCTCGACCCGGGCGACATCACCGACGGTGACCGTGGAGCCATCCAGGTTGGCGCGCAGGACAATGGCGGCAAATTCCTCGGGGGTGCTCAGCTGGCCCTTGACCACCACGTTGGCGGTGATTTCCTGGGTGTCGCGGCTGGGCAGGTCGCCGATGCTGCCAGGCGCGACCTGAGCGTTCTGCGCCGCAATGGCCTCGGCCACGTCGTTGGGCGTCAGGTTGAAACCGATCAGCTTGCCCGGGTCGATCCAGATGCGCATGGCGCGCTCCGAACCGTACAGCTGGGCCTTGCCGACGCCCTTGAGGCGGCGGATCTCGTTCATCACGTTGCGCGCGAGAATGTCCGACAGTGCGGTTTCGTCGAGCTTGCCGTCTTCAGAGGTGAGGGTGCCCAGCAGCAGGAAGCCGGTGGACACCTTTTCCACTTGCAGGCCCTGCTGGGTGACCGGGCGCGGCAGGCGCGACTCGACCACCTTCAGGCGGTTCTGCACGTCGACCTGGGCCAGGTCCGGGTTGGTCCCCGGGGCAAAGGTGGCGGTGATGGTGGCGCTGCCGAGGCTGCTCTGCGACTCGAAGTACAACAGGTTGTCGGCGCCGTTGAGCTCCTGCTCGATCAGGCTCACCACGCTTTCGTCCATGGTCGCCGCCGAGGCGCCCGGGTACACGGCGTAGATTTCCACCTGCGGCGGTGCCACGTTGGGGTACTGGGCCACCGGCAGCTGCGGGATGGCCAGCGCTCCGGCCAGCAGGATGAACAGCGCGACCACCCAGGCGAACACCGGGCGGTCGATGAAGAATTGCGGCATGAATCAGGCCCTCACTGGCCGGTGTGCTGTGCGATGGGCGGTGCCCCGGATGCGTTGTCGACCTGCACCTGGTCACCGGCCTTGACGTGTTGCAGCCCCTCGACCACTACCCGCTCGCCGGGGGCCAGGCCTTCGCTGACGACCCAGCGGTCGCCTTGGGCGCTGCCCAGTACCACCTGGCGATCGCTGACCCGGGCCTGCTGGTCCACCACCAGCACCTTGGGCACGCCGGCACTGTCGCGCAGGATGGCGCGCTGGGGCACGCTCAGGCCCTTGGGTTGCACGGCCTGCTCCAGGCGTACGCGCACGTAGCTGCCGGGCAGCAGGTCGAGGTCCGGGTTGGGGAACTCGCTGCGCAGGGTGATCTGGTTGGTGGTGGGGTCGACGCTGATGTCGGAGAACAGCAGCTTGCCGGGCAGTGGGTAGGCGCTGCCGTCGTCCTGGATCAGCGTGGCGCGGGCCTGGCCGTCGCCCACCTGCTGCAGTTCGCCTGCGCGCAAGGCGCGGCGCAGGGCGTTGAGCTCGCGGGTAGACTGGGTAACGTCGGCATGGATCGGGTCCAGCTGCTGGATGGTCGCCAGCGGGGTGGTCTCGCTCTGGCCGACCAGTGCGCCTTCAGTGACCAGGGCACGGCCGATACGGCCGGAAATCGGTGCCGTTACTGTGGCGTAGCCGAGGTTCAGGCGGGTGCGTTCCAGGGCAGCCTTGGCGGCGGCCACTTCGGCATCGGCCTGCAGGAAGCTGGCCTTGGCGTTGTCATATTCCTGGCGGCTGACAGCCTTGTCGTCGACCAGTTCGCGGTAGCGCTGCTCCTGCAAACGCGCCTGGTACAAGGTGGCCTCGGCCTTTGCCAGGGTGGCGCGGGCGCTGTCATGATCAGCCTTGAATGGCGCTGGGTCGATCAGGAACAGCACATCGCCCTGTTTGACGTCACTGCCTTCGCGGTACACCCGCTTGAGCACCACGCCCGCGACGCGTGCGCGCACTTCGGCGGTGCGCGGCGCCAGGATGCGGCCGCTGAGTTCGCTGCTGATAGCCAGTGGCTGCAGTTGCAGGGTTTCTACCCGCACTTGCGGTGTGGGGGCTTTTTCGTCTTGCTCGGCGCTGTCGCCACAGCCGGCCAGGGACAGGCTCAGAAACGCCATGAGCGCCAATGGGCGCAGGCGATGGGGGAGGGTAGTAGGCATGCGGATCTTCCGATGATGACCGCGCCTATGGTACGGCAGGTACTGCCCATGCGGCTGTTAACACCTGTAGGGCGAGTGTGAAAAAGTGTGAAGAACAATCCTTTCGAGCGGCTGGGTTCTATATTCTGCGTATGCCTGTGCCGGCCTCTTCGCGGGTAAACCCGCTCCCACAGGGATCGCGTACAGGCCTACCTCAACCCAGATTCCCAAGCACCTATGCCGAATATTTTCCTGGTCGAAGACGACAGCGCCCTGTCCGAGCTGATCGCCAGCTACCTGCAACGCAACGACTTCCATGTCCAGGTGATCGCCCGGGGCGATCATGTGCTGGACGAATATCGTCGGCAAAAGCCTGACCTGGTCATCCTCGACCTGATGCTGCCGGGTATCGATGGCCTGCAACTGTGCCGCCTGCTGCGCCAGGAGTCACAGACCCTGCCGATCCTGATGCTGACCGCCCGCGACGACAGCCATGACCAGGTATTGGGCCTGGAAATGGGCGCCGACGACTACGTGACCAAGCCCTGCGAGCCCCGCGTGTTGCTGGCCCGCGTGCGTACCCTGCTACGCCGCAGCAGCGTCAACGAGCCGCGGCTGGATAACGACCTGATCCTGATCGGAGGCCTGCGCATCGACCTGGCCGAGCGCACGGTCAGCTGGCGCGGCGAAGAGGTGGAGCTGTCCAGCGGCGAGTACAACCTGCTGGTGGTGCTGGCGCGCAATGCCGGCGAAGTGCTGAACCGCGACCGCATTTTGCAGCAGCTGCGCGGCATCGAGTTCAACGGCACCGACCGTTCGGTGGACGTGGCCATCTCCAAGCTGCGGCGCAAGTTCGACGATAACGCCGGCGAAGCGCGCAAGATCAAGACAGTGTGGGGCAAGGGCTACCTGTTCAGCCGCGTCGAGTGGGAGTGCTGACCGGCCATGCTCAAAATCCTGGTGCGGTTGTATCTGGTGATCATCGTCGCCTACGCCGGTGCGTTGCTGTTCATTCCCGATACCATCGTTGGCCTGTTCCAGGAACGCTTCATGGCCTACAACCTGGACCAGGCCAAAGGTGTGCAATCGTTGATCGTGCGCCAGTTCCACCAAGCCCCGCGCGAGCAGTGGCCGGCCGTGGAGAAAGACCTGGCCAATGCGTTCGCCCCGCTGGAAGTGAAGCTGCTGCGCATGGGCCAGGCCGAACTCAGCGCGGATGAGCAAGCGCGGCTGCAGCACGGCCAGTACGCGGTACGAATTGCCGAGTGGGGCTACTACGAAACAGTGCTGGCACCGCTGGACAAGGAGTGGCTGGTGCGCCTGCATGCACCGCCAGACCCGCTGGACATCAATGTGCTGTCGTGGGGCGTGACCGTGCTGATCGGTGCGGCCATGCTGGGCTGCCTGTTGTTATGGGTATGGCCGCACTGGCGCGACCTTGAGCGCCTGAAGGAAACCGCCCGGCGCCTGGGCCAGGGGCAGATGGCCGAGCGCACTCACATTTCGCCACATTCCAACATTGGTGAGTTGGCCGGGGTGTTCGACACCATGGCCAGTGACCTGGAGCGCCACGTCAACCAGCAGCGCGAGCTGCTCAATGCGGTGTCCCATGAGCTGCGCACGCCGCTGACCCGCCTGGACTTCGGCCTTGTGCTGCTGTTCGACGAAGTGCCGCAGGCCAGCCGCAAGCGGCTGCTGGAGCTGGTGGGGCATGTGCGCGAGCTGGATGAGCTGGTGCTGGAACTGTTGTCCTACAGCCGCCTGTACAACGCCGACCAGGCCCGCGAGCGGGTCGAGGTGTCGTTGCTGGAACTGGTCGACAGCGTACTCGGCGGTTTTGCCGAAGAGCTTGATGGCCGGGGTATCCAGTGGGAAGTAAGGGCCGAGGGCAATTTGCCCCGGTTTGTGCTGGACCCACGGCTGACAGCGCGCGCGGTGCAGAACCTGGTGCGCAATGCCATGCGCTACTGCGACGAAAGCCTGTTGCTGCGCTTGCGTCTGGAGGACGATGGCGCTTGCCTGCTGACGGTGGAGGATGACGGGATTGGTATTCCGGTGGAGGAGCGGGAGCGGATTTTCCAGCCGTTCTACCGGCTGGATCGCAGCCGCGACCGCAACACCGGCGGTTTTGGCCTGGGGCTGGCGATCAGCCGGCGGGCGATCGAAGGGCAGGGCGGGACCCTGACTGTGGCGCAGTCGGCGCTGGGCGGGGCGCAGTTCAGGATTCGCTTGCCAGCTGGGTAGTCCACAGCACGAAACGGTCTTTGCCGGTGTGTTTGGCTTCATACAACGCCTGGTCGGCCTTGATCAGCGCCATGGTTAACGTATCGCCCGCGCTCACCTGTGCCAGGCCGATGCTGATAGTCACCGGATGAGCACCTGAATCTTCACGCACTCTGCGTAGCAATGCCTCCACCCGCTGTTCAGCGCCTTTTTGGTCCAGCCCCTCAAGAAAAATTGCGAATTCCTCGCCGCCCAACCGCGCAAACTCGGCGTCGACCATGGCTGCCTTGATGTGTAGCGCAACGCGTTTGAGTACTTCGTCACCGATGTCGTGGCCGAAACGGTCGTTGACCTTCTTGAAGTTGTCTATGTCGACCATCGCCAGGTACTGCCCGGGGGTTGCCTGATGCAACTGTTGCTCCGCTTTGGCCATGAACGAGCGGCGGTTGGGGATTTCGGTCAGAGCGTCGACGTAGGCTTGCTCGAGCAGCACCTTGGACAGGTAAAAGTTGTGCAGCTTGGTCTTGCGGATCTGCAGGTAGCTGTAGCTGACCAGGCCGCTGAGAAACACTGCGTAGCTGATCAACATGGCGCCTTCGACCGCGTCGGGCTCCATGCGGGTGTGGTAGAACGGGCTGAGCATCACCCACGTGATGGCCATGGCGCAGAAGAATGACCAGCGCCGCACCGGCAGCACCGACATGGCATACAGCACGGTGGAGACCCCTAGGATCAGCCATACCGGGCGCAGGGCCACCGGGAGGCCTTCGATCACCAGGCGCATGCCCAAGGTGATGACGGTGATGAACAGCAGGTTGAGCACGTCGAAGTGATGGCTGCGGCGGGTAAAGTTCAGCACGACGGCCAGGCAGCCGAGCAGGGAGATGAACAGGTAGGACAGCCAGGTGAAGCCCTGGCCTGCGAGGAAACTGACGATCAGGTCGAAGACCAGCCAGACCAGGATACTCACGCAGATTACCAGCAGGCAGAACGGGCGCATGGACTCGAATTCGTGCTGGCGGAACTCGGCGCGCAGGGCGGCGGGGGCGACCTGCTTGCGTACGTGCTCCTCGATGGTTTTGAACATGGGTGAGCTCCTGGGGGTACTGCTTTGCCAGGCCGGGCCCTTTCGCAGCACAAGGCTGCTCCTACAGGAGGCGTGCGCTATCTGCAGGAGCAGCCTTGTGCTGCGAAAGGGCCAGCCCTGGCGACTCAATTCTGTGGCAAAACACCCCGGGCCCAGGGCCTGTAGCGCAAGTCAAACACCGCCTCGAGATGGCACCCGCCAACCAGTTTCGGCTCCGTAGGTTCAGCCCTGAATACCTGCCCAGGTGCGCTCACCTGGCGGAACGCCTCGCGCACCACGCCTATTCGGCACGGCAAGGCCTGTTCGTAACCCTGGCGCACCAACGGCGGCAATCGCCCGGTGCCGGCGCCATCCTGCCACCACACAGTCAAGCCCAGGCCTGCCAGTTGATCCAGCCAGGCGGCGTTGACCCGGGGCGACAGCTTGCCTGCGCTGAAGGCACTGATGTGCAGAGGCTTGTCCAGTTGGCGGTTGAAGGCCTGTAACTGGCTGAACAGCGCTTCGCGCCGCGCGGGGTCGCGAAAATGCTGGTCGTCCAGCTCCATGGGCAGGTACCAGCCGTCCACCGACAACTGCCAGGCCTGGCGCAATTGCTGGTACTGGGTGAGCGAGCGCCCTAGTTGCGCTTTCCAATAGCTGTTCAGGCCTTCGCCGTCCAGTTCATCCAGACGCTGGTAGTAGGCGGGGTCCATGTACAGCCCCAGCACCACCTGCAGGCCTTGGGCACGTGCGCTGCGCAGGCTGTTGGCCAGCCAGCCCTGGGTGCCGCCGAAGTCGCTGTCGCCATAGGCGCTCCATTGCACGATCAAAGCCTTGCCCCCCTGGGCCACGGTGGCATGCCACAGCTGTTGCCACTGGGCGGGAGTGACATTGGCGTCGCGGTTGAGCGGTTGGTAGAACAGGCGCTGGTCGGCCGTGGCGGGCAGGCACAGGGCAAACAGGCAGAAGGCGAGGATCGCACGCATCAGAAGGTCATCTCCGCACCGACCAGCACGCCGTTGGCGCGCTCGTAAAGATTGCCGCCCAGCGACTGCTGGTACTCGGCACGCACTTTCAGCGAGCCGCGGTAGGCGTTGTAGCGGTCGTCATCGAACCACCATTGCCAGCGCACGCCAACCCCGGCCCGGGCGTCCTGGCGCCAGTCGTTGCTCGGGTCCTGGCTGGAGAACTCGACAAAGCCATAGGGCATGAGGGTTTGCGGGGCACTGCCGGGAAGTTTCCAGGCATGGCCTTGCTGGTAGCGCGACAGCCAGGCGTGATCGCCGGCGCGGGTCCACCAGGCCGCGTCGAGGTAGAGGAAGCGCTCGTTCCAGTCGTCTTCATCCACCCGCCAGTCATTGCGCCAGTCGCCCTGGTCGAAGAACGAGGCGGTGGCGCGCAACAGCAGGTCGTTGCTCGATTCGGCATGGTGGCGCAGGTCGCCCCAGTTGCCACCGACCTTGGCCGGGCTCAGCAGCTGGCCAAGGCTCAGGCCGCGGTAGTGCGCTTCGTCGATCTGCCGCTGGTGGTACAGCTCGGCGTACAGGTTGAGGTTGGCCTGGCCGAGCGGCTTGTAACGCAGGCCGACCCCTGTACCCATGCTTTGCGCATAGTCGGTGCGGCTCTGGCCACCGAACAGTACCCGGCCATACACCGACAGGGTGCTGCCGTTGCGGCTGGGTTCTTCGCCCAGGGCATGGTCCCACATGGCCAACTGCACGTTCTGCGATTGGGCACGGCGTGAGCTGCCGCTGCGCTGGCCGTTGTCGAGGAACTTGTCATTGGTCGAGGTGCCGGCGGGTGACCAGGTGCTGGCCAGGGTGATGGTGTCACGCCGTGACAAGCTTTCGTGGGCTCGGCGCTGGCGGTATTTGCGGGCTTCCAGGCTGCCGTATTCGTCGTCACCGTCGACCAGGTTCTGCTCCACATCGAGGATGCGGCGCAGCTCGCGGCGTGCCGAGGCACTGTCTTCGGCTTCGTCGTAGCGCAAGGCCAGGGTTTCGCCGAGGCGATAATCCTCGGGGAAGTCATGCGTGGCACGCTCCAGGTAGGGGATTGACTGGCGGCGCTGGGCCTTGTCTGTCGAGCCGGCCAGGCGCATGCCGTAGTCGGCGCGGTAACGTGGCTGATCGGGGGCCAGGCGCACGGCTTCGGCGAGCCAGGCCATGCTCTGGGCGCTGTCGCCGGCCAGTTGCGCGGTGTTGGCCGCGGCGTGGTAGTGGTCGGCCCGTGGGTTGCTTGCCAAGGCATGGCGCTGGAAACCCAAGGCCGCCTGGTAATTGCCCTGGCGCTGGGCAATGGCTGCGCCCAGTGCCCAGTCATCGGCGCTGTGGTGTGCGGCAGCGTCCCAATAGCGCCGGGCCGCGTCAGCGTCGCCTGCGTTCAGCGCGCCACCGGCGGCCGTGAGGCGGGCGTTGTCGGTCCAGGCGCTGTCCGGCAGGCTGCGCCAGATAGGCAGCGCGGCTTCGGAGTCGCCGGCCGCTTCAAGTGCATAGGCCAACGCCAGGCGGTTGCCGGCGTCGCCCAGGCGCTCGGCGGCCTGGTAGTAGACCACCGCTTCACCGGGTTGGTCGGGCATGGCGCAGCGGCCCAGGGCGCGGTACTGGCCGGGCTCGCGGGGGGTGGCCGGCACCGCCTGGCGAACGGCGTTGCACTGGCCGGCCTCGGCCAGGCGGCCGAGCAACTGGGCACGGGTATTGGCATCGACCCGGGGGATCAGGCCGAGCATGCGGTGGCTTTCCAGAGGCCCATCGTTGCGGGCATACAGGTTGCCCAGGCGCTGCAACAGCGATGGGCTGAGGCGGCCCTGACGGCGCTCGTAGGCCTGTTCCAGCAGTTGCCGGGCGTGACCGGCCTGGCCCTGTTCCACCAGCAGGAACGTAGCTTGCTCCAGTGCGGCCAGGTCGCCACTTTGCCGGTAGCGGTTTTCCCATTCTCTGGCTGTGCGCGGTTGTGGGGGCTGCGGCGGGTCGCCATACAGGCGTTGCTTGAGCACGGCGTAGGCGCGCGTGTCGGTAGTGGGTGTGCAGCCTTTGAACTGTTCGCGGGCCAGGTCCGGGTCATGGCGTGACAGCCAGTCGACGGTGTCCAGGCAGGGGCGTTGCAGGTCGTTGCTCAGGCGGCGCACCAGTGCCGCATCATCACCTTCGCGGGCCAGCTCCCACAATTGCTGGCGCTGGTCGGGCTTATTCAGTTGATCTGGCGGCAGCGACTGCAACCAGCGCTGGGCTTGCTGATTGTGGCCCATGGCAATGGCGCGGTTGGCCATGGCCAGGCGCGCCTGGTCAGCTGCTTGAGGAGAGGGCGCGCTGGGCAGCAGTTTGTTCAACCCTTTTTCATCCACCTGCTGGACATAGGCATTGGCCAGGCGTTGCCAGTCTTCGGCGGGCAACTGGCCCTTGTCGGCGAGCGGCTGCAGTTGCTCGATGGTTTCCTTCCAGTTGCGCAGTTGTTCGGCGAAGTTGGCCCGGACCAGGCGCAATACCTGGCCGTCATCCCTGGGCGGCAACTGGCTGAGCCAGTCCAGCGCCTTGCCCGCGCCACCGAATTTGGCCAGGCTCAGGCTATAGGCCTGCCACAGGCGCACGCGTTGATTGCCCTCACTGGCAGCCAGCCATTGTTCCACCTGGCTGGCCGGCGGTGGGTCCTGTTCGATCCAGGTCAGGCGCAGCTCGAGCAGGGCGTCGGCGTATTCGGGGCTGCCGTCGAGCTGTGCGGCCAGCGCTTCGGCTTCCTTGTAGCGGCGTTGATGGGCCAGGGCTTCTACCAGCAGTGCGCGGGCCTCGTCGTTGTTCGGCACCCGGCCCAGCACGTGACGGGTCAGGCGCTCGACCTCGGCCCAGTTGTCTTTCTTGGCCTCACGATAGCCGCGGTCCATGAACGGGAAGCTGGTGAACCGCTGGAAGTCGGTCATCGGTGCCGAGGCGTCGACAGGCAGCGCGGCGCAGCACAGCAACAGGCCAGTGAAAGTGAGGGAAAAGCGCGGCTTCATGCCACCTCCCGGGTCAGATCAAGGGCGGCCTGCTGCTCGATGGCCTGTTCGTCAAGCGCCTGCTGCAACACCTGTTCGGTGATGATGCCGCGGGCGATCAGGTGCTCGCCCAGGCTCTGGTGCTCGGGGTCGAAGTCGATCAGCGCCTGGTTGAACAGGGTGACCGGGACCATGCCGCGCACCTGCAACAGCGTACCGAGCATGATCTGGTGGTGGCTGACACGCTCCAGCAGCGCTTCATCGTCCTGATGGCGCTCCAGAATGGCCAGCATGTCGCGGGTTTCCGGCTTCTGCCAAGGG
The DNA here is from genome assembly GCF_046534705.1 of Pseudomonas sp. SIMBA_068. Classification (NCBI taxonomy): domain Bacteria; kingdom Pseudomonadati; phylum Pseudomonadota; class Gammaproteobacteria; order Pseudomonadales; family Pseudomonadaceae; genus Pseudomonas; species Pseudomonas sp. SIMBA_068. The sequence continues at coordinate 1,272,694 of NZ_JAWRYI010000001.1, forward strand.
CTTGGGTAGTGGTAGCGCAGGCCCAGGGTTACCCGGCCCTGCGGCGCCAGTCGCACGCGGACCGGGCGTTTCAGGTAGCGGCTGATCACCCCCAGCGACACTTGGCTGACCGGGCTTTCGCTGGCAAGGATCAGCGTGTCGCCGTCTTCGGCAACGGGCAGCACGCCATAGTGCGTCGCCAGTTTGCGTGGCAGTGTGGCAATCAGTTGCGGGTCGAGCTTGAACGGGTTAAGCGGCGCCCAGGGCAGGTCCAGCTGCTCGGCCAGGGTGGCCACCAGTTGTTCGCTGTTCACCCAGCCACGCAGCAGCAGCTCGCGGCCCAGGCGCCGGCGTACCGGGCTGGTGATTGCCTGTTGCAGCTGTTCGTCACTGATCAGCCCTTTGGCCACCAGGCGCTGGCCCAGCGGCGTGCGGGCAGGGGCTGCGATGGCGGGGAATTCATGGGTGGTCTTGTCCCAGGCCACGCGCCGCGAGTCGCCCATTTCCATCACTTGGCGCAGGGCACGCAGGTTGGCGAAGAAGTTGACGAAGTTGCTCCACATCATCCGCGGTGCCGACAGCAGGCCTTCGCCGATACCATAGAAACGGGTGACGAACCAGCCGCGCTGGAACAGGCGATTGAACAGCATCAGCCCGTTCAGCCACAGCAGGGTAGACAACAGCCAACTGTCGCTAAGGATCGACATGAAGCGCCACGAGTCCGGCGCGATCACCGTAACCAGCCACATGGCCAGCAACACCAGCAGCAACATGTTGACCAAAAAGCTCAGCAGGTAGGCGAACAGCCCACGGCGGTCGCGCCAGAGGAAGTAGTTGAGTGCGCCCTTGCGGCTCCAGCCGAGGTTGCTGGTGCCCTGGAACACGATGCCGACGATCCACCGCGACTTCTGCCGGATGGCATTCTGCCAGTCACGCGGAAAGTGCTCGCGCACGCAGATCACCTGGGAGAATTCCCGGCTCATGCCCGGGCGCCACTCCTGCTTCAGGGTCAGCGCCGGGTCGGTGATGGAATAACGGGCGAAAATGCACTTCATGCCCTTTTGCTTCAGACGAAAGCCAATGTCGTAGTCTTCGGTGAGGCTCTGCACGTCGAAGGCAATGCCGTCGCCGTCCTCCAGCAGCGCACTGATGGCGCGGCGGCTGAAGCAGGTACCGACACCGGCGCTGGGCACCTGGCCGGTCAGCGCTTCGCGGACGATGACGTCCTTGCCGTGGTTTTCGGCAAACTCGTCGACATAGTGGCCGGCGGTAAAACCTTTCCATTCCGGTGCGTAGGGGTAGACCGGGATCTGGATCATGTCCTTGTTCGGCAGCAGGTAGTTGAACAGGCGCAGCTCCATGGGCGAGATCACGTCTTCGGCGTCATGCAGGATGAAACCGGCGAACTCGATGCCGGCGTCCTGCTGGAAGCGCAGCAGGGCGTCGATGATGTTGTTCAGGCAGTCGGCCTTGCTGGTGGGCCCTGGGCGTGCGCACACCACCTTGTGCACGTTGGGGTAGTGCAGGCACACCGCGTCGACGTCGGCCTGGGTTTGCGGGTCGTTGGGGTAGGTGCCGACGAAAATCTGGTAGTTCTCGTAGTCGATGGTGGAGGCCGCCAGGCGCGCCATTTCACCGACCACACCCACTTCGTTCCAGGCCGGGACCATGATGGCCAGGGGTTTTTCCGGCACTTCGTACAGGCGCTTTTCGTCGGCCTTTTCGTACTTGTCATACACGCGAAAGCGCCGGATCAACTTGCGCACCCAGTAGCACAGGTCGATGAACAGGTCGTCCAGGCCCAGCAGGAACATCAGCGAGGCAAGGATGATGGCCAGGATCTTCAGGCCGAACAGCACGTAGGTGAGAAAATCGATGAATGCCAGGCTCATATGGCAGGCACCGGCATGGCAGAGTGGGCCATCGTCTTTATCCTCGCTCGCTTCCCTCGACGAAGTTGTACGAAATGTCACTTCTGTACGGGATAGATACAAGCAGCCCTATACGCTGTTGTCCAAATTTCGGGCTTTTTCTTGTGAGCTACATCTTGTAGCTTTACAGGTCGTTCATTCAGGGAGCTGAACATGCAAGGCAAGGCCCGCAAGATCGTCCAGGCCATTCTCTATGAAGCCATCGCGGTCGCCTGCGTGGCGCCCGCGCTGGAGCTGGCGTTCGGTGCCGGCATGGCGCAGTCGACGGTGCTGTCGGTGCTGATGTCAGGCATCGCGATGAGCTGGAACATGGGCTACAACTGGGTGTTCGAGCGCTGGGAAGCGCGCCAGCGCCAGCGTGAGCGCACATTCATGCGGCGCTTGCTGCACGCCTTGGGCTTCGAGGGCGGATTGGTGGTGATCCTGCTGCCGCTGGTGGCGTACTGGCTGGATGTGAGCCTGTGGGCGGCGCTGCTGACCAACCTGGCGTTGTTCGTGTTCTTCTTCGTCTACGCCTTTGCCTTCCAGTGGGGCTTCGACAAAGTGTTCGATGTGCCGCTTTCGGCGCAGCAAGCCAAGTGTTGACTTTGTGCCGCACTAACGGCTAAGTTCCTACCCCATGAATACATTCCCGCATGTGAACGCCATTATTATTACCGCCATTATCAGCTTGGCGGGCTAGCGCGTACGTGCACCGAACTCGCCCTGGAGGCGGGTTTTTTCTCTCTGACTCCTGGGCAACATAAAAAAGCCAAGGAGTCATCGATGACCAGCTTCAGCGTCCCTCGTCTTACCGTCACCCCCCAGCAACTGCTGTCGGAGCAGGTGCGGCGCATTCTGGCCGCGCCGGTGTACGACCTGGCCATCGAAACGCCGCTGCAAGCCGCGCCTGCACTGTCTGCCAGCCTGGGTAACCAGGTGCTGCTCAAGCGCGAAGACCTGCAACCTACCTTCTCGTTCAAGATCCGCGGCGCCTACACCCGTTTGTCACGCCTGAGTGCTGTGCAGCGCGAGCGTGGGGTAATCACCGCCTCGGCGGGCAACCATGCCCAGGGCGTGGCCCTGGCGGCGTCGCACCTGGGCATGAAGGCCACCATCGTCATGCCGACCACCACGCCGTCACTCAAAGTGGAGGGGGTGCGGTCGCGCGGCGGGCATGTGGTGCTGCACGGTGAGAGCTTCCCCCACGCCCTGGCCTATGCCCTGACGCTGGCCGACAGCGAAGGCGCCACCTTTGTGCCGCCGTTCGATGACCCGGACGTGATCGCCGGGCAGGGCACCGTGGCCATGGAGATCCTGCGCCAGCGCCCGGCCGCGCTGGACGCCATTTTCGTACCGGTGGGCGGTGGCGGGCTGATCGCCGGTATCGCTGCCTACGTGAAGTACCTGCGCCCCGAGGTGAAGGTGATTGGCGTCGAGCCGGAGGACTCCAACTGCCTGCAGGCCGCCATGGCCGCCGGCGAGCGGGTGATCCTGCCGCAGGTCGGCACCTTCGCCGACGGTGTAGCGGTGGCGCAGATCGGCGCTCATTGCTTCGAGCTGTGCCGGCATTTTGTCGACGAAGTGGTAACCGTCAGCAGTGACGAGTTGTGCGCGGCGATAAAGGACATCTACGACGACACCCGGTCGATCACCGAGCCTTCTGGTGCCTTGGCCGTAGCCGGGATCAAGAAGTACGTGGCACGCGAAGGCGTGCAAGGGCAGACCTTGGTGGCCATTGACTCCGGGGCGAACGTCAACTTCGACCGCCTGCGCCATGTGGCCGAGCGGGCCGAGCTGGGCGAGCAGCGCGAGGCGATCATCGCCGTGACCATCCCCGAGCAGCCAGGTAGCTTCCGCGCCTTCTGCCAGGCGCTGGGCAAGCGGCAGATCACCGAATTCAACTACCGCTACTTCCCAGGCAAGGAAGCGCGCCTGTTCGTCGGGGTGCAGACTCACCCGGTGCACGACCCGCGTGATCAGCTGTTGGCCAACCTTCGTGAGCAGGGTTACAGCGTGCTGGACCTGACCGACAACGAGCTGGCCAAACTGCATGTGCGCCATACCGTGGGCGGCCACGCAGCGCCGGGCGCTGATGAGCGGGTGCTGCGCTTTGAGTTCCCCGAGCGCCCAGGGGCGTTGCTGGGCTTCCTGGAGCGGTTGGGCAAGCGTTGGAACATCAGCCTGTTCCATTACCGCAACCACGGCGCGGCGGAGGCCCGGGTATTTGCTGCGCTGGAGGTGCCGGCGGATGAGTCGGCGGGCTTGCCCTTGGCACTGGACGAGATGGGGTATCGGTATTGGGATGAGACTGACAACCCGGCGTACCAGCTGTTCCTGGGCTGACAGTTATTTTAGACACCGGGGGCCGCTGTGCGGCCCCTCGTTGCGCCTGCAGGGATCGCACGGGCGCCTGTATATCGAGCGCCCACGATCACCCCACTTCACTTCGCTTGTTCAATTGCTCGCACTGCACCTGCGCATCTGTCCGGCTCGGGTAGCTCGGCTTGAGCCTCTCCTTCGCCTGGTTGTCGTAAATGTCGAACCCTCCACACACGGTAGCGGCGTAGTAGCGGGTACCCACGCGGAACGACTCCTTTTCTATCGGCACCGCAGGAACGATAACGAATCTGGTTTGCATGTTTCGTGCCTCCCCAGGCAGAGACTTAAGTATTAGTCTCACCCGTGACAAGCATCAAGCAGGCTCATGAATAAAACCGCGTTTGATGAAATGGCGGCGGGCCGTCTGTCGCCTCCAGGGTGGTAATCGGTATTCCTGATCCAAAGTGGGGGAACAACCCTTGGGCCAGGTGGTCTGCTGAAATGGACTGAGTCGAACCAGGCGGCATTGAACATGCACCGTCTGAGCGCTGTGCAGCGCTCCAGAACCCCGCCAGTCAGGGACATGGCGGTCGATTATGTTCAGGTAGGTAAAGTTAGGTAAAAGCGGCCACGGCATATACACGGATCAGTATTGTGGTTTGTACTGTCCAGTTAAAGATGCCATTGATGAACACACTTCCGTTGCAGCCAAGCGCTGAACGCGGGGCGTTCTCCAGTTTCGAGGCGTGTCGCAACACCCAACAGGGCCCCGTGGTGATCCTTGCCTCTGGCGCCTCTGCCAAGCATTTTCCGCTGGGCGAATTCGCCCATTTACCCATCATCGCCATGAACGGTTCGGTTGCGATGACCGCCGAACACGGCATCCATCCATTCTTCTACGTGTGCACCGACAAAAGCTTTCGCCAGCAACAGCCGGCCCTGTTCGCCACTGCCGTGCGCGACAGCGAGCGCCTGGCGCTCTGGCCCGAGCAGTATGCGGGTGCCGATGTGCCGGTAGGCACCGAGTGCTATGCCTTGCATAAAGCGGATACGCCGGGCCTGCTGGACGGGTTGCGTGGCCATGGTGACAGCTGCGTGTGCAACCGCACCCTGTGGAGCAAACGCAGCCGCTCGATTGCCTTCAGCAAAGACTTGGCGCAGGGTTTCTTCGACGCCCGCACAGTGGCGTACGTGGCCTTGCAGTTGGCCTATCACCTGGGCTTCGAAGAAGTGTTGCTGGTGGGGGTGGACCTGGATCAGAGCGTCGGCCGCTTCTACGAGAACGGCCAGGGGCAGTGTTCGCCGTGTGGGCTCGACCAGCATTGGGAGAGCCGCATCCTGCCGTCGTTGACGCTGATGGCCAGGGAGGTCGTGAACGAGCACTTCCACGTTTACAACCTGTCATCGATCTCGCGGATTCCAGCCGAGCTGATCCCCAGGGTCAACCTCAGGGAAGCGCGCCGGATTGCCGGTTGTGCAATTACCTGAGCAAGAAAGCGGGTGCGTGCAGGGCTGTGGATGCGTACAGTACGCCGAACGCAAACAGGCAGGAACCCGCTCATGTCCAGCGCATTCACCTTCATGCATTCGCCCGTCGGCACCCTGACCCTGGTTGCCCGCGGCCAGTGCCTGGCAGCCGTACTGTGGGAAGAGGAACGGGAAAACCGCGTGCGCCTCGGCGCCTTGCACCGTGACGACCAGTGCCCGGTGCTACTGGACACCGTGCGGCAGCTTGGCGAGTACTTTGCGGGCAAACGCCAGCGCTTCGAGCTGGCGCTGGATTTCGCCGGTACCGAGTTCCAGCGCCAGGTGTGGGCCGCGCTGCTGGCGATACCCTTCGGTGAAACCCGCAGCTACGGCGACATCGCCCGGCAGATCGGCAACCCCAGCGCGGTGCGAGCGGTAGGCGCCGCCAATGGCCGCAACCCGATCTCGATCATCGCCCCGTGCCACCGCGTGATCGGCGCTTCGGGCAGCCTGACCGGCTTTGCCGGTGGCCTGGCGGCCAAGCAGTACTTGCTGGCGCTGGAGGGCCGGCAAAGCCTCGCGCTGGACCTGTAGGCGTCAGCTGAACCAGCTGGCGACCAGGCAGGCCAGCAACGCCAGCGCCGAGCCAGCCATCAGGGTGTACTGCCGATGGGCCCGACGTGCATGGGCCTTGACCGCACGCAGGTACTCGCCGGGTGTCGGTGCATCGGGCCGATGGCGCAAACCCTCGGCCACATCGGCAAGCTGGCCCTGGATCAGCAAGCCGACCAGGTAGTAGGTGCAGGTGTAACTCAGCAACGCCAGAAACAGATAGATCATGCCGGGTGTGGGTCCAAAGGCAGGGCCATTGCGCTGGCGTTGCCAGTGTCCAGCATGATCAGCCCTTCACTGTGGTCGTCCAGGCGGGCCAGCAAGCGCCCCTGGCTGTCCCAGGCTGCCGAACCGCCCGCACCGATGAAGGTGTCGGCTGGCCCCACGCAGTTGGCCATCAGTATCGGCATGCCCAGTTCACGTGCCACCTCCGGGTAATGTGCGTATCCCTCGCGGATGCCCTTGGCGGTTTTCGCCACGCTGACCAGATACAGGTCGGCGCCGTGCTCGCGGGCGGCGGCCGCGTGGGCCATGAACATCGATTCGTAGCAGATTGCCGGTGCCACCCGATGATCGCCTACTTGCAGCAGCAGTGCCTGATCGCCTGGGGTGAAGTAGGGCAGCTCGTCATCATGCAGGCGCCGTTTGGCGTAGGCCTGGCGCGGTGCCCCGGGGCTGAAGATGGGCATGCCGATGCGAATACCGTCGGGTGTCGGCAACGGCAGGCCAACGGCCACGGTGATACCCAGGCGGTCACAGGCTGCCTGCAGCGGGCCCAGTCGCTCGGAGCTGACCGGCAAGGCGGCCTGGCGCGCAAGGCTGGGCTCATAGCCGGTCAGCGACAGTTCGGGGAACACCACCAGCTCCGCGCCAAGGGCCGCGGCCTGCTCGATGCAGGCCAGATGACGCTGGAGATTGCCTGGCAAATCGCCTTTGAGCGACGCCAGTTGTACGGCGCACAGTTTCATGAAATACCCTTCCCTGGTAAAGGTTGAAGGGCCGAGCATACTATCGGCACCAACGCCTGTACCAGTGAAGGCTTTTTCAGGTTGCCGGGTGCGTCGCGAAGCGCTGGCGGAACCAGTCGTCGAGCATGGCCTTCTCGGCATACAGGCGGTCGCTGCTGCTGGCGCCCCGGCCGGGGCGGCTGAGGTACATCTTGTCGCTGACCCGTTCCTCGGCCTGCTGGGCGGGTTTGCCCGGCTGGCTGAGGGTGTAGGTGAGGTCGATGCTCGGCCAGGTGATCTCGCGCATGAAACGCACATCGTAGGCCTGGCTGTGCCAGGGCTCGAAGCGCCCGGCCAGGTCGATGTCGCGGATATCGATGACCAGCTGCTGGCCCGGCTGCAGGTAACGCTGACCGAGCTTTTGCAGGTACTGGGTAAGGGACTTCATCACATAGGCGTCGGCGCCACGCTCATAACCGTGGCTGTCCAGGCTGGCGTCGCGGAATTGTTCCGGGTGGTCGAAACGCACCTCGACCTGCGCGGCCGGGGAGCCTTGTGCCATGCTGTTCAGTGACAGCGCCATGAGCACGGCACACACGAGGGCGGTACGCATGATGCACCTCCGGGGTAGATTGGGGGTGTTTCCATTTTACGCCCGCCATGGCAGCACCTGCAGAGGAAGATTGTAATGGGACGGTTTCGGCGGTTGCTCGCCAATATCCGGGGGCGTGACCTGGCGGTGGGCGATATCCATGGTCACTTCCAGCGCCTGGAACAGTGCCTTGAAGCGGTGGGGTTCGACCCCGCGGTAGACCGCCTGTTCAGTGTGGGTGACCTGGTCGACCGGGGGCCGCACAGCGAGGCCGTGCTGGAGTGGCTCGCGCAGCCTTGGTTCCATGCGGTGCAAGGTAACCATGAGGCGCTGGCAATCACTCGCGTGCGTGGGGGGCGGCTTGACCTGGACATGTACCGCGCAGCGGGTGGGAGCTGGTTCCTGGACCTGCCGCGGGCCGCACAATTGCGCTTCGTGGAGCGCTTCGAGCAGTTACCGATTGCCATCGAAGTGGAAAGCGCGGCCGGCCTGGTCGGGTTGCTGCATGCAGACAGCCCGTTTGCTGATTGGGCAGTGCTGCGTTCATGGCTGGAGCTGGAGCTGGATCACGACCCGAAGGTACGCGAGGTATGCCAGTGGTCGCGGCGGCGCCTGAAGGAAGGCGATACCCAACCGGTGCAGGGCCTGCGTGCTTTGCTGGTCGGGCACACGCCGGTGCTGGAGGCAAAGCTGCTGGGTAATGTCTGGCACCTGGACACGGGGGGCTGGGCGAGCGGCCACTTTACCTTGATGGACATGCGTACCTTGCAACTGGTCAGCCCCGGGCCAGATGCAGCAGCAGCGCCGCAGCCAATATCACCAGCATGAGCCCTGAGGCCCGCTCCAGCCACGGCAGGCTGCGAGCGAAACGCCGCAGTACCCGCTGGTTACCGATGGCCACGGCCACCAGCAGGTCCCAGAGCAGGACGATGCTGAACATCCACACGGCGTAGGCCGATTTCCAGCCGGTGCTGGCGCTGGCTACCATACTGGCAAGGCTGGCATAGAACAGCGCGTTCTTGGGGTTGAGGATGCCGGACAAGAAGCCCATGCCCAGATTGTGCCACCAGCCTTGGACCCGCTGGTTGTCAGTGACTGAGCGCAGGCTGGTTTGCCCGGCATGGCGCAGGAACAGCACGCCGGTGTACAGCAGGTAGCTGGCGCCGGCCAGTTGCAGGGACGTGAACAGCAGGCTGCCTTCCTGCAACACCGACAGGCCGGTGAAGGCCATGGCGATGAACGCGCCATTGGCCAGGGCAATGCCCAGGCAGGCGCCGCTGGCGATGCGCCAGCCGCTGTTGATCGAGCTGCGTGCGACCAGGAAGAAGTCCGGGCCGGGTGAGAGCAGGGCGAGGAAGTGGGCGAGGGCGATGATCAGGAACTGTTGCATGGGCGGCGCGGCTCTGCGGGAAAAACCGCAGTCTGCTGCCGGGCTTGTCAGGCGTATTGAAGAATATTGCGTGGTAGTGCCTTGGGGCTGCTGCGCAGCCCTATCTCAAGGGCTGCGCACATCCCGATACTGCCCTGGCGTCACGCCCACATGGGCCTTGAATACCCGCTGGAAATGGCTTTGGTCGGCGAACCCGAGGCGGTAGGCCACCTCCGCCAACGCCAGCCCTTCACCCAACAACTGCCGCCCGCGATTGATCCGGGCATTGAGCACATAGGCATGCGGGGTCAAGCCGGTGGCGGTGCGGAATGCGCGGATCAGCTGGTAGCGCCCAAGGCCGGCTTCGCGGGCCAGCACCTCCAGGCATAGTTGCGCGGGGTCTTGCCCTTCGAGGCGCGCGATCAACCCGCTCAACGCAGTCGCCCCCAAGGCGGGGGCTGCTGCCAGAGGGGCTTGTGCGGAAAAGTCCAGGTCACCCACAAAGGCAATCAATGCCGCATCCTTCTCACTGTTGCTGGCGCTGGAGAACAGCAACCTGTTCAGCTCGCAGAACTGCCCATACACCGCCGGCGCCCGGCAGATACGCGCCGGCTCGCCGGGCCCGGCGCCGCCTAGCCCCGACTCCAGGCGCACGTATGCCAGCCAGTCGGCATCCACATGCAGCATCTGGTAGCTCCAGGCGTGGCCGGGCTCGGGGTTGCAGGCATGTACGCGGTGGGCTGGCACCAGCACCAGCGTGCCGGGCGTCAGCCGTTCCTGCCCATGCGCGGCGCCGCTGAAATGGCTGTGGCCGGCATCCACCGCACCGATGGAAAATGTCGGGTGACTGTGGGCCTTGTAACAGGCCCGGCTATGACAGGCGCGGCGGCTTTCCACATGCGGGAGTGCCGGGTCGCGCCACAGCGCGGCGTGGGAGCGGGGCATCACAAGGTCCTCTATGTCGCAGGCAGCGTAACAGGTGCCGCGTACCCATACAGTTTTTATCGCTGGCTGTAGCTTGACCGCAAGGCCCGGCAGAGGCCGAAATAGACGCTTGTTGCCAAAGGAAAACAACAATGGACCTTTCAAGCCTGCTGCTTTTCATCCCCGCCTGCTTTGCCCTGAACATGGCGCCGGGGCCGAACAACCTGCTGTCGCTGCACAACGCCAGCCGCTATGGCCTGCGCACGGCCTGCGTGGCCGGGGGTGGTCGCATCGTCGCCTTCAGCGGCATGATCGCCCTGGCGGCCATGGGCCTGGCCGTGGTGCTGCATACCAGTGAATACTTGTTCCTGGCCATCAAGGTAGTGGGTGCGGCCTACTTGTTCTACATCGCCTGGCAACTGTGGCGTGCACCGGTAGGCGAGGCAGTGGTGGCAGCGGACCACCCGCGTGGCACCTGGCGCCTGACGCGCCAGGAGTTCTGGGTGGCGGCCGGCAACCCCAAGGCCATCCTGATCTTCACCGCATTCCTGCCGCAGTTCGTTACGGTCGGCAGCGCCACCCCGGTGAGCGAGCAGTTTCTTTGGCTAGGGGTGTTGTTCCTGCTGTTGGAATGGGCGGCCATTGCCCTCTATGCAGGCCTGGGCGCCTACATGCAGCGCTGGTTCAGCCAGCCTGGCCCGCGCCGCGTGTTCAACCGGGTCAGCGCCTCCCTGCTGGGCTGCGCCGGCCTCGGCTTGCTGGCGGCGCGCCGCTAGAACTGCCAGCGCACCCCCAGGTTGACGCCGCTGGCTTCCTGCTGGCGGCTGTCCAGGTTGGCGGTGTACTGCACGCCGCCATGCAGGCTCAGCGCTTGGCTGACCTGCGCCACCACGCCGCTTTCCAGTTGCACTGAGGTATAGCGGTAGTCGGTCTTGACCTTGTCGACACCATCGAAGGTCAAGGTGTCGCGGCCACCGTCGCCGTGCCACAGGTTAACCTGCGCATAGGGCTGCAGCAGGCGCCCGCTGCTTCCCGTGAACGCACCTTCCAGGCGCACACCCAAGCGCCCGGTAAGCTCGACCTGAGCGTCATGGCTGATGTGCGAGACACTATCGTTTGCGCTGTCGAGCGAGACTTTTTGTGCAATCAGCTGGGCTTGCGGCTCCAGCGTCCAGCGTTCGGACAGGGCGATGGGGTAGCCGGATTCCAGCGACGCCGTCCAGGCGTGGCCATCGATGTCCAGCTTGTCGCCGCGGTGCGAGCGGGCACGTCCATCTAGACGGGTGTACTGCAACACTGCATCCAGATACGCGCCTTGTGGCCCGACCAGCGTCCAGTAAGTGCCGACGCTGTCACCATCAAGTTTCAGGTCACCCACGCTGCGATCTTGCTCGGCCAGGGCGAAACCTTTGACGTCGGCGTCCAGGCGGCTGTGGCTGACGTAGATACCGACATGCTGACGGTAACCGTTGTCGCCGACCTTGGCATACAGGTCCTGGCCCACCTTGAAACCGTACAGGTCGCCATCCAGGCTCGGGCTGACCGTACCGCTCCATTGCTGGCGCAGGGTGCCGCCGTAGGCCTGCCCCCAACTGGCAGGCAGGGCGCCTTCGCCTTTGAGCAACTGTTGGTCGCCCTGGCGTTGATGGAAGGTGCCCAGGGCCTGGCGGGCGATAATCGCAGCGCCTCTTGGGGCGGCAGCGTAAACCGGCACCTCCGGGCGATACAGCGGCAGGCTTTCGCCTTGCACGGGGGCGGGCAGGTCAACCTGGCCAGGTGCCGGTGCGGCAACAGGTTGTGTCTGGGCCGGTGCTATCACAGGTGGCTCGCCCGGCTGTGAAGGTTGAGTGGGTTGTTCGGGCTCGGGTACCGGTGCTGGAGCGGGTGGCGCGACCAGCGTCGAGCGCAGGTACCAGCTGTTTTCGCTGCCAGCGGTTACACCACCTTTGAACAACCGGTAGTCATAGGCACCCACCGATAGCGTTTGCGTCTGCACAAATGCAGTGGCCGTGCTGGTGGCGCCGTCACGGGCTTCGACGACCTGGATGCCGTTCTGTGCAGTTGCTGCACCCGCGCCATTGAGGTTGTTGACGAGCAATTGCGTGGAGCCGCTAATGGCGCCACGGCTGACTACCAGGCGGTCGGAGGCTGCGCCATCGCCTGCCAGCACGCTATTCAGGCGCAGTGTGCCGTTGTTACCGGTGTAATCGCCCTGAACGGTCAGGCGGCCTTGAGCGTCGTTGCCACGACTCAGGTCGATGGTGCCGGCGTTGACTACCGATACCTTGCTGTCACTCTGGATGCTGACGATGCTGCCCTGACGGCTGTTCAGCGCGCTGCTTGCATCGATTTGCAGGGTCCCGGTCCCAGTGGCCGGGATCACGCGCGGCTGATCGCTGCCCAGGTCTCCCAGCGTAAGGGTGTCGTTGAGGGTGAGCCGGCTGCCTTGCTGGAGGTTGATGGACTCCCAGTTTATGTACGACGCACCTTGGCCGACCTGACTCTGCTCGAATGTCAGTGTGTCCGTGCCGGTACCGCCGTCCAGGATAACGGCAGAGTTGCCCAGGTCGAGGGCGCGGACGATGGCGGTGTCATCGTCATTCTCCATGATGACCCGTTTACCGATCTGGCCACCCGTCCAGGTAAATTCATCCTTGCCGTTGCCAGTGCGTATTTCGCCTTTGAGCGTGCCGCCGCTGATGGTTATCTTGTCAACGCCGCTACTGGTACTGATATCACCGCCGACGGTGCCGCCCGTCATGATGATCGTGTCGTTGCCAAGCCCGCTGACCACGTTGCCAACAACAACGGTTTCGACACCGAGCCCTTGGGAAATCTCGAGGAAGTTGTCAGCGAGCTTGAGATCGATTCGGCCAATGCTGCCGCCTTTGAACCACGCCGTGTCACCATCTTCAAAAGCGCCCGTGATGGTGCCGCCGGTCATGGTGAACGTGTCCATGTCACCGCCTTGGTTCAATGACCCGAGCGTGCCGCCAGACATGGTGAAGGTGTCTTGGCCATTGCCTTGTTGCAATGACTGGACCGTTCCGCCGCTGAGGGTGAACTCATCAGCGGCATCGGTTTGCACGAGGGCGCCAAGGGTCTCACCGGGGGTAACCGTCAGGGATTGGGAATGAGCCAGTAATGGCAGTGCCAGCAGGGGGATGGGCAGCAGCAGGCGGGGGCATCGCATAGGCAGGTCTCCGGGTCCATTCAAGGGTCCACTACCTGAAGCGACGCCAGCAGGACGGCTTCGGCCCTGCCGGAGTTGTATGCAATGTAAGGTGACGGGACAACTGGCAAAAATGTCAGGTGGCCCGCTGCCATCAATCGCGGTAGAACGTTTGCACCAGGTGGTAGCCGAACTTGCTCTTGATCGGCCCGTGCACCACACGCAAAGGTTTCTTGAAAATTACCTGGTCGATAGCGCCGACCATCTGGCCCGGGCGGACTTCGCCCAGGTCGCCGCCGCGCTTGCCCGAAGGGCAGATAGAAAACTTTTTGGCGAGCACGTCGAAAGCCTCGCCGTTGGCGATGCGCTGTTTGAGCTTTTCGGCTTCGTCAGCGGTCTTGACCAGGATGTGGCGGGCTTGGGCTTTCATGAGGTACCTGTGCTTCGGGCGCGAAAAAAGGGGCGCATTATGCCTGATAGATTCGCCTTGCAGGAGCGGCACAAGGCCGCTCCTGCAGGGACCGCGGTATTACTCTGCTTTGGCCTTTTGCACGTCCTGCGACGCCGACCAGATGCGGTAGCGCACCTCGACATCCTTGGGCACATACACCACCACCGGCAGCTTGCTGTTGTAGCGCAGCATGAAGCCGTCACCGATTACCGGCACGAAGGCCTTGGTCTTCTTGCCATCCGGGCAGGCCATCAGGGTGCTGGCCGGGCCGCTGACTTTGTCCAGGCGGTAGTAGTTGTAACCCCAGCCTTCCAGGGTGCGTTCTTCCAGGCTGCCGCCCAGGCGCTGGCGATTGCAGTCGACCTGCAACGTCTTGCCGGCGAGGATTTCCAGTTTGTAGGCCGATTCATCGGCCTGTGCCGGCAGGTGGATAACCTGCCGGGTAAAGCCTTTTTCCGCTGCGGGGTAAGGCGCGACGTCCTTCAGGCTGGCCGCCATCAAAGGCGTGGCGGCAGCCAGGGTGAGGGCCAGAATTGCGGTCATCGGGGTAGGGCGCATAGGGCCTCCTTGCAGATAAACGAATGCGAACCCGCCGCCAGGCCCAGGCTGCCCGTCACTGGGCCAACCAGCCACCATCGACGTTCCAGGCGGCGCCGCGAACCTGGCTTGCGGCCTCGCTGCACAGGAATAGTACCAGTTCACCCAGGTGCTCGGGGGTGACAAACGCCAGCGACGGTTGCTTTTCGGCCAGCAGATCATGCTGTGCTTGCAGCAGATCGCCACCGTTGGCAGCACGATCGTCGATCTGCTTTTGCACCAGCGGGGTCAGCACCCAGCCGGGGCAGATGGCGTTGCAGGTGACATAGCTGGTCGCGGTTTCCAGCCCTACCACCTTGGTCAGGCCGATCACACCATGCTTGGCTGCCACGTAGGCCGCCTTGCCGGTCGAGCCGACCAGGCCATGCACCGAGGCAATGTTGATGATGCGCCCCCAGTTGCGCGTGCGCATGCCCGGCAGGGCCAGGCGCGTGCCATGGAACACGGCTGACAGGTTCAGGGCAATGATCTTGTCCCAGCTTTCCAGCGGGAACTGCTCCACCGGCGCTACATGCTGGATGCCGGCGTTGTTGACCAGGATGTCGACGCCACCGAATTGGCGTTCGGCCAGGGCGAACAGCGCTTCAATCTGGGCCACGTCCGACAGGTCGGCCGGGTGGTGAACCACCTTCACGCCATGGCGGGCGATGTCGGCAATAGCCGGTGCCGGGTCGCCAAAGCCGTTGAGCACGATATTGGCGCCAGCGCGGGCCAGCACCTGGGCGATACCCAGGCCGATGCCGCTGGTGGAACCGGTGACGAGTGCAGTCTTGCCTGTGAGGGTCATGCAAAGCTCCTTGTCATGTAAAAGCCGAGCGTGAAAATTCATCCTCGGGGATCAAACGCTTCGCGCAAGCCATCCCCGATAAACACCAGCAATGACAAGATCACCGCCAGCGCAAAAAACGCCGTAAAGCCCAGCCACGGCGCTTCCAGATGTT
Source organism: Pseudomonas sp. SIMBA_068 (assembly GCF_046534705.1). Lineage (NCBI taxonomy): Bacteria > Pseudomonadati > Pseudomonadota > Gammaproteobacteria > Pseudomonadales > Pseudomonadaceae > Pseudomonas > Pseudomonas sp. SIMBA_068. The sequence continues at coordinate 1,287,977 of NZ_JAWRYI010000001.1, forward strand.
GCTTGCCCTGGGTCACCAGCTCACCCAGCGAGGCACTCCCGGCCGGCATGCCGAAACCGAGAAAATCCAGTGCAGTCAGGGTGGTGATTGCCCCGGTCAGCATGAACGGTACATAGGTCAGCGTGGCGTTCATGGCATTGGGCAAGATATGCCGCAGCATCACCTGGCTGTCCGGCAACCCCAGCGCGCGAGCGGCTTTCACGTACTCCAGGTTGCGCCCACGCAGGAACTCGGCGCGCACGACATCGACCAGGGCAAGCCAGGAGAATAGCGCCATGATGCCCAGCAGCCACCAGAAATCCGGCTCGACAAAACCGCTGAGAATGATCAGCAGGTACAGCACCGGCAACCCCGACCACACCTCCAGCAGGCGTTGCCCGAGCAGGTCCACCCAGCCGCCGTGGTAGCCCTGCAACGCGCCGGCCACCACGCCGATAAACACGCTGACCACGGTCAGTGCAAAGGCAAACAGCAGCGATACCCGCGTGCCATACAGCACCCGAGCCAGCACATCGCGGCCCTGGTCGTCGGTGCCTAGCCAGTTGCTCGCGCTGGGCGGGCTGGGGGTGGGTACCAGCAAGTCGTAGTTGGGGGTGTCGGCGCTGAACGGGATGGGCGCGAACAGCATCCAGCCGCCCTGGCCTGCGATCAATTGCCGTACATAGGCACTGCGATAGTCGGGCTGGAATGGCAGCTGGCCGCCGAATTCCTGTTCGGTGTAGCGCTTGAGCGCCGGTACGTACAGGTCGCCCTTGTAGCCCAACAGCAGCGGCTTGTCGTTGGCCACCAGCTCAGCGCACAGGCACAACAGCAGAAGGCCGGCGAACAGCCACAGCGAGACCCAGCCGAGGCGGTTGCGGCGAAAGCGTTGCAGGCGGCGGCGCGAGACGGGCGAAAGCATCAGTGCGCCCTCGTGTCGAAGTCGATACGCGGGTCGAGCAGGGTGTACGACAGGTCACCGATCAGGCGGATCAACAGGCCTGCCAGGGTGAAGATGAACAGGGTGCCGAACACCACCGGGTAATCTCGCGACACGGCGGCCTCGTAGCTCAGGCGGCCCAGGCCATCGAGGGAGAAGATCACCTCGATCAGCAACGAACCGGCGAAAAACACCGTGATCAGTGCCTGCGGTAACCCGGCCACCACCAGCAGCATGGCATTGCGCAGCACATGGCCGTACAGCACTCGGCGCTCACTCAAGCCTTTGGCGCGGGCGGTGACCACGTACTGGCGGGAAATCTCGTCCAGGAAGGCGTTCTTGGTCAGCAACGTAAGGGTTGCGAAACCGCCGATCACCAAGGCCCCGACCGGCAGCACCAGGTGCCAGAAGTAGTCGGCCACCTTGCCCACCAGGCTGAGTTCGTCGAAGTTTTCCGAGACCAGGCCACGTACCGGGAACCAGTTGAGCGAGGTGCCGCCGGCGAACAGCACGATCAGCAGCAAGGCGAACAGGAACGAGGGCAGGGCGTAGCCGATCACGATCAGTGCGCTGCTCCAGGCATCGAAACGGCTGCCGTGGCGCACCGCCTTGCGGATACCCAGCGGGATCGATACCAGGTAGGTGATCAGGGTGGCCCAGAAGCCCAGCGACAGGGTGACCGGTAACTTGTCGAGGATCAGGTCGGTGACTTTGGCACCACGGAAGAAACTGCTGCCAAAGTCCAGGCGGGCATACTGGCCGAGCATCAACCACAGGCGTTCGGGGGCGGACTTGTCAAAGCCGTACTGGCGCTTGATCTCTTCGATCAGTTTCGGGTCCAGGCCGCGGGCGGCCCGCGACTCGCTGTGCACCACTTCCGCCCGGGCGCCGGGTGCGCCGCCACCCAGGCCTTGCAGCCGCGCCACGGCCTGTTCCACCGGGCCACCCGGGGCGGCCTGGACGATGGCGAAATTCACCAGCAGGATCGCCAGCAGCGTCGGGATGATCAACAACAGGCGGCGCAGGATATAGGTGGTCATGGCGAGGTCTTCCGGCGTTCGGCCATTTGCGCGTTGGTCAACGGGGTGGGGCTAACCTCCCACCAGGTGTCCAGGCCTTCGTCAAAGGCGGCCTGGACTTTGGGCAGGCCGAAACGGTTCCACCAGACGGTGGAGCTGCCCGGCGGGTAATAGTTGGGGATCCAGTAATAGTTCCATTGCAGCACCCGGTCCAGGGCATGGGCGTGCTGCAGCATGTCGGCCTGGGTGTCGGCGCGCACCAGGCCGTCGATCAGCTGGTCCACGGCCGGGTCCTGCAACACCATCAGGTTGTTCGAGCCGGGGTCGTGGGCGGCTGCCGAGCCAAAATAGTTGTACAGCTCGGCACCGGGCGACAGGGTGACCGGGTAGCCGGTGACGATCATGTCGTAGTCGCGTGCCATCAGGCGGTTGACGTACTGGGCTGAATCGACATTGCGAATGTTCAAGGTGACGCCGATCTGTGCCAGGTTGCGTTTCCACGGCAGCAGCAGGCGCTCCAGGCCGGACTGGCCGTTGAGGAAGGTGAATGCCAGCGGCGTGCCCTGGTTGTTCACCAGGCGGTCACCTTCGGGGTGCCAGCCGGCTTGTTCGAGCAGCGCCAGGGCCTGCAACTGCTGCTTGCGGATAACCCCCGAGCCATCGGTGACCGGTGCGGTAAACACGGTGGTGAAGACTTCGTCCGGTACTTTGCCACGCAGCGGATCGAGCAGCTTGAGTTCGCCGGCATCCGGCAGCTTGCGGGCTGCCAGCGGGGTGTTGGAGAACACGCTCTGCTGGCGGATGTACAGGTTGCGCATCATCTGCCGGTTGCTCCACTCGTAGTCCCACAGCATGCCCAGCGCCTGGCGCACGCGGCGGTCCTTGAACTGCGGCTGGTCGAGGTTGAACACGAAACCCTGGGCAACCTGCGGTTTGGCCGGGCCCAGGTGGGCGCGTTGCAGGCGGCCGTCGTCCAGTTGCGCGCCGTTGTAGCCCAGGGTGTAGGCGGTGGCGGAGAACTCGCGGTTATAGTCGTAGCCACCGCCTTTGAGCACCTGCCGCGCCACTTCGGTGTCGCCGAAGTACTCGATGCGCAGTTGGTCGAAATTGTAGCGGCCACGGCTGGCCGGCAGGTTGCGCGCCCACCAGGTCGGGTTGCGCTCGAAGGTGATGCTGCGGCCGTTGTCGATGCGCCCGATGCGGTACGGCCCGCTGCCGACCGGCTTGTCGAAGCCGGCACCATTGGCGAAGTCGCGCTGCTGCCAGTCATGTTCGGGCAGCACCGGCAGGCTGGCGAGGTCCAGCGCCAGGGTGCGGCCGTGGTCGGCCTTGAAGTCGAAGCGCACGTGCTGCGGGCCTTCCACGGTGACGCCGGTCACGTCGGCGAACTGGGTGCGGTATTTAAGGCTGCCCTTGCTCATCAACAGCTCGAAGGTAAACCGTACGTCCTCGGCGCGAACGGGTTTGCCATCGGCGAAGGTGGCACGCGGATCTATCTCGAAACGCAGCCAGGCATCGTCCGGGCCACGCTCCATGTTTCGGGCGATCAGGCCATAGACGGTGTAGGGTTCATCGAACGAGCGGACCGCCAGTGGCGCGTATAGCAGGCCGTCGACCTCGCTGACACCGATGCCCTTGTCGATATACGGCAGGATATGGTCGAACTGGCCTATCTCGATGGCCGAGCGGCGCAGGATGCCGCCCTTGGGGGCGTCGGGGTTTACGTAGTCGAAATGCTGGAAGTCCGGGGTGTAGCGGGGGGCTTCGTCGTAGACGGTGAGGGCGTGGGTTGGGGCCGCCTGTGTATTGAAGACAAGACTAAGCAGGAGCAGGCCACACAATCCCTGTGGGAGCGGGCATGCCCGCGAATAGGCCAGACCAGACAACCTCGTTGACTGCTCCGACGCATTCGCGGGCACGCCCGCTCCCACAGGGAGTTTCATCGGCTGCGAGGACTTAGTCCTGGCGGCTGGTCACTTCCAGCAGGTGGTACCCGAACTGGGTCTTCACCGGGCCTTGCACGGTGTTGACCGGGGCGCTGAACACCACGGTGTCGAATTCCTTGACCATCTGGCCCGGGCCGAACGAGCCCAGGTCACCGCCCTGACGGCTGGATGGGCAGGTGGAGTTGGCTTTGGCGATTTCGGCGAAGTCGGCGCCTGCTTCGATCTGGGCTTTCAGTTCGTTGCACTTGTCTTCGCTGCTGACCAGGATGTGGCGGGCGGTTGCATGGGCCATGGGTACTGCTCCTTGGGGTAAAAAGGCAAGCCTAGCGCACTTGCTTGGGGTATGTCTCGCCAGGCTCGCAACCTTGGGCTTACAGTTTTTGTGCCGCCTCACGCAACAGGGTTTCAGTCGAGGCCCAGCCCAGGCAGCCGTCGGTGATCGACACGCCGTATTTCAGTGCCCCCTTGCCCAGCGCTTGGCAGCCATCGAACAGGTGCCCCTCTATCATCACGCCAACGATCGAGCGGTCACCGGCCAGGCGTTGTTCCAGCACTTCGTTGAACACCGCTGACTGGCGTGCCGGGTCCTTGCCGCTGTTGGCGTGGCTGCAATCGACCATGATCCGCGCCTGCAACCCCACCTTGGCCAGGGCCTGGCGGGCCATGGCGATGCTGTTGGCATCGTAGTTGGGGCCTTTGTGGCCGCCGCGCAGTACCAGGTGCGTGTCCGGGTTGCCCAAGGTTTCGATGATTGCCGGGTGGCCCTGCGCATCCATGCCGAAGTGGCGGTGCGGGTGGGCAGCGCTGCGCATGGCGTCGCTGGCGATGGTGATGCCGCCGTCGGTGCCGTTCTTGAAACCGACCGGCAGCTCCAGGCCACTGACCATTTCGCGGTGAATCTGCGATTCGGTGGTGCGTGCGCCAATCGCGGCCCAGGCCAGCAGGTCGTCGAAGTAGCCGGCGGCCATCGGTTGCAGCAGCTCGGTGGCAACCGGCAGGCCCCGCTCGATCATGCTCAGCATCAGCCCGCGGGACAAGGCGATACCCGAGTGCATGTCGTCGCTGCCATCAAGGTGCGGGTCGTAGGCCAGGCCTTTCCAGCCCACGGTAGTACGCGGTTTTTCGACGTAGGCGCGCATCACCAGCAGCAGCTTGTCATCCACTTCGCGGCTGAGCGCGGCCAGGCGGTCGGCGTATTCCAGGGCCGAGCGTGGGTCGTGGATCGAGCATGGGCCGACGATGACCAGCAGGCGCTCGTCGCGGCCTTCGAGGATGTTGCGGATGGCTTGGCGGTGGGCCTGGACTTGCTGGGCCAGTTCACTGGACAGCGGCATCTGCTGCTTGAGCAGGTGCGGGCTGGGCAGGCGCTTGCTGACGGTGGTGTTGGCTGCTTGCGGCTGGGTCAGGGGCAGGGCGAGGTTGGAAGCTTGCATGGCGTTTTTCCCTGGGCGGACGGCGGGTTCAGGCCCGCGTCGTCGGCCCTATCGAGGTGTTCGACAGATCGTTGAATTCGTATTGGCTGCTGCATTGCCACCGGTAGAGGACCGATCGGAGGCGGCAGGCTGGCCCGAACGGGATTGGCTAAATCGCCAGGCAGAGGTGTTTGCGTAGTAATAAGTGGCGTAGTTCATGAATCTGTCCTCAATGTGAATCGGTGTTGTTCAAAGGCCTGAAAAGCAAAACCCCCGGTCGGGGAGCCGACCGGGGGTTTGAGTATTCTCATGTTCGGCGGCCCCTCGAAGGTGGGCGCCGTGTGGGTATCGGCGCCTAGTGGCTAAACCAATACCCAAAGTAATAGCTGGCAGGTGCCACGCAGCCGGCAACGGCCAGCACAGGGCGCAGGTTGCGACCGGTGTGGTTGGCGTGGTTGCGGGTGTGTTTTGGCATGTTGCTCTCCAGTGAATGAGCCCGAGCTTACTTCAGTTTTACCGGGCCATTCAATGGATAAATGCTATGGGGCCGATCATTTGTTTTTGTACTGATTGGTTCAATGACCATAACGACCGACCAGGCTCTGCGCCCCCAATGCGTGGCCTTGTAGCAACTGCAGCAGGCCATTGCGGTCCAGGCCTTCGGGCAAGGTGCCCAACGTCAGGTCGGTGGCGATCAGGGTCAGTGCGTAATGGTGCGGGTTGTCACCAGCGGGTGGGCAGGGGCCCCGGTAGCTGAGGGTGCCCCGCGAGTTGCGCCCCACAGTCACGTATTGCCCACTGAGCCCCGCCATGCCTTCCTTGAGCCCATCGTGTTCCGGGTCGATGTTGTAGGCGACCCAGTGCACCACGCCGATACCCTTGCCGCCGTCCGGATCGAACATGATCAGCGCGAGCGACCGGGTACCTGCGGGCAGGTTTTCCCAGCTCAGTTGCGGGGTGCGCTCTTCACCGGCGCCGCAGGCCGGGTCTGGGCCGACCTGCTGCAGGGCGATCACGCCACCATCGGTGAACGACGAGGAACTGATCGACAGCGCACCTTGGTTACTGCTGTTGGCCAACGCCGTGCAAGGCAGCAGGGCGGCGAGCAGCCACGGTTTGACGTTCATGACGAATCCTTGGCAGGGCTTTGGGGCGCAGTGTAGCCGAGGCGAGCCTTAGTGGCTGTCCTGGTCCTCGGCGGTGCCGCCGGTGTGCCCGGCCCCAGAGCCGGTCGCCTCGCCCGTGCTGTTGGAACCCCCACTGGCCCCGTCGGCGGCATCGCTGTTGCTGCCGGTGTCGCTGCTGTCGTTGTCCTGGCCACTGCCAGGGCTGTTGACGCTGCTGTCGTCACCGGCGGTCTTGCCGCCAGACTGGTCGGTTTGCGGACGGCTGTCGGTGTTGGTGTCGGTGGCGGCGAAGCTGATGCCGGTGAGGCTGGTCAAGGCCAGCGCCAGGCACAGCGAAAGCGGGCGAATGCGGATCATGGGAATGCTCCTTTGCGGATGATCTGTCATTCGTTTGGCTGGCGACGGGTGGCGGGGTGCCTTCTGGGCGACGGGTGGTCATTTTCGGGGCTGCTTTGCAGCCCAATCACGACGCAAGGCCGCTCCCACAAGGAAATGCGATTGCCTGTGAGAGCGGCCCTGGAATCAATGAGATTCTGAGCGCTGTGCTGGCGCCGGGGTTTCCGCCGGCTCCAGCGGTGGATGCTCCTGCGCCGCATGCATCAGGTCTTCGGTGACCCGCAGCTCGGCGCCGGTTGGCGAGAAGGTGGTCGAGGCGGTGAACGGCGCCGGGTGCTCTGCGGCCGGGCGCTTGCCACGGCGCCACATGAAGAAGCACACCATGGCCAGGTTGACCACGGCAAAGGCCCAGAACAACCCGGCCTCGCCAAACTCGGTCATCATCGGCGAAATCGCCACCGGCGCCATGGCCGAACCCAGCGAGTTGATCAGCAGCAAGCCTTGAATCATCGGTACCAGCGCATCGGAAGGCGCCCGGTCGGCCGCGTGGCTGACTGCCACCGGGTACAGCGTGAACACGCCACCACCCAGCAGGAACAGCATGGCCGGTAGCAGGAAAGAGTCCGACGGCAGGAATACCGTGATCAGCGAAAGCACCACGCACAGCGCGGCCAGGGCGATCAAGACGTCCTGACGGTCCTTGCGGTCGGACCAGCGGCCCACCGGGTATTGCAGCAGCATGGCGCCGAGGATCACCCAGGCCATCATGTTGCCGACCTCGCCCACCGCCAGGCCGATGCGCTGCAGGTACAACGGCAGCAGGGCATAGATGCCGGCAATCGCCACGCCCGAACCGAAGCAGCCAACCAGGCCAGACGGCGCCACACCCAGCAATTGGCGGGGTTTGAGGGGTTCGACCTGGTCCAGCAGGGGCGATACCCGCGGCAGGATCACGATAGGCAGCACCGACAGGGCAGCCAGCACGCCAGCCAGCATGAAGGGTGCGGTGTCGCCAAGCTGGGTGATTTCGCCCAGGCCTGCCTGGGCAATCACCCCGGCGCCGTAGAAGGCAATCATGTACAGCGCCAGCAGGCGGCCGCGGATTTTCGCGTCGCCGGCCAGCAGCAGCCAGCTTTCGATCACCAGGAATACGCCGACTGCTGCCCAGCCGTTGATCAGGCGCAGCACCGACCACCAGGTGACATCGTAGAACAGCCCCTGCAGCAGAATGGTCGCGGCGATCAGCGAAGCAAAGCTTGTATAGGCGCGGATATGGCCGATGCGCAAGATCAGCCGGTCGTTGAAGATGGCGCCCAGGGTCAGGCCGATGAAGTAGGTCGACGAGACGACACCGATGGTGGTGGCCGATTCACCGGCAGCGCCCAGGCGCAGGGTGGTCAGCGAAGACATGAAGCCGTTGCCCAGGGCAATGATGAACAGCCCGAGCAGGGGCGCCAGCGCCATGGCCAGCAAACGCGGAGACATACGAACCTCTAGTTGGATGAGCGGAATGAGCGCCTTCTCGGACGCGCACACCGGCTCGACCCGACAAGGGGGCGAGTGGCGACACGGATGCGACCTGGGCAAGACTCAACCGCTGGCCCCTTTGGGAATGGGCCGGGCGGGGAAGGTTGAGCCTATTTCACATGTGCGTTCATGTGTTCAGGCACGGACTCTGTCATTGCTGCGGGTTGCCACCGTTCAAGGCGACGGGCGAAAAGGAAGCGGGATTCTACGGGCTTGGAAGCTTTTGCCCAAGGGGCACGGGTATGCGACGAGACGCCGCAGTCCAAGGGCGACATGAAAGTGTCTTGGGCAGACATCTTGGGGCCCCTGTGCGGCCCCGGCCCTCTCACGGACTGCTGCATAATACTGAACCCACACCAAGGAAGGCCCATCATGTTCGCGTCGCTGTTCGCAGTCCTGGCCCCGGTTTTCATCGTCGCCGGCATCGGCTATGCCTGGGCCCGCAAGGGCCTGGACTACCCCACCGACTTCATCGCCCGGGTTGTGATGACTGTTGGCACCCCGTCGCTGGTGCTGTCCACCCTCAGCCGCACCGAGCTGAACCCGGATGCCTTCACCAGCATGGCTTTGGCTTGCCTGCTGTGCACCTTGGGCATGGCCCTGGCCGCGTTGCTGGTGTGTCGCGCTTCTGGCATGCATTGGCGAGTACTGCTGCCGGCGTTCATGTTCCCCAACACCGGCAACATGGGCCTGCCGATCAGCCTGTACGCCTTCGGTGAGCACGGCCTGGCACTGGCCGTGGCGTTTTTCCTGACCCTGTCGATCGTGCAGTTCACCATCGGCATGGCCATTTCCGGCACGGCGGCTTCGCTCAAGGCGCTGCTGCGCAACCCGATCGTCATCAGCCTGGCGGGTGCCATGCCCATCATCTTTCTCGATTTCGAACTGCCGCGCTGGCTGGCCAACACCGCAGACCTGCTGGGCGGCATGACCATCCCGCTGATGCTGCTGACCCTAGGGGTATCGCTGGCCAGCATTCGCCTGCGCCACGTGGGCAGCGGCCTGTTGCTGGGCGCTTTGCGCATTGGCCTGGGGGCTGCGATGGGCTGGGCAGTGGGGGCGGCGCTGAGCATGGACAACCTTGAGCGAGCGGTGCTGGTGGTGCAGTCGGCGATGCCGGTGGCCGTGTTCAACTACCTTATGGCGGTGCGAGCCAACCGTGAACCAGAGCAGGTGGCGAACCTGGTGATGTGTTCCACGGTGCTTTCGTTCGCCTGGCTGCCGGTGGTGCTGGCCTGGTGGATGTAGGTCGGCAGCAAGCACATCAATCCTGGTTACGGGTATCGATACTGACCACCACTGACATCCCCGGCCGCAGGTGTTTGGCATCTGGCTGGTCGGCATCCACGGTAATGCGCACCGGAATCCGCTGGGCAATCTTGACGAAGTTGCCGGTGGCGTTGTCCGCTTGCAACAAGGCGAACTCCGAGCCGGTTGCTGGCGAGATCTGCTGTACATGCCCCTGAAGCTTCAGGTGGTTGAGCGCATCCACGGTGAAGCTCACCGGTTGGCCGATGCGTACATTGGCCATCTGGGTTTCCTTCATGTTGGCAATCACCCACAAGGTGTCGGGCACCAGCGCCATCAATTGCGCGCCGGAATTCACATAAGCCCCCAGGCGTGTACCGATCTGCCCAAGCTGGCCGTCGCGCGGGGCGGTGACCCGGGTGTTGTCGAGGTCGATGCGCGCCAGCTCCACAGCCGCCTTGGCGTTCTCCACCGAGGCCTGCAGCGCGGCCCGGTTGACCACCACCGTTTCCCGGTCCTGGCGGGCGATTTCCAGCGCCGCTCTGGCTTGCGCCAGGCTGGCGACGGCAGCGGCTTCACTGGCACGGGCCAGGTCAAGTTCACGGCGTGACACAGAGCCGTCATTGACCAGCGCCTGGTTGCGGCCAAGGTCGGCTTTGGCCTTGGCTGCCTGGGCCATGGCATCGCCAATGGCTGCCTGACGCTGGGCAATGGTGGCTTCGGCGCTTTTACGCTGCTGCAGGTTGTTGGCCAGGGCCGCCTGCTGTTGCTGCAGCTGGGCGATGGACTGGGCCAGGCGCTGCTTGTAGATGCGATCGTCCAGTTGCACCAGCAGGTCGCCGGCCCTGACGAACTGGAAGTCGTGCACCGGCACGTCGACGATGTAGCCACTGAGTTGCGGGCCGATGATGGTCACCTGGCCGCGTATCAAGGCATTTTCGGTACTTTCGATAGCGCTGCCGAATGGGGGCAGGCGCCAGGCATACAGCACCAGCAGGATGCCGGCCAGGGCCACGCAGGCGAAGCTGATCGTTGACAGGATACGCACCCGCCGCGAGCGCCCCGGGCTGGTCGGCTCGCTGGGCGGTGTGGTGCCTTCCGGGGTTTCGGCGATGGCGTTGGTGGTCGTGGTGCGGGGGTCGTCGGTCATCGGGTGGGCGCGCCGGGGGTGGAGTCGGTGGAGGTGGTCTGGCGTCCTGCGTACCAGAGCCAGGTGCTACGGATGCAGATCCAGATCATGGTCAGGATAGCGATGCTGCCGATCAGCACGAATACATCGTTGTAGGCCATGACATTCGCTTCACGGGTGGCGGCATTGGCCAGCACACGCATGCCGGCCTCGTTGCGCAGGGCCGGGTCGGCGATGATGCCAGCGTAACCGGCGCCGCCGCTTTGGACCCGGGCAGTCACCAACGGTTCGATGTAGCTGAGGCGGTCCATCAGGTGGCTGGAGTGGAATTTCTCGCGCCAGGTCTGGAAGGTGCCCAGCAGTGCCGCGCCAATCAGGCCGCCAAGGTTGTTACAGATACCGAACAACACCGAAAAACTCACCAGGTTGCGCGGGTTGGCGCGTACATGGCTGATGCCCAGGGCCATCGACGGGCCGAGAAAAAAGGTACTCCCGAACGCCAGCAGGAACTGGCTGAAGTACATCTGTGCCGGGCGTGTGAGGTTGCTTGAGCTGCTGTCCATGAACGCACCTGTGGCCATGGCCAGTAGCGAGACCAGCAGCGGGATCACCAGGTGGTTGGGGTTGATGGTCAGGGCACTGCTGGCCAGGCCCGCCACCGCACCCAGCAGCATGATCCAGTACAGCGTGCGCATCTGCTCGCTGCCCATGTTCAGCACCTGCAGGAAACCGACCGCACCGGTGGACTGTTCGGAGGTGACCATGCGGATCAGCACCACACACAGTGCCAGGCGAATGATCGCACCGCTGCCCAGCCAGTGGGTCATCAGCAACGGGTTGCGCCGGTTGTGCTCGATGGCCAGGCCAGCGAAGATCAGGGCGATCGATGCCGCCAGTGCCACGCCGATCCACGGCGCCTCCAGCCACCATTCGATGCGCCCCAGCGACAGCGCGGCGCAGAGCAGGGCGGTGCCGCTGGCCATCAGGGTGAAGGTCAGGAAATCCAAGGGCTCGAACGTCTTGAAGCGGTCACCTGGCGGCAGCTTGAGCATCAGTACGCACCCCAGCGCTGCCAGTGCCAGCCCCAGTTCGAACAGGTACAGGCCACGCCATTCGGCGATCTGCAGCAGGTCTTCGGAAAAGATCCGCGCCAGCGGCAGCGCCAGTTGCGAGGCGCCCAGGCCCAGCACCATCGCCTTCAGCCGCCATTGCGCGGGAAACGCCTGGATCATGTAGTACAGCCCCAGCGAGCTGAGCGCTGCACCAACCATGCCGTGGGCTGCGCGCACGGCGATGGCCGAGTTGAGATCGTTGACAAGCAGGTGGGCGAAGGTGACCAAGGCATACAGCACCAGGAACACTTCGGTGAACGCGCGCAGGCCGAACTGCTGGCGGAACTTCACCAGCAGCAGGTTGATGGACACGTTGGTCATGACGTAGGCGGCGGGCAGCCAGGCCATTTCTGCGGTAGTCGCGCCCAGGGCGCCCTGCAGGAACACCAGGTTGGCGGTGACCAGCGCGTTGCCCAGGCCACCGGTGATGGCTACCAGCAGGCCGACCACCCCGTAGGCCAAGCGTTTGGCTGGCGAATGCAGGGGCGTGGAGGGCGAGCCCGGCAGGCTGGGTTTTTCGTGGGGGAGCCACTGGCGGGGGGCGTATTTGTCCATGGGGCAGACTGTACTTGAGCGGCAACCGCAAAGAAAAGTGTTACAGCCTGCTCCGGCCTCCAGGCTCAGAAATCCACGCTGGCCGATAAGCGCAAAACCCGCGGTGTACCTTGGGTCAGATAGTTGTTCGAGGTCGACGCCGATGCCCAGTACGCCTTGTTCGCCACGTTCTCCACATTGGCCCGCAACGTCACCTGCTTGTCATCGACCTTGAAACGGTAGCGCCCGCCCAGGTCCACCCGGGTCCAGGCCGGAATGCTCAGGCTGTTGGCCGCATTCACATACTGGCCGCCGGTACGCAATACCCGGGCGCTGAGTGCGGCGCCCTGAATGCCTGGCACGTCCCAGTCGGCCCCCAGGTTGTACTGGAAGCGCGGTACACCGGCAGCACGGTTGCCGTCGTTGCTGCCATAGGCGGTGTTCTTCTGCTCGGTGTGCATGAACACGGCACCGGTCAACAGGCGCAGGCCGTCCACCGGTTCACCGAACAGGTTCAGCTCCACACCTTTGTTGACCTGCTCGCCGTCCATGCTGAAGGTGTCCAGCGTTGCGCCGGGTGCGCGGTAGGTGACGCTGTTTGGTTGTTCGATGCGGTACACACCCAAGGTGGCGCCGAAACTGTTCCAGTCCAGCTTCACCCCGGCCTCCACCTGCTTGCTGCGCTTGGGCGGGAATACTTCGTTGGCATTGCTGACACTCGACGGTGCCGTCGGGCCCTGGGCCAGGCCCTCGATGCGGTTGGCATAGAACGACACATGCTCCCAGGGCTTGATCACCAGGCCATACACCGGGGTGGTGATGGACTCGTCGTACGGCGTGTTGCGCGCACCGGTGGCGGTCGCCCAGCTGTCCACGCTGATCGACTGGCGGCGCACGCCCACGGTCAGCAGCACGCGGTCATCGAAAAAGCCCAGGGTGTCGGACAGCGCCACGCTTTTGTTGCGGTTCTTGCCGACGATGCGCGGGTCGTGCAGGTCGCTGCCGAAATAGGTATCGGTCGGGCGCGGCACCTTCACCGGGTTGTACAGGTTGCTGTCGTAGCGCTTGGCCGCAGCCAGTGCTTCATAGGCTGAGCGCTGCTCACCCCACATGCCTGACAGGCCGAAATTGAAGCGGTGGCTGACCGGGCCGGTGGCGAAGCGGCCATTCAGCCCGGCAACGGCGCTCTTGTTGTCTTCGTCGTGGGGCGAGTAAAGGAAACCACCACGCGCGGTGCCGTTGGCGTCGCTGACGTACAGCGAGGAATACTCGCCATTTTCGCGGGTGTGCTTGGCGCCGGCGCCGGCGTACAGCATCCAGTTGTCGTTCAGGTCATACTCGGCGTTCACCATGCCGTAGGTGTCTTCCAGCTGCGACCAGCTCCAGGGCTGCGAGTAGTTGTCACGTGCAGATGGCGCGTGGGGCACCTTGCTGCCGGTGGGGTAGATCACTGCGCGGCCCTGGTTGATCCGCTCTTTCTGGTACCCCAGGTCGGTGGACAGGCGCAGCCGTTCGCCACGGTAATCAAGGGCCACGGCCACCAGAGTAGAGTGCTGGGCCTCGTCGTCGACGCCGGTGCCGCCGTCATGCTGGGCCAGGTTGATGCGAGCGCCGAAACGGTTGTCTTCACCAAAACGCTTGCCCAGGTCGAGGTGGCCGCCAACGTTGTCGCCAGTGGCGTAGTCGAGGGTGATATGCCGAGTGGGGGTGTCTTCGGCGCGCTTGGGCACCAGGTTGATGGCACCCCCAATGCCACTGCCCTGTGGCGCGACCCCATTGAGGAAGGCGCTCGACCCCTTGAATACCTCCACCCGTTCCAGCGCCTCGGTGGTCACTATCTGGCGCGGCAGCACCCCGTACAGGCCGTTGTAGCTGATGTCGTCGGTATTCAACGGCAAACCGCGGATGGTGAACACCTGCGAAAAGTTGCCGAAGCCCGCCGACTGGCGCACCGACGCGTCATTGAGCAACACGTCACCCAACGTGCGGGCCTGCTGGTCGGCGATGGTTTTGGCGGTATAGCTGGTAACGCTGAACGGCACGTCGCTGATTGCCTGGTCGCCGAGCACGCCCAGGCGGGCGCTACGGGCGACCTGGCCCCCTTGCCAGGTGTCGCTGCTGGCGGCCAGATCGCTGTTGATGGTGGTCGCGCCCAGCTCCAAAGCACTGCCCAGGTCTACCGTCGGCGCCAGGGTGTAGCCGCCACTGTCGGTGGTTATCAGGCTGCAGCCACTGCCGGCCAGCAAGCGGGCGAAGCCTTCCGGCACGCTGTAGTTGCCGTCCAGCCCTTGGCTTTGCGCGCCCTTGAGCAGCGCCGGGTCGAACGACAGCGGTACCCCGGCGCTGGCGGCAAAGCGCGCCAGCACGTCGGCCAGTGGCCCGGCAGCCAGGTGGTAACTGCGCGAGGTGGCATCGGCGGCCATCGCTGTGGGGGCCAGGGCGGCCATGGCGATGGCGAGGCTCAGGGCCTTCAAAGGCAAGCGGTACGTCTGGCGGGGCGTCATGCGAGGGTCCTGTGGGTGCAGAAAATAAAGGTTCTGCACTCATCACCGGACGACGCAGGAAAAGGTATCAACGAAATATTCACGGCCCCTGTAGGAGCACCTTGCGTCGCGATGGAGCGCGTAGCGGTCCCAGGTTCTCTGCCTTCTTGCAAGACTGCCGGGGCCGCTTTGCGGCCCATCGCGGCGCAAGGCCGCTCCTACAGGGGACTGCGTTAGCCGAGAGGTTCTACGGTTACCCAGTAACGGGTCAGGCCCTGGATTGTCACCGGCAGGGTGTCGCTCAGCAGCCGCAGGCTGGCATCGGTATCGGCCAGCGGGAAGGCGCCGGACACCTTCAACTCGCGTACTGCAGGGTGGCAGCGCAGCACGCCGGGGCGATAGCGGGCCAACGCTTGCAGCAGATCGGCCAGGCGCATGTCACGGGCAAGCAGCATGCCGTGCTCCCAGGCCAGGTCACCGGTTTCCAGCGCAGCGGCGGGCAGTACCCGGTCGGCATCGAAAGCGCTGCGCTCGCCGGCCCGGAGCAGCAGGCCGCTGGTGGCGTGCACCGGGCGGGCCTCGACCGCGCCTTCGAGCACGGCTACCCGGGTCAACGGGCCATCGAGGTGCACGCTGAAACGGGTGCCCAGTGCAGTCGCCTGGCCATGCAGGGTACGCACCAGCAGTGGCCGAGCCGGGGTAGCAGGGTCCTTGGCGCTGGTAAGCAGGATTTCGCCCGCCAGCAAGTCGATGCGGCGCTGTCGGGCGTCGAACGTGATATCGATGGCTGTGTCGGTGTTCAGCAGCACCTGGCTGCCATCGGCCAGCGTCAACGCGCGTTGCTCGCCGACCGCTGTGCGCGCATCGGCGGTCCATTGCTGCCAGGGTGTTTCTCGCCACGCCAGCCAGGCCGCCGGTACTGCCAGCAGCCCCAGCCCCAGGCGATGCAGGGCCTGGCGGCGGCTGACTGCACCGTTACGGCTGAGCCGGCGCAGGGTTTCACCGGTAACGGGTGTGGGCAGGCGGCGGAAATCACCCAGGATGGCCTCTGCACGCTGCCAGGCCTGGGCGTGCTGGGCGCTGCGCTGGCACCAGGCCTGCACGGCACGCTGATCGTCTTCGGTGGCCGTGCCCGATTGCAGCTGCACCAGCCAGTCAGCGGCTTCGCCAAGGATAAGCGGGTCGATACGCTGCTCCATCACTCGATGCTCAGGCAGGCAAGGAAAGCCGTGCGCATGTCGCGCTTGATCGTGATCAGTGAAACCTGCAGCTGCTCGGCGATTTGCGCATAGGTCAGCCCGTCCAGCTGCGACAGCAGGAACACTTGGCGGACCCGGGCCGGCATGTCGCGCAGCATGGCGTCGATGCGGTACAGGGTTTCCAGGATCAGCCAGCGCGTTTCCGGGGAGGGCACCTCGGGTTGCGGCAAATGGGCGATGGCCTCCAGATAGGCCCGCTCGACATCCTGACGGCGCCAGCGATCGACCACCAGGCCCTTGGCGATGTGGGTCAGCAAGGCCCGGGGTTCGTTGCCAAAGCAGTGATTGCCCTGGCGGCTGAGCAGGCGCACGAATGTGTCGTGCGCCAGGTCGGCGGCATCGCAGGCGTTGCCCAGTTTGCGCCCCAGCCAGCCCTGCAGCCAGCCATGGTGCTCGGTGTACAGTGTCTGGACCTGCAGGTTGAGGGTAGGGTCGGCGGGCGGCATGGCGTGCGCAAGGTTCCGGCAAAAGGGGTGCAATTAAGAATTGATCGCATTCTAAGCGCCGTTCGTGGAACCTGGCAATGCGCAGGTGCTACAAGGCCTTGGCCAAAAACGCCGCTGTGCGGCTGTCGGCACACCCGGCCACCTCCTGCGGCGTGCCACTGACCACCACCTTGCCCCCGGCATCCCCGGCCCCTGGCCCGATATCGATCACCCAGTCGCTTTGCGCCACAACGCGCATGTCATGCTCGACCACCACCACGCTGTGCCCGCCCTCGACCAGTCGGTTCAACTGCACCAGCAGCCGGTCGATGTCTTGCGGGTGCAAGCCGTTGGTGGGCTCATCCAGCACATACAGGGTTGCCCCGCGGGCCTGGCGTTGCAGTTCGGTAGCCAACTTGATCCGCTGCGCTTCGCCACCGGACAGTTCGGTGGCCGGTTGGCCCAGGCGCAGGTAACCCAGGCCGATATCCTGCAGCACTTGCAGGCACCGGCGCGCCGGTGGCTGTTCAGCAAATACCTGCAGGGCCTGGTCGACGGTCAGTTGCAGCACTTGCGCGATGTTCATGCCTTGCCAGCTCACCGCCAGGGTTTCGGGGTTGTAGCGGGCGCCATGGCAGGTCGGGCAGGGCGCGTAGACGCTGGGCATGAACAGCAACTCGACGCTGACAAACCCTTCACCTTCACAGTTGGCGCAACGGCCCTTGGCGACATTGAAGGAAAAGCGCCCGGCGTCAAAGCCCTGGGCCTTGGCCTGTTCGGTGGCGGCGAACAGCTTGCGCACATGGTCGAACAGGCCGGTGTAGGTGGCCAGGTTGGAGCGCGGCGTGCGGCCAATCGGCTTCTGGTCGACCTGCACCAGGCGCTTGATGCTGCCAAGGCCCGCACTCACGTGGCCGCTGCTGGCCTGTTCAGGTTCGTCTTCCAGGTTTTGTTCTTCGGGTTCGCTACGTTGCTCGGCATGGCCCAGGTGCGCGCCCACCAGGTCCAGCAGGGCCTGGCTGACCAGGCTGGACTTGCCCGAGCCGGAAATACCGGTAACGGCGGTAAAGCAGCCAAGGGGGAAGGCGGCGCTGACGTTGTGCAGGTTGTTGCGGGTGATGCCTTCAAGCTTCAGCCAGTCGCGGGCCTGCCGGGGCTCACGCGTGGTCCGGGCCGGGGCACTGAACAGGTAGGCGCGAGTGCGCGACGGCTCGACCTCGGCCAGGCCTGCGGGCGGGCCACTGTAGAGAATGGTGCCGCCATGCTCGCCGGCATCTGGCCCTACATCCACCAGCCAGTCGGCGCGGCGCATGGTGTCCAGGTCGTGCTCCACCACATACACCGAGTTGCCAGCCTGCTTCAGGCGTTGCAGGGCTTCGAACAGCGCTTCGCTGTCGGCAGGGTGCAGGCCGGCCGACGGCTCGTCGAGCACGTAGATCACGCCGAACAGCTGCGAATTCAGCTGGGTGGCCAGGCGCAGGCGTTGCAGCTCACCGAAGGACAAGGTCGGGGTGCTGCGCTCCAGGGCCAGGTAACCGAGGCCAAGGGCGAGCAGGGTATCGATGCGTTCGAGCAACTCGTTGGCGATGCGTTGGGCAGCCAGGCGCTTTTCTACCGTCAGCGCATCCTGTTTTTGGGTCAGGTAATCCGCTGCCGCCACCTTGCGCAATACCCCGGCCAGCGCCTGCAACGACAGGTGCGACAGCTCGGCGATGTCCAGGCCGGCGAACGTCACGCCCAGTGCCTCGCGCTTCAGGCGCTTGCCCTGGCACAGCGGGCAGGGGCTGGGGCGCATGTACTGGGCCACGCGCTTGCGCATCTGCGCGCTTTGCGAGTGCATGAAGGTATGCAGCACGTATCGCCGGGCGCCCATGAACGTACCCTGGTAGCTGGGCTCCTGTTTGCGCTTTAGCGCTTCGCGGGTCTGTGCCGGGGTCAGGCCGGCATACACAGGTGCGGTGGGCGTGTCCTCGGTGAACAGGATCCAGTCGCGCTGCGCTTGCGGCAGGTCGCGCCAGGGAATGTCGACGTCATAGCCCAGCGTTACCAGGATGTCGCGCTGGTTCTGCCCCTGCCAGGCCATCGGCCACGCCGCCACCGCGCGCTCGCGGATGGTCAGCGACGGGTCGGGGACCATGGTCGCTTCGGTCACCTCGTAGACCCGGCCCAGGCCGTGGCACTCCGGGCAGGCGCCCTGGGGCGTGTTCGGTGAAAAGTCTTCGGCATACAGCATCGCCTGCCCGGCCGGGTAGTGGCCCGCGCGCGAGTAGAGCATGCGGATCGAGCTGGACAGGGTGGTCACGCTACCCACCGAGGAACGTGCGCTGGGCGTGCCGCGTTGCTGCTGCAGCGCCACCGCCGGTGGCAAGCCGTCGATGGCATCCACGTCTGGCACGCCAACCTGGTCGATCAGCCGTCGGGCGTAGGGTGCCACCGATTCGAAATAGCGACGCTGGGCTTCGGCATACAGCGTGGAAAAAGCCAGTGAAGACTTGCCCGAGCCGGACACGCCAGTGAATACCACCAAGGCATCGCGGGGCACATCCACATCGATGTTCTTCAGGTTGTGCTCGCGGGCGCCACGGACTCGAACAAAACCCGTTGGCGAGGTAGGGCGCTGACGCATGCGGCGATCCTTGAACGTTGGGGGAGTGGCCGTCAAAGTAACAGCATTCTAGCGGGTGCCTAGCACATCACGGATGTTGTCCACGACATTGTTGTCTTTGATCACATCACTGAGCCAGCCTTCCAGCGGCATGTTGCCCCACTTTATTGCACGTTCTATCAGGTAGGGTACCGGGCTTTGCGGTTCGCTCTGCTTGAAGTACTGGGCAATGCCCGCAAGCATGGTGAACGCCTCGTCGCGGGTCAGCGGCGTGGTGCGCATGGCGGCTGGCACAGTCGCCGGTGGGCGTGTATCCATTTGTTCACCTGCTGATTGGGGGTTGGCCGTGACGGCCTCTGGCTCCTGCTCCTCGAGGAGGGTGGGGTGCAGTTCGACACCGCGGTCCTTGAGCAGTTTCTCCGCCAGCTGGCTTGCACGCGAGAGCATGTCGGCAAGGCTGGCAAAGCTGGGTGCCTCGCGCTCGAACAGGCGGTCTACCGTAGCCTGCAGGCGCTTGCATGCATTGAGACTGGTGGCAATCTCCAAGGCCTTGGCGCGCAGGTGATCGGTGTCGCTAAGTGCTACCGAGCGCTGGAAAATCTCGGCGTTGATCTTGCCTTCGTTAAGCGCTGTCTGCATTGCCTTGGGGTTTTGCAAGGCGAGGTTTTCTACGTGGCGTGATTCGTCATAACGCAACACGCCAAAATTCTGCCCTTGGGTAATAGGCAAACCACCGGCAATGTCGCTGAGTGTGGTCTTGAGCCAGGACAGCCGCGCTGCGCGCTCATCCAGGCCGTCTTCCAGGGTTGGGTACAGCGTCTCCCAAAACGCGTCCAGAACCCGTTCGGTCAGCTCAAGGCCAAAGGTGATACCTTTGAAGTGCTCGCGCTGCGCCAGCCCTTCACTGAGCCAGGCCGCCAGCATCAAGTCTTTGCTTTGCTCCGCCAGCCCTTGCGCCGACAGGTCGATCACCTGCTCCCAGTTGGCAGTCTTCAGGTCGGTTTGCCAGTCGCCCTGTGTCAGGTAGTCAGGGTCGGCCCGGCGTGCCTCCTTGATCTGGTCGAACAAGGCAGAGAAGCTCAAGTCTTCGCCACTGCCACCCTCGATGGGGGCGGCCAGCGTGGCCAGCGAAAGGTCATTGAGGATTTCAGGCATATAACACTCTGGACATGGCTAATGAACAGCGCGCCAGAAGACCTGGCGGCGCTGCTGGTTCAGGCCGCCGAAGCGGCCCATGTTTTGTCACCTGCTTAGGCAAACACTTTGTTCGCGGTGCGGTCCCAGCCACCGACGATGTTGCCGCCGGCCTGACCGTCGGTGCGGTTCTGCTGGGTGTAGGTGGTCTTGATACGGGCAAAGTTGAAGCTGATTTCTTCAATTGGCAGGTCGCTGACGGCCTTGTCTTCACCCCCTTGGCTGCCACCGGCAACGAACTTCACCGACGAGACCACGACTTCTTCCATGTCGATGGTCAGGTAGGTGACTTTATCGCCACCTGCACGGTTCACGTTCAGCTTCAGCTTGGCGATGTGCTTGCCGGTGCAGCAGTGCTCGAACAGCTTGGCCGAAGCCTTGTCGACGGCTTTGCGGATCTTGAAGTCGCTCAGGGCAACACGCTCGGACGACGCACCACCCGAGGAGCTGGCAGTTGCCGAGGTAGCCTGGGTGGCGCCGTACTCGTAGCCCAGCACTTCGATCCAGTCCTTGTGTTTGTCATCCAGTACTTCGCCCGGGATGCCGTCGATTTGGATATACGCGTCAAATGCCATTGTGAAACTCTCCATTAACTACATGTAAAGGGTTGCTCATGCGCCCCTTGGTTTTGACCTCGCCGGGCACGCCGGCAGAGGTAGCTTGCCGCCCCCCGGGCCTCCTCCTGTGAGGCCCGGGCGACCGGTTCTTGCGGCATGGCTCAGTTGAGACCACGCACTTCGATTTCTACCCGGCGGTTGGGCTCAAGACACTTGATCAATTGCGCGCGCGGTTGCTGCATGTCGCAATTGACCAATGGCTTGCGGCTCCCTTCGCCTTGTGCAACCACCAGTTCGGCAGGCACGCCCTTGCCGACCAGATAGGTGCGTATGGTTTGCGCCCGTTGTTTCGAAACCTGCAAGTTGCCCTGGCTGTCGCCCAACTGGTCGGCGTGGCCCGAGATGACGATCTTGCCGATGTTGGGGGTGTTCAGCAGCTTGCTGGCAATCGCACTAAGCTGGCCCTGGCCTTCGTTTCTAAGGCTCTGGAAGTCGGCGCGGCCGAAAGCGAACAGGGTGTCGGATTCCAGTGTGATGGTCTCGATCGAGCGCAGCGACTGGGCCCGCAGGCTGTCGATGTAGTTACGCGAACTGGACATCAGGAAGGCGTTGTCGAGGATGCGTGGCGCATCCGGCTCACGGATCTGGTCGCTATAGAAAGTGATCTGCCGGCTTGCGTACAGGTAGTCCTGGTTGCTGTCTGCTTCGTTGCCGGCTGCGGTCATGCGCTGGCCGGTGTGGCGGGCGATAGCCGGGTACCAGTAGTCCGGCAGGTGCGCCTTGAGGAACGCCGGGTCGGCCTTTTCGCGCTGGGCCGGGGACAGCATCACATAGGTGTCCAGGGTGGCCTTGCCGAAATCGGCGATCGACTGGGCGCGGTTGTCATGCGGCAGCGCCTCGGCCTCGACGCTGTCAACACCGCTCACCGGCTGCAACTCGCGGGTGTTGCGCTGGTAGACCTTGAGCGTGGTCAACAGGTAAAGGGTTCGCGTGAGGTTGTCGGCCGTGGGTTTGAGCATCACGTTCTGCAACGTGGCGAAGTAGCGGCTGCGCAGCAGCGGCTCGACTTCATGGCCCTGGTACAGGCCCAGGCGCATGCCGAGCGGCACGCCCTGCTCATGGTGTTGCTGATAGTAGTGCGCGGCCCAGAAGCGCAAGCGATCCAGGCTACGCCAGGCGGTGTACTGGCCGCTGGCAGCCTGGTCGTCGGCCTTGGCCTGGGCCAGTTCGCCGGCAATGCTGGCCAGGGTGGCGCGGTTGTTCAGGTACGACCAGCCCCACAGGCTGCACAGCACAATGGCTACCAGGCCGGCGGCGCCGACCCAGCCAGCCTTGCGCCGGCGTTCGCGGTGGTTGCTGGTGTACAGCGCAACCAGGTGTTGGTCGGGGATGATGACCTTGCGGAACAGGCTATTGATGAATAGCGGCGCCGGCTGGCTGCCAGCTTCGGCAGCACCTGCGGCGTGTTCGAGTGCGAAGCGCTCGGCCACATGCTGGCCGTGGCTGCCCCACTGGGCTTCGTCGGCTTGCAGCGCGGCGGTGAAATAGAAACCGCGCAGCATTTCGGCACTCTGGTACGGGTTGGCACGCAACAGGCTGTCGACGAACTGCTGCAAGCGCGGCTTGAGGGCGGCGAGCTCCAGCGGGAACCGATAAGCAGCGTTGTTCTGCCGAGTTACCTGAATGTCCTGTTGCACCAACTGCTGGCCTGCCACCTGCCGCCAGTAACCGGTCAGCTCGTCCATGGCCTTGCCGAAGCGCTGGCCCCAGTCGGCCTGTTCGTAACCCTTGTGCGAGAAGGTTTTGCCCATCACTTCGCCACGTGAGGCGTCGTCCAGCTGGCGATAGAACGCTGTAAACCCGGGTATCAGGTCGCACTTGGTGAACACCAGGTAGATGGGCAGGCGCACTTCGAGCAGGGCGCAGCTTTCCTGGATGCGTTCGCGCAGGCGCTTGGCCACGCGCTCCTGGTCCTCGGCCGAGCCATGCAGGATGTCGTCGATGCTGACGCTGACGATCAACCCGTTGAGGGGACGGCGCTGGCGATGCTGGCGCAGCAGCTGCAGGAAGCCGCGCCATTTGCCGGCTTCTTCCGGGCTGTTCATGTAGCGCCCGGCGGTGTCCAGCAGCACCGCTTCGGAACTGAAAAACCAGTCGCAGTTGCGCGTGCCGCCCAAGCCCGCCACCCTTGCGCCTTCGCGCTCGGCATAGGGGAAGTTCAGGCCCGACTGCAGGATCATGGTGCTCTTGCCCGCGGCCGGCTGGCCTATCACCAGGTACCAGGGCAGGGCATACAGCGCGTCTTTGGCCGAGGCGCCGCGGGGCTTGTTGCTGTGCAGGCGCTCGATGCTCTGCAGGAGGCGCTCGCGCAACAGGCTGACTTCTTCGCGGTCGGCCGGGGTGGCGCTGAGTACGGCGTGGTCAGCGTCGTCACGCAGCAAGCCTTCGAGGTTGTGGTGCTGGCCGACACCGCGGTACAGCAGCAGTACATAGCCCGCTGACAGCAACAGAAACACTCCGATACCTGCGAGCAAGCTGTGCAGCGAGGCGAAGCCGAAGGCACGGCCAATGGCCCAGACCAGGAAAATCGCCAGGAAGAACGCCACCCCCAGCAGGTAGGGTTGGTAGCGCAGGCAGTAGTACTTGATCTTGTTCATACAGGCGTCGCATCCAGTGCATCGACGAACTGGTCGATGACGTGTTCAAGAGGTCGGTCGTAATCGTGCAGCTGTGGCGCACCTGTTAGTGGGCCCAGCAATTTCAGGTGCTCACCCTTGTCAGCGCAGCCACTGAGCAGTCGGTAGGCACAGTTGGCATGGCGCGACGGGAAGCAGTAGAGGCGCGGGTGCATGAAATCATCGGCCAACAGGCTTACCGCCGGCACGCCAGGGCTACCGCTCATGCGTGTCAGCCAGGTCAGCCACAGATCGGCAACAGGATTTTTAAGGCCGCGTTCTGCCGGCAGTGGCAATTCAATGCCGCCCGCAAAGTCGCCGTGCAGCGAGCCCCTGCTGTTTTTCAGGTGAGCGAGCGCGGTGGCGCTGTCGAAGCCCGGCCACGAACCGTGCAGGGCTCGGGCGACATCAGCAAAGCTGAAGTCGTGCAGGAACTTGGCATGGACCCGGCGGAACAGGTCCAGGTCCTGGCCCTGCAGCGGGCGCAAGGCCTTGATCCGTTCGAACAGACTGGCGCAATCGGCACCTTGCACGGCCTGATGCAGCAAAGGCTTGATCTGCGCGGTGAACAGTTCGCCAAGGGTGAACGGGTTGACCCCTGCAATGCCTTCCTCGCCCTTGATCAGCTGGAAGATGAAGAACGGGTAGCGCCGTTGGCTGGCATCGCGCGAGCTGAGCAGGCCGCCCAGCAGCCAGTTGCCGTTGCGTGCGCGGTAGTTGAAGAAACACATCGGCAGCGTGTCGAACAACGCTTGCCAGTCATCGCGGTGGCGCATGGCCACCAGCGATGATTGCAACCAGGCGTCGAACTCGCAGGCTTCCTCCGTCGCGCCGTGCAGGCTGACGAAGTCCGCGCTCGTCGGTAGCTTGCCGAAGCAACCGATCATTGCGCGCCCCTGTCGTTGAGGGCGCTCAGGGCCTTGACGTTGCCCAGATCGGTCAGCTTGACCCCACCGAAGTTGCGTACAACAAGGCTCACGCGGCCACTGGCGGTGTTCCAGCTAAAGCGTTGCTGAATGCCGTCCAGGTCGTCGACGCGGGCGCTTTCGTTCATGCGCAGAAGGCCCCATCGGCCCGGGAAGTCGAACACGGTAAGCCGTGCGCCGCTCAGGGTAACCACGTCCAGGCGTGCGCCGGGGGCGTTGCTGGTGGCCGGCCAGGCAAAGCGGTTCCAACTGCTGCGTCCGTTGCGGTAGTGCTGTTCCTGGCCATCGAGCGTGAACACGATGTCGGTGAAGTTGGCCGAAGGCTCCAGCATGATCTCAAAGCCGTTGTCACGGTCCGAGAGGCTGGCGATCACCTGGCCCACCGAGCTGGCCTTGTCGATGCTGTTGAGCATGCCGGGGTTGACCAGCGCTGGCCCCTTGCTGTCGCCCACGCCCAGGCCTTCACCGCCGGCCAGGTTGCCGATTTCGTTACGCTTGAACGCCGGGAGCAGGCCGCTTTGCGGGTCGACGAAGCGCTGCAGGTCTTTCACCGACGCTTCGTTGTTGCTGCCACCGGCAATGGGGTAACGGTGCGCCATGACCTGTTCCCACGGTTTGGCGATCTGCTGTGCCCAGGCCTTGGCGATTTGCTGGCCGGCCGGGTCGCGCAGGGTGGCCCAGGCGTACTGGATGGGCAGGCTGAACAGCCCCTGCAAGGAGCGGGACAGGCCGTCCTGGCTGGTATCGACGCTGCCTTCCACATAATTGCGTACGGTAGTGACTTCGCTCGGCTGGCCTTCCAGGGTCTCGCTGATCAACTGCTTGCTGCCCTTGCCCACATCCTGCGAGCGCTGGATGTTGTTCATGCGCACCTTGAGCTTGCGCAGCGCAGCCAGGTAGCGGTCCATGATGGTGCTGTCGGCGCCTTCTGCGTTGTTCTCGGCGAACACCCGCGCCACCGGCTCGAAACGCTTGGCCAGGCTGCCGTCATCCACCGCCGGCAGGGCCGGGGCGACGTTGGCGGGCAGGGCGTCATTGGCATCGAACAGGCCGGTGACCTTGCTCCAGAAGCCGTCATCGCGGGCGGCACCTGGGCTCGGGATCGCATGGTTGATCGGCAGGTCCCACCGGGTATTGTCATTGACCGCAGCCAGCAGGTTCTTCACCGGCGAGTTCTGCACGTCGCTGAGCAGGCCCAGTTGATCGGTGGCCGAGGCCAGGTCGGCGAAGTGGCGCATGCCCACGCTGCTGACCATCTTGTACCAGGCTTGGGTGTAGTCGCGCTTGTAGCGGGCCATGAACTCACGCACGAAGTTGGCTTTTTGCACGACGGCATCACCGCCTTCGCCGTCCAGCACCCAATCCGACTCGTTGCGCAGGTTGCCCGACACCAGCTTGATCAGCTCGGGCTTGACGAACGTGTCCCAGCCCTGGCGCGTGTAGATTGCCGGTACCCCAGCGGAGCTGTACAGCAGCGCGCGGCCCGGTTGCGGGACCAGGTCGTTGAGGCTCAGTGCCGGGAACTGGCGGCTCGACTCAAGTTGCAGGCGCAGGTATTCGCGATCGACCAGGGAGCTGGAGATCATGAATGCCTTGAGGTTCTGCCGGGTTTCGTTGATCAACTGCTCGTTGCGCGGCAGCGCGGGCGCCTGGCCTTGCTCCAGCAGTTGCACGTACAGCGGCACGTTTTCTTTGATTACCCTGGTGTCGGCCGGGGACCCTTCAGCTGCTGCACCGGCCCAGGCCTGGGGCAGGCTCGCAGCGACGAAGGCCGGGTCCGGGTGAGCCTGGGGTTCGGTCAGCAGCAGGTACAGCTTGAGTGTGTTGTAGGCCTCGATGATCGAGGCCACCTGTTGTTCGTTCAGCCGGCCAAGCATTTCTTCGGACAACGACAGGCCGCCGGTAGTGGCAGACAGCTCGGCAGCATCGCTGGCCGTGGCCAGGTTGACCTTGGCGGCGTAGGCGCCCAGGCGGGTGTCGACTGCTGCGGCCTTGGCGGCCACGGCAGCGGCGATTGCCTTGGCGCTGCGTTTTTTAGGCTGCGGCGCCGGGGTGAACTCCAGGGCCTGGTTGATGCCATTGGCAAAGGTGTTGAACGCGCGCATCTGCACTTGCAGGCTGCGGGCGATCGGCTCCAGCGCCTGGCTGCGCAATTGTGCCAGGTAAGCGGCGCTGCTCACCTGGTGGATCGCTTCGCCATGGTAAAGGCCGGCAGCCAATTGCAGCGGGACACCTTGCAGGCGATGGGCTTCGACGATCGACATCTGTTCGCGCAGCACTTCCAACCCCTTGCCGGCAGCCAGCAGTTGCTCGCGCTCCTGCGCTTGTTCGATCTGCGCCAGTTGCCCGCGCAGGCCTTCGAGCCATTGCCGGTTGTTGATGAACGACAGAGCCTGCCAGCCGATGAACGCAACCCCCGTGGCGACGGCCAGGCCTAGTAACAGAGGGCTGAACGCGGCCTGGCTGCCCTGGCGCGACTGGTACAAAGTCAGGTCGCGGTCCGGGAAGATCACCCGGCGGAAGGTGTCGGTGATGAAGTAGCTGCGGTTACCGACGGCCTTGGTGGTGCTTTCGACCCGCTCGTCGTAGGCCGCCTGCAGGGCGAACTCATCGGCGATGACGTCTTCATAAACCTGCCCCAGCTGCTGCCCGGTCTGCAGCGCACTGGTGAAGTACAGGCCCCGCAGCAATAGCGGATTACCACCGCGATGGCCCTGGGTGAAGTGGTCAAGGAAGGGTTCGAGCACTTCACTGAGGGCGGCGAAATACTGCGGGAAGTTCAACAGGGTGCTATCGGCTTCGGCACCGAGGGCGATCATCTGTGCGTCGACGTGCTGGCGAATACGGCCTTGCAGGTTTTTCAGCCGCGTTTGCAGCACGGCGTGCAGGCCATTGTTGCGGATTTCCGACAGGCCAAAGGTCATCCCCAGCGGCTGCTGGCGTTCGTGCAGGTCGAGGCCCTCAAATGCCTGGCTGAACCCCGGCAACTGGTCGGTCTTGCTCAGCATCAGGTAGATCGGCGGGTTGGCGCCCAGGCATTCGGCGTACTCTTCGACCCGTGCCACCAACTGGTTGGCCAGTGCATTGCGCTCATCGCTGTTGGCCGCCAGTAACTCGGGCAGGCTGACCACCAGGACCAGGCCATTGATCGCCGCCTTGCCGCGCTGCTTGCGCAGCATCCGCAGAAAGGCCGAGAACTCGCTGGCCGACTGGTCGTCGCGCAGGTAGCGCCCGGCGGTATCGATCATCACGGCATCGGGGCTGAAGTACCAGTCGCAGTGCTGGGTACCGCTTTCACTGTCGTTTGCCGTGGCAATGCTGGCCGACAGGCCGGAATGGGTCAGCAGCGAAGTCTTGCCCGCAGCCGACATGCCAACCACCAGGTACCAGGGCAGATCGGACAGCGCGGCCTTGCCGCCGCCTCCGGCAGAGCGGTCGGTGCGCAGCATGGCGATGGCGTGCTTCAGGCGTTCGCGCAGCACCTGCTGGTCACGGAACTCGCCGGTGGCATTCCACGAGCGGTCGACCTCGATTTGCAGCAGGTTCTCGAGGTTGTGCTCGGCACGGATGCGCTGATATTGGCGCAGCACAATCACCAGCAGGAAGCAGGCACTGATGATTGCCAGCGCTTCCGGCACGTGATGACGCAGCCACGGCACCAGCGGCGCGGCCAGCCAGCAAATCAACAGGCTGGCCAGCCACAGCAATGGCAGCAGCACCCAGAAACTCTTCAACAGACGCAGTAATGTTTTCATGTCTTCCTGACTCGGCTACCTGACGTGTGCTCAGGCACTGAACAGCTGGCGGATTTGTTCGGACAGGGCGGCGACGTCCTTGTCCAGCAACCAGTCGAGCGTGAGGTACACGGCGATGCAGACCAGCGCGATCAGCGCCAGATACACCCACAGCGGCACTTCATGGCGCAGCATCTGCGACACCTGGTCGGGCAGGGCCCAGTCCGGTGACAGGGCTTTGGGCGCCTTGCGGTAACGGGCGATATCCTGGCCCAAGGTATTGGCCAGGTAACGCAGCTGGTCTTTCTGGCCGAGGCTGAACTTGCCCTCGAAGCCCAGGGCCAGGCACAGGTGGTAGACCTCGAGCACGTCGATGTTCTGCTTGACGTCGGCACGTAGCGCATCCACTTTCTCGAAGAAGCCTTCACCGGCCAGGTGCACGCCGAAATAGCGGAACTGCAACGGCTGCAGTTCAAAGTGCCGGCGCAGTTCGTTGTCGCCTGAGCGCAGTACGCTTTCGTCGAGGAAAGCGCACAGTGCGTATTGGGTGTCCTTGACCTGCTCGACGCTGTAGTTGGCGGCGCGGGCATCACGCTCCAGGTTGTTGAAAAAGCGCTCGACGCTGCCCTCGAAAGCCTGCACCGAGGTGACCTGCCGCCCGCGACGCACGATCAGCGCCATGCTGATGAAGTCCTGGACCAGGTCCTTGAGTGTCGGTTTGTCATTGGCGGCCGCGACGGCGCCCTGTTGCAATACGGCTTCGGTCATTTGAGCACCGCCATCAGTTCGAGCTTGAGGTTGGTAAAGGCGCTGGGCGCATAGAAGCAGATAGCCTGGGCATTGATCATTCGCTCATACACATTGCCGTGCGGCTCGATGGCGAAGTACTGGTTGTCCAGGCGTACCGGAATCGCGTTCGGCAGCCGGGCGGCATGATTGAGGGTGACACCAGGCATGGCGCTGTTGACCACCACTTCGATGTCTTCCGGTGAGCCGACCTTGAACGCCCGGGGCACCAGCTCCAGCAGGCTGGCGCCGGGCATGTCGGCGTGCACGGCAATATAGAAGTCCGCCTCGGCCAGGCGTGGATCGTGCAACTGGCCTTGCCAATGCGACGGTTTGGTCTGGGTAAGGTTGATGACGATACATTGGTTGGGCACGACGTTGTCGAGCATTACCCGGATCATCTCGTCCAGTTTCACCAATGATGCTGCAGGGTCTTGATGGTCGTACTCAGGGATATCGCTTAACTGAGTGTCCAGGGTGAAGGTCAGCAGCCCGCCAGCCAGGTCGGCGAGGAACAGGTACAGGCGCTCCGGGTGCAGGCGCGGGTGAGCCAGCAGATGAGCTAACTGCGGGTGGGCACGGTTGACCGTGTTCAACAACCAGAACAGGGTGACGTCGCTGGACCCGAACTCGGCGATCTGGTCGGCGCGCTCACGTCGCCGGCCGGACAGTGCCTTGCTTTTGGCCTGCAGGGCGCCGAGCAGGCGCTTGCCGAGGCCGACAATGGTTTCGTGGCTACCCAGGTGCAGGGTAGGGTGGACGAAATGCGGGTCAATATTGAAGCCGCCCATGCTGTTGCGGGTCAGCTTGGCCAATGGACAATGGGTGTAACCGTCGAGGCTGTCACCGTCGACCAGCATTACCACGTTCAGGCGCAGGCTGGTAATTTCGTTCTCCAGTTCGCCTTCGTTAAGGTCTGGCAGGGTGTCGAACTGTTTGCGAAAACGCCGCGCAGCCTTGTGTTCGTGGCCATCTTCGACGTAATTGAGGCCAAAGGGCTCAGGCAGCTTGAGTGCGGCATAGACTTTGAGGTCATTGGCCTTGAGCAGGTCTTTGAGGTCGCGTGCGGCAGGCAGCGGGTCGTGCTGCGGAGCGTCGTACAGGCTGCCATCTGGGAACACCAGCTTCAGGCGTTTGAGCTGCAGCGTACCGTTGGCCAGGGCGTCCTCGTCGACCTGCAGCGCCTGTACCCCCCAATGGAACGGGGTACTGCGCAGGGTCGCCTCAGCCAACTGGTGCTGGTGGAACTCGTCCTGGTACTGGAAGTGCTGGGGCAGCAGGAACATGCCTTCCGACCACATCACCCGGCTCTGCTTGCTCATTTGACGCTATCCACTAAAGAGTTGAAGGTTGAATCCATGGCGTTGCTGGCCGACTGGCCTGCGGCGTCGGAGGCTTTTTCGATAACTGCGCCCTGCACCTTGTCCGTCAGGGTCGGGTCAGCGTCGTTGGCCTTTTGCGCAGCCGCGAGCTGGTCGGCGGTGGGTGGTTTGTTCAGCACATCCACGCCACGCATGGCGCTGATTTCAGTCTTGTCCACCAGTACCCGCAGGCCGTCGGAGGAGAACCAGATGCCGTCCTTGCGCAGCGAGTTGGCGTCGAAAGCGACTTTCCAGCGCGCGCCTTGTTCATCGCGGAAGAACGCCGCCACACCAACGTAGCGAGCATTCTTGGCCAGCGGCCATTGGTCGATCTGGCCGATGCCCGGCAGCAGGGTGATCTCGCGTGCTTCCACCAAGGTGTTGCCCAGTGCCTTTTGCGGGGTATCCCAAAGGGTCTCGGCATCGGTCGCGGCGAAGCGCTCGAGGTCCGTCAGCTGGTACACGCGCATCACCACCGACAGTGGCTTGCCCTCGGCATCAGGGTTGAGCTGGTTGCCGCCATCAGAGGTCAGGATGACCTTTTCGCTGTCGGCCAGCATGTCGGCAGCCCAGCTGTCCTCCATGCGTTTGCCGATTCGGTCGGTAACCCCACACCCGGCCAGCGCCAGCAGCAGGGCGGCGGTGGTCAGGCGTTTGAGGGCTGTGTGCTTGCGTTGCATGACGGCTAAACCTCCGGTCGTTGATCAGGCCAGGCGATAGGCGAAGTCGCCATCGCTGCCCAATTCGATCACCAGGCGTTCGATGGGCGTGTCCTGGGCCATGCGTTCGAGCACGCGCTGGGCGAGTTCGGGCATCAAGGTCTGGGACAGAATGTTGTCGATATTGCGCGCACCGCTGTCGACCTCGGTGCAGCGCGCAGCAATGGCTTTGACCAGCGCCTCGTCGTAGCTCAGTTCGGCCTGGTGGTTGCGGGCGAAGCGCTTGGCGATGCGCGCGAGCTTGAGGGCGACGATGCGCTCCAGGATCTGGTCCTGCACCGGGTAGAACGGCACGATGCTCAGGCGGCCAAGGAAGGCCGGCTTGAACACATGATTGAGTTCGTCGCGCAGGCCTTCGACGATGGCCTGCGGCGTGGGCAGCTCGGTGGCATTCAGGCAGGTCTGCATGATGCGCTCGGTGCCAGTGTTCGAGGTGAGGATGATCACCGTGTTGCGGAAATTGATTTCGCGGCCTTCACCGTCGTCCAGTACGCCCTTGTCGAATACCTGGAAGAACAGTTCGAGCACGTCCGGGTGGGCTTTTTCAACCTCGTCGAGCAGCACCACGCTGTACGGTTTGCGGCGCACCGCCTCGGTCAGCACGCCGCCTTCGCCATAGCCGACGTAGCCGGGTGGCGAGCCCTTGAGGCTCGACACGGTGTGGGCCTCCTGGTATTCGGACATGTTGATGGTGATCAGGTTGCGCTCGCCGCCGTACAGGGTATCTGCCAGGGCCAGGGCGGTTTCGGTCTTGCCGACGCCGCTGGGGCCGAGCAGCAGGAACACACCGATCGGCTTGTTCGGGTCTTCCATGCGCGCCCGGGAAATCTTGATGCGCTTGCCGATTTCGTGCAGGGCATGGTCCTGGCCCAGCACGCGCTCGCCGAGCAGGGCGGGCAGGCGCTGTACGGTGTCGATTTCGTCACGCAGCATCTTGCCCAGCGGGATGCCGGTCCAGCCGCTGATGACCTGGGCGATGGCGCCGCTGTCGACCAGCGCGTGCACCAGTGGCTGGTCGCCTTGTACGCGAACCAGTTCGGCGCGCAGGCTATTGAGCTGCCCGGCATCGGCGTCGTTGGCGGCATCCAGCGCCTTGAGCTGTTCGACCAGCGCCAGCTCTTGCTGCCACTGCTCGTTCAATTGCTGTTCCTGCTGCTGTTTGGCCTGCAGGCTGGCCTGCAGCTCACCCAGGCGGCGGGCATGGTCGTGGCCCTTGCCGGCTTCGTGGCCAAGCACGTCAATTTCTGCCTGCAGGTTGTCGATCTGTCGACGGCAGTCTTCCAGCAAGCCAGGCTGCGACGATTGTGCCAGGGCAATGCGCGCACAGGCGGTGTCGAGCACGCTGACCGCCTTGTCAGGCAGTTGGCGCCCGGTGATGTAGCGGCTGGACAGGCGCACCGCCTGCACCAGCGCTTCGTCCATCACCGCCACCTTGTGGTGCTCGCGCATCTTGCCCAGCAGCCCGCGCAACATGTGAATGGCCTTGTCCTCGTCAGGCTCTTCGACCTTTACCACCTGGAAGCGGCGGGCGAGGGCGGCGTCCTTCTCGAAGTACTTCTTGTATTCGGCCCAGGTGGTGGCGGCGATGGTGCGCAGTTCGCCACGCGCCAACGCCGGCTTGAGCAGGTTGGCAGCGTCGTTCTGCCCGGCCTGGCCGCCAGAGCCGATCAGGGTGTGGGCTTCGTCGATGAACAGGATGATCGGGTGCATGCTGCGTTTGACCTCTTCGATGACCGCCTTCAGGCGGTTTTCGAACTCACCCTTTACCCCGGCGCCGGCTTGCAGCAGGCCAAGGTCGAGGGTATGCACGGCAACGTTCTTGAGCACAGCTGGCACGTCGCCCTGGGCGATGCGCAGGGCCAGGCCTTCGACCACGGCGGTTTTGCCCACGCCGGCTTCACCGGTGAGAATCGGGTTGTTCTGCCGGCGGCGGGTGAGGATGTCGACCATCTGCCGCACTTCGAACTCACGGCCCAGCACTGGGTCGATGCGGCCTTCGCGTGCACTTTGGGTGAGGTTGACGGTGTACTGGTCCAGCGCAGGGGTCTTGCCGCCTGCCTTGCTGCTGTTGGCCACCGCTGCCGCCGGGCTGGCCAGGGCGCTTGCCTGGCGGGATTCGGCGCTGCCTTCGACGAGCGCGGCGAGGTTCAGGCGCAAGTCGTTGGCATTGATTTTTTCCAGCTCCGGCGCCGAGGCAACGACCACCCGGCGCAGTTCGGCGTCGTCGAGCAGGGCTTGCAGCAGGTGGCCGCTGCGCACCTGGCCGACGCCATACTCGATCGACGCCAGCAGCCAGGCCTGCTCGATCATGCGGGTAATGTGCGGCGACAGCGCCGGGGTGCGGGTATTGCCTTTCTTGAACGTGCCCAGGGCGGTGACCAGCTGCGCCTGCAGGCGCTCGGCGACCACCTCATAGTGGCGCAGGATCGGGGCCAGGTCATTGTCACCGGTGTCGAGCAACTGCAGCAGCAGGTGTTCCACCTCGACATCGTAGTGGTGCTCTGACAGGCAAAGGGCCGCTGCGCTTTCGGTGGCCGTGCGGCTGGTTTCGTTGAGCTTGGCGAACAGCGACTTCAGGTTCACAAGGCGACCCCATCGTAAGGAATATGGAAAACGGCGCAACGCGAAGGCTCCGCGTCACGGCCAGGGCGTTTGAGCCAGCCGAGCCAGCCCAACGCGACATTGCCGTTGCGGCCGAGCCGGGCGCACGGTACCGCCTCGCGCTTGAGGCGCGGGGCGATTTCAAAGTCCAGGCCGGCACCTATATAGAAGCGCACCAGCTCGACCAGTTTGCGATAGCACTCGGTACCAGGCTGGAAGCGCTGGTAATCGGCCAGGCTCAGTGGGCCCAGCTCAATGCGAATGCACGATTGGTAGTCCCACACCCGCTTGCCAGCAACGGCGCTGTGGCCAAGCTGGGCGTTGCGCCGGCCAAGCTGGGTGCGCTGCTCAGGCGGCAGGTGCAACCAGCGCCCGGCAAACTGCTTGACGTGGATCGGCAGCGAGAAATAGAAGCCGAGCATGCGCTCGAGGTTCAGCGCATTGCGCGGCTTCTGGCTGAGCAGGCCGGCAAAATAGCTGAACAGCTCCCGACGCAATGCTGACGGTTGTTCTTCAAACTTGAGCTTCTGCGCCCGCGGGCCGAGGCCCACCAGGTTGAGCAGGTAGCCATCGAAGCCCGAGCTGCCAGTGCGCTCGTGCTCGATATGGAATTTGTATTTTTGCCAGGCCTCGTAGAACAGCGTGGTCATGCGGTGCGAGAAAATGTCGAGAAAGGCATGAGCGGCATCGTCTCGAAACTGCACATGGCGCTCAAGCAGCAACTCGGTGTACGGACGCGGCAGCACGCCTGAAGGCCCGACCAGGCCCATGAAGGTAACCTGCACTTCCGACAGTGGCAGGCCGGCCGGCGAGACCTTGCCTGCGTGCTCGAAGTGCAGGTCGCTGACTTCGCTGGCCGGAAACGCCAGCGACAGCTGAGTACGGAAACGCAGCGGGTCTTCGTGGGGCCGGGTTGCCAGGTCCATGCGTCCGGTGCGGCTGTAGTGCAGGCGGAGCAGGCGCACCAATTGAAAGAATTCGAATCGGTGCGGCTCGGCTCGGGCCTGATCGATCAGACCAGGGGCTGATCGCCAGTACGTGCTGGCCATTGGACGACTCTCTTTTCTCGTTGTTGGGTGCGCAGGGTCAGTTGCGTGAAGCTGTTCATCGAGCAGTACTGGCCGAAGAAGTGGTCCAGCACCATGCCGAACAGGAACACGCCACTGCCGGTGAATTGGTGCTCGTCGAGGGTGAGGGTAATGCCCACGCCCCGCACGAAGTTCGGCCGCGGATGGCCGATACGCGCAACTACCGGCTCGCTGTTGATGGCCTTGATGCCGTTGATCTGTTTGCGGATGGCCGAGACGTTGCGGTAGTTGTAAAGCGACAACAGCTCCAGCAGCACTTCACGGCCTTGGCTGACCAGTGACATATGGTTCAGCGACAGGTGCGCGATCAGGCGCCATATCAAGCCTTTGCCCAATGGCACGCGCACCGTGGCGGTGGGCTTGCGCAGGCAACGGATATCCTTGATTACCGAGTTGGCGGGAATGTTGAAATCGCCACGCTCGCCGCCGAACGGGAGCATGAGCGGCACATCGCGGTTGCTGCAGGTGAGGGCGATGCTGAGGGTGTCGCTGCTGGCGCTGATCAGCTCCAGGTCGCGGTCGACCACGCGAATGCTCATGGCAGTGGCGTCACCCTGGGCGCGCCGCCGGGCAACCCAGAAGCTGCTGTGCGGGTCTTGCTCGCCTCGCGGCTCGAAAAACGGCTGGCAAGTGGCAACCTGGTCGGTGCCCCCCAGTTTACGAACCCGACGCACACGGTCTATGGATACCACTTCTGCTGCGTTGTGCAGCCGGGTGTCCGGGGTGACCGGATACTCGTGCTGGGTGTGGGTCAGTTTGATCGGCTCGGCTTGCTGGCGGAACAGGTTGATGATGGGCGTGCAGTTGAGCTTGAAGTTGTTGCGCCCGATATTCTGGGTCAACCGCGCCAGTCGCTCGCCAAGGTCGTAGTCGGAAAAATAGAAATTGATGTCGACCTGCTCGATGGCCTTGCCCTGCAGAATGCGGGCAAAGCCACTGAGGTCGAAGAACATGAACTTGTCGGGGAACGTGAAATATTCGTGCAGCAGCCGGTAACCGAGGAACGAGCGCTCCGAGTAGTCAACCAGGCCTTCGTCGCGGGCATAGCCTACGGCCTTGAGGGCATCGACGGGCAGTGCGACCTCACGGCTGCGGCCCTCGTCGTTGAAGCTCAAGGTCGCCTTGGCCAGGTTATTGAACAGCAATTCGTAAAGGTGCAGCATGAGCGTTGCTTCGCCGTCGAGGAAAAACCGCAGGCGGTCCATTTGCATCTGCCCGAACAGAGCATCGCCGGTGGCTGCAAGGCGGATACGCAGGTGTGCGACCAGGTCGGCACTGTGGCCGTTGAAGGCCGAACGTTCCATTTCGACGAACGAGGCCTGTTGCACGGCAATCGGCCACAGCTCTACCGGGTAGCACGTGCGGAACTTGCACACCACGCCCTCTATGGCGTTGGCATGCATCTCGGTATGGCGCGCCACCCGGTACGCTTCGGAGACTTTCTCGTGCCTGCCCAGGCTCAGCTCGGCAATCGACATCGAGGGGGTAGGGCGCAGGTAATGCGGGTACAGCACCTCAAGGAAGGATTCGACGATTTCCGGAAACTCGTCATCGAGCTTCTTGTGCACCCGCGCAGAAAGGAACGAGAACGCCTCGATCAGGCGCTCGGTGTGCGGGTCTTCGCAGTTGTCGCCCTCGATCAGCAAGCGCGAAGCGATTTTCGGGTACTGCGCGGCAAACTCCTGGCCGAGGAAGCGCAGGTGCGACAGTTCCTTTTCATAGTAGGGCAGCAGTTCGTCGAGCATCAGTTGAGGTTCTGCACTTTGTATTCCTGGGTGTTGACCTGCAGCACGGCGTCGAAAGAGACCTGGCGGCTGATGTCCTGCAGACGCAATACGGCGTCCACGCGGAAGGTCAACATGCGGTGGCCATTCTGCTGGGCCAACAGCTGCACACGGACCCGGCGGAAACGCCGGTCTCCGGTACTGATCGCCCGCTCCAGCTGTTGCTGGATCAGGCGGCGGTCATGTGGGTCGAGCACGCTGCGGCTGATGAAGTCGGGCATGCCGTATTCAAGGATGGAACCACCGAGCTGGCTGAAGCCGTCGAGCTCTTCGGCGACCAGGGACTGGCGGGTATTCACCAGCACCTCAAGGTCACGGACGATGCTGGCTTTGTACTCGGCCAGCGAGCAGGTGCGCTGCGCGGCCGGCTCGGCCGACTGGAACGGACGGTCGTCCAGCAGTCGGTCGAGCAGCGAGGGCAGCAGGCGGGCCTGGTTACTCATGTGTCATCCCTGTACACACCGGCTTGTCAGCCGCGCGCCCCTTGAGGCAGTTCGGCGACCAGGCGCAGCGAGGCGGTCAGTTCGTCGAGCTGGTAGTGCGGGCGCAGGTAGGTTACAGCCTTGTACACGCCTGGCTTGCCTGGTACCTCGAACACCTCGGCGCGGGCTTCGCGCAGCGGGAACTTGGCCTTGGCCTCCTGGCTGGCGGTGTCGTCCAGCAGCACGTAGCTGGCCAGCCACTGGTTGAGGAAACGCTCCACGTCCATGCGCGAGGCGAAGCTGCCGATTTTGTCGCGCATGATTGCCTTCATGTAATGGGCGATGCGCGACGTGGCGAAGATGTACTGCAGCTGGGCCGACAGGCGTGCGTTGGCGTTGGCGATGTCGGTGTTGTATTGCTTTTGCTTCTGCGCCGACTGGGTGCCAAAGAACGCGGCGTAGTCGGTGCCCTTGCAGTGCACCAGGGGAATGAAGCCCAGGTCCGACAGCTCTTTTTCGCGGCGGTCGGTGATGGCGATCTCGGTCGGGCACTTGAGGGCGATTTCGCCGTCGTCGGTCTTGAAGGTATGGGTTGGCAAGCCTTCGACCAGGCCGCCACCTTCTACGCCGCGGATGGCCACGCACCAGCCGTAGCGGGCGAAGGCATCGGTGACGCGGGTGCCGAGGGCATAGGCGGCGTTCATCCACAGGTACTTGTTGTGGTCGCGGCCGTCGACGCTTTCGACGAAGTTGAATTCTTCCACCGGCGTGGTATCAGGGCCATATGGCAGGCGGCCGAGCACGTGGGGCAGGGTGAGGCCGACGTAGCGTGAGTCTTCCGAGGCGCGGAACGACTTCCACTTGGCGTATTCGACGGTGTCGAAGAGATTTGCCAGGTCACGCGGGGCGGACATCTCGGTGAACGAGTCCCAGCCAAACAGCTCGGGGGAGGCGGCGGAGATGAACGGTGCATGCGCCGACGCTGCCACGTGCGAGATCTCTTCCAGCAGGTACATGTCTTCGGGGTTGCGGTTGAACTCGTAGTCACCGATCAGCATACCGAACGGCGCGCCACCGAAAGTGCCGTATTCTTCTTCGTAGACTTTCTTGAACAGCGCGCTCTGGTCGAATTCGCTGGCGGCCTTCAGGTCGCGTACCAGGTCCTTCTTCGAGGCGTTGAGCAGGTGGATCTTCAGCGTGGTGCTGGTTTCGGTCTGGTCTACCTGGTATTTCAGGCCGCGCCAGGAGGCTTCCAGCTGCTGGAACTCGCGGGCGTGCATGATCTCGTTCATCTGCTCGGAGAGCATCGAATCGATCTCGGCGATACGCGAGTCGAGCACGGCGATCAGGTCCTTGCTCGGCGTCATCTCACCTTCGAGCACCTGGTTCACCAATTCGCCAATCAGGTCGCGGGTGCGGTTGCGCTCGGTGTCGGAACGGGCTACGCGGCTTTGCGAAATGATGCTGTCCAGCAGTGAGGGCTGTGGCGCGAAGTTTTCTACTTCGACCAGTTCGCCGGCCTGTTGCGGTGCGGTTTGCTTGTCGGTCATGTTCGGGCTCCTGCTCAGGCGCGATCGCTGCTGGATGGGTCTTTCACTTCGGCTTCACGGCCGAATTCCTTGCCCAGGGTCTTGAGTTTTTCGGTGTTCTGCAGCACGTCCATCAGCAGCTCTTCGAGCTTGTCGTTGCCGCCCATCTTGTTGCGCAGGTCGGCCAGTTTGTTGCGCACTTCAAGCAGCTTGCGCAGCGGCTCGACCTGCTTGACCACGTTCTGTGGCTCGAAGTCTTCAAGGCTGTTGAAGTTCAGCTCCACGCCCAGCTGGGTGCCGTTCTTGGCCAGGGTGTTGTCGACCCGGTAGGTCAGGCGTGGCTTGATGCCCTTGAGCACACCGTTGAAGTTGTCCCGGTCGATGAAGACGAACTTGCGGTCCTTGAGCTTGGGCAGCGGCTCCAGCGGGTTGCCGGAAAAGTCGCCCAGTACGCCGACGACGAAGGGCAGCTCCTTTTTCTCGATGGCATCGCCGATGTCCACGTCGTAGGTGATATGGACCCGCGGCGCGCGGACGCGGTCGAGTTTGTGCTGGGTGCTTTCCTTCTTCGCCATCGTGTTCTCCAGTGCTAGCAGTTCGCTGCGAATCATTGCGCGGCCCGGTGTGGGGCCCTGCGGGTTACAGTCCTTCGATCGTCAGCAGCAGGCGCTGACGGATGTCGTCGTTCATTTCCAGAATGTTGTCGCGGCCCACCAGTTCTTCGAAGCTGGTGTTGCCGGCAATTTGCGTGCTGCTACGGATGACCGAATCGTCGGGAAGTTCCGAGCGCACCGGTGAGCTGATGACGCAGAACGGCAGGTCGCCAAAGCCTTTGAGGCGTTCGAAGCTCAGCCCGTAGCGCAGGCCTTCGAACAGCCGGCCCAGGCCAGGCGACTTGCTCAGGCAGTAGAACAGCACGAGGTAGTGCACCACGAAGCGGTACAGCTCGGCGCTGCTGCGGTTGTGGTCTTTGATGACATTGCGAAACCGCGCCAGGTCGAAGGCGTGGAAGCCCACTACCCAGCGGGTTGGGCTGGTGATACGGATGGTCTGGCCGCTCTGTTCGAGGACCTTGTCGTATTCCAGCGGGAACAGTTCGGGGGTGGTGCTGATCAGGTTCAGCGGTACTTCCAGCTCGGTGACCAGCTGGAACGGCGCGGCCGAGCCGATACGCTCGTAGAGTTCGACCAGGGCCTGGAAGTGGCCCTGGGTTTCGCGCCCGCTGCTGCGCTGGGCGCCTTGCAGGTATTCGCCAAACAGGGTTTGCGGACGGATCAGCGGTGCCACGGTGGCAAGGTAATCCGCCGCCTGCGCCTTCAGCGCATCGGAGATCGCCCGCGTCTGGCTGCGC
This sequence comes from Pseudomonas sp. SIMBA_068, assembly GCF_046534705.1. Lineage (NCBI taxonomy): Bacteria > Pseudomonadati > Pseudomonadota > Gammaproteobacteria > Pseudomonadales > Pseudomonadaceae > Pseudomonas > Pseudomonas sp. SIMBA_068. Next base: position 1,327,785 of record NZ_JAWRYI010000001.1, read on the forward strand.
AGCTTGATCAGTGCTTCGACATCGAATGATTGTGTCATCGGTACATCGCGTCCATGTGCCTGCTTGATCGTCCTGAACGCCAGTGGCGTCGACCTGAAATTGAGCCATCGGCTGCGGCAAATCTGAGTGCTGGCACATGAATATTGTGTTGCCAGCAATGCCGAGTAGGGCACCTCGCTGGGGAAGAAGTTCCGGCGAGGGTGGCGATTTTTTCCCTGTTTTACGACGCTGCGCAATAATGGCGCTGTGATATTGACAGTGGTCTTGGTCGCAGGAATTGGGGGTTAAGCCCTAAAGACTGGGTGCGAAAGGGGCTGGGAAGAGATGAAAATCATTGGCAAAAGTTTTTTTCAAAAAGTGAATCAGTTCTCATTTTGTGCGCTGGCCGCCTGCGCGTTGCGGGGTTGGGGAAGCGCGTCAGGATGATGGCCCTGCGACGAGTTTCGTCGCATCCAGCGGGGTAACTGTTTGTGCAAAAGCGATAGCTAGCGCGATGCTAGTAGGTGCGGGTAGGTGCGGGTAGGTGCGGGATTGCCCGCGAACACCGGCGCAGCCGGTTGCATCCAACTCAGCGACCATCGACCTGTACGCAAACGTCTCTGCCATTGATTGCCTTACATGGCCAATTGTCGTTGATGTAATGATCCGGCTTGAAGCACACGCGTTCATCGTTAACCCAGAACATCTGCCAACCGGAGCCCGAGATCCTGAGCTTCGGGCACGACCAGTAGCCCTTTGCCGAAAGCGTTGCTGTGGTCAGCGTAATCGTTGTCGGTGCGACGATAACCATCAGCACAACCGTCAGTTGCAGCGAGCGTAGCTGGAACCCATGCAGCCAAGAGGTTTTCAGTGGGTCAAACTTTCGACCGGTCCATGCGGCGATCAGGCTACCAACGATCAGGCAAGGCCCTAGGGGAATGAATGCAATCATGAAGAAAGCTTTGAGCGGGGTTTCCACGACCGGCGCATTACGGTAGATCCGGCCGTAGAGGGGTACAATATCCGTCCATAAGGCGTACACCGCCAGTGCTCCCATGGCGAGCATGGACAGCATCAGACCGATGGCCGTAAGTCGGAAAAGAACAGGGGACCTTACGTAGAGTTCGGGATGGTCTTTCATGTGTGCCTGAGCATTCCCTGGCTGCCGCGGATCAAACCAGCATGGCTGGACAACAGATCCTGGACGTTATCACAGGACCAGGCACTGGACCGCGCCAAGGCCACGCTGCTTGGCCTGGCCGGCGCTCAACGGTGCAGACAAGGAAGAGGCCCTGGCCCCAGCGGTGCGTTCGTTGCGGCCTCGCCCGATGATCATCAATGCGGGCGAGTACAAGCAAAAGCGCCGCGAACAGATCCGCTACTCCGGCTACGTCATTGATACCTTGGAAGCAGCACTGTGGGCCGTATGGAACACCGACAACTTCAAGGACGCGATCCTCCTGGCCGCCAACCTTGCCGATGATGCCGACAGTGTCGCTGCAACGGCAGGGCAGATTGCGGGGGCGCTCTACGGGGTATCGGGCATGCCGTCGGAGTGGGTGGCCAAGGTGGCCTGGTCGCAGCATATTCGTAGGTTGGCGAGCCGGCTGTTCGAGCTGTCGCCGCTGAGCGATGAGCTCGATGACCTTCTCTACGGCAGGCACGGATAGGGTTCAGTGATCGTCAGCGCGAGCGCTTTGTCTACATACTTGAGTGGTGTAGTAGGTTTCATGTTAATTACCTGACCTTGGTGGCTAAGGTCTCGGTTTTGTAAAGCTTCCCGATGGGGTTGATCCCTAAGTGTGTGTTTGTCCATTTAATGCCTGAGTGTGCGCAGACCGGAGGGGCGCCGCTGTACATCCCCGTCGCCCCGTCTCCAGGTCACTGCGGCTTATCAACTGCTACCTTTTCGGTTTTTCCGCCGTACTCGCTTTGAGCCTGGCCAAGGTAGGCAACTTACCGCCCATCGACCTGGACGCAAACGTCCTTGCCGTCGATAACCTTGCACGGCCAGTTGTCGTTGATGTAGTGATCCGGCTTGAAGCACACCCGGTCATCGTTGACCCAGAACAACTGCCAGGCAGAACCTGATATCAACAGTTTCGGGCAGGGCGAATAGCCTCTGGCCAGCAACGCCACGGTTGTCAGTATCATCACTGCTGGAACGACATAAATCAGTGTCTTCAGTGACAACCCGAACATCTGAGTCTGGAAACGGTGTAGCCGTGAGGCAGGAGGAGGGTCGAACTTTTTACCCGTCCAGGCGCAAATCGCGCTGCCAACCAGCAGAATGGCCAGTGCCGGCGGAGCCATGAGCAGGCCAAATGCGAGATACGGCGTCTCGACCACTGGGGCCCCGCGCAGTAGCCTGCCGTAGAGCGGGAACAGGTAGTTGAGGTACGCATAAACGGAAATGGCGCCCACCAGCAGCATTGCGGCAATCATGCCAACAGCCAGCAACCTGATCTTGAGAGGCGATAGCCCGGGGGATATCTGCGAAGAGTGTGTAGTCATTTTCAGAACTTGGGCAGGTTGAACGTGGGCAGCGATGGCAATGAAGGCATCGATGGCAGGCGGGGTGCGCTTGGCCAGTTTGGCAGGTCGATCCCGTCGGGGCGCACTTTGCGGATTATCCACGACTTGGCTTCATCGTAAAGCTCGTCGGCAATTCTGCCTGCGATGTTGGTAGCCGTTTCTTCAGCATAGCGACGCAGGTCGGCTGGCTTGATCTCGGTGATGGTTTTGTGGATTGCCTCGATATGATCCACGGCATAGCGCAGGCCGGCCTTCACTGCGTTCTTGATGCCGAAGTGGTTGTCCAGTGCATTAAGCCCAAGGCCCACTGCAAAAACGACGAGCGCACCGGCGATGACCGGTGCTGCGGCTGCCGTGAACAGTGCGCCAGCAGCCAGCGCTGCGGCGTAGCCGAGCGCCGAAGCGATGCCAGCCTTGATCAACTCCACCCCAATGCCGCCAAACAGGTCGCTCATGATGTGCTCGTCGCCAAACACCCACTCTGCGACTTCGATGGCTACCGCCACATAGCACGAGAGCTTGAAACCCTTGATGGAGGAGCCGCGCACGCCGTATTTGCCGATGCCCATGCTGACCAACTTGGCGTTCTGAACACCATAGCGTGTTGCATTGAGCGTTTTGCGCAGGCCTGGGTAGCCGGTGAGAATCACGTACTGCTTACCATTGCGCACGGTGTAGCGTACTTTCGTGCCCATCCCGTTCATGTCACGAATGAAACCGACGATGTTTTTCGCGTCCCAGGCCGCCATGGCCGTAGGCACGCCCCAAGTAGTGTTGACGAAGGTGTGGGGCAGGCCATTGTAGGTGGATTTCACGCCGTTCCAGGTACCGGTCAGAAGGTCACCCTGCGTGCGAGTACACACTTGCGGAGGCTGCGTGGCGCCATGTGCCTGCTGGGCTAACTGGGCCTGTGCGTGGAAGTCTTCTATCGACATGATCACCATTTCCCGGTGATTCTGGTCCATCTCCCGGTCCAGTTGGCTGAGTTGGCTTTCGCTCACGCTCATGGCGATTCTCCCTGATAGTCGCGATCTACTGCCTCATGGCTAGGCGTAGGGAGCCTACACTCCAGACCTCCAGCAGATCAAACGGGAGGACATATTTCGATGTAATTAATCAAGAAAGTGTCGACTGATACACCGGCCCATGATGCACCAGTTGCACGCGGCTTTTGTCCTCGATGTGAGGTGTTCTGGCTTATCGCCATCATTTGACAGCCTCAGCCAAGCGCGTTTTCATTGTGAGATTTCCAGCTTGATGCAGGATGCATTGATATGATTACGGATGCCCTCGAGTCGATGCTCACCCAGCATCAACGCCTGTTCACCTTCGATTCTCCACTGCCTCCCGAGCAAGAACTGCAACTCCTAAGCTTCAGCGGCCGCGAGGCGATTTCGGAGTTGTTCAGTTTCCAGGCACACCTCATTTCGCAAGACGCTCGCATCGAACTTAAGAAGCTTATCGGCAAGAAAGTCACGTTGGGGATTGCCTTGGCCGACGGCACCACTAGGTACATCAGTGCGCACGTGTCGGACTTCGTGCACACCGGTGCTGATGGCGGCATTGCCAACTACACCGCTGAACTGGTGCCTTGGATCTGGATTCTCAGCCGTCGCCGCGACTCGCGCATCTTCCAGGACAAGACCACCGAGCAGATCGTCAAGGAAGTTTTCGATTACTACCTGTCCCTGGCCGAGCATGAGTTCCGCCTGAGCCAGCCGCTCAAGCCAATCAGCTACTGCACGCAGTATCAGGAATCGGACCTGAATTTCGTGTTGCGCCTGCTCGAGCAGGAAGGGCTGTTCTTCACCTTCGAGCACTCCCAGGAAGGCCATCGCATGATCATCAGCGATGACAGCAGCATGCTTCCGCAGCTGGAGCGCCAGCCGCTGATCCGCTACCACAGTGCTTCGGTCACCGAAACCGCCGACTCGATCACGGCGTGGTCTTCGGCGCGACGGATGCAGCCAACCCGCCTGACCCTCAAGTCCTTCGACTACAAGCAACCCGGTAACCCGCATCTGGTGCAGCTGAACTCGGTCAATCAGCAGGGCGAGGTTGGCCAGTACGAGGTCTTTGAATATGAAGGCCTCTACGGCTATGCCGATTCCGATGAAGGCATGCGCAAGGCACGTCGTCGGCTGGAGGCGATGGAGGTCGACGGCAAGACCTTCCATGGCGAGAGTAATTGCCGCGCCATGGAACCTGGCCATTACTTCGAGCTGAGCCAGCATTACGATCACGACAACGACGCCCCGGACGATCGCCAGTTTCTGCTGCTTTCCGTCACCCATTGGGGACAGAACAACTACGCCAACGATGGCGAAGCGGGCTACCGCAACAGCTTTAGCTGCATCCGCCGTAAAATCCCGTTCCGCCCCGCATTGCGCACCCCAAGGGCGGGTATCAGCGGCCCGCAGACTGCCATTGTGGTCGGTCCACACGGCGAAGAGATCTACACCGATGAGCTGGGGCGGGTGAAGTTACAGTTCCACTGGGATCGTAACGGTGAATTCAATGATCAGAGCTCCTGCTGGGTACGCGTCACCCAGTCTGGCGCCAGCGGCGGCTTCGGCAGCATCCAGATCCCACGCATAGGCGACGAAGTGGTTGTGGTGTTCCTTGACGGCAACCCGGACCGGCCGCTGATCATGGGCAGCCTGTACAACAGCACCAACACCCCGCCATGGTCGCTGCCGGCGAACAAGACCCAGAGTGGGTTCCTGACGCGTTCGATGAAGGGCGACGGCGGTACCGCCAACTTCTTCCGCTTCGAAGACAAGGCCGGCGCCGAGCAGATCATCATGCATGCCGAGCGCAACATGGATACCGAGATCGAGCTGGATGAGACCCATGATGTAGGGAACAACCGCTCGATTACGGTTGGCGGTACGCACACCGAAACGGTCAAGAAAGACACCGTGGTGCAAGTGACCGAAGGTTCTTACACCCTGCAGGTCGACAACCAGTTCATCCAGGTGGCCGCCAAGCAGCACATCATCCTGCAGGTGGGCGACAGCAGCATCACGCTGACCCCGGAAGGCATCGAGATCAAAGGCAAGGTCATCGTGACCACCAGTACCGATACTACCCAAATCACTGGCGCCGCAGTGCGGATCAACGACTGAGGCAAGGTACATGTACAAGCCCTCGATCTACGACCGCATCTCCGCCAGGCGCGAAGCGCAAGAGGAGGCAGCGCGCCTGGCCAAGCTGGCAGAAGCTGCTCATGTGCCCGAACCTGTGCCCACACCGGAACCCTTGCCGGCAGTGCTGCAGGATGTGGCCAGCGGTTTCACCTTTGCGGGTTTCAACCTGCAATTTCCAGTCGGCTTTCGTTTCCGCGATATCCAGACCACCCTCGAGCATGAAGGCGAGCCAGTCAGCCTCAGCATCCGCCGCCGTGATGTACGCGCCAGGCAGCCGCTGGAGCAACTCTTCGAGCGTGCAATCGAGGCCTTGCGCGAAATGAGCCCGCAACTGCGCGTGATTCGCAAACGTGACTGCCACCTGGCCGGTAACCCCGCCAAAGTGGTGGATTTTCACTTCAATGCCGGCCACGAGCCCCGCCATGGTCGCTTGGTCGGCGCGCTGGTGCCCATCGCCGGCAGCGAGTCACTGCAATGGCTGGATATCTCATGCGTAATCGACCCCAGCAAGCCGGGCCTGAGCCAGTGGCTGGCCGAGTTTGACCGCATGCTCGATGGCTTCGCGCTGAGCTGACCCCCATTTTTTGTTATCAGGAATTTTCATCGCATGGATTACGAGTTGCAGGAAGGCGGCATAGCGCTGCCAGCAGGGTTCGAGGACCGCACGGTCAACATGTTCGTCTTGGGTGCCAGTGTTCCCGCGCCGTTGAGCATCACCATCTCGCGTGACACCTTGCTGCCAGACGAAGCACTGCAGGCCTATGTCGATCGCCAGGTCAAGATGCTGACCTCCAAGCTGCGTGGCTACACCCGTTTGGGCAACAAGGCCGTCGCGCTTTCTGCTACCGCACCCATTGCCGGTATTCAGATCGACGCCTATTACATGAACCAAGGCCGCCCGCTTTACCAGCGCCAGGCGGCCTTCATCATCAGCCCTGGCCGTGCGCTGATCTTCTCCACCACGGCACAGGCAGATTTCAGTGCCCAACAGAACCAGGACTGGGACAACCTGCTGGCGAGCTTCATTCCGCGCACGCCCGTAAGCCGTTCCGAGCCCGGCGAACAGGAGTAACCCCTCATGTTCGAAGCGGCCAGGTTCGGCGACGAGATATCGCACACCAGCGCGTTGGGGGGCTTCCTGATTGGCGCCGCCCTGGGTATCGCACTGGTTGCCACGGTGGCCATCGCCACGTTCACCTGCGGGTTCGGCGTGGCGTTGCTGGCCGGCCTCGCAGCTGGTATTGGAGGCAGCTTGCTGACCGCTGCCGGAGAGGCGATAGGCAGTATGTTCTCGTCCCCTTCAGGGACGATAACCACTGCCTCACCCAACGTCTTCATCAACAGCCGCAAGGCTGCGCGTGTTGAAAAAAGCATTGGCGCCTGCGACAAACACCCGGGGCCGGTGCAAATTGCCGAAGGCTCGACCAATGTATTCATCAACAGCGTGGCCGCTGCGCGCAAGGGCGACAAGCTGACCTGCGGCGCGACCATTTCCGGTGGTTCGGACAACGTCATCATCGGCGGCGGCACCCACCGCTACCTGCCCGTGGACGATGAAGTCCCGGAGTGGCTGCGCACCACCGTGGATGTGCTGATGGCCATCGCCGGTGCCGCAGGCGGTATTGCCCAGCTGATCAAGGCCGGTACCCAAGCCGGCATGAAAGCCATCATGCCTTGCGCGCTGAAGTTCACTGCCGGCTTCGTCGCCGGTGAAGTGGCCAGCCGCTACGTGGTCGAACCCGTGGCCCGCAAGGCGATCGGCGGCCTGGTCGGCAACCCGGTCGACCTCACCACGGGCCGCAAGCTGATCCCCGATGAAATCGACTTCAGCCTGCCGGGCTTGATGCCGATCGAGTGGTCGCGCTTCTACGCCAGCGACCTGTCGGTCGACAGCGTACTCGGCCGCGGCTGGGTGCTGCCCTGGGAGCAGAGCCTGCGCCGCGAGGGTGCATTCATCTACCTCACCGACAACCAAGGCCGCGAAGTCCCGTTCGTGACCCTGCAACCGGGCGAACGGATCTACAACCCGCATGAGCAGGTGTACCTGGTGTGCACCGAGGGTGGCCACTACATCCTGCAGACCCTCGACAACCTGTTCTTCTACTTCGGCGAAGTGCCCGACACCAATACCGAAGTGCCGCTGCAACGCATCGAGAACGCCCTCGGCCACTTCCTGCACTTCACCCGCACGCCCGACGGCACGCTGACCGACATCAGCGCCACCGGCGGCACCCGCGTGCACCTGCACTACGACAACCCGCTGGGTCGCCTGACCGACATCAAGCGCGTGGTCAACAATGAGGCGGTGGAAACGCTCACCCAGTACCGCTACGACGAACACGGCCAACTGAGCGCGGTGATCAACCGCAACGGCGACACCGTGCGCAGCTTCAGTTACGCCGACGGCCTGATGGTGACCCACAGCAACGCCCTGGGCCTGGGCTGCCACTACCGTTGGCAAACCCTGGGCGACAAGCCGCGCGTGGTCGAACACTGGACCAGTGACGGCGAGCATTACCACTTCCGCTACGACCTCGACAGCCGCACCAGCTGGGCCACCGACGTGCTCGGCCGTGAGCTGCAAGTGCAGTACAACGCCGACCACCGCGTGGTCGCCAGCCGCGACTACGGTGGCGAACGTTACGCCATCGAGCTGGACGAGCACGGCAACATGGTCGGCCTGGGCCTGCCAGACGGTAACCGGCTCGCCTTCAAGTACGATGAATACGCCCGCCTGCTGGAAGAAACCGATCCACTGGGGCGCAAGATCCAGTACGAGTACCACCACCTGACCTCGCTGGTGACCAAAGTCAGCTACCCGGATGGCAGCACCTGGCAGGCGCGCTACGACGACAAGGGCAACCTGCTCGCCGAAATCGATGCCCTCGGCCAGATGACCGAGTACCTGAACAGCGATGACGGCCTGCCGCACACCATCATCGATGCGACCTACAAGTCCAAGTACCTGTGGTGGAACACCCTGGCCCAGGTCGAGCGTTATCAGGACTGCTCGGGCAAGAGCACGTACTACCGCTATGACGAACGCCAGCACCTGGTCGCGGTAACGGACGCGCTGAACCAGACCACCACGCTGGAACGCAAGCCCGACGGCGAAGTGCAGCGCATCAGCCACCCGGACGGCACCACCGAAACCTTTACCTACAACGTCTACGGCCAGGTGCTCAGCCACACCGACGGCAAGGGCCAGACCACCCGCCTGATGCGCACCGCCCGCGGTCTGCCGGGCAGCCGCCAGGATGCCAAGGGCCAGCGGGTTCGCTACGAGTACGACAAGGCCATTCGCCTGACCGCACTGGTCAACGAAAACAACGCCACGTACAGCTTTGCCTACGACGTGTCGGACCGGCTTAGCGAAGAAGTACGGGTGGATAACCTGACCCGGCGTTTCAGCTACAACGTCGGTGGCCATCTCACGCGACTGGAGGAGATTGGCTATGGCGAGAATGCCGAACGGCCAGAGCGTCATACGCTGTTCGAGCGTGATGCCATTGGTCGCCTGATCGCCAAACTGAATAGCGACGCACAACAGCGATTCACCTATGACGACGGTGACCGGTTGCTGAGCATCGCGCGGCAACCGACCGGGATCGGCAAGCAGCTTGGGATCACGGAAGAAAAGCTTGAGTACGCCTACGATCTGCTCGGTCGGCTGACCAAAGAAATCAGCCCTGACGGCACGCTCGGCTACGAGTACGACCCGCTCAGCAACCTGACCACGCTTACCCTGCCGGATGGGCGCAAGGTCAATCACCTGTATTACGGCAGCGGCCACCTGCACCAGTTGAACCTGGACGGGCTGGTGATCAGTGACATGGAGCGCGATGACCTGCACCGCGAGGTGTACCGCACGCAGGGCAAGCTCACCAGTTGCTTCGGTTATGACGCCATGGGGCGCAAGGCGTGGCAGTTTGCGTCAACCTTGTCGGCTGACAAGCTCTCGCAAGTGCATAACACCGGCGTGAATACCTCGTTGCTGGTGGAGCACGCCTACAACCCGATCCACCGGCGTTACCAGTACGACCCAGCCGGTGAACTGGTGCGCACCCTCGACAAGCTGCGTGGCGAGATCAAGTACGAATATGAAGCCAACGGCCAGTTGCGCAGTCGCGATACCGGCTCGCTGATCGGCAGCGAGGAGTTCCGCTACGACGCGGCGGCGAACCGTCTGGACTTCAATGCGCGGCAATTCGACAAGGTCAAGGACAACCGGATCAAACAGTGGCGGGACCAGGAGTACCGCTACGATCCGTGGGGCAACCTGATCGAGAAGCGCTCGGGGCACAGCAAGCTGCAGAGCTTTAGCTATGACTGCGAGAACCGGCTGGTGCGGGCGGAGACGTTGGTCAATGGCAAGCTGGAAAGCCGAGGCGAGTACCGGTACGACAGCCTTGGGCGGCGGGTGGCCAAGCGGGCTGAGATCAACGGTGAGGTCGAACAGAAGCGCTTCCTCTGGCAGGGGCTGAGGATGCTGCGTGAGGAGACGCCTGGGCAGAGCATCTTGTACCTGTACGAGCCGGGTAGCTATGCGCCGTTAGCGCGGGTCGATCAGGTGGAAGGGGAGGAGCAGAAGGTTTACTACTTCCATACGGATCAGATTGGGACGCCGTTGGAGCTGACGGACAGCGAGGGCAAGATTGTTTGGCAGGCGACGTATCGCTCGTGGGGGGCGGTAGAGCAACTGCTTGTTAGTAAGGTTGAGCAGAATCTACGCTTCCAAGGGCAATACTTTGATCGCGAAACAGGGCTGCATTATAGTCTATTCAGATATTATGATCCTGAGACAGGGCGATTTATTACGCAGGATCCGATAAGCCTTCAAGGCGGGTATAATCTTTATGAGTATGCACCAAATGCGTTGACCTGGATTGATCCATTAGGCTTGTGCAAAAGCGCCGCAAGTGGTGAGAAGGGACGATCAAAGGCGATGCACGACTTAGAGCGTAACGGCTTTAAGATCGTTGCCGAAGAAGTTACCATGAAGGTTAATGGAAGTAGGGTTAGAGCGGATTTCGTTGCTAGAGATGCTCAGGGGAATTTGCATGTGTTCGAAGTAAAGCATGGCGCAGGTTCGCTTACTAAAAACCAAAAAGCCGCAGGTGTATTTGACATGAACAATCCTGCAAATACTACGCAACACCTTGGGGGTGGGACTATTAAGCCATCCAACGGTACTGCGGCTAAGCTGAAAGTTGATACTAAAAGTGCGCGCGGCAAATTGCTTGGTGGTAAAGGAGCCGTGCATGATGCGATATTTAACGTCCTTAAATATGGGTGAACTATGGGTTCAGAGAATCGGTTGTATTTTGAAGCTGCTTTGCTTAAAGAGCTAAAGGTCGTTGCCTCAAGGTTTGATGGCGTGATGGCCGTAAAGAATAAATTAAAATTTAAGTATAATAAAAAAAATGTGGCTGAACTTTTCTTGGACCACCTCGCGCGCGTAGATTCTTATGTGCTTGCCGGGATAGTTTCTGGGGGGGAGCTTTTTGAGTGTGCGTCAAAATTCAGCCCTCCTTACAAAAGTAATTTATTTAATGATGGCTGTTTTTCTTTCATTTCGTCAGGTGAGCACAGTAAGCGGTTTAGTGGCGGGGGGGATGGGGCTATAAAAACACCCCCTCCTGCTCTGGCGGATGAGGTTTGTAGTCATATTCGGATTGTTCTGGAGGAGTTTTATGTTCCCAAAATGCTAGCTGCTATCGTGCCAACTGATAGGACTATAAGTGATGTTGTTATGTCTCCAGATGAATATTCTTATCCTGCTGTATTGATACATTGTGCTGCTAAGTTGGGGGGCGTGGCTGGGAATGATGTTAAAATAAAAGAAGCGATGACCTCAAAGAAAATTGTAAAGGACAAGGCCTACGATATTCCGCTGCTCGACGGACTCCTGTAATGCTTTTGTAGCGGATGTTTTGAAGTGTGCTGGTTACGTATTCAGCCGCTAATGCACTTGATAGTTGTTCTTTAAAAACTGGCTATTCACGGCTGAAGCGTATGTTTCAGTCGATGCGAGAGGGGCAAATTTTTGCGAGTTATCTTCACAATTCTCCACCTGCCAGATCTGTATTCACTCGACATGCCCCGATTGCTGTTACAGGAAACACAACCTGCCCTACTCTTTCCTCGATGCGACCTACAAGTCCAAGTACCTGTGGTGGAACACCCTGGCCCAGGTCGAGCGTTATCAGGACTGCTCGGGCAAGAGCACGTACTACCGCTATGACGAACGCCAGCACCTGGTCGCGGTAACGGACGCGCTGAACCAGACCACCACGCTGGAACGCAAGCCCGATGGCGAAGTGCAGCGCATCAGCCACCCGGACGGCACCACCGAAACCTTCACCTACAACGTCTACGGCCAGGTACTCAGCCACACCGACGGCAAGGGCCAGACCACCCGCCTGATGCGCACGGCCCGCGGCCTGCCGAGCAGCCGCCAGGATGCCAAGGGCCAGCGGGTTCGCTACGAGTACGACAAGGCCATTCACCTGACCGCACTGGTCAACGAAAACAATGCCACGTACAGCTTTGCCTACGACGTGTCGGACCGGCTGAGCGAAGAAGTGCGGGTGGATAACCTGACCCGGCGTTTCAGCTACAACGTCGGTGGCCATCTCACGCGACTGGATGAGATTGGCTATGGCGAAAATGCCGAGCGGCCAGAGCGCCATACGCTGTTCGAGCGTGATGCCATTGGCCGTTTGGTTGCCAAGATCAACCGTGATGCGAGCCAGACATTCGCGTACGACGACGGCGACCGGCTGTTGAGCATCGCGCGGCAACCGACCGGGATCGGCAAGCAGCTTGGGATCACGGAAGAAAAGCTTGAATACACCTACGATCTGCTCGGCCGGTTGACGAAGGAAATCACCCCCGCCGGAACGCTTGGCTATGAGTACGACCCACTCAGCAACCTGATCACGCTGACCCTGCCGGATGGGCGCAAGGTCAATCACCTGTATTACGGCAGCGGCCACCTGCACCAGTTGAACCTGGACGGGCTGGTGATCAGCGACATGGAGCGAGACGACCTGCACCGCGAGGTGTACCGCACGCAGGGCAAGCTCACCAGCTGCTTCGGTTATGACGCCATGGGGCGCAAGGCCTGGCAGTTTGCGTCAACCTTGTCGGCTGACAAGCTCTCGCAGGTGCATAACACTGGCGTGAATACGTCGCTGCTGGTGGAGCATGCGTGCAATCCGATCCACCGCCGTTACCAGTACGACCCGGCCGGTGAACTGGTGCGCACCCTCGACAAGCTGCGTGGCGAGATCAAGTACGAATATGAAGCCAACGGCCAGTTGCGCAGTCGCGATACCGGCTCGCTGATCGGCAGCGAGGAGTTCCGCTACGACGCGGCGGCGAACCGTCTGGACTTCAATGCGCGGCAATTCGACAAGGTCAAGGACAACCGGATCAAACAGTGGCGGGACCAGGAGTACCGCTACGATCCGTGGGGCAACCTGATCGAGAAGCGCTCGGGGCACAGCAAGCTGCAGAGCTTTAGTTATGACTGCGAGAACCGGCTGGTGCGGGCGGAGACGTTGGTTAACGGCAAGCTGGAAAGCCGAGGCGAGTACCGGTACGACAGCCTTGGGCGGCGGGTGGCCAAGCAGGCGGAAATCAACGGCGAACTCGAACAGAAGCGCTTCCTCTGGCAGGGGCTGAGGATGCTGCGTGAGGAGACGCCTGGGCAGAACACTCTGTACCTGTACGAGCCGGGAAGCTATGCGCCGTTGGCGCGGGTTGATCAGGCTGAAGGGGAAGAGCAGAAGGTCTATTACTTCCATACGGATCAGATTGGGACGCCGTTGGAGCTGACGGATAGCGAGGGTGAGATTGTTTGGCAGGCAACGTATCGCTCGTGGGGGGCGGTAGAGCAACTGCCTGTTAGTAAGATTGAGCAGAATCTACGCTTCCAAGGGCAATACTTTGATGACGAATCAGGTCTGCACTACAATACTTTCAGATTCTATGATCCTAATGTTGGCCGTTTCGTAACACAAGATCCGTTGAGTATCGACGGTGGAATGAATCTCTATGAGTATGCTCTAAATCCGACTCTATGGTTGGATCCACTTGGTCTGTCCTGTCGGTCCGATGCGAAAAAACTTGCAGATAGCCTCGGGAGTAAACCAGTAGGTGGAGGGCAGTATGATGCGCATCACATCATTATGTCCAATTCAAAGGACGTCAGAATGATAGCCTTGAGAAAGCAAATGAAAGAACTGGGAATCGATATAAATAACAAGAAAAATGGCATTTGGTTGCCTAATACAGAATCCGCTCGAGTTCCCGGTACGCTGGCAACGCCACACAAGGGTGCCGGCATACCTGGGAATGCCTACAAGCAACATGTGTATGATTCATTGGTTGGTAGAACAACGAAGAAAGAGTTTCTGAGTGGGCTTGCTGAGTTGAAGGAACAATTAAATAGTGGTAAAACTTTCGCTGTTAGGAGGTAACTGTGGTTCCCGATAAATTTAAGAATTTGCTTAAACTTCTAAAATCTAAGCTTGATGCTGATTTTTCTGAAAGCGTAGGTATGCAGTGCATCGCAAGTGAAGAAATAAAATGGTCCAAAGGTCCAAGTTTTTCTATATTGCCTTATGGGTTGGAACTGTCTGGGGTGACTCCGTCTCCCATTTTGAGTTCGGAGCCAAAGAATAAAAAAAATTGCTTTAAGTTTTATTTCTCGAAGCAAGGTGGGTTTCACAGGTCGGATATATATGGTGTGAGCTCTACAGTAATAGAGACTGAAATATATCAGCTGGAGGGGCAGTCGACTTATTCAGTACGTTTTGACGATGACGGAGAGGCGATTAGGGCATCTGGGGTTATATTTGAAGGGGGGGTTCCAAATATATCATGTCGCCTGGATGAAGATGGTGAGTACTGGTGTTATGAGTATAGGTGTGAAGCAGGGCGGGTAGTGTCAATGATTACATATGCCAGTAATAGTGTTCCTGGTACAGAGATATTCGTAGAGCGAGAAGGTGAAAATGTCATAGGGCTATATTTTCGCAATAAAGACTCAAAGATTTACGTTTATAGGGTCTAGCTGTTGGGTTTCCGTGTGAACCTGGTCGCGGTAACGGACGCGCTCAACCAGACCACCACGCTGGAACGCAAGCCCGATGGCGAAGTGCAGCGCATCAGCCACCCGGACGGCACCACCGAAACCTTTACCTACAACGTCTACGGCCAGGTACTCAGCCACACCGACGGAAAGGGCCAAACCACCCGCCTGATGCGCACGGCCCGCGGCCTGCCGAGCAGCCGCCAGGATGCCAAGGGCCAGCGGGTTCGCTACGAGTACGACAAGGCCATTCGCCTGACCGCACTGGTCAACGAAAACAACGCCACGTACAGCTTTGCCTACGACGTGTCGGACCGGCTGAGCGAAGAAGTGCGGGTGGATAACCTGACCCGGCGCTTCAGCTACAACGTCGGTGGCCATCTCACCCGACTGGATGAGATTGGCTATGGCGAAAATGCCGAACGGCCAGAGCGCCATACGCTGTTCGAGCGTGATGCCATTGGTCGCCTGATCGCCAAACTGAATAGCGACGCACAACAGCGATTCACCTATGACGACGGTGACCGGTTGCTGAGCATCGAGCGGCAACCGACCGGGATCGGCAAGCAGCTTGGGATCACGGAAGAAAAGCTTGAGTACACCTATGATCTGTTGGGCCGGCTGACGAAAGAGATCACACCCGCTGGCACCTTGGGCTATGAGTACGACCCACTCAGCAACCTGACCACACTGACCCTGCCGGATGGGCGCAAGGTCAATCACCTGTACTACGGCAGCGGCCACCTGCA